>CAWFER010000007.1:5000-394599 GCA_963814805.1 uncultured Alphaproteobacteria bacterium | reverse complement strand
CACCGTGTCGCGCGGCTCGAAGACGAGCTCGGGCTGGCGCTGTTCGAGCGTGGGCATTCTGGGGTCCGGCTTACGCCCGGTGGACGGGCCGTGATGCTGCATGTGCGGCGCGTGCTCGGCGAACTGGAGGCCCTGAAGAGCTCCGGCAGCGTAAGCGGAGCCGGCGACGTGGGGAAGATCCGCCTTGGCGTTCGCCTGCCGCCAATCGGCACACCGCTCCTCGCCCTGCTGTCCGGATGGCGGGCAAGGAACCCGAACATCATCCTGACCGTAGCGGAACTGAGCAACCAGAACCTCGTGGCAGAGGTCGAGGAACGACACCTGGACGTCGTCCTCACCGCGAGCCAGGCCTTGTGGCCGCGCGTCGCGAGCGTGCCGCTCTTTCGCGACCGGCTGATGGCAGTGCTCCCGGCGGCTCACCCGCTTGCGAGGCGGTCCGTGGTGCGCTGGGCCGAGCTTCGAGAGGAGGTCGTCCTGGTCCAGGGCTGGGACGAGAGCCAGGTTGCGCGGGAATTCTATGCTGCTTTCCTTGGGGAGAGCGCGCGGTTCCAGGCACATCCCGCCAGCAAGCAAAGCGTCTTCGCTCTGGTCAGCGCGGGATTCGGCATCACCTTCGCCACGGCCAGCCACGCCGAGGCTGGGTTCACAGGAGTGGTGTTCAAGCGGATCGACGATCCCGGCGCGTCGGTGGAAATGTCGCTGGCATGGCTGCCGGAGCTCGAGCACCCTGCCGTCGGGCGCTTCGTCGCGTTCCTCCGGGACGAGGCGCGTTCACGGAGCTTGTCCGGAGAGAACCGACCCGCGGCGGAGCTTGGCGAAGGCACGATCGACCGCCATGAACCGCTGAAGCATCGGGGCGATCAACTTGGCGGGTTCGACAGCGCCCTGTCCGGTCTCCCGCGCGAGCACCTGACCATAGGCGACGAGATCGCGATGGATGGAAGCCGAAAGCTCGATCGTCAGCTTCACCGGCCTTTCGTCGGCAATGACGCCGAGCTTCAATTTGGCCAAGGGGACCTCCTCAAGCGCGGTAGGGTTCGAGCACGAGATCGTGCGTAACCATCACACGGACCGGGAAACCCGAGCGGATGGTGATGGTCGGCTGGATGCTGAGCGAGCGGCTGACCACCTGCTGACCTGTCTGGTTGAACCGCGCCGGGTTTCCCGGAGGCAATCTTGCTTGGGTCAGGCGGCCATAGCCTGACCGGCGATCTGAGCATAGTAGCGCGTCTCGGCTTCAGCGGGAGGGATGTTGCCGATGGGCTCGAGCAGGCGCCGATGGTTGAACCAGTCCACCCACTCGAGGGCAGCGAACTCCACCGCCTCGGCATGGCGCCAGGGACCACGCCGGCGGATCACCTCGGTCTTGAAGAGCCCGATCATCGTCTCGGCCAGGGCATTGTCGTAGCTGTCGCCGACGCTGCCGACCGACGGCTCGATGCCGGCCTCGGCAAGCCGCTCGGTATAGCGGATCGAGACGTACTGGCTGCCACGATCGCTATGGTGCACCAGGCCGTGAAGGAAGGGACGCCGGTCGTAGAGCGCCTGTTCGAGAGCATCGAGGACAAAGCCAGTCTCGGCCGATCGCGAGACCCGCCAGCCGACGATGCGGCGGGCGAAGGCATCGATGACGAAGGCGACGTAGACAAACCCCTGCCAGGTCGTGACATAGGTGAAGTCCGCCACCCACAGCGCATTCGGCCGCGGTACCCGGAACTGGCGGTTCACCTTGTCGCGCGGGCAGGGTACGGCGGGATTGCCGATTGTCGTCTTTATTGCTTTGCCGCGGATCGCGCCCGACAGCCCCATCTGTCGCATCAGCCGGGCGGTCGTGCAGCGCGCCACCGCGATCCCTTCGCGGCCGAGCTGCCGCCAGACCTTGCGCACGCCGTAGACCCGGAAATTCCCCTCCCAGACCCGGCGGATCTCGGATCGCAGGATCGCGTCCCGCCGCCCTCGGGCCGGCAAGCGCGCGGGGTCGCGCCGCCGGGCGGCATGCTCGTAGTAAGTCGACGGAGCGATCGGCAGCACATGGCAGATCGGCTCGACCCCATAGACCGGGCGGTGATCGTCGATGAAGACGATCATGGCTTCGAGCGGCGGTCGAGCTCCGCCATCGCAAAATAAGCCGAGGCCTTGCGCAGGATCTCGTTCGCCTGGCGCAGCTCACGGTTCTCCCGCTCCAGGGCCTTGATCCGCGCCTGCTCCGCGCTCGTCGGACCGGCCCGCAGGCCGTGGTCCCGCTCCGCCTGCCGCACCCATTTGCGCAGCGTCTCGCCCGAACAGCCGATCTTCGCGGCGATCGACGCGATCGCTTCCCATTGTGAGGCATGACTGCCCCCGTGTTCCAACACCATCCGCACCGCCCGCTCGCGGACCTCAGGTGCATACCGAACCGACGATTTCTGCTTCTCCATCGCTCCATCCTCTCAAGGATTGGAGCCTCCGGGAAACCCGGCGCGGTTCAGTTAATGGTAGTAGCGCGGGCCGCGGATGTTGGGGTGGAGCACCGGAACGGTGTCGGCGGGCCGGCTATGGGCGGATTGGCGATCGAGCTTGTTGTCGAGGATCGAGCGCATCGAACCGTAAGTCAGCGTGCCGATCTCGATGGCGCGCATCGCCGCCGCTTCGACCCGATCGGCGCCGAACGGCCGCACCAGGCGCACGATGCCGAGGCAGGAGCGGAAGCCCTGCTCAGGATGCGGCCGGCGCTCCAGAATCAGCTCGCACAAGGCAATCGTCGCCGGACCGATCGCAGCGGCCTCGCGGCGAATGCGCTCGACGGTCTAATCGGCGTACCGCCGGTGGCTCGACGGCATGTGCTCGGGCACGGTGGTGTGCCGATGATTGCCGCTGGAGCGCAGATGCGCGGCAATTCGCTCGCCTTTGAGAAAGACCTCGACGGTGCGCGGCGTCAGCCACACCTCGACTTCGCTGCGGGCGAAGCGGTAGGGCACGCTGTAGAAGTGCGCCTCGACCTTCGACGTGGTAATCGATGCCGACCCGGCGCAGCCGCCATTCGGCAAAGGCATAGGGCTCGCTGGGCAAGGGCTTGAGATGCGGCCGGTCGAGTTCCTCGAGCAGGGCGCGGCGGGTGATGCCGAGGCGGCGGATCGGCCGCTCCTCAACTGCATCGCCCGCAACAGCATCTCGGGCGCGATTGAAGGTCGGCCCATCCCGGAATACAACGCCGCGAATTCGCCCGATAGCGCCGCCAGGGCCGTGTCCGTCAGCGCCCGTATGGCGCGCAGCGGATGGTCGAGCCGTATCCGCTGCTCAAGATCGACATACGAGAACAGCTCTCCCGGCCGCTGGTCCGATCCCCGCATCGTTCCCCTCGACGAATACCCAACAGCGAGAGAATCACGCCTCCGCCTCCGACGCCACCGACTCCTTCAACAGCCTGCTAATGGGGTAGCTACAGTCTTTCGTCGCCTCTGGCGACAGGGAACCGCTCTCGACGAGCCTCTCTTGAGGGAATACGAAGCCTACTTCGCCGAACAGAACCGGGCGCGCGCGCCGAAAGACATGGAAATTCTTGGTGTTGCAGATCAAGCGGCGACCGCTCTCGCGACAACCGATTTGCGAGGTGTGCGAGCGTATGCCGACTTCCGTCGCAAGAGCGGCATGGACGGGGCTCGAATCCTTTACGGGGGAGTTTAGGTTTCAAATTGAATTTCCACGGGAAGGCTTATCCCTCTGCGTCCGGTGGATCAATTAGTTGTGGTGGAGCGGGCGGATCGGTGTTAGGAACAAACATCGAACATCTGCTCTCGCGAGGCCGGCATGACCGATTTTCCCCGCTCCCTGATGGAGTTCCAGCAGCGCTTCCCGGATCAGGCCGCCTGCGTCAGATACCTGTTCGCGGCACGCTGGCCCGAGGGCTTCGTCTGTCGCGCCTGCGGCAAGGCCAAGGCCTGGGAACTGCAGACCAAGCCGTGGACCTGGGAATGCGCCGCCTGCGGCAAGCAGACCTCGGTGACCGCCGGCACCATCATGCACCACTCCAAACTGTCGCTGACCATCTGGTTCTGGGCGGCCTATCTGATGGCCACCCACTCCAACGGCATCTCGGCCTGGCAACTGCAACGTCAGCTCGCCCTCGGCTCCTACAAGACGGCCTGGCTGATCTGCGCCAAGCTGCGCCGCAGCATGGTGGCGCCTGACCGCAGCCCGCTCGCCGGTCTGGTCGAGGTCGATGAGACCGAGATCGCCTGCCGCAGCAAGAACGATCCTGTGACCGGCGGCGGCGGACGCAGCCACCAGGGCAAGATGCTGGTCGTCGGCGCCGTCGAGGTCGAGGATGGCGGCGCCGGTCCGGGCCGCGTCCGGCTCGCCGAGGTGCCCGACTACTCGGCCGCCAGCCTGCATCCCTTTATCGCCGACAACCTCGCCCCGGGAACCACCGCCAGGACCGACGGATGGTCCGCCTATCCCGGCGCGCCCGGCGTCGGCCACGATCCTCACGTCATCGGCAAGATGGCCGCCCATGTCGTCCTGCCTTGGGTGCACCGCATCTTCTCCAACCTCAAGGTCTGGGCTTTGGGCGTCTATCACGGCCTGCGTCGCCGCCATCTCCAATCCTACCTCGACGAATTCGTCTTCCGATTCAACCGCCGCCAAACCCGGCACGCCGCCTTCCGTTCGCTACTCGCCATCGCCGCCGGCCACACCCCCTTCACCTACCAAATGTTGGTTCCCCGGAAATAACGGCATAAGCCTTTCCACGGGATGCCGGAGAAGTTCTTCGTCGTATACTTGGCCAGGGTGGAGGTAATACGAATGTTTTGATGCTTTGCGAAGATGGACAACAGCGAGCGATGCGCTACCGATACTATGACGACAACGCGATGTTTCGCCTTAATGTGCCAAACGACACTCCCGGCGTCGATCAGGCACGCCTTCATAAATCCGGCATAGCGATTGTCGAAGCGGTGCGAGCTGATCAAATGCCCACTTTCCGGGTGATCCATTCTCCGCAAGGATGGCGACGATTTGGGGGTCGTTCAGTAGCTCTCGGCACTTGGGGAAGGACTGAAGTGGACCCCGGATTTGGGACCAGGGGCGTAGTTGGGGCGGGAGTTGTTCCGTCGTGGTAGACGGAGCGGATGCGCTCCGGCGTCTACCGGACACCGCGCCCGGCCAACGACAACGATCTCTTGCTGATGCATCGGATCGACGAGCTCTACACGGCCTGGCCGTTTCTCGGCTCGCGGCGGATGACGGCGCTGCTGCGGGCCGAGGGGCAGAGGATCAACCGCAAGCCGGTGCAGCGGCTGATGCGGCGGATGGCCATCGCCGCGCTGGGGCCCAAACCGCGCACGACAAAACCGGCGCCAGGTCACAAGATCTTTCCGTATCTCTTGGGCAACCTGGTCATCGAGCGGCCGAACCATGTCTGGGCGGCCGATATCACCTACATCCCGATCGGGCGAAGGGTTTCTCTACCTGGTGGCAATCATCGACTGGGCCAGCCGGGCGGTCCTGGCCTGGCGGCTGTCGAACACAATGGATGTCACGTTCTGCCTTGCGGCGCTGGAGGAGGCGCTCGCGCGGTTCGGCAAGCCGGAAATCTTCAACACCGACCAGGGCAGCCAATTCACCAGCGGTGAGTTTACCGGCATGCTGGCGGCAGCCGGCAGCCGCATCTCGATGGACGGCCGGGGCCGCTGGATCGACAACGTGTTCATCGAGCGGCTGTGGCGCAGCCTGAAATACGAGGACATCTACCTCAAAGGCTACGCCGACGGCCGCGAGGCCAAAGCCGGGATCGGCGCATGGCTGGCCTTTTATAATCACCGGCGTCCGCATCAGGCGCTGGCGAACCGGACACCGATGGCGGTCTGGCGCGACGGCGCCGGCGGCGCGCTCGGCGCAGAGGCTGTGGATATGACGCTGCGCTTGGACAACGCTAGCGCGTTGCCCACATACCCACAGCCGCAGCAACCCCTTGTAGCTTAATGATTTCAGGAGGTCGGAACGGCGGCGCTTCCAACTAACGGCCCGGCGCCAGCGGTCCCGCTGGCGGGGTCCTCTTCTGCGGCGGCAGGTTTCTATGCGTCGCATGGATTTGTGCGGCTGCCAAACTCGCTGCGGCTCGTGCTCCCGATGCGGCTAGCAGACGGGGGCGCTGAGCGATGAGCTTCGTAGCCGCTTCGCAGTCGGCGCCGGGGAAGCGCCCGGGGAAGCAAAATCGCCCTTACTTCGGCTTTCGGGGAAGCCCGGCGACGTCCGGCGCGAGCCTTCGCTCTGGTACGCGACCGTTCTCATTACAGCGTCCTGCGCGGGCGAAAAGCCGGGATTTGGGGGCTGCATACATGCCGAACGTAGCCGAAAGCCTACTGCTTCCTGCTTTCCGCTGCTTCCCCCTGCTTCCCGGGCTTTCGCATCGGGGCCGGGGAAGCAAAAACGGCCCCGAAGGGCCGCTCTTATCCGCTTGAAATATCTAAGATATTTTGGAGCGGGCGAAGGGATTCGAACCCTCGACCCCAACCTTGGCAAGGTTGTGCTCTACCCCTGAGCTACGCCCGCAACCCGTGGTTGCCGCTGATGGCAGTCACCGGGACGCATGATAAGCCGGCCCCGCAGCTTTGCAAGTTTTGCCTCGAAGGCTGGTCTGCTGCGCTGAGGATCGCACCTCGACCGAATTCGCGTCAACCGGTCCTCACCGTCGCCGAGGCGACCTCGCGCGACGGGGCAGCGTGCGTTCGGCGGACCGCGGTCTTCCATTTGGCTCCACCGACCATCTCGGCGCCGCGCCAGGCGGGCGGCTGGGCAGCACTTTTGCCCGGTCAACGATGCCGCCGGCGGGTCGCCCCGGTGCTCGACCGGCCGGCGCGGGCCGATCAAGCCTGTCTGCTGCGGATCCGGCCAAACAATGCGAGGCGCCCGCGGCAGCCGGGATCTTGGGCCGGATCGGGGACGCCGGACCTTGGGCGCCGGATCTTGGATGTCGGACCGGCGGCGCCGTTGGCGGCGAGATAGGTTGCCTTGTTGGTTTCGACATTGAAGGATAAGAGACGCTGGTTCGCGTCGTATTGCGGACGCGCCAGGATTTGCGCGGCGAGTTCGAGGTGATTGCCGATATCGAAGAACTCGATGGCGTTGCGGTGATAGCGGTCGAGTTGCAAAAAGGTATGGGTGCGCGAGGCGATGACCCGGCAGCCGAGTTCGAGCGCCTGCGAGATCGGACCGGAGGAGGACTGCCCGACCTCGAGATAGGGAAAGACCACGGTGTCGCAGATCGCCATGCCGGCGAGAAAATCACTGTCGCTGGTGGCCCCGAGGAAATGGATGCGCTGCGACAGATCCTTGGGGTGCTCGACCAGGAGGTCGCGCATCGACCCGTCGACCGCGAGCGACACCGCCGGCGCGCCGGCGCCGCTGACGACCCGGCCGCGCTCGGCGATGCTGGTGTCGACATACCCGGCGTCGAACAGCGAGGAGACGACCGGGTCGATCGGCTGGTGCGGCCTGATTTCGTTGGGGTGGACGCCGCCGAAAATCAGCAGATGATAATCCCCAGGCAGGTGGTGCAGGGCCCGGATGACGGTATCGAACCCCTTGTATCGCCCCAGAAAGCCGAACACGCCGATCAGCTTGCCGTTCTTCGGGACCTGGTCGAGGATGGTGAACCTGCTGCGCGAGGCGTCGCGGCGAATGTCATCGGCCTCATCGTCGCTCAGAAACGACAGCGGGTGATCGTAGATGTCGCGCATGCCGTGCACGAATTTCATCTGCGCCAGATCGCGTCGGGTATGAACGATGACCGACACCGGCTTGAAGCGTTGCGCGCGGCGCAACCGGCCGGCAATCCCGGCCGACAGCAGATGGGTGCGCAGATAGCTCGCGCGCAGCGCCGCCGCCTTGGCCAGATTGAACCTGACCAGTTCCCTCAGATATGCTCGGAAGTCAAAGGCTTCTGGCTGAAACATGGTATGAAACGTCACCGAGATCCGCGGCGATGCCCGCACCAGCCAGCTGAACCTGCGATAGATGTCGTGACCGGAGAGCCCTAACGTCCCATGCTCGAGCTGGAGGTTGACGGCGTCAAAAT
Organism: uncultured Alphaproteobacteria bacterium; assembly: GCA_963814805.1. Taxonomy (GTDB): domain Bacteria; phylum Pseudomonadota; class Alphaproteobacteria; order ATCC43930; family CGMCC-115725; genus AP-15. Next base: position 386,543 of record CAWFER010000007.1, on the reverse strand, counting down.
CTCGCAGCTCTCGACAAATCTCTTGAATATGCCGGTCGCCGAACTTGCGCACGCGGCGGTGATTGCTGCGCAGCAGATATTGATTGAGATCGAATACCGTTACCTCGAAGGCGTCGGCCAGCTGCTTTTCGAGGCTGCGAGTGTAGGCGGCGATGCCGCACAGCTCGTTGTAGGTCGAGACCAGGGCGAGCCGCGGCCGCGAACCCCGGCCGACCGAACGAAGGGCCCGGTCGAAGGCTGCGGCGGCAAAGAGCTCGGGGCGGGATGCTTCGAACTCTACCGTCGCCATGATTTGTCTCTCCGACCGAGGGCTAGCCCGAAATCGCCGGCGGCCCGCTTGCCGCGATTGTGGATATCGCCCGCCACCCTAGAGGTGGTCCCGCACCGAACGGACCGTCAGGCAGCCGATCGCCCAGGCGGCGAAGGCGATCAGAAAGACGATGCCGATCGAACGCAGGCGGCGCGGGTACAGCGCCTCCTCGGGCAGCTGCGGCTGGACGAAGTCAGCGATATAGAGGTGCTGGCGGTCGGCATTCATGCGCGCGCGGTCGAGCGCCTCGAGCGCGTGCCGATACGCGGTTTCGGCGAAGCTGCGCTCGCTTTCGAGCTCCTCGTAAGAGCCCATGATCCGCGACAGGGCCTGCGAATTGCTGGCGGCGTTGTCGGTGACCTCGCTCTCGATCGTCTTGCGCTGCGCCTCGAGGGCCTGGATGCGCGCCTGGAGCAGCTTCAGCGCCGGCGCGTCGGCTTGCAGGTATTGCTGGAGCGTCGAGAGTTGCGTATCGGCGCGAACCAGATCGTCGCGAACCCGCCCGTCGAGCGCGGCGCTCGCATCGGCCTGCTTGCGCGGGTCGATCACCCCTTCCTTGTCGCGAAACTGGCGCAGCTTGACGAGTGCTGCGGCGAGGCGTTGCTCGGTCCGGCGCACGTCATGCTGCGAATCGCGCAGCGCGTCGCGGCGCGCCCGGGCCGACAGATCATTGACCAGGCGCTCGGAGGAGGCGAGGATTCCCTGCGCCAGCCTGAGCGCGTCTTCGGGGGTAAAGGCGCGGGCCTTGACCACGATGGTGCCGTTGGTCGGGTCGAAGAACGCATCCACCTGGCCGCGCCAATAGGTGACGACGTCCTCGATCGGCGCCGGCAGATGCAGCCGGGCCAGCCAATCGGCTTTGGGCGACGAAAACATCCGCCGCACGTCGATGGTCTTATCGAGATCGTCGATGATCGCGCGGCTGGCGATGTATTGGACGACGACGTAGGAATCCAGCCCGATCCGGGTTTGCCCGGCGCCGGCCTGAAACAGGGAGCCCGAATTCGGCGCGCACCGGTTCGGCGGAGCGCAGGCCAAAGCGGAATTCGGCGACATACTGGTCGGCGGCGATGAAAAAGTAATAGATCGCGGCGAGCGTCACCGGCAGCGCCACGATCAGCACGAACGCGACAAAACCGAAAGACAGACGCCGGCGCGGCGCCGCGGCCCCGGCCCACGCCGCCGCGGGGCGGCCGCGCCAGACCGCGAGCCCGCCATTGCTGCTGGCGCGGACCGGCAACGCAGCCTCGTTCGGCAATGCGACGATTGCGCTAGGCGGCGGCGCTGCGGCTTGGCTTGGGCGGGCTTCGGCGGCGGGCTCGGCCATGGCTTGCGGCGCGCCCATCAATTGCGCTCGTGCAGGATGCGATGGTAGCGGCTGAGCGCCGTGCCGATGTCGTCGTAAAGGAACAGCGCGCCATCGGCGAGCACCGCGCCACGGTCGCAATATTGCCGCAAGGTCTGCGGGTTGTGGGTCGCCAGGATGATGTCGGAGCGAGCCATGCGCTCGCGGAACGCCGCGGCGCATTTGCGGCGAAAACGCTGATCGCCGATCTCGGTCACCTCGTCGATCAGATAGACGTCGAAGTCGATGGCGAGACAGGCGGCAAAGGCGAGCCGGGCGCGCATCCCGGCCGAATAGGTGTTGACCGGCATGTCGAAATAGTCGTCGAGCTCGGAAAACGACCGGGGTCATCGCGGCCTTCTCCCGCTTTCCGGCGTATCAGCAACGCACCCTCCCGCTGCGCTCGGAAATACGGCTTAAGCTATGTTTAGATTTCATACCGTTCGGACGCCAATAAGACGAGATCGAGACAGATCATTGACGCAGCGCCGCAATGATGCCGTGATCGCCACCCGCACCCGGGGCGAGCTGGACCTTGGGGGAGGCTGGGGTGGCTATGACCAGGTGGGAAGACGGAATTGCGCTCGGGATCGAAAACGCGCTAGCTTTCGTCCGCTCCGCATCGACTGAATTGCGAGGGCGAGCCCGATGTGAGGTGAGGGCCACCCTGGTTATTGTCGACGCCGCTCTCAGGCTGCTGCTGAAAGAGTTGCGCACGGAGGCGGAAGAACCGGCGGCGGCAGCAAAAAGCTCTTGACCTAGGAAATTTCTGGATTATGGCACATCGCCTCTTGGAGGTGACAAATATACTAGATAGTAAACGGTATTTTATATCGGCTATTACCGAACGAAGGCGCATCCGTTATAACATCGTTGGTTGTGACAATCCACGAACTGCGCTGCTGACATTGGAAAGCCTCATTCTGGATGGTCGATCGGTAAGATCGTTCACTGAACCACTTATGGGGCTTGGCTGTATGAGTGTATTAAGTGGACACCCGGTCTTCGAAGAATTCTGTGAATTTGCATGTAATTTCACCGAACGTGTCGATCTGCCTTTCTCAGGTGATATCATAACCAATTTCATTGTCCAGATGCACTCCATTAGCTGGAGGATGGTGCCGAAATATATTACGTTACCCTCGCTCTTCTCGTCGAGGCGCCTGCCCTATATCCTGTTTTGTCAGCCGGAGGGGCAATAGTCATCTATGCGAGCGCCCGCTGCCGCGCGGGACGCGCTTTCGTGCGCCCGATCCCCCAGCGACCCGCAATGGAGGCCCTAAGGCCAACACTCGCTATGCGCCCAGCCCCTTGCCTAACTTAACCCTTTTGGGCAAAGTAGCGACTGATGCTACAGAGCTCCCGGTCGCTTATGAAGCTCCTCCATTGCCTTGAATGCCACGATGTGGTCGGTTTGCAGATTGGGGTAGCCCGCTTCTGCTTTTGTGGAAAATGCGCGGGGGTGTATAGAGATCGCATCCGTGCGGAATATTCCGGACCGGCGCAAATACTGACCTTGGACACACCTTCCCTCCTTTCGGCCGCCGTCGGTAAGAGATACGTCTGGGTTGTTCTTCCTGACGACCACCCGATGATAAGCAAAGTGCCGATGTTATCGGTGGGTTGAACTGAGGCGTTCGCGACCGAAACTCGCGACCTCTGCTCGGATGGATATATATTAATCCATACAACCGTACATAGTTAAACGGAACCGCAATGATTGCTTAGGGCTTGCGGCTGACGCAGTTTGGACGCGCGGCTGTGACCTGTTTGTGTTTATATTATGTCCTGATCGAGGCGCGCCGCACTCAGGGTATGTGGAATTCGACAGACCCGCGCGTTTGACAATCAGCAATGGCGGGATGCAGAGATATGCGTGTTGGAAAATTGGCATCGCTGTTTGATAATTCCGGACGGCACTTAGCAGCTGACCGGTTCTGCCTTGCAGAGAGGATCGGCGTCTCCGCGGGCGACTTTGAACCTATCGACCGCGCCATTCGAGAGTTCGGATTTGTGCACATGCGCCCTCTCCGGGACGCTCTAGTTATTACGCTAGACCCGACCACCGTGTCGCACTTAGCGGCCTTTGGTGCGTTCTACGAGATCGCTAGGCGCGCGCCCAGCCGCTTGGTGTTGGCGCTCCTAGACCGCGAGGTAGCTTCCGCGCAGTATGAGATATTTTTTACTCTCAGAGCGGGATTGAAGCGCGTTGAGGCTATCCTCGGGGCGGGAGGCTCGCTTGGGTTGTCCTTCCCGGCAGCCGCGAAAGGACCGGCCGTTCCGCCGCGAAAACGGCAAGCCCCTTCTCCTCGCGTCGGCACGGGTCAAGTTCGGTCCTTCCGGGGCCGCGATGGCATGTCCCTCCGGGTATTTCAGGAAGACTGCTCAAGACGGCTGTCTCGCCCGGTCACTTCGATCGCGAAGGCGGATGCCTGGGTCGGCTCGGTCCTAAAAGTTTGGCGAAGCGCCTGCCGTGGCGTATTTCTGCCATCGATTAAATCCCTCTCAGCCCTTGGTGTGCTCACTACAACCGGGGGGAGAGCCCACGTTCTCGACACCTCCGAGTCTGAGCCAACTGGTTATCGGTTCCGCCTCTGGGGGGCGGCCAACTCCTATGGCACGGGTTACACGGAGAAGAGTCTCGGCCAAATGCCTATGGGACTGATGCGTGAAAACGCCCTGGAGGATTATCGGGAGGTCGTCCTGACCGGCTGCAGCAGATATCATTTGATCAATGTTACCGAGGACCGCGTCGCCTATTCGTATGCCAGGTTGCTCTTACCGCTCGCCAATGACGGGCGGCGCGTCGACCACATTCTCGCGCTGATAAATGAGCGTGAGTTCGGGCTCGAAATGCAGTAGGAGGCTCGCTCGGGTTGCAACGAGCTCGCGGCAAGGGATGCGACGGCCTCAACTCGTGTGGAGTGGCAGAGGTGCACAGTCGCCTGGCGACCTTCCGGCGGAAACCATCCGTGAACCAATTGACAGACGCGGGCGAACCCGTAGATCCGCTTCCCCATAAATGACGCCTTGCGATCGGACATCCTCTCGCTGTCCCCTGGATTATCGCGTATCATCCCGGTGTCGTAATCTAGGGGCCAGTTTTGCAGCGCGATGGCCCGCCCAAGGCGGGGGAGAATGTGGGCTAATCTGGATGAGCCCCGGTGATCTCTGCGAATCCACAACCCGCCTCCGTGTAAGACGTGGCCCCCGAACGGCGGGATTTTGCAATTGGGGTTGAAAGTTGGATCGTCAGGTCGCGGTCGACCTCCAAACCAAAGGGATTGCGAAACGGACGAGGGAGTAGAAATTCTGGATAAGGAGATTGCGGACGCAATAGGTCCCTATTGGCTGACCCTGTCTATCTCCGGCCATTATCCAGAAATCTCGATCCGTGAAGAGCGTGAAGCGGGGGTCGAACGCTTGATTTAAGTGAAGATCGCCGTGGGCGCGTCGAATGGCCGCGTATTTATCGAAATCTTGTCTTACCCGTAACGAGATCCGATCGCGAGCGGTCGCCTCGAGGTGGCCCTCGATTGCCGACTGTATCGTTGAAAGCTCGGTTAGATTAGATGTAAGCATAGCTAGCCCGTTGCCAGGGTTTAAATCCGGGCGACAGCCCCCATTGGGATGCGGTTGCCACACTGGCTATGCTTGCGAAAAATAATTAAATAATACTTAGAATGGTCTCATGTGATCGATTTTTGTAAGATGCAAGAAAGTGGTAATAATTGTTCAACGAAATCTTAACAGATTTCGTCTGGCGTATTCTCAGATAGTTCTTTTACCTGCCCGCCCGGCCCGAGCTTTCGTACTTAACTTTTTCCGGATGTTCACCGTGCGTGTGGACTTCCGGCCAGACCTCGACAATCGCCGATCCGGCGCAGGCCGGCGGCGGCCCGCGGCCGGCGATTTCCGCATAACCCATTGCCGGCAGCCGGGTGCTTCTTGTCTGGCATCGCCGCCCGGACAATTCTAAGGTGATTGCTCGACGGTCATCGAACGGCACGCCGAATTGCGAGCGCCGTCTGCGTCAGCACTTGAGGGGTCGGTTCTGCCGGGCGGTGGGGCGGGCCATCACCGGGCAACAGGACCAGGAAACAGGAGAAGTCGGAATGCCGTTTGAATTCGGGATGTTTCACGAGTTTCAATGCCCGGCCGGAACCAGCCAGAGGGCGGCGTTCGCCGAGTCGTTCGCCCAGGTCGACGCCGCCGAACGCTGGGGGCTCGACGCGATGTGGCTGGCCGAAATCCACATCGCCCCGGAGCGCTCGGTATGCTCGGCGCCGTTGACCATCGCCAGCGCCATCGCCGCGCGCACCAAGCGGATGCGGATCGGCACCGGGGTCCAGGTCTTGCCGCTGTGCCATCCGCTGCGCATCGCCGAGGAGGCCGCCACGGTCGATCAGATCAGCGAGGGCCGGCTGATCTTCGGCGTCGGCCGCAGCGGCTTTCCGCGCACCTACGAGGCCTATGGCGTGCCCTATGGCGAGAGCCGCGAGCGCTTTGCCGAGACGCTCGAAATCCTCAAGCGGGCCTGGACCGAGGACAGTTTTTCCTATTCGGGCAAATACTACAAATACGACAATGTCCGGCTGACCCCGAAGCCCTTTCAGCAGCCCTGGCCGGAGATCCGCATCGCCGCCAACAGCGCCGACACCTTTCCGGCGATCGGCAAGCTCGGCCATGGGGTGTTCGTCGCGGTGCGTCTCGGCACGCTCGAGGAGTTGGCCCCGAACATCCGCGCCTATCGCGAAGCGTACAAGGGCGCCGGCCATCCGGGCGAAGGCCAAGTGTTCCTGCGCGCCCCGGTTTATGTCGCCGAGACCGCGCAACAGGCCCGCGAGGAGCCGGAAGAGAGCATCATGTATTTCTATCGCTACCTCGGCGAGCGGCTCGAAGACTCGGCGAGCCGGGCCGGGGTGCGCGCGGTCGAGGATCGGGCGGCGCGCGGCCGCCGGCTGCAGACGATCAGCTATGACGAGGCGTTGCGCGACAAGATCATCGTCGGCACCCCCGGAGAGGTTACCGACCGGCTGATGGGCCTACAGCAGGAGCTGGGCCTCGACGGCATCCTCGCCGAGATGAATTGCGGCACCAAGATCCCCAACGAGCGGGTGCTGAAATCGCTGCAACTCTTGTGCGAAAAGGTCAAGCCGGCGTTTCATTGAGCCGATCGGGCGGTGCGGCGCTGCGAGAGGTGCGGCGGGCGGATCCGATTGCACCCTCCGGCCGCCACGTCTCAGCGTGGCGAGCCATAGCCCAGCGCCGGCGCACCTCGGTGAGATGCCCAGGGTCGGCCGGGATGTTGTTGCGCGCCGCCGTGTGGGTACTTGCGGCGGTTTTGCTCGCCGCGGCCCCGAGCCGGGCGGTGGACGCCGCAGCCGCCGCGGGGCGGCTGCTGGTGCTGTCGGATATCCATTTCGATCCGATGGCCGAGCCGGGGCTGGTCGATCGGCTGGCCGCGGCCGAGCCGGCGCAATGGCAGGCGATTTTCACCAGCGCCGGCAGCCAGAAGCCCAGCCGTTACGGCAGCGACACCAACTGGCCGCTATTGCGCTCGGCGATCCAGCAAATCAAGCGAACCCTGCCGCGGCCGGACATGGTGCTGCTGCCGGGCGATTTCCTCGCGCACCAGTTCCGCAACAAATTCGACGCCGCGGCGCATGACCACTCGGATGCGGCCTATCGCCGCTTTGTCCGCCGCACGATGCAGTTTCTGGCATTGCAGTTTGAGCGCGATTTTCCGGCGACGCCGATCTTGCCGGTGCTCGGCAACAACGACGCCGATTGCGGCGATCACCGGCTGCAGCCAAACGGGCCGTTCCTCGCCGACACTTTGCCGATCGTGCGCGCGCTTCTCGGCGATGCCGGAACCGAGCCCGGGCTGGCGCAAGGATGGACCAGCTACGGCAATGCCGAGGCCACGGTGGACGGGCTGCGGATATTGCTCGCAAATACGATATTCTTTTCGCGAAACTATCAGAATAAATGCGGCCCGCAATCCGGCGCCGACCCCGGCCGGGCGACCCTGAGCTGGCTCCAGGTCGAGCTCACCGCGGCGCGCCGGGCGCATCAGCCGGTGTGGCTCGTCTATCACATCCCGCCCGGCATCGACGGCTACGCCACCTGGCGCCGAGGCGCATGCCCGGACAAGATTATCCCGATGTGGCGGGGCCGCTATGCGGCGCCCTTCGCCGATCTGATGCGCCGCTTTGCCGGCACGATTCGGGCGAGCTTCGCCGGCCACACTCACATGGACGATTTCCGGCTGATCGGCGACCGAGGCCAATATTTCGGGTTTACCCTGATCACCCCGGCGCTGAGCCCGATTTTCGGTCAGAACCCGGCGTTCCGCACCGTCGACTTCGACCGGGCGGGAACCATCCTCGACGAGACCACTTACGGCGTGACCAACCTCGGCGAGGCTGACGCCGCGATCCCGCTCCGCTGGCAGGTGGAATATACTTTCAGCCATGAATGGCGCCTGCCGCGGGTCAATCTGCCGAACCTCGAGCGGCTCTACGCGATGATCACGACCGTGCCCGCGGACCGCGCCGAGTGGCGCACGTTGTTCGCGGTCTCGAGCCCGGTCTATTGGACCGAGAATCGCGGCGGCGCCGACGAGGTCCGGGCCAATGACTGCGCCACCGGCCACATCGTGCCGGCGGATTTTCGCCAGTGCTGGTGCGGCCGGGGCCAGTAGCCCCACGACTTTGTCCCGAACGGCCGGCTACTTGGTCCCATAGAGACGGTCGCCGGCGTCGCCGAGGCCGGGCAGGATGTAGCCATGGCTGTCGAGGCAGCGGTCGAGCGCCGCGGCGACGATCGGCACCTGCGGGAAAACTCCCAAAACCTTGTCGATCCCTTCGGGTGCGGCGACCAGACAGACGATCTTGATCGAGCGCGCCCTCAGTTCGACCAGGCGGGAGACCGCCGCCACCGCCGAATTGCCGGTGGCCAGCATCGGATCGACCAGGATCGCGTCGCGCTCGGCCAGATCGTCCGGCAGTTTCAGATAATACTCGATCGCCTGTAGGGTGTGCGGTTCGCGGTAGATGCCGATATGGCCGACCCGCGCCGACGGCAAGAGGTCGAGCATGCCGTCGAGAATGCCATTGCCGGCGCGCAGGATCGACACCAGGCAGAGCTTTTTGCCGGCCAGCCGCGGAAACGTCCCGCGTTCGAGCGGAGTATCGATCTCGGCCGGCTCGAGCGGCAGTTCGCGGGTCGCCTCATAGGCTAACAGCAGGCTGATCTCGCGCAGCAGCCGGCGGAACTCGGCGGTCGAGGTGTCGCGGTCACGCATCAAGGACAATTTGTGCTGGACCAGCGGGTGGTCGACGACGGTCAACCCCGCTCGTTGCTGCTGCATCGGAAATGCTCCTAGAACAAGGTCCCGTCGCTGACTATTTTTAAGGGCGCGCCGCCGTCCGGCCGGCGCTCGAAGGCGATCTCGCGCCCGGCGGCCCAGCTGCCGCCCTCGAGCACGCAGGCGAGCGGGAAATCGCGCTCGCCCTTGCCGAGTCGCGCGCGCACCAGCGGCGCCAGGCGATCGAGCAATGCGACGGTCAGGGCCCGCCACTCGACGACCGGCTCGCTCAGCGCATCGAGGGGAACCTGCAGGAGGGCGGGATCGCGCGGGTCAATCACGCCGCAATCGAGAAACAGGCCGCCATTTCTGTATTCGGCGAGGCCGGTCAGCCCGTCGAGCCCGTCGACCTTCACGCCCGCGGCCGCGAGTGGCTCGACCAGCGAGTAGGCGAGCCATTGCGAGAGCTTGTGAAACGGCACCAGGCCGTCGCCCGGAACCGCGGCGTGCCGGCCGCAATCGCCGAGCGGCGCGCCCTCGAGGCTGATCCGGCCAGGCCAGATCGGCCCAAGCGCATCAAGCAGGGTGCGCAGGATTTCGGCGGCTGGGAGCGGTCCACCGCGCGCCCGCCAATAATCGTAGAGATATCCGGGACGGGCCGCCGTCCCGAACCTTGCCGGATCGGCAGCGCAGACCTCGCCCAATCGGCGCAGCAGCGCGGCGCGAGCGTCGAGCCCAAGCAGCTGGTTTCCTGGACCATGCTGGAACGCACCGGCCAAGCGCTGCGGCGTGATCCGCGCCAGCGCCTTGGCATCGGCGCGCCACGGATCGCCCGGGTCGGCGGAAAACAGCCCCCGCTGCATGGCGCGAAGGCTGGCCACCGCCAGACCCTCGGAGCGGGACAGCGCCTGGTCGGTCTCAGCTTCACGAAAGCGCCACCCTCGACCCGCTCCGGCGTCGAGTAGGACCGAGACGACAGCAAGTTCGATTTGCGCCCGCGCCCGCTCAGACGGATCCGCGCCAGGCGCCACCAGCGCGCCACGGTCGATGCCCGCCGCCGAAAAATGCCGCCAGCGGCTGTGATAGGGGACGGCGAGATCGGGGTAGCGCTGGCGGGTCACCGTGGCGACCCGCTCGGCAGCCATATTGAGACGGCCGCAATCGAGGCGGAAATGCCGGGTTTCGCCACGTTCGGCCGCAGCGAAAACGATCTGGCAGCGCTCGCGCACCGCCGCGGCGCTCAGCAGCGACGCCGCCCCCGCCGCCTCCTCACTCACCCAGCGCACGGCCCTTGACGTTGTGCAGTGCCGCAGCAGCCGGGATACCCAACGGGCTGAAATACCCGGCCGCCTTTTTCGCTTCGATCTCGACCGTTGCATCGGGCGGCACCAGCCGGTCGGGGATCGCCACCTGCTCGACCACCTCGATCCCCTGCGCCTCGAGCGCCGCTCGTTTCAGGTTCGACATCGACACCCAGCGGTCGATCCGCCGGATCCCAAGCCAGTGGAGCACATCCGGCATCAATTCCTGAAAGCGCAGATCCTGCACCCCGGCAACGCATTCGGTGCGGTGGAAATAGGTGTCGGCGCGGTCGCCGCCGGGCTGGCGCTTGCGCGCGTTGTAGACGAGGAACTTGGTGACCTCGCCGAGCGCGCGGCCCTCCTTACGGTTATAGACGATGACCCCGACCCCACCCTGTTGGGCGGTGGCGACGCAGACCTCGACGCCGTGCGCCAGGTAGGGACGGCAGGTGCAGATGTCCGAGCCGAACACGTCCGAGCCGTTGCATTCGTCATGAACGCGGCAGGCGATGACGGTCTGCGGCGCCGCGATCCGCTCGACCTCGCCGAATAGATAGACCGTCGTTCCGCCGATCGGCGGCAGCAGCACTTCGAGATCGGGCCGGGTGACGAGCTCGGGGAACATGCCGCCGGTTTCCTCGAACAGGCTGCGCCGGAGATCGCTCTCGGCGACGCCAAAGCGCGCGGCCAAACCCGGCAGATGCCACACCGAATCGATCGCCGCCTTGGTGACGCGGATCTCGCCATTGTCGAGCAGCACCCGCCCGTCGGGCTCGAGACTACCGGCGGCGATCAGCTCGCGGATCTCCGGCATGGCGATATGCGCAGTGGTGATCGCGATCGTCGGGCGCACGTCGATCCCGGCGTGGATCGCCGGGGCGAACGCCTCGCCGACGAGATGGCCCCACGGGTCGAGCGAGACGATCCGGGCCGGGTCGGCCCATTGCGGGCTGGGCGCGATCAAGGCCGCGGGCGCGGTGTCGGTCAGATCGGGGCGGTGGTCGCGCGCCAATGCCTTGGTCGCTACCGCCAATGCGCGATAAAGGCCGTAAGCGCCGGAGTAGGAGCCGATCGCGTTGCGCCGGCCGGGTTCGGCCGGGCTCGCCACCACCGGTCCGCGCTCTCCGGGATCGGCGGCGCCCCAGCGCAGCGGGACCGCGCCCTGGCCGGCGCTCCCCGGGTGGGAGGTGAGCCGGATGTGGCGCGGGATCGGGTGCTCCATGGTTGTTTCCGCGGGCGGCAGCCCAAGCTGCATAAGGTAGTCACGAGGCGCCTCGATCGCAACGCGCCATTCTCGGGGCCGGATGCCGACGAAACTGAAAATTGAACCTGCGCCGCTGGCGCGTGTTGTCGCCAAGGCGCAATCAGACCAGATTGAGGAGGCTCAGATGAAGATCATGATGCTATCGGCCGGTTTTGCCGTTCTGCTCGCAGCCGGTTTGGCCTGGCCCCGCCGGCCCAGGCCAAGGGCTGCATAAAGGGTGCCATGGTCGGCGGCGTCGCCGGTCATTATGCAGGCCATCACGCGGTGCTCGGGGCCTTGGGCGGATGCGCGATCGGCCACCACATGGCGACGAAGCATGCGCGCGAGCAGCGGGCCATCCAGCAGCAGCATGACAGCGGATCGAGCGGCGACAGCCCCTCGGGCTCCAATTACGGCCACTGACGGCGGCTGAGGGCTCGACCGCGCCGAGAGTTGATCGGCGGAAGGGTTCATCCAACCGGGCAAGATCGAGCGACCCGCTGATCGAGGCGCAGCCGCATTGCAGCTTTGGCCATGAGCAGGTCGGGGAGACCTGGGAATTGGCGCTCTAACCGTCGCCGGCCGCTGCCGGGGGCTGGGCCTTCCTCACAGCAGCGCGTTCAGCCCCGGCAGGCCGACGGCGGAACTCTGCTGGACGACTTCGGTCGAGCCTTCCCAGATCATCCGCAGCGCGACAAAGGTGATGATGCCGAGCCCGACCCACGAAATCCAGAAATGCCGTTCGAGCAGGCGCGCGATGTAATTCGAGGCGATGCCGGTCAGCGCTACCGAGAGGACGAGGCCGAACGCCAGCACCCAGAAATGGTCGCGCGCGGTTCCGGCCACGGCGAGCACGTTGTCGAGCGACATCGAGACGTCGGCCAGCACGATTCGCACCAGCGCCTGGGTGGCGCTCTTCGGCCGGACCTCGCCCCGGCACGGCTCCGCCGCCGCCGCGAGCTGCCCGGCCGCCCGCGCTTGGCGCAGCTCGCGGTACATCTTCCATGAAACCCACAGCAGCAGCACCCCGCCGGCCAGGGTCAGTCCGATGATCACGAGAAGCCGGGCGGCAAAGTAGGCGAACAGGATGCGCAGCACCGTGGCGGCGGCGATGCCGAGCATGATCGCCCGCCGGCGCTGCTCGACCGGCAGCCCAGACGCCGCCATCCCGACCACGATCGCGTTGTCGCCCGCGAGCACCACGTCGATGATGACCACCGACAACAGTGCGCCGAGTTGATTAACCTCGATCAGCACCTTCGCCACATAAGCATTGCTAGTTCCAAGGTCGAGATGCCCCGTCGACGCCGGCTAATGGCGACCGCCGCGTTTTCGCGCCCGGCGGCGCGCCTTTCGGCGTTCTACGCGGCGGCGTTTCTGGTGACCGGCGCGCAGCTGCCGTTCTGGCCGGTCTGGCTCGCCGCGCGCGGCCTCGACGCTAAGGAGATCGGCGCCGTGTTCGCCGCGGCGATCTGGGCAAAGCTCGTGGCGATGCCGGCAATCGGCGCGCTCGCCGACCGGTTCGGCCGGCGGCGGGTGATGGGCGTGCTCGCCGCCACCGCGCTTGTCGCCTACATCGCATTGTGGCCAGCCGCCGGGTTCTGGCCGCTGTTGTCGCTCAACCTCGTGGCGCTGACCGCGCAATCGGCGCTGATGCCGCTCGGCGACACCATCAGCATGGCGCTGTCGCGCAGCGAGGGGCTTGATTACGGACGGGTGCGGGTATGGGGCTCGGTCAGCTTCATTGTTGCCTCGCTCGGCGCCGGCCTCTTCCTCGCCCATGCCTCGGGCGAGCCGGTCTTGCCGCTGGTGCTCGGCGCTTCGGCGGTGCTGACTGCTGGCCTGCCGGGCGCTGCCGTCGTCAGATGCTCCGCGCCGGGGCGCTGCGCTGTTGCGGGTGCGCGGCGCCGGAATGCGCCAGCCCGGAATGCGTCAAGTTATCGGCGACCGCCGATTCTGGATGTTTGTCGCCACCGCCTCGGCGTTGCAGGCGAGCCATCAGGTGTATTACGGGTTTGGCTCGCTCTACTGGCGCTCGCTCGGCTTTTCGCAGACGACGATCGGCTGGCTGTGGGCTGAGGGCGTGGTCGCCGAAATCCTGCTGTTCTGGCAGGGAAGGCGCCTTTTGCGGCGATTGGGGCCGGTCGGACTGATGGCCCTTGGCGGCTTTGCCGGGATCGTCCGCTGGAGCCTTGCCGGGCTGGTAGTCTCGCTCTGGGCGGTATCCGCGCTGCAATTGCTGCACGCCCTGACCTTTGGGGCGAGCTATCTCGGCGCCATGCATTTCCTGTCGCGCAGCGTTCCACCCGCGGCGGCGGCCAGCGCGCAGACCCTCTACGCCGCGATCTCATCGGGCGCCGGCGGCGGCCTGGTGATGATCGCGGCGGGCGGGCTCTATGCGGCCTTCGGCGGGCACGCCTATCTGTTCATGGCGGCTCTGTCGGCCGCCGGTCTGCTCGGCGCCCTACGGCTGCAGCGCGGCCTTGCGCGATAGACGGGGCGTCCGGAGCGGGCGCTACCGGGCGCACCTCTGGCGTGGATCGGTGGCGCTCGCCGCTTGGGCGACGGCGTATTCGTGCAAACCTCTCGGGTCGAGGGTGCTGGCCATCTTCTCGAGGGCGGCTGCCTTCTGACACACCTCGACGGTCGGCTCGGCGTCTTGCTTCAGGGCGATCTCGTTGGCGAGGCTGGTGTTCCAGGAGTCGAATTCATTCTGCGCGTTGCGCGCGCCCTCACGGCGGAAATGGGCGATCATGATGTGCTGGTAGCGAATGATCGCGCTGCTGTTGCGGGCCCGGAACTCGCCGTAGACCTCGTCACGGCAGGCCGAGCTGATGACCATCAGATTGGTCTGGAAGACGATCGCCTGCTCCGCCTCCATATCGACCGGCGAATAGCAGCCTCTGTCGGCGGCCGACGCACCCTGAACCGACGCCACAGCCACAATCGCGGCCAGGACGGCTTTTCTCATCGCATTCCCCCAATATTCCCCCTGCGAACGACGCAGCATACGCACCCCGCGCGCGGGTTCAAGAGAAACCACGTTTCGCCGTCGAACAATCGGCAGCAAGCCAAGCGCGCGTTAGCAGCGTAGCGCTACGCCCGTTTCCAACTTTTGATTGATTTGGCGTCCCTGACCCTGGAGGTCGGCGGCAGCGTCCTCGGAGAATCGGGCAGAAAGCCGGGGTGATTATTCTGCAACGCGCTTATCTTCAGCAAATCATTTGAGGGGCGGCCGATGATCGTGCTGTTCACTGATTTTGGCCTTTGCGGACCCTATGCCGGCCAAGTTAAGGCGGTGCTGCACCAGCTCGCGCCGGGGGTTCCAGTCGTCGACCTGTTCGCCGATCTGCCGGCGGGACGGCCCCAACCCGCGGCATATCTGCTGGCTGCCTACGGGCCATGGTTCCCGCCCGGGAGCGTGCTGCTGGCGGTCGTCGATCCCGGGGTCGGCGGCTCTCGCGCGGCGCTGGTCATCGAGGCCGACGCGCGCCTTTATGTCGGTCCGGACAATGGCTTGTTCGAGCTCGTCTGGCGCCGGGCCAAAAGCGCCGCCGCCTCGGAGATCGCATGGCGCCCCGACCGGCTGTCGGCGAGCTTTCACGGCCGCGACCTGTTCGCCCCGGTGGCGGCGCGGCTGGCCTGCGGCGACCCCGCTGCGGCGGCTCTGCGGCCGGTGCAGATCCGCCGCTATTGTGATTGGCCCGACGACTTGCCCGAAATCGTCTATATCGACCGCTACGGCAACGCCATGACCGGGTCGCGCGCGGCAGGCCTGCCCGCAAAGGCGCGGCTCGCCGTCGGCGGGCGGGTCGTGGCGCGCGCCCGGACCTTCTCCGACGTTCCGTCGGGCGCGGCCTTCTGGTACGAGAACGCGAACGGGCTCGCCGAGATCGCGGTCAATGCCGGCCGCGCCGACAGCGTGTTGGACTTGGCGGTCGGAACTCCGGTCGAAATGCTGCCCTGATGGGCCGCCGCGCCGAGCTACCGGGATGGCGGGGCGGCGATCTTGGCGCCTGGCGGGGCTCGGAGCTGACGCCGCCGCTGCATCCGGTGCGCCAGCTTGACGCCGCAGGCGATGGCGACAAACGCACCCAGCATCACCAAACTGAAAGAGCGCGCCAGATCGCCGAGCACCGCGCGAAACGCGTGGCCGAGAAAATAGCCGACCGCGATAAAGCCAGCCGCCCACACCGCCGCGGCGAGAAAATTCAGCGCCAGAAAACGCCTCCCGCGAATCGCGCTCATTCCCATCGCGAAGGACGAGAAGTTGCGCACCCCGTAGATAAAGCGAAACGACAGGATGAAACCGGTATTATAGCGCTCCAGCCAGCGCAGCGCCGCCTCGACGCCGGTCCGCCAGCGGGGGAAGCGGGCGAGCAATCTGGCGCCGAAATGACGACCGATCCAAAAGCAGCTCTGGTCTCCGGCAAAGCTGCCGAGGGCGGTCGCCACCAGCAGCAAAAACGGGTCGAGCAGACCCTGCGCCGCAGCAAAACCGGCGAAAAGCACGATCGTCTCGCCTTCCAGAAATGTCCAGATGAACGCGATCAGGTAAAACCAGGCGCCGTGCTCCATAATCAGTCGATCAATCTCCATTCCCCCACCCGGGTTTCTGTTGTCACACAAGCGGAGCGATACCCTTTCGGCGCGGCGGCATGCTAGGTTCTTCGTGGTCGCCGGTCGAGCGGAATTGCCGCTGCCGTAATATCTTGACAAACCGCCGGCCGCCATCAGCTGCGACGAGGCCCTCAGGATCGCGTTGACTGACCAACGCAGCGAGGTCAGCCTGGGTCCGGCGATGCCGCTCGAACCGTGACCGAATGGCGGCAGGGAGGAACCATGACGGGGTTGTATTTCGAGGAGTTCGAAGCGGGACAGGTCTTCGAGCACGCGATCAGCCGCACCGTTACCGAGATGGACAACGTGCTGTTCAGCGCCCTGACGATGAACCCGCAACCGCTTCATCTCGACGCGGAATTCGCCGCCAAGACCGAGTTCGGCCAGCGACTGGTCAACAGCCTCTTTACGCTCGGCCTGGTGATCGGGATCAGTGTCGGCGAGACGACCCTCGGCACTACGATCGCCAATCTCGGCATGACCGAAATCCGCTTTCCAGCGCCGGTGTTTCACGGCGATACCTTGCGGGCGCGCACGATCGTGCAATCCAAACGCCGCAGCCGCTCGCGCGCCGACGCCGGCATCGTCGAGTTTGAGCATCAGGGCATCAATCAGCGCGGGGAGACGGTGGCGATCTGCCGCCGCGCCGGTCTGATGAAATGCCGGTCCCCGGCTGAGACGGAGACGTAAGATGCGCTCCTTTCTGTTTGTTCCGGCCGATAGCGAGCGCAAGCTCGCCCGCGCCCCCGAATCGGGCGCCGACGCGCTGATCCTCGACCTCGAGGATTCCGTAGTGGCGGCAAACCGGCCGACGGCGCGGAGCCGGGCGCGCCGTTTCCTCGAGGCGACCGGCGCCGCCGGGTTTCGCCGCTGGGTGCGGATCAACCCGCTGGCGAGCGGCGCCGCACTCGACGATCTCGCCCTCACCGTGCCCGGCAAGCCCGACGGCATCTTGCTGCCGAAATGCGTGCCCGACGATCTGCGCACGCTCGATCACTACCTGTCGGCCTTCGAGGCCGCCGCGGCGCTGCCGCCGGACGCCATCCGGGTGATCGCGATCGCCACCGAGACGCCGGCGGCGATGTTCGCGCTCGGCAACTATGCCGGAGCGTCGCGCCGGCTTGCCGGGATCACCTGGGGGGCCGAGGATCTGGCGTCGTGCATCGGCGGCGACAACCGCCGCGCCGACGGCCGCTATGACGATGTTTACCGGCTCGCCCGCTCGCTGTGCCTGTTGGCGGCGGCCGCGGCCGGGGTCATGGCGATCGACACGATCTATACCGATTTTAAGGACGAGGCCGGGCTCGCCGCCGAAGCTGCGGCAGCGCGGCGTTCGGGCTTCGCCGCCAAGATGGCGATCCACCCGGCGCAGATTGCGACGATCAACGACGCATTCTCCGTCAGCCATGAGGGGCTCGCCTGGGCGCGCCAGGTCGTGGCCCTGTTCGCTGAAAACCCGGATGCCGGCGCCATCGCGCTCGACGGCAAGATGATCGACCGCCCGCACCTGATCCTGGCGCGCCGGCTGCTCGGCCTCGGCGCGGGGTAGCGACCGCTGCGAGAGGCTGGGCTCTTCGCCCTGAGGGCAAGCGAGCCGGTCACTCCGCGGCGTTCTTGCGGCCGTAGCGGCGGACGCGCAGATCGGCTTGCTCCTTGTGGCCCCAGAAGCGCTCGATCGCGCACAGGCGGCTGCAATACTCGCCGACCATGGCGCTGGCTTCCGGGGTCTTGATTTCCTGGTAGGTGCAGGTCTTCAGAAACTTGCCGACCCACAGGCCGCCGGTGTAGCGCGCCGCACCCTTGGTCGGGAGCGTATGGTTGGTGCCGATCACCTTGTCGCCATAGGCGACGTTGGTCTCGGGTCCGAGAAAGAGGGCGCCGTAATTGTGCAGGCGATCGAGCCATTGGCGCGGCGCGCGGGTCAGGATCTCGACATGCTCGGCGGCGATGCGGTCGGCCTCCCGCGCCATCTCGTCATCATCGGCGCACAGGATGATTTCGCCGTAGTCGCGCCAGGCGACGCCGGCGATATCGGCGGTGCGCAACGTGCCGAGTTGGCGCGCGACCTCGGCGATCGTCGCGTAGGCGAGCTTTTCCGAGGTGGTCAGCAGGATCGCCGGCGAGGTCGGCCCGTGCTCGGCCTGGCCCAAGAGGTCGGTCGCGCACATCTCGGCGTCGGCGCTGTCATCGGCGACGACCAGGATCTCGGTCGGTCCGGCGAACAGGTCGATGCCGACCCGGCCATAGAGCTGACGCTTGGCTTCCGCGACATAGGCGTTGCCGGGGCCGACCAGCATGTCCACGGCCTCGAACGTTGCGGTGCCGAGCGCCATCGCCGCCACCGCCTGGACCCCGCCCAGCACATGGATCTCGTCGGCGCCGCCGAGATGCATCGCGGCGATCGTCTCCGGATGCGGGCCGCCCTGGTTCGGTGGCGTGCAGGCGGTAATGCGCCCGACCTCGGCGACCTTGGCGGTGACGATCGACATATGCGCCGAGGCGACCATCGGGTAGCGCCCACCCGGCACATAGCAGCCGACCCGGCCGACCGGGATGTGGCGATGGCCGAGAAACACGCCGGGCAGGGTCTCGACCTCGACATCCTTCAGCGAGGCGCGCTGGATCTCGGCGAAATTGCGAACCTGCTGTTGGGCGAATTTGATGTCGGCGATGGTCTGCGGCGCGACCTTGGCGACCAGCGCGCGGACCTCGTCGTCCGACAGCCGAAAGCTCGGCGGCGACCATTTGTCGAAGCGCTCCGACAGCTCGCGCACCGCATCGTCGCCGCGCGCCTTCACATCGGCGATAATCGCCTCTACGGTCACCCGGGTCTTGGCGTCGGCCTCGTCCGCGTTGGCAAGCGCAGCGGCCTTGATGAGGCGGGGCATCGGATTCCTCCACTCCTGTTTCGCCTGTTTTTTGCAGGAAATTATCAGGCGGGCCAGCACTACCTCGCGGCCTCTGGAACCGGCGACAACGAATCTTACGCTGCAATTTTGGCGATTTTGCGGGCGCGGGCCATCGCTACCGATCGCGCACGGAATACGTGAACGCCGTGGAGAAAGGCGGCAAGCGCGACGATCAGGATATTGCCCAAGGGATTGCGCGCCAGCAGATCGCCGTCGCCCGACACGATAAGGCATCTTTGTCGCTCAGGCCGGCCTCTTTTCCGTCAAACCTGGCGGACCTCACGGCTCGGCGTTCGCGGTCTGCTGCGCTTCAGCCTGGCGGCGGATTGCCGAGAGGGTGGTGCGGGTGGTGATGATCTCGGGGTCGATCCGCAGCTCGATGATTGCGGCCCTCTTGCCAGCGGCGGCTTCCTCGAAGGCCGGGGCGAATTCCTCGGTGCGGGCGACCGTGGCGGCAAAGGCGCCGTAGGCGCGGGCGAGGGCGGTGAAATCGGGGTTCTTTAACGCGGTGCCGACGACCCGGCCGGGGAAGCGGCGCTCCTGATGCATGCGGATCGTGCCGTACATCGCATTGTTGAAGAGGAGGATGATCGGGCCGACGCCCTCGGCGAGCGAGGTCGCCAATTCCTGGCTGGTCATCAGGAAGCCGCCATCGCCGCAAAACCCGACAACGATGCGCTCGGGATGGACCAGCTTGGCGGCGACCGCGGCCGGGACCCCATAGCCCATCGCCCCGCTGGTCGGCCCGAGCTGGCGCCCGGGCCGGCGGTATTGCAGAAAGCGGTTCGGCCAGCCGCTGAAATTGCCGGCGTCGCTGGTGACGATCGCGTCGTCGGGCAGGCGCTGGCGCAGCCAGACCATGACCTGGCCAAGATCGAGCGCGCCGCCGCCGGCGGCGGGCGAGGGGAGGAGCCCGGCCTCGTATTCGTCGCGCACCGCTTCGCGCCAGGCGGCCCAGCGCGGCGCCGGCAGCGGCTCCAGCGCCGCCGCGGCGGCGGCGAATTCGGGCATGCCCGACTGGATCGCCAGAGTCGGGCGGAAGACGCGGCCCAGCTCCTCGGCGGAGGGGTGGATGTGGATCAGGGTCTTGCCCGGATCGGGAATGCCGAGGAGCGAATAGGATTGCGAGGTGATCTCGCCGATGCGCGCGCCGACCGCCAGCACCAGGTCGGATTGCCTGATCCGGGCGACCAGGGCCGGGGCGGCGCCGGTGCCGAGGTCGCCGGCGAATACGCGCGAGCGGTTGTCGACGATGTCCTGGCGGCGGAACGAGCAGCAGACCGGCAGGTCGCGGGCCTCGGCGAACCGGGCGATGTCATCGCAGGCGGCATCGCTCCAGCCGCCGCCGCCGACCAGCATGATCGGGCGCTCGGAAGCGGCCAGCAGCCGGCGCAATTCGGCGAGGTCCGCGGCGCCCGGATGGGCCCGCACCGGGCGGTAGGGTCCCGCGATCTCGGCCGTGCAGCGGTCGCGCAGCATGTCCTCGGGCAGGGCCAGCACCACCGGGCCGGGCCGGCCCGAGGTCGCGACCTGGAATGCCTGGTTTATCAGCTCGGGAACGCGTTCGGCGAGGTCGATCTGCGCCGCCCATTTGGCGAGCGGGGCGAACATGCGGCGGAAATCGACCTCCTGGAAGGCTTCGCGGTCGATCTGGTGGCGGGCGACCTGGCCGACCAGCACGACCATCGGCGTCGAATCCTGGAACGCCGTGTGCACTCCGATCGCGGCGTTGCAGGCGCCGGGGCCGCGGGTCACCAGCAACACCCCGGGCTTGCCGGTGAGCTTGCCGTAAGCCTCGGCCATAAATGCCGCGCCGCCTTCCTGGCGGCAGGTCACGAGACGGATCTCGGGCGCGTCGTAGAGCGCGTCGAGCACTTCGAGATAGCTTTCGCCGGCGACGCTGAAAGCCATTTCGACGCGGTGCGCGCGCAGCGCCGCCACCACCAGCTGACCGCCGCTCAGAGGAGCAGAATTCGACGCCATCGGGGCCCTCGCTCGCCAATTCGCAATGCGCCATTTGAGACGATGCGCCGGCTCGGCGGAAGAGGCTTGCCGTAGGCGATCGCGGGGCCGGGATGAAGAGCGCCACAGCTTCCTATAATCGCCGACCGGGCGCCCTGCCCGGACGGCGCCGGCACGGGACGGCCGGGCGAAGGATTGGTAAGCTCGCCCCCGGCGAGGACCCGCGACGATCATGGACGAGCAGCGCAGCGACATCAACGCGCCCGAGATGCGGCCGAAAGAGGCGGCCGATCCGGCGCGCCGCGACGCCGGCTATCCGGTGAGCGAGCCGGGCCAAACGGCGCCGCGCCCGCGCCGCGGCCGGCGGCTGCTGCTGTGGCTCCTGCTGCTCGCGGCGATCGTCGCGGCGGCGGTGTGGCTGCTGCCGCGGCTGGCCCACAAATCGGCTCCGGCGGGCCACGGGATGGCGAACGCTCCGGCGCCGGTCGGGGTGGCGACGGTGGCCAAAGGCGACATGCCGGTCACCTTGAGCGGGCTCGGCACGGTCACGCCGTTGGCCACGGTCACGGTCAAGACCCAGATCAACGGCTACCTGATGAGCGTCGGGTTCCAGGAGGGCCAGCGGGTCAAAAAAGGCGACTTTCTCGCCCAGATCGACCCGCGTCCGTACCAGGTGGCGCTCGAGCAGGCCGAGGGCCAGTTCGCCAAGGACCAGGCGCTTTTGAACAACGCCCAGGTTGATCTGAAGCGCTACAACACCTTGGTCGCGCAGAATTCGATCGCCACCCAGACCCGTGACACGCAAACCGCACTGGTGGCGCAGGACCGCGCGGCGCTGATTTCCGACAAGGCGGCGATCGACGCGCAAAAGCTGAACCTTGTCTATTGCCACATCATCTCGCCGGTGACCGGCCGGGTCGGGCTGCGCCAGGTCGACCCGGGCAATTACGTGCAGACCAGCGACGCCAACGGCATCGTCGTCGTCACCCAGACGCAGCCGATCTCGGTCATCTTCACCTTGCCGGAGGACAATCTGCCCGATGTGCTGAAAGAGCTGCACGCGGGCGCCACCTTGCCGGCCACCGCCTATGACCGGACCGACACGGTCAAGCTCGACACCGGGACCCTCGAAACCGTCGACAATCAAATCGACACGACGACCGGCACGGTCAAATTGCGGGCGATCTTCAACAACCCGCAGGAGATGCTGTTTCCCAATCAATTCGTCAACATCAAGCTGTTGATCGAAACCTTGCGCAACGCCGACATCGTCCCGACCGCGGCGATCCAGCGCGGCGCCCCCGGCACCTTTGTCTACCTGGTCAAGCCCAACCACACGGTGGCTGTGCAAAAGGTCAAGCTCGGCCCCGGCGACGGTCAGCGGGTGGTGATTCTGTCGGGGCTCGAGCCCGGCCAGATGGTCGTCGACGACGGCGCCGACCGGCTCAAGGACGGCGCCAAGGTGACCCTCGCGGCGGCGCCGGGAAAGAGCGGCAACGCCGTCGGCAGCCCGGCCAAGGCCGCCGCGCCCGGTGGCGGCACGCCGCCTGGGGCGACACCCGCCCGGCGGGGCCGAAAGCCGATCACCGCGCAATGATCGGCTTTGACATGAAGCTGCGTCCTCACCCGCAATGTGGGAGAGGGGAACCCAGCTCCCACCGCTACCCTCCCCCGCAGGCGGTGGAGGATAGGGGACGGGTGGGCGAGGGCAAGCGCCCCGGCTTGGCATGAACCCCTCGCGCATCTTTATTCTGCGGCCGGTGGCGACGACGCTGCTGATGGCGGCGATCATGATGGTCGGGGTTTTCGCCTATCGGTTTCTGCCGCTGTCGGCCCTGCCCGAGGTCGACTATCCGACGATCCAGGTGCAGACCTTTTATCCGGGCGCCAGCCCCGATGTGATGACCTCCTCGGTCACGGCGCCGCTCGAAGTGCAGCTCGGCCAGATGCCGGGGCTCAACCAGATGTCGTCGACGAGCTCGGCCGGCGCCTCGGTCATCACCCTGCAATTCAGCCTCGACCTCAGCCTCGACGTGGCCGAGCAGGAGGTTCAGGCGGCGATCAACGCGGCCGGAAATCTGTTGCCCTCCGACCTGCCGGCGCCGCCGATCTACGCCAAGGTCAACCCGGCCGACGCGCCGATCCTGACCCTGGCGGT
This sequence comes from uncultured Alphaproteobacteria bacterium, assembly GCA_963814805.1. Taxonomy (GTDB): domain Bacteria; phylum Pseudomonadota; class Alphaproteobacteria; order ATCC43930; family CGMCC-115725; genus AP-15. Next base: position 363,383 of record CAWFER010000007.1, on the reverse strand, counting down.
GACCTCGAAGACGATGCCGCTTGACCCAGGTCGAGGACCTTGTCGACACCCGCGTCGCCCAGAAAATCTCTCAGGTGGCGGGCGTTGGTCTCGTCAGCATCAGCGGCGGCAACACTCCGGCGGTACGGATCCAGGCGAACAATCTGCAGCTCGCCGCCTATGGGCTCAATATCGACGATTTGCGCACCACGCTGGCCAACGCCAACGTCAATACCCCCAAGGGCAATTTCGACGGACCCAGCCGGGCCTACACGATCAACGCCAACGATCAGATCCAGAGCGCCAAACAATACGACAATCTGGTCATCGCCTATCGCAACGGCGCGCCGGTGCGGCTCCAGGATGTCGGGAAGGCGACCGCGGCCGCCGAAAACACTGCGCTTGCCGCCTGGGTGAACACCGAGCCCGCGGTCATCGTCAACATTCAGCGCCAGCCCAACGCCAACGTCATCGCCGTCGTCGACAGCATCGAGGCGCTGCTGCCCTCGCTCAAGGCGGCCTTGCCGCCGGCGATCGATCTCCAGGTGGTGACCGACCGCACGACGACGATCCGCGCCTCGGTGTCGGATGTCGAGTTCGAGCTCGGCCTCGCCGTCGTGCTCGTCGTCATTGTGATTTTCCTGTTTTTGCGCAGCCCGTCGGCGACCGTGATCCCAAGCCTGTCGGTGCCGCTGTCCCTGGTCGGGACCCTGGCGTTCATGTACCTCGCCGGGTTCAGCCTCAACAATCTGTCGCTGATGGCGCTGACCATCGCCACCGGGTTTGTCGTCGACGACGCGATCGTGGTGATCGAGAATATCAGCCGCTACATCGAGGCCGGCGACCCGCCGGTCGAGGCCGCGCTCAAAGGTTCGGCGCAGATCGGTTTTACGATCATCTCGCTGACCGTGTCGCTGATCGCGGTGCTGATCCCGCTGTTGTTCATGCCCGATGTGGTCGGCCGGCTGTTCCGCGAGTTCGCGATCACGCTCTCCGTCACCATCGTGATCTCGGCGGTGGTGGCGCTAACCCTAGTGCCGATGATGTGCGCCCGGATCCTGCGCCATCAGACGCCGTCGGAAATGTCGTGGTTCGCGCGCACGAGCGGCGAATGGTTCGATGCGCTGATCGTCCGCTACGGACGGCTGTTGAACTGGGTGCTCGACCACCAGCCGCTGACCCTCCTGGTGGCGGTCGCGACCCTGGCGCTGACCGTGCTGCTCTATGTCGTGATCCCCAAGGGCTTCTTTCCGGTTCAGGACACCGGGCTCATTCAGGGGATTTCGGTGGCCTCGCCCTCGGTCTCATTCGCCGCGATGTCCGAGCGCCAGCAGGCGTTGGGGAAGCGCCATCCTGAAAGACCCCGCGGTCGCCAGCCTGACCAGCTTCATCGGCGTCGACGGCACCAACACCACCCTCGACAGCGGCCGGTTCCTGATCAACCTCAAACCGCCCAATCAGCGCACCCTGACCGCCAGCGATGTGATCCGGCGGCTCGGACAGGAAACCGCCAAGGTCGCCGGCATCCGGCTCTACATGCAGCCGGTGCAGGATCTGACCATCAATTCGACGGTCAGCCGCTCGGAGTACCAGTTCGCGCTCGAGGACGCCAACGCCAGCGAATTTGCGGTTTGGGTCCCGAAATTGCTGCAAAAGCTGGATCAGATCCCGGAGATCGAGGATGTCGCCAGCTCCTATTCCGAGAACGGACTTTCGGCTTATGTAAACATCGACCGCGCCACCGCCTCGCGCTTTGGCATCACCCCGGCCACCGTCGACAATGCGCTCTACGATTCGTTCGGCCAGCGCATCGTCTCGACGATCTTCACCCAGTCGAACCAGTACCGGGTGATCCTCGAGGCCGATCCGCGCCAGCAGCAATCCTTGTCCTCGTTAGGCTCGATCTATCTGCCGTCATCGACCGCCACCAATGGCGAGGTGCCGCTGTCGGCGATCGCCCAAATCGAGCAGCAGACCGCGCCGCTCGAAATCGACCATCTCGGCCAATTCCCCTCGACGATGGTGTCGTTCAACCTGGCGCCGGGGGCCGCGCTCGGCGCCGCGGTCGCCGCGATCCAGAAAGCCGAGACCGAACTCGGCATGCCGGCCAGCATGATCACCGTGTTCCAGGGCGCGGCCCTGGCGTTTCAGGCGGCGCTTGGGCAACGAGCTCATTCTGATCCTGGCCGCGATCGTCACCGTCTACATCGTCCTGGGCGTGCTCTATGAGAGCTTCATCCACCCGATCACGATTCTGTCGACGCTGCCTTCGGCCGGGGTCGGCGCGCTGCTGGCGCTGATGATCGACGGCAGCGATCTGTCGGTGATCGCGATCATCGGCATCATCCTCCTGATCGGCATCGTCAAGAAGAACGCGATCATGATGGTCGACTTCGCCCTCGACGCCGAGCGCCACCAGGGCAAGACCCCGCGCGAGGCGATCTATCAGGCCTGCCTGCTGCGCTTTCGTCCGATCCTGATGACGACGATGGCCGCGCTGTTTGCCGCATTGCCGCTGATGCTCGGCACCGGGGTCGGCTCCGAATTGCGCCATCCGCTGGGCGTGACGATCGTCGGCGGGCTGATCGTCAGCCAGCTTCTGACGCTGTTTACGACGCCGGTCATTTATCTGGGCTTTGAGCGGCTCGGGAACTACTTGCGGCGCAGCCCGGCTGGCGGCTCGCTCGAAGCGGGTGCGGCCGAGTGAACCCGTCGGCGCCGTTCATCAGGCGGCCGGTCGCGACCACGCTGTTGACCATCGGCGTCGCTCTCGCCGGGTTTTTCGCATATCTGAGATTGCCGGTGGCGCCGCTGCCGCAGGTCGATTTTCCGACCATCTCGGTGCAGGCGACGATGCCCGGGGCGAGCCCCGAGATCATGGCGACGACGGTGGCGACGCCGCTCGAACGGCATCTCGGGGTCATCGCCGACGTCAGCCAGATGACCTCGATGAGCACGGTCAATTCGACCCGCATCGTGTTGCAATTCAACCTCGACCGCAACATCGACGGAGCCGCGCGCGATGTCGAGGCGGCGATCAACGCGGCGCGCGCCGATCTGCCGACCAACCTGCGGCAGAACCCGACCTATCGCAAAGTCAACCCGGCGGACGCGCCGATCGCGATCCTGGCGATGACCTCCGACACCCTGACCCGCGGCCAGATCTACGACGCCGCCTCGACGGTCATGCAGCAGGCCCTGTCGCAGATCTCGGGCATCGGCCAGGTGGTGATCAGCGGCAGCTCGCTGCCGGCGGTGCGGGTCGAGCTCAACCCGCTGGCCTTGTTCAAATACGGGATCGGCCTTGAAGATGTGCGCGCGGCCTTGGCCTCGGCCAACGCGCACAGCCCCAAGGGCGCGCTCGAGATCGGCGCCCGGCGCTATCAGATCTACACCAACGACCAGGCCAACCACGCCGCCGACTATCGACCGCTGATCATCGCCTACCGCAACGGCGCCGCGGTGCATCTGACCGATGTCGCCGAAGTCGACGATTCGGTCGAGAATTTGCGCAATCAGGGGCTGGCCAACGGCAAGCCGGCGGTTCTGGTGATCCTCTACCGGCAGCCCGGCGCCAACATCATCGCCACCGTCGACCGGGTCAAGGCGATCCTGCCGCAGCTCCAGGCCTCGATCCCGAGCGCCATCCACGTGCAGCTGACGATGGACCGGACGACGACGATCCGCACCTCGCTCTACGATGTCGAGCGCGCGCTGCTGATCGCGATCGGCCTCGTCATCCTCGTGGTGTTTCTGTTCCTGCGCAATTTGCGCGCGACCCTCATTCCCAGCGTCGCGGTTCCGGTGTCGCTGATCGGCACCTTCGGGGCGATGTACCTCCTGGGCTACAGCCTCGACAATCTGTCATTGATGGCGCTGACGGTCTCGACCGGGTTTGTCGTCGACGACGCGATCGTCGTCCTTGAAAACATCACCCGGCATATCGAGGCCGGGATGACGCGCATGGAAGCGGCCTTGCTCGGCGCGCGCGAGGTCGGCTTTACCGTGTTGTCGATGAGCCTGTCCCTGATCGCCGTCTTTGCCCCGATCCTGTTGATGGGCGGCATCGTCGGGCGGCTGTTCCGCGAATTCGCCATGACCTTGTCGATGGCGATCCTGATCTCGCTCGCCGTCTCGCTGACGACGACGCCGATGATGTGCGCCTATCTGCTCGACACCAGCCGCGGTAAACCGCGCGGACGGCTCTATCTGCTTCGGCGAGCGCGCCTTCGAGGCGGTGCTCGGCCTCTATGACCGCTCGCTGCGCCGGGCATTGCGCGAGCCGGCGCTGGTGATGCTGAGCCTGGCGGCTACGGTGGGCCTCGCCGTCTACCTCTTCATGATCATCCCCAAAGGGTTTTTTCCCCAGCAGGACACCGGGCGGATGATCGGCGGCATCCAGGCCGACCAGAGCATCTCGTTTCAGCTGATGCAGAAAAAGCTCGCGCAATTCGTCGGACATCATCCGCAAGGATCCGGCGGTGCAGAACATTGTCGGCTTTACCGGCGGCGGCCAGACCAATTCCGGCTTTGTCTTTGTCGTGCTGAAGCCGCTGTCGGTGCGCAAGGTCTCGGTGATGCAGGTCATCGGCCGGCTGCGCCGCAAGCTCAACCAGGTGGCCGGCGCGCGGCTGTTTCTGCAAGCGGTGCAGGACATCTGGGTCGGCGGCCGGCAGAGCAACGCCCAGTATCAGTACACGTTGCAGGGCGACAATGCCGCGGACATCTACGAGCTGGGCGCCCAAGGTCGAGGCGGCGCTGCAAAAGCTGCCCGGCCTGACCGAGGTCAATCTCGACCAGCAGCAGAAAGGGCTGGAGACCGATCTGGTGATCGACCGGGCCACCGCCGGCGCGCCTCGGGCTCAACGTCGCCGAGATCGACAACACGCTCTACGACGCGTTCGGCCAGCGCCAAGTGTCGGTGATCTACGCCGCGCAAAACCAATACCATGTCGTGATGGAGGTGGCGCCGCGGTTCTGGCAGGACCCGCAAGTGCTTGAAGGAAATCTATGTCAGCACCGGCGGCGGCACGGTCAGCGGCACGCAATCGACCAATGCGCTCGCCGGCACGGTTGCGGTCACCACGCGCCTCGCCAACGGCACCGCCGCCACCGCCGCCGCGGCCCAAATCGCCGGCGACACCGCGCGCAACCAGGCCAACAACTCGCTGGCCAATACCGGCCACGGCGCCACCTCGACCGGAGCGGCGGTTTCGACCGCGGCCGAGACCATGGTGCCGCTATCGGCGTTCAGCCATTTCGGCCCCGGCAACACCCCGCTCGCGGTCAATCATCAGGGGCTGTTCGTCGCCGCGACGATCTCGTTCAACCTGGCGCCGGGCGTGGCGCTGAGCCAGGCGCAGCAGCAAATCGACAACGCGGTCGCCCATCTCGACATGCCGGCGACGGTGCATGGCAGCTTTCAGGGCACCGCCCAGGTCTTCGAGCAATCCCTGGCGAACGAGCCGATCCTGATCGCGGCGGCCCTGGTCGCGGTCTATATCGTGCTCGGCGTGCTCTACGAGAGCTATGTCCACCCGCTGACGATCCTGTCGACCCTGCCCTCGGCCGGGGTCGGCGCGGTGCTGGCGCTGATCGTCACCGGCACCGAGTTCAGCATCATCGCGCTGATCGGCGTCATCCTACTGATCGGGATCGTCAAGAAGAACGCGATCATGATGATCGATTTCGCCCTCGACGCCGAACGCACGCTCGGTCTCAGTTCGCGCGAGGCGATCTATCAGGCCTGCCTGAAGCGGTTCCGGCCGATCATCATGACCACGCTCGGCGGCGATGCTCGGCGCGCTGCCGCTGGCGATCGGCTTTGGCGAGGGCGCCGAATTGCGCCGCCCGCTCGGCATTTCGATCGTCGGCGGGCTGATGGTCAGCCAGGTGCTGACCCTCTACACGACGCCGGTCATCTATCTCTACCTCGACCGGTTTCGCCTGTGGGCGCAGCGGCGCTGGAGAACCGGCGAGCCGCGCCTCGACCTCCGGCAGGTTCCCGAACCCGGCGAATGAAACCTGCCGCATTGAAGGGCGTCGCCGCGGTCGCCGCTGCAATCGTGTCGGCGTGCACGGTCGGACCGGACTATCTGCGCCCGAGCGCCCCGGTGCCCGCCCAATACAAAGAGGCCACGGCGCCGCCCGGCTGGAAGCTCGGCCAGCCCGCCGACGCGTTGAGCCGCGGCGCGTGGTGGACGATCTACAACGACCCGGTGCTCGACGGACTGGAGACCGCGGATCGACATCTCCAACCAGAACCTGAAAGCGTCCGCAAGCGGCGTTCCGCGAGGCCGAGTTCATCGTCGCCGAGGCCCGCGCCGGGTTTTTCCCGACCGCCGCCGTAAACGCCTCGGCCGAGCGCCGCGACGGCGGCGGCGGTTCGAGTTCGTCGGCCGGGCGGTCGCGCGGCGGCGCTATCGCGGATCTGTTTCAGCGGCTCGGTCGCGGCGAGTTGGACCCCCGATTTCTGGGGCCAGATCCGCCGCGCCGTCGAGGCCAACGTCGCCACCGCGCAGGCGAGCGCGGCCGACCTTGCCAACGCGCGGCTGTCGGCCCAGGGCACGCTGGCCGGCGATTATCTGCAATTGCGCGTCGCCGACGAGTTGAAGCGGCTGCTCGACCGACTCGGCGACGGCGTTTGCCGAATCGCTGCGCATCACCCGCAACCAGTACGCGGCCGGCACGGCGGCGCAATCGGATGTGTCTCAGGCCGAGGCCCAGCTGCAGAGCACCCAGGCGCAGGCCATCGCAGTCGGGGTGATGCGGGCGCAGCTCGAGCATGCGATCGCCGTCCTGATCGGGGTGCCGCCGGCCGAGCTGACGATCGCGCCCACCGATTTCGTCGATGCGGTGCCGGACATCCCGGCCGGGCTGCCCTCGGCTCTGCTCCAGCGCCGCCCCGATATCGCCGCCGCCGAACGGACGATGAAGGCGGCCAACGCGCAGATCGGGGTCGAGGTCGCCGCCTTTTATCCGACCATCACCTTGTCCGCCGACGCCGGCGCGGCGGCGCTGTCGCTAGCCAAGCTGGTCAGCGCTTCGGGCCGGTTCTGGTCGATCGGCGCGAGCCTGGCCGAGACCGTGTTCGACGCCGGGCTGCGCAACGCCCAGGTCCAGGCGGCGGTCGCGGTTTTCGACGAGGATCTCGCCGATTACCGGCAGACCGTGCTGAGCGCGTTCCAGCAGGTCGAGGACCAGCTCGCCGCGCTGCGCATCCTGGCCGAACAGGCCCAGGCCGAGGACGCCGCCGTCGCCGCGGCGCGCGAGGCTCAGCGCATCATCAACAATCAATACCTGGCCGGCACGGTCGCCTATACCAGCGTCATCGTCGCCGAGCAGACGGCGCTCGCCGACGCCGAAACCGCGCTCACCATCCGCCAGAACCGGCTGGTGGCGAGCGCCAGCCTGATCCAGGCCTTGGGCGGCGGCTGGAATGCGGCGCAGCTGCCGAGCCGCGGCTATATCGAAAATGCGCGCACCACTCGACTTTAACCCGCTGCCGCCGATCCTGCCGGTGCAAGGCCGCTGACCGGCCGCGCCGGCGCGCGGGAGAAAAGAAGCCTCGATCGAGGGGTGGCTAGCGGCCGCCGTCGCCGTGGTGGCGTGGCGGCGACCAGGGGCGCGGCCCCCGATGGACCAGCGCGACAAATTTCGTCCGCTGCTCGGGGGTCAATGTCGCCAGAAAGGCCAAGGTCGTGGTCGTCAGCCCGCTCACAAAGTGGCGCCTGGTTTGCGCCGCCTGGTCGAGCAGCTGCATAACCCTGTTCTGGTCCGCCTGGGGCTTGGCCAGCTCGGACCATGCCGCGCCGATCAGCGGGTGAATCGCCTGGTGCATCGATTGCAGGCGCTCGCGCATGGTGTGCGAGTATTGGGTGAAGGCGGCCGTTTGCTGCGGGTCGAGCCCGAGCTCCCCGGCCATTTGTTCGAGCCGCTGCGCCGGGCTGATCGGCGGGGCCGGCGCGTGGATCCGGATCCACAGCGCGCCGGCCACGAAAAACAGGTTGAGCGCCAACGACAGGGCCAGCAGCACCCGCCACAGCTGACGCCGGGCGCCTTGGCCGACGAAGGCCTGGGCGACGGTCACGTCTGCTGCCCGTTGGCGAGATCGTGCAGAAAGCCGGTCGAGGGATCGAGCAACTCGGGCAGGTAGAAGCTCACCCCGACCTGGTTCTGCTGGGCCGGCTGACTAAGCTCGAGCGACGCGCCGCTGCCCATCGCAAAGCCAAGCCAGCCGGCGAGCACAATCGCCGCAGCGAGGCTGCCCCAGCGGGCCAGGCCCGGCAGAACGCGGTCGCGCGCCGGTGATGCTGCGAAGCGCAATGGCGCCGCCGGCTCGCGCGCCGCGGCGGCGGCGAGGGCCCCAGCGCGGGTGACGATCCGTTCGATCCGGTCGGGGCGTTCGATCCGGTCGGGGCGTTCGATCCGGCCGGCCGGGAGGTCAAAGGCGCGGGCGATCTGCCGCGCCGCGGCGATATCGGCGGCCGCCACCGGGTCGGCGGCAAGATCGGCGGCCACCCGATCATGTTCCTCCTCGTCGAGAAGCCCATCGGCGAAAGCGGCGAGATCGAGAAAGCGCGCGACCTCATCGACCGGCGCGTCGGCCTCTTGGCAGCGGCGCCACAAGGCGCGGCCGCTCTCGAACTCTCCCGGGCTCCCGGTCTCTTTGTTGGTTCGGCTCATCGCATCGATCTCATTATGCATTTACGCAGGAAGCGGCGGCCATATCCCCGCAACCTCCGGTTTGTTTGCTCATCCCGCCTCGGCCTTGAAATGCGCGCGCAGCTTGAGCATCGCCTTGTGATGGGTGCTGCGCACGGTTTGCGGATCGATGCCGAGCGCCGCGGCCATGTCGGCGACCTCCATGTCGCGATCGTACAGCATGGCCAGGATCTCGCGCTGCCGCGGCGACAACAGCGCCTCCGGCAATTTGAGCTTGCGCACCGGCTCGACCGGCTCGACCGCGAGCAGCCCTTCGGGCACTGCGTCGATCGGCACCGCCATCGGCCGATGACGGCGCAGCGCGTCGCGCGCGGTGCTGCGCGCGACGATGGTGATCCAGGTGGAGAGCCCGGCGCGCGCCGGATCGTAGCTGCGCAGCAGGCGAAAATCGTTGCGGCACAGGCGCAGAAAAACCTCCTGAGCCAAATCTTCGATGTCGGCCGGCTCGCGCGCTATGCCGCGCACGGCGGCGGCGACAAGACCGGCATAGCGCCGCACAAATGCCTGCCATGCGCCGTTTTCGCCGCGCAACAGCGCGGCCACGGGCTGTTCTTGCGGCAATCCTGCGCCCCGCGCCACCCGGCCGACCCCCGCACGCCGCGCGATCCGCATCCCTCAGGCGAGCGCCGCGAAGAAATCGTTGCCCTTGTCGTCGATGACGATGAAGGCCGGGAAATCAGCGACCTCGATGCGCCAGACCGCTTCCATGCCGAGCTCGGGATATTCCAAAACCTCGACCTTGCGGATGCATTCGAGCGCCAGGCGCGCCGCCGCGCCGCCGATCGAGCCGAGATAAAAGCCGCCGTGCCGGCGGCAGGCGTCACGCACCTCGGCCCCGCGATTGCCCTTGGCGAGGGTGACAAAACTGCCGCCCGCCGCCATGAAGGCGTCGACATAGCTGTCCATGCGCCCGGCCGTAGTCGGTCCGAACGAGCCCGAGGCATGGCCCTGCGGCGTCTTGGCCGGGCCGGCGTAGTAGATCGGGTGGTTCTTCGACGTAGTCGGGCAGCCCTTCGCCGCGGTCGAGCCGCTCCTGCAGCTTTGCGTGCGCGATGTCGCGCGCCACGATCAAGGGGCCGCTGAGGCTGAGCCGGGTCTTGATCGGGTATTGCGAGAGGGTGCGGCGGATCTCGTCCATCGGCCGGGAAAGATCGATCGGCGCTACCGCGCCGCCGAGCGCCGCCTCGTCGATCTCGGGCAGGAACCGCGCCGGGTTCTCCTCGAGCGCTTCGAGAAAGACGCCGTCCCCGGTGATCTTGCCGAGGATCTGGCGGTCGGCCGAGCACGACACCCCGATGCCAATCGGCAGGCTCGCGCCGTGGCGCGGCAGCCGGATCACGCGCACGTCGTGGCAGAAATACTTGCCGCCGAACTGCGCGCCGATGCCGAGGCCGCGGGTCAGCTCGAGCACTTCGCCTTCGTATTCGCGGTCGCGGTAGGCTTGGCCGAATTTGTTGCCGGCGCTGGGCAACGAGTCCAGATAGCGGCAGCTGGCGAGCTTGACCGTCTTCAAATTCATCTCGGCCGAGGTGCCGCCGATGACGATCGCCAGATGGTAGGGCGGGCAGGCGGCGGTGCCGAGGGTGCGGATCTTCTCATCGAGAAACTTGCCGAGGGATTTCGGGTTCAGCACCGCCTTCGTCTGTTGATAGAGAAAGCTCTTGTTGGCCGAGCCGCCGCCCTTGGCGATGAACAGGAATTTGTAGGCCTCGCCCGGTTCGGCGTAGAGGTCGATCTGGGCCGGCAGATTGTCGCCGGTGTTGACTTCCTCGTACATCGACAACGGCGCCACCTGGCTGTAGCGCAAATTGGTCTCGGCATAGGTGCGGCGGATGCCGGCCGAAATCGCCGCGGCGTCATCGCCTTCGGTCCACACCTGCTGGCCCTTCTTGCCCATGACGATCGCGGTGCCGGTGTCCTGGCACATCGGCAGCACCCGGCCGGCGGCGATGTTGGCGTTTTTCAAGAGGTCGAAGGCGACGAACTTGTCGTTCGACGAGGCCGCGGGATCGTCGAGGATCGCCCGCAAGGAGGCGAGGTGGCCGGGGCGCAGCAGATGCGCGCTGTCGGCAAAGGCCTGGGCCGCGAGCAGGGTCAATGCCTCGGGCTCGACCTTGACGATGCGCCGGCCCTCGAAATCGCCGAGGCCCACATGATCGCCGGTCAGCTTGCGGTAGGGCGCGTCGTCGGCGCCGAGCGGAAATAGCTCATGGTAGGTTGTGTCGCTCATCGGCGGCTCCGCCATCGGTTCGGCCGCAGGATCGCCGTTTGCGCGCCTGCGTCAAGCTGCGCCTAGCGTTTGCGAAACCGGTCGAGGGTTACGATTTCCGCCTCCGGCCGCCCGGCCTGCTGTTGCCCGGGCGCCGCGTTGTCAGCAGCGGGAAGCGCCGCCGCGGGCTCGGCCTCGTGCGCCTCCGCCTCCGCCGCCGCCGCCGGCTGTCCGAAGCGCAGGCCGAACTTGACCGATGGATCGGCGAAGCTGGTGATCGCGGCGAACGGGATGGTCAGCCGCTCCGACCGGCTGCTGAAGCTCAGCGTGACCGAGAACGCCTCGGCCCCGACCTCGAGCCCCCAGAACTGGTGCTCCAGCACGATCGTCATCTCTTCGGGGTATTTCGCCAAGAGTTGCGGCGGCAGCACGACGCCGGGGTCCGAGGTGCGAAACCCAATGTAGAAATGATGGTCGCCGCGCAGGCCCTCGCGAGCAGCGATCGCCAACGCCTGGCGCGCGACATCGCGCAACGCGGTCTCGACCATCTTGTCATAGGAGAAGGGATCTGGGGCCATCTTGGGCGGCTCGCTCGCTGGAATTGAACTGGCGCTGGAATTGGCGCGGCGCAGGCTAGCAAGAGACGAGTGAGGGGCTTCTGTTGCCCGGTGCCCCTCGAACCGCGAATTGCTCTAGGCTTTTACCCCGCTAGGGGTTAGGCCGCGAGCGCCTCTGTTGCGAAGTTATCGTTCGCAGCTAGGTTATGACCCGATAACGGTGGTATCATGCCGGGCGACGGTTCTTGCCTTTGCCACGCGCGTCGAGCCTATTTCGCCCCCTCGGAAGCGCCAGTGCCAGTGCAGGTTGGTGGAGGCGCCGGGTACTGCCCCCGGGTCCGCAACGCCTATTCCGCAAGCCGTGTATCGCCATAGTCGGTAAACCGACGCTGTTGATATAGGACGAAGGGCGCGGGAACGCAATCGCGGTTGCCGGGTGTTTACCCCCAAGTGCGCAACCCATCTGCGAAGTGATGACCGAAGCTCTTCTCGCTTGCCGCGACTGTGGCCAGATCCACCGCGCCCGCGCCCCTACCCGGCGGCAAGGCTGGTTGTTGTGCCGGCGCTGCGGGGGGCGGCTGTGGCGTCTGCAGGCGGCGGGCCTCGTCGTCCCGCTCGCTTTCGCCGCGACCGCGGCAATCCTGTTTTTTATCGCCAATATGCTCCCGCTGTTCGAGATCAGCCTCGCCGGCGACCGACGCAGCGGAACGATTGCGAGCGGCGCCGTGGCCCTGCTGCGTTATGGCGGCGGCGTTTCGGCGGTCGGGGTGCTGGTGGCGATGTTCGCAATCGTCGTTCCGGCGCTGAGCCTCGCCGTCGCGGTCATGGCCCTGCGCCGACTGGCGGCGCCCGCCGGTCGCCCGCAGTGGGGCCGCCCGCGCCGGGGGCTCGCAGCGATGTGGCGCCTGGTCCGCCGGCTGCGCCCGTGGAGCATGCTCGACGTCTATCTGCTGGGCGCGGTCGTCGCCTACACCCGGCTCGGCCAGGTGGCGCATGTGGCGATCGGCGCCGGCGGCTACGCGCTGGCGGCATTGGTTGTGGCGCAGGTCCTGATCGAGCAATCGCTCGGCCGCGAGCGGGTGTGGAATGCGATCGACGATCCGGCAAAATACGCGCCCTCGCCGGGGGCGCCCTGGGTTCTCTGCCTCGAATGCGACCTCGTCGCCGCCGCTGGTCCGGCCGAGGGGGACGAACCCGGGCGCTGTCCGCGCTGCGGCGCGCGCCTCGCGCCGCGCCGGCCCGGCAGCCTCGCCGCCGCGACCGCGCTGACCGCCGCCGGCTACATCTTATATCTGCCGGCCAATCTGTTTCCGGTGCTGACCATCACCCGCTTCGGCCGCACCGCCTCCTATACGATCCTGGGCGGGGTGCGCGATCTGGCCGCGGCGGGATTGTGGCCATTGGCGCTGCTCGTGCTCGTCGCCTCGATCATCGTGCCGGCGCTGAAGCTCGCCGGACTGACCTGGTTCCTCTTCGCGATCCGGCTGCGTTCGGCGCGGCTGCTGCGTGAGCGCACCGCGCTCTACCGCTTTGTCGACTTCATCGGTCGCTGGTCGAACATCGACGTTTTCATGGTCTCGATCGTGGCCGCGCTGGTGCAGTTCGGGACCTTGACGACAATCGAGCCCGGGCCGGGGATCGCGAGCTTCGCCGCCGTCGTCGTGCTGACGATGATCGCGGTCAGCGCCTTTGATCCGCGCCTGATGTGGGACGCGGCGGCAGCGGGGAGGCGAGGTTGAGCGGCGCGGGTCCATCTGGTCCGGGCCCGTCCGGCTCGGACCCCTCTGGCCCGGTCCCGCAGGAGCCTCTGGCGCCCGCGCCCGGCCGCTGGTCCGGCCTGCCCTGGGTATGGGCGGTCCCGATCGTCGCCCTCGTCATTGCCGGCTGGCTCGGCTTTCGCGCGCTGATCGAGCGCGGACCGGCGATCACGATCAGCTTTGAGACGGCGGACGGGATCGAGGCCGGCCGCACCACGATCCGCTACAAGGACGTCGAGCTCGGCCATGTCACCAAGATTGCGCTAAGCCCCGACCATACCCGCGCGCTGGTGACGGCGCAGATGACGCGGGACGCCGAACCCTTATTGCGCGCCGACAGCAAATTCTGGATCGTGCGGCCGCATGTCGGGCTGAGCGGCATCTCGGGCCTGACCACGGTTTTGTCCGGCCCCTATATCGGCATGCTGCCGGGCAAGGCCGCTCTCGGCGCCTACGCGTTCAGCGGTCTGGAGACGCCGCCGCCCAAGGAGGGCCTAGTCACCGGCCAGAGCTACACCCTGATCGCCCACAGGCTGTCGGAGATCAGCGATCAGGCGCCGGTCTATTACCATGGGGTTCAGGTTGGCGAGATCACCGGCCACCAGCTATCCGATCGCGACGGCGCCGTCGCCGTGCATATCTTTATCTATGCGCCGCACCAGGCGCTGCTTCACCCCGACAGCCGGTTTTGGGTGGCTTCGGGGCTGGACGTTTCGATCGGCAGCGAGGGGGTCAAGCTCGCCAGCGCGCCGTTGCTGAGCATCCTCTCCGGCGGCATCGTGTTCGATACCCCCGATGAGGCGCTGGGTCAGAAGCCGAGCCCGCCCGGCGCCAGTTTCCGCCTCTACGCCGACCAGAAGGCCGCCGACGAAGCAGCCGAGCCGGTCCACGTTTCCTACCGCCTGCATTTCCCGGATGCGGTGCGCGGCGTCACGGTCGGGACCCCGGTCGATTTGCGCGGCCTGCCGATCGGCGAGGTCACCAAGGTGCGGCTCGAATACGATCCGGCGGCGGACGCAATCCGCGAGCCGGTGACGATCGAGGTGGCGCCGCACCGCATCAAGCTCGGCGGCCGGCGCCTCGATACGGTTGGGCAGGACCCGGTCGCCGCCACCAACCAGATGTTCGCCCAGCTGGTCGCCAAGGGGCTGCGCGCCCAGCTGGTCAGCGCCAACCTGTTGACCGGGCAGCGCGCGATCGAGTTCGATTTCGCCCCCGACGCGCCGCCGGCCCAGCTGGTCTGGGCCAAGCCCTATCCGGAGCTGCCGACCATCGAGGGCAGCGGGATCGCGCAGATCACCCGGTCGGCGAGCAAGCTGATGAACCATCTGGCGGCGTTGCCGCTGGGCCCGCTGGTCGGGCAGATCCGCGCCATGGTCGGCCATGCCGACAGCCTGGTCGCCAGCCCCGACATGAAGCGCTCATTGCGCAACCTCGATTTGGCGCTGGCCCATACCGAGCGGTTGACCCGGGTCGCCGATGTCCAGGTCGGACCGCTGTTGCAGCGGTTGAACGGGGCCGCCAACCAGCTGCGGGCGACCTTGACGATCCTCGGCAGCGACCCGGCGGCGAGCAACGATCTGGCGCGCACCATGGCCGAGCTCAAGGATGCGGCGCGCTCGATCCGGGTGCTGGCCGACACCCTCGAACGCCACCCCGAGGCCTTGCTGCGGGGCAAGCCCGACGAGGCCGCCCAATGAGGGCGCCCGGGGCGAGGGCGCGCGCCGTGAGGGTGCTCGGGACGCTGGCGCTGCTGGCCGGCGGTCTCGCCGCCTGCAGCTCCCCGGCCAATCGCTATTACACGTTGAGCGCCCAGCCGCAGGCTGCGGCCGAGCCCGCCAGTGCCGCTGCGGGACTGGTATCGCGGACGGTCGCGATCGGCGAGATCAAATTGCCGGGCGCGCTCGACCGGCCGCAGATCGCCCGCCGCCTTGGCCCCAACCAGCTTGAATTTGCGGCTTACGATCGCTGGGCCGGGCCGCTCGATTCGATGATCCGGCGGGTGCTCGAGGCGGATCTGCGCGCCCGGCTGCCGCAGGGCGCGGTGCTGGTCGACGACAATCCGTCGGCCCCGGCAAATGTGACGATCGCGGTCGACATCTCCCGCTTCGACGCCGATAAAGCCGGGCAGGTGACCCTCGATGCCGGCTGGGAGAAACTCGGCAAGGATGGCGCCGTCAGCGGCGCCCCGCGCCAGGCCAGCATCATCGAGCCGGGGTTGGGGCCCCACGCCGCCGCGGTCGCCGCCGCGATGAGCCGCGCCATCGCCGCGCTGGCGGCGCGGATCGCCGCCGGCCTCGGCCAAGCCGTCGCACCAGTCCGTTGATCGCGATAGGCGTGGCCGCCTAGTCTCGGGTTCGAGACGGGGGGCGAGGATGCCGCTGACCAAAGAACAACAGGCCGAGATCGCCGCGCAACGAGGCGAGGAACGCCTGACGCGGCGCGCCACCGTTCCCGCGCTCGAAGAGATCCTGTACGAGCCGCTGCCGGTGCTCGACCACGGCTTTGTCCGGGTCATTGATTACATGGGCGATGACGCCGCGATCGTGCAGGCGGCGCGGGTATCGTATGGGCGCGGCACAAAGCGGGTCAGCGAGGACCAGGGGCTGATCAACTATCTGATGCGCCACCGGCACACGACGCCGTTCGAGATGTGCGAGATCAAATATCACGTCAAGTTGCCGATCTTTGTCGCCCGGCAGTGGATTCGGCATCGCACCGCCAACGTCAACGAATACTCGGCGCGCTATTCAATTCTCGATAATGAATTCTACCTACCGGCGTCCGAGCACCTCGCGGCGCAGACGACAACGAACGGGCAGGGGCGGGGCGAGGCGTTGCAAGCCGGGGAAGCAGAGCACGTTCTCAATCTGCTCCGCGAAGATTCCGAGCGGGCCTATCGCGGGTACGCCGGATTACTCAATCAGAACGCCTCGGGCCAGCCGATCGACCCCGACCGGCCGGGCCTCGCCCGCGAGCTCGCCCGCATCAACCTGACCCTTGGCTTTTATACCCAATGGTACTGGAAGATCGATCTGCACAACCTCATGCATTTCCTCTCACTACGCGCCGATCCCCATGCCCAATACGAAATCCGCGCCTATGCGGAGATCATGCTTGAGACACTTCACAGATGGGTTCCAATGACCCACAACGCGTTCCTCGAATACCGGATGAACGCCGCGACGATCTCGGCCACCGGTCTCGCCGTGATCCGACGCCTGCTCGCCGGCGAGCAGGTCACGCCCGCGGATAGCGGCCTCTCCGCCCGAGAGTGGCGCGAACTGATGGCTGCGCTCGGCCGCCCCGCCGGCGGCTGACTTCAATTCGACGCCTGGGACCCGCCAGATTTTTGTCCTTGCGTCACAGCAAGGCCGGGCGAATTCCAGCCCAAGTGTTGGCCCAAGCGAGGTCGCACGCCGTCAGGTGCGTTTCAAACCACGAAGAACGCCAAGACCCGCCAGAGCCATGCCGAACGTTATCAATGAAGCCGGCTCCGGAACGCTGGACACGTTCATCAGAAGTGGACCTCCGTTTGTTCCATCCGCAAACACCAAAGTGGATGCCCCTTCGTTCGCAGACCAATATTCGCCAGAGGCGCCCGTCGTACCTGAGAGATCGGCTGAAGAGTCCCACTCGACCCAAGCTGATGAGCCGAGCGTGTCATTGCTCGTAAGCTCGATCCAGTACCGGCTGTTTGGAGCAAGCATGTAGGAGGATGTATTAAACGTGTGCTCTACATGCTCCGCAGCGGGGAGGGTATCTTCATCCAGCGCGCCGATTGTCTCCAGTACTGCGCCCGGGCTGGTTGACAGGTCGGCGAGAAGCAAGGCGGTAATAACTAAGCCTGAGGGAGGTACACCGACGTCAGCAAACAACGATACGGTAAGCGAGTTAAAGTCGAAGGCTGAAGCGCCCGTAGAAAATGAATCCCCATAAGGGGTGCCACTTGCGATCGGACCTTCGCAACACGGTATGGCGCCCAGATTGTTAAACAATACATCAGCTCTCCCGATGTGCGCCGAAGGCTTATCCCTCTGCGTCCGGTGGATCAATTAGTTGTGGTGGAGCGGGCGGATCGGTGTTAGGAACAAACATCGAACATCTGCTCTCGCGAGGCCGGCATGACCGATTTTCCCCGCTCCCTGATGGAGTTCCAGCAGCGCTTCCCGGATCAGGCCGCCTGCGTCAGATACCTGTTCGCGGCACGCTGGCCCGAGGGCTTCGTCTGTCGCGCCTGCGGCAAGGCCAAGGCCTGGGAACTGCAGACCAAGCCGTGGACCTGGGAATGCGCCGCCTGCGGCAAGCAGACCTCGGTGACCGCCGGCACCATCATGCACCACTCCAAACTGTCGCTGACCATCTGGTTCTGGGCGGCCTATCTGATGGCCACCCACTCCAACGGCATCTCGGCCTGGCAACTGCAACGTCAGCTCGCCCTCGGCTCCTACAAGACGGCCTGGCTGATCTGCGCCAAGCTGCGCCGCAGCATCGTGGCGCCTGACCGCAGCCCGCTCGCCGGTCTGGTCGAGGTCGATGAGACCGAGATCGCCTGCCGCAGCAAGAACGATCCTGTGACCGGCGGCGGCGGACGCAGCCACCAGGGCAAGATGCTGGTCGTCGGCGCCGTCGAGGTCGAGGATGGCGGCGCCGGTCCGGGCCGCGTCCGGCTCGCCGAGGTGCCCGACTACTCGGCCGCCAGCCTGCATCCCTTTATCGCCGACAACCTCGCCCCGGGAACCACCGCCAGGACCGACGGATGGTCCGCCTATCCCGGCGCGCCCGGCGTCGGCCACGATCCTCACGTCATCGGCAAGATGGCCGCCCATGTCGTCCTGCCTTGGGTGCACCGCATCTTCTCCAACCTCAAGGTCTGGGCTTTGGGCGTCTATCACGGCCTGCGTCGCCGCCATCTCCAATCCTACCTCGACGAATTCGTCTTCCGATTCAACCGCCGCCAAACCCGGCACGCCGCCTTCCGTTCGCTACTCGCCATCGCCGCCGGCCACACCCCCTTCACCTACCAAATGTTGGTCTCCCGGAAATAACGGCATAAGCCTTGTGCGCCGATGCGAATACAAAAACCGCCGCGAGCAAACATGCACTTTTCATTTTGTAGCCCCTCAGCGGGAATTATTTTAGGACGATCAGGCTAGAGAGTAACGGCTCACCCGGTAAATTTCCACAACTTCGGTTATGCGTATTTCAGCATGGCCGATCGGTGCAGCGCCGGGGCAGCTTCGATTATTTCGGCGCGGCTATTCGACGACGATGCGCGGCGGCGCGCGGCCGACGGCGTCGGTCCCGGCGATCTTTTCCCAGATGCGCCGGGCGATGGCGCGGAAGACGAGGGCGTGCGGGTTGTCGGGGTCGGAGATGGCGATCGGCCGCTTCGAATCCGACGTCTCGCGGATCTGGAGGTCGAGCGGCACTTCGTCCAAGAACTCGGCGCCGAAATTCTCGGGCTCGCGCGCCGCCGCGTCGCCGCTGCGACCCAGCCGGTTGGCGGCCACGCGCCGCGACCGCCGCGCGGCGGGTTACACGGGTTAGGCCGGGGCGAACAGATCGGATGCGGCGGCTGGCCGCGGCAAGATCGGCGCGGAGGGCGTGGCAAAGGCGGCATCCTGCTGCAACACCGGCAGCACCTTGTCGGCGAACAGCCGCATGTTTTTTTCGGCCTCGGCGTGCGGGATGCCGCCGAACGAAAATTCGGTCACCAGATGATCGGTTCCGGTCACCCGCTGCAATTCGGCGATCTGCTGGACGCAGTCCTCGGGGGTGCCGACGATCTGGATCTTGACGTAGAACTCGGTGGCGCGGACCCGCTCCTCGTCGTCCTGCAGCCGGGCATAGGTCTTGGCCATCTTGCCGTAGGTCTCGTAGCCTTTGACCGTGGCGAGATGGCCGTCCGAGAAATGGTAATGGTTGTCGATCGACTCCCACTTCTTGCCGAGCCATTGCATCGCCCGGTCATGCGCCTCCTCGCGGCTGTCGGCGCAGGAGATGTTGGTCAAGATGATCGGCGGCGGCGGGTTGTGGCCGACGGAAAGCGCAATCTCGCGATAGGCGACGATGTTTTCCGCCGCTTTCGGCCATTCGTTCTGCATCACGACCAGGATGCCGAAGCCGAGCTTGGCCATGATCTCGGCCGATTTCGGGGCTGACCGACGAAGCGAAGAAGCGCTCCTCGGGGTGCGAGATCGGGCGCGGCCGGATCGAAGTGCGCGGGATCTGGTAGAATTCGCCCCGCCACTCGAATTCGGGCTCGCTCAACGCCTTGCGGATCAACTGCGCGGCTTCGGCAAAGCGCGGCCGCGCCTCGCCCATCGGAATCCGGAAGCCGGCATATTCGACGCTCGCCGCCCCCCGGCCAAATCCGAAGAGACACCGCCCGCCGCACAAGATGTCGAGGAGGGCGATCTCCTCGGCGACCCGGATCGGGTCGTGCCACGGCAGGACGATGACCGAAGT
This sequence comes from uncultured Alphaproteobacteria bacterium, assembly GCA_963814805.1. GTDB lineage: Bacteria > Pseudomonadota > Alphaproteobacteria > ATCC43930 > CGMCC-115725 > AP-15. The sequence goes on along the minus strand of CAWFER010000007.1, from coordinate 343,686 downwards.
GCCGAAGGTGATCCGCCTGGTGCGGCCGGCGAAATAGGAGAGCAGCTGCAATGGCGCTGGCGACATCGCGTAGCCGGTGAAATGATGTTCGAGCGCGAACAAGGAGTTGAAACCCAACGGCTCGGCGAGGTCGCCCATCGCCAGATGGTCGCAGACGACCGCAACGTCGCTGCGGCCGGGCTCGGACAGCATGTTGAGGGCAATGCCGACTTTCATGTTGGCTCTCCTCAGAAACGGTTCGCCACAGTGGGACAGAGATCACAGAGGATTGCGATTAGCGCGAAATCAGGATTTCCCGGCGCCTTGCGTGCCCGTGGTGAAAGTTATCTCGCCCGCCGACGATACCAGGGATGCGGCTGGCCCGGCGCCTTGGCGCGCAGGGTGTAGACCGAGGTTCGCGCGGTAAAGAAGATCGTCTTCAGATCGGGGCCGCCAAAGGCGAGATTGGCCGGGATCTCCGGCGTGCGGATGATGCCGAGCCGCGACCCGTCGGGGGCGAACACCCAGGTGCCGCCCGGCCCGGTGCAGTAAACCCGGCCCTCGACATCGACCTTCATGCCGTCGGGCACGCCGTCGGTCTCCTCGGACGACATGTCGGCGAAGATCCGCCGCTTGACCATGTTGCCGGCGCTGTCGAGATCGATCGCGTGAATGTATTGGGCGTGGCGGGTATTGGCGACGTAGAGCACCCGCTCGTCGGGCGAAAACGCCAGACCATTCGGATATTCGAACTCGGCGACGAGACGGCTGGCGCCATCGGGCATCACCGCATAAACCCCCGAATGCGCCAATTCCTTGTCGGCGAGCGGCACCCGCAATCCCGGATCGGTGAACCAGATGCCGCCGTCCGACTTGCAGACGACGTCGTTCGGCCGGTTGATCCGCTTGCCCTCGTAGCGGTCGATCAGCACCTCGCTGTGATGATCGTCGGACCAGCGGGTGAGCCGCCGGTTGCCGCCTTCGCAGATCACCAGGCGTCCCTCGAGGTCAAAGGTCGTGCCGTTACCCTCGCCGGTATTGCTGCGCACGGTTTCCGGCGCCTGCCCCAAGCGCAGCCAATAGAACATGCTGGCCCGCACATCGGCGAAATAATAAAAGCCGTCGGGGTGCCACAGCGGCCCCTCGGTAAAGACGAAGCCGGTCGCCGGGCGTTCGGCGTCGGTTGTTTCCAGCACTGCATCGAGCCCCGCCATCGCCGTCCCTCCCATCTCGAAACCGGTTTTCGGGGCGCAGCGTAATCCCGGTTCGGCCGGCATGTCCCGCCAAATTCTGCGCGGACGGCTTATTGTCTGAGGGTTGGGGGGCGCGATCCCCTGGGCTGGTCGCTGATCGGAACGCAAAGCTGCGCCGCGATCGGCAAAGCCTGTAAGCTCGCAACCATGCTCGCGCTCTATGATAGTCGCGGCGGGGGCGCCCGGACACCAGCCGATTTCGCCGGCGGTCCGCTGCCGCGGGCGCCAGCGCCGATCTGCGCATCATCCTGCGACGGGTCGGCCATAGCGGCGATCTCGTCTCGAAGATCCGCGACAGCCTGCTCGGGATTGGACGGATCGTGCCGTTCGCCGCGACCGGCGCCGGCGATTGGCTGTCGCCCGAGATCAAGCAGCGCCTCGATACGGTGCGCCAGGACGCGATTTCGCTCAGCGATTACGACACCCACCTCGTCAACAAGGTGCAGCTGCTGCTCGACGCCACCCTCGGCCTGATCAACGTCGAACAGAACAATATCATTAAAGTGCTGACCATCGTCTCGGTGGTCGGGATCCCGCCGACCCTGGTCGCCAGCATCTATGGAATGAACTTCAAAGGCCATGCCGGAGCTGAGCTGGAGCCTGGGGCTATCCTTACGGGCTGGCGCTGATCGGGCTCAGCGCCGTCCTGCCGCTGTTATGGATCAAATGGCGCGGCTGGTATTGACATCGGTTGTCCCCGCGCAAACAAAACGCCCCCGGAAATCCGGGGGCGTTCGCCAGGCTATAAATGGAACGCCGGCGGCTGCTCAGGCAGCCTGCTGGCGCCCACCTTCTGCTCCACCACGCGCGGCTGGCCGCCGGCGATCTCGATTTTGCGCGGCTTGGCCGCCTCGGGCACCTCGCGGACCAGATCGACATGCAGCATGCCGTGATCGAGGCTGCCGCCGACGACTTTGATATGATCGGCGAGGCTGAAACGACGCTCGAAGGCGCGGCGGGCAATGCCGCGGTGCAGATAGCGGCCCTCATCCTCTTCCTTTTTCGCCTTGCCGGTCACCAGCAGCGAATTCTCCTGCACCGTCACCTCGACCTCGTCGGGCGCAAACCCGGCCACCGCCATGGTGAGGCGATAGGAGTCTTCGCCGGTGGTTTCGATGTTATAGGGCGGGTAGGAGAGAGCCGCGCTATCGACCCGGCTCGCCGCATCGACCATACGGGTCAGGCGATCAAAACCGATCGTCGAGCGAAACAGCGGAGAGAAAGTCAAAACGGTCCATAACCATATCCTCCATTGAGCAACATGGGATTTGGCAACCGCATCAGCGCCGGCTGCCAGTCTTGTCGTGCGAACCCGAAGCGGCGATCGCACGTTTAATCAGATAGTCACTGCCGAACATCGGTCAAGGGCCGGTCGCTTGGAAATCCGGTCGGGAAATCCGGTCAGGGTTTGATGCCAAAACCCTGAAAGCGCTTGTTGAAGCGGGCCAGCTGGCCGCCGCTGTCGACCAGCCGCTGCTGGCCGCCGGTCCAAGCCGGATGCGATTTCGAATCGATGTCGAGGCGCAAGGTGTCGCCCGCCTTGCCATAGGTCGATCGCGTCTCGTAGGTGGTGCCGTCGGTCATCACCACGGTGATTTGATGATAGTCCGGGTGGATTCCCTGCTTCATGCCGCTGCCTCCAAACCGGCGCGGGTTTATAGAGCAGCAGCGCCGCCGCGGCAATCCCCGCCGGCCGCGGACCGCGCCGGAGGGCTCCTCCGGGTCTGGCGCGATTTTCGCTTCAGGCTCCGGCAAAAACAGCGGCGGCGCCTGGCTGTTGCCGACCGCCGCCGCCTGACCTGCAGCGAAGGGCTATTTATTGGTGCCGCTGCCCGACCCAAGATGGCCGCCGGTCACCGGCGAGGTCGAGCTGCCCGCTCCGGTGTCGTTGTTGGTCAGGTGATAGGCTCTGCGCCGCTTGCAGCTGCGCTTTGGTCATGTCCAAGGTAAGCCGGTTGTTGTCGGTCTTGATATTGTCGAGCGGCACGGCGACGTATTTGCCGCCCATGCCGAGGAAGGTGCCGACATCGACGACCGCCGAGGAAACCCGGCCGTCCCGGTCGATGATCAGGTCCTCGACCTTGCCGATATCGCGGTTCTGCACGTCGTAAACCGTGCTGCCGATCATCTTGCTGGCGCGAAACTGATCGGATTGGATCCGATCTCCGGTCGGGTTCGGCGCGGCGGCGTCGGTCGCCATCGGCGCGGTGCTGGACGCCGTGTCGCTCTGGGCGAAAGCGAGCGGCGTGGTGGCCATCAAAACCGCCGCAAATGCCGCGGCCACGTGTGATTTGGTCAAAATCTCTCTCCTTTTCGGGGCTGACACTGTCAACAGCCTGTTTGACAGCGCAAGAAACATCGGGTGAGCTCGAACGGTTCCATTCGAGGCGAGCTTAGATCACATGGAACAGGTAAAGAAGAATCAGCACCGGGATCGGAATCCCGAGCATCCACAACAGAATTCCTCTGCCCATCGTCACAATTCCTCCGAGATTTGGCGCCGCGCCGGAATGGTCAGGCCGCGACGCATTTGAGCGATGCCGATCCGGATGCTGCCCGGCGTCGGACCGGTTTACTTCTTGCCGGCGATTTCCCGCGCCGCATCCTTGATCTTGCCGATCGCGCCTTGAACACGGCCTTCGCTCTGTTCCTGGCGGCCCTCGGCGACCATTGCGGGATCGTTGGCGGCCCGGCCGACGCCTTCCTTAACGGCGCCGGTGGCTTTCTTGACGCCCCCGATAATGCGATCCTTGTCCATTGCAAGCGCCCCTGTGTTCTCGATCGGAAGTAGAACAAATGGGTCTGGCGAGTGGTTCCGATGTTGTTGAACGAGGGCGATGACGGAGCGAACGGACCGCTTTTCGTGCTCCGCGGCGTTGGCAGGCGCGGGGGTGCGATTCCCCTGCAGCAAGTCGGAGTGGTAGCAATGGACGACCAGCGGATGGGTGATGCGGCGAACGAAATGGGCAATGGCGCCGGAGCGAAGCTGAAGGAAACCCTCGGCCGGGCCGGGGACACCGTCGCCGCCGTCGAGTGAAACCGCCAAAAACGTTGCCGGCCAGGCGCGTTCGGCCGGCATGAGGCGGGCGCTCAGATAAGGCAGGCGGCCCAGCAGGCGGGCAGTCAGGGGGCGCAAGCGTTGCGCGACGTGTCCCAGCGCAGTTCCGAGGCCGGGCGCTACGTCAGCGAAACGACGGCGGCGTACCCGCTGACGGCGCTGCTGATCGCGGCGGCCATCGGTTATGGGGTGGCGCGGTTGACGATGCGCCGATCTTGCCGCGCTGATGTCGGGAGGAACCGCTCGCGTCGAGGATTGCCGCCCGCGGGTGGCAATCAGAGCTGGCTGCCGGCCAGCGCCGAGGGATTTTCGGCGGGCCGGTCTGCATCGCCCCGCGACGATTTAGATTTCGCTACGGTGCAATAGCCGATGGCCGATCCGGCGTCGCCGAGCACTGCCCGCGGCAGGCGATATCCAGCCGCGCGGCGGCGCCGGGATGCTGACCTTCCTGACCCTCGGGGTTGTCGTCGCCGCGCTTTATTTTGCGCGTGAGGTTCTGGTTCCGATCGCGCTGGCGGTGCTGCTGAGCTTTTTGCTGGCGCCGGCGGTGCGCTGGCTGCGGCACCTGCGCGCCGGGCGGGTCACCGCGGTCGCGGTCACCGTGCTGGTCGCGTTCCAGGTCATCCTCGCCTTTCGCGCTGATCGTCGGCGAGGAGATGTCGCTGCTGGGGCCGGCGCTTCCGGAGTACCGGCACAACATCGAGCAGAAGCTGCGGGCTCTGCCGACGGCGATACCGCTCCAGCGCGTCGCGACCGCGCTTCATCGGGTGACCGCCGATCTGAAGCGCTCGCAGAGATCGCAACCCGGCGCCGGCGGGCGCGCCGGCCCGCGCCGGCGGGGGCCAAGCCGAGCCGGCCAAGCCGTTGCCGGTCGAGATGGTCCAGCCGGAACCGACGCCGCTCCAGATCGCGCGAGAGCGTCCTCGGGCCGCTGCTGCGGCCGCTGGCGACCGCCGGGCTGGTGATCGTGCTGGTCGTCTTCATCCTGCTCGAGCGCGAAGAATTGCGCGACCGGGTGCTCCGGCTCGCCGGCGGCGGCGATCTGCACCGCACCACCGAGGCGATGAACGAGGCGGCGCAACGGGTCAGCCGCTACCTGTTGTCGCAGCTTTCGGTCAATGCCGTCGAGGGCATCCTGATCGGCATCGGCCTGGCGGTGATCGGGATCCCGAACGCGGCGCTGTGGGGCATCCTGGCGATGCTGCTGCGCTTCATCCCCTATCTCGGCATCGTCATCGCCGCCTGCTTTCCGCTGGCGCTCGCCATCGCGGTCGACCCCGGCTGGATGCTGCTGGCGTATACGGCGCTGTTGTTCGTCGTGACCGAGCTGATCGTCGCCAATGTGATCGAGCCTTGGCTCTATGCCGGCAGCACCGGCCTGTCCTCGGTGGCGGTGATTACCGCGGCGATATTCTGGACCTGGCTTTGGGGGCCGATCGGACTTGCTGCTGTCGACCCCGCTCACCGCCTGCCTGCTGGTTCTCGGCCGGCACGTGCCGCAGCTGCGTTTTCTCGATGTGATGCTCGGCAGCGAGCCGGTGCTGACCCCTGGACGAGACCTTTTACCAGCGCCTGCTCGCCAACGATCCGGAGGAGGCGACCGAGCAGGCCGAAGAGTTCGCCAAGGAAAAATCGCTGGCCGAGTTTTGCGACGAGGTGGCGATCCCGGTGCTGGCGCGGGCGCAGGCCGACAGCGACAGCGGGATCCTGCCGGCCGAGCGGCGGGCGATGGTCAAGGAGGGCTTCGCCAAGATCCTCGAAAACCTGTTCGACGATTCGGTGATCGACGCGGATCCGACGCCCGAGGGCGGCCCGGCGCGCGCCGCAGCACAGCGAGTTCGTCGCCTGCATCGCCGGACGCAACGAGCTCGACGAAGCGGCGGCGATGCTGCTTGCCAGCCTGTTGCGCTCGCGAGGCCACGCCGCTTACGTATTTCCGGCCGAATTCGCCGGCGGCGCTCGGCGGCCATCGGGTGGCGTTGCGCGAGGCCACGGTCATCTGCCTGTCGTTGGTCAGCACCAGCTCGGCGGCGCGCGCGCGGCACATCGTGCGCCGGCTGCGGCGGCGGGCGTCGCGGGCCCGCATCGTGCTCGGCTTCTGGGGCCATGCGCCGCGAAATCTGGCCCGCCGACGCGCAGGCCGCCACCGCGGCCGACGCGGTGGCGACCACCCTCGCCGAAGCGCTGGCCGATATCGAGGGGCGGTTGACGGTTGCGGCGCCGCTATCGCGACGCCGAGGCCGATAAGGGTGCGCAGGGCGCCGCGCCTGCGTCGAGCCGGTAGGGCGCCGGCTCAACCGCTGCGGGTCGCGCGAAAGCGCAGTCGGACATAATCGGCGATCCAGGTGCCGGTCTCGTCCACCAGGATCGGGCGCAGCAGCTCGACGATCTCGGCGCGGGCCGGGACGCGCTCGGGCGGCGGCAGGGCCCCGAAAAAATCCTCGGTAAAGGCGTCGAGCCAGGCTTCGAGCCCGGCCGAGAGCGGGGTCGGGCGCGGCACGATGCGCGATCTCGTCGACCGCGAACCCGGCCGCTTCGAGCTTCGCGCGATAGGCGGCGGCCGAGGGAAACCACCACGGGCTCAAGCGCTGCGCATCCAACCCGCGGCGGGCGAGAACCGCGCGGATCGCGACCATGATCGCAGCGGTGTTGTTGTGGCCGCCCATTTCGCCGACGAACCGGCCGCCCGGCTTCAATGCCCGGTACACCCCGGCGAGAACCGCTTCGGGCGGGCGCATCCAATGCAATGCGGCGTTCGAGAACACCGCGTCGAACTCGCCGTCGAACGCCAGCTGCTGGCCGGCCACCACCCGCGCGTCGAGGCCGCGCGCGCGGGCCGCGGCGACCATGTCGGGGGCGGCGTCGACCGCGACGACCCTGGCGCCGGCGGCGGCGATCTTTTCGGTCAGCACCCCGTCGCCGCAGCCGAGATCGAGAATATGCTCGCCTGCCGCCGGCATCAGCAATTCGAGCACCGGCGCAGCCGAGCGCCGGCACGAAATGCGCGTCGTCAGCATAGCGCTGCGCCGACCAGTGCTGTCGCGAAATTTGCTCCATACGCGGTCTTCTACCCCGATCCAGAATTCATCGTCTTTTTTTATCCTGCCGCCGCCTCTGCAGCAAATCAGCAGCAAAAAGTCGCACCCTAAGCTCTCGGTAAAGGACGCCTGCCGCTGATCGTCGCGTGGCGCGAGATGATAGGGGCGTGGCGCAGACCGCAAGGGAAGTGCCGACTATCGGCCTGGCGGACACGACGCAAAGATCCGACAGGCTCCAGCCTCAATGGTGGACCAAGGCGTTTTAGCGTCGGATCGTGGCCGAGACGCTGCGGCTGGGGGCCTAGGCAATCGATTGTCGCCCGGCGTCGTGGGGTGAACCCCAACCAACTGTTCAAATGGCGGCGCGAGGCGGCGCCGGAACAACCGCGTGGGTCGGAACAAAGCGTCGCCATGCTGCCGGTGGCGATCGCGCCGGACGCGGGCGCGAGGCAGCGGCGCGATCGAGATCGCCTTGCCTGCGGCGCGCGGGTGTGGGTGCGCGGCGAGGGGTTTGCTCGCGCCGCCCAGAGCACGAGACATTCCCAACTCGGGCTTTCGCGTCGATAGTTCGGTTTAGGTACACCGCGCAAAGAGGCGTTCGACATCTTCTCGTCGGCACAGTTCGGTCCCCGATCCCAACAGCGCGGCCGCTCCCGCCGCCATGCCGAAGCGGGTGGCGTCGCGCAAAGGCAGTCCGCGGGAAAGGCCAAGAACCACGCCGGCCAGCATGCTGTCTCCTGCGCCGACGGTGCTTCTGGCCTGGACCGGGATCGCGGCGAAGCGCTCGGTTTGTTCTGCGGTGACCAGTAGGGCCCCCTCGGCGCCGAGCGAAACGACGATGATCTCGCTGCGGCGATGTTCGATGAGCTCTCGCGCTGCTCGTTCCTGGTCGCGCTGGGTGCGGATCTCTCGCCCGGTCAGACTCGCCAGTTCGCTCAGGCTCGGCTTCAGCAGATAGATCTCGCCGCCGGCCTGTTTCAGCGCCGCTCCGGAGGTGTCGAGGATCAGCCGCTTGCCCAGCCTGCGCGCCAATTCGCCCACTCGCGCGTAGAAATCCTCGGGCACGCCGAGCGGCAGGCTGCCGCTGGCGACGATATAGGCCGCTTTGGGCGCCAGCAGCGAAAGCTGATCCAGACAACGTTCCTGGTCGCGCCCGGAAAGCTCAGGTCCCGGCAGGATGTAGCGGTACTGTTTCCCGGTCTGGCGCTCCTCGACCGCGAGGCTTTCGCGGGTGAACCCGTCGATCGCAATCGGGCGATGCGCAACGCCCTCCTGCTCCAACATGCGGCGGATCATTTCGCCGGCTGGGCCGCCGACCGGGAAAACCGCAACCGCCTCGCCCCCCAGCGCGTGGACCGCCCGAGCGACATTGATCCCGCCGCCCCCCGGGTCATAGCGCGGCGCCGTGCATCGAAGCTTGTGGGTCGGCACGATACGATCCGTCGACGTGGCGATGTCGAGCGCGGGGTTCATCGTCAGCGTGACGATCGGCTGCATGGCGGCGCCCCTACTGTGCGGCGACCGGATGGGCGGCCGCTGACTGCTCGGCGTCGTAGACAACGGTGATCGTGCGCAGCAGACTTGCCGCGTTGACGCTGATCGAGTTGATCCCGAGCTCGGCCAGAAACCCCGCTATCTCCGGATAATTGGCCGGCGCCTCGCCGCAAATTCCGACGTGACGATGGTTGCGTTTGGCGCCGGTGACGGCGAGCCGCAGCATTTCGAGCATGCCCGGGTCGCGCTCGTCGAAGTCGAAGGCGACGATTTCCGAATCGCGGTCGACGCCCAGGGTCAATTGGGTCAGATCATTCGAGCCGATCGAGAAGCCGTCGAACAGCGCGGCGAAGGCGTCGATCGCGATGACGTTGTTGGGGATCTCGGCCATGACATAGATTTCGAGCCCATTTTCGCCGCGTTTGAGGCCGTGCTGCGCCATCGCCCTGATGACCTGCTCGCCTTCTGCAACGCGCCGGCAGAACGGCACCATCACGCGCAGATTGGTCAGCCCCATCTTGTTGCGCACCCGAGCCAGCGCCCGGCACTCCAATGCGAACCCCTCGGCATAGGCCGGGTGGGCGTAGCGCGAGGCGCCGCGGAAGCCAAGCATCGGATTGTTCTCCTTCGGCTCGAACCCGGCGCCGCCGAGAAGGCTCGCATATTCGTTGGTCTTGAAGTCCGACAGCCGCACGATGACCGGCCTCGGATAAAACGCGGCGGCGATCGTGCCGACCCCCTCCGACAGCTTTTCGACAAAAAAATCGGTCGCGCTTGGATAGTTCCGCGTGAGCCGGGCGATTGCGGCGCGCGCCGTCTTCGAGCTGATCTTTTCGGGATGAACAAGCGCCATCGGATGGACGCCAATGTGCTCGTTAATCATAAACTCCATGCGCGCCAAGCCGACCCCGTCACTGGGCAGCATCGCGGTATGATAGGCGAGTTCGGGATTGCCGAGATTGACCATGATCCTGGTGCGCGGCCGTGGCGCCGCGCCCGCCGGGACCCGGGTCGTCTCGAAGGGCAGGACGCCGTCATAGACGGCGCCGGTTTCGCCGCCGGCGCAGGAAACCGTGACCGCCATCCCAGTCGTCAGCTTCGCCGTCGCCCCGGAGGCGCCGACCACCGCCGGCACGCCGAGCTCGCGGGCGACAATCGCGGCATGGCAGGTGCGCCCGCCACGGTTGGTGACGATCGCCGCGGCGGTTTTCATCACCGGCTCCCAATCGGGGCTCGTCGCCTCGGCCACCAGCACCTCTCCCGGGCGGAAGGATGCGAGGTGGTGGGCGTCGGTCACCACCCGCACCGTGCCGGAAGCGATTTTCTCGCCGACCGCGCGGCCGGTGACCAGAACCGTGCCGGCGGCTTTCAGCGAGTAGGTCTCGAAGGCGTCCGGCGCCAGGCGCGACGCGACCGTTTCCGGGCGCGCCTGGACGATGTAGAGCTTGCCGTCCTCACCGTCCTTCGCCCATTCGATGTCCATCGGGGTCGGCTGCCCGGCGAGCTTCGAGTAATGCTCTTCGATGCGGATCGCACAGCCGGCGAGCTCCAGCACCTCGGCGTCGGAGAGGCAAGAGCGCTCGCGATCGGCCCGGCGTGTCGGCAGATTCCGGGTGCTGCCATCGCCATGCCCCGCCGCGTAGACGAGCCGCATCTCCTTGCCGCCGAGGGCGCGGCTCAGCACTGCCCGGTAGCCCTGCCGGAAGGTCGGTTTGTGCACGTAAAACTCGTCCGGATCGACCTTGCCCTGCACGATATTCTCGCCGAGGCCCCACGAGCCGGTGATGAAAACGACGTCGCGGAAGCCGGATTCGGTGTCGAGGGTGAAGATGACGCCGCTCGCCGCAAGATCGGCGCGGACCATCTTCATCACTCCGACCGAGAGCGCCACCTTGAAATGGTCGAACCCGTTGTCGATGCGATAGACGATGGCGCGGTCGGTGAAGATCGAGGCGAAGCAATGCCGGCAGGCCTCGATCAGATCAGCCTCGCCGCGGACGTTGAGAAAGCTGTCGTGTTGTCCGGCGAAGCTGGCGGTGGGCAGATCCTCGGCGGTCGCCGAACTGCGCACCGCGACCGCGACATCGGCGCCGTATTTCTGTTCGAGCGCGCGATAGGATCGGGCGATCTCCTCGCGCAGCCGCATGCCGCCGGCGGCGTCGTAGACGATCCGGCGAGCGGCGGCCGCCCGCTCCGCGAGGAGCGCCATATCGTGATGGTCGAAATCCGAGAGCAGCCGGCGCAGTTCCCCCCAAGCGGCGGCTTCGCCGAGTGCGTCGCGGTAGGCCGCCGCCGTCAGCGCGAAGCCATCCGGAACCCGCACGCCTTCAGCGGAGAGCGCCGAATAGAGTTCGCCGAGCGAAGCGTTCTTGCCGCCGACCAAGGGCACATCTTTCAGCCGCAAATCGGCGAACCAGGAGATGTAGGCTGGTGTCGGCATCGGAGCCTCCCGCAATATGCCGAGCGATCGTGCCCCTGTGCGGGAGCGGTCCGCGTTGATTTGGATCAACCTGCCGGGCGAGCCGTCCGTGCCCGCCGCCGCCACTCCTTGACCTTCGGCAGGCTTCCGCGCGCGATTCAAGTGCACATCGCCTGGCTGATGGCGAGGACATGCCCCTCGTAGATAGTCCTGTCGAGCGACGAACCACGATGTCCTGAGGCGGCGCCGAGGGCAACGCGCTGCTCAGGTAGCGAAGGGTCCGGCAGATCGCTAGAATGGGCGGTTACGAGCCGCGCAGGTTGACCAGCACCCGCCGGCGCGGCCGGCTTGCCTGCATTGGGTTCGCTCCCATTTTCCGCTCGGTGAATTCGGGCCCAAGAAGTCGCGATCTGGCGAAGAGGCCCAGTTCGCCCGGCCGAGCATTTCAAAGCGCGCTCTCTGAGCGGGGATAACGCACTGCCCGCCGGTCAATGGCTCATGACGATCGGGATCGTGGCGTGCGACATGACATGCATTGTCACGCCGCCGAGAAAACTCTGCCGCAGACGACTGTGCGTGTAAGCGCCCATGACAATCAGCGTCGCGCCGCATTTGGCGGCGGCGTCGAGCAGCGCTGCGCCCACGGAACTTGACGTTTCTGGCCGGATTGCTTCATGCGCGCGAATCCCTTGCCAGGACAGCGCCTCGGCTAGTTCGACGCCGGTTGCTCCATCGTTTTCAGGCCCCGGCATGCTAAAGCTCGAAACGCGGCTCGCGGCGTGCAGTAGAGGCAGCACGCCGAATACGGCATGACTGGCTTCGCGACTGCCGTTCCAGGCGATCAGCACGTGATCGATCAGATCCCAAGGCGGTTTCTCGGGAACCAGCAAAGTCGGCCGGCCGGTGCCGAACAGAGCAGCATCAAAGCATCGCTGGGCTTGGATGTTATCCGGTGTGAACCGGTTTAGAACAATGATATCGCTGACCCTGCCGAAATGGGTGACGACGGGCTCGATCTCGCCGACCGTTTCGAGCCAGGTGGCGAAACAGTTGTCGAGGCGACGATCGACCGCGATTGCGGGAAGGCCGTGGCGAGACCGCCAGGCTTCAAAATTGGCCCATTCGGCAGCCGCCGCGGCGCCGGCTTCGCGCTCGATCGCCTGGCGCATCTCCGTCGTCGCGATCGCGCTCGGCACCGCCGAGAGAACGACATTCGGATCCGGGCGTACGAACACCGCCCGAATATGCGAGTTGAGACTTTTCGCCAGCGACAAGGCCGCATCGAGGGCAGGTTCGCTCGACAACCCTGGGGCCAGCGGCACAAGGATGGTTCGCATCATTGGTTCAGCCTTTCATCTATGCTCTGCTCGGTTTGACGGTATTCAACGCTTCCTCACAATTATCGAAGGTAGGCCTCGGTCGCGTATCGCCGCATCATGCGATGACTGTTGAAATAAGACGCGATGTTGGCGATCGCCTGTTTCATCATCCAGCGCCATCGCGCCGGGTCCGTGTAGTAGAGCGGCAGAACGGCGCCCGCGAGCTTGTCATACAAGACGGCGGCGTCCGGCCGACCCGATGCGGCGTCGCCATCGCCGCCAATCGCCCAGCCGGTGACGCCCTCGATGCAGGCCTCGATCCACCAGCCGTCGAGAATGCTCAAATTGAGCACGCCGTTGAGCGCCGCTTTCATGCCGCTGGTGCCCGAGGCTTCCATCGGCGGCAACGGCGTATTCAGCCAGATGTCGGAGCCGGCAACCAGCGACATGGCGATCTCCATGTCATAGTCCGGCAGGAACACGCAGGTGATTTTGCCCTGAAGCCGGCGGGCGAACTCATAGATCTGGCCGATCGCCTGTTTGCCCTCGGTGTCTTGCGGATGGGCTTTGCCCGCCATGACGATCTGAAGCGGAAAGCGCGCGGCGAGGTCCGTCAGTCGGTCGAGATCCTCGAACAGCAGTGACGGGCGCTTGTAGCCTGTCATCCGGCGCGCAAACCCGAGGATCATAGTGTGGGGATCGAGGGCGACGCCGGTGGAGGCCTTGACCCGGGCAACGAGATCGGCTTTGGCGGCCTCGTGGCACGGCCACAGCTCGTCCTCGGGCAATTGTAGAGACCGGACGAGCGCCTCGGGCTCGTGCCGCCACCGCGGGAAGTTCGCGTCGTAGAGATGCGCAAAGGCGGCATGCGTCCAGCTTCCGACATGCACGCCGTTGGTGACCGCGTGGATCCGGTATCCGGGAAACATCAGCCGAGTCGTCTCTGCGTGGCGACGCGCGACGCCGTTGACGTAGTCGGCGAGGTTGAGCGCCAAGCGTGTCATGTTGAGCCGGTCGTCCCCGGCGAGGCGCTTCAGAGGATCGAGCTCCACAAAATCGGGCAGCAACCGCTCGAAGAGCTCGTAGGAAAAGCGATCGTGACCTGCTTCCACCGGGGTGTGCGTCGTAAACACGCAGCGTGCGCGAACCTCGGCGATGTCGTAGGGCTGTTCGCCGCTGATCAGATCTTCAGGAGGCGCCCGCCAGCGGTTCAGCAGGTCCAGCGTCAGCAGCGCTGCGTGGCCTTCGTTGAGATGGTAGGTGTGGAGATCGAAACCGAGGGCCCGCAAAATGCGAATGCCGCCGATTCCGAGGATGATTTCCTGTTTGAGCCGGTAGGTTTCGTCGCCGCCATAGAGGTAGTGCGTCAGCGTCCGATGTTCTTTGCCGTTTAGGTCGAGGTCGGTGTCGAGCAGAAGGATCGGTATCCGGTGGCCGTGCGGGCAGGTGTGAACATAGAGCCAGGGCCGGATCCAGACCGGCTCGCGCTCGATGTCCACGGCCACCATCGCGTCGAGCGGGGCGCACCAGCGCTGCGGCTCCCACCAGTCCGGCTGCTCGGTTTGCCGGCCATCGACGTCGATTTCCTGCCGGAAATAGCCGGCGCGGCTCACCAGCGTTACAAAGACGACGGGGAGCTCGAGATCGGCGCAAGAGCGGGCGGTGTCGCCGGCCAGGACGCCGAGCCCGCCGGCATAGGTGTGCATCTCGGGCCGGACGGCGATCTCCATCGAGAAATACGCGATATGGGTGCGCGGCAGGAATGGATCGACCAGCGTCATTGAGGACGGCCCCTGCATAGTTTGGCGTCATCAGGCGAATATCCGCCACCAGCCCGGCCCGGGCCGGGCTGGCATCCGCGAGCCAGCCGGTCTTGGCCAACGGGAGAATCTCGGGCCGCGCAATCAGGGTGCGCGGGGTCTCCTGACCCGTCGATTTCGAGCTGGAGGCTGCCCCGGCCGATCAATCGTCGGCGCAAACTCCGTTCCCGTTTCGGCAGGCGATTGCGAGGGAGAACAATCTGCCTCACCCACCCCTCCTGAAATTTGCCGCCGACCAGCGCGGTTGCTCGCGGTGGCAATCGAAATTTGTCGCGGGCCGGAAGGAAATGGCCGGGGCGAGCGTCGGCACCGTGCCAGAGCCCGCAATCGGCTTCCTTGATCCAGGTCAAGGTTCTCGAGGGAATGGCCCCTCGGTGGCGGACGCGCATGGCGAGCGCGGCGCTTTAGTCTGCGGACTCCGACCGGGTTGCGCCGTCGGATCTGTCGCCGCCGCGACATCGCTTTGCAGAAAGTGGCGAACCCGGTGGACGATCTCCCCGGCGCGGTTCGTTTGGGCCAAAGCCTTTTCCAAGATTTCCGCGAGACCGCAGTCTTCGGAACCCGCGTCGGTTCCAAGCACGCGGCGCGCCGTCGCCAGATAGTTAGCAACCGCGGTCAGCGGTTCGCTGAGCTCGTGAACAAGCGCCGACAGCTCATCGTTGAACCCGTACTGGCGCCGGCCGCCTGGTGTCTGGCCGCGGGGCGCATCGGTGTCAGGGTTGAACGAATTCATGGTGGACGGCGCGACGGACTCCCTGTCGATCAAGCGGGTCCGGGCCGTCGGCACGGCGGCCCGTCAAGATGATTAAATCGCGCTCGACCGGCGGCGCCAATCGGCCCGGCTGCTGGAACTTTGATCCGGATCAAAAAAGCCGACGGTTTTGCCTGGACCGGCGCCTTTGTGAGGCTACAACGGGACGTGCTGATGACGGCTTGCATCGGGGGTCTAATGGCCGATAGCGACGGTGACGGACTTCGAACCCGGGGAAGCAGCCGCCCTTCGATCTCGGCCATTCCGTTTCGCGAAGCCTCGGACGGAAAGATGAGCCGCCTGTTGGATGAGCAAGAGCGGGCTCAGCTTGCCCAGATCGCCACAACGGTGCGCTTCGCCAGGGGCGCGCCGATCTATCGGGAAGGCGACCCGGCCAGGTTCGTCTACAATATCTCCGCCGGCGTCGCGAGGACCTTCCGGACATCGCCCGACGGGGCGAGGTCGGTCGTCGCGTTTCTCTTTCCCGACGACTTGTTCGGGCTCGCCGAGGAAAACGCCTATGTCAACTCGGCGGAGGCGGTGACCTCGCTGATCGCCTATCGGCTGCCGCTGCCGGCGTTGGAAAACCTGTTGCGTCAGGATCCCGGGCTCGAGTGGCACCTATTGATAAAACTGTGCCACGAACTGCGCGAGGCGCAGCGCCACTTGATCATTCTCGGCCAGCGGGGCGCTCTCGCCAGGCTCGCGTTATTTCTTGAGATGCTCGCTCGCTCGCGGGAAGTCGGGGACGGAGGCAACGGCGAGGTCTATCTGCCGATGCGCCGGACGGATATCGCCGACTACGTCGGGTTGTCGCTCGCGGCAGTGAGCCGTTCGTTTCGCACGCTCGAGGCTCGCCAGCTGGTCCGGTTCCGCGATCGGCGGCATTTGCTGATTGTCGATCGGGCTGGGTTGGGAAGCTTGGCGATGCGGGACGAAGGCGCGGCTGACGCGCGGGTATGACCCTTGCCGCATGCGATCACGGCTTGCCCGCCTGGCCGATCCACCGGGCGATCCCCGGCCAGGCGTCCTTGAGGGTGCGCGCGCCCATGAAGAGGCCGATATGGCCGCCGGAAACGAGCTCCTTCTCGATCCGGTCGCGCGGCGCGCCGAGATATTTCTCGGCTGCGAAAACCTGCTCCGGGGGGCTGATGTCGTCGCTCTGACCGGCAAGCAGATAGACGGGGCAGGTCACGTCCTTGAGGTTGAGGCGCCGGCCGAGACCGACGAAGCTTCCCTTGGCCAGCCGGTTCTCCTTGAACAGCTGAAGGATTGCTTGAAGATACCACCGGCCCGGCAAGTCGATCGGATTCTTGTACCAGCTTTCGAAAGTCTCCTTCTTGCGGAGATAGACAGGATCGTCGATGTGCTCGTACAGCTCGATGTGGTCATTTATGTAGTGCTCGGTCGGGTGCATCCCCCTCCACGCCTGCAGCATCATCTGGCCACGCATCAGCCCGGCGCCCATGGCGACGAGTTGTTCGTAGAACGACATCGGCAGGGTCTGCGCCATACGCTTGACCGGCCCGTCGCCGGCATCGGTGTCGATTGGCGCGCCGGCCAGCACCAAGCTCGCCACCTTGTGCGGAAAGCGCGCCGCGTACATTGCGGAGATCCAGCCGCCCTGGCACAGCCCGACGAAATTCGCCCAGCCGCCGAGATCGTCGACCACGATGTTGATCTCAGCGAGGTACTGATCGATATCGAAATCCTTCATGTCGGGCGTCGCGGATTTCCAATCGGTCAGGAAAACCCGCTCGACGCCATTCTCGGTCAGCGTCTCGACGAGGCTCTGACCCCTGAGGTAATCGGCGATCATCGCGGTGTGGCCGGCATAGGGCGCAACGACGAGAGTTGGCGCCCCGTGGCGCCGGGCGCGGCATAGTCGCGCACCAGCATCGTCCGCAGGTCGAGCATGACGCGGTTCGCCGTGGCGAGCGCTGGCCGCGGCTGGTGCTGGATCTTTTCCTCTTCGGCGATGAAGGCGAGGTTCTTCGCGTTGAGTTCGAGACCTTGCTCCGCCATCTGCAGGGCTGCGGCCATCGGCCAGAACAGCGGCGCGCTGAGGCCGGCAAGCCTGTGGGGAACCGCGGTCGATCGCGACCTCATCCTTCTCCCCAGATCAGAAAGAGCCCGATATCGCCGGGCATGCCGCCCGGGTAGTCGAGCACCCGGGCCGCGAGCGCGAAGCCGTGCGGTTTCAGATCGCGTTCCCAGCGCAGATAAAGCTCCGCGGCCTCGCCGCGCAGCGTCCTCGTCCAGTCCGGCTCCGGCGCATTGATCGCGCGCCCGCCGTCGCTGCACAGCTGGCTTGGAAAGCGGAGCAGCAACATTTCATGTTGCCCGTGCTCGGCGGCTTGCCGCGCCTGGTGCAGCATCGCGCGCCAGTTTTCGTCGGAAATATGGTGATCGATCAGCTCCTTGGCTTGCTGCCGGCGCTGCTCGGCGGCGGCGCGGCTGACCGCGTCTTGATGCGCCGCCCTGCCTTGCTTGAAATCCGCGAGCAGGTGTCGAAAGTCCTCGACCGTCAGCCCGCCCGCGCCAGCCGGTTGGCTCGGCCGGTTCGGGTGACGGTCGGGAGCCGACGGGCGCATATGATCAAAATGGCGATCGATCGTGTCGACCACGTCGCGCACCAGCCCGCCGCCATCGGGCGCGGCCGGTTTGGGCTGTTGCGCGGCCAGCGCGCGCAACAGATCGGCGCGGCTGACGATGCCGACCATATGGCCGTCGCGCACCACCGGAACCCGCTTGATGCGATAGGCCGCCAGCAGGCGCGCGATCTCACCCACCGGCGTGTCCTCCGCGACCGTCACCACCGGCGCCGACATGATCTCGCGCGCCGTGTTTTTCGGATGGCGAAGGCTGGCCAGAAAATCGTCGCTGAGCGTGGTCCCCTCGGCAAGAAGCGTCAGCCACCAATCGCGGCGAGCCTCGCGATCCTTCTCGTCGCGGCCCACCAGATCGCCCTCGCTGACCATCCCGATCGGCGCGCCGCCTTCGACGATCGGCACTGCGCTGATCCCCTTGCTGAGCAGAAGCTCGGCGATTTTGCCGATCGGGGTGTCGGGGGCGGCCGCCACGACATCCGTTGTCATAACATCGCGTGCATACATCCAAGCTGCCTCCCAGCTTTCCGATCCCCGCGACTTCCGCCGGGGCGAGGCGCGCGTACGGCGCGACGGCCCAATTCCCGGGCAACGCCGAAGATGGAGAGATCGACCGCCGCGGCGGCGTGCGGCTCCCGCCTCGCCACCAACGCCTGCACGCCGCTGCTGATCCGGCGACTCTGGGGCGGCCCGATCGCCGATAGACAGATCTTCCAGAGTTGTGGCATCCATTTGGCGCTCTTGCAATAGATACAGGACCACGCCCGGATCGAGCGCGCCGCGGCGCGCCCCCATCGGCAGCGCCCCCATCGGCAGCGCAACCAGCGTGTCGGGGAGCGTTCCGATCATCGGCATCGGCTCGGTTTCGTCCGAGGACGCCGCAATCCTCGTCACAACTTCCACCCGCTCGTCGCACCCGCGGCCGCGCAGCCGACGCCGGCGTTTGGTCTCGTCTCGCCGGCGCCGATTGGCGAGAGTTTCGCCGCAAGGAGATCCTTCTCGACAAAACCTTAGCCTTGCTCTGGCCGACCGACATCAGACCGCCCGCACCCTGGCCGGTCATTGGTCGGATCTGGCACATCCATAGCAGCACGGAGGCGAGCGCCGGCATCAGCCAGCCCTGCACCGTCGAGCGCAGGCCAGGGACGGCCTCTCCGCCGCCTTGGGAGGGATTGTCCGTTTCGTCTGCCGCGATCATCGTCGTGACGGGCCTGAGCCTCGGAATCGCGATCCAGCCACGCCCAAGATATTTCGTCCTCGGGAAGGGGCTTTGATTTAGGTCAAAGATCGCGGCGCATCGCCGGATCACGAGTGCGTTACGCCTCGAAGGCATAACCGAAAACAGTTCCTCGGCGACCCGGCTGGCGCGTGGCGCAGATCGCAGCAAGCCACTGCTATCGGGCAGGCGGGCGGGTGAAACGAGTTTGTTTGATCCAAATCAAGGCAACGAGCATTCGTCCTTCTATTGTATACTACGGAGAGTTTCTTCGGGATTGTCGCCGCGGCGCTGCCAGTCCCGGCCTTGGCCGCCGACAGCCCGGCCGAGCCCTACACCTGGGGGCCGCAAATGATGTGGGGCTGGGGATGGTGCGGCATGATCTTCGGACCTTTGTTCATGATCCTGGTCCTCGCCCTCGTGATCGCGCTCGTCGTCCTTGCGGTCCGCTGGCTCGGCGGGCCTTGGCAGGGAACGCCCCCGCCGCACTATCCGCCCGCGAGTCGCACCGCGGTTGACATCCTCAAGGAGCGCTTCGCCCGCGGCGAGATCGACAAGGACGAGTTCGAGGAGCGACGCCGGCTGCTCGGGGAATGAGCCGGCGGACGCAACCGGACACAGCCGGCAAGCGCGCCGCTGCGCGGGAGCCGTGGCGGCCGGCGAGTATATCATCGTCAAGAACGGCATTACGCTTTCAGGGCCGCAATGATGACCGTCGTCGACAAGCCGGAACCTGAGGCAAGGGCGCCGGGCGCGCCTCGCACCGCGCTCGAACCCGCTCGCGGCGCAGCGCCGACCAGGACGACCGCGCGCAAGCGATTGCTCGCGGTCCTGCTGCTGGCGGTGATTTTAGGCTCTGCCGGTGCGCTGTACCTTCGGCTGAACCGCCCGGGCGCGGCTTACGAGCTTCAGCTCTACGGCAATGTCGATATTCGTGAGGTCGAGCCCGCCTTCAACGATTCAGGCCACATCACCCGGCTCTTCGTGCAGGAGGGAGATCGGGTGACGCCGGGCCAATTGATCGCCACCTTGGACGACACCCGCTACGCCGCGGCCCTGGCGCAAGCCGAGGGCAATATGCGCGATCAGCAGCAGGTTTTGGCCGCGCTGGTCGCCGGCTCCCGTCCGGAGGAAATCGCCGAGGCCAAGGCGACGATGGAGGCGCTGCGCGTCACCTACCGCAACGATGAGGTCAACTATCGCCGCGCTGCGGCCTTGGCCCTGACCAGCGCCGGCACCATCCGGCAACGCGACGACGCCAAGGCGGCGTTCACGACCGCGCGCCAGCAATACGAAGCGGCGCGGCAGGCCTATATCCTCGCCGTCAAGGGGCCGCGAGAAGAGGACATCGCCGCCGCGCGCGCCGCCTACGAGGCCGATCAGGGCGCGGTCGCTCTGGCGAAGCGCGAGTTTGTCGACACCAAGCTCTATGCGCCCTCGGACGGGATCGTCGAGGACCGCATCCTCGAACCGGGCGACATGGCCGAGCCGACCACGCCCGTCTACACGATCGCGCTGACCAGCCCGCTGTGGGTGCGGGCCTACGTGGCCGAGAGCGATCTCGGCAAGATCGCGCTCGGCATGCGCGCCGCGGTGACGACCGACAGCTACCCCGGCCGCGTCTATCATGGCTGGGTCGGCTACATCTCGCCGACCGCGGAGTTCACCCCGAAGACGGTCGAGACCACCGAGTTGCGCACGGCGCTGGTCTATCAGCTGCGCGTCTACGTTTGCGACGCACGCGATGAGCTGCGCCTCGGCATGCCGGCCACCGTGCAGATCGATCTGCGGCAAAAGCCGGCGAGCGCAGCAACCCCGCCGCTCGGCTGCGAGCCAGGCGATGCCGCCGCCAAATGATCCGCCGCCGGCGTTGCGGCTGGAAGGCGTGACCCGCAGCTTCCGCGCCGGCAAGCGCGGCACGGTCGCGCTCGACGGGATTGACGCGCAGGCGGCGCGCGGCACGGTTACCGGGCTGATCGGTCCCGACGGGGCGGGCAAGACCACCTTGATGCGGCTGATCGCCGGGCTGTTGCGGGCCGACGCGCGGAAGGATCGAGGTGCTCGGCATCGACGTCGGCCGCGAGCCGCTCGCGGTGCAGGCGCGCATCGGCTACATGCCGCAGCGTTTCGGCCTCTACGAGGACCTCAGCGTCCAGGAAAATCTCGACCTCTACGCCGATCTCCAAGGCCTGCCGCCGGCCGAGCGCGCGGCGCGCTACGCCGAGCTGTTGCACATGACCGGATTGCGCCCGTTCACCCAGCGTCTGGCCGGCCGGCTGTCGGGCGGCATGAAGCAGAAGCTCGGCCTGGCCTGCACCCTGGTGCGCGCGCCCGAGACTGCTGCTGCTCGACGAGCCGACCGTCGGCGTCGATCCGGTGTCGCGGCGCGAGCTGTGGCAGATCATCGACCATCTGACCCGCGCCGCGCGAATGACGGTGCTGTTCAGCACCGCCTATCTCGACGAGGCGGAGCGCTGCGACGCGGTGCTGCTGCTGCATGAGGGCCGGCTGCTCGGCGAGGGCCCGCCCGGCCTTTTCACCGCGCGGATGGCCGGCCGCAGCTTTCATGCCACCGCCGCCGGCGTCGGCAAGCGGCGCTTGCAGGAGCTGCTCGCCGACGCCCCCGGCGTGGTCGACGCGGCGATCCAGGGCGGCCACGTCCGCGTGGTCGTCGACAGACGCCGCCGCGCCGGCGCGCGGCAGCGACGCTGTCCGGCCTGAGCGGCATCGCGATGACGCCGGTGCGCCGCGGTTCGAGGACAGCTTCGTCGCGCTGTTGCGCGAGCGGATGCCGGCCCGCCCGCCCGCGGCCGTCCCGCCGCCTGCTGCGGCCCCGGCGCAGGCCGGGATGGTGGATGAGATCGTGGTCCGCCATCTGACCCGCCGCTTCGGCGGCTTCGTCGCGGTCGACGACGTCAGCTTCGCGGTGCGCAAGCGGCGAGATCTTCGGCCTGCTGGGCGCCAACGGCGCCGGCAAGTCCACCACCTTCCGCATGCTGTGCGGCCTGCTGCCGCCCTCGGACGGGACCTTGCGCGTCGCCGGCTTCGACCTGCGCACGCGCGGCGGCGGCGGCGCGCGGGCGGATCGGCTACATGGCGCAGAAATTCTCGCTCTACGGCGATCTGTCGGTCCGCGAGAACCTGCGCTTCTTCAGCAGCGCCTACGGACTGCACGGGGCGCAGCAACGCGCCCGCATCGACTGGGCGCTGACGCCAGTTCGATCTCTGCTCCGGCGGCCGAGGCCAAGAGCGGCGACCTGCCGCTCGGCTTCAAGCAGCGTCTGGCGCTCGCCTGCGCGCTGATGCACGAGCCCGACATCCTCTTCCTCGACGAGCCGACCTCGGGCGTCGACCCGCTGGCGCGGCGCGAGTTCTGGCGGCGGATCAACGCACTCGCCGAAGCCGGCGTCACCATCCTGGTGACGACGCATTTCATGGAGGAGGCCGAGTATTGCGACCGGCTGGCGATCATGGCGCAGGGGCGGATCCTGGCCGAGGCGCGCCGCGCAGGAGATGAAGACGCGGGCGCGCAGCCGGGACAACCCAGACCCGACGCATGGAAGACGCCTTCATCGCCCTGATCGAGGCGGCCGATGCGCCCGCGACGGCGGCATGAGCGTGGGCGCGATCCGGCGGCTGCGCGGGCTGTTGCGCAAGGAGTTCTGCAGATCCTGCGCGATCCCTCGGCGATCGCGATCGCCTTCCTGCTGCCGGCGGTGCTGCTGCTGCTGTTCGGCTACGGCGTGTCGCTCGACGCCGAGAACGTCCCGATCGCGCTCGTCGTCGAACAGCCCGACCCGCTGACCGCGAGCTTCACCGGCAAATTCGCGCAATCGCCCTATTTCCAGCCGCGGCGCTTCGCCACCTTCGGCGCGGCCGAGGCGGCGATGGCGGCGCGCGAGGTCCAGGGGATCGTCTGGCTGCGCAGCGATTTCGCCCGCCAGGCGCTGAGCGCCGGCGCGGCGCCGATCGGCGTATTCGTGAACGGCGTCGACGCCAACAACGCGCGCATCGTCGATGGCTACGTGCAGCAGATCTGGGCCAACTGGCTCCTGGCGCAGGCGGCGGCGGAGGGCGAGCAATCGCCGCTGCCGGTCGCCTGCAGCCGCGGATCTGGTTCAACCCGGCGATTGCGCAGCCGCGACTATCTCGTGCCCGGCCTGATCGCGATCATCATGACTCTGATCGGCGCGCTGCTGACCGCGCTGGTCATCGCGCGCGAGTGGGAGCGCGGCACGATGGAAGCGCTGATGGTCACCCGGGTGACGATGCGGGAGATCCTGCTCGCCAAGCTCGTTCCCTATTTCCTGCTCGGCATGGGCGGCATGGCGGCCTCGGTGGCGATCGCCGTGTGGCTGTTCGCGGTGCCGCTGGTGGGATCGCTTTGGGTGCTGACCGGCGCCGCCGCGCTGTTCCTGCTGGCGGCGCTCGGCATGGGGCTGTTGATCTCCACCTTTGCCCGCAACCAGTTCGTCGCCGGCCAGATCGCGATCATCACGACCTTCCTGCCGGCCTTCATCCTCTCGGGCTTCATATTCGACATCGGCAGCATGCCGGCGGTGGTGCAGGCGATCACCCATATCGTCGCCGCGCGCTATTTTGTCTCGATCCTGCAGACCGTGTTCCTCGCCGGCGACGTATGGTCGGTGATCCTGCCCAACGCCGCGGCGCTGGCGATCATGGCCGCGGTGTTCCTCGGCGCCGCGCGGCTCTTCGCCCGCAAGCGCCTCGACTGAGCAATGTGGCGGCAGGTTCTCGCCCTCGTCATCAAGGAGTTGCTCGCCGTTCTCAAGGACGGCAAGAGCCGGATGGTGCTGATCGGCCCGCCGCTGATCCAGCTGATGGTCTTCAGCTACGCGGCCACCTTTGATCTGAACCACGTCCCGATCGCCATTTACGATGAAGACAACAGCCTCGCCTCGCGTGATCTCGTCGCCCGTTTTATCGGATCGCCCACCTTCGCACAGGTCGCGGACCTGCACAGCGAGCGTCGGATCAAGTCGCTGATCGATGCTCGACAGGCGGCGATGGCGCTCGTCATCCACCCGCACTTCACCCGCGACCTGTTGCGCGGTCAGCCGGCGTCGGTGCAGATCATCGTCGATGGCCGCAACTCGAACACGGCGCTGTTGATCCTCGGCTATGCCGACACGATCGTCAGCGATTTCAGCCTGGCCTGGACCGCGAGCCACGGCGGGCCGGCCCCGCCGGCGGTGCTCGATCTGCGCGCCTGGTACAACCCGGCCCTGCTGTCGCGCTGGTTCATCGTACCCGGCATCGTGGCGCTATTAACCCAGGTGGTGACCCTGCTGGTCGTGGGGCTGTCGGTCGCGCGCGAGCGCGAGGCCGGAACCTTCGACCAGCTGCTGGTGACGCCATTGCGGCAGATCGACATTCTGCTCGGCAAGGGGCTACCCGGATTGCTGATCGGCACAGTGGAAGCTTCGGCCATCATTTTCGCCGCGGTGTGGTGGTTCGCGATCCCGCTGCGCGGCAGCCTCGCCTCCCTCTATCTCGGACTGGTGCTGTTCTGTCATCGCCGTCACCGGCATCGGCCTGATGATCTCCTCGCTCGCGGTGACCCAGCAGCAGGCGCTGCTCGGCGCATTCCTGTTCATGGTGCCGTCGATCATTCTTTCGGGCTTCGCCACGCCGATCGCCAACATGCCGGCGGCGGTGCAGGACCTAACCTATCTCAACCCAATGCGCTATTTCCTGATCATCGTGCGCAGCGTATTCCTCGAAGGGGCCGGCCTGCGCTCGCTGCTGCCGCAGTACTGGCCGATGGCGCTGATCGGGGTCGCCACGCTGTTTGCCGCCGCATGGCTTTTTCGCAAGCGGACCGCCTGAGGCAGGGAATCCTGCTGGGCGGCCGACCAGGCGGCGGGCGTCAAGACTTGATCTGCCGCGTGCGCATATCAAGCAAAGCGCTTTGCGACGCGGTCGAGCGCGTGAATTTGCAGACCCAGGTCCAAGCCCTCGCCCTTCCCAATTAGAGCGCGCCGAGGAGACAGGGGAACACCATCAATTTGCCGCATCTGCGGTTCCGGGGCCGCCCCGAGCAGACTTCCCTTGATCTGCCTCAATGCGTCGGTTGGGGGGATCGCGCGATCTTGGTCGGCGATGAAAACCGGAGTTCCGGCATGACGATGAGACCATCGGACTTCACGCCGGTCATCGATTTGATCGCAGAGCCGGGCGCCGGCCCGGCACGCCAACGCCGCCCGGTCTACGTCGATCTGCTGGCGCCCTGCAATCATGCCTGCCCCGCGGGCGAGAACATCCAGGCCTGGCTCGCGCATGCCCAGGCCGGCCGCTATCGCGAGGCGTGGCTGACGCTGATCAACGACAATCCGCTGCCGGCGGTGCACGGCCGGGTCTGCTACCACCCCTGCGAGATCGACTGCAACCGTGGACAGCTCGACAGCCCGGTCGGCATCCATGCGGTCGAGCGCTTTCTCGGCGACCTGGCTGGGCGGCAAGGCTGGCAGCCGCCGATCGACGCGCCGCCAAGCGGCAAGCGCGTGCTGGTCATCGGCGCCGGCCCGAGCGGCCTGTCGGCCGCCTATCACCTCGCCCGTCTCGGCCACGCGGTCGAGATCCACGAGGCGGGACCGCTCGCCGGCGGGATGATGCATTTCGGGATTCCCGCCTATCGGTTGCCGCGCGAGGATCTGATGCAGGAGGTGCGGCGGATCGAGGCGATGGGCGTCGAGATCGTGCTCAACCACAAGGTCGACGATCTCCTCGCCGAGAAGGAAGCCGGCGGCTTCGATGCGGCGTTCGCCGCGATCGGCGCGCATGTCTCGAAGCACGTCGACATCCCGGCCCGCGACGCAGCCCGCGTGCTCGATGCGCGTGAGCCTTCTCCACGGCGTCAGCACCGGCGAACGGCCCGCAGCCTGGGCCGGCGCGTCGTGGTCTACGGCGGCGGCAACACGGCGATGGACGCCGCGCGGACCGCCGAGCGCCTCGGGCGCCGAAGAGGCGCTGATCATCTACCGCCGCGACCGCGCGCACATGCCGGCCCACGCCTTCGAGGCCGACGAGGCGCATCGAGGAGGGCGTCAAGATCAAATGGCTGACGAGCATCAAAGAGATCGCCGGGCCGTCGCTGACGGTCGAGGATCATGGAGCTCGACCCGGACGGCCGACCGCACCCGACCGGCCGGTTCGAGACGCTCGAGGCGGACGCCGTCGTGCTGGCGCTCGGACAGGAGACCGACAGCGGCTTCCTGCGGAAGATCCCGGGGATCGACTTCCAGTCCGACGGCGCGGTCGTCGTCGCGCCCGAACATGATGACCGGCCATCCCGGGATCTTTGCCGGCGGCGACATGGTGCCGAGCGAGCGCACCGTCACGGCCGCGGTCGGCCACGGCAAGAAGGCGGCGCGCGCACATCGACGCCTGGCTGCGCGGCGGTACGTATCGGCCGCCGCCGAAGCATCCGATCGTGTCGTTTCGAGATGCTGCATCTGCCCGTCTACAGCGACGCCGAGCAGTCGCGCGCAGCCGACGCTGCCGGCCGCCGACGCGCACGACGGGCTTCGCCGAGGTGCATCGCCGGCCTCGACGCGCAGGACGACGCGGCCTACGAAGCGCAGCGCTGCCTCTGCTGCGGCAACTGCTTCGAGTGCGACCAGTGCTACGCGGCCTGCCCCGAACAGGCGATCGAGAAGCTCGGGCCCGGCCAGCGCTACCGCTACCTCTACGACCGCTGCACCGGCTGCGCGGTCTGCTTCGAAAGCTGCCCTTGCCACGCCATCGAGATGATCCCCGAACCCGCCTGAGCGGGAGGCCGTGCGATGCCGCCCCAGAGGCCCGAAACCGATGCGATCGACGGCAACACCGCGGTCGCCCACGTCGCCTACCGGGTCGAACGAGGTATGCGCGATCTACCCGATCACGCCGTCCTCGACGATGGCCGAGCTTGCCGACGAGTGGTCGGCGCGAGGAGCTGACCAACATCTGGGGCAACGTCCCGGTCGTCCAGGAGATGCAGAGCGAAGGCGGCGCGGCCGGCGCGGTGCACGGCGCGCTGCAGTCGGGCGCGCTGACGACGACCTTCACGGCGTCGCAAGGCCTGATGCTGATGCTCCCCAACATGTTCAAGATCGCCGGCGAGCTGACCGCGACGGTCTTCCACGTGGCGGCGCGCGCGCTGGCGACGCAGGCGCTGTCGATCTTCGGCGACCACTCCGACGTGATGGCGGCGCGTACGACCGGCTTCGCGCTGCTGTCCTCCGGATCGGTGCAGGAGGCGCACGACGCCGCGCTGATCGCCCAGGCCGCGACGCTTGGCAGTCGCGGGTTCCCTTCCTGCACTTCTTCGACGGCTTCCGGACCTCGCACGAGCTCAACAAGCTGACCCTGCTCTCCGACGAACAGATCCGGGCGATGATCGGCGACGATCTCGTCCGCGCGCACCGCGGCCGCGCGCTCACTCCCGAGCACCCGTTCGTGCGCGGCACGGCGCACAATCCGGACACCTTCTTCCAGGCGCGCGAGACGGTGAACCCGTACTATGCGCGGGCGCCGGCGATCGTGCAGGCGGCGATGGACCGCTTCGCCGCGCTCACCGGCCGCGCGTACCGGCTGTTCGAGTACGACGGCCCTCCGGACGCCGAGCGGGTGATCGTGCTGATGGGCTCGGGCGCGCAGACCGCGCGCGAGACCGCGGCGTTCCTGCAGCAGGGCGGCGAACGTGTCGGCGTACTGCAGGTGCGCCTTTACCGGCCGTTTTCGGCCGAGCATTTTCTCGCCGCCCTGCCGGATTCGTGCCGCGCGCGTTGCCGTCCTCGAGCAGACCAAGGAGCCCGGCGCGCCGGGCGAGCCGCTCTACCTCGACGTGGTGACGACGCTGGCCCAGGCCGTCGCCGGCGGCCAGCGCCGGCAGCCATGCCGCGCGTGATCGGCGGCCGCTACGGTCTCGGGTCGAAGAACTTCAACCCGGCGCAGGCCAAGGCCGTCTTCGACGAGCTGAAGAAGCCCGAGCCGAAGAACGGCTTCACCGTCGGCATCGACGACGACGTCTCGCACACCAGCCTCGCAGTTCGACCGCGAACTTCTCGATCGAGCGCGACGACGTCGTGCGCGCGGTGTTCTTCGGCCTGGGCGCCGACGGCACGGTCGGCGCCAACAAGAACAGCGTGAAGATCATCGCCGACGATCCGGCGATGTACGCGCAGGGCTATTTCGTCTACGACTCGCACAAGTCGGGCGCGCAGACGATCTCGCACCTGCGCTTCGGGAAACAGCCGATCCGCGCGCCCTACCTGATCGAATCGGCCAACTTCGTCGCCTGCCACCAAGCCGACTTTCTCGAACGGATCGACGTGCTGCGGCTGGCCGGCCAGCGGCGGCGACGTTCCTGCTCAACACCCCGTATGGGCCCGACGACGGTGTGGGATCAGCTGCCGCGTTCGGTGCAACGGCAGATCCTCGACAAAACGGCTGCGCTTCTTCGTGATCGACGCGTCCAAGGTCGCGCGCGATGCGGGCCTCGGCGGGCGGATCAACACGGTGCTGCAGACCTGCTTCTTCGCGATCTCCGGCGTGCTGCCGCGCGAGGAGGCGATCCGACGCATCAAGCGCTCGATCGAGAAGACGCTACGGCGACAAGGGCGCCGACGTCGTGCGCAGGAATTTCGCGGCCGTCGACCACACGCTGGCGCACCTCTACGAGGTCGCGCGTGCCGGAGGCGGTGACGAGCGCGCTTCGACCGCCCGCCGATCGTCCCGACGAGGCGCCGCCGTTCGTGCGCGAGGTGACCGCGCAGATGATGGCCGGGCCGCGGCGACGAGCTCCGCGTCAGCCAGATGCCGGTCGACGGCACCTTCCCATCGGGCACCGCAGCGTTCGAGAAGCGCAACATCTCCGACATCGTCGCGGTGTGGGAAGCCGATCTGTGCATCCAGTGCGGCCAATGCGGCTTCGCCTGTCCGCACAGCGTCATCCGCGCGAAATACTACCACGAGAAGGCGCTCGACGGCGCGCCCGCCGGCTTCAAGTCGGCGCCGATCAATGCGCGCGGCAATCCCGGACGTCCGCTTCTCGCTGCAGTTCTACGTCGAGGACTGCACCGGCTGCGGCATCTGCGTCGAGGTCTGCCCGGCGCACAGCCCGCGCGACCCGGGCATGAAGGCCATCAACCTCGCGCCGCAAGGCGCCGATCCTGGAGCAGGCGCGCGCCGACATCGCCTTCTTCGAGGCGCTGCCGGTCAACGATCGCGCGCGCGTCGACTTCGCCAACGTCCGCGGCGTGCAGTTCCTCGAGCCGCTGTTCGAGTTCTCCGGCGCCTGCGCCGGCTGCGGCGAGACGCCCTACCTCAAGCTGCTCTCGCAGCTCTTCGGCGACCGGCTGCAGATCGCCAACGCCACCGGCTGCTCGTCGATCTACGGCGGCAACCTGCCGGTGACGCCCTGGACCAAGGACGCGGCGGGCCGCGGGCCGGCCTGGTCGAACTCGCTGTTCGAGGACAACGCCGAGTTCGGGCTGGGCTTCCGCCTCGCCGCCGACAAGCACCTCGATCTGGCAATGACGCTGTTGCGCCGGCTCGCACCGGTCGTGGGCGAGGACCTCGTGCGCTCGATCCTCGATGCGCCGCAGGAGCGCGAATCCGAGATCCGCGCCCAGCGCGCCCGCGTCGAGGCGCTGAAGCAGAAGCTCGCGAGCCATCGACGACGAGCCGGCCCGCGACCTCCTCTCGGTGGTCGACCACCTGGTCCGGCGCAGCATCTGGATCGTCGGCGGCGACGGCTGGGCCTACGACATCGGCTATGGCGGGCTCGACCACGTGCTGGCCAGCGGCCGCGACGTCAACGTGCTGGTGCTCGACACCGAGGTCTACTCCAACACCGGCGGTCAGGCCTCGAAGGCGACGCCGCTGGGCGCGGTCGCCAAGTTCGCCGCCGCCGGCAAGCGGGTGGCGCGCAAGGATCTGGCGCTTGCAGGCGATCGCCTACGGCAACGTCTACGTCGCCCAGGTGGCGATGGGCGCCAACCCGCAGCACACGCTGCTCGCCTTCCGCGAGGCCGAGGCCTATGCGGGCCCGTCGCTGATCCTCGCCTACAGCCACTGCATCGCCCACGGCATCGACATGCGCTACGGCATGAAGCAGCAGGATCTGGCGGCGGCGAGCGGCTACTGGCCGCTGTTCCGCTTCAATCCGGCGATGCGCCGCGTCGGCGAGAGACCGTTCCGTCTCGACTCGCCGCGGCCGACGATCCCGTTCAAGGACTACGCCTATAACGAGCTGCGCTACCGGGCGCTCGCCAACACCGACCCAGAAGCGGCCGAGGAGCTGCTGGCCAAAGCGCAGCAGGTCGTGACCGAGAAGTATCGGCAGTACGAGGAACTGGCCAGCCGCGGCGGCGACTGCTTCCATCCCGACTGCGTCCATCTCCGAGCCGGGCGTCGGCCGCCCGCGTAGCGCTGGCCGCGAGGGACGGGAGCACAATGCATGGATCTCACCACCCGCTATATGGGCCTCGCATTGCGCAATCCGCTGATCGCGTCGGCTTCGCCGCTCAACGGCGAGATTGCGACGCTGCGTGCGCTCGAGGATGCCGGCGCAGGGGCCGTCGTGCTGCCCTCGATCTTCGAGGAGCAGATCATCGCCGAGCGGCCACGAGTTTGAACGCCGCACGGCGGCGAGCGCAGACGGCGTTCGCCGAGGCGCTGACCTATTTCCCAGCCTATGATGGCTATCGATTTCGGGCCGGAGCGCTATCTGGATATCGTGCGGCGCGCCAAAGAAGCAGTCGCCATTCCGGTGATCGCCAGCCTCAACGGCGCCACCGACGCTGGCTGGGTCGACTACGCGCGCGGCCTGCAGGAGGCCGGCGCCGACGCGATCGAGCTGAACATCTACCTCATCCCGGCCGATCCGGCGATGACCGGTCGCGAAGTGGAGCAGCGCTATCTCGACGTCCTGGCGGCGGTGAAGGCGGCGGTGGCGATCCCCGTCGCGGTCAAGATCGGCCCGTATTTCAGCGCGATCGGCGCCATGGCGCGGGCGCTCGCCGAGGGCGGCGCCGACGCGCTGGTGCTGTTCAACCGCTTCTACCAGCCGGACATCGACATCGCGACGCTCAGCCTGTCGCTGGATCTCGAACTCAGCACGCCGGCCGAGATTCGGTTGCCCCTGCTGTGGATCGCGATCCTTCACGGGCGCGTGTCCGCCTCGCTTGCCGCCAGCACCGGCGTCGAGTCGGCCGATGAGGTCCTCAAATACCTGCTCGCCGGCGCCGATGCGGTGATGACGACATCCTCGCTGCTGCGGCACGGAATCGGGCATATGCGGGCTCTGGTCGAGGGGCTGACGCTTTTGCTCGCGGCGCGCGGGATCGACACGCTCAAGGACATCCGCGGCCGCATGAGCCGGCAAAGTCTGAACAACCCTGCGGCCTTCGAGCGCGCAAATTATGTTCAAATTCTACAGGGGTATCACTTGCCGGCTAGAGTCCCCGATGGCGGTTGAATTGGCCCGGCGGGGCTGATGGCCGAAAAAGCCGGCGCTCCCGGCAGTGCGCCCCCGCGCCGGAGCAGCGAAGAACATTCGACGCGTTCCCCAGAGGGTGCCATGGAGCGGCGGCAACCGGTTCGCCGGCGGCGCCTCGGTCAGCGCATTCCATCGCCTTCCCACGCCGTGGTGAGCGCAGGATTCCTTGATGCAGATCAAAGTCGTTCCGAGACGCCGCTGGATACTGGTTCGACGACCTGCGGAGGGAGCCCCCCAATCCCGCATAGCCAGGCTGAGTGAGCGAAATCCGCATTAACGAAAATAGCGCTCGCGGCGCACCAGATCCGAGGAACGGCGATGGATAGCGCCCGAGGGGCCGTGATCGCGATAGAGGGCCTTCAGGCGCTCTTCGACGCGCTACGGCAGCGCGGCTATCGCGTTGTCGGCCCGACCGTCCGCGACCGGGCCATCGTCTATGACGACATCGCCTCGGTCGCCGATCTGCCGCGCGGCTGGACCGACGAGCAGGAGGGCGGGCGTTATCGCCTGAAGCGCCGTGACGACGATGCGGTGTTCGGCTACGCGGTCGGGCCGCAGTCGTGGAAGAAGTTCCTGCATCCGCCTGTGCTGCGCCTGTGGCGCGCCGAGCGCGACGCGGAGGGGGTACGCATCGTCCCGGAACCGCCGGCCGCCGAGCGGTTCGCCTTCATCGGCGTGCGCGCCTGCGAGCTGCATGCGATCGCGATCCAGGACCGGGTCTTCCTCGGCGGCGCGCATGTTGATCCGCACTACCGGGTACGGCGCGAGGCCGCCTTCCTCGTCGCGGTCAATTGCGCCGTCGCCGGCGGCACCTGCTTCTGCGCCTCGATGAATACCGGGCCCAAGGCAAAAAGCGGCTACGATCTCGCGCTGACCGAGATCTTGGGCGAGCAGGAGCATATCTTCCTCGTCGAGGCGGCAACCGATGCGGGGCGGGCAATCCTCGACGAGTTGCCGCAGCGGACGGCCACTTCCGCAGAGGCGGCGATGGCGGAGTTGATCGTCGTCCGCACGGCTGCACAGATGGGCCGCGAGATGCGCGCGGACGATGTGCACGATCTGCTGCTGCGCAACCTCAACCATCCCCGTTGGGACGATGTGGCGGCGCGCTGCCTGACCTGCGGCAATTGCACGATGGTCTGCCCGACCTGCTTCTGCACCTCGGTCGAGGACGCGAGCGACCTCGCGGGAGCGCAGGCGTCGCGCTCGCGGCGATGGGATTCCTGCTTCACGATGGATTTCTCCTACATCCACGGCGGCAGCGTGCGTTCCAGCGCCCGCGCGCGCTACCGCCAGTGGATGACCCACAAGCTCGCCACCTGGTTCGACCAGTTCGGCGCCTCGGGCTGCGTCGGCTGCGGGCGCTGCATCACCTGGTGCCCGGTCGGCATCGACATCACCGAAGAGGTGGCGGCCATTCGCGATAGCGGGCCGCAATGAGGAGCGAGGCCATGGAAGGGCTCGAGCGCATCGTGCGCGAACACCGCTTTTTCGCCGGGCTCGAGGAAGGGTTCTGCACGCTCGTCTGCGGCTGCGCCAAGAATGTGCGCTTCGAGGCCGGCCAGTATCTGTTCCATGAGAGCGAGCCGGCCGACCAGTTCTACCTGCTGCGGCACGGCCGCGTTGCGCTCGAGCTGCACGGCCCGGGGCGCGGACCGGTGACTTTCCAGACCCTCGGCGCGGGCGAGGTCGTCGGCGTGTCATGGCTGATCCCGCCCTATCGCTGGACCTATGACGCGCGGGCGCTGACGCTGGTGCGCGCGATCTCGCTGGACGCCGCGTGCCTCCGCCAAAAATGCGAGGCCGACCATGACCTCGGCTACGCGATGATGAAACGTTTCATGCCGGTCCTGATCGAGCGCCTGCAGGCGACCCGCCTGCAGATCCTCGATGTCTACGGCGCGCATGACTGAGGCGAGGACCACGGCGGTGAACGCCCTCGACCCGATGACGCCGCGGGTCGCCCAGGTGCGCCGGCGGCGACGCGACGGTCCGCAGGTGTGGACCCTCGATCTCGAGACGGAAGAAAGGGACGGCGCGGCGTTCGCTCCGGGCCAGTTCAACATGCTGACCGCCTTCGGTGTCGGCGAGGCGCCGATCAGCCTGAGCGGCGATCCCGCCGAGCCCGGCCGCCTGCGCCATACAATCCGCGCCGTCGGGCCGGTCTCGACCGCGCTCGCCCGGCTCGGCCCCGGCGAGGTTGTCGGAATCCGCGGGCCTTTCGGCGTCGGCTGGCCGATGGCGGAGGCGCTGGGACGCGACGTGGTGGTGGTGGCCGGCGGGCTGGGACTGGCGCCGCTGCGTTCGGCGCTCTACCGCCTCATCGCCGAGCGCCAGCGTTACGGCCAGGTCATCCTGCTGTACGGGACGCGTAGCCCCGACGACATCCTCTTTCGCCGCGAGATCGAATCGTGGCGGCGGCGGCTCGATATCGACATCGAGGTGACGGTGGACCATGCCGTCGGCGATTGGCGCGGGCATGTCGGGGTCGTGACGACGCTGATCCCGCGCGCCGGCTTCGACGCGCCGCATGCAATGGCGCTGGTCTGCGGGCCCGAGATCATGATGCGCTTCGCCATTGCCGCGCTGCGCGACGCCGGGCTTGGCGACGCGGCGATCTACCTCTCGATGGAGCGCAACATGAAATGCGCGGTCGGCTTCTGCGGGCATTGCCAGTTCGGGCCGGTTTTTGTCTGCAGCGACGGCCCGGTGTTCCGCTACGACCGGGTGCGCCCCCTGCTTGCGCTGCAGGAGATCTGAGATGGCCGCCGAGCCCCGCCGGCCGCGGCTCGCGGTGTGGAAATTCGCCTCCTGCGACGGCTGCCAGCTGAGCCTCCTCGATTGCGAGGACGAACTGCTCGCCGTGGCCGACGCGGTGGAGATCGCCTATTTCCCGGAGGCGACGCGCGCCGCGATGAGGGGGCGTTACGACGTCTCGTTGGTCGAGGGCTCGATCACCACGGCGCACGACGCCGAGCGCATCCGCGAGGTCCGCCGGCGTTCGCGCATCCTCGTCACGATTGGCGCCTGCGCCACCGCCGGCGGCATCCAGGCATTGCGCAATTTCGCCGATGTCGAAGAGTATGCCGCCGTCGTCTACGCGCATCCCCAATATATCAAGACGCTCGCGACCTCGACGCCGATCGCCGACCACGTCCCGGTCGATTTCGAGCTGCGCGGCTGCCCGATCAACAAGCAACAGCTCCTTGAGGTGGTCTCGGCCTTTCTCGCCGGCCGTCGACCCCTCACCCCGTCGCACAGCGTGTGCATCGAGTGCAAGCTCAAAGGCAACGTCTGCGTGATGGTGGCGCACGGCGCGCCGTGTCTCGGCCCGGTCACCCACGCCGGATGCGGCGCGCTATGCCCGTCCTACGACCGCGGCTGCTATGGCTGTTACGGTCCGATGGAGACGCCAAACGCGCCCTCGCTGAGCCGTTGGCTCGCCGGGCTGGGCATGGACGAGCGGAGTTTGCAGCGCGTCTATCGCAGCTTCAACGCCAATGCCGAGGCGTTCCGCGAGGAGAGCGAGAGGCATGGCGGGTAAGACCACGCGTAAGACGATCAAGGTCGGCTATCTCGCCCGCGTCGAAGGCGAAAGCGCCTTCAAGGTCGTCGTGCGCAACGGGATTGTAGAGCGCGCCGAGCTGAGCATTTTCGAGCCGCCGCGGTTCTTCGAAGCGTTGCTGCGCGGCCGCGCCTTCAGCGAGGCGCCCGACATCACCGCGCGCATCTGCGGCATCTGCCCGGTCGCCTATCAGATGAGCGCGGCGCATGCGATCGAAAACGCGCTCGGCGTCACCATGCCGGGGCCGCTGCGCGATCTTCGGCGCCTGCTTTACTGCGGCGAATGGATCGAGAGCCACACTCTGCACATCTACATGCTGCACGCGCCCGATTTCCTCGGTTACGCGGGCGCGATCGAGATGGCGCGCGATCATGGCGACATCGTGCGCCGCGGGCTCGCGCTCAAGAAAGCGGGCAACGAGGTCATGGCCCTGCTCGGCGGACGCGAGATCCATCCGATCAATGTGCGAGTCGGCGGGTTCTACCGCGCGCCGCGGCGCCGCGAACTGGAACCGCTCGCTGAGCGGCTCAAATGGGCGCGCGAGGCGGCCTTGGAGACCGTGCGCTGGGCCGCCGCGTTCGACTTTCCCGAGCGTAAGCGCGATTATGTGTTCGTCGCCCTGCGCCACCCCGAGGAATATCCGTTCAACGAAGGCCGCATCGTCTCGAGCCAGGGGCTCGACATCGCGGCGGCCGAATACGACGAGCATTTCGAGGAAAGCCACGTCGAGCGCTCGACGGCATTGCATTCGCGCCTGCGCGATGGCGGCTCGTATTTGGTCGGGCCGCTCGCCCGCTACAGCCTGAACTTCGAGCGTCTGTCGCCTCTCGCCCAGGACGCCGCGCGTGCGGCAGGGCTCGGGACCACGTGCGCCAATCCTTATCGCAGCATCGTGGTCCGCGCGGTCGAGGTCCTTTACGCGTGCGACGAGGCATTGCGGATCATCGACGCCTATGACGAGCCGGAGCGTCCCTTTGTCGCCATCGAGCCCGGCGCCGGCGTCGGCTTCGGGGCCACGGAAGCGCCGCGCGGACTGCTCTATCACCGTTACCGGCTGGAGGCGGACGGGACCATTGCCGAGGCGCGTATCGTGCCGCCGACCTCGCAGAACCAGGCCAGCATCGAGGAGGATCTCGCGAGCTATATCGGCGGCTTTCTCGACCTGCCCGACGATGATCTGCGCCACCGCTGCGAGCAGACCGTGCGCAATTACGATCCCTGCATTTCGTGCTCGACGCATTTTCTGCGCCTCGAGCTCGACCGCGGCTGACCCAATGGCGCGCGCCGCTCCCCGCCGGATCGTGATCGGCATCGGCAACCCCGATCGCGGCGACGATGCGGCGGGCCGGGAGGTCGCGCGGCTGCTGCGCGGGAAGCTGCCCGACGACGTTGAGGTGGCCGAACACAACGGCGAGGCGACCGCCTTGCTCGCCCGGCTCGACGGGGTTGCGGCGGCGTTTCTGGTTGATGCCTGTATCTCGGGCGCGCCCACCGGGACGGTGCGGCGCTTCGACCTCGCCGCGACGTCGCTTCCGCCGGCGGCCTTCGCTATGTCCTCGCACGGTCTTGGCCTTGCCGACGCCATGGCGCTTGCCCGCACGCTTGGCCAGTTGCCGCGCCGTTGCATCGTCTACGCGATAGAGGGCGAATGCTTCGCAATCGGAGCGCCTTTGTCGCCGCCCGTGAGCGCGGCCGCCAACCATGTCGCCAGGCTTGTCGGCGCCGAGATCGTCGGCGACGCGCAGCCGGGAGGATAGGCGCGATGCACGAAGCCACGCTGATGGCGGATTTGATGCGCCAGATCGCAAACGTCGCGAAAGCGGAGCGCGCGCAGCGCGTCACCGGCGTATCGGTGTGGCTTGGAGCGCTGGCTCACATCTCGGCCGAGCATTTTGCCGAGCATTTTGAGCGGGCGACCGCCGGCACCCTCGCCGAAGGCGCAAAACTGGAAGTGGCCGTCTCGGATGATGTGCAAGACCCGGATGCCCAGGACATCTTGCTCGAAAGCGTCGAGGTGGAGCTCTAAAGCTCCTCGGGGCGCGCGAATTTGGAAGGAGGCGTGGTTGGCGATGCCTGAAAGCTGTCCGATTGCGCGCCGACGCTTGCGCGTCGTCGTGCGCGGGGCGGTGCAAGGGGTCGGCTTTCGACCGTTTGTCTATCGCCAAGCGACCGCGCTCGATCTCGCCGGCTGGGTTGGAAACTCCGCCGAGGGCGTGACGGTGGAGGCGGAGGGCGATCCCGGGCGCATCGCCACGCTGATCCAGACGATCCGCGAATCCCCGCCAACAAACGCATTTATTGCCGGCATTGAAACCTGCGAGATCGAGCCGCTTGGCGACGACCCTTTTCTGATCCGCGCGAGCGAGGCCTTGGGCGCCCGCAGCGCCGAGATCCTGCCTGACCTCGCAACCTGTGAGGATTGCTTGCGCGAGCTGTTCGACCCGCATGACCGCCGCTATCTTTATCCTTTCATCAACTGCACCCATTGCGGGCCGCGCTACAGCATCGTTGAGGACATTCCTTACGACCGCATCCGGACCTCGATGCGGCATTTCCCGATGTGCTCCGCCTGCCGAGCCGAATACGAGAGCCCCGCCGACCGCCGCTTTCACGCCGAGCCCAATGCCTGCCCGGATTGCGGTCCGCGCCTTGCTTTGTGGGATGCAGCGGGCGGCGCGATCGCCCGCGATCGAGCGGCGCTGGGCGTCGCCGCCACAGCGTTGCGGCAGGGTCGGATTGTCGCCGTCAAGGGGATTGGCGGCTTCCATCTGTTGGTCGACGCCCGCGACGAGGCGGCGGTGCGCCGGCTGCGCCGGCGCAAAGGCCGTGAGGACAAGCCGTTCGCAGTTATGTTCCCGTCGCTCGCCGAACTTGGCGCGAGCTGCGAGGTTGGGCCGGTCGAGGAGGCGCTGCTCGCCGGAGCGGCGCGGCCAATCGTGCTATTGCGCCGGAGCGGCGGTCCAGTGGCGCCATCGGCGGCGCCGGGCAACCCTTGGCTCGGCGCGCTTTTATCCTATACGCCGCTGCACCATCTCTTGATGCGCGAGCTTGGCTTTCCGGTGGTCGCGACGAGCGGCAATCTCAGCGGCGAGCCGATCGTTTACCTCGAGGCCGAGGCGGTGGCGCGCCTCGGCGGCATCGCCGACCTGTTTCTCGTCCATGACCGTCCGATCGTCCGCCCGATCGACGATTCGGTCGCCCGGATCGTCTGCGGACGCGAGTTGATCTTGCGCCGGGCGCGCGGCTATGCGCCAAGCTCGATCGCTGTCGCGGACGCCCCGCCGGACATCCTCGCTGTCGGCGGTCACCTGAAGGCGACGGTGGCGCTGACCCGCGCGGACGGCGCGGTCATCAGCCAGCATCTTGGCGATCTCGAAACGATCGCGGCGCGGGCCGCCCATGCCAGCGCGGTGACGGACGCCAGCCGGCTCTTTGGCGCGGCTCCGCGCCTGGTCGTGCGCGACCTCCATCCCGACTATGCTTCGAGCCGCGCGGCGGAAGCGATGGGGCTCCCGGTGGTCGCCGTCCAGCACCACGTCGCCCATGTCGCCGCCTGCATGGCCGAGCACGGGTTGGCGCCGCCGCTGCTCGGCGTCGCCTGGGACGGCGCCGGCTATGGGCCGGACGGCACGGTATGGGGTGGGGAGTTTCTACTGGTTACCCAGGCGGGATGGCGTCGGGTGGCGCATCTGCGCAGGTTCCGCCTTCCGGGCGGCGAGGCCGCGGCGCGCGAGCCGCGCCGGGCGGCGCTCGGGCTGCTCTACGAGGCGTTCGGCGAGGACGCGCTGGCGATGACCGATCTGGCCCCGGTCGCCGCCTTCTCGGCTGCCGAGCGCGCCGTGCTGCGCGTCATGTTGGCGCGCGGCGCGAACGCGCCTCTGTGCTCGAGCGCCGGGCGGCTGTTCGATGCTTTCGCGGCGCTCTGCGGCGTGCGCCAAATTTCGAGCTATGAAGGGCAGGCTGCCGCCGAACTTGAATGGGCGGCCGAGGAGTGCGCAGCGGGACCGGGTTACGAGTTCGCTATCCGGCAGGCGAAGGACCCGTCGCCAATGATCGTCGATTGGCAGCCGGCTCTTGCCGCGGCGCTTGCCGACCTGCGAGCGCAGGCGGCGGCGGGAGCGATCTCGGCGGCGCTCCATCGGGGCCTTGCCGCGGCGATTGTCGCGATCGCCCGTCGTGTCGGCGAGAAGCGCGTGGTCTTGACCGGCGGCTGCTTTCAGAATGCCCGCCTGACCGAGGCTGCGGTCGCCGCGCTGCGCGAAGCGGGGTTCGATCCGGTCTGGCACCGGCAGGCGCCGCCCAATGACGGCGGCATCGCACTCGGCCAGGCGGCGTGGGCGGGATGGCGCGAACGAGCGGGAGAGAGGTGATGTGCCTGGCGGTCCCCGGGCGGGTCTTGAGCCTGTCGGGCGACGACCCGATCACCCGCATCGGCCGCGTCGATTTCGGCGGCGTGGTCAAGGAGATCAATTTCGCCTTTGCGCCCGAGGCTGGAATTGGCGACTACGTGCTGGTCCATGTCGGCTTCGCCATCGCCGTGATCGACGAGGCCGAGGCCGGGCGTGTCTTCGCGTATCTGCGCGAGATTGCCGAGATGGCCGGCGTCTCGGTGGGCTCATGAAATTCCGCGACGAATATCGCGACCCTGCGGCGGCGCGACAATTGGCGGCGGCGATCGCCCGCACGGTGACGCGGCCCTGGACTTTGATGGAGGTTTGCGGCGGGCAGACCCATGCGATCCTCCGCTTCGGCCTCGACGCGCTCTTGCCGAAGGAGGTCAGCCTGGTGCACGGTCCGGGCTGCCCGGTCTGCGTGACCCCGGTCGAGTACGTCGACAAGGCGATCGAGATCGCGCTGCGGCCGGAAGTGATTTTTTGCTCGTTCGGCGACATGCTGCGGGTTCCGGGAGGAGGCGGCGATCTATTGGCCGCCAAGTCGCGCGGCGCCGACATCCGCATCGTCTATTCGCCGCTCGACGCGCTCGCCATCGCCCGCGCTGAGCCGGCCCGCGACATCGTGTTTTTCGCGGTCGGGTTCGAGACCACGGCGCCGGCCAATGCGATGGCCGCCTTCCAGGCTCAGCGCGACGGCATCCACAATTTCTCGCTGCTGGTGTCGCAGGTGCTGGTTCCGCCGGCGATGTGCGCGATCCTCGCCACACCCGGCAACCGCATCGAAGGCTTCCTCGCCGCCGGCCATGTCTGCACGGTGATGGGCTATGAGGAGTATGAGCCGATCGCCGCGCGCTATCGGGTCCCGGTCGTCGTCACCGGCTTCGAGCCGGTTGATATTCTCGAAGGCGTCTATCTCTGCGTCCGCCAGCTCGAAGCGGGCCGCGCCGAGGTCGAGAACCAGTACACTCGCTCGGTGCGGCGCGACGGAAACCGAGCGGCGCGGGAATTGATCGGCGAGGTGTTCCGCGTCGTCCCGCGGCGCTGGCGCGGCATCGGCGATATCGCCGAAAGCGGGCTCGGGCTGGCCGAGGCGTATCGCGACTTCGACGCCGAACGCCGGTTCGGCGCCGTCCGCGCCGAGGGCGAGCAAGCCGGCGAGTGCATCAGCGGACTGGTCTTGCGCGGCGAAAAGAAGCCGCCTGAATGTCCGGCTTTCGCCACGCGCTGCAGCCCGGAACGGCCGCTGGGGGTCACGATGGTTTCGTCCGAAGGGGCCTGCGCCGCCTATTACCGCTATCGCGTCCGTCCCGCGGCGGCGGGCTCGCGATGACGGACCATGACGGCTTTGCGTTGTCCTGCCCGCTCGCGGCGGGGGATGGCGAAACCGTGCAGCTCGCTCACGGCGGCGGCGGGCGGGCGATGGCTCGACTTATCGACACGATCATCCGGCCGGTCTTCGCCGACCCGGAGCTCGAACGCCGCCACGACGGAGCGGTGCTCGAAATCGGTGGACCGGTCGCCTTCACGACTGATTCCTACGTGGTCCGGCCGCTGGTTTTTGCGGGCGGCGACATCGGCGCCCTCGCCGTCAACGGCACGGTCAACGATCTCGCGATGTGCGGCGCCCGGCCTCTCTATCTCAGCGTCGGCTTCATTCTCGAGGAGGGGCTGGCGCTTGACCTCTTACGCCAGATCGTCGCCTCGATGCGGTCGGCCGCGGTCATGGCGGGGGTCCGGCTCGTCACCGGCGACACCAAGGTCGTCGATCGCGGCAAGGCGGACGGCATGTTCGTCAACACCGCCGGGCTCGGCCGCATTGTGTCCCCGGCTCCAATCGGACCTGTGGGGGTGCGCCCCGGCGACACGGTGATCGTCAGCGGCGACATCGGCCGGCACGGCATTGCGGTGATGGCGGCGCGTGAGGGGTTCGGCTTCGAAACCGCGATCGAAAGCGACTGCGCGCCTCTGGCAGCGCCAGTCCTGGCGCTGATCGAGGCGGGGATTGCGGTGCACTGCCTGCGCGACCTGACCCGCGGTGGGCTCGCGAGCGCCGTGGTCGAGATTGCCGAGACGGCGGAGCTCGCGATCGTGCTCGACGAGGCATCGATCCCGGTGCGCGAGGAGGTCGCCGCCGCCTGCGAGCTGCTTGGGCTCGACCCGCTGCATGTCGCGAATGAAGGGCGGTTTGTCGCCTTTGTCGCGCCGCAGGATGCCGACCGGGCGGTCGAGATCCTCCGCCGGCACGCCGTCGCCGCCAATGCAGCGGTGATCGGCGAGGTGCGCGAGGGGCCGAGGGGGCAAGTTTCGTGTCGCGGTCTGTTCGGCGTCGCTCGCGCCATCGACATGCTGAGCGGCGAGCAGCTGCCACGAATCTGCTAACCCAGGGCTCGGTTGGCCGCCGACGGGTGGCGGGCTTGGCCCGCCACCGCGGCCGCAATCCGCCGGGTCAGCCCGCGGTCTTGACCTCGATCTTCTTCTGCGGCTTCTGCGCTTCGGCCGTCTTCGGCAGGGTGATCGTCAGCACGCCTTTCGAGAGGTCGGCGATCTTGTCGCGGTCGACGCCGTCGGGCAGCGCGAATGAGCGCTGGAACGAGCCATAGGCGCGCTCGGACATATAACGGTTCTTATCTTCCTCCTCCTTCGCGTAGCGCTTCTCACCCTTGAGCGTCAGCATGTCGCCCGACACCGTGACGTCGATATTCTTTTGCTCCAGCCCCGGCAGCTCGGCCGTGATCGTGTAGGCCTTGTCGTCTTCGGTCACGTCGACGGCGGGGGCGGAGACGCTGAACGAACTTTCGGGGCTCCACGGCGGCTCGATGTCGAACATCCGGCGAAACGCCGGCAGACCGAAACCGCCGGCAAAGCGGTCGAACAGCCGGTCCATTTCCCCGCGCAACGACTGCCACGCATCCGGCGCGCGCGCCGGGGTTGTCTTCCTCACTTCGACTGGGGTCTGAGCCATTAGTACCTCCATCTGATAAGGGATAGGAGCGAGCGTTTTTGGTGAAAGCGGACCCATGTGAACGCGCCCGATGAAACAGCAATCCGGCGCAAACCTGCGCGAGGGACGCCCAGCTCACGGTTCAATCTGGATGTGGTCCTGAACCTCGGTGACGCCGGGGGCCGACCAGGCGGCGCGTTCGGCGATGTCGCGCTCGTTCCACGCATGGACCTTGCCGCCGAGGACGACTTTGCCGCCATCAATCTGAACGGTGATCCGCGACGCATCCAATTCGGCGTTGCGGTGCAGCGCCTTCTGGATCTTCTCCTTGACCTCGGCAACCGGGACCGGGGAGTTAACCCGGATCAGGTTGGCGACGCCGGCGACGCCGCTGAGATTGTGGACGGCAGCCTCGGCTTCGCTCTTCTCGAACCGCCAATCGACATCGCCGGTCAGGGTGACGACCCCCTTCTCAACCTTGACCTTGACCCGGTTGGCCG
The DNA here is from genome assembly GCA_963814805.1 of uncultured Alphaproteobacteria bacterium. Lineage (GTDB taxonomy): Bacteria > Pseudomonadota > Alphaproteobacteria > ATCC43930 > CGMCC-115725 > AP-15. The sequence goes on along the minus strand of CAWFER010000007.1, from coordinate 300,825 downwards.
GAAATCCGACGCGCCATTTGAGAATGTCGACCGCCCGCCCGGCAATCTCGTCATCGGCAACCTTCTTGTCCGAAGGCAAACGAATTTCGATTTCCTCGGCTATCGCCTTGACGCCCTTAATCCGCCGCGCGGCCCGTTCGGCCGCCAGTTTCTCGCCGTAGCTCGACACAAACCCGGTGAGCGTAATGACGCCGCCATGGGCGCCGACGCCGATGTGAACGGCATTGACGCTAGGCTCGAAATCGAGCTCGTCGAGCACGTCCTGCCGCAATTGATGATCGCTGATCATGATAGACCTCCTGGTGAACAGGCGAAGCTCGCACCCTGATCGGCGTCACCGAAGGTCGCTTTGATCCATGTCAACGAGCCGCACGGAGAGGTCCCGCTCGATCCGGTCGGCCTCTGCTTCAAGGTCATCGGCCGTGCACAGCCGGGCTTCCCAGACCACCGGGTTTCCAGCCTTTTCGGCAAATTCTCGAAGCCAGAAAGCTAGTTTGCGCAACTTGTCTGGATCCTGCATTTCGACCGCTTCGCTTGATAAATCCAGGATAGGATGGGGCCGGGATCTCCAAGCCGGGATGACCTGGATCAATCAGTCCGGCGGGCGTGGTCTTCGAGCCGGCGACGGGCCGCATCAAAGGCGTCGCGAACCGCGACATGCGCATCTTCATGAGCGTGGTTGATCCCGGGCTCACGCCCGACGACGATCTCGGCGCCGGGGACGGTGAGATCGATGCGGACCTCGAACAACTTGCCTTGTTGGCGCCGCGGGTGCGCGCATTCGACGACGACGCGGCAGGAGGTGATCCGGTCAAAGAACTGGTCGAGCTCTTCGGCGCGTTGCCGGATTCGTGCCTCGAGCGCGGGCGACGGGTCCATGTGGCGGAAGGTGATTTGCAGCGGCAATTGCATCGAATTTCTCCTGCTGCGGTGGATCGAGCAGTTTAAGCGACTGGATCCCGGTCAGGATTGATCCAGCGCAATTCGGCGCGCTGAGATCCGTTGTATGGGTGCAGGCGCATTGTCCGCGGCCACGAGGCGCAGGGTCCGCTGATCTCGCGGCCGATAGCGGTGGAGGCGCCGAGAGATGTCGGAACCGGTCACAACCCTGGCTCAGCCCAACACTGAAAGTGAGGCGGCATCGAAGCCGGACGCCCCGGCGAGGCTCCTCCTGGTGGTCGATGAGGTCGCAAGCGAACTCAACCCGGCGCACGGGCGCATCCCAGCGACGCTCGACAGCCGGCTCGATCGCGACCTCGGCATCGACAGCCTCGGGCGGGCGGAACTGGTCGGCCGCCTCGAACGCGCCTTCCGCATCGCTCTGCCGGAGCATACGCTTGCCGAAGCCGAAACCCCGCGCGACCTCCTGACCGCGGTCTTGGCCAGGCGCCACGTTGCGCCGATCCCGCAGCAGCGCATTGCGCACCCGCCGGCGGCGCCGGCCCAGGCGCCGGCCCCGGTCGAAGCGGGAACGCTGTGCGCGGCCCTTGATTGGCACGCTGAGCATCACCCCGATCGACCGCATATCATTTTCGAAGGGGCTGATGACGCCGCGCCATCGACGATCTCTTATGGCGTCCTCGCGGAGCAGGCGCGCCGGGCCGCCCGCGGTTTGCGGGAGTTAAACATCGCCACCGGCGACCGGGTCGCCATCATGCTGCCGACGAGCGAATCCTTTGTCACCGCCTTCTTTGGGGCGCTCTATGCCGGGGCGGTGCCGGTGCCGATCTATCCGCCGGCGCGGGCGGGCCAGATCGAAGAACATCTGCGGCGCCAAGCGGCAATCCTCGCCAACGCCGGAGCCACGATCCTCATCGCACCACCCGCGATGCGCACTGCTGCCGGGTTGTTGCGCTCGCTGGTCGACAGCCTCAGGGCGGTGGCCAGCCTCGACAGCCTGCCTGATCCCGCCGACACCGCGCTGCCGCGGATTGAGCGGCCGGGGGACACAGCACTCCTGCAATACACCTCGGGAAGCACCGGAGCGCCCAAAGGCGTGGTGATGAGCCACGCCAATCTCCTTGCCAATATCCGGGCTTTGGGCACGGCAATGGGAGCATCGGCCGCCGACGTTTTTGTCTCATGGCTGCCATTTTATCATAACATGGGGTTGATCGGCGCCTGGCTAGGAAGCCTCTACTATGCGGCGCCGCTTGTGGCGATGCCGCCGCAGAGTTTCCTGGTGCGGCCGGAGCGCTGGCTATGGGCGATCCACCGTCATCGCGGGACCCTTTCAGCAGCCCCCAACTTCGCCTTCGAACTCTGCCTGCGCAACATCGGGGACAGCGCGATCGAGGGGCTCGATCTGTCATCGCTGCGGCTGGTGGCGAACGGGTCGGAGCGAGTCAGCCCTGCTACGCTCCGGCGCTTTATCGATCGGTTCGACCGCTACGGGTTCCGGCCCGAGGCGATGGCGCCGGCCTATGGCCTTGCCGAGAGCGCCGTCGCACTGACCCTGCCGCCGCCGGGGCGGCCTCCGGTCATCGACCGCATCTCACGGCGCGCGCTGACCGAAATGGGCAACGCCGTCCCCGTACCGGCGGAGGCGGCGGCGACCGAACTGGTCTCCTGCGGCGAACCGATTCCCGGACACGAAATCCGGATCGTCGACGATACCGGACGCGAACTTGGCGAGCGTCGCGAGGGACGGCTCCAGTTTCGCGGCCCCTCGGCAACGCACGGCTATTTCCGCGATGCGGCGAAAACCCGCGAGCTGTTCAGCGGCGATTGGCTTGAGAGCGGCGACCTCGGCTATATCGCCAGGGGCAATCTGTTCATCACCGGCCGCACCAAGGACATCATCATTCGCGCCGGTCGCCACATCTACCCGAGCGAGATCGAGGAGGCGGTCGGCGAGATCGCCGGGCTGCAAAAAGGCGCGGTTGCGGCGTTCGGCAGTCATGATCCCCGCGCCGGGACGGAGCGTGTGGTTGTGGTGGCCGAAACAGCCACTCCATCTGGCGAGCACCCGGCGTTGCGGCAATGCATTGCCGAGGCGACAATCGGCATCCTCGAGGCGCCGCCCGAGGACATCGTGCTGGTCGCGCCGCGCACCCTGCCAAAGACGGGGAGCGGAAAATTGCGCCGGGCGGCGGCGCGCCAGCTCTATGAGTTCCGGGATTTGGGCCGCCGCCGTTCGGTGCGGCGGCAGATCCTCGGCCTCGAGCTCACTACCGCTCTGCCGGCGCTGCGGCGAGCGCTGCGTGGAGCCGCGGCCTTTCTCTATGCTTGCTATTGGTGGGCGGTGATCGCGCTGCTGGCGCCGCTTGCTTGGGTGCTGGTGATCGTGCTTCCGAGCCGGGCATGGCGCTGGACAGCGCTGCGGATCGCCGCGCGGGCCGCGTTCTGGTTGACCGGCGCCGGCATCGTCATCGAGCGGCATGGCGAGATGCCGGCCAACTGCATTATTGTCAGCAACCATGCGAGCTACATCGACGGGCTCGCCCTGGCAATTGCGCTACCCGGCGAATTGTGTTTCGTCGCCAAGCGCGAGCTGGTTCGGCAGCCGATCGCGCGCATGGCGCTGCAGGCGCTTGGAACCTTGTTTGTCGAACGAACCGATGTCGAGCAGGGGATTGAGGACATTGCTCACATTGCCGAGGCTGCCCGCAGCGGGAAACGCCTCGTGTTCTTCCCTGAAGGGACGCTGACCCGGGCGCCTGGTCTGATGCCGTTCAAGCTCGGAGCGTTCGCTGTCGCCGCGTCTACCGCGCTTGCCGTGATCCCCGTGGCGCTGCGTGGTACGCGCTCGATCCTGCGCGGCGATCAGTGGTTCCCGCGGCCCGGCCGGGTCACGGTGACGATCGGCGAGGCCGTCGCGCCGCAAGGTTCAACTCTGGCGGAGGCCGCTCGGCTGCGCGACGCGGTCCGCGCGATCATGCTCAAGGACTGCGACGAGCCCGACCTCGAATGTCGTTGATTGAAATCAAATCGCGGCTCGCCAATAACCGCTAAACATTCGCGCTCCCTCGCGTTGGATCAGGAGCCAAAATGAAATCGATCAGGCAATCGCCCCAGGCCGGACGATCCGACCGCCGCATCGCCGGCCGCGCCCAGCGCGATCACATTCTCGACCCCTATCAGGCGCAGCAAAAACTGCAGGAGCCGACCGCCTGTCCGCAATGCGGCGCCGTCTACCACCAAGGCAGATGGCAATGGGGACAGAGACCCGCGGACGCGCACGAGGATCTTTGCCCCGCGTGCCGCCGCATCAACGATGGGTTCCCCGCCGGCGCCGTGACCCTCCATGGGGACATCGCGCGGCAGCACAAGAATGAGATGATCGCCTTGGCGCGAAACGAGGAAGCCGCGGAGAAGGGCGAGCACCCGCTCAACCGGATCGTCGGCGTCGAGGAGACGGAGGACGGGCTAGTGATCTCGACGACCGACATTCACCTGCCCAGACGCATCGGGGAGGCTTTGAAGCGCGCCTTCCACGGCGAGATCGACATGCATTTCGACGAGGCGGGCTACTTCGTGCGGGTCGACTGGCGCGCGCGCGCCTGAGACCGAGAACCGCGCCGTCACCGGCCCGCCGACGTCATTCGCGTCGGCCAATTACGCTCGCTGGTTCGCCGGCTCGTGGAAGTCAGGCTGCTTAAAGGTCGGAAAGATGGCCGACGCTCTGCCAACGGTAGATTTTCCTTCCGATCGAGGGACAGCGATCCTCTCGATCGCCTGACGATTCCTGCACATCGACCATATCGGCGCACAGGTTGCTAGATGGCGCCGGATTGCCCCGGGTCAGGGTTCGCCGCCTGGACGACCGCCGAAATCGCTTGACCTAGATCAAGGCCATGTCCAGCCGGCAAAGGGAAACTGCCATGGCGAATTCCGGTCGAAGGAGCGAACCCATGGCAATACGCGTTGCGATCAACGGCTTCGGCCGCATCGGCCGGCTGGTTCTGCGGGCGGCGCATGAAACCAACTGCAAGGAGGTCGAAATTGTCGCGATCAACGACCTCGGCCCGGTCGCGACCAACGCCCACCTCCTCAGATACGACAGCGTGCACGGGCGTTTCGCCGGCGAGATCACGACCGGCGACAACTGGATGGATATCGGCCGCGGCAAGATCGCGGTCAGCGCGGGACGCGATCCGACCGAACTGCCCTGGCGCAGTCTCGGCGTCGATGTGGCGCTCGAATGCACTGGCGTCTTCACCAAGCGAGCGGCGGCGGCAAAGCACCTCGAAGCGGGGGCGAAACGCGTGATCGTCTCGGCGCCGGCCGACGGCGCCGACATGACCATCGTCATGGGGGTCAACCATGAGGAGCTGACGCCTGAGCACAAGGTCATCTCGAACGCCTCGTGCACGACCAACTGCCTCGCTCCGGTGGCTTATGTGCTGCAACAGGGCATTGGCGTCGAGCGCGGCTACATGACGACAATCCATGCCTATACCGGCGACCAGAACATTGTTGACGCCTTGCACAAGGATTTGCGTCGCGCACGGGCCGCGGCGCTATCGATGATCCCGACCTCGACCGGCGCGGCGAGGTCCGTCGGCCTCGTCCTGCCGGCGCTGAAAGGCAAGCTCGACGGCTCCGCGATCCGGGTGCCAACCGCGAATGTGTCGCTGATCGACTTCAAATTCGACGCTGCCCGCGACACCTCGCGCGAGGAGGTCAACGCGCTGATGGAAAAGGCGGCAGCTTCGAACCGGATGCGCGGCATCCTCGGCATCAACAAGGCGCCGACGGTTTCGGTCGACTTCAATCACGATCCACACAGCGCAGTGTTCGATGTGACGCAGACGCAGGTCCTCGACAAACGCTTCGTCCGAATCCTGGCCTGGTACGACAATGAATGGGGATTTTCCAATCGCATGATCGAGGCCGCGGCGTATCTCGGCCGATTTGGGTGAGCGCGCAGAACCACCTTGCTCGTCAGCCCGATTCGATTGCTGGAGAGGTCAACAATTCCATGCCGAGATTTCGCACCCTCGACGACATCGATGTCCGCGGCAAGCGGGTGTTGCTGCGCGCCGATCTGAACGTGCCGATCAAGGACGGCGCGGTCGCCGACGCCACTCGGATCGAGCGGCTCGCGCCGACAATCGAGGCGTTGATCGAGAAGGGCGCCAAGGTCATCGTGATCTCCCATTTCGGGCGTCCTCGGGGAAAGAAGGATCCCGCCCTTTCCCTCCGGCCCTTGATTGCGCCGCTGAGCCAGGCGATCGGCGGGCGCGATGTGGTGTTCGCCGAGGATTGCATCGGCGACGAAGCAAAGCGCGTCGTCGATGGGCTTCGGCCAGGGCAGGTCGCTCTCCTTGAGAATCTTCGCTTCCACCAGGGAGAGGAAGCAAACTCGCTCGATTTTGCGCGTGCGCTCGCCAAGCTGGGCGATGTCTATGTCGACGACGCCTTCTCCGCCGCGCATCGAGCGCACGCCTCGATTGACGCGCTCCCTCGGTTGTTGCCGAGTGCGGCTGGGAAGCTGATGCAGGCCGAGCTCACGGCCTTAACTGCGGCCCTCGAGACGCCGACGCCGCCGGTTCTGGCGCTGATCGGTGGGGCGAAGGTGTCGACCAAGCTCGATCTCTTGCGCTCTCTCATCGGCAAGGTCGACATCCTCGTTGTCGCCGGAGCGATGGCGAACACATTCCTCTTTGCCGACGGCCGAGAGGTTGGCCGCTCGCTGTGCGAGCGCGACATGGCCGCCAGCGCGCGCCAGATCCTCGCCATGGCCCGCCAACGGAACTGTCGAATCGTCCTGCCCGACGACGCGGTTGTGGCGCTCGGCCTCGAGCCTGGCGTCACTGCCCGAACGGTCGGGATCGAGGCGGTTCCAAGCGACATGATGATCGTCGATATCGGCCCCATGACCGTGACGCGCATCGCCGCTGTCCTCGGGGAAGTGCGCACTCTCGTCTGGAATGGGCCGCTTGGCGTTTTCGAGACGCCGCCATTCGATCGCGGTACGGTAGCCATAGCGAAGAGAATCGGCGAACTCACACGCGCGGGCAAACTGCTCAGCGTCGCCGGCGGCGGCGACACCGTCGCGGCGCTCGACGCGGCCGGAGTCACGGACGAGCTGTCCTACGTTTCGGCGGCGGGCGGCGCGTTTCTGGAATGGCTCGAAGGTCGCGAGCTGCCCGGGGTCGCGGCCCTCACCCAAGCGGGCCTCTTCGTCGCGCCGGTCCCCGCGAGCAGTCGATGAATGACCTGCCGCCGAGCGGCAGCGTTCCCGAGCTCGGGCCGCAGCTTTACGCACAATGGCGGGCGGCCGATATCGGGGTCATTACCGAGCGGCTCGAACGGACCCTGATCCTCGAACTGGCCGGCGGCGTCGCCGGTTTGAGCGTGCTCGACATTGGATGCGGCGACGGGGATTTGGCGCTCGATCTGTGGCGACGCGGCGCCCGCGTCACCGGGATCGACGCCTCGCCGGAGATGATTGAGGCGGCTCGCGAGCGAGCGCGGACGGGCGGCGCGGACATCGACTTCAAGGTCGCGGCGGCTGAGCATCTGCCGTTCGCCTCGGAACGGTTCGACATCGTCGCCGCGAACACCATTCTCTGCTTCGTCGAAGATGCGGCTCCCGTCTTCCGCCAGATTGCGCGCGTGCTGCGGCCGGGCGGCAGGCTTATCATCGGCGAGCTTGGCAAATGGAGCTCCTGGGCGGCGGCGCGCCGGGTTCGCGCCTGGTGCGGCTCGACCCTCTGGGCCAAGGCCAGGTTTCGGACCAAGAGCGAGCTTCGCAGCCTCGCCGAACAGGCTGGTCTGAGGGTCGAAACCGTACGCGGCGCGATCTATTATCCGCGCTGGCGCTGCGCCGCCCGGCTCTGCATGCGCTGCGATCGGGCGCTCGGCCGGATTACGACCGCAGGCGCCGCCTTTATCGCCCTGGCTGTGCTCAAGCCGCCGCGTTCGAGAGATGAGGCGACGCCTCCTGGCGCTGGCGGTTAGCATCGGCCTGCGAATAGCAAGGCCGCCTGCCATAGGCTCACGCCTCGACACGCTAAATAACCCTGGACCGTGAGGCCAGTTCAACGAACCAGCGCTCTTCGCTTTCGCACAGGTCGATCAGCGGACAAGTCGGGCACCGTTTGCCGCCGTCATCATGTCCTGTTCTTCGACAGGCATGGCGCAGCGTCAGGGCCGGCGAGAGGGAGGCTCTCGTTGCAGGACTGGCGATTTTATCGGTCATAGACGCCTCCTTGGTCAGGCCCGGGAGCGTATCGGGGGCCGAAAATCCAGGATCGGCTTTGATCCAAATCAAAGATCTCGCCCGATCGTCTTGGGAGGCGGTGGCAAGGAAACGGCGGAGCTTCGGCTTGATGCAGATCAAGGCGTTGGCGGCGCTCTCCCATTAGGCGAATATCGGGCGCTCTGAAGAGGAAGCTCGCTGCGATGACAGATCAAACGCTGGTTCGCGTTCTCGGCGCCGCGGTCGGATCGCAGCCTGCTAGCCCGAGCTTTGAATTCGGGCAACCATTGCCGCCGGCTCTGCTTTATCGCCGCTGCGATCCGGCCGAGCTGCCGTTCGCGCTTTGCAGCGAACTCGAGGAGGCGCCGGGGCTGATCGGCCAGGAGCGCGCGGTCGAGGCGATCCGGTTCGCCATGCGCATGCGGCGCAAGGGCTACAATGTTTACGCGCTCGGCGCCGCCGGCGCCGGCCGGCATGCGCTGGTCGAGAACCTCCTGCGGCAGCAGGCCGCGGGCGAGCCGGCGCCGCCCGACTGGTGCTACGTCAACAACTTTGCCGATCCGCAGCAGCCGCATCGCCTGCAACTGCCGGCGGGGCGGGGCGCCGGGCTCGCTGCGGCGATGAAACGGCTGGTCGAGGAATTGCGCGCCGCCTTGCCGGCGGCGTTCGAGCGCGATGAATACCGCTCGCGCCGGGAGGTCATCGATCAGCAGTTCAAGCAACGCAGCGAAACGGCGTTCGGGGGATTGCAAAAGCGCGCCCAGCAGAAGGGCATAGCGCTGTTGCGCACGCCGATGGGTCTGGCGCTGGCGCCGGTGCGCGACGGCAAGGTGCTGGAGCCCGGGGCCTTCGAAGCCCTCCCCGCAAGCGAACGCGAGGCGGTCCAGCACGAAATCGAAGGGACCCAGAGCGAGCTCGAAGCGATCATGCGGCAGGTGCCGCAATGGGAGCGCGAGCACCGCGATGCGCTGCGGGACCTCAATCGCGAAACCAGCGGGTTCGCGATCGCACATCTGATGGGAGAGATCCGCGCCACCTTCGCGGACTTGCCCGAGGTTGCGACATACCTCGACGCCGTCGAGGCGGACGTCAAGGAGAACGCCGACGATTTCCTTGCTCCCTCGGCGCCGCCCGCCGACGCGACCAGCCCCGCAGCGGTCCCCGCGCCGCTAGCGGCCGCCATCGAGGACGCGCGCTTTCGCCGCTATGGGGTGAACCTGTTCGTCGACAATGGCGGCCAGCATGGCGCGCCGGTGATCTATGAGGACAACCCGACCCACCAGACCCTGGTCGGCCGGGTCGAGCATCTGGCCCGCTTCGGCGCCCTCGTCACCGACTTCAACCTGCTGATGCCGGGCGCCCTGCACCGGGCCAATGGCGGCTATCTGATCCTCGACGCGCAGAAATTGCTGATCGGCAATTTCGGCTGGGCCTCGCTGAAGCGGGCGCTCAACGCCGACCAGATCCGCATTGAGACCCTCGAACAATTGATGAGCGTGGCGAGCACCGTGTCGCTTGCGCCCGAACCGATCCCGCTCGAGGTCAAGATCGTCCTGGTCGGGCCGCCGACGCTCTACTACCTGCTCAGCAACAACGATGAGGAATTCGCCGAACTGTTCAAGATCGAGGCCGATTTCGAGGACCGGATCGAGCGGACCCCGGAAACGACCTTGCTCTATGCGCGGCTGATCTGCGGCATCGGACGGCGCGAGAAGCTACGGCCGCTCGACCGCGACGCGGTGGCCCGGGTGATCGAGCGGGCGGCCCGCCTGGCGGCGGATTCGGGCAAATTGTGGGCTGGGATGCGCCCGATCGTCGATCTGCTGCAGGAGGCCGACCAGCTCGCGGCCGACAATGGCAAGGATTTGGTCGGCGAGGCCGAGGTGCAGGCGGCGCTCGACGCGCAATTCCGCCGCGGCGACCGTATCTACCGGCGGCTGCAGGAGGAGATCGGCCGCAACACGATCCGCATCGAGACCGACGGCGCGCAAATCGGCCAGGTCAACGGGCTTTCGGTGATCAGCCTTGCTGATCTCGCCTTCGGCGCGCCGACCCGGATTACCGCGCAGGTGCGGTTCGGCCGCGGCGAGGTCGTCGACATCGAGCGCGAGGTGGCGCTGGGCGGGCCGCTCCATTCCAAGGGGGTACTGATCCTCGCCGGCTTTCTCGGCGGCCGGTTCGGCAAGAGCCGCCCGCTGTCGCTCAACGCCAGCCTGGTCTTCGAACAATCCTATGGCGGCGTCGACGGCGACAGCGCCTCGGCCGCCGAACTCTTCGCCCTGCTCTCGGCCCTGGCCGAGACGCCGATCAAGCAGTCCCTCGCGGTCACCGGCTCGGTCGATCAGCGTGGTCAGATCCAGGCGATCGGCGGCGTCAACGAAAAGATCGAGGGGTTTTTCGACAGCTGCCAACTCACCGGCTTCACCGGCCATCAGGGCGTCATCATTCCGGGGAGCAACGTCGAGCACCTGATGCTGCGCCACGATGTCGTTGCGGCGGCGGCCGAAGGGCGGTTCGCAGTCTATCCGATCGACACCGTCGACCAGGGCCTGGAGCTGCTGACCGGGATCCCGGCGGGACAGGCCGATGCCGGGGGGAATTATCCGGCCGGTACGCTCAACCAGCGGGTCGCCGCCCGCCTCGATGCCTTCGCCGCCAAGGCGGTCGAGCTTGGCCGCGCCGCATCCGCCCTGGGAGAACGCTCGTGAGCGGCCCGATCGAGCGCGTCGTCGTTTGGCTCGACGCCGCCTCCGAAAACATGACCGCAATCGATACCGCAGCTCGGCTTGCGGCGCGCGTGAAGGCGCCGCTGCACGGCATCTTTGTCGAGGACCAGGATTTACTGCATCTGGCGAGGCTGCCGTTCGCTCGCCAGATCACCTTGGGGACGGGCCTCGAACCGTTCACCGCCGAGCAAATCGAGCTGCACCTGCGGGCCGCGGCCGAGCGCGCCCGGCGCGATCTGCTTGCGGCCGCGAAAAGACATCGGGTCAGGAGCTCGTTTGAAATCGTCCGGGGCGTTGCGGAAGGCGCCCTCTCCGGCGTCACCGACCGCGATCTCGTCGTCACCGGCGCGCGGACCCGGCCGATCGCCGGCGATTTTCGCGTCGAACGCCGCTGGTGGTCCTCGATCGAGCTGGCGCCGGGTCCGTTCCTACTCGCCCGACATACCTGGGACACGTCCGGCTCGGTCGTGACCTTGCTGCGCGACCGCAGCTCCGCGTCGATCCGGCTGATCGATGCGGCGGCACAGATCGCCGAGGCCAGAGGTGGCGCGCTGACGGTGATCTGCCCGCCGGCGGGCGCGGGCGCGGCCGGGTTCGAAAAGTGGATCGGCGAGCGGCTTGCCGGTATTTGGGTGCGGCCGCAGATCGAGGCGGCCCCGAGCGAGTCTGCGGCCCTCTATCGGCGGATCGTCGAACTCGATTGCCGATTGCTGGCGATCGAGGCCGGCGCCGCCGACGGCGCCTCCGGTCGGCTGCACGAATTTTTCGAGTGCTGTTCCTGCGACATGCTCATCGTACCCTGACCTCTTGCGGCGCGCTTCTCCATGCGGTCGTTGGCGGCGTCAGCTGAAGCAGCTCGGAACAGGAAAACCGGTCGAACGCACCGATGGACGATTTCGGCGAAGGGAGGGGTCATGATCGGGACAAACCGAGATCTGGCGATAATGCAACAACTTTTGGATCACGAGATCCTCAGACTGCATGGTTTGCCCAGCGGCATGGCCAAGCCGGCCTGGATCAATCGGCGACTCGCCTCGCTCTGCCATCAGCGCATTGCGATCTGCGCCGCGCGGGTCAACCGGCGGATGGAAGCGTCGAAACGAGTGGTCGAGTTCTCCCGCTGGGTGAATGGCGACGGCGCTCTGCGCGACCGGCTCCAGCATATTCGGGACGCCAAGGCTGGACAAAACCAAAGACGCAGTCAGCGTTGATTTGGGTAGGTAGCGGTTTATCCTTTTGTTCTTTCTTCTAAAGCGTTCCGGACAAGCTTGATAATTTCGGCTGCTTTGAACGGCTTCTCCAGGACCGCAAAGGCTCCGGCGGCCCGCGCTCGGGCGGCGTTGGCGGCGCTCGGCCGACCGGTAACGACGATGACCGGTATCTCGTCGCCGCGCCGGCGCAGTTCTTCAAGAAGATCGAGGCCGTCCATTCCCGGCATGTGGACATCGAGAACCAGGCAGCCCTTGTCGGCGGATTGCCGCGCTTCGAGAAACGCCTTGGACGACGGAAAATCGCGCGCTTCGAGCCCGACGCAACTGAGCAGGAGCCGAAGCGAATCACGGGTTGCGCTGTCATCGTCGACAATAAGGATCATCGATCTTCGCCCGGTCCAATATTTGAAATCTGGCCCTCTCGCGAACGCCCAACCTTGATCTAAGTCATCGATACGGATAAAGATTCAATGGGCCTGTCGAGTTTTCAAACTCGCTGGGGCGGCGCGCCGAGTTGCGATCCGGCGAGGTAGAACGGGAGGCCGGCGGAGAGGTCGAAACGGGCGGCAAAGCGGGTCATGGCCGAGCAAATCAAGCGTGAGGACGAGCCCGTGGGTCGATTGGCGGCCATAATTGAGTTGTCTGAAGACGCGATCATCAGCAAGACGCTCGACGGGGTGGTTACGAGTTGGAACCGGGCCGCCGAGCGGATCTTCGGTTATACAGCCAGCGAGATGATCGGGCGGCCGATCTCGATATTGACGGCGCCGGGGCGGGCCGACGAGATGCCGCGCATCCTCGAGCGGATCCGGCGCGGCGAACGCGTTGAGCACTACGAGACCGAGCGCCGGCGCAAGGATGGCCGCATCATCGACGTCTCGCTGACGGTCTCCCCGATCCGCGACGAAATGGGCCGCATCGTCGGCGCGTCCAAAATTGCTCGCGACGTTACGGAAGCCAAACGGGAGCACGCGGCGCTCCTTGAACGCGGGGCGCATCTGCGCTCGATCCTCGACACGATTCCCGAGGGCATGGTCATCATCGACGAACGCGGCATTGTGCAGTCCCTGAGCGCAACCGCCGAACGCATGTTCGGCTATACCGCCGACGAGGTGTGCGGGCGGAACGTCAGCATGCTGATGCCATCGCCCTACCGCGAAAGCCACGACGATTACCTCGCCCGGTATCTGAGGACCGGAGAGCGGCGCATCATCGGCCTCGGGCGGGTCGTGGTCGGGCAGTGCAAGGACGGAACGACCTTCCCGATCGAACTGGCGATCGGGGAAGCGAGCGGCGGAGCACATCGCGTCTTCACCGGCTTTGTGCGCGACCTGACCCAACGCCAGCGCCGGGAGCGACGGGTTCAGGAATTGCAGTCGGAGCTTTCGCACGTCTCGCGCGTCAGCGAGATGGGTCAGATGGCCTCGGCGCTGGCCCATGAACTCAATCAGCCGTTGACCGCAGCGACCAATTATGTCGAGGCGGCCCGTTTGCTGCTGACGGACGGCGGCGCGGCGATCGAGCGGGCGACGACGGCGATTGATAATGTCGCAGCGCAAATCAGCCGGGCCGCTCAGATCATTCTTCGGCTGCGCGAGTTCGTCAAAAAGGGCGAGGCGGCGCAACAGGAGGAGGACATCGCCAAGGTTATCGAGGAGGCGAGCGCGCTGGCGCTGATCGGCGCAAGGGAACTCCGGGTCAAAGTCCTGCTGCGCTTGGCGCCGAACCTGCCGCGGGTCTTGATCGACAAGATCCAGATCCAGCAAGTGATCGTCAACCTGGTCCGTAACGCGATCGAAGCGATGGAGGCGAGCGAACGCCGGGAATTAACGATTGCGAGCGAAATCGCGGGGCCGGCCCGGGTCGGGATCAGTGTTGTCGATACCGGCCCCGGGATCGCCGCCGAAATCGCCGACCGGCTGTTCCAGCCCTTCGTTACGACAAAAGCGCAGGGGATGGGAGTCGGACTGTCGATCTGCCGGTCCATAGTCGAAGCCCATGGCGGCAGGCTCTCGGTCGAGGCCAATCCCGAAGGCGGCACGATCTTCCGCTTCAGCCTGCCGGCCGCGGAGTAGCGACCGCCTGTCGCTTTCTCTTAAGTCGATGCAGAATGCCTTGGAGCAAGCTGGACGAGCAATCCGACCTTACTCGCCCGATGCGGCCGATGTCGATTTATGGACGCTTTGCTTCGCGTTAGAGGAGCAGAAAACCATGATTATCGAGAGGCTGAAATCAGGTGTCATCACCGTTGGTCACGGACGCGGCTTCATCGTCGAGGGTGCGGGCGAGCGCCTCGTCATTACGGCCGCGCACTGCCTGCCGTCCCTCCCGCTGGCCCTGCTCTCTTTCGGGGTCGAGGCGCGCACCTACGGGCCGCTCCTCGCCCGCCGTGGGGAGGAGCCCCGCGTGTGGGCGGTGTGTCGCTTCGTCGATCCGATCGCCGACATCGCGGTGCTCGGTTCGCCCGACAATCCACACGCCGATGATTACCAAGCGCTGATGGGGAAGGCGGCGGCGCTGTCGTTCGGCGATCACGATCGGCACCCGGTGAATTTCTGGGCGCCGGCCCGGCTGCTGTCGCTCGACGGCCGTTGGTTCTCCTGCACCATCCGCCACTTCGGCGGGCCGCTGTGGATCACCCACGCCGCTGAGCGCGTCCTCGGCGGGATGTCGGGCTCGCCGATCGTCGCGGAGGCCGGGGCGGCGATCGGGGTCGTGTGCACCACCACGTCGCCCAGGGAGGGCGGTCCTAACGCGCTCCTCTCCGACAACCTGCCGGGATGGCTGCTCCGCGACCCCCTGTAGGTGTCACGCCCGCCGCTGTTTTCGTGTTAAAGTTAATCCCGATTAAGTTGAACAGCAGCGTTGACATGGATCTATGCGGTGCGGTCGAGAGCGATCTTATTTTGCCCGGCGACGGCGATCCGACACCGCCGCTGGGATCACTGACCCATGTTGGGTTGATCGGAAGCGAGCGGCTTGCGCACCCGCAATAGGGCCTCGTCATCCGGGTCCGGCGCGACCGCGAAACCGAGCGCCCGGCACATCTCCAGCATTGGCCCGTTCTCGCGCAGGACCTCGCCGACCAGTTCGCCGACGCCGCATTCCCGGGCGATGCCGATCAACCGCGTCATCAACAGATACCCGACGCCGCGGCCTTGCCAGTCTGTGCGCACGGCGATCGCGTATTCGGCGCTTTGGCGATCCGGATCGGCGAAGAAATGCGCGATCCCCAGCACCGCGCCCTGGTGCTGCGCCAACAGCGCCATCTCGCGGTCGTAATCGATCTGCGTCAGCCGCGCGGCGACGGCATGGGTGAGACCGCGCACCGGGGTAAAAAAGCGCAGCCGCAAATCCTCGGGGCTCATATGCCCGGCGAGATCGTGCAACAGCGGCTCGTCTTCGGGCCGCACCGGCCGCAATTGGACGACGGCGCCGTCGCGCAAATGCTGCTCGCTTTCGAGATGTGCCGGATAGGGCGCAATCGCCAGACGCGCCGAGCCGGTCACGGTTGCTGCGGCCACCCGGATGCGCGCGTCGAGCGCCACGACGCCCTTGGCATCGGCGAGCAGCGGGTTGATGTCGAGCTCGCGGATCTCGGCATGCTCGGCGGCGAGCTGAGCGAGGCGAATGAGCACTTCGGCAATCGCGTCGACCGCAGCGGCCGGCTTGCCGCGATAGGCTTGCAACAAACGCCAGACACGGGTCTGAGCCATCTGCCTGCGCGCCAACAGCAGGTTGAGCGGCGGCAGCGCGACGGCGCTATCCTTGCACGATCTCGACCGCGGTGCCGCCCTGGCCGAAGGCGACGACCGGACCGAAAACGGGATCTTCGCTGAGCCCGACCAAGAGCTCGATCGCGCCAGGCCGCCGCACCATCTGCTGGACGATGACGCCGTCGATCCGGGCTTCGGGTCGCGCCGTCCGCACGCGCGCGAACAACGCCGCCGCCTCGGCGCGGACATGCGCTGCATCCGCAAGATCGAGCGCAACCCCGCCGATGTCGGTCTTGTGGGTGATGTCCGGCGAGCGGATTTTGAGCGCCACCGGAAAGCCGATCGCGGCAGCGGCGACAGCCGCTTCTTCGGCATCGGCCGCGTTGCGGGCAAGCGGCTGCGGAATGCCGTAGGCGGCGAGAATGGCTGCCGCCTCTTCGGCATCGAGCCAGGATCGGCCAAGGCGAAGGCCGCTCGCGATGATGGTTCGAACCGCCGCGGCATCGGGTTCGAAAGGATCGGGGCGCGCCGGCGGGGTCTCCATCAGCAACGCCCGGTTGTTCTGGTATCTGACGCGATGCAGGAAGCCGCAGACCGCCGCCTCGGGCGTCTCGTAGGTCGGGATCTGCGCGGCGCCGAAGCGGCGGCGCGCCGCTGCGGCCGAGTGCTCCCCGAGCCATGCGGTGAAAATATTTCGACCACGCAGCGCGTCCGGTGATGCCGCCGTGACGGTGTCGATCACGGCGCGCGCCGCCTCTTCGGGTTCGGCCAGGGCGGTCGGGCAATTGAGGATCAGAAACGCGTCGACGCCGCGGTCGGCGATCAGCGCCCCAAGCGCGGCGGCGTAGCGCTCGCCCGGCGCGTCGCCGATGATGTCGACCGGATTGCCATGGCTCCAGGTCGCCGGCAACGCCAGGCCGAGCTGCGCGACCGTCTCAGCCGCTAACGTGGAGAGCCGGCCGCCCGCCGCTTCGAGCGCATCGGTGGCGAGCACGCCGGCGCCGCCGCCATTGGTCAAGATGGCGAGCCCGTCGCCCTCCTGCTCGCGGGTCAGCGCCAGGGTCTCGGCGGCATCGAACAGCTCGGCCATATGCCCGACGCGCAGCATGCCGGCGCGGCGGAAAGCGGCGTCATAGACCATATCCGTGCCGGCGAGCATGCCGGTATGCGAGGCCGCCGCCCGGGCGCCGGCGATCGAGTGTCCGGCCTTCAGCACCAGCACCGGCTTGCCGCGCGCGGCAGCGCGCGCGGCCGACATGAATTTGCGGCCATGGGTGACGCCCTCGGCGTAAAGCAGGATGGCGCGCGTGGCCGCATCGGCGGCGAGATAGTCGAGCATGTCGCCGAAATCGACATCGGCCATGTCGCCGAGCGAGACGACATGCGAAAAGCCGATGCCGCGCGGTGCGGCCCAATCGAGCATCGCAGTGATTATCGCGCCCGACTGGCTGACGAAGGCGATGTCGCCAGAGGGCGGCGCCAGATGCGAGAAGCTGGCGTCAAGGCCGATTTCCGGCACGATGATCCCGAGGCAATTGGGGCCGACGAGGCGCAAGAGATGCGGGCGCGCGGCGTCGAGGATGGCCCGCTGCAAAGCGTGGCCGCGATCGCCCAGCTCGCCAAAGCCGGCGGTGATGACGACCGCGGCTTTGGTGCCGCACGCCCCGAGCGCGGTAACGAGGCCGGGGACCGTATCGGGCGGGGTCACGATGACGGCGAGGTCCGGCGGGTGCGGCAGGGCCGCCACCTCCGGGTAAACCGGCATACCGTCGAGGCTTTGATGATGCTGGTTGACCAGCAGCAATTCGCCGCGGAAACCAGCGCGTCGCAGGTTGCGCAGGACGACGGCGCCGACCGAGCCCTTCCGATCGGTGGCCCCGATCAATGCGACCGAGCGGGGTTTGAACAGCTTGTCGAGGTTGCGGACAGACATTGCGCCACGATCCGGTTGCCGCCTCTACTATGCCACACGACGAGAGGCGCGAATTGATCCGGATCAAGGATGCGAGCCGGCTCCGGTCGTCACCTCCTCGGAGGCGGCGGCAAACCGGCGGCGAGGCCCATTCGGACTAGCTCGGACAGGCTGCGCGCCCCCATCTTGTCCATGACCCGGGCCCGGTGCGCCTCGACCGTGCGCGGACTGATCGCCAGGTCGTAAGCGATCGACTTGTTGGGCAATCCAGCGAGCAGGCCGTGCAGCACCTCGCGTTCGCGCGGCGTCAGCAGCGCCAGCCGCGCCGCCGCGTTCGCCGCCTGCGGGTCGCGATCGCCGGGCTCGGCCAGCCGCGTCAAAGCCGCCGCGGCGCTGTTGAGGATGGTCTGCGCGGCAAACGGCTTTTCGATGAAGTCGACGGCGCCGGCCTTCATCGCCCGCACCGCGAGCGGCACGTCGCCATGCCCGGTGATCACGATCAGCGGGAACGGCGAACGCCCGCTCGATCAGCCGCTGCTGCAATTCGAGCCCGTCCATCTCGGGCATGCGGATGTCGGCGATCAAGCAGCCGGGGCGCAGGCTCGGCATGGCGGCGAGAAACTCCGGCGCCGATGCAAAGCTGCGCACCGTGTAGCCCCGCGCCTCGAGCAGCAGCGCGAGCGAGTGGCGCACGGCCTCGTCATCGTCGACGACGTAGATCAGTCGTTCAGCCGGCATCGGTTTCTTTGACGCGGATCGTCGGCAACGTGACGCGGAACACCGCGGATCCCGACACAGATGGGGTCGCCATCGGTTCTCGCCTCGCCGATCTGGGCGCTGCCGCGGAAACCCATACCGCCGGATTTGGGGCGCCTGCGCTGTGCGGACAACATAATCAGATGCCCCGAAACAGAACAGCGTCGAGGTTAGTGGCGCAGGCGAACTCTAACGCGGCCGGTTGCGGTCGAACTCGCCGCGCGATCGGCGGGGTCGGTCCAAAATCGGGGACGACAGGTTTATCCGACGCTCCACCAAGCGCGGATCACGGATTGGTCGCGCCGGCAACTGGAGCTTAGGAGCGCAGCGGGGATGGGCTCCGCCGCTCCGGCGCTCTCAATGGGTGATCAGCACCGGCAACGGGGCGTCGGCCAAAACGCGCTGGGTGAACCCGCCAAACACCCATTCGCGCAGGCGGCTGTGGCCGTATCCGCCCAGGACGAGGAGCCCGGCTTTCGCTCCCGCGGCGGCGAGCAAGGTCTCGGCAGCGTTGTACGGGCCGGGCGTCAGCCGCTCCGCGGTGGCGGCAATGCCGTGCCAAGCCAAGCTGCGCACCAGCCGGTCCGCGTCGTCGCGGCGGCCTTTCTCTTCTTCGACCGTCATCACCGCGATTTCTTTGGCGCGGGCCAGAAAGGGCATTGCCAAAGCGACGGCGCGGGCGGCCTGCGGCGTCGGCTTCCACGCGATCGCGATTTTGTCGAACATCGCCGCAGATTGCGCGGCGGCGCTCGGGATCAATAGCGGCCGGCCGCTTTCGAGCAGCACCGCTTCGAGGATCGAACGGGCTGTTGCGCCATCCGAGGCGCCTCGCGACGCCACGATCAGGTCGGCGGTCATCCCATAGGCCGCCATCCAGCGGGGCTCCTGGCCGGTCTCGACGTGCCATTGCGCCGACGGTTTGGTCGTTCCGCCCATCGGGGCCGCCGCGATGGCGAGGCTTTCGCGCGTGCAGAATTCTTCGAACATATGCTGGGCCTTGGCCTCGCGCTCGCCGATCTCCCGTTCCAACTGCTCGATCAGCCCCGGAGTCAGAGCGCCGCCACCCCCTGCATTGGCATTCATCGCGACCGCAACCTCAACCATGTCGAGCCGCACATGGAGCACATCGAGATGGGATGCGAACAGCCGCGCTATCTGTAGCGCTGTGGCGAAGGTCGCGACATCGGCGTCGCTGCCGGTGGCAAGCACGAGAATGGTCTTGATCATCTGCGGCTCCTTACCCCGCCAAGGCGCTGGCCAGCGCGACCGGCCCGTCCACGCCGCCGGGGCGATGTGAGGGGGTGCGTCGGAAGTTGACCTGAATCAAACCTTATCTTTGACATCGGCGACTGATGAACCGAGCCATACGCGCGCGCCCTTCGCAGGCGGTTGGCCGCGGCATCCATCGAGCCGGCCGGGCTCCCGCCATCCCTTGATGGGCTCAGCCTCAGCGATCGGAAGATCGGCGCCCGGGGCTCAGACTCGGGGCTGGGTTCCGCCGCTCGACCCGGCTCAGGCTTCGCCGACCGCTTCGAGCGCGCCCCGGACGCGCAGCTCGATCCGATGCGGGTTCGGGATCGCAATCGCCCCGGCGCGCTTGAAAGCGGACAGCACGCGGCACACGGTCTCGATCGTCAGGCCGAGATAATCGGCGATGTCGTTGCGCGACATCGGCAGATCCACGGCCCGTCGCGTATCGCGCCGCTCGGACATTTCGAGCAGGAAGCTTGCGACCCGCTCGGCCGCCGTCATCCGTCCCAACAGCAGCATGCGCGTCTGCGCATGAGCGAGGTCGCGCAAGGTCATAGCGCACAGGTGGCGGGCCATTTGCGGATTCGCGTCGATCAGCTGCTCGGTCGCCCGGCGCGGGTAGCGCATCGCGATCACGTCGCCGACGGCTTCGGCCGAAAAGACGCGTTCGCCGACGTTATCGATTCCGAAGCAGTCGCCGGCGAAGCTGAATTCGGCAATATGGCGGCGGCCATCGGCGAGCAATTTGCTGATGCGGACGGCGCCCGAGACCACCTTGTACCAGCAGTCCGACGGGTCGCCCTCGGCATAGATTTCAGCGTCCCGCGCAAAGCTGCGGCGGGATCCGATTTGCTCGAGTGCGACGAGCGCATCAAGATGGCCCGACTGCGCGATGGCGACATCTTCGCGGCTGCGACAGCTAATCCCGTCGCTGAACCCGGCTGGGTTGAACTGCTTGAACATGCGCCCCTCCATCCGCTTTGCGATCGCCGGGACAATGACGTTGGCCAGAGACCGTCGAAATCCGGAATGGTCCTTAGGAACACTACGTAGGGGAAATTACTCATCAGGGCATGCCCGGCCTCTGGTGACGGCCGTCGCTTACTCCTGCGATGCCAATGCCCTTGGCGCGCGGTTGGAATTGGCTCGCGATCATCGGCATCAGAGTCCGGTTGTCGCCATTGGTTAGGCTCCGAATGGTTTATCCATGCGCGACATCGACACGGATTCCCTTTCTGGCAGGCTCATCTTAGGAACCCGGGGCGTATCCGCAAGCACGACCACCTCATGCCCGAAGCCTGCGCCATCTCAAAAGTCCGATAACCGGACCGGTTGATCCAAATCAATGAAGCAAGTCTCTTAACGTCGTATTTTAAAACGAATACGACACCAGGAAAGGACATCCCATGTCGTCGGTAGGCTGAACCCCGTC
Source organism: uncultured Alphaproteobacteria bacterium (assembly GCA_963814805.1). Lineage (GTDB taxonomy): Bacteria > Pseudomonadota > Alphaproteobacteria > ATCC43930 > CGMCC-115725 > AP-15. Next base: position 279,672 of record CAWFER010000007.1, on the reverse strand, counting down.
CGAATTCAACGGATGAATTTAGCAAATTGCTCGGAGAAGTCTAGTCCAGGATGGAAAATCGCACTCTGGCTTGCCGAGGATCCGATAACAACCCCGAGGAGGATAAATCATGGCCATGCTGTTTCCCGACCAGTTCGGCACTTTTCTGCAGTTCCAGCAGGCTGTCGATGCGTTGCGCGCCAGCAGTTGGCTGGAGCCGAGCGTCAGCGGCGGCGGCGCTTTTCCACCGCTCAATGTCTTTCGCAAGGGCGAGGACATCGTCATCATCACCGAACTGCCCGGCATCCGAAAGGCCGACCTGCAAATCCAGGTCAAGGACAGAACGATCCGCCTTGCCGGCGCCAAACCGGTCGAATATGGCGAAACGGCTGGCCTCCATCGCCGCGAGCGGTTGTCCGGGAGTTTCGATCGCGCGGTGACCTTGCCGGTCGAAATCGACGCCGAGCGGGTCAGGGCCGAATATCACGACGGGATCCTCGCGCTCTATCTCCCGCGCGCGGAGCGCGACAAGCCGAAATCGATCACCGTCGCGTAATCCGCATTGACTTGGGAGATGGAGGGTAAAATGGCAACGTCGCAAGTGGCGAAGCAAGATCTCGCGGTGCAAGAGAAAAAAGAACTCGTCTCCAAGGAGGAGAAGACAGTCCCCGCCCGCTACTATCTTCAGAACACCGACATCTATGAAACCGACGACGCCCTGACCGTCGTGATGGAAATCCCGGGAGTCGAGAAAAAGGATGTCGATGTCAATATCGAAAACGACGTGCTCCGGGTCGAAGGACGGATTGACTTCGCCAAATACGAGGGTCTGGAGCCGCTCTACACCGAGTACAATGTCGGCCATTTCGCCCGAGCCTTCACGCTGTCAAACAAGATCGACCAGCAGCAGATCATCGCCCAGCTCGATGACGGTGTCTTGACCTTGACGCTGAAGAAGGCAAAGGAGGCGATCCCACGTAAGATCGCGATCAATTAAGCGCGATCGTTTTCGGAGGGCGTTGGCCGAGACGACGCCCTCCCACTACTGGAGGACAGCTGCGAGCATCTTGCCGGAACCGACGTGTCGTTGGAACCGAGCAGCGTGTGCGTGGCGGACGGCGCGGGCGAGATTAATTCCCCCGACTACCGCGTTGACCGTCGGCGCCGCAGGGAGGCGGACCGCTCGGCGCCACAACAGCATCGTGACCAACGGAGGAGACGATGTATAGCAATATCCTGATACCAACGGACGGGTCGGAACTCGCCGGGAAGGCTGTCCAGCATGGTCTCGCCTTGGCCCAGCGGCTCGCCGCCAAGGTCACCGCGCTGACGGTCTTGCCGCCGTTTCATGTGTTTACGACCGACACGCAGATGATCGAGGACACGCCGGCTCGGTACCAAACGCGCATGCAGCAACATGCCGAGAAAACCCTTGGCGCCGTAGCCCAGGCGGCGCAAGCGGCGGGCGTCGCCTGCGAGACGGTCCATGTCGAGCACCAGCATCCCTACCAGGCGATCATTGACATCGCGGCGGCAAGAGGCTGTGACCTGATCGTCATGGCCTCGCATGGCCGCCACGGCATCTCCGCGATCGTCCTCGGCAGCGAGACCGTCAAGGTCCTGACGCATTCGAAGATACCGGTGCTGGTCCATCGTTGAGCCGGGTCCGTCGCGCGAGATCCCGGCATGGATGTGCGATGAGGTCGCGCGCGACCTCAAAAAAGCGGCTCGATCAGGACAGCTTGACTTCAGCTATTTTCCCGCGGCCCGAGCGATGCCGCGAGCTGCTTTGCCGCCTCGCTGAGCTCGGTGCGATGCCGCTCGTCTAGCGGATCGCGCAAAGCCAGCGATTTCGCGATCTCCACAAGTATATCCGCCAAAAGGCCATAATGTATATGCATCACCGCCTCGCGTCGATCCTCGCCTGGCCGCACCAGCCTGATGGCGACGCTATCCGCATCGGCGTAGGCGTCGAATTGCGAGTGCCGGCTAAAACTGCCGATATAGGCTTTGTCGGGGAAATCGACGGAAACCTCCGCCTTGTCCGAAATCGGATGCAGTGGTGGCATATCTCGGCTCCGCTGTTAACCGTTATTGGCGGCTTCATGCTCTCGGAGAATGAGGCGGACTGGTCGCGGCCATATGCGCTTAGCCCAGCAAATAGGCGCCGACCAACCTCATGTGATCTTCGACACGCCGAACGCCTGGAGTATTTTCGGCGGCGACGACGAGCGCCCGCTTTTCCTGCTCGGAATAGTAAGATGACCACAGATGCACCACACCGTCCTTGACGGTCACGTTGGCGGGCGAGACCTCGGCCCATTTTTGCGCTTTCAGCTCGGCCAATAGCTGGTCGCGGATGGTGCGGTCGTCGGCCTCGGCGCTGCTTGACGATTCATTGATCGTCATCGCGAGCGCCCGCACGAGGTTCGCCCGGCTGATGATGCCAACGAGCTTCCCGTCTCGCACGACTGGCGCCCGCTTTATCCTGTTCGTCTCCAGCAGAATAGCGATATCGTTAACCGGGGTTGTGTCGCTGATTGAGATGACGTCGCGCGTCATCACGTCCTTCACCGAGCCGCTATGCGACTTGATGTAATCCCCCGCAAGCTGGTTTGTTGACGCCAACATTTCGAGCCACCATGAGCGAGCGCGCTCAGTCCCGGTCTCGGTACGATGCAAAAGATCACCCTCGCTGACCATGCCGATCACCCGGTTGTCCTCATCGACGACTGGGACCGCGCTGATGCCGTGCTCGACTAGCAGCCTTGCAACCGCCGCCACCGAAGCATTCTCCCGGACCGTAATCACCGCACTCGTCATTATGTCCGCAGCGCGCATCAGAATACCTCCGGGCTGAGTTCTGCGGCGCCAGAGTGCGCAATGCCCGGCAACTCGCATTGACCCAGATCAACCCCGGCGGGCAAGGACCGTCGCCCGACAATCAGTGCACGACAGCGCGTTCGCGCTACTGGGACGCAACCAGCCTTGATTCGGATCAAACCGCTGAGGCTGACCGCGAACAATGTCTTGTCGCTCAGGGTTTTGAGATCGTTCCCCGGCAGATCGAGCAGCGACACTTTGATCCAGTCGATAGGTTGCGCCTGATCGGCCGGTGACCACGCCCTTGCGGAGGAGGCCGGTCGCCCGACGGAACGCTCAGCGCAGCGTCTTGATATAGGCAATCAGGTCGTCGATCTCCGAGCGCGTCAGCGCCAGGTCCGGCATCGCGCCATGCGGCGGGTGCGACAGGAAGACCCGCAGCTGATCGGCGGTCAGGCTGCCTTGTGCGATCGATTGGAAGCTCGGTGGGCCCTGCTGGATAGTTGCGGGGGCCCTGCCGCCGATTACATGGCAATTGGCGCACCATTGCCGAGCCAATTGCGCGCCCTTGGCAATTTCCGCTGCAGCCGACGGCGAACCAGCGGCGGCCCAGGCCGATAAAATCAGGGCAAAAGCGGCGAACCTGCGGCTGGTGGCGAGGCCCTGTTCGGCTGCTGTAGCTGATGCTCCGTTCATCCGACAGCGCCCGGGTCGAGTTTGAGGCGATGGTCGCGCACCGCTTTGACGCCGGGGAGGTTTTCTGCAGCGATGCGCAGCGCGACCCGCTGCCGCTCGTCGCGGATGATGCCGTCAAAATCGACGATCCCGTTCTCGACGACGACATTGACGGCGCCCTGGGGCGCCCAAGGCTCTTTGTCCAGCGTCGCCATGAGCGCATCGCGAATGGCCGCATCGCTGACCGGCGCATTGGCGGCGCTGGGTGAGGCCACGACGAATGCGTGCAACAGGTTGGCGCGGCTGACGATGCCGACCATCGCGTCGCCCCTGACCACCGGCAGTCGTTTGACGCGGTGTCGTTCCATCAGCCGCACCACGTCTTCGAGAGAGGCGTCCTCGGCGACCGTCACCACCTCGCGGGTCATCACCTCCCCGACCTTGCGCCCATGCGCATGGGCGTAGTCTTCAGCGAGCTGGCCGGGGTCCGTTAGCAGTTCGATCCAGCGCGTGCGGGTCCGCTCGGCGCCGATCTCCGCGCGACGCAGAAAATCACCCTCGGTCACGATCCCGACGAGCCTGCCGCGATCCGTCACCGGGAACCCGCTCATATCGTATTGCAGCATCAGCTGCGCCGCCTTCCTCATCGAATCGGTGGGCGCGATCGAGATCACCCCGCGCGTCATCACCTCGGCCACTTTCATCGTCATCCTCCCCAGGGTTAGGGCGAATTTCGCTCAACCGAGCTGAATGCGCATTGATCCGGATCAACGCCGGCGGGCGAGGCCGCGCGCGACGCCCCGGCCGCCATCCGCTATATCAGAGCGTTGCAGGGTCGCGCGGGAACCCTCGGCGGAGTCGAGGCCTGGCCGCCCCTTTTGATCGACTGAAACTGCTCGTATCGCGCTTCGCCTGGCCGGCCTGGCTTGCCGCTCGCAGACCAGATCTATCGCGACCTCGACCGCAACGAGGCGATCGCCGTGGCCGAAGCGCAGGCGCGCGGTCGTGAGCGCCGAGCGCGACAGCCTCGCGGTGGTCGAGGTCGAGGACAGGCCGCTCGCCTATCTGCCGGGCGAGGCGCTCAGGTGCGGCTCAGGGTGGCCGGCGAGATGCGCGCCAAGCCGGCGGCCTAAACCTATCGCGGTTGGCCGATTGGCGGCATGCTGAGGGCGCCCGGAGGCTCGATCAGGCCGTCGATCCGCAGCAGCAGCGGCTCTACCGCTTCGATCGTGCGGCCGAGCGCGCCGGCGCCAAACCCGCTGGCGGGACGCTGCTTGCCGGTCAGGCGGTCGTAAAGCAGCTCAATCGGCGGTTTTTCGCGCGGGAAGAGGGTGAGATCGATTGGCGCGCCGGGCGCGATCCCGGCCGCTTGCCTGGCTAGGCGCAGCGCAGTGCCGTAGCCGCCGAGCGCGTCGACGAGGCCGTGCGCCTTGGCGTCCGCGCCGGTCCACACCCGACCCTTGGCCACCGCCTCGACCGCGTCGGGGCTCATGTGCCGGCCGGCGGCGACGTGGGCCTTGAAACCTTGATAGGTGGCGTCGAGCAGCGCCTGCACGCGCGATTGGGCGAAGGGCGAGAATGGCGAAGTGGCGCTCCCCATCCCCGCATTGGCGCCGACCTGCGCCGAATCGGTCGTCACTCCGATCTTTTTCAAGAGCCCGCTGATCACCAGCTTGCCGGCGAGCACGCCGATCGAGCCGGTCAGGGTCGCCGGCTCGGCGACGATCTTGGCCGCCGGCGCGGCGATGTAATAGCCGCCCGAGCCGGCCACATCGCCCATCGAGACGATGACCGGCTTGCCCTCCTTGCCGGCCTGCTCGACCGCGCGCCAGATCGTCTCCGAGGCGGTGACCGAGCCGCCGGGGCTGTCGATGCGGAACAGGATCGCGCGCACCTTGGGGTCGCGCACCGCGGCATGGAAGGCGCGGACGATATCGTCGGCGCCCATCTCGACCGAGCCGGACAGCGGCCCGTTCGCGCCGCTGCCGCTGACGATCAACCCCGAACCGTAGATCAGCGCGATCCGGGGGCCGTGGCGATCGGGGCGCTTGGCGCCGCGCGAGATAGGTCGACAGGCCGACCAGCTTGGCCCGCGCCCCGGCGCGCTTGCGGGCGGCGGCAACCGCCTCGTCGCGATAGCCGATGTGGTCGATGAGCTTTGCCTGGAGCGCCTCGTCGGGCAGCAGCGGTCCGCTGTCGATCGCGGCGCGCACGGCGCCCGGCGACAGCTTGCGGCCCTGGGCGATGCCGGCGACGACCTGGGCGGAGGCCGAGGCGAGCAGCGCTTCGACCTGTTCGCGGTCGGGTGCGGTCATCCTGGTGTTGGTCAGCACGTTGGCGGCGGTCTTGTAGCGGCCGATATGATCGAATTCGGCGACGATCCCGAGCATGTCGAGGGTCCCCTTGAAATACGGGGTCTCGGCGTAGAGCCCGGTCAAGCCGACTGTCCCCATCGGCTGCAGCCAGATCCGGTTGAACGCGCTCGCCAGGTAATAGGGGCGGGTACCGCCGCCGAACTCGCCAAAGCTATCGGAAAAGGCGATCGCGAACTTGCCCTTGGCGCGGAAGCGGGAGATCGCGTCGCGGATCTGCTGCGCCTCGGCGAGCGCGAACTGGTCGCTGCCGATGCGGGCGACGAGGCCCTTCACCCGCGGATCGTTGCCGGCCGCCTCGATCGCATCGAGAAAATCGCGCAAAGTCGGCTTGGCGCCGACGATCAATTCGAGCCAGCCGCCCTGGTCGGGGCGGTCGGCGAGGCCCTGGGTCAGATCGACCGAGAGGATGATGTCGCCGGGGAGCGCGGGCGGGCTCGGCTTCAGCCGGATCGCGACAACAGCGACGGCGATGACCAGCAGAACCGCGAGAACGCCGATACCGGCAAAGAAGCCGACAGCAAGACGGCGCATCGGCTCAGATGTCCGCGCCCAGCGCGCGATGGCGCAGCAGGTGATCGGCGAGCACGCAGGCGACCATCGCCTCGCCGACCGGGACGGCGCGGATGCCGACGCATGGGTCGTGGCGCCCGTGGGTGGCGATCTCGACCTCGTTGCCATCGGCATCGACGGTGCGCATCGGGGTCAGGATCGAACTCGTCGGCTTGACCGCAAAGCGGGCGACGATGTCCTGCCCGGTCGAAATTCCGCCAAGGACGCCGCCGGCGTTGTTCGACAGGAATACGACTTCGCCATCGGCCATCCGCATCTCGTCGGCGTTGTCCTCGCCCCTGAGCGCCGCGGCGGCGAAGCCGGCGCCGATCTCGACGCCCTTGACCGCGTTGATCGTCATCAGCGCGCGGGCGAGGTCGCCGTCGAGCTTGTCATAGATCGGCTCGCCGAGCCCGGCCGGGACACCACTGGCGACGATCTCAATGACCGCGCCGGCCGACGAGCCGGCCTTGCGCACCCGGTCGAGATGCTCGGCCCAACGCACAGCCATGGCAGGATCGGGACACCAGAACGGGTTCGCTTCGACTGCTCGCCAATCCCAGGCCTCGCGATCGATCGCATGCGGTCCGATCTGGACCAGCGCGCCGCGGATCTGGATGTCGGAGCCGAGGATCTTGCGCGCGATGGCGCCGGCGGCGACCCGCGAGGCGGTCTCACGCGCCGAGGCGCGTCCGCCGCCGCGATAGTCGCGCACCCCGTATTTCTTCCAATAGGTATAGTCGGCGTGGCCGGGGCGGAAACGATCGGCGATGTTGCGGTAGTCCTTCGAGCGCTGGTCGGTGTTTTCGATCAACAGCTGGATCGGGGTCCCGGTGGTGACCCCGTCGAACACGCCGCTCATGATCCGCACCAGGTCATCCTCGCGCCGCTGCGTGGTGAAGCGCGACTGGCCGGGCTTGCGCTTGTCGAGCCAGCGCTGGATGTCGGGCTCGGCGAGCGGCAGACGCGGCGGCGCGCCGTCGACGACGACGCCGATCGCCGGCCCATGGCTTTCGCCCCAGGTGGTGAAGCGGAACAGGGTGCCGAATGAATTGCCGGCCATCGCCTAGGCTCCCGATGCGTCACACCACCGAGATGTCGGGGGCGTCGACGGCTTTCATGCCGACGACGTGATAGCCGCAATCGACGTGGTGGATCTCGCCGCTGACCCCGGCCGCCAGATCGCTCAGCAGATAGAGCGCCGGCGCCGCCGACGTCCTCGATCGTGACGTTGCGTTTCAGTGGCGAATTCAGCTGGTTCCACTTCAGGATATAGCGGAAATCGCCGATCCCGGAGGCGGCGAGCGTCTTGATCGGGCCGGCCGAGATCGCATTGACCCGGATATTGTCGCCGCCGAGGTCGACCGCGAGATAGCGCACGCTGGCCTCGAGCGCGGCCTTCGCCACCCCCATCACATTGTAATGCGGCATGACCCGCTCGGCCCCGGCATAGGTCAAGGTTAGGAGGCTCCCACCGGCCTTCATCAGCGGCGCCGCGCGCCGGCAGACATCGGTGAACGAGTAGCAGGAGATTTCGAGGGTGCGCAGAAAATTCGCCCGGCTCGTCTGCAGGTATCTGCCCTTGAGCTCGTCCCTGTCGGAAAAGGCGATCGCGTGAACGACGAAATCGAGCTGCCGCCAGCGCTTTGCCATTGCCGCGAACACCGCGTCGAGGCTCGCTTCCGAGCCGACATCGGCCTCCAGCACGAAATCGCTGTCGAGGCTCAGCGCCAACGGCTGCACCCGCTTGCGCAAGGCGTCGCCCTGATAGGTGAAGGCAAGCTCGGCGCCCTCCGCGTGCACCGCCTTGGCGATGCCCCAGGCGATCGAGCGTTCATTGGCAACGCCCATGATCAGGCCCTGCTTACCCGCCATCAGCGGCATGGTCATCCCCATTTCTCGCAAGCGGGGTCATCGTACACGAACCCTTCGCGAAGGGCCAATCGGCGAGCCCGCGGCCCGAGGCGCTGGCGCGGCGCGGGCAGGCGGCGGATAATCGGCGGCAGCGGCGGCGTTAGCTACGGCGAGGCGGTAAGGCTTGCGGGATGAAGCGCGAGGCGGGGCAGGGCCGATCGAGCGAACGAGGCGGCGGGCCGCGGCGCATGTTGGCGACCTTGGCCGCCTTTACCGCCTATGCGCTGCGCCGCTTCAACGCCGACGGCTGCTTTGCCGCCTCGGGCGCGCTCGGCTACACCGCACTCGTCTCGCTGGTGCCGCTCGCCGCGATCGCTCTCGGCTCGCTGTCGGTGTTTCCGATCTTCGGCCAGGTGCACGACCAGATCCTGGCGCTGGTGTTCAAGAATTTCGTGCCCTCGGTCGGCGATCAGGCGGCATGGTGGTTTCGCGCCTTCGCCAATTCCGCGGCGCAGACCACGGCGGTCGGGGTCATCGGCATCGCCGCGACCGGGGTCCTGCTGCTGGTCACGGTCGAAGACCAGCTCAACGTGATCTGGCGGGTGACGGCGCCGCGGCCCTGGGGCCAGCGGGTGCTGGCCTATTGGACGTTGATCACGCTCGGCCCGCTGCTGATCGGCCTCAGCCTGTCGCTGTCGACCTATTTCGAAATCGCCGCCCACCATGTCGGGTTTGGTCAGCAAGCCTTCCAATGGATCGAGAGCGGCTGGCTGCACGGCCTCGCCCGCTCGGTGCCGGCGGCGCTGGAATTCGTCGCGCTGACCCTGCTTTATTGTCTGATCCCGAACTGTGCGGTGCGCTGGCGCGACGGCGCGCTCGGCGCGCTGATCGCGACCGCGGCGATCGAAATCCTCAAGGTCGGGTTCACCATCTATATTGGCGCTATGTCGTATTACCAGACTGTCTACGGCACTCTGGCGGCGATCCCGATCTTTCTGTTGTGGATGTACATTTCGTGGATGGGGGTGTTGCTCGGGGCGGAGGTCGCCGCCGGCTTGCCGCACTGGCGCATCGACCAGCGCCTCGGCACGGTTTCGGCCGGGGGTGTCGAGCTGGCGCTGGGTCTGGCGCTGATCGCGGCCCTGGCGCGGGCCCAGCGGCGCGGCGCCAGGCCGACGACCCAGGCCCTGGCCGCCGAACTCGGGGCGCCGACGACGGTGGTCGACGAACATCTGCGTCCGCTCGCCGCCGCCGGTTTTGTCGCGCACACCCAGGAGGGCAAGTGGGTGTTGGCGTGGAGCCCGGAAACGGCGACGCTGCACGCGCTCTACGCGGCGCTGCAGCTGCCCCTTGCCGGCAGCTGGCTCAACCCTGGCGCGGCGCCGTGGCAGCGCCAGGTCGCCGCGGCGATGGAGCGCATCGTCAAGGCCGAAACCGCGGCGATGCAGATAACGATCGCCTCGTTGATCGTCGACACCGTCGAGGTTTCGCCCGGCCGGCGCGAAATTTGGCGGGCGGCCGAAAAAGTCGTCTCGGAGTAATCTGGGAATGAGGCGCGGGGGAACCGGATCATGGACGAGATCGTCGAGGACGAACCGCTGGCTCCTTTCGCGCGCTGGTTCGCCAGCGCCGAAGCAAGCGAGGAGCAGCCGGAGGCGATGATGTTGGCGACGGCGAGCGGCGAGGGGCGGCCGTCGGCCCGCGCGGTGCTGTTGAAGGGCTTCGATGCCCGCGGTTTTGTCTTTTACACCAATCTGGAGAGTCGAAAATCGTCGGAACTGGCGCACAACCCGCGCGCCGCTTTATGCTTTCTGTGGAAATCGCTGCGCCGGCAGGTGCGGATCGAGGGCATGGTCGGGCCGGTCGGAAACGACGAGGCGGACGCCTATTTCGCGACGCGGGCGCGCGATAGCCGGATCGGCGCCTGGGCCTCGGACCAGTCGCGGCCGCTGGCGAGCCGCGCCCTGCTCGAGCGCCGGGTCGAGGATTTCGCACGCCGCTTCGGCGTGGGCGAGGTGCCGCGCCCGCCCTATTGGTCGGGGTTTCGGGTGACGCCGCAGCGGATCGAATTCTGGCAGGAACGCCCCTCCCGCCTGCACGATCGGTGGTTATTTGTTCGCGAGGGCGATGGATGGCGGCGGGAACGGCTTTTCCCCTGAGCCGCGAACCGGCGAACCGGCTGCGGCGATCGGCGACCTATGCCTCGGTCACCGTCGCGGCGTTGCTGATCGCGGCCAAGTTCCTGGCCTGGCTCGACACCGGTTCGGTGGCGTTGCTGTCGAGCCTGATCAACTCGCTGCTCGACCTCGTCGCCGCGATCATCAATCTGGTTGCGGTGCGGCATGCGATGACCCCGGCCGACCGCGAGCATCGCTTCGGCCATGGCAAGGCCGAGCCGCTCGCCGTGCTCGGCCAGTCGGCGTTCATCATCGGCAGCGCATTGCTGCTGCTCGCCGAAGCGGTGCGCCGTCTGCTCCATCCGGTCGCGGTGGAGAACTCGCCGGCCGGGATCGCGGTCATGCTCCTGTCGATCGCGGTAACCTTGGCGCTGGTCTTCTATCAGCGGCATGTCGTGCGCCGCACCGGGTCGATTGCGATCACCGCCGACGAACTGCACTACCGCGGCGACCTGATCCTGAATTTCAGCGTCATTGCCGCGCTGGCGCTCAGCGGGATTTTCGGGCTGCTGATCCTCGATCCGCTGTTCGGCGCCGTCATCGGGGTGTGGATCATCTATTCCGCGGCGCGGTTGGCGCGGCTGTCCTTGGTCCAGCTGATGGACCGCGAACTGCCCGATGACGAACGCGAAAAGATCCGTGCAATCGCGCTATCGCACCCCCAGGTCGTCGGCGCCCACGATCTGCGCACCCGGGTCGCCGGGCCGGCCGCGTTCATTCAGATCCATCTCGAGATGGATGGCGGCATGAGCTTGATCCGGGCGCACGAGATTTCCGACGAGGTCGAGGCGCGGCTGCGCGCCGCTTACCCGCATGCCGAGATCATCATCCACCAGGACCCGGAGGGGGTCGAGGAAGCGCGCTCGAACTTTCCGCGCAGGGTCGGGGCGCAATGAGCGGCAAGCGCAAGGTCCTGCTGTTGACCGGCGCCAGCCGCGGCATCGGGCATGCGACGGTCAAGCGCTTCAGCGACGCCGGCTGGCGGATCATCACCTGCTCGCGCGAGGGGGTGCCGGCGGAATGCCGGCGCGACCCGAACTGGACCCACCACATCACCGCCGATCTCGGCGAGCCCGCCGATCTCGACCATCTCGTCGCCGAGGCCAAGGAGTTTCTCGATGGGCCGCTGCACGCGCTTGTCAACAATGCCGGGGTATCGCCCAAGGCGCCGGACAGGGAGCGGCTCGGCTGCCTCAACGGCGAGATCGACGACTGGCACAAGGTGTTCCAGCTGAATTTCTTCGCGCCGCTGACCCTGTCGCGCGCCTTCGCCCCGGCGCTGGCGATGGGTAAGGGGGCGATCGTCAACATCACCTCGATCGCCGGGCATCACGTGCATCCGTTCGCGGGCTCCGCCTATGCGACGTCAAAGGCGGCCTTGTCGGCCTTGACCCGCGAGATGGCGGCCGACTTTGCCCGGCTCGGCGTGCGCGTCAACGCGGTGGCGCCCGGCGAGATCGAGACCGCGATGCTGTCGCCCGAAACGGCGGCGCTGCTGCCGCGCATTCCCCTCAATCGGCTGGGCGTTCCAGCCGACGTCGCCGGCACGATCTTTTTCCTGTGCAGCGACGACGCCGCCTATGTCACCGGCACCGAAATCTCGGTCAATGGCGGCCAGCACGTCTACTAAGCAGCCAGCTGTGGCGGGAGGGCGCGAGCCGCTGCGGGCGAAAAAAGAGCGCCTTGATCGCCTGCGCCCGCTGAGCGCGCGGGGACAGGCGCTGGCCGACTGGTTCGATATCGAGCTGACCTGGAGGCGGGCCTCGAGCGCTATCTCGATCTGCTGAGCCGCTCGAAACCGCCCGAAGCCTGAACGGGCTGAGCTGTTCGCCTTGGCTCAGGCGGCGCGGCTGAGGGTCAGGCGGTCCCAGACATCGGCGAGGCCCGCGACCAGCGCCTCGATATCGGCCTCGCTGTGCAACGGGGTCGGGCGTCAGGCGCAGGCGCTCGCCGCCCCTCGGCACGGTCGGGTAGTTGATCGGCTGCACGTAGATGCGGTGGCGGTGCAACAGCGCGTCGCAGGCGGCCTTGCACAATTCGGCGTCGCCGACGATGACCGGGACGATATGGCTGGGCGAGCGCATCACCGGCAATCCGGCCTCGGCCAGCCGGCGCTTCAGGGTCGCCGCGCGCCGCTGGTGCAGCTCGCGCTCGACCCGGCTCGCTTTCAGATGGCGCAGGCTGGCGAGCGCGCCGGCGGCCAGCACCGGCGGCAGCGATGTCGTGAAGATGAAGCCCGGCGCATGGCTGCGCAAAAAATCGACGAGCACGGCGGAGCCCGCGACATAGCCGCCCATCACCCCGAACGCCTTGCCGAGCGTCCCCTGGATCACGCTCGGGCGGCGCAGGACCCGGTCGCGCTCGGCGATGCCGCCGCCGCGCTCGCCGTAGAGGCCGACCGCGTGCACCTCGTCGAGATAGGTCATCGCGCCGTGCTCATCGGCGACGTCGCACAAGCGCGCCGATCGGGGCGATGTCGCCATCCATCGAATAGACCGATTCGAAGCAGACGAGCTTCGGCCGCTCGGCGCCGACAGCGGCCAGGAGGCGCGCCAGATCGTCCGGGTCGTTGTGGCGGAAGATGTGCTTTTCGGCGCGGCTGTGGCGGATGCCGGCGATCATCGAGGCGTGGTTCTGCGCGTCCGACAGCACCACGGCGCCAGGCATTTCGCGCGCCAGGGTCGACAGCACCGCTTCGTTGGCGACGTAGCCCGAGGTGAAGACCAAGGCGGCTTCGCGGCCGTGCAGATCGGCAAGCTCGCGCTCCAGCAGCAGATGGAGGTAGTTGTTGCCGGAAATGTTGCGGGTGCCGCCGGCGCCGGCGCCGTACTCGCGCAGCGCGTCGGCCATCGCGGCCAGCACCACTGGATGCTGGCCCATGCCCAGATAGTCGTTCGAGCACCACACCGTCACCTCGGCGCCGATGCGGTGGTCGAAGGCGCGCGGAAAATTGCCGCAACGCCGCTCCAGCTCGGCAAAGACGCGATAGCGCCCCTCGGCGCGAAGCACGTCGAGCCGCTCAGCGAAAAAGCGCTCGTAATCCATGGCCGCCCGTCGTTTCCGATTGACCATGACGATAGCACGAGATCCGATCCATGTGGTCAAACGCCGCGATCGGTCCGCAGGTCGCCCCGGGGGCGCAGGGCCTGGTTACTTTGGCTCCGGCTAGCATCCATTGGCATGATAAAGCGCCGCGACCGGATCCCCCGCGGGGTCGCGGACAGGGATCACATGGACTGCTCCCGGTGTCAGCTCGGCATAGATTTCGGCGCCGATGGTGAGGCCCATGGCCCGGACCTGCCGCGCCATTGCGCACGCCTGGAGGGGAAAGCCGCAGTCGAGCGCGATCTTGGTCAGCGTGCCGGCATCTTTCAAAGCGAGGATGCGCGCAGCGAGCCAGTCGCCGGCGCCGTGCGCCCGGTCCAACGGGTGGAGGTCGATGTCCTCGGCCCTGATGCAGAGCCAGACCGCGCCTGCGCAGCTATCGGCGACATTCGCCGCGGCGACATCGATCCGTTTGCCGGCGACCGCGATTGTCACCACCTCGCCGGACCGGCCGGCGATACGACCAGGAAGGATGTTGTCGAAACCGACAAAATCGGCGACGAACCGGTCGGCCGGGCGGGCGAATACCGTGGCCGCCGGCCCCGATTGGACGATCGCCCCGTCGCGCAGAATCATGATCCGGTCGGCCAGCGCCAACGCATCGCCGTGATCGTGGGTGACGAAGATCGCCGGCGCGCCGGCGCCGCGCAGAAATTTTTCGAGTTCGCCGCGGAGCCGCTCGCGGGTTTGCGCATCGATCGCCGAAAACGGTTCGTCGAACAGGAAAAGGTCGGGTTCGGCGGCGAGCGCTCGGGCCAGCGCCACACGCTGCTTTTCGCCCGGGCTCAAACCCAGCGGATGGCGGCGGGCGAGATGGTCGATCCCGAGATCGGAGAGCAGCTCCGCCAGGCTGCGCCGGGGCAGGCGGCGTCGCGGCCGGCGCAGGCCAATGGCGATGTTGGCGGCCACCGTGAGATGCGGGAACAGCCCGAAATCCTGGAATAGGAGGCCGATGTTGCGCCGCTCCGGAGGCAACCGGGTCACGTCGCGCCCGCCGATCGCGATAGAGCCGGCATCGGGGCGATAGAACCCGGCGATGGTTTCCAGGGTTACCGATTTGCCGGCGCCGTTGGGTCCGAGGATCACCAGGATCTCGCCCGGCTGCACGGCGAAATCGAGCTCTCTCAGCGCGAACGCGCCGAGACGCAGCGACAGATTTTCGACGGCAACGGCGCGCCCCGTCACCGGCTGCCCATCGCGCCGCGGCCTTGTCCATAGGCGAGGCGGCGGAACAGGATGAACAGCGCCAAGGATATGGCCAGCAGGATCACCGAGGCGGCGGCGGCCTCGTCAAGACCGGAGCGGACAAACAGCGTGTAGATCCGCACCGGCGCCGTCATCGGATAATAGGCGAGGATCATGACCGCGCCAAACTCGCTGATCGAGCGGGCGTAGGTCAGGGTCAGACCGGTCAGGATGCTGCGCCGGGCCAGGGGCAGGGTGATCCGCAACCAGGTATGCCACGGCCCCAGGCCCAAGGTGCGGGCGATCTTTTCGAGCCGCGGATCGACGCCTTCAAAGCCGATGCGCGCCGCGTTGACCGTATAGGGCGCCGAGACGAACAGCATCGCCGCGACGATGCCGGCGAGGGTCCCCCAGAATCTCAGTCCGAAGAGTGCGGCGGCCGGCGCTCCGACGATCCCATCCCGGCCCAGCACCAGTAAGAGGGCGATGCCAGCGACAGTGTGCGGCACGGCGAGCGGCAGGTCGACGATTGCGGCGACAAGGCTCTTGGCGCGGAAGTCGGAGCGGGCGAGCAGGTAGGCGAGCGGCACGCCGAGAAGGCCGGCGACGATCGCGGTCAGCAGCGCCGCTTCGAGGCTGAGACGCAGCGCCTGCCACAGATTGCCGGTTCGCATGGCGGCGGCGAGGCTCGCCGGGCTCGGCGTCGCCGCCAGCGCCAGCAGCGGCACGACGATAAAGGCGCCGAGCAGGCCGCCGAGCAGCCAGCACAAGAGGAAGACGCCGCGCGGATGGCTCGGCGGCGAGCGCCGCGCCCAGCGCCGATCCGCGCCCGGGCTGGCCGCCGCGCTCACCGCGCCGGCCAGGGCTCGACCAGCGCCCGCAGATCCGCCGGAACCTTGCCGGGATCGGGCGCATAGGCCGGGGCGAGGCCGGCAAAGCCGTTCGCCTTCATCGCCTGCTGGCCCTGCGGCCCGAGCAGCAGGGCGACATATTTCTCGGCCCAATCCGGGTGCGCGGCGTTGGCCGGCACGCCCACCGCGTAGACGATCGGCGTGCCGGCGAGGTCGCCGTTTTTGGTGTGCGCGACGGCCTGGGCATAAGCCAGGCCATCGGCCGGATCGCTGAGATCGATCTGCGGCGGCAATTTGAGATAACGCAGATGGTGCTGCAACGCGTCAGAGCGGTAGATCGCCAGATAGTCGATCTGGCCGATCTGCAGGGCGGCGATCAGCGAGGTTTCGGTGTCGCGCATATTCGCCTTCGGCGCATTGGCGAGGATCGCTGCGGCGAGGCCGGGCACATGGTAGTAGCTCTGCGCCAAGCTCAGCATTTGCAGAGTCTGATAGCCGGATGGATCGGTATCCGGGTTGGAGCGGCCGATCTCGACGCCGGGCCGCGCCAGAATGCGATACCAGTTCTGCGGCGTGATCTCGCCGGCGTATTTGCTCTTGTCGGTATAAACGAAGGTGATGGCGTTGCGGGCGAAGCCGGCATACCAGGTTGCATAGGCCGGCCGGCCGCTCTGCGCGAACAGGTATTTCGGAATGACATTGTAGTCGGCGACCGCGATCAGATCGCAGGGCTGGTGCAATTCGGTGATCTGGCGCGCCATCTTGACGCTGCCGCCGAATTGCGGCTGGACCGCGACATTGGGATATTCGCGCTGAAAGATCGCATCGAGCGCATGAAATGGCCGGGCCAGGGTGCCGGCGGCGAAAACGTTCAGCGCGACCGGCTCGGCGGCGCGCGCCACCGAGGCGAGGCCGGCGATGGCCAGCAGCACGACGACGCCAGCGATCAGGCGCCCTGGACGAGGCATTTGATTCTCCGGTTCGGCTATTTCCTGGGCGCGCATACAAAGGTGGCGCGGGCCGGCAGCAGCAATGGGCAATAATCGAGCTTCCAATCAGTCTCGACGCGCGTGGCGTGCGTGTTCGGAGCGCATTGGGCCTGCGCCTCCTTGCGCACGGCGGCGCCGGAGCTGACCACTAAATCGTAGCAGATCGCCACCCGCCCTCCGGCGTCCTTTGCCCCGGCGGCGGCGGGCTGCGGATAGGTCGGATAGGGATCGAGCGCCGAGCAGCCGGCGAGCCCGGCCGCCGCCGCGAACAACGCGCCGACCGCGGCCGCCCTCATGCCGCCTCGGCGAGCGCGCGTTCGAGGAAGGCGGCGCAGGCCAGCAGGCGCACGTCGTCGTGCAAGCGGCCGACCAGCTGAACCCCGGTCGGCAGGCCGTTCTCGCCCCAGCGCGCCGGCGCCGTCGCGCATGGGGCGCCGAGCAGGGTCCACATGCGGTTGAACACCGGGTCCCCGGTGTAGCCGAGGCCGGCCGGCGCTTCGCCCGGCGCCGCCGGCGCCAGGATCGCGTCGACCCCGGCGAAAAACCCGGCGAGACCGGCGCGGGCGGTCTCGGCGAGGGCGCGCGCGGCGTCGTATTCCTCGGCGCCGACCGCCATTCCGGCATCGAGCTGCTGGGCCAGGCGCGGCGACAGCTCGGCGCTGTGCCGAATCCGCTCGTAGGCAAGGGCGCGCGCCATCTCGTACCCCATGATCCGGTCCTGCGCCTCGTTGAGCCGGCGATGCTCGGGGGCGATCGCCAGCTCTTCGACCACGGCGCCGACGCGTTCGAGCGCCGCCCGCGCCAGATCGAGCGCGGCCGCCGTCGAGGGTTCGGCTTCGTCCCACATCGGGGTGCGGTAGAGCCCGAAATGCGGCGCTTGCGCCGGCATCGCCAGATGGCGCAGCGCCGGCCGCTCGGTCAGCACGCCGGCGAAAAAGGCCGCGTCCGCGACATTGCGGGCGAGCACGCCGACGGTGTCGAGGCTGTCGGCGAGCGGCTTGACCCCGGCCCGGCTGATCAGGCCGAAGCTCGGCTTGTAGCCGACGACGCCGCAGAACGCTGCCGGTCGGATCACCGAGCCGGCGGTCTGGGTCCCGAAGGCGAGCGGCGCCATGCCATCGGCGACCGCCGCGGCCGACCCGCTCGACGAGCCGCCCGGGGTGTGCGCGGGGTCGTGCGGGTTGGCCGTCTTGCCCGCGGTGAAGGCGGCGAATTCGGTGGTCACGGTCTTGCCGAGAACGACCGCTCCGGCGGCGCGGGCCAGCGCCACGCAGGCGGCGTCGGCGGCCGGACGGTGGGCGCGGTAGATCGGCGAGCCGTAGCCGGTCGGCATGTCGGCGGTGTCGATCAGATCCTTGACCGCGATCGGCACCCCATGCAGCGGCCCGCGCGGCGGCTCGCGGTCGCGCTGGCGCGCCTCGGCCAATGCCTGCTCGCGATCGAGATATTGCCAGGTGCCGACGACATCCTCGCGCGCCGCGATGCGGTCGAGATAGGCCGTGGCCAGCGCCTCGGCGGTGAGTTCGCGCGCGGCGATCTGGCGGGCGGCCTCGCGGGCGGTCAGCAAGCGCGGTTCGGTCACGGCGATCTCACCCTGATCCTGATGATGATCGGACTCTTGCATATCCTTTGACTGCCGGACAGATGCGACAGGCGGCACCGTTGCCGTTGCGGGTGCATATAAGGGCTGGCTCGGGACTTGCGCCGCGGGCCGGCGACGGCGCGGAGGCATCACCATGGTCCAACCTCCCGACGACCAAGGCGGCGAGCGGTCGCGAGTCGGGGCGGTGATCGGATTGATCGTAGTTTTGCTGCTGGTCGTCGCCGCGGTTTACCTCGTTAACGCGCTGCGCAAGGAATCCGATCTCGAAGATTGTTTGATGTCCGGAAGGTCCAATTGCGCGCCGATCGAGGTTCCCTCCGGCGGGAGATAGAGCGGGCGCGGCCCTCCTGCTAGGATCATGGTCGCCAGCAAGCGAGGGGGCGGTACGATGATCGAGATCCCGGCGCGTCGCGGCAAGGCGGCGCATCTGCGCCACGGCCAGACGGTCAAGGTGGTCAACACAAAGGGCCAGCAGGTGGTCGACACCTGGGCGTTCGCCGCCGGGGATCTCGATGAATTCATGTCGATGGAGCACAGCCGCGTCGCCATCGGCCGCATCATCCCGGCGGTCGGCGACACCCTTGTCACCAACCGGCGGCGGCCGATCCTGACCCTGATCGACGACAATTCCGGCGGTATTCACGACACCCTCTTTGCCGCCTGCGACCGCTGGCGCTACCAGACGCTCGGCTGCACCGAATATCACGACAATTGCGCCGACAATCTCGCCGCCGCCTTGGCGGCGCTCGGGCTCGCCTCGCCGCGCACGCCCTCGCCGCTCAGTCTGTTCATGAACATTCCGGTCGTCGACGGCAACCGGCTCGAGGTGCGGCCGCCGGTCAGCACCCCTGGCAGCCATGTGGCGCTGCGCGCCGAGATCGACTGCGTCGTCGCCTTTTCCGCCTGTCCGCAGGATCTCTTGCCGGTCAACGGCCGGGCGATGCAGCCGACCTCTGCGCATTTCGCGATTTCCGACTGACCCGGAGGATCGTCCCCCGGCCGGGCGCAGCCGAAACGGGCGACGCGGTGTTTACCGCTATCGGGGTCGCCGTGACTGCAGATGCCGTAGGAACTCGCCAATGACGCTCAAACTAAAAGTCGGTCCGAACCTGCTGACGATCAATCAGGGCTACAGCATGCTGGTGACCGCGCCCGACGGCCAGATTCCGTGGCCGAGCAAGTGCGGGTTTTTCGTCCGCGACACGAGGGTGATGAGCTCGTGGTCGATCTATGCCAACGGCTACTCCTGGGACTTGCTGAATTCGGGGGCGATTACCTATTTCGCCGGGCAGGTTTTCATGGCCAACCCCCGCATCGTTACCGAGGGCGGCGATATCGACGAGCGCACCCTGCTGCTCCAGCTCGGCCGGTCGATCGATGAAGGCGGCATCCACGAGGACCTCGATCTGACCAATCACGGCCGCAAGCCGGTCAAATTCAACCTCGAGATCGCGATCCGCTGCGATTTCGCCGACATCCTCGAGATCAAGAGCGAGCATCTGGTGCGGCGCGGCCGGATCACCACGGTCTGGGCCGAGGATGCCGCGACTTTAACGACCGAGTACCGCGACCGGGACTTCGTGCGCGAGCTGGTCGTCTCGCGCCGGCGCAATACATCCCCTTGCGTTTATGCCAATGGCCGGATCAGTTTCGAGGTCGCGATCGAGCCCGGCGAGATCTGGCATACCTGCCTCGAATATTCGGTCACCGTCGGCCAGCATCGTCACCGGGCGCCCGAGGCGTGCATCGACCACGCGCCGACCTCGCAGCTGGCCGAGCCGCTGGAAAACTGGCGAAAGGCGGTGCTCAAGCTCGCCTCGAGCAACGAGGAATTCGAGAACCTCTATCGCCAGGCGGTCGAAGACATGGCCGGATTGCGGCTGCCGGTCGAGGGCACCCATCATCTCGAATTCACTCCGGCCGCGGGCATCCCCTGGTTTGTCGCGCTGTTCGGCCGCGACAGCCTGATCGCGGCGCTGCAAAACGCGCATATCTATCCCGATTTCGTGCGCGGCGCGCTCGACGTTCTGGGCCGATACCAGGCGACCGAGTTGGACGATTACCGCGACGCCGAACCCGGCAAGATCATGCACGAGTTGCGCACCGGCGAGCTCGCCCATTTCAAGCTGATCCCGCACACGCCCTATTACGGCACCGCCGACGCGACGCCGCTCTATCTGATAGCGCTGCACACCGCCTGGCGCTGCACCGGCGACCGGCAGCTGGTCGAGCGCCATCTCGGCACCGCCGAGCGCTGCCTTGACTGGATCGACCGCTACGGCGACCGCGACGGCGACGGGTTTCAGGAATACCAGACGCGCTCCTCGGCGGGCTACGAGAACCAGGGCTGGAAGGACGCCGGCGACGCCGTCATTTATCCGGACGGCAGCCCGGTCAAGGGGCCGAAGGCGCTGTGCGAGCTGCAAGGCTATGTCTATGACGCCTGGACCCGCATGGCCGAGGTTTATGAGGCTCTGGGGCAGGGCCCCCGGGCCGAGGAATTGCGCGCCAAGGCGAAAACCCTGTTTGACCGGTTCAACGACGTGTTCTGGGACGAGGACAGCGGATTCTACGCCTATTGTCTCGACGGCGACAAAAAGCCGGTGCTGACCGTGGCCTCGAACCCGGGCCATTGCCTGTGGAGCCGGATCGTGCCGAAGGCGCGCGCGCGGCGCGTCGTCGAGCGGCTGCTGCGGCCCGACATGTGGAGCGGCTGGGGGATCCGGACATTGTCGCGCGACCACCCGTCCTATAATCCGATGTCCTACCAGAACGGGTCGGTGTGGCCGCACGACAACGGCATCATCGCGATCGGCTTCAGGCAATACGGCTTTGCCGCGGAGGCCGCGCGGGTGGCGCACGCGGTCAGCGATGCCGGCGGCTATTTCGCGCTCTACCAGATGCCCGAGCTCTATGCCGGGATTGAACGCGACGGCGCCAATTTCCCGGTGCAATACCCCGACGCCAACGTGCCGCAGGCCTGGGCCGCGGGCTCGGTGTTCTCAATGCTGCAGGCGCTCATTGGCTTCGAGCCGGACGCGCCCTCGGGCAAGCTCTACCTTGATCCGGCGCTGCCCGACTGGCTGCCCGACCTGACCTTGCGCGATATGCGGCTCGGCAAGCAGTCGTTCGACCTGCGGTTTTGGCGCGATCGGCAAGAGACCCGGTTCGAGGTGCTGAAGGGCGATGCGCAGGCGATCGAGCGGCGAAGCCTGGCGCAGGATCTGCCGCACGACTAAGCTTTCGCCTCCCGAACCGGGGAGAACCGAGCTTGCGACCGATACCGCTTGGCGCCAAGGGCAGCTTCACCCTGCTGGTGCAGCCCGAGCATCTGGCGAACAGCTTCAAGGACGCCGCCCTGCCGGCGGTGCTCGCCACCCCGGTCATGATCATGGTCATGGAAAACGCCGCGCTGAATGCGATCCGCGGTTACCTCGACCCGGGCGAGAGCGCCGTCGGCGCCGCGGTCGACATTCGCCACCTGGCGGCGACCCCGGTCGGGCGGCAGGTGACCGGAGAGGCGGTGGTCACCAAAGTCGACGGTCGCCGGGTCGAGTTCGCGGTCAAGGCGAGCGAGGGAACCACCCTGATCGGCGTCGGGTCGCATCGGCGGGCGGTCATCGACCTGGCGAAATTCGCCGCCGCCATGCAATAGACTGACTAGCGACAAGCGGCGCGCCTCAAAGCTCGATGCGGGAGAACAGATAGCTGCACAGGGCGAGCAGCAGCAGCGCCAGCGCGCCCAGCACGGCAAAGTCGGTCACCATGTCGAGCGAGGCGCGGCCGCCGAACGCGTCGCGGATGCCGGCGACGCCATAGCTCAGCGGGTTGAGCCGCACGGCGATCCGCAGCGGCTCCGGCAGCCCCTTCACCGGGAACAGCGCGTTGGAAAAGAAGAACAGCGGCAGCACCAGGAAATTCATGATCAGCTGGAACCCCTGGATGTCCTTGAGCACCGAGCCGATGGCGGCGCCGATCGCGGCGAACAGCAGCGCGATCAGGAACATGAACGCCAGCGCTATCGGCGCCAGCGGCAGATCGTGGATGCGGAAGCCGGCAACGAGGCAGATCGCCAGCACGATGACGCCTTGCAGAAATGCGGTCGTGGCGCCGCCGAGGGTGCGGCCGAGCACGATCGCCAGCCGCGGCGCCGGCGCCACCAGGGTTTCCTTCAGAAAGCCGAACTGTCGGTCCCAGATGATCTCGATGCCGCCGAACACCGCGCTGAAGATGATCCCCATCACGATGACGCCGGGCGCCAGAAACTCGAGATAGTCGCCATGACCGGCGCGGGCGAAGACCGGGCCGAAGCCGAAGCCGAGCGCCAGTAAGAACAGCACCGGCTGGCCGAGCGCGCCGACGATCCGCGCCCGCGAGCGCGCATAGCGCTTCAGCTGGCGCAGCCACAGGATCCGCACCGCGCCCATGGCAGCGCCCATCGCCGCCGCGCCCATCAGCGCCGCCAGGCCCGGCGCAGCATGCGCATCCGGTCGGTCGGGCTGGCGTCGTCCTCGCGGATGCTGCGTCCGGTCAGCGCGATGAACGCCTCTTCGAGCGAGCCGCTCTTGGTCTCGTCCTTCAACGATGCCGCGGTCCCCTCGGCGACGATCCGGCCGTGATCGATCACCGTGATGGCGCCAGCCACCCGCTCGGCCTCCTCCATTGCATGGGTGGTAAAGAATACCGTGAGCTGCTGTTCTTGCGAGAGGCTGCGCACAAACTCCCAGATATGCAAACGGGTCTGCGGGTCGAGCCCGAGTGTGGGTTCGTCGAGAAACAGGATCCGCGGCTGGTGCAGCAGCGCCCGGGCGATTTCGAGCCGCCGCTTCATCCCGCCAGAGAACTCCTTGACGTAGTCCTTCCTCCTGTCCCACAGCTCGACAAAGCCGAGCAGCGCTTCCGCCCGCCGCCGCAATTCCCGACGCGGCACGCCATAAAGCACCCCGTGCAATTCCATGTTTTCGTAAGCGGTGAGCTCCTCGTCGAGGCTCGGGTCCTGGAACACGATGCCAAACGCGCGGCGGACCGCGCCGGGCTCGCGCACCGGGTCGTGTCCGGCCACCCTGACCCGACCCGAACTCGGCGCCAGCACGGTCGTCAGGATCTTGATCGTCGTCGTCTTGCCGGCGCCGTTCGGGCCGAGGAACGCGCGGATCTCGCCCTCGGCGACCGTGAAGGAGACATGATCGATCGCGGTGAAGGCCCCGTATCGCTTCACCAGGTCGTCGACCTCGATTATCGCCGCCATCCGCGGAGCCATCCTCTTGGGCTATCCTTCAGGTCCGAACTGTTATAGCCACTGCGCGCCATTTCCGCCGCCGGCGGTCGACGCAGGGCTGTCGGCGGAAAAGTCCGCGGCGGCGTCAGCGGAGGAATTGTCGATCGGCGTCGGCCGCTCGCGATCGGGTTGTCGAGCGGGCCTACCTGCCGCATGATGATGGCGGAAAAACCAGAATTGGGCGGGGGAATGGTCGCCAGGAGCAAGATCTGCTCGAGCTTTGCCGAGGCGGTTCGAGACATCCCGGACGGGGCGACGATCGGCTTCGGCGGGTTCGCCGTGGTCGGCATGCCGATCAATCTCTATGGAGCGGTGGCGGCGCAGGGCGCCAAGGAGCTGACCTGCGTGTCGAACTCGACGCGCGGCGGCGCGACCTTGCCGCCCGAGGCGCCCGATATGGGTCAGATGATCCAGAACGGGCAGGTCAAAAAGGTCATCTGCGCCTTTACCGCGCCGACCCGCGCCTCGCAGCGGCTGATCCTGTCGGACTATGTCGCCAAAGGCTTGATCGAGGCCGAGTTGGTGCCGCAGGGCACCTTGGCCGAGCGGATGCGCGCAGCCGGCGCCGGCATTCCGGCGTTTTACACCCCGGCCGCGGTCGGCACCGAACTCGCCGAGGGCCGCGAGACGCGAATGTTCAACGGCCGCGAATACCTGCTCGAGCACGCATTGCCGCTCGATTACGCGATGATCCGCGCCTATCAGGCCGACGCCGCCGGCAATCTGCGGTTCCGCCGCTCGCAGCGCAATTTTAACCCGGTCATGGCGATGGCGGCGCGGGTCACGATCGTCGAGGTCGAGGAGGACATATTGCCGCTGGGCGCGATCGACCCGGATGACGTGCACACCGCTGGCGTCTTCGTCGACCGCATCGTCAAGATCCCGCCGCCGCCCGAAGGCTGGTGGCCCCGCCGCCCCTCGGCAAAGTGAGGATCTGCCCAAAACCCGAACCGCGATCCCGCGGCAAGCCGGATATGCAATGCCGGGCCGCAGTACGAAGTACCGCATCGCCGCCAGCGCGCCAATGGCGCCGGACCTGGGAGGCAACATGAAACGCACGATTATTCTGGGTCCGGCCGCGGTTATTCTGTTGATGCTGACGGGCTGTCCGCCGACCCCGATAACACTTAAAACGGAAGTCCTTTCGCCAACCGACGTCAGTTGGGCGACTCAATACGACAACAACAACTCAGGACCATGTATCTCGGTTCCCACCTACGGCACCGGACCCGAGCCTGCTAGCGCGGGAGAGATCGTTGTGGGCTGGGAAGATTTGTTTGTTCCTGGGGCGCAACCATTCCCCTGCAACTTTCAACAGCAGAGGATCTACCGCGGCCACGTACAGTTCGACCTGAGAAAGTTCGATACGATTGCAGGCGCCACTTTGATGTACGTGGTGGACCACTCGGAGAATCAGACGACGGGTCCCCCGGAGAACCCGGCGCGCGGCTACGCAACCGTCCTTGGCATGTCGACCGGCCAAATCCCGGGCGACCAAGGC
The DNA here is from genome assembly GCA_963814805.1 of uncultured Alphaproteobacteria bacterium. GTDB lineage: Bacteria > Pseudomonadota > Alphaproteobacteria > ATCC43930 > CGMCC-115725 > AP-15. Next base: position 254,728 of record CAWFER010000007.1, on the reverse strand, counting down.
CCATACTGGTGGCCTTACGACAATGATGTAACGTTGCCGACCTGTAACGGGGAAATGTTCACTCCGTGCTCGGTCGATGTCAGCAATCAGGCCAACCAATGGACGCAGCAAAACCATTTCAATTACGGCTTCATATTTGCCGGGCCAAAACTTAGTATCGATAATCCGTTGCCGCAAGACAACAATGCGCAATTATCTTGGTATAGCGGGTTTAAGCTGAGTGTGCTTTACAACCCGGCGCTCAATCCGCGGGCGCCGCAATGACGTGGCCAATAGGGAGCTCCTAATGAGCGAGAGGGCAAAAGGATTGACCCGGCAGCAGATGTGCGACCGGCTGGCGATGGAATTCGGCGACGGCTGGATCGTCAATCTCGGCATCGGCATCCCGACCCTGTGCTCGAACTGCGATTTCGGCGACCGCGAGATCATCTTTCATTCCGAGAACGGGGTGATCGGCTACGGCCCCCTGGCGCCCCCAGGCGAGGAGGATCTGCACCTGGTCAACGCCGGCGGCCAGCATGTGACCTTGCGGCCGGGTGCGGCGATCGTCCACCACGCCGATTCGTTTGCGATGATTCGCGCCGGGCGGATCGACGTGACCGTGCTCGGTGCCTACGAGGTCGCAGAAAACGGCGATTTCGCCAATTGGAAGATGGCCGGGCAGCAGGGTGGTGGCATCGGCGGGGCGATGGACCTCGCCGCCTGCGCCAAGCACGTCTTCGTGGCGATGGAGCACCAGACCAGGAACGGCAGCCCGCGCCTAGTCGAGCGCTGCGCCATCCCGGTGACGGCGCGCGGCGTCGTCAACCTGGTGGTCACCAATTTCGGGCTGTTCGAGGTGACCATGGAGGGCCTGGCGCTGAAGGAGATCGCCCCCGGCGTCACCATCGACGAGGTCCAGGCCGCCACCGGCTGTCAGCTGATCATCCCGCGCGAGGTGCCGCCGGTACGGGTGTTGCGTTAGTGGCGGCTTGATGCCCACGATCGCGTTGATCGATGGCATTCGCATCATGATATTTCCATTGGACCATGAGCCACCGCATCTACATGCTTTTGGAGCAGACTTCCGGATCAAGTTTGCGATTGCGGATGCAAGAGTTTTGGAAGGACGCGGGACGATTGGCCCCGCCGCGACGCGTCGGATTCAGAGCTGGGTGCTGAGCCATCGCGGTCCGCTTCAACGGCTGTGGATCGATGCTGCGCGCGGCAACCCGATTGGGAAAGTCGAGGATTAGATCGGTGCATCAGATCGCAAGCGCCCGTGCCAACCCGGATTTCTCGCTCGACTTGCGCTTCGAGGATGGAAGGGAGGCGCATCTCAGCCTTGCGGAGATCGTAAATTCGGCTCCGGTGGCGGCGCCGTTTCGCGATCCCGACCGGTTCGTCTCCCAGCTGAAGCTGGTCGAAGACGGGGACGTTATCCGCTGGGACGACCAGTTTGAGCTGCACGCCGACAGCTTGCGCTATCGGGCGTTTCCCGACGAGTTTGCGCGCGATTATGGGAAGCTCCCGAAAGGGCGCGGTCGGCCGGCGGCTTAGTGTCTTAGGCGGGCGATGCCGTGGACCGGATCTCGCAAGATCGGCTCTGATAATCGGTTGGATGCTCCCTGCCGTGAACACGAAGCCTTCGTTGCGTGAGTGTAGGAGGATTGGGTGCATCGCGTACTGATCACGGGTGCGGGGGGCGGCATCGGTCGGGCGCTGCGCGAGACGTTGCGCGGGGTCTATCCGGCGCTGCGGCTGTCCGACCGAGTGGCGCTGTCGCCGGCGCGCGATGGCGAGGAGATCGACCGGACCGAGATTGCCGATATGGCCGCGGTCGAGCGCATGGTCGAGGGCGTCGACGGCATCATCCATCTCGGCGGCAATTCGGGCGAGGCCGAGTGGGACGTCATTCTGCAATCGAACATCGTCGGCCTCTACAATGTGTTCGAGGCGGCGCGGCGGGCCGGGGTCCAGCGCATCGTCATGGCCACCAGCAACCATGCGGTCGGCTTCTACCCGCGCGCGCAGACGATCGACCACCGGGTGGCGCCGCGGCCGGACAGCCGCTACGGCGTCAGCAAGGCCTTCTCCGAGGCGCTCGCCAGCCTCTATTCGGATAAGCACGGGATCGGTTTTCTGTGCGTGCGCATCGGCAATTTCGGGACCCAGCCGATCGACAAGCGGCGGCTTTCGATCTGGATCAGCCCGCGCGACCTGACCCAGCTGGTGCGCATCGGGCTCGATCACCCCGAGCTGCGCTACGAGATCGTCTATGGCGTCTCCAACAACCGACGCTCCTGGTACGACAATGCGAACGCCTATCGTCTCGGCTACCGGCCGCAGGACGATTCCGAGCCCTATGCCGAGGCGGTGCTGGCGGCCGAGCCGGCCGGCGCCGACCCGATCGCCGAGCAATACCAGGGCGGGACCTTCTGCGCCACCGAATACACCGCGAAAACGCGTCGAGACTAGGAAGGCGGCGACAGCACCGCCAGCACCGCTTCCGGCGGGCGGCCGAGCGCGGCTTTGCCGCCGGAGACGACGATCGGCCGCTCGATGACGATCGGGTTCGCGACCATCGCCGCGACCAGCGCGTCTTCGGACATCGCCTTCGGGTCGATGCCGGCGGCGGCGGCCTCTTTTTTGCGCAGCAGCTTCGCTGCCGGCATGGCGAGCTGGCCCAGGATCTTTTTCAACTCGGGCGCCGAGGGCGGGGTCTTCAGATATTCGATGATCTGCGGCTCGACCCCGCGCTGGCGCAACAGCGCCAACGTCTTGCGCGAGGTGTTGCAGCGCGGATTGTGATAGATCGTCACCGCCATTTCCACCCTCCCTGTGTTGTTCGACCGTCGAACCGGGCGGCAGGATAGCGCGCGACGGGTGCGGCGGCAGGGTATAAATTCCGGCCCGCCGGGACGAAGCAGGCTGGCCGGCGTTATCTTTGAATCGAACCCGAGGCACCACAAAGGAGCACGCAAATGCCAGAACATGTGTACCGGATCATCGAGGTCGCCGGCTCCTCGGAGAAGAGCATCGAGGATGCGATCCAGAACGCGGTCGGGCGGGCGTCGCGCACTTTGCGGCAGGTCGGCTGGTTTGAGGTGCTGCAGACGCGCGGCCATGTCGAGGATGGCAAGGTCGCGCATTATCAGGTGGTTCTCAAAGTCGGGTTCACGCTCGACGACGAGTGAGGATCCGCCTCGGCTGGGTCCGGGGCGCGTTCAGCGGGTGCGGACGGTCAGCGCGATCGCCAACCCGGTCAGCGCCGAGCCGAGGCCAGCGAGGTGAAAAGTCATGCCAAAGGCCGCGAGGAAGGCAGTGGCCGGGTTATGCCCGGCCGCCGCCGACGCGGTCTCGATGACGTGGAACCCGAGGGTGAGCACGGCGGCGCCGCTGACGATGCCGAGCGTGCGGGTCAGCATCGCGATGCTGCCGGCGACGCCGCGGTGGCGGTGCGGCAGGGTGGCCATCACCACGTCGATATAGGCGACCTGAAACAGGCCGGCGCCGAACCCTTGCAGCGCTAGAGCCGCCAGGATCGCGTAGAGAGTCGGGGCGGCGCCCCAGCCGCCGATCAGAAACAGCCCGCCACCGCCCAGGACCGCGCCCAGGAGCGCGATGCGCTCGGCCCGGATACGCTCGATCATATGCCCAGCGAGCGGCGAGGCGGCGATGCTGCCGGCAAAGGACAGCGCCAGCACCGCGCCAGCCAGCGGCAGGGACAGGCCGGCAAAGCGAACCAGGTAATAGGGGACGAACAGCAGCACCGCAAAGCTCGTCAGATAGACCAGCACGCTGGCGCAATTGACCATCGCGAAGCCGAGGCTGCGAAATACCTCGAGATTGACGACCGGCGCCGCAATGCGGCTCTCCCGGCGCACGAACGCCACCAGACTGGCAAGCGCCAGCGCCAGCAATGGAGCGACGAGGTAGTCATAGCGGCCGAGCCCTTGCAATGCGTTGACCAGCAGCAGCAAGGTGGTGATCGCCAGCGCCAGCAGAAACGCGCCGACGAGGTCGAGCGGCTCGCGCGCGCCGGTGCGCTGTGGCGGCGCCAGCCCGTGGACGGTGAGCAGCGCCGCGAGCGCGATTGGCGCGCGAAACCAGAACACCGCCGGCCAGCCCCAGCGGCTGACCAACGCCCCGCCGACGAGCGGCCCCGCCGCCGAGCCGAGAGCAAAGATCATCGTGAACGCGGCGACGGCGCGGCTGCGGCGGTTTTCCGGAAACAGCCCAGTCACCAGCGCCGGGGCGACGCTGATTACGAGGCCGGAGCCGATCCCTTGCAGAAAGCGGAAGAACAACAGCCAGCCATAAGCCGGGGCGGCGGCGCATAGAAGGAACGCCGCCACACTCCAGGCGAGCCCGGCGCGGAACACCCGGGCGTGGCCGAAGATGTCGCCGACCCGGCCAAACGCCAGCATCAGGCTGGCATAGGTCAGTACGTACGAGATCACCACCCATTGGATCATGCGGATCGGCAGACCGAAGCTGTGGGTGATCGCGGGAAAGGCGATGTTGACGGCGGTATCGAGTGGGACGATCGCGGCGCCGAGCCCGACCAGCGCCACGCGCAGCCATTGCCGAGCGGTCATCTGTGGAGAATGCTGCAACGGAAGCGAGATTGGGGCGAGGGCAGAAAAGCCCCGGTCGGGGGGGACCGGGGCTTCTGTCCGCCTGCCGATTTGCCCACCGGCAAGCGCAGATGCATCGTTGGGGGGACATAACGATGCCGAGGACATAGTGCGGCGATTCGGTCCCGGTTGCAATTCATATCTAAAAAATTAACTACGAATTGCAACCGAAAGCGGCGCTGGCCAGAGCCGCCAAACTGGCCTGCGTCGGCCCCGATCCGAGCCCCGGCGGAGGACCGGGCGGCTGCGTCGCCGGTGGCGGCTCGGACGCCTGCGCCGTTTCCGGCATCGCGATCAGGCCGCCGATCGGAACCTGTACGGCCAGCGCCAGAAGCCCGCCGCCGGTCGTCACCAGCCCGACCGCCGCCTGGCTCCAATTCTGCTGCGTGACCCAGAAAGACATTGAGATAGGGCGCGAGCGCGCCGCGCACATCGGCCAGGAGGAAATTCTGCGCATCCGACGGGGCCGGGTGGAAGCGGGCGCGCAACGCCTCACGCCCGGGTGCGATTTTTCGTGGTAATGATCGAGCGAACAGCCCGATGGAGGCCGGCGATGCCGATGCCGCGCAACAAGACCGAAGACGACATCACCGCCGAGGTGGTGCAGCGTTTCGCACAGACGCCGCAGCCGCGGCTCAGGGAAATCATGCTGAGCCTGATCGGCCATCTGCACGCATTCGTCAAGGAGGTCAGGCCTGACCGAGGCCGAGTGGTTCCAGGCGATCGAGATCCTGACCGAGGCCGGTCACATCAACAGCGACAAGCGCCAGGAATTCATCCTGTTCTCGGACACCTTGGGCGTCTCGATGGTGGTCGACCTCCTTAATCACCGCAAGCCCGACGGGGCGACCGAATCGACCGTGTTCGGGCCGTTCCATCGCCAGAACGCGCCCGAATTGCCCTGGGGCGGCAACATCGCCCATCTCGACCACCAGGGCGCGCCGACCCTGGTCAGCGGCCGGGTGCTCGACCTCGACGGCCGCCCGGTCGCCGGCGCGCTCCTCGATGTGTGGCAGGCGCAGACCAGCGGCCTCTACGATTCGCAGGACCCCAATCTGCATGAGTTGCACATGCGCGGCAAATTCCACACCGACGCCGATGGCCGGTTCCTGGTGCGCACCGTACTGCCGGTCCACTACCCGATCCCGTCGGACGGCCCGGTCGGCGCCATGCTGCGCGCCACCGGCGGCCATCCATGGCGCCCGGCGCACATCCATTTCGTGGTTTCGGCCGCGGGCTACGAGCCGGTGACGACGCACATTTTCGATCGCACCGACCAATATCTCGGCAGCGACGCGGTGTTCGCGGTCAAGGATTCGCTGATCTGTGATTTCGTCCGGCACGACCGAGCCGACGGCGAGGCCCGCCGACTCGGCATCGAGGCGCCCTTTTACACCGCGGATTTCGATTTCCACCTCAAGCCCGCCGCCAAGGACGCCCCCGACATGCTCGACGCCCAGCGCCGCCTCGCCGCACTCGGCGCAAGAAGCTAGGCCTCGCTAGCGCAACGTCCTTGTGGCGCCGCGCTGATCGCCACTAGACTTCGCCGCGACCGATCACGGAGGAACGAATGCCCGAAGCAACGCCAGGCGGAACCGATATCTTCGAGATCATGCACACCCTGCGGGCGATGCGCCGGTTGAAGCCTGACCCGGTGCCCGACGATCTGATCCGCAAGATCCTGCTGGCCGGGCAGGCGGCGGCGAGCGGCGGCAACACCCAGCGCTGGCGCTTTCTGGTGCTGAAGGATCCGGCGAAGAAAAAGGCGGTGCAGGTCTATTATAAAAAGGCGTTCGACGAAGTGGTCGGGCCGCGCTACGCGTCGAGCCCGCCGCCGCCGGGCTCGGACCCGGCCCGCTACAAGCGCCAGCATTCGGCGGTCGAATATCTGACCGACCATTACCACGAAGCGCCGGTGTGGATCGTCGCCTGCCTCGAGGACGGCGCCAATCCGGGGCGCACGGCCGGCTCGTCGATCTACCCGGCGGTGCAAAACATGCTGCTGGCGGCGCGCGCGCTCGGCCTCGGCTCGACCCTGACGACCCGGCACACCGCCTATGAGAAAGAGGTCGACGCGGCGATGGGCATCCCCGCCGGCTATCACTCTTACGCGATCCTGCCGATCGGCTACCCGATGGGGCGGTTCGGCCCGGTCGGCCGCGGCCCGCTCTCCGATGTCGTCTATCTCGACGGCTGGGGCAAACCCTATCCGGGCATCTGATCGAAGGGGGAGGAAACCATGCCGAGAATTGCGCCGGTCTCCGGCAAGGCCGACGTGCCGGCCGAGCATCAGCACGTGCTCGATGACGTGGTCAAGGTCTTCGGCAACGTGCGCGGCCCGTTCAGCATCATGCTGAAGAGCCCCGCGCTGGCCGAGCGGGTGCTGCCGCTGGTGACGTTTTTCCGCGAGGGCAGCGTGGTCGAGGCGAAGCTGCGCTCGCATGCGATCCTCGCCGCGGTGCGCGAAAAGGAAGCCGCCTATGTGTGGGCGGCCCAGGTCGGCGCCGCGCGCCGGGCCGGGGTGCCGGACGCCACGATCGACCTGATTCGCGCCAAGGGCGACCCCGCCGCATTGCCGGCCGACGAGCGCGATGTCGTCACCTATACGCGCCAGCTGATCCGCGCCAACCGGGTCGACCAGGCGCTATTCGACCGGCTCAAAGCGCGGCATGGCGAGCAGTGGATGGTCGAATTGACCGGAGCGGCCAATTATTTCGCCTTCCTCTCCGGCATGGTCAACGCCTTCGAGGTGCCGGCCCCGCCCGACGGCGACAAATTGCCGGGTTAGCCCGCGCGAGGGGCGACGGCCCGCGCATATGACCGGCCGTGGGCTGGTCCTCGCCGCCCCGGCTTCGGGCAGCGGCAAGACGCTCCTCACCGCCGGCCTGTTGCGCCATCTGCGCCGGCGCGGGCTGCGGGTCGCAGCGGCCAAGGCCGGCCCCGATTTCATCGACCCGACCTTTCATGCCGCGGCGAGCGGCGGGCCGTGCGTCAATCTCGACCCGTGGGCGATGCGGCCGCAGACCCTGTCCGCGCGCGTCGCGGCGCTGGAAGCCGCCGCCGAGATCGTGCTGTGCGAAGGGGTGATGGGCCTGTTCGACGGCGCCGGGGCCGATGGCGAAGCGGGCTCGACTGCCGAACTAGCGCAGCTCACCGGCTGGCCGGTGGTGCTGGTCGTCGACGCGCGCGGGCAGGGCGCCTCGGTCGCCGCCCTGCTGCGCGGCTTCGCCAGTCATCGGCCGGAGCTGCCGCTCGCCGGCGTCATCTTCAACCGGGTCGCGAGCGAACGGCATCGCGCGCTGCTGGCCGGGGCCGTGGCCCGACATCTGCCCGACCTTGCCGTGCTCGGAACACTCCCCGCCGACCCGGCGCTAGCCCTGCCGTCGCGCCATCTCGGCCTGGTTCCGGCTGGCGAGATCGCCACGGCCGAGGCGGTGATCGAATTTGCGGCGGCTGCGGTCGGCGCGGCGCTAGACATCGACCGGTTGCTCGCCAGGGCGCGGCCCTCGGGGCTTACCGGCAACGATGCTTGCGGGATCCCGCCGCTCGGCCGGCATCTCGCCATCGCCCGCGACGACGCGTTCCGCTTCGCTTACCCGGCCATGCTCGACGGCTGGCGCCGCGCCGGCGCCGGGCTCAGCTTTTTCTCGCCGCTCGCCAATCAGCCGCCCGACTGCGGCGCCGATGCGGTCTATCTGCCGGGCGGCTATCCCGAGCTGTGGCCCGGCCGCATCGCCGGCGGCGGCGCATTCATCGCCGGCCTGCGCCGGGCCGCAGCCGAGGGCAAGCCGGTCTATGGCGAATGCGGCGGCTACATGGTGCTGGGCGAGGCGCTGATCGACGCCGACGGCCGCCGCCACCCGATGGCCGGGCTGCTGCCGCTGGTCACGAGCTTTGCCGAGCGCCGGCTGTCGCTCGGCTACCGTCGCGCGAGCCTGCTCGCGAGCGGACCGCTCGGCGCCGCCGGCCAGTGCTTCCGCGGCCACGAATTCCACTATGCGACCGTGGTCCGCGAGGAGGCGGCCGACCGGCTGTGGTCGGTGGCGGACGCCGCCGGAGCCGATCTCGGTCGGCACGGCCTGCGGCGAGGCTCGGCGTTCGGCTCGTTTATTCACCTGATCGATCGCGCGCAGGCGTGACGACAACAAAGGATCAGCAGGCCCACCAACCCGCTTGCGCAATCGGCTCAGAGACGAAAGGCTTCGACGAAGCGCGTGGCCTGCGCGCTGACAAATTTTCGACAAAGGCAGGGAATGGCGGGCTTGCGTGACGTCTCCTTTGGTCTTGCGCGGTCGCGCGGCGAATTGGCGCTATCCGAGATCGGCCGGCAGGCGGTGGCGCTCGACCTTGGCGCCCCGCTCGCGGTCCGGGTCAGCCCGCGGGCGCGGCGGGTCGGGCTGCGCATCGATGCCGCCCGGCGCCGGGTCGAGCTGGTGTTGCCGCGGGGCGTCCCGGCCGAACTGGGCTTGCGCTTTCTGCGGGACAAGCGCCAATGGATCGCCGCCCGGCTCGAGGCGCTGCCGCGCCCAGTGCCGTTTGTCGAGGGGGCGGTGGTTCCGGTGCTGGGCGCCCCGCATCGCATTCGTCGCTGGCTCGATCCGGCGGCGCCGCCGGTGACCATCGCCGATGGCGAGATTCTCGTGCGCGGCGATCCGGCGCATATCGCGCGCCGGGTGCGCGACCATCTGGCGGTCCTCGCCCAAGACGAGCTGGCGCGCCGCGCCCGCCCGCTCGCCGCCCAAATCGGGCATAAGATCGCGCGGATCAGCGTGCGCGACACAAGGAGCCGCTGGGGCAGCTGCTCGTCGGGCGGAAATCTGTCGTTCAGCTGGCGGCTGATCTTTGCCCCGGAGGCGATCGTCGCCTACGTCGTCGCGCACGAGGTGGCGCACCTGGCCGAGATGAACCACGGACCGCGCTTCTGGCGGCTGGTCGACAGCCTCTCGCCGGGCAACGCCGCCCCGCGCGCCTGGCTCGACCGCCACCGCGCGCAGTTGCTCTCCTACGGCTGAGCTTGTGGGGCTGCATCTGCCCGAAGGGCGGGCCGCTCGCGCATGATCCACATCAGGAGGGCGAGGCCGGGCAGGCAGGCGAGGGTGCTGAGCAAAAAGAACGGTCCCCAGCCGAAGAGGTCGGCGAGCGCGCCGCCCGAGGCCGAGAGCGTGGTGCGGCCGACCGCCGCCAGCGACGACAGCAGCGCGTACTGGGTGGCGGTAAAGGCGAGATTGCACAGCCCGGAGAGATAGGCGACGAACGCCGCCGAGCCCATCCCGCCGGTCAAATTCTCGACCCCGATGGTCAGCGCCAGCACCGCCACATTGTGCCCGACCCAGGCCTGCAGCGCGTACATCAGGTTCGACAGCATCTGCAGCACGCCGCAGACCAAGAGGGCGCGCATGATGCCGAGCCGCAGCACGATGACGCCGCCGAGGGCGAGCCCGGCGAGACTGGCGGTGAACCCATAGATCTTGCCGATGCTGGCGACCTCGACCTTGGTAAAGCCGAGCGACACGTAGAGCGGGTTCGACATCGTGCCGGCGAGCGCGTCGCCGAATTTGTAGAGGATGACAAAGACCAGGATCGCCAATGCGCCGCGCCGGGTCAGCATGTCGCGGAACGGAGCGAGGACGGCGCGCTCGAGCCATGCCGCGACCCGGGCCGGGGCGGTGTCGCCGGGCAGAGCCTCGGACGGGCGCACCCCGCCCGGCTCGGGGGTGAGCCACACCGTGGCCATGCCGACCGCCATCAGCGTCGCCATCAACCCATAGGCAAACCGCCAGCCGGCAAAGCTCGCGGCGTAGAGCGCCCCCGCCGAGGCCGCCAGCATGCCGAAGCGATAGCCCCATTGGGTGGCGGCCGCGCCGGCGCCCTGTTCTTCGGGGCGCAGCAATTCGATGCGATAGGCGTCGATGACGATGTCTTGGCTCGCCGACAGAAACGCTACGGCGAGTGCGGCGAGCGCGGTCAGCCCCGGCGCCGATCGCGGGTCGGCGAGGCCGAGCGCCAGGATCGCCGCCGCCAGCAAGGGCTGGATCGCCAGGGCCCAGCCGCGTCGCCGCCCGAGCCGCGAGGTAAACAGCGGGATCGACAGGCGGTCGATCAGCGGCGACCACAGAAACTTGACGCTGTAGGGCACGCCGACCAGGGCGAAGAGGCCGATCTCGGTGCGCGACACACCGTCTTCTGCCAGGCGGAACGACAACGTCGCAAAGGTCAGGGCGAGCGGCAGTCCGCTCGAAAACCCCATCAGCAACACCGCGATCAGCCGCGGCTTGCGATAGACCCTTAGCGAATAAAACCAGCCGCCTCTCGGTGCAGAGACGAACTCCTCGCCAGCCCCCACCCTCCCGCTGCGTGGATCCCTCCCTCCCCGACGATCAAGGGGAAGGGTCGGGATGGGGGCCGACACGATCGGGCGCCCTTATTCGGACGGCTTTGGTGCGGCTTTTTCGGCGTCGGCGGCGACCTGCATCTTGATGATCTTGTCGGGGTCGGTGACCGCGCCATTATTGGCCGGGTCGCCCTTTTTGAGCTGGTCGACGTACTGCATGCCGGACACGACCTTGCCCCAGATCGTGTATTGGCCGTCGAGCGAGGGGGCGGGCGCGAACATGATGAAAAACTGGCTGTCGGCGCTGTTCGGGTCCGAGGTGCGTGCCATCGCCACCGTGCCGCGCACAAAGGGCTCGTTCGAGAACTCGGCCTTGAGCGGATGGCCCGAGCCGCCGGTGCCGTTGCCATTGGGGTCGCCGGTCTGCGCCATGAAGCCGGCGATCACCCGGTGAAACGTCAGCCCGTTGTAAAAGCCGCGGCGCACCAGGGCCTTGATCTGGGCGCAGGTGGCCGGCGCCAGATCGGGCCGCATGTCGATCACGACGCGCCCGGCCGGCACGTCGAGGTAGATCGTGTTTTCGAGATCTGCCGCCATCGCCTTGCCTCCAATAACGAGCGCGGCGATCAGCATGACGAGCCGGCCCAACAGTGCCATCAAACCTGATCCTGGATCGGGGATAGGGCGGGAAGTTTAGCCGAAGCGCCGCTGGCGCGAAAGCGGGCTCAAATTCGCCGCTCGTACCAGCCGCCACGGCGAAAGCGGTCGAGATAGGTCGGCAGGATGCCCTCGACGGCGGTCGGCGTAATGCCGAGCGCCGCCAGGGTCATCGCGCCGGAGGAGACCACGTTGTCGCGCTTTAAAAGCTCGACCTGATCGGGGGTCAGGGGCGGGTTCGGCAGGATCGACATCAGCCGCGCCTGGAACGCGGCGAGGCCGAACGGCAGGTCGAGCAGCAGGCGCTTGCGGCGAATCTCGGCGAGCAGCAGCTCGATCAATTCACGGAAGCTATAGATTTTCGGGCCGCCGAGCTCATAGGTCCGCCCTGCCGTCGCCGGATCGTCGAGACACCTCATCACCGCGTCGGCGACGTCGCCGACATAGACCGGCTGAAACCGGGTCTCGCCGCCGCCGATCAGCGGCAATACCGGCGAGATCATCGCCATCGCCGCGAATCGGTTGAAAAACTGATCCTCCGGGCCGAACACCACCGACGGGCGCAGAATCGTCACCGTCGGGAACGCGTCGCGCACCGCGGCTTCGCCCACCGCCTTGGTGCGCGCATAGGCCGAGCTTGAGCGCGAATTCGGCGCCGATTGCCGAGATATGGACAAAGCGCTCGATGCCGGCCTCGCGCGCCAGGCGGGCGAGCCGCGCCGGCCCGGTGTGGTGCACCCGATCGAAGCGCTGCGGCCCGCTCTCGCGCAGGATGCCGACGCAATTGACCAGCGCCTCGTTGCCAGCGAGGAAGGCCGGCAGCACCTGCTCGTCGTCGATTGCCAGATTCAGCGCCGCGATCTGCCCGACATTACCGAGCGGCATCAGAAACCTGGCGCCCTCGGCGCGGCGGCAGCCGACGGCGATCACATCGCCGCGCGCGGCCAGCCGCTGCACGACGTAGCGGCCGATAAAGCCCGACCCGCCCAAGACCGCGCTCCGGCGATTTCTCATCGGTCCCCCGGCAACGCGCCGCCAGCCCTCTGCCCCGGCGCCGGCCTTCTATAACGCAACGCGCGCATCGCCGAAAGGCGGCGCCCTTCTCCCCGGCGGGGCGTTGCATTAGAACCCGTGGCCTGAGAGCCGCGGCCTTGCCGGGCAAGCTGTTTTGGAGAAAGCGCGATGGCGGATCGGTCGGCGTTGAGCAATGAATATCGGGTCCCGGAGCGGATGAAGGCCTGGGTGCTGGGCGGTCCCGATGAGATCCTGCCGGTCGAGAAGCCGGTGCCGCTGCCGGGTGCGGCCGAGGTGCTGGTGCGGATCGATGCGGTGGCGGTGTGCGCGACCGATCTCGAAATCATCCGCCACGGGCTGCCGGCGATGGTCGATGGCGGCCTGCCGTTCCACAAGAATTTGACGATCGGCCACGAATATATGGGAACGGTGGTCAAGCTCGGGCCGGCGGTCGACGAATACGCGGTCGGCGAGCGGGTCACCGTCGAGGTCCATGCCGGCTGCGGCCGCTGCGCGCGCTGCCGCCAGGGCATGTACACTGCCTGCCTCAATTACGGCGATCTGGCCAAGGGCCACCGCGCCAACGGCTTCACCACCGATGGCGGCTTTGCCCAATACGCGGTCAACAACGTCAACACCCTGGTCCATGTGCCGGACGACATGACCGACGCCGAGGCGACCCTCGTCGTCACTGCCGGCACCGCGATGTACGGGCTCGACGTCTTGGGCGGGCTGATCGCCGGCGAAGGGGTCGTCGTCACCGGGCCGGGGCCGATCGGGCTCTTGGGCGTCGCCGTCGCCAAGGCGCTCGGCGCCGACCCGGTGATCCTGACCGGGACTCGCGACAAGCGCCTCGAGCTCGGCAAAAAGCTCGGCGCCGACCATGTCATCAACGCCCGCGAGGAGGACGCCGTCGCCGCCGTCAAGCGCTTGACCGGGGGCAAGGGCGTGCAATTCGTCGTCGAATGCTCGGGCGCGCCCGAGGCGCTGAACGAGGCGATGCAGATGGTCGACCGCGGCGGCCGGATCTGCCTCGCCGCTTTCCCCGCCGAGAAGGCGCCGGTCGATCTCGCCTATCTGGTGCGCAACAACATCTATGTCTACGGCATCCGCGGCGAGGGCCAGAGCGCCACCCACCGGGCGATGGCGCTGATGAAGCAGAAGCGCTTCGACGCGCGCCTGATCCACACCCACACCTTCCCGCTCGACGAATTGCCGACCGCGCTGAAATATGCCCGCGAGCGGATCGACGACGCGATCAAGGTCGTGGTCAAGAACCAGCCGTGAGGGCTACTCCGCCGCGGTCTTGGTCCGCTCGTCGACCCGACCGATGGCGGGCGGCATGCCGAACAGGCGCTCTTTGACCCCGTCGCGCAGGCGCTGAAAGACGACGTAGAGGCCCGGGATCAGGAAGATCCCGAAGACCGAGGCGGCCAGCATGCCGAAAAACACCGAGGTCGCCACCGCATGCCGGGTGGCGGCCCCGGCGCCGCCGGCGATCAGCAATGGCACCAGGCCGAGGATGAAGGCGAACGAGGTCATCATCACCGCGCGGAACCGCGCCCGCGCGCCGTAAAGTGCGGCCTCGGCGACGGCTTGTCCCTCGCGCCGCGCCTGCATTGCGAATTCGACGATCAGGATCGCGTTCTTGGCGGCGAGCGCGATCAAGACGACGATGCCGATCTGGGCGAAAATGTCGTTCGGCAGCCCGGTCGCCAAGAGCCCGGCCAATGCCCCGGCCAGCCCGATCACGATCGAGACGATGACCGCGGCCGGCATCGACCAGGATTCGTAGAGCCCGACCAGCACCAGATAGGCGAACAGCACGGCGAGCCCAAGGATCATCCCGGTCTGGCTGCCGGCGATCTTTTCCTGGTAGGCGGTGCCGCTCCACGAAAAGCCGAAGCCCGGCGGCAGGGTCGCCTTGGACACCTGTTCCATCGCCGCCAACGCCTGACCCGAGGAATAGCCCGCCGCCGGCCGGCCCTGGATCGTCACCGCCCGCAGATTGTCGTAGCGGTAGATGTAGCCCGGGCCGAGCACGGTCTTGACGGTGGCCAGCGTGCGCAGCGGCACCAGCGCCCCATTGGCGGCGCGGACGTGCACCTCGAAGATGTCGTCGACATCCATTCGCTGCTTGGTCTCGGCCTGCAAAATGACCTGCCAGGTTCGGCCGAACTTATTGAAGTCATTGACGTAATATCCGCCGAGCGTCGCTTGCAACGCAGTAAAGATATCGTTGATGCCGATGCCCAGGGTGGCGGCGCGCTCGCGGTCGATGTCGAGCCGAATGAGCGGCGTCGAGGCCCCGTAGGTGGTGAACACCCCGGCCAGCGCCGGGTTGGCGTTGGCCGCCTGCACCAGGCCGCGCGCGACCGCGGCCATCTCACCGGCCGGCGCCCCGGTGTAGGACTGCAGCTGGTATTCGAACCCGGCGCCAGTGCCAAGGCCGATGATCGGCGGCAGGTTGAACGGTATCACGATCGCCGCCGGCAGCTGCGGCGAATTGCCCGCGCAGACGGTCGAGGATCCCCCACACGCTCTCCGCCTTTGAGCTGCGCTCGGCGAACGGCGTCAGGGTCACGAAGAACGTCGCCTTGTTCGACTGGGCAATGCCGTCGACGATGCTGAAGCCGACGATCGAGGTAACCCCGGCCACCCCCGGCGCCGCCTTGGTGAGGCGCTCGACTTCGCTGGCCACCGCGGCGGTGCGGTTGATCGAGGCGCCCTCGGGCAACTGGGCCTCGATCAGGAAGGCGCCCTGGTCCTCTTCGGGCAGAAACCCGCCCGGGACCAGCCGCCCGAACCACAGGGTCAGTCCGACCGCGACCCCGACCAGCGCCAGGGTCAGCAGCATTCGCGGCGCGATCCGGGCGACGACCCCGGCATAGCCGTTCTGCATCCGGTCGATGCCGCCCTGCATCGCCCGGACCACCCGCCCGGGCGGCGGCCCATGGCGCAGCAGCAATGCGCACAAGGCCGGCGACAGGGTCAGCGCGTTCAACGCCGAGATCAGCATCGAGACCGACACCGCGACCGCGAATTGCTGATAGAGCTTGCCGACGATGCCGGGAATGAACGCGACCGGCACGAACACCGACAGCAGCACCAGGGTGATGGCGATGATCGGCCCGGTGATCTGGGTCATCGCCAATTTGGTCGCCTCGGCCGGGCTGAGCTCGGGGTGCTCGGCTATCACGTGCTCGACCGCCTCGACCACGACGATCGCATCGTCGACGACGATGCCGATCGCCAGCACCAGCGCTAAGAGCGAGATCGTGTTGGCGGAAAACCCCATCGCCAACATCACCGCGAAGGTGCCGATCAAGGCGACCGGGACGGCGATGATCGGCACCAGCGTGGCGCGCAGCCGGCCGAGAAAGACGAACACCACCGCCGCCACCAGGACAAAGGCTTCGATCAGGGTGGTGACGACTTTCTTGAGCGTGCTGACGACGAAGACCGTGGTGTCGTAGGAGACCTCCCAGGTCATGTCCTTGGGGAAGCGCTGGGCCATCTCGGTCATCGCCCGGCGCACCCCGGCTGCGGTCGTCACCGCGTTCGCGCCGGGCGCCAGATAGACCGCGAGCGCCGCGGCGGGCTCGCCGTTGAAGCTTGAAAACACGTCGGCCGATTGCGCGCCGAGCTCGACCCGGGCCACGTCGCGCACCCGGATCAGCGAGCCCGAGGGTAGCGCGCGCACGATGATCGCGCCGAACTCCGCCGGGGTTTCGAGCCGGCCTTGCGTGGTCAGCGGGATCGCCCGCTGCTGCGCGTCGATGACCGGGGCGCCGCCGATGCGGCCGACCGCGGCCTGGATGTTCTGCGCCCGCACCGCGGTGATCACGTCCTGCGGGGTCAACCCCAGCGCGGTCAGCCGGTCCATGTTGAGCCAGATGCGCATCGCATAGTCCTGCTGGCCGAACAGGCTCGCCTCGCCGACGCCGGGCACCCGGTTGATCGTGTCGCGGATGTTGATCGTGACGTAGTTCGACAGAAACAGGCTGTCGTAGGTCGATTTCGGCGAGCGCACCACCAGCACCTGCAGGATCGCCGAAGATTTCTTCTCGACGACGACGCCGTTCTGCTGCACCTCGGCCGGCAGGCGCGACAATGCGCGCTGCACCCGGTTTTGCACGTTGACCGTGTTGGTTTCGGGGTCGGAGCCGACCGCGAACGACACGGTCAGGCTGTAGGAGCCGTCATTCCCGGAGATCGAGCGCATATAGAGCATGCCGGGGACGCCGTTGACCTCGCGCTCGATAACCTGAGCGACGGTCTGCTCGACGACCTCGGCATTGGCGCCCGGATAGCTCGTCGACACCGCGACCTCGGGCGGGACGATATCGGGGAACTGGGCCAGCGGGATCGCGCCGAGCGCGATCAGCCCGGCCAGGGTGATCAGCACCGAAATGACGATCGCCAGCCGCGGCCGGTCGACGAAGATCGCTGAGATCATTTGGTCGCTGTTCGCTTGGCGCTGTTGATCAGACTGGCGATCACGCCGGCGGCGCCGGGCTCGGCGCCACAATCATGCCGGGGCGCACCCGAGCCTGCCCCTGCACGATGACCCGGTCGCCGGCGGCGAGGCCTTTTTTCACGATTGCGGTCCCGTCGCGCTGCATCTCAACTTCGACCCGGCTCATCTCGGCCTTGTTCTGCGGGTCGACGGTCAAGACGTACGAGCCGGCCTGGTCCTCGGCGATCGCCGCTTGCGGGATCACCAGCGCCTGCACCGGCTTGCCGGCGGCGACGATGACCCGCACGCTCATCCCGTCGACCAGCATGTCGGTGGGATTGGGGAAGACCGCGCGCAGCGGCACCGCATCGGTCTGCGGATCGGCCTGCACGCCGACAAAGTCGATATGGCCGGGCTGGCTGTAGGTCGAGCCGTCGGCGAGCCGCAGGCGGACGACGATCGCGTCGAGCTCGTGCTGCGCGGCGTCGCGGCGCGCCTCGACCAGCTGGCGCTGCGGGACATTGAAGACGACTTGGATCGGATCCTCCTTGACCACCGTCGCCAGGGCGCCGCTGTCCGGGCCGACGAGGTTGCCGGGCGAGAATGCGGCCTGGCCGATGCGGCCGGCGATCGGGCTCTTGATCTGGGTGTAGGACAGATCGACCTCGGCCGCCTCGGCCGCGGCGTTGGCCTGGTCGAGCGCCGCGCGGTCCTTGAGCAGGACCGATTCGCGCTGGTCGAGCTCCTTTTGCGGGATGGTCTTGGTCTTGATCAGCTCGCGCCCGCGCCGGGCCTGCAGATCGGCGTAGGTGAGGGCGGCGGTGGCGGCGGCGACCTCGGCCTTGCGTTGGTCTAGCACCGCCTTGAATGGCGCGGGATCGAGGGTAAAGACGGTCTGGCCCTGCGCTACCCGATCGCCCTCCTTGAACAGGCGGGGTCCCAGATAGCCCGAAACCCGGGCGCGCAGATCGACCTTGTCGATCGCCTTGACCCGGCCGACAAACTCGGCGGTGGCCGAGGTGTCGCGCAGCTGCGCGGCGGCGACCAGCACCGCCGGCGGCGCTGGTTGGGCCGGTTGCGCAAGAGCCGGCGCGACCAGCCCGGCCCAGAGGGCGAGCAGCATCGCGAGCCCGCGCCAGCGCGCTGAGCCGGCGCAAAATTTTGCCATGATCACCGGTCCGATTCGCCCCCGAGGCGGCGCCGGCAGCAGGCCCCGGCCGATCTCCGGCCGCGGGGTTGCCGGCGCAGCGGCTGATAGAGAAGAGGAAAGCATAGCATCATGCCCGGCTTCGACCAAGCGACAGAGAGGATTGGCGCTGGCGCGTTGACATCGGCCGGGGCCGGGCTTATCTCCGCAAGTTCCGAGAGGCCCAGGTGGCGGAATTGGTAGACGCGCTAGATTCAGGTTCTAGTGGGCGATTGCTCGTGGAAGTTCGAGTCTTCTCCTGGGCACCACTCGGCAACGCCGCAGCCCGTGATGGCGGCGCCCACGGCGGCGACGAATGACCTACCGGGTTCATCAGGGCGACCTGCCCGAGGGCGTCGAATTCGGCGAGGCGGTGGCGATCGACACCGAGGCGATGGGTTTGAACCCCTATCGCGATCGACTGTGCCTGGTGCAGCTGTCGGGCGGCGATGGCGACGCCCAATTGGTGCAGTTCGCTCCCGGCTGCTACGAGGCGCCGCGGCTGCGCCGGCTGCTGGCCGATCCCGGCGTCACCAAGCTGTTTCACTTCGCCCGCTTCGATCTGGCCATGCTTTATCATTACCTGGACGTCATGGCGCAGCCGGTCTATTGCACCAAGATCGCCTCGCGCCTGGCGCGCACCTTCACCGACCGGCACGGCCTGCGCGATCTCTGTAAGGATGTTCTGAGCGTCGATCTCTCTAAGCAGCAGCAGAGCTCGGACTGGGGAGCGGCCAACCTGACCGAAGAGCAGTTGCGCTACGCCGCCTCGGACGTCCTTCATCTGCACGCGCTGCGCCGCCGGCTCGACGCGATGCTGATCCGCGAAGGCCGTGACCACTTGGCCCGAGCCAGCTTCGAGTTTCTGCCGCACCGCGTGCTGCTTGATCTCGGCGGCTGGGCGGAGCAAGACATCTTTGCGCACTGAGCGCTCAATCGGGAAAGAGAGGTTCGCGACGCTGTCCATTTTCAGAGCCGGACCGATCCTCAGAGCCGGGTCAACGCTCAGAGCCGGTCGGGCCGCCGGGTGGCGATAAACCAGGCCGTGGTCGCCGCTGAAGCGACAACGGCGCTGCCGGAACCCGGCCGAGCGGATGGCGCCCCGAGCGACATCGCGGTGGCGCGCCGGGTGATCCGGGCCGAAATCAGCGGTCTCGAAGGGCTGGCCGACGGGCTCGACGATGGGTTTGGCGCGGCGGTCGCGCTGTGTGCGGCGGCGCGCGGGCGGATTGTCGTCACCGGGGTTGGCAAGAGCGGCCATATCGGCCGCAAGATCGCCGCCACCCTGGCGTCGACCGGGACCCCGGCGCAGTTTGTCCATGCCGGCGAGGCGAGCCACGGCGATCTCGGCATGATCGGGGCCGAGGATGCGATCTTGGCCCTATCGAATTCCGGCGAGACCGCGGAGCTCGCCGACATCATCGCCTATTCGCGGCGCTTTGGCATTGCGCTGATCGCGGTCACCGGCGCCGGTCGGTCGACGCTTGCCGCGGCGGCCGATGCGGTGCTGCTGCTACCGGCCGCCGCTGAGGCCTGCCCGATGGGCCTCGCGCCGACCACCTCGACGACGGCGATGATGGCGCTCGGCGACGCGCTCGCCATCGCCTTGCTCGAGCGCCGGAATTTCTCGACCGCCGATTTTCGCGTGCTGCATCCGGGCGGCCGGCTCGGCCGGCGCCTGCTGCGGGTGGCCGACATCATGCACATTGGCGGTGACATTCCGCTGGTCTCGCCGGCTGCGCCGATGTCCGAGGCGATCGTGGTGATGACTTCAGAAAAGTTTCGGCTGCCTCGGCGCCTGCGACGGCGACGGGCGGCTGATCGGCGTCGTCACCGATGGCGATCTGCGCCGGCACATGGGCAATTCGCTGCTCGCCCGCACGGTCGCGGAGATCATGCATCGCACGCCCCGGACGATCGCCGCCGCCGCACTGGCCGCCGAGGGCCTGGGGATGATGAACCGAACCCAGATCACCTCGCTGTTCGTGGTCGACGATCGACGGTCGGCCGGTCGGCTTTCTGCACATGCACGATTGCCTGCGCGCGGGGATCGCGTGACGGCGGCGCGATGACGCTCGAACAGCAGGCCGAACCCGGCCCATCCGCCGCCGCGGTGCGCCGCCGGCATGGTCGGCGGGCTGAGGGCCTCTACCTCGCCGCCGACCGCTACAGCCGGCGCGTCTCCCTGCTCAAGCGGGTGTTGCCGGTGATCGGGGCCGCCCTGCTTGTTGCTGGTGGCGGCATGGCCGCGGCTCGGCCCGCTGATCGACACGGTGCGCCTAGTCCAGCCTGCGATCGACCTGCGCGAGGCGCGTGAGCTCAAGATGCTCGATCCGCGCTATGCCGGGATCGACCGGCAGAACCGGCCCTACGTCGTGACCGCCGCGGTCGGCCGCCAAGTGTCGAACCGTAACGACCTGATGTCGCTCGACCGGCCGCGCGCGGTAATGATCGTGCATGGCGGCGCCAAAGTCGTGCTGAGCGCCGCGACCGGGATCTATCAATCGCAGACGAAGCTGCTCGATCTGTTCAATGACGTCACCCTGACCCACCAGGACGGGACCCGGTTTGTGACCGGCCGCGCCCATGCCGATCTATCCGACAACACCGCCGAGGGCCACGAGCCGATCGAGGGGCACGGCCCGTCGGGCGACGTCTGGGGCCAGGGTTTCCGGATTCTCGACAATGGCGACACGATCGTCTTCACCGGCCATTCGCGCGTGGTGCTCAAAGGCGGCAAGCCGGGCGGGGCGGCGGCGCCGGCGCCCGCCGAATTGCCGCCCGCGATCGCCACAACCGCGGCGCAGATCGAAGCCGCGGCAACCCCGGCGCACGCAACTGCGCCCGACCGCCGGCGCCCTGCCGCCGTCGCCAGCCGGATCGCCAGCCGTCGCCTCGCAGCCAGACCGCACCCGGCCACTAGGCGCGCCGCCAACCGGCCCTCCGCCGAGAGCCATGCGGCGAAACGGCCGGCCAAAAGCAGGTTCGAGCGCCGACCTGCGCGCCGCCAAGTCGAGAAGCGCAATGAGGGCTGAGCTCGGGGCAGGCGCCGCGGTGGCGCGGCGCTGGCGCCCGGCGATCGCGCCGCGCCTCGCCATGCTGCTGGCCGCGCTGGTTTTGGGATCGCTCCCCGCCGCGGCGCAGGGGCTAAACCTCGGCGGCGCCTCGACCGACAATCGCCCGATCGACATCACCGCCGATCAGGGCATCGAGTGGCAGCAGCAGGCGCAGGTCTATATCGCCCGCGGCAACGCCGTGGCCACGCGCGGGACCACCTCGGTGCATGCCGATACCTTGACCGCGTATTACCGCCCGAGCAAAAGCAAGACCGCCGAGGGCGGCAACGAGATCTATCGGCTCGACGCCGACGGCCATGTCGTGATCAAGGGGCCGAGCCAGACCGTGGTCGGCGACCACGCCGTCTACGATGTCGACCGGCAGATGGCGGTGATCACCGGCAAAGGGCTGAGGCTGACCACGCCGAGCGATGTGGTGACCGCGCGCGACAGTCTCGAATGGTATGACGCGCAGCAGATCGCGGTGGCGCGCGGCGACGCCATCGCCAGCCGCGCCGGCAAGCATATCCGCGCCGACGTGCTGACCGCCCATATGACGAAGTCGCCCGGCCCGGCCGCCGCTGGTCCGGGCGCCGCCAGGCGCGGCTCCGACCTGCTGGGCCAGAGCGGATCCACGCCGGCGGCCAAGCCGCGCCCGGCGGCGCAGAAGCCGGGCGGTTCCATCGATCCGCTCGGCGCCGGCGGCGAGAGTTCGCGGATCAGCCGGGTCGACGCGCAGGGCCATGTCGTGGTCTGGAACGCAACCGATATCGGTCGCGGCGATTACGGGGTTTACAATGCCGATACCGGCATCGTCACTCTGCTCGGGAATGTGACGATCACTCGCGGGCAGGACGTCGTCAGGGGTCAGTATGCCGTCGTCGACCTCAACACCAATGTCAGCCGGATCATGACCGTCGCCGCCAGGCCGGGGGCGCCGGCGCACCGGGTCGAAGGCGTTCTGGTCCGCCAGGACGCCGCTGCGGCGCCCGGCAGCCGGGCGGCCGCCGCCAAACCGGTTGTTGGCAAATCCGCCGGCGGCAAATCTGCTGGCGGCAAGTCCGCCGCCGCACAGGGCCGCTTGCCGCCATGAGCGCGACCGAAAGGCCGCGGCGCTCCGCCAGCCTCGACGCCGCCGCTGCCGACGACCAGCGGCCGCGGCTGGTCGCCGACAACCGCGCCGCGCGCGGGCGCGGCGTTGCCGAGCGCGGGCTGCAGGGACACGGGCTCGGCAAGAGCTTCAAGCGGCGTCCGGTGCTGCGCGGCGTCAACGTGTCGGTCCAGCGCGGCGAGGCGGTTGGGTTGCTCGGGCCCAACGGGGCCGGCAAGACCACCTGCTTTTATATCATCACCGGGCTGATCGCCGCCGATACCGGGGTGGTCAGCCTCGACGGCCAGGACATCACCGATCTGCCGATGTACCGTCGCGCCCGACGCGGCATCGGCTACCTGCCGCAGGAGGCCTCGATCTTCCGCGGCCTTACCGTCGAGCAGAACATCCGCGCGATCCTCGAGGTGGTCGAGCCCGATGCGGAGCGGCGCGAGGCGATGCTCAATTCGCTGCTGGCTGAGTTTTCGATCACCCATTTGCGCCGCGCCCCGGCGATGGCGCTCTCGGGCGGCGAGCGCCGCCGCTGCGAGATCGCCCGGGCATTGGCGACCCAGCCCCATTTCGTGCTGCTCGACGAGCCGCTCGCCGGCATCGACCCGATCGCGGTCGGCGACATCCGCGATCTGATCGGCCATCTCAAGGATCGCGGGATCGGCGTGTTGATTACCGACCACAACGTGCGCGAGACGCTTGAAATCGTCGACCGCGCGTATATACTCCATGCCGGTCAGGTGCTGATGGAAGGAGATCCCGCCGCAATCGTCGCCGACGCCGACGTAAGACGGGTTTTCCTGGGCGAACGGTTTAGCCTATAAGCCGCTCCGAGCGGAGCGTGATGTGAACAGGATGGGTTTTTCCCAGCGGCTTGAGCTGCGCCAGTCGCAGGCGTTGGTGATGACGCCGCAGCTGCAGCAGGCGATCAAGATGCTGCAGCTCTCCAACCTCGAGCTGACCGATTTCGTCGACGCCGAGATCCAGCAGAACCCGTTGCTCGAACGGCGCGAGCCAATTGCCGAGGAGGCGTCGCCCGCGGCCGCCCCGGCCGTCGCCGAGGAAATCGTCCCGGCGGCGCTGCCCGAGACCTTACAGAACGATTTTGCTCCCGATGCGGCCGAGCATTGGCGTGCCGAGGCCGGCGCCGAGGGCGACGGGTCGGTCGATTTCGGCGGCGAGCCGCAGGCCTGGCACAGCCGCAACGGCGCGCAGGGCAGCGAGGACCGCCCCGGCTTCGAACAGACCGCGGCCCGGCCGCGCACCTTGCGCGAGCACGTGATCGAGCAGATCGGGACCGATCTCGTCGAGCAGGGCGACCAGCTGATCGCGCTGCACCTGCTCGACCTGCTCGATGAAACCGGCTATCTGCGCGGCGCGCTCGACGGCAGTGGCGCTGCTGCTCGGATGCGAACTGGCCCGGGTCGAGGCGGTTCTGGCCAGGCTCCAGCAGTTTGATCCCGCCGGCGTTTTCGCCCGCGACCTGCCGGAATGCCTGGCGCTCCAGCTGCACGATCGCAACCGGCTCGATCCGGCAATGCAGACCCTGCTCGACAATCTGCCGTTGCTGGCCACGCGCAATATCGCCGCGCTGATGCGCGTGTGCCAGGTCGATGCCGAAGACGTGGCCGGGATGATCGCCGAGATCAAATCGCTCGACCCGCGCCCCGGCCTCGCCTTCGACCCGCCGCTGGCGCAGCCGGTGGTGCCGGACATCCTGATGCGGGCGCACCCCGAGAGCGGGTGGATCGTCGAGCTTAATGGCGACACCCTGCCGCGGGTGCTGGTCAACAACAAATACCATGCCCAGGTCAGCCGGGCGGCGCGCAACAAGGCCGAAAAGGATTATCTGACCGACCGGCTGCAGGCGGCGAACTGGCTGGTCAAGTCGCTGCACCAACGGGCGACCACGATTCTCAAGGTCGCGGCCGAGATCGTCCGCCAGCAGGACGGGTTCTTTCGCCGCGGGGTGCAGTCCTTGCGGCCGTTGATCCTGCGCGACATCGCCGAAGCGATCGGCATGCACGAAAGCACGGTCAGCCGGGTGACCAGCAACAAGCACATGGCGACGCCGCGCGGGGTCTATGAGCTCAAGTATTTCTTTACCTCGTCGATCCCCGCTTCGAGCGGCGGCGAGGCCCATTCGGCGGAGGCGGTGCGCCATCTGATCCGCGGGCTGATCGATCGCGAGCCGGCCGCGGCCACTTTGTCGGATGAGCGCATTGTCGAGCTGCTGCAGCGCGACGGCGTCGATATCGCCCGGCGCACGGTCGCCAAATACCGCGAGGCGATGCGCATTCCGTCCTCGGTGCAGCGCCGTCGCGACAAGCTGCTGGCGCTAGTCAGCCGCCCCGCTGCTGTTGACGCGGTGACCGGGGACGCCTAGCGTGGTCTGCTTGATCGCATCCAAGGTCATTCCCAATTTCGCATAGGGGCCCGATTCCGAACAGCGGGAGTACGCGACGGCTCCCGGTTACGAGTGGGAAGGGCAAATCAATTCATGCAGTTGACCCTCACCGGCCAGCACATCGATATCGGCGCAGCGCTGCGCGCGCATGTCGAGGCGAGCCTTGGTTCGATCCTCGACCGGTATTTCAAGACCGCGATCGAAGCCCATGTCGTCTTGTCGAAGGAGGCGCATCTGACCCGGGTCGACATCGCTCTCCATGTCGGGCGCGGGATCGTCGTCAATGCCGGCGCCGCGGTCGGCGAGGCCTACACCGCATTCGACGCCGCGGCCGAGCGGCTGGCCAAGCAGCTGCGGCGCTACAAGCGGCGTCTGCGCGACCATCACGCCAAGGCCGCCAGCCTTCGCGAGGGTGAACCGGCCGAGGCCCTGGAGCGCGCGCGAACCTACGTCTTGGCGCCGGAGACGGCGGACGCCGACGAGGAGGATCCCGCCGGCGGGCCTGCGGTCATCGCCGAAATTAGCACCGAGGTGCCCCGCCTGACCGTCGGCGAGGCGGCAATGCGTATGGATCTCGCCGATGCGCCGGTGTTGCTGTTCCGCAACCGCTCGCACGGCGAGCTCAACCTCGTCTACCGGCGCGCCGACGGCAATATCGGTTGGATCGATCCCGAGCTTCGACCCGCGCGCGGCGGGAGCAGGTCTTGGCGCCGGCGGCTCCCTGATGGCCGAATCCTTTCTCTCCGGCGATCGGCGCAGCTTCGGCGATCAAACTGGAATCGCGAATTGGACCGTCTCGGCGCATTCGCGGCTCGGGCGCGAGCCCGCCGGTCGCGGTTCGCACGCGTACTGACGGCGTCTCCGGTACCGCCGGCCGAGCCATGGAGATCGCTGACCTGATCACGCCGCAGAGCGTGGTGGCCCAGCTGCGCGTGGCCAACAAGCGGCAAGCCCTCCAGGAACTCGCCAAACGCGCGGCGGCGACCACCGGAGTGAACGAGCGGACAATCTATGATGTCTTGACCGAGCGCGAGCGGCTCGGCACCACCGGGATCGGGATGGGCATCGGCATCCCGCATGGCAAGCTGCCGGGCCTCGACAAGCTCTACGGCATCTTTGCCCGGCTGGAGCGGCCGATCCCGTTCGAGGCGATCGACGACCAACCGGTCGATCTGATCTTTCTGCTGCTGGCTCCGGAAGCCGCCGGCGCCGACCATTTGAAGGCGCTCGCCCGGGTCTCGCGGCTGCTGCGCGACCGCGCCATTTGCGACAAGCTTCGCGGCACCGACAGCGCCGACGCGCTGTACGCGCTGTTGACCGACTTCACCGCCAGCGCCGCCGCCTGATCCCGCGCCTGGTCTTCAGTGCGCGCTCTTCAGTGCACGCTTACCGGTTCGAGATCGTGCTGCCGGACCGTCGCGAAGGCGACGTCGCGATCGGGCAGCATCGCAATCTGCGTGCCGTCCGCGGCATGGACTGCGTACCCGGTCGCGCCATCGACCATCACCGTCTTGATGTAGGCCAAATCCTGCATGCCAAACAGCGCCAGATCGCGCGCCGACATGTGCCGTATCCGTTCGATATTGTCCATCTGATCCCTTTCCCTCCAACCCAGTTTGCGCCGCAGCCGAATTATCCGCGCGGGCGCGGCGCCGGGCTCTGGCCGGAGGCGGCGCCTTTGATCTCGACCGTACGCACTTTCGCCTCGACCTCGGGACGAACGAGGTCGATGTGGAGCAGCCCGTTGTCGAGCCAGGCCCCGCTGACCTCGATCCCCTCGGCCAGGACAAAAGAGCGCTGAAACTGCCGCGCGGCGATGCCGCGGTGCAGGTAGACCCGCTCAGCCTCGTCGCCTTGCCGGCCGCGGACCACGAGCTGGTTGTCCTCGATCGTGATGCCGAGGTCGTCCATCGTGAAGCCCGCGACCGCGAGCGTGATGCGCAGCGCGTTCTCGCCGAGCTGCTCGATGTTGTAGGGCGGATATCCGTCGCTCGAGATCTTGCTGACCCGGTCGAGCGCGCGCTCGAAATGGTCGAAGCCCAACAGCAGCGGCGAGTTGAACAGCGACAGCCTCGACATCCCTCATCTCCTCGTCGGTGAGCGAGAAAGCGCCCCGGGCCCGCATGCGGCGTCCGGCGGCGCAGGTTATTTCCACACGTATTATTTGGGTTGAGAGCATCGCCCGATCAAGCAAAGGCCCCTCACGCGGAGGCGCCTCGCGCCAGGGCTGGGCGCTGCAGCCGGCGCCGGCGATTTTGCCGTCGGGCGATTTTGCGGCCGGGCGATTTTGCGGCCGACGCCTTTCGCCGCGCGGGGCCTCTACCATATCGAGTGGCGCGGCGATCCTTGGCATCCGGGCGCGGACGGGACCATGGCGAGACCCGAGCTGAACTGGCGGGTTATCCTGGCGCTGTGTTGCAGCGCGTTTCTGGCGCTGGCCCCGGCCATCGCCGAGGCTCGCGCCGGCGCCTCCTTTGGCGGCCGCCCGTCGAGCATTGGCAGCCGGGGCGCGCGGAGCTGGGAATACAACGGTGGCCAGCCGCTGAGCCGCGGTCTGCCGGCGCAGCCGCCAACGCCGGGGCGTCCCGGCTTTGCTCCGGGGTCGAGCTCTCGGCGGCGGCGTGCTGCAGCGTCATCCGTTCATGACCGGGCTCGCGGGCGGGCTCTTCGGCTCGTGGCTGTTCGGGCGCGCCGGCGGCGCGGGCTCGGCCATCGGGGTCCTGGTATGGATTGTGATCATCGGCGGGCTCGTCTGGCTCGGGCTGCGCCTGTTCCGTGGCGCCTCCGGAGCCCCGGGCTGGCCCCGCCGATCGCCGTTCGGGGCCCGCTCAGCGGGAGCCGCCGGGGCGCCGACCAGCCGCGATCGGGGCCGCGACGTCAACCTCGCCGACGCCGATCTGCAAGCGTTTCAACGGCTGCATGCGGCCATCCAGGAGGCCTGGAGCGCCGGCGATCCGGCCCGCCTGCGGCCCTTGATGACGCCGGAAATGCTGAGCTGGTTCACCGAGGAGCTGTCCCGCAACACCGGCCGGGGCGTGCGCAACGTGGTCGCCAATGTGCGGCTCTCTGCCGCCGAGCTGACCGAGAGCTGGGAGGAGCGCGACCGGCAGTTCGCGACGGCGTTCCTGCGCTGGCGGGCGATCGATTATGTGGTCCGCCTCGGCGCCTCGGGCGGAGACCCCGACGCAATCGTCGGCGGCGATCCTCAGGCGCCGGTCGAGGCCGAGGAAATCTGGACCTTCCTGCGCCCGCGCGGCGGCGCCTGGCTGCTCTCGGCGATCCAACAGGTCTGACCCCGAAGCTGCGGCCGGAGCGATAGCTACTGGCGCAAACCGCGGATACGCGGGTCGCCTCGGCCGGGCGTGTCTTTGGCCTCGAAGCCGAACCGCCGCGCCGCCTCGACCACATCGGTCAGAAATTCCGCGTAGCCAGCCTGTGGGTCGGGGTCGCCCGATGCGGCTTGGCGTCGGCGCGGGATTAGAAAGCTCGCCGCCGGCGCCTCCCCGACCTGCCGGGTCGCCCGCTCCACCCCGAACGCGCCGCCCGCATCGGGCGCGGACAGCACCCGCACCCCGCGCTCGAGCCCGGCGGCGAGGTTGTCGTTCTGGGCGGCGTCGCTGGCAAAGGCGTCGGCCGGATAAATCCGCTCGAGCCCGGCGCGATCGGCGATGTTTGCAGTGGCCATAACGACCAGGCCAACGTCGCCGGCGGCTGTGGTGTTCCGAGCCGGGGTTTCGACAAAGCTCAAGGCCAGGCCGCTTCGGGCGGCAGGGACATCAGGATCGCCTCGACATTGCCGCCGGTCTTCAGCCCGAACCGGGTGCCGCGGTCGTAGAGCAGGTTGAACTCGACGTAGCGGCCGCGGCGGACCAGCTGATGGCGCCGGTGCTCGGCGGTCCACGGCAGGCGCATGCGCGGGCGCACGATCGCCGGATAGGTTTCGAGAAACGCCTCGCCGACAGCGCGGACAAAGCCGAAATCGCGCTCCCAGTCGCCGCTGTCGAGATAATCGAAGAATATCCCGCCGGCGCCGCGCGCCTCGCCGCGGTGCGGCAAGAAGAAATATTCGTCGCACCATTTCTTGAAGCGGGCGTAGCAATCGGGGTCATAGCCGGCGCAGGCGGCGGCGAGTGCGGCGTGAAACGCCCGTTCCGCTTCGGCGTCGGGATAGATCGGGGTCAGGTCGCCGCCGCCGCCGAACCAGGCCTTGCTGGTGACGATGTGCCGGGTGTTCAGATGCGCCGCCGGGACCAGCGGCGAGCGCAGGTGTGCTACCAGCGAAATCCCGGCCGCCCAAAACCGCGGATCGGCGGCGGCGCCCGGGATGTCGTTGCGGAATTCGGGGGAAAACTCCCCCGACACGGTCGAGATGTTGACCCCGACCTTTTCGAACACTCGGCCGCGCATCACCGCGATGGCGCCGCCGCCGCCGCCCGGACGCTGCCACGGGGTGCGCTCGAACCGCCCGCCCGGACCCTCCGCTGGGCGTTCGGCGGCATATTCGTCCTCGATCGCCTCGAACGCCGCGCAGATGCGGTCGCGCAGTACGGCAAACCAGGCGTCGGCGCGCGCGGCGCGCTCGAGATCCGGCGGAAAGGCGGCGGCGGACTTCGCTCATCGCGCCGGCAACTGATTGGTCTGGCGCAGCGCTTCGGCGAGCGCGATTGCCCCGGCCAGCGCGACGTTGAGCGATCGTGCGGGCGCGCGCAGCGGGATCGCGATCCGCGCCGCGGCGGCATCGTGCACCGCGGCCGGCGCCCGGCGCTTTCCCGGCCGAGCAGGATCGCGTCGTCGCGCCGAAACCCGAACCGGTGCAGCGCGGCCTCGCCCGACGTGGTCATCAGCAGCAACCGCGACGACGGGTCGCGCGCGGCCAGAAAGGCGGCCCAGGAGGGGTGGCGCGTGACCCGGCACAGCGCTGCGTAGTCGAGCCCGGCGCGCTTCAGGCGACGATCCTCGAACAGAAATCCGCAAGGCTCGATCAGGTCGACGGCGACCCCGAAGCAGGCGGCGAGCCGGATGAGCGCCCCGGTATTCTGGGGTATGTCCGGCTCGTAGAGGGCGAGGCGCAATCTAATCCCCGATGAAACCACCCGAGAAACGGGTTCTTCGGCTGGTAAAAATCTATCATACCGATTTCCTCGACCACGCCTCTGCCGCCCATTTCTGCGGCAGTCTGTCGCATAGTTCGCCTTCTTCAACAGTATAGCTTCGCGCGGCGGTCGCAGCCGGCGAACCGGCGCGCAGCAGAGGAATTTTGAATGGCCGATTACGCCCAGCAGCACATTCTCGCGCAGCAGCGCATGAGCGGGGCTTATGATGCGCCTCGTCACGGCCTTCGCGGCCAGAGGGCGGCGCGTCCCGGTTTGGCGGCCGCCGCTGTCGCCAGCGATGTCGCCATCAGGATCGGCTAGGAGGGCAGCATGGCCGATACGCGTCCCGGCGCGGGCCGCCGGATACTCCGCTGGATCGATTATCGGCTGCCATTCATGGCCGTCGTCGAGCACGAGCTCTACGAATATCCGACCCCACGCAACCTCAGCTACTGGTGGAATTTCGGCTCGCTCGCCGGCTTCATGCTGATCGTCATGATCGGCACCGGCATTTTTCTGGCGATGCAATACACGCCGAGTTCGCTGCTCGCCTTCGACTCGGTCGAACGGATCATGCGCGACGTCAATTACGGCTGGCTGATGCGCTATGTCCACGCCACTGGCGCGTCGATGTTTTTCGCCATCGTCTATATCCACTTGTTCCGCGGGCTCTATTACGGCTCCTATAAGCGGCCGCGCGAACTGGTGTGGATGCTCGGCGTCATCATCCTCTTGCTGATGATGGCGACCGCCTTTATGGGTTATGTGCTGCCCTGGGGTCAGATGAGCTACTGGGGCGCCACCGTGATCACCAATCTGTTCTCGGCGATCCCATTGGTTGGCCACGACATCGTGACCTTTCTGTGGGGCGGTTTTGCGATCGGCGATCCGACCTTGCATCGCTTTTATGCGCTGCATTATTTGTTGCCGTTCGTCATCGTCGCCGTCGTGGGCCTGCACATGATCGCCCTGCACACCCACGGCTCGAACAATCCGCTCGGGATTGATATGAAAGGGCCGCAGGATTCGATCCCGTTCCATCCGTTCTACACGATCAAAGACCTGTTTGGATTGACGATATTTCTGCTGATCTATGCCTTCTTTGTATTCTATGCGCCAAATTTCCTGATGAATCCGCAGAACTACATCCCGGCGAACCCACTGCTGACGCCGCCCGACATCGTGCCCGAATGGTATTTCCTGCCGTTCTACGCGATCCTGCGCTCGGTGCCGGACAAGCTGCTCGGCGTCACCCTGCTGTTCTCGTCGATCCTGGTGCTGTTCGTGCTGCCCTGGCTCGATACCTCGCCGGTGCGCAGCGCCCGGTTCCGCCCGGTCTACAACAAGGTCTTCTGGCTGCTGGTGATCGACGTGGTGGCGCTCGCCTATGTCGGGGCTCACCCGCCCGAAGGCTTTGTCGTGACCATCGGGCGGATTGCGACCTTCTATTATTTCCTCCATTTCCTGATCCTGTTTCCGCTGATCGGCTGGTTCGAGCGGCCGCGGCCGCTGCCGACCAGCATCGCCGCCGCGGTGCTCGGCGGCGCGGCCCTGGGCGGCGCCGGATCGCCGATGGAGAAAGCCTGACATGGCGACTTATCGATTCTCGCCATCGATTGGCGCGGCGGCGCTACTCTTGGCGCTCGCAGTGTTCGCCCCGGCCCGCGCCGCCGACGACACCCCGCCTTTGCCGCACCAGCAATGGTCGTTCGACGGGGTCTTCGGCACTTACAATCAGGCGGCCTTGCAGCGCGGCTTTCAGGTCTACAAGCAGGTCTGCTCGGCCTGCCATCCGGTCACCCATCTGCATTTCGACGACCTTGCCGCGTTGGGCTATACGCCGGCCGAGATCAAGGCCATCGCCGCCACCGACCAGGTGACCGCCGGGCCGAACAGCCAGGGCCAGATGTTTCAGCGTCCGGGCCAGCCTTCCGACCCGATCCCCGGCCCGTTTCCGAACGATGAGGCGGCGCGGGCGGCCGAGGGCGGGGCGCTGCCGCCCGATCTGTCGATGATCGTCAAGGCGCGCGAGGGCGGTCCCGACTATGTCTACGCGATCCTGAACGGGTTCAAGCCGGCGCCGGCCGGGTTTCACGTTCCGCCGGGGAAATATTACAACGAATATTTCCCGGGGCACCTGATCGCGATGCCGCCGCCGTTGAGCCCAGGCGCGGTTACCTATGCCGACGGCACCAAGGCGACGGTGCCGCAGATGGCGCACGATGTCGCGAGCTTCCTTAACTGGGCGTCGGAGCCCAACCTCGACACCCGTCACCGCATCGGGGTCAAGGTGCTGCTGTTTCTAATCGTTGCCGTCGGGGTGTTTTACGCGGCCAAGCGCAAGATCTGGTCGGTGGTCCACTGAGCCGGCGATGACCGACCCCGTCCCTGTCCCCGGACCCGTTATCGGCATCATCGGCGGCAGCGGCCTCTACGAGATCGACGGGCTCGCCGAGATTGCCTGGCGCCGGGTCGAGAGCCCGTTCGGCGCGACCTCGGACGAATTCTGCTTTGGCGCGCTCGACGGCCACCCTGTGGTGTTTGTGCCGCGCCACGGCCGCGGGCATCCGCTGCCGCCTTCGGAGATCAATTTCCGCGCCAATATCGACGCGCTGAAGCGCTGCGGCGTCACCGACATCGTTTCGCTCTCGGCCGTCGGCAGCCTGCGCGAGGATTTGGCGCCCGGCGATTTCGTTGTCGTCGACCAGTTCATCGACCGCACCTTCGCCCGGTCCAAGAGTTTTTTCGGCGCCGGCTGCGTCGCCCATGTCTCGATGGCGCAGCCGGTGTGCGGGCGGGTCGGCGACGCGCTCGCCGCGGCTGCGGCGCCGGCCGGCGTGACCCTGAAGCGCGGCGGGGTCTACCTGGTCATGGAGGGGCCGCAATTTTCGACACTGGCCGAGAGCCGGCTCTATCGCGCATGGGGCTGCGACGTGATCGGCATGACCAACATGCCCGAGGCCAAGCTCGCCCGCGAGGCCGAAATCTGCTACGCCACGGTGGCGATGGTCACCGATTACGATTGCTGGCATCCCCTCCACGATGCGGTCAGCGTCGACACGATCCTCGGCGTGCTGCTGGCCAACGCGCAAAAGGCCAGAGCGCTAGTCCGCCAGGTCGTGCCCTTGCTCGCGGCGGCGCCGGGCGCGTGCCGGCAGGGCTGTCGGCATGCCCTCGACCACGCGCTGATCACCGCCCCCGAGCGGCGTGACCCGGCGGTGCTCGCGCGGCTCGACGCGGTCGCCGGGCGGGCGCTCGGCGCGCGGGCATCGGGCGGGGCGGGCTCAAAATGAATGTCGGCGGCCGGCCGATGCGCACCATCTGGCTCGCCGCCGATGGGCGTCGGGTTGAGATCATCGATCAAACCCGGCTGCCGCACGAACTGGCGATCGTCGGACTGACGACACTCGACGACGCCGCCCGCGCGATCAGCACGATGCAGGTGCGTGGCGCCCCGCTGATCGGCGCCGCCGCGGCCTATGGCATGGCCTTGGCGATGGCCGCCGACCCTTCGGACGTGGCCATCGAACAGGCGGCGGCGCGGCTCGCGTCGACCCGCCCGACCGCGGTCAATCTGCGCTGGGCGCTCGATCAGATGATCTGGGCATTGCGTGGGATACCGCCGCCGCACCGCTTTGCCGCCGCCCTGGCCCGGGCCGGCGAGATCGCCGAGGGCGATGTCGCGATCAGCCGCGCGATCGGCGAGCACGGCGCCCGGCTGATCGAGGAAGTCTGGCGCCGCCACGGCGCCTCGCGGCCGGTCGAGGTTCTGACCCACTGCAATGCCGGCTGGCTCGCCGCCGTCGACTGGGGCACCGCGCTGGCGCCGGTCTATCGCGCGCATGGCGACGGCATCCCGCTCCATGTCTGGGTCGACGAGACCCGGCCGCGCAACCAGGGGGCAAGCCTGACCGCCTGGGAACTCGGCCAGCACGGCGTGGCGCACACGGTCATCGTCGACAATGCCGGCGGACATCTGATGCGCCAGGGCCTGGTAGATCTGTGCATCGTCGGCGCCGACCGCACCGCCGCCAATGGCGACGTCGCCAACAAGATCGGCACCTACCTGAAGGCGCTGGCGGCGCACGACAACGATATTCCGTTCTACGTCGCGCTGCCGTCGCCAACCATCGACTGGCAGATCGAGAGCGGGGCGGAAATACCGATCGAACGCCGCGACAGCCGCGAGGTGACCCATATCGAGGGCTCGACCGAGGCGGGCGAGCGGGTCTCGGTGCGGTTGACCCCGGCGGGCAGCCCGGCCGAGAACTACGCCTTCGACGTGACCCCGGCGCGGCTGGTCACCGCACTCGTCACCGAGCGCGGCGTCTGCCCGGCCTCGCGCTGCGGCCTCCTCGCGCTGTTTCCGGAACATCGTGCCTAGCCCCTCGCCCCAACGCTTTCCCCGGCGGGCGGGGAGCGGGAGAGCTGCTGGCGGAGAGGGGCCTGCCCGATGGACGCGATAGCCGGGATCGACCATGTCATCGTTGCGGTCCGCGAGCTCGAAGGCGCCCGGACGGCATGGCGCCGGCTCGGCTTCACCCTATCCCCGCGCGGCCGCCACATCGGGCAGGGCACCGGCAATTACTGCGTCATGTTTCCCGCCGACTACATCGAGCTGCTCGGCCGGGTCGATTCGGCAGATGCGGGCGATCCGGCCGATCCGGTCGAACGGATCCAGGCGTTTCTGGCGCGGCGCGAAGGGCCGATGGGGCTGGCCTTCGCCCCGGCCGGGAGCGCCGAGGAGGCGCGTGCGGCGCTGCGGCGCCGGCAGCTGCACCCGTCCGAGCCGCACCCGCTCGCCCGTCGGATCGAGCTGCCCGAGGGAACCGTCACGCCGCGCTTCAGCTTGGTGTCGCTGCCGGCGGACGAGACTCCCGGGCTCGACAGCTTTTTGTGCAGCCATCTGACGCCCGATCTGATGCGGCGGCCGGAATGGCTCTCCCACCCGAACGGCGCCACTGGGCTGAAGGCGGTGCATGTGCTGGTCGAACACACGGCGCCGCTGTTGGCGGCCTATGACCGGCTGTTCGGGATCGTCCAGGTGACCACCACCGACGCCGTCGCTGCAATCCAGGTCGGGCGGCAGCGCCTGGTGTTCAGCACGCCCGACGATTTTCGCACGATGCACCCGGCGTTGGCGCTCGATCCGACGTTTTTGCCGCCCGGCATCGTGGCGCTCGAGCTCGGCGTCGAACGGCTGCAAGGCGCGATCGATTGGCTGAGCGGTCAACAGGTTGCGTTCGACGAGACGCCCGACGGCAGCCTCGCCGTGCCGATGCGCGAGGCGAATGGTGCGATTTTGCTGTTTTCCCAGGGCTGAACCGCTGCCGTCGTCCAAGCGCCGCCCGCGATGATAGGCCAACGCCCTTGTTTGTGATCCCGTATCCGGCGATCAATCCGATTGCGCTCGGCCCCTATGCGATCGGCCCGTTTGCAATTGCGATCCGCTGGTACGCACTCGCCTATATCGTCGGGCTCTTGATCGGCTGGCGCTATTGCCTGGCCCTCGCCGATCGCCCGCCGCGTCTGGTGCGTCGCCAGGACATCGACGATTTCCTGGTTTGGGCGACGATCGGGGTCGTCCTCGGCGGGCGGATCGGCTATGTCCTCTTCTACAACGCGCCCTATTATGCGGCCCATCCGCTGCAGGCGTTCGAGGTGTGGCATGGCGGGATGTCGTTCCACGGCGGCGCCCTCGGCGTGACCCTCGCGATCATCCTCTTCGCCCGTCAGCGCAGGACCGGGGTGTTCGCCTTTTCCGACATCATTACCGAGGCGATCCCGATCGGTCTGTTCTTTGGCCGCATCGCCAATTTCATCAATGGCGAGCTGTTCGGCCGGCCGAGCAACGTGCCCTGGGCAATGATCTTTCCCAATGGCGGCCCGGTGCCGCGTTACCCGAGCCAGCTGATCGAGGCGAGCCTGGAAGGGATCGTCTTGTTCGTCGTGCTGTTCGTCGCCGAGCGGCGCGGCGCCCGGCGGCGTCCCGGAATCGAGACCGGGTTGTTCCTGGCGGGCTATGCCGTGGCCCGGATCACCGGCGAGTGCTTCCGCCAGCCCGATCCGCAGATCGGCTATCTGTGGCTCGGCACGACCGAGGGCCAGCTGTTGTCGATCCCGGTGCTGATCGCCGGCGTCATCGTCATCCTGTGGGCCCGCCGCCGGCCGCTGCCGACCGCGCCGTGACCGGCGACGCGCTCGCCGCCAAGATTGCCCGCCGCATCCGCGCCGAGGGGCCGATGTCCTTGGCGGCCTACATGGCGATCGCACTGCACGATCCTGAATTCGGCTATTACGCGACCCGCCGGCCGCTGGGCGGCGCCGGCGATTTCGTCACCGCGCCCGAGATCAGCCAGCTCTTCGGCGAGCTGATCGGGTTGTGGTGCGCACTCGTCTGGGAAGAGATCGGCCGGCCCAACCCGGTGATCGTGGTCGAGCTCGGGCCGGGAAGCGGGATCCTCGCCGGCGATCTGTTGCGCGCAGCTGAAGCCCTGCCGGAATTTCGCCGCGCGATCCGCCTCTATCTGGTCGAATCGAGCCCGGTAATGCGCGAAGAGCAGCGGCGCCGGCTGGCCTTTGCCGAACCGATCTGGCTCAACCGGACCGACGAATTGCCGGCCGGTCCGGCCTTGATCGTCGGCAACGAATTTCTCGACGCGCTGCCGATCCGCCAGCTGGTGCGCGGACATTCGCATTGGGCGGAGCGCCGGGTGGCGCTCGACGGCGCCCAGCGGCTGGTCTTCGCGGACGGGGCGGAAAACCCGGCCTGGTCGCTGCTGGTGCCGCAGGCTTTGCGCGATTCGGCCGAGCCCGGTGCCGTCTTCGAGCTGTGCCCCTCCGCGCTGGCGCTTGGCGCGGCTCTCGGCGGCCGCCTTAGGCGCGATCCGGGGGCGGCGTTGCTGATCGATTACGGCCATTCGCCGAGCCGGCTGGGGGCGAGCCTGCGGGCCGTCTCGCACCACCAACCGGCCGACCCGCTGGCCTCTGCGGGCGGCGCCGACCTGAGCGCCCACGTCGATTTCGCGGCCTTTGCCGAGGCCGTTCGCGCCGCCGGGAGCGAGGCTTACGGACCGGTGCCGCAACGCCGGTTGCTCACCGCGTTGGGCATTTCGGCGCGGCTGGCGGCCTTGTCCGGGCGGGCCACCCCGGCGCAGCGCCGGCGGCTCGAAAGCGGCGTCGAACGCTTGCTCGACCCGGCCCAAATGGGCGATTTGTTCAAGGCCGTGGCCCTGGTCTCGCCGCGGCTGCCCACCCCGTTCGGTTTCGAACTTGCCGGAGCGCGGCGGTGATCACTCTCGATCTGCTCAATCAGGAGGGCGCGGTTCGGCACGCTTTTTTCACCCGCCGGGGCGGGGTCAGCGGCGGGCTGTTCGCATCGCTCAACTGCGGTTTCGGCGCCGGCGACCCGTCCGAGAATGTCGTGCGCAACCGGACGCTCGCGATGGCGCGGCTCGATCTGCCGGCCGAGCGGCTGGTTACCTGCCGGCAGGTTCACAGCGCCGTGGCGGTCGCCGTCGATCGCCCGTGGCGCCGCGTGGACGCGCCGTCGGCCGACGGCATGGCGAGCCGCGTCCCGGGCGTGGCGCTGGGCGTGCTGGCGGCCGATTGCGCCCCGGTCCTCTTCTGCGATCCGGTCGCGCGCGTGATCGGCGCCGCGCATGCCGGCTGGCGCGGGGCGTTTGTCGGCGTGATCGAGGCGACGGTCGCCCGGATGGTGGCGCTCGGCGCCGAGCCGCGGCATATCCGGGCCGGGATCGGCCCTTGCATCGGTCCGGCGTCCTACGAGGTCGGCCCCGAATTTCCGGCGCCAATCCTGGCCGAGGATCCTGGCGCCGAGTCGCTTTTTGCGCTGGCGCCGCGCCCCGGCCATCTGCTGTTCGACCTCGCCCGCTATGTCGAGCGGCGCCTCGGCCGCGCCGGGGTAAAGTTGGCGCAGCGGGCGCCGCACGACACGGTCGCCGAGGAGGAGCGGTTTTTCAGCTATCGCCGGGGCCGCCTGCGCGGCGAGACGGCCTACGGCCGCGAACTGTCCGCGATCGTACTCATCGAATGATGAAAGGGCGCCGCGACTTTCGGCCCCTGCTGCGAGCGAGCCGCGGGCTGCTGTTGCTGTCGCTGTTGCTGGCGGCCTGCCAGCCGCTGCCGCATCCCTTCGCCAATGACGTGCCACGGCCCGGCTCGCCGATGCTGACCCTGCGCGACAACGCCAGCGTCACGATCGCCCCGCTCAAGGGCGGCCCGCGGGCGACCGCCCTAAAGCTCGCGCCGGCGATGGCCAAGGCGCTGCTCAAACGCGACATCATCGCCAGCGACCGCACCGCCAGCATCGCCAGCTATCAGCTCGACGGCAGGATCGAAGGGATGCCGCCCGCCGGCGGCAAGGCCGCGGTGGTGGCCTTGTGGGAATTGCGCGATCCTTCCGGCAGGTTGGTCGGCGAGCGGGCGGAGCGGGTCGAAGCCGCCGCCGGCGATTGGCGGCAGGGGCAGGACGACGCCGTCTCCCGCCTCGCCGCCGCCAGCGCCGAGCAGATCGCCGCGATGCTGCTGACCAAGGCCCCGGTCGTAGCGGCGGCGGCCGATCAGGGGCGCACCCGCCTCTTGATCAGCGGGGTCTCGGGCGCCCCCGGCGACGGCGGAAAGGCGCTGGTCGGCGCTATCGGCATGCTGCTGAAGCAGCAGGATGTGGCGATCGTCTCCGGTCCGCCGGCCAAGGCCGATCTCGTGCTCGACGCCGATGTCGTCGTCGGCAAGCCCGACGCAGGCAAGCAGCACGTCAAGATCGTCTGGCATGTGCGCCGCAAGGACGGCAGCGAGATCGGCACCGTCGCCCAGGAAAACGATGTCCCGGCCGGGTTGCTCGACGGCTCGTGGGGCGATGTCGCCTACACCGTCGCGGCCGCGGCGCAGGGCGGGATCATGGAGATCATCGCCCGCGGCGCGCGGCAATCGGGCGGCAGCTCGTGAATTCGGCTCTTGGCCAACCGTTCGCCCGGAGGATCTCGGCCGTACGGTTGCCAGAGGGAACGCGGGTCGTTACATTACCGCAATGTGAAGCCGCGGGGCTGGGCCCGCCGGCGTCGGTGCTGGCTGCCGCCTGATGAAAATCCTCGCCTGCAACAGCAATCGGCCGCTCGCCGAGGCGATCGCGGCCTATCTCGACCTGCCGCTGACCAAAGCCAGCGTGCGCCGGTTTTCCGACATGGAGGTGTTTGTCGAGATCCACGAAAACGTTCGCGGTGAGGACGTCTTCGTGATCCAGTCGACCTCGTATCCGGCCAACGACCACCTGATGGAGCTGCTGGTCTGCCTCGACGCCTTGAAGCGCGGCTCGGCGCGCCGGGTGACGGCAGTGATCCCCTATTACGGCTATGCCCGGCAGGACCGCAAATCCGGGCCGCGCACTCCGATTTCGGCCAAGCTCGTCGCCAATATGATCACCGCCGCCGGCGCCGATCGGGTGCTGACCCTCGACCTCCACGCCGGCCAGATCCAGGGTTTCTTCGACATCCCGACCGACAATTTGTACGCCGAGCCGGTTCTGGTGAAGGACATCCTCGATCATCACGCCCGCCGCGACCTGATCATCGTATCCCCGGATGTAGGCGGCGTCTTTCGCGCCCGGCAGATCGCCCGCCGGCTCGACACCGACCTCGCGATCGTCGACAAGCGGCGCGAACGGGCGGGTGTGTCCGAGGTCATGAACATCATCGGCGATGTCTCCGGGCGTCGCTGCATCCTGGTTGACGACATGATCGACACCGCCGGCACCTTGTGCAACGCCGCCGCCGCCTTGATCGAAGCCGGGGCCTTGGCGGTGTTTTCCTATGTCACCCACGGGGTGCTGTCGGGTGGCGCGGTGGCGCGGGTCGCCGGCTCGCCGATCGAGATGTTGATCATGACCGACAGCATCGTCGCCACCGAAGCGGTGCAGCAGGCCCCCAACATCCGCCAGATATCGATCGCCCCGCTGATCGCCGAGGCGATCCGCCGGATCAGCGAAGAGCGCTCGGTTTCGAGCCTGTTCGATTGAGCCCGGCGCTCTGTCGCCGCAACGGCGCGGGCGAGGGGCCTGGCGTTAGCGACGGACCGGCGGCTGATAGAGCGCCAAATCATCATCGGTTGGGCTATAACGGCCCGAAATCATTCTGCCTCGAGAGGAGCTGTAGTCGATGCCCGAGATCATTCCGCTGAGCGCCGAGCGGCGCGACCGCGCCGGTAAGGGCGCCGCCCGGGCGACGCGGCGGGCGGGGCGCATCCCCGGCATCGTCTATGGCGGCGGCCAGGAGCCGACGCCGATCAGCCTCGATCCGCGCGAATTGTCGCGGGCGCTGGCCAAGCGCGGCTTTTTGGCGATGCTGGTCGATCTTTCGATCGGCGGCGCGGTGCAGCGCACCCTGCCGCGCGAGGTGCAGTATCACCCGGCGACCGACGCGCCGTTGCATGTCGATTTCATGCGGGTCGGCGCCGATACCCGGGTCACGGTGACGGTGCCGGTCGTCTTTACCAATCACGAGCTGTCGGTCGGCGTGCGCCGCGGCGGCATCCTCAACATCGTCCGTCACGGCGTCGAGCTGGTCTGTCCCGTCGACAACATCCCCGACCATCTGACCGTCAGCCTCGAAGGGCTCGACATCGGCGACAGCGTCCATATTAGCGCGGTGGCGATCCCCGAAGGCTGCCGCACGACGATCGCCGGGCGAGATTTCACGATCGCCAGCGTGGCGCCCTCGCAGGCGGTGCGCGAGGAGGCGGCCACCGCCGCCGCGGCGCCGCCCGCCGCCGAGCAGCCGGCCGCCCCCTGAGACCGGCGGCGGGATTGCGGCGGCGCAGGCGACGCGACGATGCGTCTTGTTGTCGGCCTCGGCAACCCGGGCTCGCGATACGCCCGCAACCGCCACAATATCGGCTTCCTCACGGTCGATGCGATCGCCCGCCGCTGGACGGTCGGCCCGTTTCGCAGCCGCTTCAAGGGCGAGATCGCCGAGGGCGCGATCGGCGCCGAGCGCCGGCTGCTGCTGAAGCCGCAGACCTTTATGAACGACTCGGGCGAAGCGGTGCTCGCTGCGATGAGCTTTTACAAGATCGCGCCCGCGGACATCGTCGTGATCCATGACGAGATCGACCTGCGGCCAGGGAAGCTGCGGGTCAAGCGCGGCGGCGGCAGCGCCGGGCATAACGGCCTGCGCTCGATCGACGCGCTGATCGGTCCCGATTACTGGCGGGTGCGGATCGGGGTCGGGCATCCCGGCGTCAAGGAGCTGGTGCAACCCTATGTGCTGCAGAACTTTCCCGCCGAGGAGATCGGCGAATGGGTCGCGCCGTTGCTCGATGCGGTGGCCGAGACCGCGCCATTGCTGCTTTCGGGTTTGCCCGAGGCGTTCATGAGCGAGGTCGCCCGCCGCTTGGCCCCGCCGGCGCCCGACGCCGCGGCCGCGGCGCCGCTGCGACCCTGAGCCGATGGGTTTCAGCTGTGGCATCGTCGGCTTGCCCAATGTCGGCAAGTCCACCCTTTTCAACGCGTTGACCGCGACCGAAGCGGCCGAGGCGGCGAATTATCCGTTCTGCACGATCGAGCCTAATGTCGGGCGCGTCGCGGTGCCCGACGAGCGGCTCGCAGTCTGTGCGCGCCTGGCGAAATCGGCGAAGATCATCCCAACCCAGCTCGAATTCGTCGACATCGCCGGGCTGGTGCGCGGCGCCGCCGGCGGCGA
This sequence comes from uncultured Alphaproteobacteria bacterium, assembly GCA_963814805.1. GTDB lineage: Bacteria > Pseudomonadota > Alphaproteobacteria > ATCC43930 > CGMCC-115725 > AP-15. Next base: position 213,090 of record CAWFER010000007.1, on the reverse strand, counting down.
GGGCCTGGGCAACCAGTTTCTCGGCCATATCCGCGAGGTCGACGCGATCGCCCATGTCGTGCGCTGCTTCGCCGACGGCAACGTCGTCCATGTCGAAGGTTCGGTCGACCCGATCCGCGACGTTGAGACGGTCGAAACCGAGCTGATGCTGGCTGATCTCGAAAGCCTCGAACGCCGCGCCGTGGCTGTCAACAAGCGCGCCCGCGGCGGCGACGGCGAGGCCAAGGCCTTGGCCGGCGTCATCGAGCCGGTATTGGCGGCGTTGCGCGCCGGTGAGCCCGCCCGCGCCGCGATCGGCGCCGACCGACAAAAGAGCCTCGACGCCCTGAACTTGTTGAGCGCCAAGCCCGCGCTCTACATCGCCAATGTCGACGAGGCCAGCGCCGCCGCGGGCAACGCCGAAAGTCGGCGCCTGGCCGACTACGCCGCCGCCCGCGGCGCCCGTTCGGTGGTGATCTCGGCCGCGATCGAAGCCGAATTGGCGCAATTCGCCGATGCTGACGAGCGCAGCGAGTTTCTGGCCTCGCTCGGGCTCGCCGAGGCCGGGCTCGGCCGGGTGATCCGCGAGGGCTATGCGCTGCTCGATCTGATCACGTTCCTCACCGTCGGGCCCAAGGAGGCGCGCGCCTGGACGGTCGAACGCGGCGCCCGCGCGCCGCAAGCCGCCGGCCGCATCCATACCGATTTCGAGAAGGGCTTCATCCGCGCCGAGACTATTTCCTACGAGGATTTCGTCGCCCATGGCGGCGAGCAGGGCGCCAAGGACGCCGGCCGCATGCGCCTCGAAGGCGCCGATTACATCGTCCGCGACGGCGACATCATGCATTTCCGGTTCAATGTGTGATCGGCCCGCCTGGCTGGTCGAAGATCCCGCCCAATGAGCGAAATCGGCGACGCTGGGCTGTTCCCGATGCCCCAACCCGAGGCGGCGACGGGGGAGCTGTTTCCCCCGCCCGAGCCGCGAGAGCTCGAACACGCGACCGGGATCTTGCCCTACCAGCTATTGCGCGACGCCATCGAGCGGACGCGCGAGATCCAGTCGCTGGAACCGATCGTCGACGATCAGATCCAACCGGCGAGCATCGATCTGCGTCTCGGCAACATCGCTCACCGGGTCCGCGCGAGCTTTCTTCCCGGCCCCAAGCGCACGGTTGCCGAGAAACTAAGCACGTTGCAACTTCATACCCTCGACTTGCGTGCGGGCGCCGTCCTCGAAAAGGATTGCGTGTACATCGTTCCATTGCTGGAGTACCTGGCGCTCAGGTACCGCACTTCCGGCTCCGCCAATCCGAAGAGTTCAACAGGGCGTCTAAACGTTTTTGCTCGGGTGATTACGGATTACGGTACAGAGTTTGACGCTATTCGATCCAATTACTCTGGGCCGCTGTACGCGGAGCTGTCGCCGCGATCATTCAGCATTCGCGTTCGCACCGGTTCGCGGCTGGTTCAGCTTCGCGTTCGGCGCGGGCGGCCGACTTCGAGCAACGCTGCGCTGCGCCGGCTGCACGAGGAGGTCGGCTTCAGCATCGTGCCCCCGGGTTCCCCGATCGGCCGGGAATTAATCGAGGGCGGCCTGGCGGTCACCGTCGACATCAGCGGCACTCTCCAGGATGGCTTCGTCGGCTATAAGGCAAGAAAGCACACGCCGGTAATCGACGTTGATCTTACCAACTATTACAATGTCCATGACTTTTGGGATCCGGTATTCAAAAGCGAGGGTGAGGGAATAATATTAGATCCGGAAGATTTTTACATTCTGGCGTCTCGGGAGCCGGTGGCCATTCCGACAGACCAGGCGGCGGAGATGCTTGCGTATGACACCTTGGTCGGCGAGTTTCGAGTGCATTATGCGGGCTTTTTCGATCCCGGCTTTGGCATGGCCGAGACTGGCGGCGGCGATAGCCGCGCGGTTCTGGAGGTGCGTGCGCACGAGGTGCCGTTTCTGATCGAGCACGGCCAGATCATTGGGCGGCTCGTCTACGAGCGGCTGATCGCCCGCCCCGACAAGCTCTATGGCCGCGCCATCGGCTCGTCCTATCAGAGTCAGGGCCTGGCCCTGTCGAAGCACTTCAAGGCGTATCCGCCCCGGTGATGACGATCGCGCGTGGAGCTGGGCAACGAAAATGGAGAGGCGCGTGCCCCGATCATCGCGCTGCCCACCGGCGGCGCAGTTCGTCGCGGTGGCGCACCAGCCAGTAGAGACTGACGAGGGTGTGGCCGTTCTCGACAGCGCCGGCGTCGAGCATGGCTTCGATCTCGGCCATGGCTTTAACGACGACGCGGATGTCCTCGCCTTCCTCTGGCAGTCCGTGCACGCCGGCCGCGGCGGTCGCATCGACGCGGGCGCAGAATAGGAGGACGCTCTCGTCCGAAGCCCCCGGCGAGGGCAGGTAGCGCTGGATCGGGACCAGCTCGCCGCCAAGCGCCAGACCGGTTTCCTCCCGGGTCTCGCGGACCGCGACCGACTGGGGCGGCTCGCCGGCGTCGACAAGGCCGGCAACCACCTCGATCTGCCACGGCGACGCGCCGGCCAGCATTGCCGGCAGGCGAAACTGCTCGACCAGGACGACCGCGTCGCAATCGGGATCGTACAGCGCCACTGCGACCGCTTGGCCGCGGCGCAGCACATCGTGCGTCAGCGGCGCGCTCCATTCCCCGGAAAACCGGCGATGCCGGAAGCGCACGACGTCCATCCGCAAGAAGCGCTCGAACGCCGTGGCCGCTTCGATGATCTCGACATCGGGGTGGCCGGGGGGGTGGCCGGGGGGGTGGCCAAGGGGGTGGCCGGGCGGATCAGAGGGCGGAACGGCCGCGCTCACGCCGAGGCCTGCGTCTCGGCGGCGGCGGCGGCGATCGCCGGGTTGCACGGCAGACGCAAGGTGAACTCGGTAAATTCCCCCGGCTGGCTGTCGACGGCGATCGCGCCGCCATGCTCCTGGACCACGATGTCATAGCTGATCGATAGGCCAAGGCCGGTGCCCTCGCCGGTCGGCTTGGTGGTGAAGAACGGGGTGAACGCCTTGTCGCGCACCTCAGGCGACATGCCGGCGCCGTTGTCGCGCACGCGCACCTCGATCTGCTCGCCGCGATTGCCGGTCGCCACCTTCAGCGCCGGAGCGAAAGTCGGTTCGCGCCCTTCGCGGCGGCGCTTGTTGACCGCATAAAACGCATTGGCGAAGAGGTTCAGAAACACCCGGGTGATGTCCTGTGGAACGATGCAGACAGCGCCGAGGTCCGGGTCGAAATCGCGTTCGATCGTGACGTTGAAGCCCTGATCCTGGGCGCGCGCGCCGTGATAGGCGAGGTTGAGCGCTTCCTCGATCAGCGCGTTGAGGTCGGTCGGCCGGCGCTCGCCGGCGTCGCCGCGCGAGTGCAGCAGCATGCTCTTGACAATGCCGTCGGCGCGCCGGCCGTGCTCGGCGATCTTGGCGAGATTGCCATTCAGGGTCGCGATCAGATCGTCGACCTCCTCGGCGCTTTTTGCCCCGGGCGGCATGGCGATCGCTTCGCGCAATTCGTCGAGCAGCTCGCGCGACAACTCGGCGAAGTTATTCACGAAGTTCAACGGGTTCTTGATCTCGTGGGCGATGCCGGCGGTCAGCTGGCCGAGCGAGGCCATCTTTTCCGCCTGGACCAGATTGGTCTGCGCCGCCTTGAGCTGGTCATGGGCGGCGCGCAGCTCGCTCTCGCGCCGGCGCTGCTCGTCGAACAATTTGGCGTTGCGCACGGCGAGCGCGGACTGAGTGGCGAAGGCCTCGACCAATCTGACGATCTCGTCCGAAAAGCTGCCGGGCTCGCGGCGAACCACAATCAGCCCGCCGACGATCGTCTGCTCGTCCAAGAGCGGCGCAGCGAGCATCGAGCGGTAGCCCAAACCCGCCAGGGTCGTCGCCAGCTCGGGAACGCCGATGCCCTGCGGTTCGAGCAGATCGGGCACTTGGACCGGGGTGGCGCTGATGGTCGGCCGGCCGCCGGCGGCTTCACCGAGGACGATTGGCTGCGACCGCAGGCGCTCGGCCAATGCTGCTTCCGCGCCATGGCTCATGCTGAAGCGGAATTCGCGGGTGGCCTCGTCATATTCATAGATCATCCCGGCGCCGGCCTGCGAGAACTCGATGGCGCGCGCGACGATTAGCTTCAGCACCGTCTCGAGATCGAGGGTCGAGCCGACCGCGCGCCCGACCGCGCGCAGCGCCTCGAATTGCGCCAATGTCAGACGCAACTCTTCGAGCGTGTCGCGGAAGGCGGCGAGGGTGCGCGCCATCGCCCCGATCTCGTCCGGCCCGCCCGCCGGGATCGCCACCGCGAGATCGCCGGCGTTGAGCCCGTCCATCGCCGCCACCAGCCGGCGCAGCGGCAGGGCGATCGAGCGCAGCACCATCAAGGTCAACAAGGCGCCGACCAGCACCGCGGCCGAGACCACGAGGCGCGACACTCGCGTCGCCGCGGCCGCTCCGGTCACCGCCCGCTCGCGCGCGGCGATGGCTTGGCGGGTCTCTTCGGCGACGATCGCGGAGAGCAGGCGGTCGACCTCGACGCTGTGCTCGCTCGCTTGGGCCAGCAGCGCGTTGCCGATCACCCGGTGGTCGGCGGTGTATTGGTCGACCGCCTGGTGCGCCAGCCGGTGGTACTGCGCGAGCTCGCGGCGGACCGCGGCGACGGCGTGCGGGCGATGCTGCGCCAGCCGATCGAGATCCCCCTCCATGCCGGTGTGGGCGGCGGTGGCGTTGCGCTGGGCCAGCATCAGCATGCTGACCGCGAGATCGGTCATCCAGTAGCGCATTTCGCCAAAGGCGATTTGCGCGCTGTTCGCGTCTTCGATGACCTCGAGCAGCTGGGCGGCTTTGACCATCTCGGCCGAATTCTCGGCCAGTTCGCGGTTCAGATAGAAATTGGTGCCGATCAGGACGAGGAGCAGCGCGCTCGACAGCACGATGAGCCGCGCCCGGATCGTCAGTCGCCCGATCATCTTATTCCCGCCGCGCCGCCCACCAGCCGACCCCTCTTAGCGGAACAGCGTGATGCTCATCACGCCGCCGAGATCGCCGAGCTTGCGCCCCTCCTTTGGATAGCCAGTGATGTCGAGCGCGCCTTTCGGCATGCCATGACAGGCCAGGCAGGACTGCGTGTAATATTCCGGCACGGCGATGCGATAGGCGGCGCGCCCGCCGCTGTCCACGATGGCCGAATAGGGTTGGCCGTGCGGCCAATCGGGGTTGAGCAGCTTGGTCTTGATCACCATGGCTTCCCAGGCGTCGGGCAGCGCCTTGCGGTTGCGGACGAGGTCGGGCGGCGCGGTGATCTTGATCACGGCCTCGCCCTTGGCCAGACCGTTGAAGGTTTCGCTGACAAGGCGGCCGAACACCGCCGGAATGAGGCCCTTAAAGCCCACTCCCTTCTCGTTGATGGTCATTTGATTGTCGTTCATCACCGCGACAATGGCATTCATCAACGCCCGCAGCAAACGCCCCTGGCGCGAGGCCGGGTCGATCGAATTCGGGTCGACGCCGGTCGACTTGCGGTACATCGCGATCGCGTCGTCCAGCACCACCTGGCCGGTCAGCTGCTTGTCGCCGATATCGGGGTTGTTGATCAGCGGCTCGTTGTTGGAGATGACGGTTCGCGCATCGCGCAGCATCTCGGCCAGGCTTTGCGCGATCGCGGCGTCGCTGCCGGCCGGAGCGATGGCTTCGGCGCCCCAGCCCGGCGGCGCACCGACGATCGACAGCGCCAGCGCCGCGACCAGCGCCACGACCAGCGCCCCCGGGCGCCTCTTGGGTAAACTTGCCGCCGACATCGCCGCCGACATCCTTGGGCGCCCTGCTATCATTGTCGCCGACTGCGCGCCCGCGGTTGCCGGCGAAGCAACGAATTTGGCGGAATATAGCGCTCGGCCGACGGTCATGCGTCCGGCCGACCCGGCGTCAGCTCGGCCAGGCGTTCCTTCAGCTGCTCGAAATCGATCGGTTTGGCGAGAAAGGCGGCGGCGCCGAGCTCCTCGGCGGTGCGCATCCGGGCGGCGTCGCCGTAAGCCGTCACCATGACCACCGGGAGTTCCGGCCGGCGCTGCTTGACCTCGCGCAGCAGGGCCAGCCCGTCCATTCCCGGCATGTTGATGTCGGAGAGGATCACGATCAGCTCCGGCCCGAGTTCGGCCAGGCGGCGCAACCCCTCCTCGCCCGAGCCAGCGAAGTGCAGCACGTAGCGTCCCTGGCGCACCTCGCGGCGAAAGCGCTGGCGAAAGAGATCCTGCAGGTCGGGCTCGTCGTCGACGATCAGGATGCTGAATCCCATGGCCTTGTCTCCGATCGCCGCGCCGTGCTGTCCGGCGGGCGGTTCACACGATCCGACCGTCGAGCACGGCTTGGGGCGAGCGGGTTTCGATCTCGACCACCCACAGATCCGGGTCGCGGCCGCGCTGGCGGGCGACATAGGCGTCGGCCTCAGCCTCGGCGACCGGGGCGCCGCCGGTGGCCCGCATCCATAGCAACTCGCCATCCGGTCCGCGCGCCTGAGCCAGCACCGAGCAGCCCTCGTCGCGGCCGTTGAGCTTGATCAGCACCGCACCCGAATCGCCGTCGCCGCGCGCTGCCACCGCCACCCCGACCGCGGCCTGGTCGCAGCGCCGGATCAGCGCCCCGATCCAGATCCCGGTCTTGAGCCGTGCTTCCATCGCCGGATTTGGCCTCGCCGCCTCAGCCGCGGCCCGGCGCCAGCGGCAGCCGGATATGAACCCTGAGCCCTTGCGGCCGGCGGTTTTCGGCCGAGATCGCTCCGCCCATCGCCTCGACGTTGCGCCGGGCGATCCACAGCCCGATGCCGAAATAGGTCGGCGCAGCCTCATCCGAGGCCAGATCCGGCGCATCGGCGCGGCGCTTGGAATAGTAGCGGTCGAAGATGCGCTCGAGCTGTTCCTCGCGCACACCCGGTCCGCGGTCGGAAACGGTCAGGTTGGCAAAGCTGCCGTCATGGGTCAGGTGAACCAGGATCTCACCGCCCGACGGCGAGAACGAGATGGCGTTGTCGATCAGGTTGTCGAGGACCGTCTCGATCATCGCCTCGCTGCCGAGGACATAAAGGCCGGGCAGCAGATCCGCGGTGATGGTCAGATCGCGGCTAGCCAGCACGATCGTCACGTCGCGGCTGTCGAGGATCGCCGAGCGGGTCTGGATCATGTTGCCGATGACCCGTCCCAGATCGACTGGGACCAGCGGCTCGTCGATCAGATCGGCGGCGGCCTCGTCGAGCTCGCGCGCCGAGGCGACCAGCCCGTCGAGCCGGTCGAGCGCGTGCTCGACGACGCCGATCGCCCGCCGGACGCGGCTGTTGTCCTCGGGCAGCGAGCGGCGCAGCGGCTCGAGCGATTGCCGGATGATCGCGATCGGGGTCTTGAAGGCGTGGGCGTTGTCTTCGGCGGTCTGGCGGATTTCGGCGGCGGAGCGGTGCAGGGCTTCGACCATGCGATCGAACTCGGCGGCGACCTCGGCCAATTCCGGAACGTCGGCGCGCGCCCCGAACGAGCCGGCGTCAGGTCCCTGGTCGCGGATCCGGCGCGCCCGCCGGGCGAAGCGGCGCAAGCCGCCACGCACACCCAGCAAGGTCGAGAAGGTGATTGCCGCCATCGCCAGATAGATCAGCGCGGCGATGCGCACCGGCGGCGTTGCCCAGTAGGGCTGGCCGAAATGCGCCGACGGAAAGGCATCCGGGGAAAACGACGAGACCACCGCCCAGCAGCCCGCCGCGGTCGCCAGCGGCGTCACCGCGGTGACGATCTCGGCGCCGCCCGTGGGGCGATGATAGATCAGCGAAAACGGCCGCTCGCCGTGACAATTCTGGGCGAGATTGGCGAGCACGCCCTGCTCGGCGAGCGTGTTGCGCTCCGCCTGAAGGTTGGCGGGCTCCACGGTCGGCCACGAGGCCACATAAAAAAACCCATCGCTGCCGGCGCCGGCCGGGGCCAGCAACAGCTTGATCGTGGTCACTTCGCCGGCGAAGCGGGCGAGGGTGGGGCCGAGCTGGGGCAGGCTGTCGATATCGGCGGTTTGTAAGAGCGGCAGCAAGGACTGGCTGATCACCCGCCCTTCGTCGCGCACGCTGCGCAGCAGCAGCTGTTGGCTCTCCTCGTAGGCGTTGCGAAATTCGATATAAAGAAAAACCGGAACCAGCAGAAAGATGATCGCCAAGAGCCCCGTCTTGGTCGTCAGCGACCACGCCCAGCGCAGAGTGCGCCGCGGCCTAGCGCGGTCCGATCCAGCGATATCCAAAACCGGCGTAATTCCGGATGTAGTCGAAATCGGGGTCGCTGTCGCGGAACTTCTTACGGATACGCTTGATGAAGGTGCGGACATTGGCGCGGTACCCCTCTGCCCCATGGCCGGCGACAAAGTCCTTGCCGTGGACGAGATCATAGATCTCGCGGTAGCCGATGTCCTGCCCCGCCTTCTCGGCAAGAAGCGCCAGGATCTTGAATTCGGTCAAGGTCAACTCGACCGTGTTTCCGGCCCACAGCGCCCGATTGGTGTCAAACCGCAGCTCCAGCTGGCCGAGCGCGACGACCTCCGGTCGCGGCGATTCGGCATCGCCGAGCGGCCGCGCACCCTCGGTGATCAGCTGCAAGCGCTTGACCAGGATCGTCAGCCGCCGCGACTTGTCGATGAAATCGACCGCCCCGCCGGCCAGCGCCGCCTCCTCGTAGATGTCGTCGGAAAGTGCTGTCAGAAAGATCACCGGGATCGCGATCCCGCGCCCGCGCAGGCGCCGCAGCACCTCGATGCCGGTCAGCTGCGGCATGCGCCAGTCAAGCAGCATCGCGTCGGCGCCGCCGCCCTGCTCGAGATAGTCGAGCACGTCCCGGCCATTGTTGAAGGGGGTGACCTCGTAGCCCTCGTCAACCAGGTTGAGGCCGAGCGATTCGCGGAACAGATCGTCGTCGTCGACCAGAAGCAGGTGCGCCATCGTCGGACCGACCCTAGCTCCTGCCGGCGACGACGAGCGAGCGCAGGCAATCCTGCCTGTGGCCCGGTTCGGCAAGGTCGCCCTTCAATGCATAGTGCAAGGTGCGCATCTTGCCGCTGCGCAGATCGAGATAAAAAAACAGGTCGAGCTCGCAGGCGGCGTTGCGGTAGCGCCATACCGTGGCCGGCGGCGCCGCGTATTTCGCGCTTGCGGCCCCGAAGATGCGGGTCGCCGCTACCTGGTCGAGCCCGATCAGCTGCCTCGCCCGCGGCGGCGCGGCGGGCGGGTGCAGGCCGGCCTCGGGTCCGGCCATCGCCAGCGCCTGATCGGCGGCATCGGCCGCAGGCTGGTCGCTGACCGGCGGCGTCGGCTTGCGCGCCGGAACCGGAAAGTACCGGCGCGGCCGCGGCGGGCGCCACGGCGGCAGCACGGGGAGCGCCGCGACCGTATGCGGGGCCGGCGGCGGCGGCAAGGTTTTGGCGCATGAGCCGAGCATGACCATCCCGACGCTGGTCAGAGCCGGATAGAACAGCCAGCGCCGCCGGTCAATCCACCTTGCTCCTGCCACGATCCGGCCTGCACCCGCTGATTTTACGCCCTAAATATAACACAGATCACCGCCGCGCCAGCCTTTCGATGGCTCCGATATCGCCATCCCGATAGATCGCGACCATCTGATGGTCATTCAGCAGGACATAAGTCTGGTCGCCGCGATCGCAGCGGAGGCGGGCCACCGGATAGGCAGGCGCCACCAGCAGCGCCGATAGATTGTGGCTGAGGTCGGGCTGGCGCGGCAACAGCTGGCTCAGCGCCCGGCTGCTTTCCCTCCCATAGGCAAAGCTGAAATTGCCGCCGCACACATCGCCGCCGAGCGCAGCGCTCTGGCCGTTCGGCTGATTGAACACGACCGTGTCTGGGCGGATGGTGATGGTCTGGTTGTCGGCGTTGGCCCAGGTCCCGACGAGCGGGTTTGATGGCGGTGCGGGAGGACCGGCGCAGCCGGCCATGGCCAGCGCGGTCAGCATCGACATGGCTCCAAGGAAACGCCGTCGGCCTCGGCAGCTGGGCACGATTCGCCTCTGAATTGGTCGGATCGGCCAGCATATCGCGAAATTCGGCGGCGCGCGACAGGCGGGCGCCGGCGCAGCCTGGCAATCGCCCGGCGCCGCCGTCGCCGCCGCGCGGCTTGACGCCGCTCCGGTCAGCGCTCGGGTCGACCATCGCAAATGCGGCGGGAGCGAGTGCGGTGAAGCGAAGCCCGCGCCTACCCGCGCCCGCTGCCCCACCCGGAATGGCTCGGCACGCTCAAGGAGGAGATCCTCGAGCCCGATCTGCCGATCGGCCGATCGTGGACCCGCACCATCATCTCTGGGATAACCCGGGCAGCCGGTATCCCAAGCTGACCATGCCGTCGCCGCCGATGAGCGCCGCAAGCTCAGCCAAGGGCTTGTTGCGGCCATCATCCGAAAGCTTGGGCATAGGCGTCAGGTGAAACCATGAGAGGATCCGTGATTGGGAACCTCGAACGCCGGGCCGAGCCGGTTCGGAACGAGGATCTGGATGTAAAGATCGCAAACCCGGTGCATCCGGTGACCCGCACTGGGCGAGCGATCCCGGCGCCGCACGGCGCCGCGCCGGCGCGCGAGCTTCTCGCGCCGACCCGCTCCGGCGCCCTAATCTGCTGGCCAGGAGATACCTCGGGGAGGAAGGCATGGCGCAGGAGACGGTTCGGCTGGCGCGGTATGCGGCGGGGCTGCGCTATGAAGATATTCCGGCCGCGATCGTCGGCCGGGCCAAGGAATGCATCGCCGATACGGTGGCGGCGATCGTCTGCGGCGCGGCCTTGCCGTGGAGCCGGATCGTCATTCGCTTTGCCGAGCGCACCGGGCCGGGCGGGCGGTGCCATATCCTCGGCAGCGGCGGGCCGGCGGTGAGCGCGCCGGCGGCGGCCTTGGCCAACGGCGCCTTGGCGCACGCCTTCGAGCTCGACAGCCTGACCCGGCCGGGGGCGGGGGTGCATCCGGGCGCCACGCTGTTGCCGCCGGCGCTCGCCATCGCCCAGCAGCAGGGCTTGGGCGGGCGCGCGCTGATCGCCGCCTTTGTCGCCGGCTGCGAGGTCATGGTGCGGATCGGCCGGGCCACCGGCCACACCAACGAGCAGCGCGGCTTTCATGCGCCGGGCAACACCGGGCCGTTCGGCGGCGCGGTCGCCGGCGGGCATCTCTTGGGCCTCGACGCCCAGCGGATGGCGATGGCGCTCGGCATCGCCGGCTCGCTCGCCTGCGGGCTCCTCGAATTCGCCCGCGCCGGCAATGGCGGCATGGTCAAGCGGCTGCATCTCGGCCGCGCGTCGGAGGGAGGGGTCTTGGCCGCGAGCCTCGCCGAGGACGGCTTTACCGCCCCCGACACCGTGCTCGAAGGCCCGTTTGGCTTTCTCGCCGTGTTCTGCACCGAATGGGACGTGGCCGAACTGACCAAGGGGCTCGGCGAATACTGGGCGACCAGCAGCATCGCCCTGAAGCGCTACCCGTGCCACATCAACGCCCACGCCGCGGTCAAGGCGCTCGGGCAATTGCAGGAAGAGCACGGCTTCAAGGGCGGCGAGGTCGAGGCCGTGGCGATCAGCGGCAGCGAGCGCATGGCGACGCTGCACAACATCCCCGAGCCGGCCGATCTGATGATGGCGCAGTACAGCGTGCCGTTCTGCGCCGCGCTCTCGCTCTACCGCGACCCGCGCAACCCCGAAATCCTTCGCCGAGGGCGCGCTCGACGACCCCGAGATCCGCGCGCTGGCGCGCCGGGTGACAATGCTCGCAGCGCCGCCAATGCCCGGCCATGGCGCCGCCCAGACCACGGTCACGGTCGATCTGAAGGGCGGCAGGCGGCTTGTCGCCAGCGCCGCCGACGGGACCCTCGCCGCCGCCGATCTCGGCGACAAATTCGCCCGCCTGACCCGCGCAGCCCTCGGCGATCGCGCCATGCCGCTGTTCGAGCGCCTCTCCCGCCTCGAGCACGAGCCGAGCCTCGACTGGCTCGCCGGCATTTGAGGCCGGGCGGCCCTGGCCATGGCCGCGCCGGAAGCGGCGCCAGGTGTCGGCTTCGATCCACTCTAGGCTCCGTCGGGTTTGCCATCGGCGTCGGCGCGACGCTTAGCGCCAGCCTCGCCGGCGCGAATCGCCGACCGGTTCGAAGATTCGTTGCTTGCCGATCGGAGTTCCGATTGGGCGCCGGGGCGAGACGCCGCAGCCGCGATTAGCTTTTTTCAGCGCCGCCGGCGTCACGGGCGACGATCGGCGCACTGGCCCCGGTCAGCCGGTCTGCTTCGCCAGTTCGCCGAGGCGGGCGAGGCAGGCCGCGCGGCCGGCGGCGAAATCGCCTTGCTCCCACCAGCGCTCGACCGCGTCGAGCAGCGCGCCGACGCGCGGGCCGGGCGCGATCCCGAGCGCGATCACGTCGTAGCCCCGGAAAGCGGGAAGGGCGGCGGCGTCCAATCGCGGGCGAGGGCCAGGAGGCTCGCCAGCCGCTCGGTCCCGGCCGTCCCATCGGCCGCCGCCAACAGGGCGAGATCGCGGAAGCGCTCGGCGCCCAGCCGATAGAGCGCGCGCCGCTGCGCCGCGGCATCGGCCGGCGGGTCGAATGGCCAGGGCGGCGCCAGGCCGCGCAGCCGATCGCGCCAGGCATTCGCGAGACGCAGCCGCTCGGCCAGCGCCGCGGCGCCATCGCCATCGACCTCGATCAGCGCTGCCAGTCGGCGCAGCGGGTCGGGTTGCGGCTCGATCGCGATGATCCGCCGCCAGGCGGTCGAGCCGGCGCGCCTCGGGCAGCATCGCCGCCAGCACTCCGTCCTCTGCCATCATCTGCAGTGCGCGGCTCGGGTCGCGGGTTTCGAGCAGGCGGGTCAGTTCCTGCGCCACCCGCTCGGCCGACAGCTGCGTCAGCAGATGGGCCGCGGCGCGGCAGGCGGCGCGGGCCGCGGCATCGCCGCCGCCGGTCCCGAAGCGCGCCTCGAACCGGTAGTAGCGCAACAGCCGCAGCACATCCTCGCCGATGCGGGTGGCGGGATCGCCGACAAAGCGCACCCGGCGCGCGCGCAGATCGGCCAGACCGCCGATCGGATCGTAGAGCGTCCCGTCGGGGCTGAGAAAGATCGCGTTGATGGTGAAGTCGCGCCGCGCCGCGTCGGCCGCCCAGTCGGCGTCGAAGGCCACGCGGGCATGGCGGCCGTCGGTCTCGACGTCGCGGCGCAAGGTGGTGATCTCGAAATGCCGCGGCGGGATTACCGCGGTCACGGTGCCGTGCGCGAGACCGGTCGGCGCCACCCTGATGCCGTGCTTTTCAAGTATTTCGACGACCCGCTCGGGCGGCGCCGGGGTGGCGATGTCGATGTCGTTTCGGTGTGCGCGCCGGAGCCGGGGACCGTCGACCCGAGCAGCGCGTCGCGGACCGCGCCGCCGACAAAACGCGCCTCGACCCCGCCCGCCGCGAGCGCCTCGAGCACCGCCCGGGTCGCCGGCTCGGCCAGCCATTCGGGCGGCGCGATCCGGCGGCGATCCTCGCCGCAATCCTCAGGGGATCCGGTCATCGCGGCGGCTGCGGGCTCGATGTGGCCGGGGACGATTTTGCCGTTCTGCCAGCGCGGGGCGACATAGACGCCCTGCTGCGCGGTGCCGAAGCCGACAGTGATGACAAACAGCACGATCGCCAGCAGCGCCGTCCCGGCGGCGGCGAGCCAGACCCAGGGCATAGCAGCCCACGGCAGAGCGCCCCCTTCATGCGGGGCCCCGACGGTACTGACCCACAACAGATAGAGCGCGGTCGGCAGCAGCAGCGGCAGGACGACAGTGATCAGCTCCCGCACTTTGCCTCCTCACCCGGCCAGCACCTCGGCCAGGTTCACCAGCATCCCGGCCGTTGCCCCCCAGATGTTTCGGCCCTGATACGGCAGCACGTAAAACACCCGTACGCGGTTCTCGAAGATCCGTTCGGTGCGGCGATGGTTCTTCGGGTCGATGATGTAGGCGAGCGGAACCTCGAAGACCTCGTCCACTTCGAACGCATGCGCGGCGAGCGGGAAGGGGGGTGCGACGATGCCGACGATCGGGGTGATCTCGAAACCGGTTCCGGTGACATAAGTGTCGAGCCGGCCGATCACCGTCACGTGCTGGCGCGTCAGGCCGACTTCCTCCTCGGTCTCGCGCAGCGCCGCGGCGACCGCGTCCGCGTCGCCCGCGTCGATCCGACCGCCGGGAAAGGCGATCTGGCCGGCATGCGCGCTCAGATGCGCCGTGCGTCGGGTCAGCAGCACCGACATGCCCTCGGTCCGGTCGATCAGCGGCACCAGCACCGCCGCCGGCCGCAGCGCGATGCTGGGCGCGGTCATGCCCGGATTGAGGTCGTGGTCGCCGCGGGTGGCGTGTCTGAGGGCGGCTGCCTCGGCCGGGTCCGCGGTCCCGCCAAAGCCCCGCCTGCCGGGCTCGCCGAGCCGCGCAAAGCGCGCCATCACCCAATCCCGCGCCAGCCGATCCGCTCGCGCCTCGCCCTCCGGCATCGCTGATCCGTCCTTCGACCGCTGGCCCGGCCCCGGCGGCTTCCCGGTCATCGCCAGTCCGGTCCCGGCTCGCCCAGAGCGAAAAACACGCCGTTGCTCCACACGCCAAAGCGGACCTCGCCGCCGGACTCGTGCTCGCCCGCGAGATCGACCAGTTGGTAGAACACCGGCCGCGCCAGCCTCGCCTCGATCCCGTCGCGCACGAGTATATAGGGACGCGGCTCGCCGTTCGCCGCGGTCTCGACCCGCAGCGGGTGATCCGGCCCGGCCGTCACAATATCGTCCAGATTGGTCCGGAAGATCAGCTGTTGAGCGCGGCCGTCGCCGGCGGCGGTCAGCTCCACGGCGAGAAAGGGAACGTCCTCGACCTCGATGCGGCCGCGCTCGGCCGGGGTGACGAGCCAGTACGACCCGTCCGCGTCGCGGCGCAGGACCGAGGCGAACAGCTTGACCAGCGGCAGCCGGCCGATCGGCGACCCGTGATGATGCCAGGCGCCGTCGCGGGCGATGCGGATGCCGAGATCGCCGCAGTCGCGCACCAGCCGTCGGCCGCAGACCGGGTGGTTCGGGGGGGAATTGCCGGGGCGGCTATTTTCCATCAGGCTCGCACTCGTCAACGGGTTTGAAAGAGGGATCCGGGCTTTTGTCTTCCCCCGCATCGGTCAACAGCACATCGGTCAACACCGCCCCCGCCGATCTCGTCGCCGAAGTCGAAGCGCTGGGACGCACGCTTTCGCCTGGTGCGCGCCCGGATCGGCGAAATCATCTTTGGTCAGCACGAGGTGGTCGAGCAAGCCCTGATCACCTTGCTGTGCGGCGGCCACGCCTTGCTGGTCGGGGTTCCGGGACTGGCCAAGACGCGCCTCGTCGAGACCTTGGGCGCGATCCTGGGGCTCGACGAAAAGCGCATTCAATGCACGCCCGACCTGATGCCAGCCGATATTCTGGGCTCCGAAGTGCTCGAGGAAAGCGACAGCGGACGGCGTTCCTTCCGCTTCATCCCCGGGCCGGTGTTCTGTCAGCTGTTGATGAGCGACGAGATCAACCGGGCGAGCCCGCGCACGCAATCGGCATTGCTGCAGGCGATGCAGGAAGGCCGGGTCTCGATCGCCGGGCAATACCACCCGTTGCCGCAGCCGTTTCACGTGCTGGCGACCCAGAACCCGCTCGAGCAGGAAGGCACCTACCCGTTGCCCGAGGCGCAGCTCGACCGTTTTCTGCTGCAGATCGATGTCGATTATCCGGACCGCGAAGCCGAGCGCGAAATGCTGATCGCCACCACCGGCCTGGCCCGGGACCGGCCGGTTGCGGCGATGAATGTCGCCGAGCTGATCGCGGCGCAGCGCCTGGTGCGTCGCATCCCGGTCGGCGAGAGCGTGGTCGAGGCGATCCTCTCCCTGGTGCGTTCCGGCCGGCCCGCCGGCGCCGCCCCAGGCAGCGGCGGCTCCAACCGCGCTGCCCCACACGGCGCCGCGGTTGACGCGGTCGCGCGCCATATCTCATGGGGGCCGGGGCCGCGCGCCAGCCAGGCCTTGATGCTGGCCTGCCGGGCGCGGGCGCTGCTCGACGGCCGCTACAGCCCGTCGGTCGACGATGTCGTGGCGCTGGCGCCGCCGGTGCTGCGGCATCGCATGGCGGTCAGCTTTGCCGGGCGCGCCGAGGGGGTCACGGTGGCTCAGGTGATCGAGCGGATTTCGGCGCCGTTCCGGTGAATTCGGTCGGGCCGCGGCCGCTGGCTTCCCGGCTCGCGCGTCACGGGCCGGCGCCGGTTTCGCTGCGCGACCGGGCCGAGCAGACCGCCGCGATGCTGCCGCCGCTGCTGGTCGCGGCCGAGCGCATCGCCGCCAATGTGGACCAGGGCGTGCACGGGCGCCGCCGCGTCGGCCAGGGCGAGACCTTCTGGCAGTTCCGCCAATACATGCCGGGCGACGCGGCGGGCCGGATCGACTGGCGCAAGAGCGCCAAGTCGCAGCGCCTCTATGTCCGCGAAACCGAATGGGAAGCCGCTCAGAGCGTATGGCTGTGGCGCGACGCCTCGGCGTCGATGGATTACACCTCGGCCGGATACGTCGCCGGCGCCGACTGGCCGGCCAAGCGCGATCGCGCCGAATTGCTGCTGGTGGCGCTGGCGAGCCTGCTTGGTGCGCGGCGGCGAGCGGCTCTCCCTCTTAGGCAGCGGCATGGCGCCGGTCGGCGGACGCATGGCCCTGTCGCGGGTGGTCGAGCTGATCGCCCGCGAGCGCGCCGGGACGGATGAGCCCCTGGGCCTGCCCGCTTTCGAGCCGCTGCCGCGCGCCGGCCAGCTGGTGTTGATCGGCGATTTTCTGGCGCCGCTCGAGGCGGTCAACACGGCGCTCGCCCGCTTCGCCGGCGCCGGCCTCAACGGCCATCTGCTGCAGGTCGTCGATCCGGCCGAGGAAGACCTGCCGTTTGCCGGGCGGGTGCGGTTCGCCGGGGTCGAGGAGCGCGAGGAGGTCGTGATCAGCCGCGTCGAAAGCATCCGCGCCGATTACGCGGGCCGCTTTCGCGATCACCGCGCCGGCGCTCGCCGCGATCGCCGGGCGGCTCGGCTGGACCTTTGCCGCGCATCGCACCGACCGTTCGCCCGGATTGGCGCTGCTGGCGTTGTACGAGGCGCTGTCGGGCGACCGGCGGCGATGAGCTGAGCATGCTGGCGCTGGGCTCGCTCGCTTTCGCCTCGCCGTGGCTGCTGGCGGCGCTGGCCGGGCTGCCGATCGTCTGGTGGCTGCTGCGGGTGAGCCCGCCGGCGCCGCGCCGCATCGCCTTCCCGGCGATCCGTCTGCTGCTCGGGCTGACCCCGCGCGAGGAAACCCCGGCGCGGACCCCGCTGTGGCTGATCCTGCTGCGCATGGCGCTGGCCGCGCTGGTGATCGTCGCCGCCGCGCACCCGCTGTTGAACCCGCAGGCGCGGCTCGCCGGAACCGGGCCGATCATCCTGGTCGTCGACGACGGCTGGGCGGCGGCCCGCGACTGGCCGGCCCGGCAGGCCGCGCTCGCCGATCTGCTGGCCGAGGCCGAGCGCGAAGCCCGCCAGATCATCCTCGTCACCACCGCGCCGCCGGCCGGGGATGCGGCGCCGTCGCCACTGGCGCCGCTGCGCGCCGCCGACGCCCGCGCCGCGGTCGAGGCGTTGCAGCCAAAGCCGTGGCCGGTCGACCGGCGCGCCGCGCTGGCCCGGCTGAAGGCGCTGTCGCTACCCGGTTCGACTGCGCTTCGTATCTGGCTCAGCGACGGCATCGCCGGCGGCGGCGCCAAGGCGCTCGCCGCCTATCTCGACGATCTGGGCAGCCTGCGCTACCTCGAGGCCGGGCCCGGCCAGGCGCCGGTGCTGCTCGCCGCCGGCGATCGCCAGGCCAAGGATCTGAATGTCGTGCTGCGCTCGCTGCCGGCGGCAAAACCGCGGCTCTTCGAGGTGCGCGCGAGCGGCGCTGACGGGCGCCTGCTGACCCGCCGGCCGGCGACCCTCGAACCCGGCGCCAAATCGGTCGCGGTCGCGCTGCCGATGCCGGGCGAGCTCAGAAACCAGACGACCCGCATCGAAGTCGAGAACGGCCAATCGGCCGGCAGCGTGCTGCTGGTCGACGAGCGCTGGCGCCGCCGCCCGGTCGGCATCGTCGGCCCGCCGAACGGCAACGGGCAGCCGCTGCTCAGCCAGAACTATTACCTCGAACGGGCGCTCGGCGCCGTTTGCCGAAATCCGGCGCGGGCGGGTCGCCGAATCTGCTGAAGCGCCAGCTCGCGGTGCTGATCTACGCCGATTCGGGACCGGATTCGCCGCAGGAGGCGGCGGCGGTCGACAAATGGGTCGACGGCGGCGGGCTGCTGCTGCGCTTTGCCGGGCCGCACCTCGCCGAAACGGCCGACCCGCTGTTGCCGGTGCGGCTGCGCCGCGGCGGCCGCACGATCGGCGGCGCGATGTCCTGGGAGCGGCCGGCGAAGCTCGCCCCGTTCGCCGCCGACAGCCCGTTCGCCGGGCTGACGGTGCCGTCCGACGTCACGGTCTCGCGCCAGGTGCTGGCCGAGCCCGACATCGATCTGGCGGGCCGGACCTGGGCGCGGCTGGCCGACGGCACCCCGCTGGTGACCGCGGCCAAGCACGGGCGCGGCTGGATCGTGCTGGTGCATACGACGGCCAATGCCGATTGGTCCAATCTCGCGCTCTCGGGCCTGTTCGTCCAAATGCTGCGCCGGATCGTGGCGATGAGCCAGGGGGTGACCGCGGCGGACGACGGCGCCTTGCCCCCGCTCGACACGCTCGACGGCTTCGGCCGGCTGCAACGCGCGCCGCCGACGGCGATGCCGATCCCCGGCGACGCGATCGCCGGCGCAATCGTCTCTCCCGCCCACCCGCCAGGCTTTTACGGCACGCCGGCGGCGCGCCGCGCGCTCAATCTTTCGGCTGGGATCGCCGCGCTGAAGCCGATCGCCGGCCTGCCGTCCGATGTCAGGCGGCAGATTTTTGGCCGCGGCCGCGAGACCGACCTGCGGCCGCCGCTCTTAACCGCTTGCGCTGCTCTTGGCGCTCGCTGATCTCGTCGATCGCTTATTGCGTTGCGCGGCCTGCTGCGCCGGAGCGCCGGCGCGGATCGCCGGCGTCGTGGCGCTGGCGGCGCTGGCGCTCCCGGCCGCGGCGCGCGCCGACGACGCTTTTGTCGTGCGCGCCACCGCCGAATTGCACCTGGCCTATGTGCGCACCGGGGACGAGGCGGTCGATGCCGAGAGCCGGGCCGGGCTCGTCGGGCTCGGCGACGCGCTCAACCGCCGCACTGCGGTCGAAACCGGCGCGCCGCTCGCGGTCGATATCGAGACCGATGATCTGAGTCTTCTTCCCGCTCATCTACTGGCCGGTGACCGCCACCGAGCCGCCGCCTTCGCCGGCCGCGGTTGAGCGCATCAACCGCTATCTCGAAACCGGCGGCACCATCCTGTTCGACACCCGCGACGGCGACGAGCAATCGCCCGGCCCGTTCGGCGGCGCCGCGGTCGCGGCGCAGCGGCTGCGCCGGCTGACGGCCGGGATCAAGATCCCGGCGCTGGTGCCGATCCCGCCCGACCATGTGCTGACCAAATCCTTTTACCTGATGCACGACTTCCCCGGCCGCTGGGATGCCGGGACCTTGTGGGTCGAGCCGGTCGCCGACCATGTCAACGATGGGGTGTCGAGCGTCATCGTCGGCGACGATGACTGGGCCGGCGCCTGGGCGGTCGACAATAACGGCCAGCCCCTTTACGCCGTGGTGCCGGGCGGCGAGGAGCAGCGCGAAATGGCGCTGCGCTTTGGCATCAACCTCGTCATGTACGTGCTGACTGGAAACTACAAGGCCGATCAGGTGCACGTGCCGGCGATCCTGGAACGGCTCGGCCAGTGAGCAGCAGCTTCTCGCTCGCCGCCGCACCGCTGCTGCCGTGGGCGGCGATCGCGCTGCTCGCCCTTTGCGGCCTGTTGATCCTCGGCTTTGGCGTGCTGCGTCGTGCGCCCGGGCTGGGCTGGCGGGCGGTGGCGATCACCGTGCTGCTGACGGCCCTGGTCAACCCATCCCTGATCAAGCAGCAGCGCGCCCCGCGCCGCGACGTCGCCATCGTTGTCGTCGACCAATCGCCGAGCCAGAGCATCGGCCACCGCCGCCAGGCGACCGAGGCGGCCTTGGCGGCGATCAAGCGCCGTCTCGCCCATGAGCCCGACCTCGACCTGCGGGTGATCCGGGCGGGCGCGACCGAACCCGGCGCCGAGGACGAGGGGACCCGGCTGTTCGCGGCGCTCGATCGGGCGATGTCCGACGTGCCGCGCCGGCGCTTCGCCGGCGTCGTGATGATTACCGACGGCGAGGTCGACGATGTCCCGCACGGCGACGCCAAGACCTTGGCGCAGGCGGTCGGCGCGCCGCTGCACGTGTTGCTCTCCGGGCGCCCTAACGAAGCCGATCGACGGCTCGTCGTCGCCCATGCGCCGAGCTTCGGCCTGGTCGGCAAGCAGGTGAAGCTGATCATCCGGGTCGAGGATCTGCCCGAAAGCGCCGCCGAAAAAGCCGGCGAGGACCCGGACGATGCGAAGCTCACCTGGCGCAAGGACGGCGGCGCGCCCCAGCAGGTCATGGTCCCGGTCGGCCGCGACGTCCCGCTCCCGGTCGCGATCGATCATGGCGGCCCCAATGTGCTGGAGCTCGCGGTGGCGCCCGGGCCGCACGAGCTGACCCTGGTCAACAACCGCGCCGTCGTCGTCGTCAACGGCGTGCGCGACCGGCTGCGCGTGCTCTTGGTCACCGGCGAGCCCTATGCCGGGGAGCGCGTCTGGCGCAACATTCTCAAATCCGATCCGTCGGTCGACCTCGTCCATTTCACGATCCTGCGCCCGCCCGAAAAGCAGGACGACACGCCGATCCGCGAACTATCGTTGATCGCGTTTCCGATCCGCGAGTTGTTCGACACCAAGCTTGACGATTTCGACCTGATCATCTTCGACCGGTACAGTCGGCGCGGGCTGATCCCGCAAGCTTATCTCCAAAACGTCGTGCGCTATGTGCGCAACGGCGGCGCCTTGCTCGTCGCCTCCGGCCCCAATTATGGCGCGCCGATGAGCCTGTCGCGCACGCCGCTCGGGCAGATCCTGCCGGCGACACCGACCGGAAAGGTGTATGAGGAGGGGTTCAAGCCGCGGTTGACCGAGCTCGGCCGCCGCGATCCGGTGACCGAGGGCTTGCCGGGGGCCGGCCCGCGCGGCGGACAGCCGAGCTGGGGGCGCTGGTTCCGTCAGGTCGATGCGCGGGTCCACCGCGGCGTCACGGTGATGACCGGCGACCGCGGCGATCCGCTGCTGGTGCTCGATCGCGTCGGCAAGGGGCGGGTGGCCCAGCTGTTGTCCGACGAGATGTGGCTTTGGGCGCGCGGCTTCGAAGGCGGCGGTCCGCAGGCCGAGCTGCTGCGCAGGCTCGCCTATTGGCTGATGAAGGAGCCCGACCTCGAGGAGAACGACCTGCGCGCGGCGGTCGACGGCGACCGGCTCAATGTCACGCGCCAGTCGCTCGAGCCCGATGGTCGTCCGGTCACGGTGACCGCCCCCGACGGGTCGAGCCGCAGCCTGAAGCTGACGCACACCCATGGCGGGCTCAGCGCCGGCAGCCTGGCGATCGATCAGATGGGGCTCTACCGGGTGACCGAGGGCAGCCGCACCGCGCTCGCCGCGGCCGGGCCGCTCAACCCGGTCGAGTTCGCCGATGTTCGCACCACGGCGAAAAAGCTGGCGCCGGTGGTGGCCGCGACCGGCGGCGGCATCTTCTGGGTCGGCGCCGGAAAAATGCCCGAGATCCGCCGGGTGGCGCCGGATCAAGCCGCGGCCGGCAAGAACTGGATGGGATTTCGCGCGAACGGCGATTATACCGTGATCGGGTTCAGCGAGACGCCGCTGCTGCCGGCGCTGGCCGCCCTGCTGCTGATCGCGGGCGGGCTCGTGGCGGCGTGGCGGCGCGAAGGACGCTGAACCGCCGGTTCGGTCGGGTCGATGGTGGCTGTTCGTGCTGAGAAGGGTTCTGGCGCCGCTGCACCCGGACGGGTTCAAATTCGTCCTCGCCGCGGCCATTGCGACATTGCTGCTGTTTCTGCTGTGGGCGCCGGCGGGGTGGGCGGCTGCCGTCGTCACCCTTTGGATGGCGTATTTTTTCCGCGATCCGTGGCGGGTCACGCCGCTGCGCGAGGGGCTGCTGGTCAGCCCGGCGGACGGCATCGTGATTTCGCTGGCGCCCGCGCGGCCGCCTCCCGAGCTCGACATGGGCGACGCCGAGTTCGTGCGGATCGGGATCTTTCTGAACATCTTCGACGTGCACGTCACCCGCGCCCCGCTCGCCGGCCGGGTCGCGGCCTTGCGCTACGTCAAGGGCCGATTTGTCAACGCCAGCCGGGAAGAGGCGAGCCTCAACAACGAACGGATGGCGATTCGGCTGGCGCCGCCCGAGGGTCCGGAGATCGCCTATGTCCAGGTCGCCGGCCTCGTCGCCCGCCGCATCGTCTGCGATCTGCGCGAGGGCCAGCGCATTGCCGCCGGCCAGCGGATGGGCATCATCCGCTTCGGCTCGCGGGTCGATGTTTATTGTCCGCCGCCCTATGTGCCGATGGTGGCCGCCGGCCAGCGCATGGTAGGCGGCGAAACCGTCCTTGCCGACCGCCTGGCGCAGGAGCCGCCGCGGCAAGGCATAGCGCAATGAACCCGGGGTCGGATCGCGGCCGCAGGGGCGAGGATTTGCCGATGAGATCGGGCCGGATGCGTCGGGCGCGCCGGGCGCAGGCTGTCCGACCTGTCGCTCAACCGCATGGTGCCGAACGTGCTGACCCTGCTGGCGCTGTGCGCCGGCATGACCGCGATCCGCTTTGCGATGAACGGAAATTTCATCGGCGCCGTGTTTGCGATCATCGTCGCCGGCATCTTCGACGGGCTCGACGGACGCATCGCCCGATTGCTCAAATCGACTTCGAGCTTTGGCGCCGAACTCGACAGCCTGTCGGATTTCGTCAGCTTTGGCGTGGCCCCGGCTGCGGTCCTCTATTTGTGGACGATGTCGGGATTGCGCGGGCTCGGCTGGGCGATCGTGCTGTTCTACGCGGTGTGCTGCGCGCTTGCGGCTGGCGCGCTTCAACACCGAGATCGGCAGCGAGCGGCCGGCCTACGCCTCGCTGTTCTTTACCGGGGTGCCGGCCCCGGCCGGAGCCGGGCTCGTCATGGTGCCGATGTTTTTGAGCTTCGAATGGGGCGACTGGGTGTTCCGCTCGCCCTATCTGAACGCGCTGACGGTGACCGGGGTGGCCTTGCTGATGGTCAGCAAGGTGCCGACCGTGTCGTTGAAGCGGCTCCGCGTCCCCCATCACCTGGTGGTGCCGAGCCTGCTCGGCGTCGGTCTGTCTGGCGGCTTTTGTCACAACCGCGCCGTGGCTGACCCTGACCGCCATCGGCATCGTCTATGTCGGCTCGATCCCGCTGACGATCCGGGCGCACGAGCGGGCCCGCCGCGCCGCCGAGGCGCGCCGCAATGCTGCCGGCGAGGCCGCGGCGCCGGCGCCGCGACTTGCTGCCGGATATCCGCTGGACGAGGGCGAGCGCGCCCGCCAATCAGTGGCGGCATTAGCCCGCACGCCGGCCGGCCCGACGGTTGCGCCGCGCCCGCTTACCGGTTAATTTTGCGGTCGGTCGCGAGGCCGCCGCCATTGGAAGGAGCATGGTCATGCCAGTAAAAGCCGGAGTCATTCGCGCCGGGGCGCGCACCACCAGGCGGGGTGCGGCCGAGACCTTCACCGGCGTCGTCTTCCAGGATCCGGTGATCACCGCCGAGGCGCCGTCGCGCATGGGCGGGTCGGTCGTGACCTTCACGCCCGGCGCCCGCACCGCGTGGCACTCCCACCCGGTCGGCCAGACCCTGTTCTGCTTGTCCGGCGTCGGCCGCATCTGCTTCAAGGGCGAGCAGCCGCAAGCCCTTAATCCGGGCGACACGGTCAATATCCCGCCCGATACGCTGCACTGGCACGGCGCCTCGCCCGATCGCCTGTTCGCGCATCTGGCATTGTCGGAAGCCGGCGAACGGGGCCAAGGCACCCAATGGGGCCCCCACGTCAGCGACGCCGAATACAACGCCGAACCCGCCCACTGACCGCGAACAGGTCACGGCCGGTACCCGTTCGACGGTGCCGGCCGGGGTTTTCAGCTCGCCCAATCGGCAAGTGGCAAGGGGGCCCGCCGATCGGGCGAACATTACTCGCCCCATTCCCAAGGCTCGGAGACGGCTAAGCGTTGTTGGAAATATCGCTCATACGCTGCAGCCAAGCTGCGATCGTTCCGGACGATTAAAACGTTTTCGGTATTCCGGTGCTCCGCGCTGTAGGTGAAGTTGAAGCTGCCCGTCTCCACAATGGGATTCGAGCTGGCGGGATCGATGATGATCGTCTTGTTATGAGCGACGGCAGGGCGATTATCCACCAAGACCTTTACCCCCGCTTTCATGAGCTCTGAAGCGACGGAACCCGGCTGGCTTCGTTCCCTTTTATCGAAGAGAACGGTGACTTGCAGGTGGCGTTGGGAGGCGTCCTCCAAGGCTCGGGCAATAGCCTCGTCAGTGAACAAATACGCCTGAACGTGAATTCGATGCACGGCGTCGTCGATGGTCCGCACGATCATAGCTTCGCAGTTGTCGCCGGGAGTGAAGCACGTCTGGTCGCTGGCTCCTGGTTGTTCCCTGTTGGCAGCCTGAACAGGACTGTAGGTGGCTGAAGCCGTTAGCTCATAGACGATAGACAATGCTGTGCCAGCGATAAAGACGATGATTATTCCCAAGATGTAGGACTTGATCATTCTAAAATGATAAAACCGAAAAATGCGATGATCAAAATTAGTATTATAATGACAAACACCATAACCTTGTCATAATTCGTGAAACTCGATAATATCTGAGGTGTCCGATCAGTATTAATTTCGGTTGCCGGTTGATCCATCACA
Organism: uncultured Alphaproteobacteria bacterium; assembly: GCA_963814805.1. Classification (GTDB taxonomy): domain Bacteria; phylum Pseudomonadota; class Alphaproteobacteria; order ATCC43930; family CGMCC-115725; genus AP-15. Next base: position 188,095 of record CAWFER010000007.1, on the reverse strand, counting down.
ATTTCGAGTTCATGTTTGCCCACATGCACTATCTGCGCGAGCCGTCCTGTGTGTGATCCCGCAGACCGAAAATGATCGAGCATGACCGGCAGCTGAGCGCGTACCGCTTCGACCGCGATCGTCTTGTCGATTTCCTGAACATGGCTAAGAAGCAGCTGTTTGACGGTTACGTCGCCGGCTGCCAACCAGTCGAAGCGACGTTCGAGATCAGCCGGTATCTTATATTTGACCACAAACTCGCAAATTTTTGATCGCGCGAATTCAACAACCTGAGCTACGTTGGCGTCGGGTCCTACGCGGAGCCGATATTTTGAACTCGGGCCGACGTGGCGCCAGAGACCTTCGACCAGTTTGTATTTGACCGCCAACGGCATTCGCGGCGGCAACAAGTTGAACAGCCGCTCCGCCACCATCCCGCCCATTTGTACACGACCAGTGCGCCATTTCGGCATGGTTTTGTCTGCCCAGCTGCGCGCCAAGCTACCATGTACGCGCTCATATTCGTCCAGAACGGCAGTTAGTTCCGAGGGGGGCAGATTGAAAAAGTAGTCCTTCACGGCCTGGTCCATACCGCCCAATTCGGCGGTCAGACGCCCGGCGGCGGCCATATGCTCTAACGCACGCTCATAGCCAAAGGACCGAGACCGGTAATAACCTTTCGAGCTGCTCGGATACCGGTTGCGACCCACGAGGGTTATCGGCGGAAAGCAGCCAGGACCCGTCCCAACAGGCCGGTTTTCGGCGAAGTATTGAAGGTCACCCGGATCTCGTATCCGTCACCGCGAATTGCGCGGTCGGCGGTCAGTTGGCTGCCGAGCGCCTTCAGCTCTCGGCCCCGGTTAACGAAATCGCGAACGATGGTACCGGCCTCATAGGCGATATGGTCGACTAGCCCCGGTTCAAGGCCATCCTTCTCGGCGATTCGACGAATTTTGTCTGTTTCCGCATCGACATCCGTGTCCGGCGTCGCACGGATCGAAACCCGAAGCATCGCTGCTAATGCCCATGCGCCGCAATGGCGATAGCCATCAACACCACGGCCGCAATGACAGCGAAGATGTAATAGGGTGTCCAGTTCGTTTCGATGCCCTTCTGGGACCGGTCGAGCTTTCCCTTCCCGGCTTCTGCCGTGTTCCCCATGATGATTTCGGTTCGCCCCACCGCCGTGCTCTGGGTGAGAGTAACCGTGACCGAATTCCCATCCTGCGAGACTTGGCGGGTTGTGTCCGCGAGAGTACCGAGGGTATTTCGCAGGGTCATCACATCGACGTGCAGGTCGTTTGCCTTTCGCGCGACGTCGAGCGTCCCCCGCATGTATTCGGCCATTAACGCGTTGCGTTGCGTCTCGGGTATGAAGGATAAATCGACGATCTGGCCGGTCGCCAACGCGATACTCGTCGGCGCAGGCGTGTCGGGTCGCGCTGATCGGACATGACTGGCTTTCCTGTAGGAATCAGGAACGAATTGGCGAACGCACATCGAAGCGCAACCAATATCGCTTCTGAGCGTCAATATTTCGTCAATATTGGGCCGGTCATTACCAAAAACGGAAACAACGATCGGCTGGCGCCAGCGCAGTGGAGCGCACCGGCGGGCCGCGTTGACCGCCGGCTACCAATGCCATGCGTTAGCGGTCGGCGATTGGCGGCAGGCCTTCTTCGCGGCGGACTTCGTTGATGATCTGCAGGACGCGCTCGCGGTAGGGGCGGTACTGGATGCCGAATTCCTGCACCAGGCGGCTGTTGTCGATCAGGTAGTTGCCCGACAATTCCTTGCCGCCGGTTTCCTTCTGGAAGGTGATCTTGGCGTCGGGCAGGAACTCGCGCACGATGTCGGCGATCTCGCCCAAGCTGATCGCGATGCCGCCGGTATTGTAGATCCAGTGCTTGGGCTTGTCCTCCATGATCACCCGGGCGAAGATCTCGGCGATCTCGTCGACATGGACCGGGCAGCGCATCGCATCCTTGTAGGGGAACGAGACCGCCTTGCCGCGCGCCGGATCGGTGATGCAGAAGACGTGGTCGACCGAGCCGACGATCTTGTCGTTGCCGGTGACGTTGGCCGGGCGGATCGCGGTGATCTCCATGCCGTGCTTCTCGCGGTAATCCTGCGCCTGCCACTCGTTGAAGATCTTGTGCATCGCGTATTGGACGTGGCCGTGGCGGAAATCGTCCTCGGTCACGACGCGGTCGCCGTAATGATGCTGCTCGCCGCTGACTGCGAGCGAACTCGCATAGGCGACGCGCTTGACGCCGGCGAGGTGCGCCGCCTCGAAGCAATTGTCCATGCCGAGGATGTTGAGCTTGAAGGCGGCGTGCGGCGGGTGCTCGCTGCCGAGGTAATAGGCCAGATTGACCACCCGGTCGGGCTTCGCCGCCGCCATCGCCGACATGACGTCGTCGAACTGGGCGACATCGCCGCGCGCCACCCGGACCTGCTTGCCCAGATGCTCATAGGAGGCGGCGCCGGGGTTGATGTCCATGCAGGTGATTTCTTCGCCGCGTTGGGCCAGCAGTGGCACGAGCCGGCGGCCGATGAAGCCGGCGCCGCCGATGATCAGTGTCGTCATAGCCTTTCCTCCCCAGGGGTCGGGCAATTACGTTAGACTGCCGTGCCGCGCCGGGGCAAGGATGCCAGACCGGCGGCCGATTTGGGCGATGCGGCGCTGCTCGCGAGCACCGGGTTCCGGCGGCTCCGCCGGCGCATAGTTTCCACAGCAAAAATCATCCTTGATGCCGGACGACGCCACACAATTCAGAAGGGAGGAATACAACTCTCTTCGCGCCGAAATTCTCGAACGCATTCGCGAGGCGAACACGCTCATTCTGACGACCGCCGGCGGCATCGGCGGCGCCTATGCGATCCTGGTGACGAATTTCGCCCGCGAGCCGCATTTGAAGTTTTCGCACGCCAGCTTTTTCGTCAATTTCTGTTTTTTGCTCGTGATCTGGACACCGGTCATGTTTGCCGTGCTGGCATCGATCAAGAGCCTCGAAATCTCCGATATCGTCCGAGAGCTGGCCGGATACATCCACAAAATCGAGGAGCTGGAGTATGGTGAGGCATCGCCTCTGCCCGGCTGGGAACATAGAATGGTTGAATTCCGTGACCGGTCCGGAGGGTTCCGTCGCCGCTGGACGAGCCAGCCCTACACTCGCATATACAAGATCATGGCGGCGATTACCTTCGTGATCGCCGCGATCTCGACCGTTTACATCGCCATCGTGTCGCTGCACAGGATTTGATCTTTCACCAATTGCGCAGAGGCGGTTTAATGGCGACCACCATCTTCGCCAATTGCGCGCTGCTCGACGGCGCCAGCGACGAGCGCCGCGAGGATCACCATGTCCTGATCGAGGGCGGCCGGATCCGCGAGGTTTCGGACCGGCCGATCGCCAGCGCCGCCGCCGAGACCATCGATCTCGAAGGCGGCACCCTGATGCCGGGGCTGATCGACGCCCATGTCCACGTCATTGCCGTCGACCAGGCGTTGGCGCGGCTCGGCGAGCGACCGGCGAGCCTGGTGACGTTGCAGGCGGCGCGCGTGCTCGAAGGCATGCTGCAGCGCGGCTTTACCACGGTGCGCGACGCCGGCGGGGCCGATGGCGGGCTGGCCGAAGCGGTCGAAGAGGGGCTGGTGCGGGGGCCGCGGATTTTTCCCTCCGGCCGGGCGCTGAGCCAGACCGGCGGCCATGGCGATCTCAGACCGCGCACCCGCTCGGTGTCTGTCACCGCCTGCGCCTGCTGCGAGGGCGGCGCCGGGCTCGCCCGCATCGCCGATGGCGTGTCGGAGTGCCGCCGCGCCGCCCGCGACGAACTGCGCAAGGGGGCGACGCAGATCAAGATCATGGCCTCGGGCGGGGTCGCCTCGCCCTATGACCCGGTGTGGAACCTGCAATACAGCAAGGAAGAGGTGCGCGCCATCGTCGAGGAGGCGCACGCCTGGCGCACCTATGTGATGGCGCATGCCTATACTCCGGCGGCGATCCGCCCGCTCGATCGATTTCGGGGTGCGTTCGATCGAGCACGGCAACCTGATCGACGAGGCCACCGCCGAGCTGGTCGCCAGCGCCGACGCCTTTGTCGTGCCGACCCTCGTCACCTTTGACGCGCTCTATCGCTTTGGCCGCGAATTGGGTTTTCCCGAGGAGAGCCTCAAGAAGCTCGGCGATGTCCGCGAGGCCGGGTTGCGCTCGCTCGAAATCTTGCAGATGGCCGGGATCAAGATCGGCTTTGGCACCGATCTCCTGGGCGCGATGCACCGCCACCAATCTCACGAATTCGCGATCCGGGCCGAGGCGATGGCGCCGATCGACATCATCCGCTCGGCGACGACCGTCAACGCCGAACTGTTGAACCGCAAGGGCGAGCTTGGCGTGATCGCCCCCGATGCTCGCGCCGACCTGATCGCGATCGACGGCGATCCGCTCGCCGACATCGCGCTCCTCGACGGCCAAGGCGAGCACCTGACCCACATCATGAAGGGCGGCGTGTTCTACAAGCGGGTGTGAGGGGCGGGCGGCGGCGCTTCAGTCGCGATTTATTAACTGTTACGCTCCATACCCAGCCGCGCCGCCGGGGAGGTTCAGCATGACCGCTTTTCGCATGGAAACCGACAGCCTCGGCGAGGTCGAGGTTCCGGCCGACAAGCTGTGGGGGGCGCAGACCCAGCGCTCGCTCGAGCATTTCAGCATCGGCCAGGATCTGATCCCGCGCGAGATGATCCATGCCTACGCCATCCTGAAAAAAGCGGCGGCCAACGCCAACCATGCCGGCGGCCGGCTCGACGACCAGATCCACGAACTGATCGTCCAGGTCGCCGACGAGATCCTCGCTGGGCAGCATCAGGATATGTTCCCGCTGTATGTGTGGATGACCGGCAGCGGCACCCAGTTCAACATGAACGTCAACGAGGTAATCTCCAACCGCGCGAGCCAGCTCGCCGGCGCCCCGCTCGGCGGCAAAAAGCCGGTGCACCCGAACGATCACGTCAACATGTCGCAATCCTCGAACGACACCTTTCCGTCGGCGATGTACGTCGCGGCCGCACTCGGCGTCAGCGAACGTCTGCTGCCCGCAATCCGCGCGCTGCGCAACGCGATCGCCGCCAAGGCGGCAGAGTGGCGGGACATCGTCAAGATCGGCCGCACCCACATGCAGGACGCGACGCCGATCACCTTGGGGCAGGAATGGTCGGGCTATGCCGGCATGCTCGACGACGATATGGAGCGGCTCGGCGACGCGCTGAAGGAGGTCTACCGGCTGGCGCTCGGCGGCACGGCGGTTGGCACCGGGATCAACGCCGCCCCGGGTTTCGCCGAGGCGGCGGCGGCCGAGATCGCCCGGCTGACCGGGCTGCCCTTTGTCAGCGCGCCGAACAAATTCACGGTGCAGGGCGCCCACGACGCGCTGGTGCAGTTGTCCGGCACGCTGCGCACGCTCGCGGTCTCGCTCTACAAGATCGCCAACGACATCCGGCTGATGTCCTGCGGCCCGCGCGCCGGCTTCGCCGAATTGCTGATCCCGGAAAACGAGCCGGGCTCGTCGATCATGCCGGGCAAGGTCAACCCGACCCAGGCCGAGGCATTGACCGATGATTGCGGTGCAGGCGATGGCCAACGACGTCGCGGTCGGCTTTGGCGGGGCCGGCGGCTATCTCGAGATGAACGTCTACAAGCCGCTGATCATCTTCAACATCATGCATTCGATCGCGATCATGACCGATGGCTGCGCCAATTTTCGCAAATTCCTGATCGAGGGCACGAAGCCGAACCTGAAGAAGATCGAGGAGTATGTGCATCGCTCGCTGATGCTGGTGACCGCCTTGGCGCCGGTGATCGGCTATGACAAGGCGTCCGAAGATCGCCCATTACGCGATGGACCACGACCTGACCCTGAAGGAAGCGGCGCTCGGTCTCGGCTACGTCGACGAGGCGGAATTCGATCGTATCGTCGACCCGGCCAAGATGGTCCGCCCCTATGTCGCGACCGGCGCCTAGCTCCGTAATGCTGCATCCTTCAAAGCGCAGGTGACCACCATGCCTGATCCCGGCCGTCCGGAGCCGGCCGGCTATGACCTGCTGCGCCACCCCCGTCTCAACCGCGGCAGCGCCTTTCCCTTGGCGGACCGCCGGGCGCGGCGCATCGAGGGCCTGCTGCCGCCGGTGGCCGACACGCTCCAAACCCAGATCGCGCGGGTCCATGCCCAGCTCGCCGCGCTCGACAATGATCTGCAGAAATACCTGTTTCTGACCGACCTGCAGTCGCGCAACGAGGTGCTGTTCTACGCCGTCCTGATGTCGGATCCGGCAGCCTTCATGCCGCTGGTCTACACCCCGACGGTCGGCGAAGCCTGCCAGAAATTCGATCATATCTTTCGCGTCGCCCGCGGCATGTACCTGCCGATCACCGCCCGGGGCCGGCTGCGCGGTCTGCTCGCCAACTGGCCGCAGCCCGATGTGCGCTTTATCGTGGCGACCGACGGCGAACGCATTCTGGGGCTCGGCGACCTCGGCGTCGGCGGCATGGGCATTCCGGCCGGCAAGCTGGCGCTCTACACCGCCTGCGCCGGCGTGCCGCCGCAATTGACCCTGCCGGTCATGCTCGACGTCGGCGCCAACAATCAGGCGCTGCTCGATGAGCGGGTAGATCAAGCCGACCGCGAGGTTGGCCTCGGCGACCTGCTCTGCGGCGGCGCGGGCGGCGATGATCAACATCTCCTCGGTCACCCGCCGGGCCTCGGTCGCCAGCACCGCCATCCCGATCGCCGGGAAAATGTAGACGTTGGTCCGGATGCGGCGCAGGTCGAGGAAGTCGCCCATCGCTCGCTGCTGATCGGCCGGCTGCTGCTGCTGAACGGCGCCGATACCTCGCAGGTGGAGGCGGAAGTGGCGCGCTTTGCCGCGGCGTTCGGCTGCGAGGCGCATCTGATGGTCAGCTACGAGGCGCTGCTGCTGACCGTCGTCGCCGGCGAGCATTTCCGCACCAAGATCGGCTCGCGGGTGCCGGCGATGAATGTCGGCATGACTGCCGTCGCAGCGATCAACCGCCTGGTCGACGACGCCGCGCGCGGCCGGTGCGGGCTGGCCGAGGCGCGGGCCGCGCTCGATGCGGTCGAGCACCGGCCGCCGGTGTACCCGCGCTGGCTCGTTGTTGTCGCACTCGCTCTGACCGCGGCCAGCCTCAGTCGGCTTTTCGGCGGCGATTGGCCGACCTTTGCGGTGACCTGGCTCGCCGGCGCCGCCGGAACATGGCTGCGTCTGGAGCTGGGCCGACGCCAGCTCAACCCGATCGTCATCCCGTTCGCCGCCGCTTGCCTCAGCGGCCTCGTCGGCGCCGGCGGCGTGCTGCTGGAGACCGCCACCCCGTCCTTGTGCCTGCTGGCGCCGGGCATGATTCTGGTGCCGGGCGTGCCGCTGATCAACGCCGTCCACGACATGATCCAAAACCATATGACCCTCGGCATCAGCCGCCTCGGTTTCGCCGGGCTGGTCACGACCGCGATCGCTCTGGGGCTGTTCGTCGCGACGGTGGCGACCGGGGTGGCCATTCCGGTCTTGGAGGCGACGCGGGCGATAGCGCTCTGGCAGGACGCGCTGTTCTCGGCGTTGGCGGCGCTCGGTTTTGCGTTTTTGTTCGGCGTCCCGGCGCGCCTGACCTGGGCGTGCGTCCTGTGCGGCGTCGCCAGCCACACCACGCGCACATTTTGTCTTGACCTCGGGATCGACATCATCGCCGGCACTTTGATCGGCGCCTTGCTGACGGGCTTCCTGGCGCAAACTTTCGCCCGGTTGTTCGCTGCGCCCGCCGCCGCCTTCGCCTTTCCCGGCGTCGTCGCGATGGTGCCCGGCGCCTATGCCTTCCGCGCCGTAATTGGCGGGCTGCAGATCGCCCACGGGGCGGCCGACCCGCTTCTGGTGACGGCGACCCTGGCGCTCGGCATCACCGTCGCGCTGATGGTCGCGGCGATCGCCGTCGGCATCGCCGCCCCGGCCCTGCTGCTCCAACCGTCGCACCTCGGCCGCGCGGCGGTCTTCCCGCACCGCCAAAGCTGAAGCGCGGCGGCCGGCGTCGTTCGTCGCCCCGGCGCAGGAGGCGGGTGAACCGTTGAACCGCGGGGGTGCGCACACCGGGGGATGAGGGCGGTGGACCGGACTTTAGGTTGGCGGCTTTTCGAGAAACCGCTCGGCGAGGCGCGCGAGGAAACTGACGCCGACCGGCAGCGCCTCATCGTTGAAATCGTAGCGCGCGTTGTGCAGAAAGCAGCCGCCTTCGCCCGGGCCGTTGCCGAGCCACAGCATCGCGCCCGGCCGCGCGTTCAGCATGAACGAGAAATCCTCGCCGCCCATCGACGGGGCAATATCGCGCAATACCATATCGGGGCCGCAGATCTCGGCCGCGACCTCGGCGGCGAACTCGGTCTGCGCCTTGTCGTTGATCGTCGGCGGATACGAGCGGCGGTAATCCACCGCGGCCGTGGCTGCGTGCGCGGCGGCGACGCCGCGGGCGATCTCGCCGATGCGGCGCTCGATCAAATCCTGCACTTGCGCGCGAAAGCTGCGCGCGGTGCCGCCGATGTGCAGCCCGTCGGGGATCGCGTTGTAGGCCGATCCGCCGTTGATAAAGCCGACGCTGACCACCGCCGCCTCGAGCGGGTCGACCGAGCGGCTGACGATCGTCTGCAGCGCCAGCACGATCTCGGCGCCGACCACGAACGGGTCGATGCCGAAATGCGGGTGTGCGGCGTGGGTCCCGTGCCCGGTGATGCGGATGTCCCAGCGGTCGGAAGCGGCGAGCAGCGGCCCCGCCTTGGCCGCGATCTGCCCGACCGCGATGCCGGGCTTGTTGTGGAGGGCAAAGACCGCGTCGCACGGGAATTTCTCGAATAGCCCCTGTTCGACCATGACCCGGCCGCCGCCGCCGCCCTCCTCGGCCGGCTGGAAGATCAGGTGCACGGCGCCCTCGAAGTTTCGCGTCGCAGCGAGGTATCTGGCGGCGCCCAGCAGCATCGTCGTGTGCCCGTCATGGCCGCAGGCGTGCATCTTGGCCTTGTCGTAACGGGCTTGCCAAAAGTGACGCTAAGGAAAGCTTGTGTTTTCAATGCGGTACGAGGCAGGTTCGGTTGTAACCCGTTGAAATCCTGACAAACTCAGCTTTTGTCGATTGCCGGGTACCTGGCGGCGGGTTATCGGCGCAGGTTCTCGACCTTCAGCTCCCGCCATAGCCAGGCGAAGTGGTAGGTGGCGATCGGATCGGCCGGGTCGGGCTGTTGCCGGGAGCGGTTCTCCAGATGCTTCAGCCAGACGGCCAGCTTCTCGCGTCCGGCGGCGGTCCGTGCCGCGCTGCGCGGCGTCACATCGCCAAGCATCGGGACGGGCTGATCGAGCAGGGCGCGGTATTGCCGGTCGAGAGACTCATGGACGAGCCTGCTCTGTATTTCGACAGGGATGTCAGAAGCAGGCCGAGGACGGTCCTGTTGCTGCGCCAGCATCTGATCGATCGTCTGAATCTGTGTCAGCGGCGGCGCCACCAGCGCGCCGAGGACGGGGCGCAGCATCGCGATGGCGCGCTCGGCCCGCGCCGCCGAATTGACGCTGACGACAAGCGAGCGCTCCTTGATCTCGACGTTGCCGAGCACCGTCGAACCGTCTTCCATCGTCACGTTCCAGCCCAAGGCCTTTTCTGCATCGTCGCGGCGCTTCGGCGGGCGGGTTGACCCGGGTTCAGCGAGCCAATTCCAGAAGGTTCTCGTTCTCGCGATGCAAGCCGGAGATTGCTTCGAGCCGCTCGGTGATCGCTTCCGACATCGCCGTGGGGACGAAGGGGAATCGCACCTCATGGAAGACGACCTCGTCCCCGTCGCTGTTATGAATGGTTGGGCGCAACAGCCCGAGCGCCTTTGGAAGCACATCGAGCAGCCAGGTCGAGGTGAACAGTGGCGCCATCTCGCGGAGCGCGTCGTCCGAGATTGCTTCCTTGCTGGCCGACGTAGAGCGGCCCGAGCGCGACGATTGGCCCCGCCGCAGGTCTCCGATCAGCCGCTCTGAGGACTCGAACGGAAAGGCGAACAAGCCGCCACTCAGGATTTGCTTCTGGCCCTGCACGACGATGCGCGCAGCGATGCGGTCCCATTCCGCGAGCGTTCGCGTCGCGGTCCGCTCGCTGATCACAACGGGTTCGCCGCCGCGGAGCAGATCGCGCGCGCGGAAGGACTTGCCGGGGACTATGGCGCTGGCCTCGTAAAGGCTCATGATCGAATCGCGCAAGCCGCGCATATAGGCCTTGGCCGGAGCCGATTCGTTCCAGCCGCGGCGGCGCAGATACTGCTTGCACTGCCGGCCGAGGAAGTCCTCGAACGCCACGCCCCACAAGGTCACGTCCCAGCCGCCGCCGAGCGCGGCGCCGATCTCGTCGTATTCGAGATCGAAGGCTTGCATTGCCGGGCCGAAGTGCTCGCCCATCACCTCTTCGAGCCGGAATTTCCACTCGTCGCGCGTGAGGAACTTGATCAGCCCGGTGAGATCACGCGGCGCACGCATGCAGATCTCCAATTCGCGGCGAGGCGACCGCCCCCTCTGGTCATCCTACCCGCGGAAGGCCGTCGCAAAACTTGTAGATTTTGCGAGAAGCGGACCCGACAAGGGAACCCTTGGGTTTTGGCCGTTGCAGAAGTCTGTCGCGAAAGGCTAACATTTTGCGATGATATTTGCGACCGGGTTGCGGCGATGTTGATCGGGTATGCACGGGTCTCGACCGATGACCAGAAACTCGACCTTCAGCGCGCCGCGCTCAGCGATGCCGGTTGCAGCCGGATATACGAAGAAAAAATCTCGGGCGCGAGCCGCAACCGTCCCGAACTGGCCAGACTGCTCGATCACCTCCGCGACGGGGACGTGGTCGTTGTGTACCGCCTCGACCGGCTGGCGCGCTCGACCCGCGATCTGCTCGATATCGCGGAACTGATCAAGGAGGCCGAGGCGGGCTTGCGCTCGCTCTCCGAGCCTTGGGCCGATACGACCTCGCCGGCCGGCCGCATGGTACTGACGGTATTCGCCGGCATCGCCGAATTCAAGCGTGCCCTAATTCATCAGCGCACCGGCGCCGGCCGCACCGCGGCCCGGGCGCGGGGCGTGCGATTTGGCAGGCCGCCAAAGCTGACCGCCGAGCACGTCGCGGTCGCGCGCCGCCTGATCGACGAGGGCACCGCGGTCCGCGAGACGGCGCGCATATTGAACGTTCACGCCGCCACGCTCTATCGCGCGCTTGGGACAGTTTCGGCGAGCGAGGTGCCCGGCCGGCTGCGGAGGGCCCTCGGATGAGCCGATGGGGGAACATCAATATCTCGGCCAGGAACGATTCCCCTACGCGTTGTCGGCGATGGAGATCGAACATTTCTTCGCGCTGGGCGAAAACGAGTTTGCCGCTGTCCGGCGACGGCGGAGGGTGTTGAACCGGCTGGCGCTCGCCCTACAGATCGGCTTCCTCAAGATGACCGGCGGGACGCTGAATTCGGTCGAGATCATCCCGGCCGGAGTGCTGGAGCATCTCGGCCGCCAGCTGGGATGCGCACCGCCGCGGATTGCTTCGATCCGTGCGCTCTACCGGCGGCGACGCACGCTGTTCGATCATCAAGCGGCTGCCCTGCTCGCGCTCGGCCGGACGGAGCCGAGCGAACATGCCGAGCGCGGCCTCGTCGCCTATCTCCGGCGCGAAGCCGCCGCGGCGTTCGACAATGCCGAACTCATGGCGCGCTCGCGCTCCTGGCTCGTCAATCACGATTATCTGCTGCTGCGCGACCGCGAAATCCGCCGTCTCATCGGCGCGGCGCGGCGACACCAGGAGCAAACCCTGTTCAAGATCATCGCCGCGGTTGCCGGGTCCGATCGAGAGACTTGGTTACCGCGCCTTTTGACGCCGATCGAGGATGGCGGAATCAGCCGCCTCGAATGGCTCGGCGCCGTGCCGTCGAGCAAGGGACCGACAAGCCTCGAGGCCCAGATCGAGAAGGTCGGCTTCCTGAAAGAATTGGGCGCCGATCGGCTTGTGTTCTCCGACCTGCCGCTCGTGGGGCTCAAACATTTCGCGCGGCGGATGATGTCGCGCAAGCCCGCAGCTCTGGCGCGTATCAAGGATCCGCACCGCACGATCGAGATCGCCTGCTTCCTGCGCCTGCGGCTGCTGCAACTCACCGATGCGAGCCTCACCCTCCTCGATCACCAGATCGCGGCTCAGTGGCGCGGCGCCCGCGAGCGCGTCGCGGCGGTCCAGGCAAGCCGGCTGCGCCGTTTTCATCGGCTCCTCGGCGATCTCGCGAGCTTGGCCGATGACGAGGCGCTCGGCGCCGGCGATTTGCGGTCGCGGTTGCGGGATCTGATCGCGCCATTCGACGCAGAACGCCGGTCAACCCGAGTTGCCGAGATCCGCCGCGAACTCGGGCACAAATCCCAGGAACTGGCCCGGCTGTTGAAGACGGTGCGCGCGGCGGAACTGGCGATCCCATCTGGCCATGCGGTCGCAACCGCCTTCACGACGCTCGATTCGCTCGCCGCGGTGTCCCGCTCAGCGCTGCCGGCTACGACCCCGCAGCCGTTCGGCCCCTCCTGGCAGGGCCTCATCGACCAGCCGGATCGCGCGGCGGCGCTCGGCTGCTTTCGCGCGGCGACCGTGATGGCCCTCAAGCGAGGGCTGCGGAACGGCGCGATCACGGTCGATCACAGTTTTTCTCATTGTGCCGCCGAGGAAAAGCTGATCCCCGCGCCCTTGTGGCAGCGCTCGCGCGGCCGCTTCATCCGGGGGCTCAACCTGCCTGCCGCACCAGAAACGTATGTTGGGCGCCTGGAAGCTGGTCTGACAGCCGGTCTTGCGGCCCTGGCCGAGGCCGTCAGGGCTGGCGCTGTCGCCGTTGAGGACGGCGAGCGGCGGCTGCCGCGGCGCAAGCCGGCGCCTCGGGATCCGCGAGTTGATCCCGCTCGACAGGCGCTGGCGCTCGCCGTCGGCAATGCTCAGCTTACCGAAGTCATCATCGAAATCGACCACCTGACCCGCTTCTCCTGGACCCGATCTCTCCGCCGCCGAATTGGTGCGCATGGTGCCGGCGCTGGTGGCCGACAGCCTTGGACAGATGGTTGTCAGGATCGAAGCTGACGGACGGCTGCGCGCCGCCAATGATGCGGTGCTGCGCTTCATGCGCGGGCACCGGATCGCGGGCCTTTGGGGGCGCGGACTGTTTGCCTCGGCCGATATGCCCATGTGCTCGACCAGTGGGGCATTTTCTACGATCAGCCGATCGTCTTGAACCGCCGCCAGGCCGGCTCCGCTATAGAAGGCGCCTTGCGGCAGCAGCATGTCGACCGGCTCGAGCGTGTCGCGGTCGACACCCACGGCTTCACGCATTTTGCCATGGCGCTCGCCAAGCTGGTCGGGTTTGACCTGTGCCCGCGTCTGGCGAAGCTCAAGAAGCGAAAGCTCTACCTGCCGCGAGGGCTCGACGTCCCGGAAGTACTGCGGCCCTGCGTGATGGAGACCGTCTCGCGCCGCGCTATCTCTCGGGGTTGGGAGGAGTTGCTGCGGCTCGGCGCCTCGGTGAAGCATGGCTGGTACCCGGCGACCGAGGCACTTGATCGGTTCGGCCGCCGCCGGCGACCCCGTCTACGAGGCCGGCGACAGCCTGGGGAAGCTCCTGCGCACCCTTTATCTCTGCGACTACTTCGGCAATCCGGTGTTCCGGATCGAGATCCTCGACCTCCTCAACCAGGGCGAGGCAGTCCACAGCCTCCAGCGCGCCGTCTACAACGGCGTGATCACCGCCAAGCACGGGCGTACGATAGAGGAGCTCGGCGCGATTTCCGGAGCCCTGACGCTGCTCGCCAACATCGTCATGGCCTGGAACACGCACCGGCTGCAGATCGCCATCGACCGGGCACCGGGCGAGTACCCGGATGAGGTGCTGAAGGGTATCGCGCCGATCGGCTACAAGCACATCAATTTGCGCGGCATCCTGACCTTCGACCTCTCGCAGCTGGGAGCAAGCCTGCTCGGGCGCCCGCCGGCTGCCCAAAAACGCGCTTCAAGCTGACAAAAGCAGGATTTTCTTTGTTCTCAGATAGTTACGTAAAGGGACGTACGTATAACGCTTTGAAATCACTACCTTTCCTTAGCGTCACTTTTGGCACGGCGGTTACGGCAAGGCCAGGCTGGAAGCGTCAGGTGCGCGCGCCCGACGGCGCGATCGACAAGGTTGCCTACCGGCTTTGCCTGTTGGAGGGCATGCGGTCTGCCATCCGGCGTCGGGACCTCTTCGCCGCGCCCAGCCTGCGCTACGCCGACCCGCGCCTCGGGCTGCTGTCCGGCCCGGCGTGGGAGGCGGCGCGGCCCGCCATCTGCCGCACGCTCGGCCTCTCGACGGACGCGCCGGCGGAGATTGCGCGCCTGTCCGAACGCCTCGATGTCGCCTAGGCCTTGTCGTAACCTTCGTGCCAAAAGTGCCGATCTGAAAAGCGATTGATTTCAATTTTGTACGCCGAGGTGTGTGCAGCAATCCATTGATATTACGAGAGAGTTCTGCTTTTCGCGGCAATCGGCGCGGCTGAGTGCGCCATGTGAGCAGCCCGATAGAGAGACCGGCCCGTCAGCTCGTCGCAGGGGGAATGGCTCTCGCTTCGGCGGCGATGCGGCTGATGGTGGCGCGATGCACCCGGAAGATGCGGGCGATCTCGGCGCCGGCGCGGCCAGCGGCGAGCATGGCGAGAATCTCCGACCGTTGATGGGCCAGGAGCTTTGGACGCCGGCCGCCTCTGCGGCCCTGTTCGCGAGCGGCCTTCAACCCGGCGCGGGTTCGCTCGCGAACCATGGCGCGCTCGAACTCGGCGAAGGAGCCGAGCATCTGCATCATCATGCGTCCGGCCGGTCCGGAGGTGTCGATCGCCTCGGTCACGGACCGGAAGTTAGCGCCCGCGCCATCGATCGTCTCGATGATGTGGAGGAGATCCTTGAGCGAGCGCGACAGTCGGTCGAGTTTCCAGACGACGAGCGCATCGCCCTCGCGCAGATGGTCGAGGAGGCGGTGCAACTCGGGTCGGTCCCAACGGCCGCCGGAGGCCCTTTCTTCGTAAACCCGGACGCAGCCGGCCGCCCTGAGCGCACTCACCTGGCCGGCAGTGTCCTGATCGTCGGCCTTCGATACGCGGGCGTAGCCGAGCAGCATTGGAAGTGTCGCTAAAACCTGTTGCCTTTGCACGCGATTTGGCAACAGGATTTCGCGCAGCGCAAGCCCTTGGTTCTGCGTGTGACCTTCAGAGATAAATGGCGGGGTTTCTTGAGCGCTATGTGGCGCCGATTACGAGGGTGCTTCGGGCGGCTTCGACAACATCGTCGGTGATGACGCTCAAACCATTGATCTTGAGGATCCGCCCGATCTGAACGAACAGGCGGTGAAGCAGGCGGAAGTTGCCGCCGGTGATGCGGGCGATCGCGGCAATCGCTTGGGCATCGGTAAAGTCAGCATCGTCGAGGCTGAGACCGAGCTGCCGCCAATGGCGGGTGAGCACGAAGGACAGTTCGGCGCCCTGCAGAGGGCGGTAATGGTGGGCGAAGCCGACGCGGCTGTAGAGCTGAGGATAGCGCGACAAGCGCTTTTCGATACCCGGCATGCCGATCAGGATGACGCCGATGCCGGTCCGGTCGAAGACGTCGCGCAGATGCTCGATACCGGGCGTCGAGAGCCGCTCGACCTCATCGACGATGAGGAGCTCGGCAGGATCGATCGTGGCGCCCGTGCGAACGAATTCCTGACCGTAAACATGCTCGCTGATGCAGGCTCCCACCCGCGTGGTGAGCCTCGCGACGTTGTCGCGTAGTTCCCGGAAGGAGCAGCAGACGACGGGTGTGTAGAAGACAGTCCGACGCTGGGCGAGCGCGGCGTAGACCTTGGCATCCGACGGCTCGCGCTTGCCCCATGTAACCAGCAAGGGCTCGGCGACATCCCACCTGGCATAGCGGCGCGCCGAATGCGTCTTGCCGACGCCCGCGGGACCGTAGCACAGGCCGATATAGCGATGCTTGCGCACGGCGTCCGCGAACTCGGAAAAGCGCCGATGCTCCTTCGTGGTGATGAAGGTGCCCGTCCGCGCGCCGGCCGTTACGCTCGTCATAGATCCTCGCGATAGATGCGCAGCTTGGGTCGGGCGGATGGCGCCGGCGTTTTCGGAGGCCGAGCGGACTGGGTCGGTTGCGGTCGGTCGGGCAGGAAGTCCGCCACCCGCGCGAGGCGCTCGTTGATGGTCGCGCGCAGCGACCGGCGATGGGCGCGCCTTGCGGCCTCAATGTCTTTTAGCGTCAGGACCTCGCCGGCATGCTCCTCGCTCACCGCCCGGCAGAGGAAGTGGTTGCGGTGGAAGACCCGGATCTCGGAGACGTCACGCGGATCGTAGCGGATGGTGACGGCCTCGCCGACATAGGCCGCCAGGGTCGGGGCGCCGTAGCGCAGCCCCTGGAAGTGGATGCCGTCGCGCCGCACGCACCGCGGCTTGGCGAGCATAACCAGCAGGAGGTCGAGCTCCTCGAGGCTCTCGGGAGAGCGCGGCAGAAAGCCCCCGGCCCGCCAAGCGTCGAGCGGCGCGTTGCCGATTTCACCATGGACGCGGATATGATATGTGCCGGCGATGAAAGCGCCGATGGCCTGATCCAACTCCGCCAGCGACAGTCTCGGCGTGCTGGCCGGTTTGCCGTCGACAAGGTGGCCGGGCAGCTCGGGCAGGAATTCCGTGTTAAGCGTGCCGAACAGGCGCTCGACCTTGCCTCTACCCTGCGGTCGCCCGACGGCGGAGTAGACAATCCGAAAGCGCAGGCTGGCCGCCACCTGGTCGAGGTGCCGGCTGGTGAAATCGCTGCCATGATCAACGTAGAGCACGTCCGGGATGCCGCAGACCGGCCAGGCAGGGTCGGTCTTGCGCCAGATCGCGTGGCGCAGGGCGAGACAGGTGTTGAGCACGGACGGTGCGTCGAGGAATACCATGTACCCGGTGACCGCACGGGAATGGTCGTCGATGACGGTCGTGAGCCAAGGACGGGCAGGCTTTCCGGCTTCGTCGAGAATGAGGATGTCGAGCAGCGTGTGGTCGGCTTGCCAGAGCGCATTGGGCGTTTCGGCGCGATGGCGGTGGATCAGCTCGTAGCGGTCGCGAAAGACGGCCAGACCGTCCTGTGCCAGCGTCACCATGGCTGGGTCGAGGCGAGCGAGGATGGCATGGACCGTGCCATAGGAGGGAACCCGCCAGCCTTCCGCCTTGGCGACGGCGCTGACCCGGCGATGGATCGCGGCAGCGGAGGAACGCGGCTTCTTCAGCCCCATGCCCTCGATCAGCGCGACGAGGTCCGCAGGCGATCGGTGTCTGCCCGCGTCGCGGCGGATGGAGCCTGCCAGACCGGTCGAGCCGTCCTGGCGGTAGCGCGCCAGCCAGCGCTGGGCCGTTCGAAGCGGCACGCCGGCCGCGGCGGCTGCGCACGTCAGAGGAACGCCCTCCTCGAGGTGGGGGCGGAGCACGACGAAGCGGGCCATGGCCTGCTTCCGCTTCTGCTCGCTCAAGGTTGCGAAGGACGCCGCTCTCTCCCGGGCCATGCCGGCCGCCTTGGCCTCCTGGTGCTGGCCTGCACACGCGGGACGACTGTCCGATAGGGGATCGTTCAGCGGACAGTTCGCGCGAGGCAGGACGAGCGTTGCAATAACACGCGAAACATCGTCTCACATGAATGGTACGGTAAAACTATCATAAAAGGGGGGATTAACGTACACTTCCAGCCATGACTGCGACCCTGATTGGCTATGCCCGCTGCTCCACCGACAAGCAGGACCTCGCCGCCCAGAGGGTGGCCCTCGAAAAGCTCGGCGTCGCGTCCGAGCGGATCTACACCGATCGTGGGCTGACCGGCACAAACCGGTCCCGGCCCGGCCTCGACCAGGCGCTCGCCGCCGTGCGCACCGGCGACACGCTCGTCGTGCCCAAGCTCGACCGATTGGCACGATCGGTCCCGGACGCCCGCACCATCGCCGACGCCCTCGTAGCGCGCGGCATCAAGCTCGCGCTGGGATCGAGCGTGTATGACCCGGCCGATCCGATGGGCAAGATGTTCTTCAACATCCTAGCCACCTTCGCCGAGTTCGAGGCCGATCTGATCCGTCTGCGCACGCGCGAGGGCATGGCGATCGCTCGGGCGCGGGGAAAACTGCGCGGCAAGCAGCCGAAGCTCTCCGACAAGCAGCAGAAGGAGCTGCGCCGCATGCATGACAGCGGCGAGTACGCGATCAGCGATCTGGCTGAGCTGTTCTCGGTGTCCCGCCCCACCGTGTACCGCACCCTCGGGCGGCACGCGCCAGCCACATAGCGCTCAAGAAACCCCGCCATTTATCTCTGAAGGTCACAGATCAAGGATCCGCATCGCACGATCGAAGTGGCCTGTTTCCTGCGCCTTACGCTGTTACGGCTGACGGACGGGAGTCTCACGCTTCTCGATCACCAGATCTCAGCCCTGTGGCGTAGCGCGCGGGAAAGCGTAGAGGAATCGCAGGCGGCCCGACTGCGCCGGTTCCGCCGGCTGCTCGGCGATCTCGCGGGCCTTGCCGATGACGAGACGCTCGACGGCGCCGAGCTGCGCTTGCGGCTGCGCCACCTGATCACTCCCTTTGAACCGGAACGACAGGGGAGCCAAGTCGCCGTCATTCGTCAGGAACTTGGGCGCAAATCGCAGGACTTGGCTCGCCTCCTTAAGCTGGCGCGGGCAGCGCCCTTGGCGGTCCCGGCCGACCATAAGCTCGCCGCCGCTTTTGCGACGCTCGACTCACTAGCCCTTTGGCCCGTCGTGGCAAGGCCTGATCGATCAGCCGGATCGTGGAGCGGCGCTTGGCTGCTTTCGCGCGGCGACCCTGATGGCTTTAAAGCGGGCGCTGCGAAACCATTCCGTTTCCGTCGATCACAGCCTGTCGTATCGAGCACCCGAGGACAGGCTTATCCCCCTCAAGCTGTGGCAGCGTGACCAGGGGCGGTTCATTCGCGACCTCAACCTACCGGCCAGTTCGGAGAAATATCTGCAGCGCCTGGAAGCGGGGCTGACGGCCGGGCTTGCCGCATTGGCCGAGGCCGTCGAGGCCGGCGCGGTCGCGATCGATGGCGACGAATTACGGCTGCCGCGCCGCAAGCCGGGGCCAAAAGATCCCCGTCTCGAACCGGCGCGGCAAGCGCTCGCGCGTGCCCTCGGCGATGTCCAGTTTCCGCAAGTTCTGATCGAAATCGACGGCTTGACCCGCTTCTCCTGGATTCTCCTCGGACGCCCGGCCCGATCGGAGCAGGAATTGGTGACGCTCTACGCCGCCCTCATGGGGCTCGGCTCCGATCTCTCCGTGGCCGAATTGGTGCGCATGGTGCCCGCGCTGGCGGCCGACAGCCTCGGGCAGATGATGCTCAAGATCGAGGTGGAGAGACGGCTGCGTGCGGCGAATGATGCGGTGCTGCGCTTCATGCGCGAGCACCGCGTCGCCACCCTGTGGGGGCGCGGACTGTTCGCTTCGGCCGACATGATGAGCCTGGAGGCGACGCGCTATCTTTGGTCGGCACGGCTCGATCCGCGGCGCCGGACCTATGCCGTCGGAACTTACGCCCATGTGCTCGACCAGTGGGGCATCCTCTACGATCAACCGATCGTCCTAAACCGCCGGCAAGCCGGGGCCGCCATTGAGGGCGCCTTGCGCCAGCGCCAGGTCGATCGCATCGAACGCGTCGCCGTCGACACGCATGGCTTCACGCATTTCGGGATGACGCTCGCCAAGCTCGTCGGGTTTGATCTATGCCCACGGCTGGCGGGATTGAAAACACGACGGCTCTACCTGCCGAAAGGGTTGGAAGTCCCGCATATCTTGCAGCCAATCGTGGCTGAGACCGTTTCCCGCCGGGCCGTCGGTCGGGGTTGGGAGGGATTGCTTCGGCTCGGCGCCTCGGTCAAGCATGGCTGGGATTCGGCGACCGCAGCGCTCGACCGCTTCGGTTCGGCCGCCGCCGGCGATCCCGTCTATAATGCCGGCGACGCATTGGGCAGGCTGCTGCGCACCCTTTATCTCTGCGATTATCTCAGCAACCCGGTGTTCCGCACAGAGGTCCTCGACCTGCTCAATCAGGGCGAGGCGGTCCACAGCCTTCAGCGTGCCATTCACAACGGCATGATCACCGCAAAACAGGGGCGCACGACGGAAGAACTCGGCGCCATCTCCGGGGCCCTGACATTGCTGGCGAATATCGTCATGGCCTGGAACACCCATCATATCCAGGCCATGCTCGACCTGGCGCCCGACAATCATCCCGACGAGGTGATGAGCCGGCTTGCGCCGATCGGTCACAAGCACATCAACATGCGCGGCATCCTGACGTTCGATCTCGCCCGCCACAGATCAAACCTGCTTCGCCAAGCGCCCTCGGCAGCCGCAGATCGCGCGTTGAGCTGAAAAAGCTAACTCTATCGCGATATCAATAGGTTATCGCACGATGCTTGCCGCAAGTCATTGAAATAATGCGCTTTCCAGATCGGCACTTTTGGCACGAAGGTTACGACAAGGCCATCTTGCCGTCATTGGCCGAGCGGTGAGCGAATTCGTTCATCTCCTGGATCGGCAATGCGTCCATATCGGCGCGCAGGCCGATCGCCGCCGGCGAATTGCCGCGCCGGATCGTGCCGACGACGCCGGTGCCGGCGAGCCCGCGATGGATCTCGCAGCCGAATTCGGCGAGCTTCTTCGCGACCAGGTCGGAGGTGCGCCGCTCGGCGAAAGCGAGCTCGGGATGGGCGTGGATATCGCGGCGGATCGCGGTCAATTCGTCCTGATAGCCGCGCGCCTCGGCAATGACCGGCATCGATGTCTCCCTGTCCGCGGATACGATTTCGCATGATTACACGATCGCGGCGCCGATTATCGCCGAGCGGCGAGCGCCGACAAAGCCCGGCAGATTCTCCGGCATTCGAGGCATGTAGGCTGGCGGCAACCAGCCGTTTGGGATAGTTTCCTCCCGGTCGCGCATGACGCGACTATCGCGGGACCGGACCGCATGCGAGCGATAGCGGCATTGGCGATCACCGGCATTATGGTCGCGCTGGCGGCGTGCGTGCCGCCATTGCCGGCGCCGATCGATTCCCCGGTTTTCGCCAGGCGGCCGCCGCCGCCGGGCGAGCCCGGATATCTCGAAACCATAAAATATGTCGATGACGGGCTCAGATACATTGCGCCAAACGCCGGATTTCTGGTCTCAGCGGACGGCGAGATGTGCTTTCTCGGCTCGATCACCCCCGGCGTGAGGCTCGAACTGCTGCCGCAGCATTATTGGTGCATGAGCCCGTTCGACGTCAGCGCCATCGACGCGCTCGAAAGCGACACCGACTACGTCAACCGGGTGCGCCTGTGGTGCCGGCATTCGAGCCCGCAATGCGCCCACAAGATCGCCTATCCGGACCAGTTCGACGACATGACGATGGCCAACAGCATCACCGTCGAGACGATCCCGTTCCAGCGCGAGCGCGACGCCATCGAGCGCCTGGTCTATCTGATGGGCGGCAATATCGGCCCTGACGAGGCGGAAGCTGGCCGCCCGATCCCGCTTGACAGCGCGCGGTGAGGGGCTAGCGTCGGTCCGCCCACCCCCCGCAATGGAGGACCCGCGATGATCATCGAGATGCGCACCTACACCTTGCAGCCGGGCACGGTCGCCAGTTTCGAAGAGCGCTTTGGCCAGGCCATGCCGGCGCGGTCCAAGGTCTCGCCGCTCGCCGCCTTCTGGCACACCGAGGTCGGCCCGCTGAACCGGGTGATCCACGTGTGGCCCTATGAAGACATGGCGGCGCGCACCCGGCTGCGCGAGCAGGCGACCAAGACGCCGGGTTGGCCGCCCAATGTGCGTGAATTCATCGTCGAGCAGCAGAGCGACATCTATGTGCCCGCGCCGTTCTCGCCGGCGCTCGAGCCGCGCCAGCTCGGCGGCCTCTATGAGATCCGCATCTACACCTTCAAGCCCGGCGGCATCCCCGGCGTGATCGAGCGCTGGAGCGGCCACATCGCCCGGCGCACCGAATTGTCGCCGTTGGTCGGGGCCTGGCATACCGAAATCGGCGGGCTCAACAAATGGTGCCATATCTGGGCCTACAAGGACGCCGCCGACCGCTTCCGCATCCGCGAGCAGGCGGGCGCCAAGGGGATCTGGCCGCCGCCGTCGGGCGGGGGGCCCAACATGATGATCCGCCAGGAGAACATGCTGGTCGTCCCGGCCGCGTTCTCGCCGCTGCACTGATTGCTCGCCGGCGTCTGCCCGTTCCATCGGCCGGGGCGGGCAGCCCGCTCGCAACCGATAGCCGCGCCGCCATCCCGCCGATAGGATGCCGCGGCGGGGCTGGATTTTTCAGGGAGGTGGCGACATGGCGGACAAGGTTCGGCTGGGGCTGATCGGGGCCAGCGTCACCGGGACCTGGTCGGCGCGCGCCCACCTGCCGGCGCTCAAGGCGAGCGCCGAGGTGGAGCTGACCGCGGTCTGCACCACCAGGGCCGCCACCGCCGAGGCGGCGCGGCAGGCGTGGGGCGCGCGGCTGGCCTTCGACGATTATCGCCGGATGGTTTCATCGCCCGAGATCGACGCGGTTGCCGTCGTCGTGCGGGTGCCGTCGCACTATGCGCCGACCAAGGCGGCGCTGGAGGCCGGCAAGCACGTCTATTGCGAATGGCCGCTCGGGCGGACGACGGCGGAGGCGGTGGAGCTGGCGGCATTGGCCAAGGCCCGAGGGCTCGTCACCGCGGTCGGGCTGCAGGCCCGCGTCAACCCGGCAATCATGCACATGAAGGAGCTGGTCGCGGCCGGCTTTATCGGCGAGCCGATGGCGATCCATGTCAGCCTGATGCGCGAAGGGGTGCTGTCGCGCCCGTCAAACCGCACCTGGCAGCGCGACGCCGAGCTCGGCGCCAATACACTGACCATCGCCAACGGCCATACGGTCGATGCGATGCGCTTTGTCGCCGGCGATTTCGCCCGGCTCTCGGCGGTGGTGGCGACCCAGGCGAAGCAGTGGCTCGACACCGGAACGAACACCCTGCTCGACGTGACCTCGCCCGACAACGTGCTGCTGAGCGGGCGCCTGGCGAATGGCGCGGTCGCCTCGGTCCATATCGGCGCCATTCCATTCGCCGGCAGCGGCTATCGCATGGAGATCTACGGGAGCGACGGCACCCTGGTCGCCTCGGGCGAGGACTCGCCGCAATTGAGCAAGGTTTTCCTGAGCGGGGTAAAAGGCGGCAACGCCTTGGCGCCGATGCCGGCCCCGGCGCGCTTCACCTTCGCCGCACCCGGCACCCCCTCGGGCGAAGCCGGCAATGTCGGCCAGATGTACGCGCTGTTCGCCCGGGCGATCCGCTCCGGTCAAAGCCTCCAACCGAATTTCGCGACCGCGGTCGAATTGCACCATCTGGTCGACGCCATCAAACAGGCGTCGGATACCGGCCGCGAGGCGACCTTCGGGTAGCGTTCGCGCGGCGCGCCGGCAGCCGTTGCGTGGCCCCGGAAACATGGCCAGCCATGACCGGCGCCGATAGGCTTGACAACGCGACCGGCAGCTTTGCGATGCTTCAAAGCCGCACGCTATGCAACTTTGACAGAATGGCCCGCTCTCATGTCATGGCGTCAGAGGATACCGCTTTATTGGCGCGCGCCGACATCAAATGAAAAATGACAGCTATGTAGAGGCCCATAAAAAGATATCCTAACACCGCTTCGGTGCTGGGTCGTGAGATCCTGGAATGTCTTCGGCCGCCAGGCGGCGCAGCGCTTCGCCGCCCGCGCCGTAGCGCAGCCATTCGCCCAGATGCGCCATACCCAGCCGGTGATAAAAGCTGCGCGCCGGGTTCCAGTCGAGCACCTGAAAGTCGATCCGGCCCCAGCCGCGCTCGACCGCGATCGCAGCGAGGCGCGTCATCAGCCGGCGGCCGATACCGAGCCCGCGCGCCGCCTCGGTCACGTAAAGATCTTCCAGATACATTCCCGGCCGGCCGAGCCAGGTCGAAAACCGCGGATGGAACAACGCGACGCCGGCGGGCTCGCCGTCGAGAAAGGCGAGGACCGCCTCGAACTCCCGGTCGGGCGCAAAACCGTGGCGCTTCAGATCGGCCTCGGTCGCGACCACCGCCTCGGAGGCCCGTTCATAGACCGCCAGCTCGCGGATCAGCCGCAGCACCAGCCCGGCATCATCGGGCCCGGCAAAGCGCAGGGTGATCGCCGGGCTCATCCTCGCCGCCGATCATGGCGACGCGGTCCCGGAGGCTCCCCCGCCGTCCCTCGCCGCCCGTCCGCGCACCGGCGCCCTGTTGTGGACCGACATTTGCGTCCCATCCCCATTCCCCCGATCGGGCTCGCAGGCTAGCTTAGCGCCCGCTTGCAGCTCAGTCATTGAAGGAGAGTGACGATGGCCGATCAGCGCAATCCGGCCGATCAGCGCAATCCGATCGCGATCGAGGCGGCCGCCGCGCCGCCCGCGCGGCCCGGCCGCGGCTATCCGGAGCCTTTTGCCGCACGGGTCGCGGGGCGGCTGCGCCGTCCGCTCGGCGATCTCTTCGGGCTGACCAGCTTCGGGATCAATCTCACCCGCCTGCCGCCCGGAGGCGCCTCGGCCCTGCGCCACACCCACACGCGCGAGGACGAATTTATCTATATCGTCGCAGGCGAGCCCGTTCTGGTGACCAATGCCGGCGAGACCGCGCTGCGCCCCGGCATGTGCGCCGGCTTTAAGGCCGGCTCGGGCGACGCGCACCATTTGCTGAACCGCACGATCGATGATGTCGTCTATCTTGAGATCGGCGACCGCAACCCGGGCGACACCGTGATCTATCCGGACGACGACATCGGCCGCGCCTTAGCCCCCGACGGCGCCCGCCATTTCGTCCATAATGACGGCCGGCCGTACTGAGCCCCTTGAGCCTCGCGGTGGAGATCGCGATCCCGACGGGTTGCGTCTCGCCAAGTCCGCAGAGCGTGACGGCGCGGCAACAAGGAAAGAGCCCCGCGGATGCGGGGCTCTCGCCGGTGAAACGACAGTCAGCGCTTGTCGTGACTGTGTTCGCCGCGTTTGCGGCCGGCCTCCGAGGCGCGTTCGCGATCGTCGGCGAAACTGCCCTGATGAGAGCCGCCGTGCTGCCCGCCCATCGAACGGCTGTCCTGATGCGAGCCGGCGCCCTGGGCGCCGTGGCTATGCTCGCCACCCTTGCGCCCGGCCTCGGCCGCCAGCTCATGGTCCTTCGAAAAGCTGCGCTCCTCGGCCGGAATGTCATGTCCGCCCTTGCGCCCCGCCTCGGCGGCGCGCGCGGGGTCGTTCTTGAAATTTCCGCCGCTGGCCTGGCCGCCCTTGCTGGCGATTTCCCGCTGCTTGCTCTCATCCATCGAAGCAAAACCACGGTTCGACGTGTTGGATTGGTCCCGATCGGCCATGATAACGGACTCCGCTGGTTAAATCTTCACCGATCATCCTTAGAATTTGGATAACGGCTTGATGATTTAACGGAGATGATGACTACACGGTTCCGACCAATCCCTTGGAAAAATGGGAGCGGATAGGAGTTCTCCTTATATTGCTTAACCCGATCGAGTTGGAATCTTCAGTCGCGCGGAACGCGATGCCGCTTTGTCAGGCGAACCGGGAAGCGGCGAACGGCGCAATGTCGATCGACGGCGGCCGGCCGGCGACCAGATCGGCGACCACCTTCCCAGTCATCGGCGCCGCGGTCATGCCGACATGGCCGTGGCCGAAGGCGTAGATCACATCGGGCGAGGCCCGCGACGGCCCCAGCGCCGGCAGTGAATTGGGCAGGCTCGGGCGGTGGCCCATCCATACCGAGATGCGCTCCTCGGGGTGATCGGCGGCGAGGCCCGGCAGCATCCGGCGGCCCTGCTCGAGCAACATCCGCGCCCGCCGCCAATCGGGCGGCGCGGCGAGCCCGGCAAGCTCCACGGTGCCGGCAAAGCGCAGCCCGGTGTCCATCGGGGTGGCGACGAACTTGCCGTCCGCGTCGGCGGTCGGGATCCGCGGCATGACCTCCGGATCACGGATCATCAGGTGATAGCCGCGTTCGGTTTCGAGCGGGATGCGGTCGCCGAGCGAGGCGGCGAGCGGCTTCGACCAGGCCCCGGCGCAGACCACCGCAGCGTCGGCGGCGATCTCGCCGCGCTCGGTGCGCACCGTCGCGAGCCGGCCGCCGTCGAGCCGGAACCCCCAGGCCCGCGCGCGCTCGATCTTACCGCCCGAGCGCAGAAACTTTTCCAAGAGGCGCTGGACCAGCCCGAGCGGGTTCGAGGTGTGCCCGTTCTCGCGCACCAGCAGGCCGCGCACAAAATCGCGCGACAGCGCGGGTTCGAGCTGGCGCAATTCGTCGGCGTCGAACTCGTCGACCTCGACCCCGTTCTCGCGGCGCAATTCCCAGGCGAGCCGGTCCTTGGCCAAGCCGTGCGCCGAGCGGTAGACATAAAGGTGGCCCCGGCGATGCACCAGGTCCTCGGCGCCGGCCTCGCGCAGCAGCGGCGTCAGCGCCTCGAGGGCGGCGCCGACCAACGGCCGCAATGCCCGCGCCTGGGCATGCACCTTGTCCGGCGCGCCGGCCCGAATGAAGCGAACACAGCCACGGCGCGATCATCGGCAGATAGGACCAGCGCAGCGACAACGGCCCGAGCGGGTCGGCGAGCCAGCGCGGCACGTTCCACATCACCCCGGGCATCGATGCTGGCGTCACCGAGGAGCCATTGAACGCGCCGGCATTGCCAAAGGAGGCGCCGTGACCCGGCTCGCCGGGTTCGATGATGACCACCTTGCGCCCATCGCGCTGCAGATAGCTCGCCGCGCACACGCCCACCATGCCGGCCCCGATCACCGCGACCCGCTTCGCGCCGCTCCCCGGCGTCACACTCGACGAGAAATCCCGCACCCTCAGGCGGCGCGGGCCGGCCACACCGGCTGGTGATAGCCAAGCGGGGCCGTGGGGCGGGCCCAATAGGGTGCGGTCTCGGAGAGGCGCACGGTCGGCCCCAGGTGGCGCAGCCGGCCCACCGGCGTGTCGCTCTCGATCGACCAGCGCGCGATCTCGGCCGGATAGAGTTCCTTGTCGACCTCTTTGAGCGCCATTTCCGGCGCCTGGCCGCGATCGACCAGCCACTTGCCGGTCTGCGCCAGTGAGATGCGCACCAGCCAGCTGCCGCCCTCGCGCGCCCGCCGGGCCAAAGCCACCATCGCGCCGAACGCCATCAGGTAGCCCGTTAAGTAATCGATAGCGGAAACCGGGTAGAACTGCGGGCCGGGGTTGGCGCCGGGGAACAGCTCGCCCTGGCGGGTGGTGATCCCGCTCACGGTCTGCACCACGGTGTCAAAGCCGCGGCGCGACGCCCAGGGGCCGACATGGCTGAATGCGCACATCGACACATAGACGAGGCCCGGCCGCAGCCGCGACAATTCCTCGGGCGACAGCCCGCGATTGCCGAGCGTGCCCGGCCGGTAGCCCTGGGTGAATACGTCGGCCTCACGGACCAGCCCGCGCAGGGTGTCGAGATCCTGCTGCTGGCGCAGATCGAGATGCGCCTGCAATTTGCCGTGGCCGGTGTCGTATTCCTGGTAGCCGATATTGGGCAGGTGGGGCGCGGTGATCTTCATCACCTCGGCGCCGTGCTCGGCCAAGGTGCGGGCCGAGGTCGGGCCGGCCAAAACCCGGGTCAGGTCGAGGACGCGGATCCCCGACAATGGCCGCTCGGCCTCGGGCAACGGCTCGGGCGCGCTGTCGCCGATCTTGACGATCTCCATCAGCGGCAGCGAGGCGATCGCCGCCGCCTGCGGATGCTTGGCCCATTCGGCCATGCTGCGCACCATGCCGCCGGCGCCCTTGGCGGCGAGGATCGCCTCTTCCAGTTCGAGCGCGTCCCATTTAGCGACCGCCTGGCGCACCGCCTCGCGCTCTTCGGGCACGCCCAGCACCTGCATCGCGGCGGCGCGGTGGTTGGGGAAATTGGCGTGGATATAGCTCCACCGGCCTTCCTTGGCCGGGTAGACGCCCATCACCGGGTTGCGCTCGGTCGAAATGGCGGCCCCATTGATTTGCATGTAATGCCCGCTGCGCAACGAGGCCACCGCCTGGCGCAGGTCGACCGCTACCTCCTGGCGGCGCCCGGTGCGCAACTCCCACAGATCGGCGGCGGCGAGCCCGGTCGCGGCCAACGCCGCCGCCCCAGCGGCGCCGATGCGGAACGGGGTCGGCAATACCGGGTCGGCGCCCCCGGTGATCTCGACCGCGCGGGCCCGCTCCTCGGGCCAGCCGGCGATCGGCAATATTGTGCGCAAGGCGTCGTATGCCATCCTCGGATCTCCCCATCGAAAGCCAGCGCTTGCCTCGGCGCCGGGCGATGACCGATGATGCTCCGAAACCATGCGCGAAGGGAACGCCGATGACCCAGGTCATGATCGTCGTCGATTTCGAGGTCAAGCTGGAATTCCGCTCCCAGTTCCTCGATCTGATGCGCAGCCACGCGCAGCGCTCGCGTCGCGACGATGGCTGCATGCAATTCGACCTGATGCTGCCAAAGGACGACGAGCGGCACGTGCTGCTGATCGAAAAGTGGCGCGATCAGGCGGCGCTCGACGCGCACGCCAAGGGGCCGATGCCGGGCGAGGCCTACAAGGACTGGATTGTCGGCCGCAAGGTGGCGCGCGGCGCGCCGGCCGATTAACGGGGAGAACCGCCATCGGGCTTGCTTCGGCCATCGGGTTGCTTCAGGCAGAGTTCGGGTCTGCCTCACGGCGGGACTGATCGCACTCGCGGCGCTGACGATTGCCGGCGCGGCGAGTGGGGCGACCATCGCCAAGGCGGCCGCGCCGATGGCGACAGCGGCGACGCCGCCGCAAATTCATGAATTGCTCTACCTGTTGGCCGATCCGAAGGTGCAGGCTTGGCTGGCCCAACAACACCCGGCGGTTGCCGCCCCGGCAGTCGCGGCCAAGCTTAACGCGCCGGACTTCATGTCCGGCCGGGTGGCCGCCGTGCGCAGCCACCTGGTCGCGATGAGCGCCGCGGCGCCTGGCCTGCCGGCGCAGTTTGCGCACGCTGCCGATATGTTCCGGCACGGCATGGAGGGCCGTCGGCCCGGACGCATCCTGCTGCTGCTGGGCGGCTTCGTTGCCTTGGGGTTCGGCGTCGAGGCGCTGTTTCGCCGGGCGACAGGGCGGATCCGCCGCCATCTCGACCAGCATCCGGTCGAAACCGCGGGCGAACGCGCGCGTCTGGTGGCCGAGCGCGCGGCCTTTGCCTTCGGCCTGGTCGCCGCCTTTGCCCTCGGCAGCATCGGCGCCTTTCTGGCGTTTCATTGGCCGCCGCTGCTGCGCGAAATTTTGTTCGGCTATCTGATCGTCTTTCTCGCGATCCGCATGGCCGCCGTGCTCGGCCGGTTTTTGCTGGCGCCCGACACCGAGCGCTTTCGCGTGATCCCGATGCCCTCGCCGGCGGCGCGGTATTGGTATCTGCGGCTGCGCCTGGTTGTCGGCTGGCTGGTGTTCGGGCTGGTCACCCGCGAGTTGCTCGGAGTCGTCGGCATCTCGCCGATCGGCCGCGATCTGGTCGGCTATGGGTTCGGCCTCGGCACCTTGGCGATCTTGATGGAGGCGCTGTGGCGCCGCCCCGCCGCCAGCGGCGATGGACCGGCAGCCGAGGCGCCCTCAGCGGAGGGCGGGCGCGAGAGCCGCCACTTGAGCCGCATCAAAGTCAACGTGCTGTTGACCGCCGGTCTGGTGCTGCTGTGGTCGCTGCGGGTGGCGGCCGCGATGCCGGCCTTCTGGCTGCTCGCGGTCCTGATCGTCTTGCCGCTCGTCGACCGGCTGACCCGCCGCGCCGTCGAGCACCTGCTGCGGCCGCCCGGCACCGCCGAAATTGCCGGCATGCCGACCCTGACCACGGTCTTTCTCGAGCGCGGCCTGCGCGTGGCGCTGATCATCGGCGCCCTGGCGCTGCTCGCCTGGGGGTGGGGCATCGATCTCGAGATGCTCGCCGCACGAGGCACGACGGCGACCCGCGTCGCGCACGGTGTGCTGAGCGCGGTCGCGATTGCCCTCATTGCCGACTTTATCTGGCACGTCGCCAAGGCGGCGATCGATTGCAAGCTCGCCGAAAGCGCCGATCTCAGCCGGCCGAACACCGACGAAGCGCGGCGGCGGGCGCGGCTGCGCACCCTGTTGCCGATCTTTCGCAACATCCTGTTCGTCGTCGTGGTCGTGGTCGCGGCGATGATGGCGCTGGCCGCGCTCGGGGTCGAAATCGGCCCGCTGATCGCCGGTTTGAGCGTCGTCGGGGTGGCGATCGGGTTTGGCGCGCAGACCTTTGTGCGCGACATCATCGCCGGCATGTTCTACCTGGTCGACGACGCCTTCCGGATCGGGGAATACATCCAGAGCGGCAATTACAAGGGCACGGTCGAGGGCTTCAGCATCCGCTCGGTCAAATTGCGCCATCAGCGCGGCCCGATCTACACGGTGCCGTTCGGGCTCCTGGGCGCGGTCGAGAACATGAGCCGCGACTGGGTCATCGACAAGCTGACGGTCGGCATCACCTATGACAGCGATATCGACAAGGCGAGAAAGCTGATCAAGCAGATCGGTCTTGACCTCGCCAAGATCCCCGAATACGCGCCGCTGATCCTCGAACCGCTGAAGATGCAGGGGGTCGACGCCTTTGGCGATTACGCGGTCCAGATCCGGATGAAGATGATGACCCTTCCGGGCGAGAATTTCGTGATCCGGCGCCAGGCTCTGGCGATGATTAAAAAGGCGTTTGACGCCAACGGCATCAAATTCGCCTACCCGACCGTTCAGCTCGCCGGCGAGGGCGACGCCTCGACCGCGGCCATCGCCCAGCAGGCGCTAACCCTGACCCGCTCGGCGGCCGAATAGCCGAGCCCCGGTTCGCGCGTGGGCGGACCGCCCGCAACCGACCGCCCGCGAAGGCGGACGATGGGTTCCGGTCGGGGGCTCGGCGCGCGGAGTTTGTCCGCCGCGCGGCCGAACGAGAAGCGGGCCTAGCGGCCGCCCAGCGCCGCCAGCCGCATCGCCGCCGCTGCCGTTCACGCCGCTGCCGTGTCGGCGGTCGAAGTCCCGCGCGGGTTTGCCCGCTAGCGGCGCGGGCTGGGGGCGCAGGCGCTACCGGTGGGCGGCGTTGAACTTGGCGAGGGCGGCGGGGCCGGGGCACAGCTCGGCTTCGCCGAGGCCGTTCAGCGGCGCCTCGACGGTGTCGAGCAATTCGTGCATGTCGCCCGAATCGGGCTCGACGAACAGGAGCCCGGTCACCACTTCGCCCAACGCGTGCCGCTGCTGCAGATAGGTCAGGGCCGAGATCCGGTCATAGGGATCGTAGTCGACCGCGAGCTTGCGCAACCGCAGCACTGAGCCGTCGTGCTGAACTACGGTCTCGACCGTACCCGGCGCGTAATCGGCGGTGATCTCGTCGCGCTCGAGGATCATGTCCAAGCGGTTGACCGCCTCGTTATGAGCGCGGACATAATCGAAGCTCTTGGTCGATTCGGGGTTGTTGTTGAAGGCGACGCACGGCGAGATCACGTCGATGAACGCCGCCCCCCGGTGTTCGATCGCCGCCTTGATCAGCGGCACCAGCTGCGCCTTGTCGCCGGAAAAGCTGCGGCCGACGAAGGACGCGCCGAGCTGCAATGCGAGCGCCACCAGGTCGATCGGCGAATCGGTGTTGACCGCGCCGCGTCGCGCCTTCGAACCCTTGTCGGCGGTGGCCGAAAACTGGCCCTTGGTCAGCCCGTAGACGCCGTTGTTTTCGACGATATAGACCATGTCGACGGCGCGGCGCAGGCAGTGTGCGAACTGGCCGAGCCCGATCGAAGCCGAATCGCCGTCGCCCGAGATGCCGAGATATATCAGGTCGCGGTTGGCGAGGTTGGCCCCGGTCAGGACCGAGGGCATCCGCCCGTGCACGCTGTTGAAGCCGTGCGACTTGCCGAGAAAATAGGTCGGCGTCTTCGACGAGCAGCCGATGCCGGAGAGCTTGGCGATGCGGTGCGGCGCCAGGCTCAGCTCGAAACAGGCCTGGATGATCGCGGCGCTGATCGAATCATGGCCGCAGCCGGCGCACAAGGTCGAGACCGCGCCCTCGTAGTCGCGATGGGTGTAGCCGAGGGCGTTGGTCGGCAGCTTCGGGTGGCGCAAACGTGGTTTGGCAATGTAGGTCATGCGGACCTCACGGGGAAATATCGACGCGAACGATGCCGCGAGATTGCTTCGCTTCGCTCGGAATGACGGGCGATGTCATTGCGAGGAGCGGAGAGACGGAAAGGCAATCGCGAGACATCTACGGCAGGGCCTTCTTGAGCGGGGCGAGGGTGACGATGTCGAGCATGTTGGCGATCGCCTTGACGATAAAGCGCGCGGTTATCGGGGTGCCGTCATAGTGCAGGATCGGAACGAGACGGGCCGGGTCGATATCGCCGTCGTTGATCAACAGGCTGCGTAATTGCGCGTCGCGGTTCTGCTCGACCAGGAAGATGCGGTCGTGGGCGGCGACAAAATCGAGCACGTCATCGTGGAACGGGTAGGCGCGCACCCGCATCGTGTCGAGGTGGACGCCGCGCTCCTCGAGCGCTTCGAGCGCCTCGGTCATGGCCGGTGCGGTCGAGCCGAAATAGATCGCGCCAAACCGCGTCGGCTCGGCCGCCATGCGCTTGACCGGGGCCGGCACCAGGCGCTTGGCGGTGGCGAATTTGTGCAACAGCCGCTGCATGTTGTCGACATAGTCCGGGCCCTCTTCGGAATAGCGCGCGTAGCGGTCCTTGGTGGTGCCGCGGGTGAAAAAGGCGCCGCGGGTCGGGTGGGTCCCGGGCAGGGTGCGATAGGGAATGCCGTCGCCGTCGACGTCAAGATAGCGGCCGAATTCGACCCCGGCTTCGAGCTCTTCGGCGGTCATCACCTTGCCGCGGTCGAATTGCCGATTCTCGTCCCAGGCCAATGGCTCGACCAGCCAGTCGTTCATGCCAATATCGAGATCGAGCATGACGAAGACCGGGGTCTGCAACCGATCGGCTAGGTCGAACGCCTCGGCGGCAAAGGCGAAGGCCTCATGCGGGTCTTCGGGGAACAGCAGCACGTGCTTGGTGTCGCCATGCGAAGCGTGGGCGCAAACGAGGATGTCGGCTTGCTGGGTGCGGGTCGGCATGCCGGTTGACGGGCTGCCGCGCTGCACGTCGAAAATCACCGCCGGGATCTCGGCGAAATAGGCCAGCCCGATAAATTCCTGCATCAACGAGATGCCGGGGCCGGAGGTCGCGGTGAACGCCCGCGCCCCGTTCCAGGCGGCGCCGACGACCATGCCGATCGAGGCCAGTTCGTCCTCGGCCTGGATGATCGCATAGCGCTTTTTCTTGGTCTCGGGGTCGATCCGGTAGCGCCGGCAATGGTTGGCGAACGCCTCGGCGAGCGAGGAGGAGGGGGTGATCGGATACCACGCCGCGACCGTCGCTCCGCCATAGACGCAGCCGAGGGCGGCGGCATTGTTGCCGTTGATCGAGATGCGCTCCCCGACCTGGTCGGCGCGCTCGAGACGCAACCCGATCGGGCATTCCTGCTCGCCCAAGGCCCAGTCGCGGCCGAGATTGAGGGCGCGCAGATTGGGCCTGATCAGCGTGTCCTTGCCGCGGAACTGCTCGGCGATCAGCTGTTCGATCGCCGTCGCGTCCATATCCAAGAGCGCCGACAATGCGCCGAGATAGATGATGTTCTTGAACAGCTGGCGCTGGCGCGCGTCGTTGTATTCGCGGTTGGAGATCGCGGTCAGCGGCGCCCCGATGACGGTAATATCGTCGCGGAATTTCGATGGCGGCAACGGCTTGGTCGCGTCATAAAACAGATAGCCGCCGGGTTCGATCTCGGCGATGTCCTCGTCCCAGGTCTGCGGGTTCATCGCCACCATCATGTCGACGCCGCCGCGGCGGCCGAGATGGCCTTTGTCGCTGATCCGGACCTCAAACCAGGTCGGCAACCCCTGGATGTTCGACGGGAAGATGTTGCGCGAGCTCGCCGGTATGCCCATGCGCAGGATCGACTTGGCGAACAGCGCGTTGGCGCTGGCCGAGCCCGACCCGTTGACGTTGGCGAATTTGACGACGAAGTCGTTAACGCTTTCGATGCTTTGCCGGCTCGATCCGTCCACTTTAGGCCTCTGGAATAAGCTTTGGCGCAAGGCTCGCGATGGTCACGCTCCGAGCGCCATCTCTGTTGCCCATTCGCGACCGTCGCGCATCCATTGCGTCCTCAGCGTTGCAGCGTAACTTTTCAATGGGCGCGGCATGCCGGTCCGGCCTGGGTGACCTCGAGCAGGAATTTGCGCATGTCCCAGGCGCCGGTCGGGCAGCGCTCGGCGCACAGCCCGCAATGCAGGCAGACATCCTCGTCCTTGACCATGATCCGCCCGGTCTTGAGCCGGTCGCCGATATAGAGGTCCTGGTCGAGGTTGAGCGCGGGCGCCATCAGCCGGCCGCGCAGCTCCTCTTCGCTGCCATTGTCGGTGAAGGTGATGCAATCCATCGGGCAGATGTCGACACAGGCGTCGCATTCGATGCACAGCTGCCCGGTGAACACGGTCTGCACGTCGCAATTGAGGCACCGTTCGGCCTCGAGATAGCCGAGCTTCGCGTCGTAGCCGACCTCGACCTCGACCCGAATGTCGGCCAGCGCCACCGCGGTGTCCCTGAGCGGCACCCGATAGCGCACATCGTTCGAGATGTCGTTGTCATAGCTCCACTCGTGGATGCCCATCTTCTGGCTGACCAGGGTCACCCCCGGCGGCGGCCGCAGGCCGACATCCTCGCCGTGGCAGAACTTATCGATCGAGATCGCCGCATCGTGGCCGTGGGCCACCGCCCAGATGATGTTCTTCGGGCCAAAGGCGGCGTCGCCGCCAAAAAACACGTTGGGCAGGCTCGACTGCAAGGTCTTCGGGTCGACCTTGGGCATGCCCCAGCGGTCGAATTCGATGCCGATGTCGCGCTCGATCCACGGAAAGGCGTTCTCCTGGCCGACTGCGATCAAGACGTCGTCGCAGGCGATATGGGTATCGGCCTCGCCGGTCGGAACCAGGTTGCGCCGGCCGCGCTCGTCGAACTCGGCCTTGACCTTTTCGAAAAGCACCCCGGTCAGCCGGCCGTCCTCGTGGGTGAATTCCTTCGGCACCAGCCAGTTGAGGATCGGGATGCCTTCATGCGTCGCGTCCTCCTTTTCCCACGGCGAGGCCTTCATCTCGTCGAAGCCGCTGCGCACGACGACGGTGACCTCCTCGCCGCCGAGGCGCCGCGAGGAGCGGCAGCAATCCATCGCCGTGTTGCCGCCGCCGAGCACGACGACGCGGCGCCCGATCCGGTCGACATGGCCGAACGAGACGCTAGAGAGCCAGTCGATGCCGATATGGATATTGGCCGCGGCCTCCTGGCGGCCCGGGATCGCCAAATCCCGCCCGCGCGGCGCGCCGCAGCCAACAAAGATCGCGTCCCAATCCTCGGCGAGCAATGCCTTGAGGCTGCCGACCGATTTGCCAAAGCGCGGTTCGACCCCCAAATCGAGGATCAGGCCGACCTCCTCGTCGGTGACCCGCTCGGGCAGGCGGAAGCGCGGGATCTGGGTGCGCATCATGCCGCCGCCCTTGGCGTCGCCGTCGAACATCACGCAATGATAGCCGAGCGGCAACAAATCGCGGGCGACCGTCAACGAGGCCGGGCCGGCGCCGACCAAGGCGATGCGCCTGCCGTTTTTCTCGCGCGGGATCGCCGGCAGATAGCGGGTGATGTCGCCCTTGTTGTCGGCGGCGACGCGTTTCAGCCGGCAAATCGCCACCGGCTGCTCCTCGACCCGCCCACGTCGGCAGGCGGGCTCGCACGGGCGGTCGCAGGTGCGCCCCAGGATGCCCGGGAACACATTGGAATACCAGTTGACCATGAACGCGTCGGTATAGCGCTGGTCGGCGATCATGCGGATGTATTCCGGCACCGGGGTGTGCGCCGGGCACGCCCACTGGCAATCGACCACCTTGTGAAAATAGTCGGGGACCTGGATATCGGTCGGCTGCACTAGGCTCCTCCTCGCGGGCGGGGCGATGCCCCGATCCGGCGTTGTCGCAATCGCAGCGGTCCGCCCGGCGCCGGCGCAGCCGGTGCGGGTGCAGCCGGCGCGGGTGCGGATTGGGCCACCCGTCGGCGGCGCCTTATAAGCGCCCCCAGCCCGCTCGTCATCTGCCTTCTCGCTCGGTCCGGATGCGCATATCGGCTGATCTGGTGGGTTGATCTGGCTGCCGCTCGTCCCCAGGGTGCGGCAGCTTGCCTCATCCCCGCGGTGCGCGCAACAACGGCCGCGCGCAGCGGCCGGCCGGACGGCGCGGGTTGACTTTGAAATGGGGACGGCGCATCTGCTCCAACAGAGCATCGTGCTCGCCGGGGTAAGCATTGGCGGCCATTCGGGGCAGCAGCTTCGAGCCGCGGCAACACCAGAGAAAGCCGCCTCGCAAAACACCATCATCATCCCCCGACGCCGCCGGTATGCCGCATCCGCAACTCTGGGCGCACGCCACCCTCTCCGGCCGTCGAACCAGAAAGAATTAAAATACGTGACTAAATTTCAAGATTTGGCGCTCGTCGAACCGATTCGCCGCGCGCTCGCCGAGGAAGGCTATACCGCGCCGACTCCGATCCAGATCCAGGCGATCCCGCATCTCTTGGCCGGCCGCGACCTCTTGGGGATCGCCCAGACTGGCACCGGCAAGACCGCGGCCTTCGCGCTGCCGATCCTGCAGCGTCTCTCTGCCGAGAGCCGCCCGCCGGCGCCGCCGGCGCTCGCCCGCAAGACGGCGCGCTGCCTGGTGCTGACCCCGACCCGCGAGCTCGCCTTGCAGATCCGCGACAGCTTTCGCGCTTACGGCCGCCACCTCGGGCTGCGCGCGACGGTGATCTTCGGCGGCGTCGGCCAAGCGCCGCAGGTCGCGGCGATGGCGCGCGGGGTCGATGTCCTGGTGGCGACGCCGGGGCGGCTCCTCGATCTGATCGGGCAGGGGCATGTCCGGCTCGACCGGGTCGAAACCTTCGTCCTCGACGAGGCCGACCGGATGCTCGACATGGGCTTCATCCGCGACGTCAGAAAGATCGTCCCGCTGCTGCCAAAGGCGCGCCAGACGCTGCTGTTCTCGGCGACCATGCCGGCCGACATCGCCCGGCTCGCAGCGGCGATCCTCGACGCCCCGGTTCGGGTCGAGGTGACCCCGGCGGCCTCGACCGTCGAATTGACCGAGCAGGCCGTCATGTTCGTCGAGCGCGCCGACAAGCGGGCCCTGTTATGCGCGATGCTGCGCGACCCGGCGCTCGCCCGCGTGCTGGTCTTCACCCGCACCAAGCACGCCGCCAACCGCCTCGCCGAGCAACTGGTCCGCGCCGGGTTCGGCGCCGAGGCGATCCACGGCAACAAATCGCAGGGCGCCCGCCAGCGCGCGCTCGAAGCGTTCCGCGACGGGGCGGTGCGGGTGCTGGTCGCCACCGACATCGCCGCGCGCGGCATCGACATCGACGCGATCAGCCATGTCGTCAACTACGAATTGCCGAACGTCCCGGAAACCTACGTCCACCGCATCGGCCGCACCGCGCGCGCCGGCGCCCGGGGCGCCGCGATCTCGTTGTGCGACACCGAGGAGCGCGCCTACCTCAGAGACATCGAGCGGCTGATCGGCCGCCGGGTCCCGGTCGCCGCCGATCATCCGTTCCGCGCCGCCGCGCCGGCGCCGCAACCGCAGCGCCGCCGCGCGGCTTGAGCCGAACCGGCAAGCCGGGGCAAGAAGGAGTCGCCGGCATAGGAGCGGATGCCCGACCGCCCTGGAAAAGGTCCCTCCGAGGGGATATCTTAGGGATATCTCAAAGACGGAGATTCAAATGCCGCGTGCCACCGTCGGAAAATGGGGGAAAAATCTCGCCCTTAGGTTTCCGGGTGAGATCATACGAACCGTAGGGCTCCGCGACGGCGAGCGTGTCGAGGTCGAGGCCCATGACGGCGACATCCTGATCCGCCGCCCTGCCCCGCGTTTCAAATTGGAGGAGCTGTTCCAAGGCAAGAGCCCCCAAGAATGGCGCAGGCTCTATGCTGGGGCCTTCGATTGGGGACCCGATATCGGGCGCGAGGCTGTCGAGGAGTGACCGCTGCGACCTATGTGCCGAACCGCGGCGATCTGATCTGGATCGATTTCGACCAGAGGCCGAGAGCAAGCCGGGCGGCGGCCGGCCCTGGTGCTCTCGGCGACCGCCTTCACCGAGAACACGGGCCTCACGGTCGTGTGTCCGATCACCTCACGCGTCCGCCCATTCCCGACCAGCGTCGTTCTACCCTCGGGTCTTCCGGTCGTTGGCGAGATTCTGGTCAGTCATATCCGGAGCATCGACACTCAGGCCCGTCCCATCCGTTATGCGGGTGCCGCTGTTCCTCCGGACATCGCCGATTTGGTTCGAGCAAAGCTGACCAGCTTTATCACGATCTGATATTTCAGAGGTCGGTCGAGCTTTAGAGCGAATTGCCCTCGGGCTTGGCTCAGCCAGGCGACAGGTGCGCGACTTTCGGCATCACCTCCTGCGCCAGCAACCGCATCGATTCGCGCCAGGCCTCGGGGTTGCCGCTGTAGTCGAAGCAGAACAGTAAGCAGCGAGCCGAACCCGCCGACCTCATCGTACATCCGCTCGATCTTTTCGACGACCGTCGCCGGCGAGCCGATCAGCCAGTTGTGCCGTGCGCAATATTCCGGGGTCACGTCGCTGTCGGCGACCTCCGGATCGTGCTTGAGGAACTGGATTACGCCGACATCGGTCAGCAGCGGCAGGAAATATTCGCGCATCATCCGGCCCATCATGCCGCCGACCGACAGCCGCCAGGCGGCCTCGTCGGTATCGGCGACAAAGATTTCGCGCACCAGCCGCCATTGCGCGCGCTGCGGCGTGCGCCCGGTGCGGCGCGCTCCTTCCTCGACCGATTCCCAATGGCTGGCCACATAGGTCGGGTTGAGGTTGAGGCTCATCGGTAGAAAGCCGTGCTCGCCGGCGAGCTTCAAGGTGTCCGAGCCCTTGCTGACCCCGGCGACCCCGATCGGCGGATAGGGCTTTTGCAAGGGCTTGATGTGCGGCCGCAAGGTGCGCAACATCAGGTCGGTCTTGGTCACCGTCCAGTATTTGCCGGGATAGTCGAACGGCTCGTCCTCGGTCCACAGTTTGAGGATGATGTCGAGCGCCTCGCGGGTCATCTCGCGGTGCTGCCCGGCATTGCCGTCGACGTTGAACATCGCCCAATCGCTCGGCAGCCCGCTCGCGGCGACGCCGAAATTGAGCCGGCCCTGGGCCAAATGGTCGAGCATCGCCACCCGGTTGGCGAGTTCGGCCGGGTGGTGATAGGGCAAGAGGAACCCGCCGGGGGCGAGGCGGATCTGCTTTGTCTGCATCAGCGCCTGGGCGATCAACAGGTCGGGCGCCGGGTGCGGCTCCCAGGGCGCGGTGTGGTGCTCGCCGATCCACGCCTCGGAAAAGCCCAGCTCATCAGCCAGCCGCAGGGTGTCGAGATCCCAGCGATGGCCGTCATAGAGGGGGCGCTCCGGCGGATGCGAGGGCATCGTGAAGAGGCCGTATTCCATCGTCGTCCTCCCGGCTGTCGTTTCGCTTCGCCAATGGCGTGGGCACAGTCTAGCCCGGAGCGCGGACGCGCGCGAGAGCGGCCGCCCCCGGCTCGGCGACACAGAGGCTAAGCCCCGAGCGTGGTATGATCCTGCCGGCGCACCGCGCCGGGGAAAGCCATGGCGTTGACGTTTGACAGTCTCGCCTATGCCAAGCACCTTCGCGACCGTGGCGTCCCCCAGCAGGAGGCGGAAGCGCACGCCGAGGCGGCCCGAACGTTCATCATGAATGAGCTGATCACGAAAGAGGATTTCCGGACCGGGCTCGATGAGCTGCGCCGCGATCTCGAAGCCAAGATCGAGAACCAGTCGCTGCGGCTGACCGTGCGCATGGGCGTCATGTTCGCGGCCGGGCTGACCCTTCTCGGCGCCGTCCTCAAGCTCCACTAGCCATCCGGAAGGGCCTCATCCTGCGCTTACACCGGCATCGTGCGGCGCTGGTGGGCGCGGCCGATGATGGCGGTGTCCTCGCGGTGGCCGGCGATGACCCGAACCCCCTCGTCGAGCCTGGCGACGATGGTTTCGGGCGAACAGGTTTCGAGAAAGGCCACCCGGTTTTTGCGGCAGGCGGCGAAGACCCGCCGGCGCGCCTCGCCCATCTCCGGCGGGTAGGGGTCGCGCGGCACTGTCGTATAGCCGAGTGCGAGGCCGAGATCGCCCGGTCCCAGTTCGGCAAAGCCGAGCCCCGGCGCCGCGAGGATTTCTTCGCAATTGGCGATGCCCTCGGGCGATTCGAGCTTGACCCCGAGCAGCAATTCTCCGGCCGGATCGAGCGGCCACGGCTCGCAGCGCGCGATGTAGTCCTCAAACGAAATCCCCCAGATCGGCGCCGCTGTCGCTTCCGAGCCGCGCCCGCGCGTGCCGATGCCGAGCCCGAAGCCGAGCCCGCCCCTGGCGTCGCGAACCGCACCCCGCATGCGCTCGACCGGCGAGGGCAGGGCCGGGTCGACCCCGGCGGAATGGTGCGGATAGCGGCAGGATTCGACAAACGCGCGCACCGCATCCGCCGCCTCGGCTTGGCACAGCAATACGCCGTGCACGCCGCGGCCGAGGATCTGGCGGAACTGCCAGGCGTTGAAGCGGACATTGGCGGCGTCGGCGCCGTTGACCGGGGCCTCGACGATGATCGCCGGGGTCGGGTGCCCGGAGCGGGTCGGCCCGGCCTCGGCCAGCCCCGCCATATACTCGGCCAGCCCGGCCATGTCGAACGACCCGTGCTCCATCCCGACATTGATGTAGTCGGCCCAGGTGCGGGCGTCCTCGCGCCCCTGCGCGCGGGTCAGCACATGCCCGCTATGGCCACCCGTGTAATAGATCGCCTGGTCCAGGGCCAGCAGTTCGATCGCCCGATTGATCCGCTTGGCCATCGCCGCCTCCTCGCAGGTTGCCGCCGCGATCCGGCCGTTGACCGCCCGCCCGCTCCGACTATAGTCGCGCCCGGCGCGCGGGCGTGGCGGAATGGTAGACGCGGCAGACTCAAAATCTGTTGTCCGTAAGGACGTGGAGGTTCAAGTCCTCTCGCCCGCACCAGCCTTGAACCAATCGCTGCCAGCGGCGTCGACTTCGCCGAGATGCGCGTCGGCGATGGTGTCATGGACCATCGTCGCACACCGTGCCTGAGAAACGGAGCGTTGCGCGTCGCCAGGCGCCAGCCTCGGCCCCGTGGCCTTCCGGCCTGGCGGCCCAGGAGCAGCGGCGGAGCTGCTCTTCGAGCTCCCAGCGCAGCACGCCGAGACGGGCGCGAGTGGTCTCCGCGATGATCTGGCTAGCCACCCGGCCGTCCAACAGCCGCAGGGCGCGCGAGGCGTGCGGAATGCACAGCCCATAGCCGCATTCGAACGCGCGGCGACCTTCTCGCTCGTCGAGGAGCGCCGCCAACAATAGGATCATCCGATCGCGAGCCTCGTGCGCGCGCCGGCATAGCGGGCACTCGCGGGCCCGTTGAAGCGATTGCAGCGCCTCTACCCGGCGGCGACGCCCGGCCCATCCGCACCTGATCTGCTCGGGAATGACCCTGGGCCCGCTCGGCACAAGGGTGAGCGCCTGCTCGGCATAGGCAAGCCGAGTCTGTGCTTCGCTCGCCGCGACCCGCGCCAGCCAGTGGACCAGGGTCGGGCTGTGCTCGGCGCAACCCTGCCAGACATGGTGGCGGCACAGCGGCACGACATCGGAAATATCGTCCGGGCCGTTGGCGGTGTCCGCCAACCAGCCAAGCCAGTCCCGGCACGACTGGGCGACCTCGGCGCAGACCGGGCACCCTTGGCTCGCCTCCAGCCGTCGGCGCAGCCGGACGATCGGATCGCGCTCTGCCTGGAACGCGTCATCCGCACTCCCTGGGAGCAGCGCCGATCCGCGCGGCGGTCGGCCGAAAATCTGCTGGATCGCTCGAGCGGCGGCCGGGTCGATGACCGGTGTGACGGGAGCTTTTCCTTGGTTGCAAAGCATCGACTGCAAGTCGGCGACCGAGCGAGCATGAATGCCGATAATCTGGCCGAGTTGGTTGCGATCGAGAAAATCAGCGAGCTGAAGCAGATGTGGCATGCAGACGAGCGCCGGCCTGCCGTAGCATTGCAGACCACGCTCCTTCAGCAGCAGCGAAAGAAAAAAGCACTCGCGTCGCTCGGCGTCGCGCGCCTGATTGCAGGCCAGGCAGTATCCCGGATCGGGGACCAGCTCGCGGGCGCGGGTCCGATGCTGCCGGTGAGAGAGCCGCGAGGGAAATTTGTCCAGAATGGCGTAGAGATAAACCCAGGCGATCGTCGAGCCGGCAGTGAAACTTTCGAGCCGGCGGGCGTGCCATGCGCAAAACCCGCCGCCGCGGAGCACTGCCGCCATCACCTCCGGCTCTTGGTAGCCTTCATAGAGAAAATGATCGATCCATCGCTTCTCGACGCCGCCGGTACGGGCGCAGACCGGACATTCATCGCGCGTGAGCGCCGCTTCGAGATCGGCCAATCCAACAATCAACCGGGGCCGCCGGCGCCGCAGCAGGTCCGGCCAGAGATCGCCTATCCGGCCGCGCATTTGGCCGACGCCTTCTGCCCGGCGCGCGGACTTCCCCGATCCGCGGGATCAACTCTGCCCGCCCGCACCGGCCGCCCCCTCACCACCATAACGCAAGACATACCACGCCAGCCCGATCAGCTCGTGCAGGGCGTAGTAGCTGTCGAGCAAGGAGGGCGCCTGCGGCAATAGGATTGACACCGATAGCGGCAGCCGGCGTCCGTTCGGGGTCGGGTCGGCGACGACCGGGTAGCCGGCCGCGTGAAACGACCACAATGCCCGCGCCATGTGCCACGGGTTGGTCACCACCAGCGCCGCCGGCACCCCGGCGCGGCGCAATATCGCCGCCGAATAGAGGGCATTCTGGTAGGTCGTCTGCGACCGGGCCTCGCGCCAGCGCACCGGCGCCCGGAAATCGTGTTCGAGCGCCGCGGCCATCATATCGGCCAAGGAATCATCGGCGCCCGGAACCCAGCCGCCGCTGACCAGGATCGGCAATCCGAGCCGGCGCTCCTCGCTCGCCGCCTGGGCCAGGCGCTCGAGGGTCAGCGGCCCGACCGCAACCTTGCCGCCCGGCGACAGGCTGGGGCGGTAATCGCCGGCGAGCACGACGATCGCCGCCGGCGGCGCCGGCGCCGGCAGAACCGGGACGAGCCCGGCCATGCGAATGGCCGATTCCAACAGGAAATAGGCCACAGCCGGGGTCGCCGCCAGATAGAGGCAGGCCATTGCCGCGGTTGCCAGCGCGAGGCCGGCGCGCCGCCAGCGCCAGGCCAGCGCCACCCCGATCATCGCCAGCAGGATGAACAAATTGGGCGGGATCAGCGACGAATACGAAATCCACTGAAGCATGGCGCCGACCGCATCCCGATTGTGCAACGCTCAGCCGGACGGCGCGATGCGCTCGCCGCGCAGGCGGTGGTAAAGCTTAACCGCCTCGCGCTTCAGCCCGAAGCCGAGGCCCAGCCGGGTGCGCGGGTTGGCCGCGACAATTCCCCAGCGCTCCCGCCGCTTGGGCAGCCACGATTGCTTGTAAGGGTCGTCGCCGCGGCC
The DNA here is from genome assembly GCA_963814805.1 of uncultured Alphaproteobacteria bacterium. Lineage (GTDB taxonomy): Bacteria > Pseudomonadota > Alphaproteobacteria > ATCC43930 > CGMCC-115725 > AP-15. Next base: position 144,267 of record CAWFER010000007.1, on the reverse strand, counting down.
GAAATTTATCTCGTATGGGCGGTCGTCGGCGAGCACCCGCTCGATCAGCTCCATGGTCAACAGAGTGCCGAGCGAGAATTCGTCGAACCGCGTATCGTGCGCAAGCTTATAGATGACGGCGCGGCCATGCCATACGATCCAGAACTGGACGGCGGCGGGGACGCCGTCGAGGGACGCGATGCCGAGACGCAGCGCGCCCTCGCCGGCGGCGAGCCGGATTAGCGCCGGGATGAAGTCGGGGAACGCCTCGGCTGGTTTCCAGCTGCGGGCATAGATTGCCTGGTAATCGGCGATCGCCCGCTCGATGCCGGCGGGTCCGGCGTAGAACGCGGTTTTAAGCTGGTCGCCCGCTTCCAGCCGCCGGCGCTTGCGCCGCCAGGTGTTGCGCAACGCGGAAGGTCGGCCGGCGAGGTAATCGGCGAAGCTCATTCCGGCGGTCTCTTCGTACCAGGTCCCCGAATGAAACCGGCATTCGACGAAGAGCCCGGCGCGGCGCAGGGCGCTGACGGCAGCGTCATAGCAGGGATCGCGCGCATCGAGCTCATCCAGCGCGATGACGTCCCAGCGCGGCCTCTCGCCGAGAATTTCCCCGAGGATCGCGCCGAGCCCGGTTGCGATATCGGCCGGCGCCGCGAGGATGCCGTGCTCGACGCTGTAGGCGTTGGTGAGGCTGGCCAGGCGCCGCCCCCCGGGTCCGGCGACCACCTGGAGCGCCAGCGCCGCCGCCGAGCCGGGCCGTTCGTCGCTGTAGAGGCGGGTTTCGGTCGCCGCGGAAACCCCGTGGCGCGCCATCAGATCGTACCAGCCGGGCAGCGCAAAAAACGAGCGGCGCGCCGCCGCCTCGAAGACGCTGGCGAGCCCCTCCGGCAGTCGCCGGAAATCGGGGTTGCGGTAGACTGGCATCAGCGGCCCGGCATCACCCGAGACCGGCGTCCCATTTGGTCCGGCGGCACAAGGTGCAGATCCTAACCTTTAGCACGCTCTACCCGAATGCCGCGCGCCCGCAGCACGGCATCTTTGTCGAGACGCGCCTGCGCAAGCTGGTCGAAAACGGCCGGGTCGAGGCGCGCGTCCTCGCCCCCTCGGCGTGGTTTCCGTTTTCCTCCGAGCGCTTCGGCGCCTATGCGGCGATGGCCCGGGTCCCGCGCGCGGAAACCCGGCACGGGCTCCACATCGAGCATCCACGCTATCCGCTGATCCCGAAAATCGGCATGGCGAGCGCGCCGTTCGCGCTGTTCGCCGCCTGTCTGCCGCGGCTGCGCCGGCAGATCGCCGCCGGCCGCGATTTCGACCTGATCGACGCGCATTATTTCTATCCCGACGGGGTCGCCGCCGTGCTGCTGGGCCGCGCCCTCGGCCGGCCGGTGGTGGTGACCGCGCGCGGCAGCGACCTCAATCTGATCGCCGAGCATAGGGCGCCGCGGCGCTGGATCGGCTGGGCCGCGGCGCATGCGCAAGGGCTCGTCGCCGTGTCGAGCGGGCTCAGGGACCGGCTGGTCGGGCTCGGCGTCGCCGCGCAACGGGTGCGCGTGTTGCGCAACGGGGTCGATCTCGCGCAATTCCGCCCCGGCGACCGCGCGGCGGCGCGTCGCCGTCTCGGCTTCGCCCGGCCGACCCTGCTCGCGGTCGGCAACCTGGTGGCGTTGAAGCGGCACTGGCTGATGGTCGAAGCCTTGGCGCTGCTGCCCGAGGCCGATCTGGTCATCGTCGGCGACGGACCGGAACGGGGCGCCATCGAAGCCTTGGCGGCAGCGCGCGGCGTCGCCGGCCGGGTCCGCCTGCTCGGCCGACGCCCGCAACCGGAGCTGCCCGAGATCTACGCCGCCGCCGACCTCCTGTTGCTGGTCTCGACCCATGAGGGCTGGCCCAATGTCCTGCTCGAAAGCATGGCCTGCGGCGCCCCGGTCGTCGTGTCCGACCTGGCCGGCATCGGCGACATCGTCGCCGCGCCCGCGGCGGGCCGCATCGTCGCCGAGGTGACGCCGCAGCGCCTCGCCGCGGCAATTCGCGAGCTGCTCGCCGCCCCGCCCGACCGCGCCGCCACCCGCGCCTATGCCGAAGGCTTCGACTGGCGGAGCACGACCGAGGGGCAGATCGCGCTGTTCGAGGAAATCTGCGCGCGTTATCCCAGACCGGCGCCGCCGGCTCCGGCCGCTCATCGCCGCAGCAGCCGGTCATAGATTGGGGCGTAGCGGGCGACACTGTGCGACCAGCACCGCTCGCCGTCGATAAAGCCGGTGGCGCAGGCCCGGATGCGCCGCCAGGACGCCTCGTCGTCAAAGGCGGCGAGCACGCCTGCGGCAAGCTGTGCCGGATCGCCGGGCGGAAACAGATAGCCGGTTTCGCGGTCGCGGATCAGCTCGCGATGGCCGCCGACGTCCGACGCGGCGACGATCCGCTCCTGGGCCATCGCCTCGAGCGGCTTCAGCGGCGTCACCAGCTCGGTCAGCCGCAACGACAGCCGCGGAAAGACCAGGAGGTCGGCGAGGTCGTAATACCGGCCGATCTCGTCATGCGGGACCCGCCCGGCGAACACCGCGCTGTCGCCGAGGCCGAGTTCGCCGGCGAGCGCCTGCAATCGATCCTCCTCGGGGCCGCCGCCGACCAAGAGGACGGCGATGTCCGGGCGCTCCCGCCGCATCGCCGGCAGCGCGCGCAGCAACAAATGCAGCCCTTCATAGGAATAAAACGAGCCGAAAAAGCCGAGCACCCGCCGGCCGGCGAGGCCAAGCCGGGCGGCGAGCGCCGGATCAGGGCGCGCCGCGCCGCCAAACGCATTGCGGTCGACCGCGTTGGGGATGACCGTGACCTTCTCGGCCGCAATCCCGCGGGCGGCGATCTCGCCGCGCAGACCCTCGCAGATCGTCGTCACCGCATCGGCCCCTCGCAAGCGCGCGGGTTTCGAGCAGCCGTGTGGCGCGATAGCGCAGCCCGGCCATCCCGCTTGCGCCGCCGCCGGCGGCGTCCTCCCACAAGGCCCGGACCTCGTAGACCACCGGCACGCCATGGCGGCGGCCGGCGCGGATCGCCGGCAACGCATTCAGCACCGGCGAGTGGGCATGCAGGATCTGCGGCCGCACTTCCTCGATCGCCTGGTCGAGGCGGCGTCCAAGATCGGCCATGATCTTAAGCTCGCGCGCCCAAGGGAGCCTTGCGCCGAGGCCGCGCGGCGCCGGGGTGCGCAGAAATTCCCAATCGCCAATCCGCTCGCGCGCCGGCCCTGGCGCATAATGCTTGCCGCTGGTCAGCAGCACCGGCTCCCAGCCCAATGCCCGCTGCTGGTCGACGATGCCGAGCGTGCGAAACACATAGCCGCTCTGCAATGGCAGCGAATGGTCGAGGATATGCAGAACCCGCATCGCCCGGATCGCGTTGGTTGGCCGCCCGCCCTTATACCAGGAGCGGCGAGCTTGCGAGCTTAGCGCGCATTGGCTGAACCGGAGTTAACCGGCGTGCCCGAAGAAACCCGCCCGGCCGCCGCGATCAAGTTCGCGCGCGAGGCGTTGCCGCCGCTCGCACGAGCTCGAGCGCGAATGGCGGGCGCTCGAAGCCGCTGGCCACCCGTCTTTCTTCACCTCATGGGCGTGGATCGGCAGCATGCTCGCGGCGATCCCGGCGGCGCGCCGGCCGATGCTGCTGCGCGGCCGGGCCGAGGGCCGCACGGTCGCGCTGGCCTTGCTCGGCAGTGCGACAACCCGCCGCCGGCACGGGCTGATCCGCGCCCGCGGCCTCTATCTGAACGAGACCGGCGACCCGCGTTTCGATGCGATGACGATCGAGCATAACGGCGTGCTTACCGCCTCCGGCAGCGATCCCGCCACTCTCGACGCACTCCTCGCCTGGTTCGCCGGGCGGCGCGGCGAGGCCGACGAATTGCACCTGAGCGGCTCCTTGCAGCGCCTGCCCGGGCCGGCGCTTGCGGCGCATCGGCTGCTGTCGAGCCTGGTCGCCGTGCCGTCCTATTCGGTCGATCTCGGTCTGCTCGCCGCCGATGGCGGCCTCGACCCGGTGCTCAGCGCCAACGCCCGCCAGCAGCTGCGCCGCGCCTTCCGGCATTTCGAGGCGCAGGGCCCGCTCGGCCTGGGCGAAGCCTCCACCGAGGCCGAAGCGCAAAAGTGGTTTACCGGATTGAAGCTATTGCATTGCGCCTCATGGGCCCGGCGCGGCAAGGCGCACGCATTCATCCATGAATTTTTCGAGCCGTTCCACCGCCGGCTGATCGCGCGCAATTTTGCCGAGGGCGCGATCCAGCTGCTCGAAATCCGCGCCGGCGGGCGGGTCATCGCCTATCTCTACAATTTCCGCCATGACGGCCGGGTCTACGCCTATCAGAGCGGGTTTGCCGACGCCGATCCGCGCGAGCGCCCCGGGGTCGTCGGCCATGCGCTGGCGATCCGCCACGCCTGCGCGCGCGGGCCTGCGGGTCTACGACTTCATGGCCGGCCGCAACCGCTTGAAGCAAAGCTTCGCCACACGCTGCGAGCCGATGCTGTGGCAGGTGGCGCAGCAGCCGCGCCTGCGGTTTCGGCTCGAGCATCTCGCCCGCCGGCTGAAGCAGCGCATCGTCCGTTCACCCGGCCGTTCACAATGAAATCGCTTGCCGCCGGTTCGGCGAACCGATAGGGCAGGGTGCCGCCGCTGCTCGCCAGGAGCCTCATGTCGACCCTTGTCACCGGCGCCGCCGGGTTTATCGGCTTTCATGTCGCCAGGGCGCTGCTCGAGCGCGGCGATCGGGTCGTCGGCATCGACAACCTCAACGATTATTACGATGTGCGGCTGAAAGAAGCCCGCCTCGACGAATTGGCCGAGTTCGCCCACTTCACCTTTGTCAAGCTCGACATCGCCGACCGCGACGGGGTCGCCGCCGTGCTCCACGCCCACCGCGACCTCACCGGCATCATCCATCTCGCCGCCCAGGCCGGGGTGCGCTATTCGCTCGAAAACCCGTATGCCTATATCGACGCGAATGTGATGGGCACCGTCGTCATGCTCGAAGCGGCGCGGCGCCTCGACCGGCTCGACGCGTTCACCTACGCCTCCTCCTCCTCGGTTTACGGCGCCAACAAGAAGCAGCCGTTCAGCGTCGACGACCCGGTCGAACAGCCGGTCTCGCTCTATGCCGCGACCAAACGCAGCTGCGAATTGATCGCGCGCAGCTACAGCCACCTCTACCGGCTGCCGGCGACCGGGCTGCGCTTTTTCACCGCCTACGGGCCGTGGGGCCGGCCCGACATGGCGGCTTGGCTATTCACCAAGGCGATCCTCGCCGGCGAGCCGATCAAGGTGTTCAACCACGGCCATATGGCGCGCGACTTCACCTATATCGACGATATCGTCGATGGCACCATCGCCGCCCACGACCGCGCCCCGGCAGCTGGGGCCGGCGATGACGAGGTTCCCCACCGAATCTACAATCTCGGCAATCACCGGCCGGAACAGCTGCTCGATTTCATCGCGATCCTCGAACGCGCCTTGGGGCGCACCGCGATCAAGGAGTTGCTGGCGTTGCAGCCCGGCGACGTGCCGGAAAGCTTTGCCGACATCGAAACCGCGCGCCGCGATCTCGGCTTTGAGCCAAAGATCGCGATCGAAGAGGGGATCGGCCGCTTCGTCCAATGGTACAAGCGCTATCACCGTATCAACTGATGGGCCTGCTTCGCCGATCGTGCTGCGCGAAAGGCTTGGTTAACTGCATTGGATCAGCCTGGCGGAATTCGATTGGGATCGCCGGTCGGAGGCTGACGGGCAAAGGCTGACATGGAACGCGGGTTTGCAGTCATCGGCCTCGGCTATGTCGGCTTGCCGGTGGCGCTGGCGCTGGCCAAAAAGTTCGAGCCGGTCATCGGCTTCGACATTTCGCAGCGGCGGATCGCGGCGTTGCGCCGGGGCCATGACGCGACCGGCGAGGTGCCGCCGGCGGCGCTGGCCGCGACCCGGCTGCGGCTGACCGACGATCCCGAGGCGCTGGCCGAGGCGAGCTTCCTCGTCGTCACCGTGCCGACCCCGATCGACGGCGAACGCCGCCCCGATCTGCGCCCGCTCGCCGAGGCCTGTGCGCTGATTGGCCCGCGGTTGAAGCCGGGCGCGGTCGTCGTCTTCGAATTGACCGTCTATCCGGGCCTGACCCGCGACTTTTGCGGCAAGCGGCTGGCCGAGGCGTCGGGGCTGACCCAGGGCCAGGGCTTCAAGCTCGGCTACTCGCCGGAGCGGATCAATCCCGGCGACCGGCATCACCGGCTCGAAACCATCGTCAAGATCGTCGCCGGCGAAGACCACGAGACCTTGGAGCGGGTCGCCGCGGTCTATGGGCAGATCGTCGAGGCGGGCCTGCACCGAGCCTCCTCGCTCGAGGTCGCCGAGGCGGCCAAGGTCATCGAGAATACCCAGCGCGACCTCAACATCGCGCTGATGAACGAATTGGCGATCATCTTCGACCGGCTCGGCATCCCGACCCGCGAGGTGTTGGCCGCGGCCCGCACCAAATGGAATTTTCTGCCATTCACGCCGGGGCTGGTCGGCGGCCACTGCATCGGCGTCGACCCGTACTATCTGACCGCGCGGGCCGAGGCGGCCGGCTATTACCCGCAGGTGATCTTATCGGGCCGCCGCATCAACGACGGCATGGGCGGCTTCATCGCCCAGCGCCTGGTGAAATTGCTGATCGCCGCGGGACGTCCGGTCAAGGGCGCGCGCATCGGCATCATCGGCCTGACCTTCAAGGAGGACGTGCCCGATCTGCGCAACAGCCGGGTCCCCGACATTCTCGCCGAACTGCGCGATTACGGCATCGCCGCGCGGGTCGCCGACCCGCTCGCCGACGCTGCGGAAGCCAAGCGCGAATACGGCATCGATCTGGTCGCCTTCGACCAGCTCGATGGGCTCGACGGGCTGATCCTCGCCGTGCCGCATACGCTGCTGGCCGCGGCCGGATGGGGCCAGCTGTTCGCCAGGCTGGTCCCGGGCGGCGTCTTCATCGACGTCAAATCGGCGGTGCCTAGCGACCGGGCGCCGCCGAATATCCATTATTGGAGCCTGTAGACAGCGCTGAGCAGACCTCCGCCGGAAGCGGCCCCCAGTGCGTTCGGTTTGGCCGTCCGCAGATGGACGTGGGACTGTGTCATTTATTGGGCGCGAATTGGACTCCAATGCGCCGGCAGTGTGATTACCTTCGGTATTTCATATATTTGACGATAGAGGGCGCGAGACCGGGTCAATCGCTCTTTCGGTCATGATCCCTCTGCGCTATTGACCAGAGTACGCGTGCCGACCCACGCTACCGGCTAGTTTGCTACGGTTTGATCGAGCCATTGGCGAATCGCGCGGCGAGCCCATTTGGCCGCGCCCACCAACGCCCAGCCCGGCCGCGCTGGCGCGACAAAGGATCAACCGGGTTCGAGCGTCAAACCGCGCCTGAAACCGCCGCCGGGCGGCAGAGTCGACTCTTGTCAGGAGAAAAGCGATGCGCATGCGATCCTATTCGGCGCCCTTTGGCGCAGCGATCATCATGCTGGGGGCGCACGTAGCGCTCGCCGGCACCGCCGCCTTGAGCGTCGGTCCGGGCGGTCTCTACCCCACGATCAGCGCCGCCGTCGCCGCCGCCGATGCCGACGCCAATGCGAGCGATTACTACATCATCAATGTCGCACCGGGAACTTACACCAACGATTTTCCGCTAGTGACCAGGCCAATGACCATCCAAAGCAGTGCAATCGGCGGCTCGGTCATCCTCAACGCCACAATCCCGCTACCCAACGAGAAGGGCATAATCCTCAACTTCTCAAATCTGATCATCGATGGTCTGACGTTTCAGGGAGCGGAGATATCCAATGCGCTCGGCGGCAACGGCGCCGGCATTCGCGACCAGAACACAACGATCGGCAGCGCATCGACGGCAGGTCCCTACCTCGTCGTCTTGAACAGCACTTTCGCCAACAATCAAGAAGGTATTCTAACCGGATACAATTCCGCGCAATCTATCGTTATCGCCAATTCCACATTTAAAAATAACGGAAACCCCAACATCAATTATTTCCAACACGCCCTCTATGTCAACTATGCAGGGAGCCTTACCGTCACCGGCAGTGTCTTTTGCGGCCAACTCATTGGACACGATATCAAGAGCCGGGCCATGGTGACGACCGTGTCCGACAACCAGCTTTACGACGGCCAAGCTGACCCGGCCATTGGCTGCAACGCCGGCTCGACCAGCTTCGCCATTGAAATCTCCAATGGCGGCATCGCCAGCATCTCAGGCAATCAAATCATCCAGGGCGTCGCTTCGCCAAACTATTCAATGGTCTCCTACGGGGAAGAGGGTTTGCTGTACAGCACCAATCTCGTGCTGGCGTCGTACAATACTTTTACCAATATCGGGCCCAATCGGGCGACCGGCATCATCGAAAGCGCGGCCTGCGTTCCAATCGAGCTGATCGGCAACACTTTTACCGGGGTCGCCACCCCGGTAAATCCTCCCAGCTGCGCCGTCTACGAATAAACTCGCGTCCTTAGAGCGCGTTTCGGCCGCCATGGCGAGTCCGAAGCGCGCTCGATCGCGTCAATCGGCGGCTCGGCCCAACGCGCCCGCGGCCCCGCCGCTTCGACTAGCGCAGCGCACAGTAGAGCCGCTCGTCATAGAGAGCGCCTTCGAGCGGGGTCAGCTGCCGGCGAAAATCCCGGGTCCGCGCCGCCATCGCGTTCGCCTCGAAGGCCTCGCGGTCGCGCCACCCCTCGATCAAGGTGAAATGGTTGGGGTGGCCGTTCCATCGCAGCACATCGAAGCGCAAATTCCCCTCGCGGTCGCGGCCGGCTGCGGCCAACGATCGGGCAAGGTCGGCGGCCCGGTCCTTGCCGGCGGGGAAAACGTCGATGTGGGTCAGAACCCAGATCGCCGCAGATCCGCCGGGCCCGGCCGGCCGCTCGACCGTGAGGCCGTCAAAGGATCGCACCTCGAGCGGGCTGGCCAGGATCGGCTGCAGCTGGTCGTCAAACCCGCTCGCCGCTGCGCCGGCGGCATGCGCCTTGGCGGCGGCCTCGCCGCACCAGCCCGCGAGCAGCGCCAAGCGATTCGGCCGGCCGATTTCGGCGAGCGCCTCGAACCCGGCATTGCCCGGATCTTCGCGCCCGCAAGCGGCCAATTGCCGGGCCAATCTCGCGGCCTGCGACGCGCTCGACGCGGCCACCTGAATATAGGCGACGGTATAGACTGGCGCGCCGCCGGGAGTTTGCTCGGGTTCGGTCATGCCGCCGCCGGCGCCAGGCGAAAGCGGCAGTCGGCGTCGCGGGCGATCTGGTTGACCAGATCGATCTCCCAGGCGAGGTACTCGCGCATGTAGCGCTCGCGCTCGGCCGGCCGGTCGCGGGCCGACAGCGCCACATCGTCAGGCTCGTCGGCGAGCCGCGCCATGCCGGTTTCGAGCGGCAGCCCGGCGGCTTGCCAGGCCGCGGCGCCCCCGGCCAGCACCCGCACCCGCCGCCCGGCCTGCGGCGCGATCTCGGCGGCGGCGAGGCGGGCCAGCGCGCCGTCCTCGCTGGTCAGCACCAGATCGCCCTCGGCCGGCAATTTTGCCAGCGCCGCGCCAAGACGCGCCCGGATCGCGAACCACGCGCCGGGGATGTGGCCCTCGCGGTGGCGCCGGCTCGCCGCCAGATCGACGATGACGGCCGCGGGATCGGCGCGCAGTTCGGCGGGCGAGACGGTGGCCGGCTCGGGTCCGGCCAGCGGAAAGCTGTGCGCGGCCGGGGCGGGGTCGCCGCGCTCCAGTTCGACACCGTCGAGAGCATGGTCGAGCACCGCCGCGTCCCAGCCCATCCGCTTGAGCCACGAGGCGGTGATCCGCGACCGGACCCCGGTATCGTCGACCAGCACCACGCGCGAACCCCAGATGCCGAGCCAGCTGTCGGTCTCCTGCACCAATTGTCCGCCCGGCGCCATCAGCGATCCCGGCAGGTGGCCGGCGCGGTACTCGGCCGGGTCGCGGACATCGAGCACATAGAGCGTGCGCTGGTCGGCCTCGCGCCGCCATTGCGCGAGGGTGGCGCGGTCGATCGCCGGCACGCCGTAGCGGCGGGCCACCGCATCGGCCCGCGCTCGCGCGGCGGCCACGCCCTCGGCCGAGACCTCGGGCGCGCGCGCCGTCGCCCCGCTCGCCACCCCGAGCCCGGCGAGATGCCAGGCCATCGTGCCGTCCTTCAACGAGACCACCCGGTTCGGCACGCCGGCGTCGATCAGCGCCTGCGCGCCGATGATGCTGCGGGTGCGCCCGCCGCAATTGACCACGACAAAAGTGTCGGGCGACGGGACCAGTTCGTGAAAGCGGTAGACCAGCTCGGCGCCCGGCACGCTGATCGCGGCAGGGATGCTGTTCGAATGGTATTCCTCGTAGGAGCGGCTGTCGAAGATCACCATGTCGCCGCCTTGGCGTTGCCGCCCCGCCAATTCCTCGGCGCTGATCCACGGGGTGCCGTATTCGTGCTCGACGACTTCGGCGAAGGCCTTGCTCGGCACATGGACGCCGCTATAGACCGGGAAGCCCGCCGCCGCCCAGGCCGACACCCCGCCCGCCAGAACCGAAACATCGCTCCAGCCGCCGGCGATCAGCCGCGCCGCCGCCCGCTCGGCCAGTCCGCCGCCGCTCCCATCATCGTCGCACACCACGACCGGCGCGTTGCGGCGCGGCAGCAGGGCAGGGGCGATCAGCTCGAGCCGGCTCAACGGCAGGCACGACGCCATCAGCAAATGCCGGGCGTGAAAGCTCCCCTCCTCGCGCGCATCGACGATCGCTATCTCGCCGCCATCATGCAGCCGCCCGCGCAACGCCGTCGCTGTGATGCTCTTGGCCCGTTCCGCCATTTCGTCCTCCTCAAGATCCCGCCATTCCATTTGCCCCAATTCGCAGCAGGCGTCAAAGTCAGCCTCAAATGTCGATGGAGGCGGGGATGTCAGAGGGACGACGCGCGCGGCCGGCGCCGACACCGGAGACGCAGCATTTCTGGGACGGGACGCGCGCCGGCGAATTGCGCCTGCAGCGCTGCAACGCCTGCGCCAAGACCTATTTCCCGCCGCGCCCGTTCTGCCCGGCCTGCGCCTCGCGCGATGTCGCGGTGTTCCGCGCCTCGGGCCGGGGCCGGCTCTACAGCTATGTGATCCACCACCGCGCGGCGCCGGGCTTCACCCCGCCCTATGCGATCGCCGTCGTCGAACTGGAGGAGGGGCCGCGGCTGATGACCAACATCACCGGCTGCCCGCAAACCCCCGAAGCGCTGCCGCTCGACATGGCCGTCGAGGTCGCCTTCGAAAAGCTCGACGACGAGATCACCCTGCCGCTCTTCCGCCCGGCCGCGAGGTAGCCGACAATGCAGCCGAAATCGATCGCCATCGTCGGCGCCGCCGAAACCACCCGGCTCGGCGTCATCCCCGACATGTCGCAAATCCAGTTGCACGCCGATGCGGCATTGAACGCGATGGCCGATGCCGGGCTCAAACCCGCCGACATCGACGGCGTCGCCACCGCCGGCGAGACCCCGGTGACGATCGCGCACTATCTCGGGCTCACCCCCAAATGGGTCGACGGCACCGCGGTCGGCGGCTGCTCGTTCATGATCCATACCCGCCATGCCGCCGCCGCCATCGCCTCGGGCCTGTGCGAGACGGTGCTGATCACCCATGGCGAGAGCGGCCGCTCCGGCGTCGGGCGCACCCGCAATATCGTCGCCCCGACCAGCCTCGCCGGCCAGTTTGAGCAGCCCTACGGGCCGATGGGGCCGCCCTCGTTGTTCACGATCCCGGTCTTGCGCTACATGAAGACCTATGGGCTCACCGACGAGACCCTGGCGATGGTCTCGGTGGTGCAGCGCGAATGGGCGGGCCGGAACCCGCGCGCCACGTTCAGGGACCCGATCACCGTCGACGACGTCTTAAACTCGCGGATGATCGCCTATCCGTTCCGCCTGCTGCAATGCTGCCTGGTGACCGATGGCGGCGGCGCTTTAATCCTCACATCGGCCGAGCGCGCCAAGGATTTCCCGACCAGGCCCGTCTACCTCCTCGGCGCCGGCGAATTGGTCGAGACCCCGATGGTTAGCCAGATGGCGGATTTCACCTCGTCCCGCGCGTTCCGCGTTTCGGGCGCCAAGGCCTTCGCCGAGGCCGGCATCACCCACAACGACGTCGACCATCTGATGATCTACGACGCCTTCGCCCATCTGCCGATCTACGGCCTCGAAGATCTGGGCTTTGTCGGGCGCGGCGAGGGCGGCCCGTTTATCGCCGCCCGCAACACCGCCCCCGGCGGCAAGCTGCCGACGAACACCAATGGCGGCGGCCTCTCCTATATGCATTCCGGCATGTACGGCATGTACGCCTTGCAGGAGAGCGTGCGCCAGATGCGCGGCGTCGCCCCGGCCCAGATCCCCGGCGCCAAGATCTCGGTCTGCCACGGTGTCGGCGGCATGTTCGCCGCCTCCGGCACGATCATCATGTCGAACCAGCCGCCTTGAACGCTCGGTCGTCCTTCCAGTAGCTAACGAGCCCAAAGGAGTGGGCCTTCGGGCGAGCGCCGCGCCGTGATGCAGCCACGTAGTTCTTGGCGGCCTCCAGCGCTCTCCACACATTCACCATGCGTTTGGCCTGAGGCGAGCGCAGACACAGACCACCCATAAGAACCACAACCCGTTCGGTTATGCAGCGGCAACCGAGGATGGGTTTCAGTCAAAACTGATTCAGCCCGTAGGTAAAAGTTCCGATCCCGATGACGACCAGCGCGACGGCGGCGATGCGCGAGACGAACTCTGAATGCGCCAGGACACGGCGCGAGGCCGTCGCGATCCCGGCGGAGAGCGATGCCAGAAAAAGCACGAGCGTATAGCCGACCGCATAGAGGGTCATCGCGCCGACGGCGCGCGCCGGCGAGCCGGCCAGAGACACCGCTCCGAGCACGAAGACGAGGATCGGGCTGGCGCAGGGCGAGGCCACTAGCGCGAACACCAGTCCGACGACAAAGGAGCCGCCGCCCGCCGGGATGCGGCTGGCAATCTGCGGCGTCGGCAATCGCACGATCCCCGCCATCCACAACCCCATGATTGCCGTCAGCACGCCGACCGCCATGTTGACTGGCGCACGGTATTGCACGAAGAGCGCGAAGAACAACGACGAAGCCAAGCCCAGAGCGACGTTGACGGCAACGACCCCCAGCACGAACATCGCGGCGACGCGCAATGCCGCGATCCGCGAGGTCAATTTCGCGGCGCCGATATATGAGAGGTTCAAGGGCAGCATCGCCAGGATGCACGGAGAGATGCTGGCGACGAGGCCGCCGGCGAAGGCGACCGGATAGACCCGCCAGCCATCGAGCGCGCCCGGCCCGTGCAGCCGCGCGGCGATTGCGTTTTGCCACAGCCCGACCTCGCGCTCGAATACCTGCCCGAGCGGCCCCCAGGCGACGGCCGATACGACCGTGGCGATCAGAACGATCCCGGTCGCGATACCAAACCGCGAGGCGGGCAGAGCCCTCACCTTACTTGCGTTGCGCGGCCAGCGCCTGGTTGACCGCGACGTTGTAGTCTTTTAGGGCGCCGTCGTTGTAAAGTGTGGCATAGATCTTCCCATTCTGCGGGTCGATTACCGCGACCGTAGAGGTTGCCGCCTTCGCGGCGTCATAAAACTTCTCGAGGCCCAGCTTCTGCGCCTTCGCCTGCGATGCGGCCGCCGTCTTTGCGTTGGTCACATCGAACCGGACGAAATTGATCCGACCGGCATAGGCCTGCCTGAGAACATCGATTGTCGAGTGGGTCGCCTTGCAGGCAGAGCACCAATCGGCGTGAATGCGGACAACCACCGGCTTGCCCTGCAGCGAGGGAGCCAACGGTCCGACGGCCGCGACCTCGGTTGCGCCCCGCGCCTGATAAGCGGGAACCTTTGCGGCGGTTCCATTCACGACCTCGGCCCGCGTCGCCGACGGAGCGATTGCCACCGCGATCAGTCCCAAGATGGCAACGTAGCGATTCACCATACGTCTCCCGCTTTCGTGTGAACTCAGATAAATAGAGGGGCGATCCTGGCCAGCCAACGGCTCCGACCGGTTCTGCCGTTTGACGACGGTAAAATTGCCGTGATCGTGTCGCATGGTGGTTTTTGTTCGCCAGATCGGGGCGATCGGTTTTGCCGCGCGAGGCGGTTCCGCGACCTGCAAAATTCCTGCAGAAAACAGGACAAACAGGAGAAGCGGCGCGAGGCCGGCGCGCAGCAGAAGCCGATAGACCGCAGGAGCCGATGGATGGAAGAGGTGGCGATGGCTGAACTCAGAACCGGCGGGTGTTTGTGCGGAGCGGTCCGGTACGAATCGGCGGGCGAGCCGTTGTTTTCGCTCTTGTGCCATTGCCGCGACTGCCAGCATCAGAGCGGGGGCGCCTATATCGCGGCGATGCGGGTGCCGGCCGCCGGGTTTCGCGTGACCAAGGGCGAGCCGCGGCTCTATGTCAGCGTCAGCGACGCCGGCAACCAGGTCGCAAGGGCGTTCTGTCCGGATTGCGGCTGCCCGTTGTTCATTCGGGTCTCGGCCCGGCCCGACATCGTCGGGCTCAGGGTCGGCAGCCTCGACGAGCCAGGCGAGTTCCGTCCCGAGGCCGATATCTTTGTCAAAAGCGCCCAGCCCTGGGACCATATGAACCCGGATCTGCCGAAGCACCACGCCTATCCGCCGGGCCGCTCCTACACCCCGCCGCAATAGCCCCATCGGACACAACCCGCCGCAGAGATGTGGCCATGATATCGCCCCCCGTAGAGCCCAATCATTGCCCCTCGTTGCAGTTTCGCCAGAGCCGCTGCTGCCTGCTGCGGTTGCGGCGCTCCTGTCAAGCGCAAAAATTCAAAAGAACGCATCTAAAATGGCCATTGACCATCAATTTATTATGGCTTAGACATCATATATCAAGATGCATACTGCAAAGTTATGCAGGAGGCCCATTGACCGCACCAGTCTGACCGCTGACCCCGAAATGGGATGGTCGTTTCGACGTCCCCGCTTGTCAGCTCCTGAAACGCCGCGGAGCAAGGCGGGCCGAAACCAGGTTCCGTCGCATCGCGCTTTTATTGGACCCGCGCGCCAGCAACAGCCGGCATGAGTGGCCGATGCTGTTGTGTGGCGTGGTTTAGATAGAGATGGCCGAATTTACGATTGCGATTTTGCTGCTTCTGCTAGGTGGTCTTTTGGCTGTCCTCTGCCGCTCGCGGCCCGGCATCGGTCAGCTAGCCGGCCAGAGCGGGGCGATCTCTGGATCCGCTTTCGGGCTCGTCGCCGCGATCCGCGTGCTCGTTACCGGAGAGCCCGAACAAATGTCGGCGATTTGGCATATGCCGGGCGGCGGCCTGCATTTCGAGATTGACGCGCTATCGGCATTTTTTCTGCTGCCGGTTTTCGGGCTTTCGCTGCTGGGGGCGATTTACGGCCGCAGCTATCTTGCCGGTCGTGACGATGGGCCGGGCTCGGCGACAAGCTGGTTTCATCTGAACCTGCTGACGGCGGGCATGGCGCTGGTGCTCGCCGCCCATGATGGCCTGCTGTTCCTTCTGTCGTGGGAAGTCATGGCGTTGAGCCCGTTCTTTCTGGTCATTTTCGATGATCGGAAGGCCGCGGTGCGGCACGCTGCGTGGACCTATCTTTCGGCGACGCATCTGGGAACCGTGTTCCTGCTGGTGCTTTTTGTGCTGCTCGACGGTCTCGCCGGAACCTCGGATTTCAGCGGCTATGCTGCCGCCGTGAGCGCCAACCCGGGTCTATCCTCCGCGGTTTTCGTGCTGGCCCTGATCGGCTTCGGCTCAAAGGCGGGCATCGTGACGGCGCATGTGTGGCTGCCGGAAGCACATCCGGCAGCGCCGAGCCATGCCTCGGCATTGATGTCGGGAGCCATGATCAAAATCGGCATATACGGACTGGTCCGCATGCTGACGTTTCTTGGGACGCCTCAGCCATGGTGGGGCTGGCTGCTGATTGCTGTCGGCGCTTCGAGTGGCGTGCTCGGGGTTCTGTTCGCCTTGGCTCAGCATGATCTGAAGCGTCTTCTTGCCTATCACAGCGTCGAGAATATCGGGATCATTCTGCTCGCCATCGGGATCGGCGTCCTCGGGCTGGCCGAAGGCGCGCCGTCGCTCGCCATCATCGGATTTGCCGCGGGTCTTCTCCACGTCCTCAATCACAGCGTTTTTAAGGGACTGCTGTTTCTGGGCGCGGGCGCCGTTCAGCACGGCGCGCACAGCCTCGAACTCGAGGAGCTTGGCGGGTTGCTGAAGCCGATGCCATGGACCGGGACCACGTTCCTGATCGGCGCCGCTGCGATCGTCGGGCTGCCGCCGCTCAACGGCTTTGTCAGCGAGTTTCTGCTGTTCTATTCGGGCTTCCTGGCGATGGTGCAGCCGGCGGCGAGTATGGCGATCGCGGGCCTGATCACGATCGTCGTCATGGGGCTAATCAGCGGGCTCGCCGCCGCCTGTTTCGCCAAGGCGTTCGGGATCGCGTTTCTTGGCTCTCCGCGCAGCCCGGAAGCGGCCGAGGCGCACGAAGCCGCGCCCTCGATGTGCGCGGCGATGGCCGTCCTTGCGCTCCTCTGCATCGTCATCGGTCTGGCGGCGCCGCTCGTCGTGCCGGCTCTCGACGGCGTGGTGGCCGGCGCGACCAGTTCGGCGATCGGCGTCGCCCGCGGCCAGCTGGCAATGGTCACCGGACCGCTGGCGGCCGCGGTAGCGATCTTTGCCGGTCTGATCGTCATTGCAGCGCTGGCTTGGGCGCTGCGCTCGCATCTTTTGGCGGCGGCCGCGGCCCGCAGGGGCCCGGTATGGGGATGCGGATACCTCTACCCGACGGCGCGGATGCAATACACGGCATCGTCCTTTGCTCAACCGCTGACCACGCAATTTCATCCTGTTATTCGAAACCGCGAGACGCTGGCGTCGCCCAACGGCTATTTCCCGACAGCGGCGTCCTATTCCAGCGACAGCGGGGATCCATTCCTGCGGCTGCTGTTCGCACCGACCTTCCGCTGGTTCGATAAGATCGTGAGCCGCATCAATGTCATTCAGCAAGGGCACATTCACGTCTACGTCCTCTATGTCGCAGCGACGCTGATCGCGCTGCTGATCTGGGGGAGTCTCTGACCAATGCCTGGAGCGGCCTTGCTCGCCTCCCCGGTTTGCGCGCTGACCCTTGCTCCGCTGTCGTTCGGGATCATCGGCCGGACCAAAGCGTTGATCGCGGGCCGGTGCGGCCCGCCGCTGCTTCAGCCCTATTGGGACATGGCGAAATATCTGCGCCGGGGCGCGGTTTACGGCGAGGTGACGAGTTGGGTGTTCCGGCTGGGCTCGGTGGTGAACCTGGCGGCCCTGCTGGCGGCCCTGCTGATCACTCCGTTAGGCGACGTCGGATCGACGGTCAGTTTCTCCGGCGACCTGATTGTCCTTGCCGGCCTTCTCGCGCTCGGGCGTTTCGCCACCGTGCTCTCGGCGCTCGATACCGGCTCCAGCTTCGAAGGGATGGGAGCGAGCCGCGAGGCGCATTTCGCAGCGCTTGCCGAACCCGCCCTCTTTCTTGCGCTGGCGACGCTGGCCCGGATCACCGGTTCGCTGTCGCTGACGCCGATCTATGAAGGGATTACCGCGACCGTCTGGGTCCACGCTCTTCCGGCGCTGGCGCTGGTCGCCATGACCCTGCTGATCCTCGATCTGGTCGAGAACACCCGCATCCCGGTGGACGACCCGACGACCCACCTCGAGCTGACGATGATCCATGAGGTGATGATCCTCGATCATAGCGGACCCGATCTTGCCTATGTTCATTATGCGGCGGCGCTCAAATTGTGGATCTTCGGCAGCCTGTTCATCGGGCTGGTGGCGCCGCTTCGCAGCGGCGGCTTTTGGCTGGAGGGCCTGGTCACCCTCATCGGCATGGCCGTGTTGGCGGTTGCGATCGGCATGATCGAATCGGCGATGGCCCGGTATCGGCTCGTGCAGGTGCCCCAGTTCATCGTCGGCGCCGCCACGCTCTCCGCTGTTGGATTCATCATCATTCTCGCGTGAACAGAAATGTTTGTCCTTCTGGAGACGGTCCACGCGGCGGGCCTGCTGACGTGCTTTGCTCTTCTCGGCACGAGCCGCATCGGCGCCTGTATCCGGTGGCTGTCGTTTCAAGGCATCCTGTTCGGCCTGGTGCCGTTGATCGTCCACAACGACGGTCTGGCGATGCGGGCGATCCTGTTGGCGGGCGGGAACATCCTGCTCAAGGGGATTGCCTTCCCGTGGCTGCTCCTCAGGCTCCGCGCGCGCGCCGACTACAATCGCGAGGTTCAGCCTTTCATCGGCTTCGTCGCGTCGATCCTGTTCGGGATCCTGGCTCTGGCTCTGTCGGTGTGGCTTGCCATGGAGATGAAGCCGGCGCTCAAGCAGGCGCCGTTGGTCATGCTCAATTCGTCAATTTTCCTGATCTTTGTCGGATTGTTCCTGATCATCAGCCGGCGCAACGCGCTGATGCAAGTCATCGGGTATCTTGTCCTTGAAAACGGCATCTTCGTCTTCGGCGTGGTCACGGTCGTCGGCACACCTCTCTTGGTCGAATTGGGGGTGCTGCTCGACGCCTTTGTCGGCGTCTTTGTGATGGGAATCGCAATATACCACATCAACCGCGAATTCGGGTCGATCGACGTCGATCGGCTCAATGCGCTGAGGGGCTAGGGCATTGTTGGCGGACGCCTCGATCGTCGCCATGCTCGCTTTGGCGGTTTTAGGCGCTGGGGTTTGCCTCATCGCGCCTCGGCCGGATCACGTATTGGCCCTGATCGTCGGCGTCTCGGTGGCGGAAATGGCGCTCGCCGTGAATATCTGGATAGCCGTCCTCGGCGGTGGAGGTTTTGTGTCGGCGGCGGGCCAATGGTTTTATATCGACGCCTTCTCTGCTTTCCATATCATTATCCTGGTCCTCGTCTTTGTTTTTAGCTCCGCCTTCGCTACTGTCTATTTCAGAGACGGGGCCGCCGATCACGCGTTCAGCCTGACCACCGCGCGGCGCTTCGGCGGGCTGTGGCTGGGCTCGCTGGCGGCGATGATGTTGGTGCTGGTGTCAAACAATCTCGGCATCATGTGGGTCGGCATGGAAGCGACGACACTGATGAGCGCCTTCCTGATCTCGCTCTACCCCAGCCGGCTGTCGCTCGAGGCGATGTGGAAGTATCTGATCATCTGCTCAATCGGAATTGCGTTTGCGTTCATGGGGACCCTGCTCGCCGCGGCGTCGATTCAATCCGGCAACGCCGCCGATGCGGATGCGTTGTTTTGGACGCGCCTCGCCTCCCCGGAAGCGCATCTCGATCCGACCTTGATGAAATTCGCATTCGTGTTCGTTGTTGTCGGCTACGGAACCAAGGTCGGGTTGGCGCCGATCCATTCTTGGCTGCCCGATGCCCACAGCCAGGCGCCCGCGCCGGTTTCGGCGATGTTCTCGGGGTTTCTGCTCAACACTGCGCTATACTGCATCATGCGCTATGTCCCTCTGGTCAATCATGCGCTTGGCGAACATTTCGCCAGCGGCTTGCTGATTGTTTTCGGGACATTGTCGATCCTGGTCGCCGCCGGCTTCATCGTGTTTCAGCGCGACGCCAAGCGTCTGCTCGCCTATCACAGCGTCGAGCATATGGGGATCATCACCCTTGGTTTTGGTCTGGGGCCCTTGGGCGCCTTCGCGGCGCTGTTTCACACGCTGAACCATTCGGTCTGCAAATCGCTGGCCTTTTTCGCCGTCGGGCGGCTGGGGCAACGATTTGGCAGCCATGAGATGCATGCGATCTCCGGCGCGCTGCGCGCCGACAGGTTGTGGGGCGCCGCACTGCTGGTCAGCCTGCTGGCGTTGATTGGCGTTGCTCCGTTCTCGATCTTCATGAGCGAGTATCAGCTGTTGCGCGCAGCCATGGGCGCCGGCGCCTGGCTGGCGCTGATCTTGTTTCTCGCCGCCAGTAGCGTGGTTTTTATCTCGGCGTTGAGGCATCTGATCGACATGGTTTTTGGCACGCCGAAGGCAACCGATTGGGTGGGTCGCGACGGCATTTTAGCGGTTCCGATGGTCGTCTTGGCCATCGGGCTGCTGGTGCTGCTGGGGGTGTGGATGCCGCTGTCGCTGGCCACAGCCATCCGCCGCGCAGCTGCGGTTCTCGGCGGTCAGCCGTGACCAGGTTCGTCAAAAGCCGCAACGCCGTTCCGGTTCCAGCCGCGGCTGTTCCGGTCCTCGGCATCGAATCGTTTCGTCAGGAGGTGTTGTCCGCAGTCGGCGACGGCCGCCGCCTGTTGTTGCTTTGCGGCCTCTTTAAGGATGGCGATGGGACGCGGCTGTTGGCGGCGCTTGCCGACGATCCGCAAGGTGACATCAGTCTGTGCTCGACTGTTGTAGCGGGCGCCTACCCGGCTTTGACCACCGACTGTCCTGCGGCGCATCTCTTCGAGCGGGAGATTTGGGAACAATGGGCGGTATATCCGCAAGGCCACCCGTGGCTGAAGCCGGTCCGGTTCCCGCCGGGCGGAGCTTCGATCGGAGACATCGACTTTTTCCGGGTTGCTGGCGCACGAGATCCATGAAGTCGCGGTTGGGCCGGTCCACGCGGGAATAATCGAGCCGGGGCATTTTCGATTCAACTGCCATGGCGAGCGGGTCATCCATCTCGAAATCTCGCTCGGCTATCAACACCGCGGCGTCGAGCGGGCGTTGCGCGGCGGGCCGGACAAGCGCAGCCTGCACCTCGTCGAGACCATGGCCGGGGATACCACGGCAGGTCACACGATCGCGTATTGCCAAATTCTCGAGGCGCTTGCCGGCACCGACATTTCACCGCGGGCGCGGGCGCTGCGGGCCGTGGCGCTCGAGCTGGAGCGAATCGCCAATCATATCGGTGATTTAGGAGCGCTCGCGGGCGATGTCGGCTTTCTGCCGGCGGCCGCCTATTGCGGTCGGCTCCGCGGCGACATGCTGAACCTGACCGCCGAATTGTCCGGGAGCCGGCTGGGGCGCGGCTGGGTCCGCCCCGGCGGCGTTGCTCACGCAGTCGAGAGGGAGATGCTCGAGGAGCTCAGAGGGCGCATTGTTCGGGCCGAGCGCGACATGCGAAATGCGGTCGATCTGTTGTGGAAATCGTCCTCTGTCCGGGCGCGGTTCGAGAACACGGGCATTCTGGCGAAGCAATCGGCCGTGGATTTGGGCGTCGTCGGCCCCGCGGCCCGGGCCAGCGGCGTCGATCGCGACGCGCGGCGCGACCATGCGACAATCCTTTATCGGGGTCTGTCCCCGGCCGTCGCGGTCGGTGAAAATGGCGACGTTTTCGCCCGCGCCTTGCAACGTTGGCGGGAGATCGAGAACTCCCTCGCGTTTCTCTTGAAATTGATGGACGAATCCTTTACCGGCGATGCTGTCTCGGCGACCAAGCCGCTTACGCCGGACACCATCGTGCTGTCGCTCGTCGAAGGCTGGCGAGGCGAAATCGTCCACCTGGCGATAACCGATCAGGCAGGGCGGTTTTTGCGTTACAAGATCGTCGATCCCTCGTTCCGCAATTGGTTCGCGTTGGCGATCGCCATGCGGGGCCAAGCGATCATGGATTTTCCACTGTGCAACAAGAGCTTCAATCTATCTTATTGCGGCCATGATCTGTAGGAAAGTCGCGGAATAATGTTCAAGACATTACTTGCCCGGGCGCGGCAAGGCTACCGCACGGCTTCTTATCCGACGCAGGAGCCGGTTTTGCCGGCGTTGTTTCGCGGCCGGCCCGAGCTCCATCCCGAACGGTGCGTTTCCGGCTGTGCTCGCTGCGTCGAGACCTGTCCGACGGATGCGTTGCGCATCACCGAGACCGGGCCGGAGCTCGATATCGGGCGCTGCATCTTCTGCGCCAAGTGCGTTGCCGCCTGTCCGCAGAGCGCAATCAGCTTCACCCGCGACTGGCGGCTGGCGGCGACGAAGCGCAGTGGTTTGAGGATGTTCGGCGATCATCCACTGCAAATCGAGCCGGTTGGTCGCGACTTGCAGCGACTGTTGGGGAGGTCATTGCGGTTGCGCGAGGTCAGCGCCGGAGGCTGCAATGGCTGTGAGGTCGAGGTCAACGCGCTCGGCAATGTCGTCTTCGATTCCAGCCGGTTCGGTATCGAGTTCGTCGCCTCGCCGCGACACGCCGACGGGGTCCTGGTCACCGGGCCGGTAACTGCGAATATGAAGGCGGCCTTGCTTCGGACCTATGAAGCCGTGTCCGAGCCGAAGCTTGTCATTGCCGCGGGCGCCTGTGCGATATCCGGCGGCATTTACCGGGATCACGACGAGGTATTCAACGGGATTGAGGACCTCCTTCCGGTCGATCTCTACATACCGGGCTGTCCGCCTCACCCTTACACGATCCTCGATGGGCTGCTGCGCCTGCTCGATCGGTCCTAGAAAAGTCGAAAGGCGGACCGCTCGAAAAATCGCTTGTTCGAAGTCTCGTCTTACCGTCATGGTCGATTACCGCCTGCTCATGCAGGAGAATGATGTAGGCGACCTCCAGCAATCTGGCCTCTCCGTCATACAGACAACCATTGCCAGATATGCGTCGGATGCGTGTTGTCATCTTCGAGGTTCCCTCGGCGCGCCCGCCGCCTCACAGGTGCGACTGTGGGAAGGGTTCCGCGCGCGGCTCAACGGCGGCTTGCCATCAGCTTTTTGATTTCGGCGATGGCCTTGGCCGGGTTGAGGCCCTTGGGGCAGGTGCGGGTGCAGTTCATGATGGTGTGGCAGCGATACAGCCGGAACGACACGCTGCGGTCGATGATAACGGTGCAATCATCATCCAAAAAATTCGTCAAACCGCTCCTTCCGGCGGTGAGGTTCCAGCCCCTGCCGCCGGGCGGGCCCCGGCAGGCGATCACGGGCAGCGTGCACGCTCTGGCATCAGGTCCCCGCGGCGGAATATCTGCTAAGCCTTATGCCTTTGCTTCCGGTGAGATCAACATGTTGTAGGTGCAAGGCGGGTGGCCGGCGGCGATGCCGAGCAGGGAACGGCAGGCGGCATGCAGGGTACGGCGGCGGTTGAAGCAAAAGACGAACTCGTCGAGAAGGGTTCGAAAAGACGGCGAAGAGGATTTGCCTCGCAGCGTCTTCGTTCGGCAGGGCGGGGCAGCGCGACGCCATACGTACGTTCGTCGCCTCGCGGCCTTCTGAACAGGGCGAGGAGGCCCGTCGCGCTTTCGAGCGCGGGAATGTGGCTGAACTCGACGAGGATGGTTTGTGTCCAAACGCAGCCGGGCCGCGGCATCTCGGGCCGGCCAGGTGCGCGCGTGGGCGTAGTGTCCACTTTCCGCGAGCGGGTATCCCGTGAGGTATCCTTCCTCGCCGATGGTCGCCGCCGGTGTCAACGCCGGTTGAAACCTGACCCACTTTGCTCGATGTCGCCGATTGAATCTTGACCCACCCGCGTCGTTTCGGGGCTTGTCCAGGTAGTCCATAGGAGGGACCCGCGCGGAGCGCAGCGACCGCCACGAGTTCCGGCGGAGCGCAGCGCGGGAGGTCCCTGTGGGCCCACCTGGGCAAGCTTTTCACTCTGCCGGTGCCGCTGCGGGCTGCGCCGGCGTCGGCGCTTTCAGCAATCCGGCGCGGCGCTTGTCCTTGAGGCGATAGCTCTCGCCCTGGATGCTGACGACGGTCGAGTGGTGCAGCAGCCGGTCGAGCATCGCCGCGGTCAGCACCGGGTCGCCGGCGAAGGCCTGGTCCCACGACCCGAAGGTCAGGTTCGACGTCAGGATCATCGCGCCCTTCTCATAGCGCTTGGCGACGACCTGGAAGAACAAGTTGGCCTGCTCGCGCCCGAGCGGCAGGTAGCCGATCTCGTCGATGATCAAGAGCTTGTAGAGGCTGACCGCGCGGTGCATCGCCTCTTTCCAGCGGCCCTGGCGCTGCGCCGTCTCGAGTGTCATCACCAGATCGGCCGCCGAGGTGAAGCGTACCTTGTGGCCGTGCTGGGTTGCCAGGTAGCCGAGGGCAATCGCCAGATGCGTCTTGCCGACGCCGCTGGGGCCGAGAAAGACGATATTCTCGGCTCGTTCGATAAAGGCCAGGCCGGCGAGCTCGTGGATTTGCGGCCGCGGCACGCCTGTCGCGAAGCCAAAGTCGAAGCCGTCGAGCGTCTTGACTGCCGGGAAGCCGGCAACACGTGCGAACATCTCGCGGGCCCGCGCCCGGCGTGCGTCACGCTCGGCCCGCAAGGTGTCCTCCAGAAAGTCGGAGAAGGAAGCCTGCTTCGCGGCGGCACTCTGGGCGATGCCGGAATACTGATCGGGAAGCGCGCTCAACCGCAGTTCCTGGCACAAATCCGCGATCCGCTGATGCTGCAAATCGCTCATCGGCCACCGCCGGCAAAGGCGTCGTAAATCGACAATGGGTGCTGCAGGCCGATGATCGGCACCGGCTTCGGGCTTTGCATCGAGCGCACGCTGCGGCCGCCGTAAGGTGTCGGCACCGGCTGCAACTGCGTTTGCTCGATCGCCAGCCGCTCGGCCGGAATGTCGCCAGTGGTGCCGTGCACCCGAGCGTTCGCCACCTCGCGCAGCCAGCGCCTGGCCGCCAAGTTTGCGGTCTCCCGATCGACGATCAGCCCTTCCTGGGCGAGGCGGCTGGCAAGCGGCACATAGAAGCTGTGCCGCAGGTAACGGATGAACCGCTCGACCTTGCCCTTGGTCTGCGCCCGATATGGCGCACACAGCCGCAGCCGGAAGCCGCAATGGCGGGCGAAGTCGAGAAAGCCGGGATGAAAGCGGTGTCGACCGCGACCATAGCCGTGCCGCTCCAGCACCACGGTGCGCATGTTGTCGTACAGCACCTCGCGCGGCGTGCCGGCGAACGCCAGAAACGCATTCTCGTGCGCCTCGATCAGCGTCTCGACCCGCTCATCGGCAACGAACTCGACGTAAGTCGCCCGGCTCCAGCCGAGCGTCGCGACGAATACCGAAAGCCGGTTATCGCCGCGTCGGATAACCGCCCAGTCCACCTGCATCTGCTGGCCGGGCTCGGTCTCAAAGCGGATCGCCGGCTCGACCGCTTCCTTCGGCTTCAGCGAGGCGAGCAACAGCTTCAGCATCGTGTAGCCGCCAGCGTAGCCGTGCTCGCGCAGCTCGGTCAGCAGCACGCTGCCAGGTATCCGTTCCGGCGCCGCCGCGCGCAGCCGTTCGACGATATAGCCCTTGAACGGGTCGAGCTTCCTCGGCCGGGCCGGCCGCGGCTTGTAGCGCGCCGCATCCTCGTCCCGCAGATAGCGCCGAACCGTGTTGCGCGAGACCCCCATCTCGCGCGCGATCTCACGAATGCTCTTGCCATGGCGATGCAACACCCGGATCTCCAATGTCGCCTCCGATCCCACCATCCGACCCCCTCCAGATCGAGGAGGCCAAACCTAGACGGTGGGTCAGATTCCAGTCGGCGACCCGGGTCAGAATTACAGCGGCGCTAACACCGGCCCCGAGGCGTCACTCATCATGAGCATCGTTTTGGCCTCCCGGTTGGGTAGGTCGATCGACGACCCGAGCAGACGGTGTCCTTCGGAATAGCCGTGGAGCGTCTGCTGCAGCGTCAGGCTCGACCGTGTCCGGAATTTTGTGTAAGGCGAGCCGTGTCTGATGGTTTTGAGCCTTCAGCGCGCTGAAGGCTCAAAACGGTCGCCGCACAGGATGGCAAACTGCCCCATCGCCGCTGTCCATTCAACCCGCCGGCGCCATTTAACCCCGGCGTTTCAGATCGCCAGAAACAGCAGTTTCAGTGCCGCCTCGTCGGTCGGGAAGCTGCCGCGGGTCTTGATGATCTTGCGCAAACTGCGATGCAGGCTTTCGATGGCGTTTGTTGTGTAAATCATTTTGCGGATCGCCGACGGGAACGCGAACAGCGGCGCCACGTATTCCCAGGCGCGGCGCCAGGCCTGGCCGATCGCCGGGTAGCGCTTGCCCCATTGGGCCTCGAAATTGTCGAGCTCGGCGGCGCCGGCCTCGGCCGTTTCCGCCCGGTAAATCGCTTTCAGATCGGGCATGATCAGTTTGCGGTCCTTCCAGGAGACAAACGCCCGCGAGTTGCGGATCAGGTGAATGATGCAAGTCTGCACCGTGGTTAGCGGAAACACCGTGGCGATCGCCTCGGGAAAGCCCCCCGCTTTCGCGAGGGCAGGCTCTTGAGCCCGTCGACGACCGCGGATCAAGACGTCGTTTAGGCCGCGATTTCTTCGGCTCGTTCATGACCCCCGCCTTCGCGAGGACAGGCTTTTGAGCCAGAATTTGGCGCCTTCGGTCTGCTCGATCCACAGCCCCAGCACCTCCTTCTCGCCGTCGCTGTTGAGGGCGAGGGCGAGGGCAGTAAACGGCCTTGTGAGGGTGTCAGATATTTTGTGTACGGAGGAGCCGTGAGACACTCATGATGTAACCGGCGTGCCAAAAGTGGCGCTAAGGTACCTCATTAATCATGGGACATCACAAGATATGCAGGTTTAGAAAATTAGAATAGGTGATGAGCCGCCCGGCGTCGCCACCCTCGCCGATCCAAACCCCTCCCGCCGGTCGGATGCGACGGCGCCGAGGATGGTGAATGCGTACTGCTCGTAGGTGTGAAATCGCGCAAGCCAGAAATATTGAGGCATGAGACTTGATAATAAAATCAAATATGATGTATGATACTTGACTGAACTGAACCCTTCGGAACGCTATCGCCCTGTATTGGAGAACGACCTTGCTCACTGCAGCCCAACTGAAGGCCGCTCGAGCGCTGGTGGGGATGGAGCAAAGAGCCCTTGCCGCGGCCTCAGGAGTATCGCTTCCGACCATCCAGCGGATGGAAGCAAGCAACGGCATTGTCCGCGGCGTTATCGAGAGCCTGACGAGAGTCATGGCCGCACTGGAGACCGCGGGCGTTGAGTTCATTAACGAAGGTGCGGTCAGCCCTGGAGGCGGCAGGGGAGTGCGCTTGCGCAAGCGCCTCGAGTAACCGGAAAATATATGAGGATGTCTCCATGCGGCGCCCGATCGGAAGGCGTTCTCCGGCCCCCAGCGGCGCGCGCACCGACTGGACTCGGGCGCGGACGTTCCTGAGCGCTCCTCCTCTTGCCGCCGGGCGGTTCTCCTTGCCGCGGTTTGCGCCGCGGGAAGGAGGCCGCGCCGACGGCGTCGCCGTCAGTTTAGAAAGGCCGGCTGCTCAAAGGTGCCGTTGACGATCGGCGCCGGGTTGAGCTTCAGCCACTTGTCGAGGATCGTCGAGTAGACGCTGCGGAAGTCCATGTTCGGGTTCAAATCGCCTTGAACCAGGTGCTCCGCCTTGAGCGAGGGCATCTCGCCGTAATGGCCGCCCTTGACCTTGTCGCCGAGCACAAAGGCGACCCCGCCGGCGCCGTGATCGGTTCCCGAGCCGTTGTCGCGAACCCGGCGGCCGAACTCCGAAAACATCAGCAGGATCACATTGTCGGCGTGGTTGTGCTCGCGCAGGTCCTTCATAAAGGCGTCGATGCCTTCGCTCACCGCGGTCCACAGATTGCCGTGGCCGGGGTTCTGCCCGGCATGGGTGTCGAAGGTGCTGTGATCGCAGTAGAAGATCCGGCTGCCCAAATCGGCGGTATGGACCTGGGCGATGCCCTTGAGCTTGCGCGCGATCGCGGTGTTGGGATATTGCACCGTCGACTTGTATTTCTGCGGCGCCACCTTGAGGATATCCTCGCCCTTCAAGGAATCCAAGCCGGTGCTGCTCATGTAATCCATGACCAAGCCGCTGCCGACCGCCGGCTGGTACATGTGCGCAAAGCGATCGAGCACCTGCTTGCGCTGCGCGCCCTGGATGGTCGGCAGAAACCCGTACCGTTCCAGCGGGCCGGCGACGCACGCCACCGGGACGCCCTGGACCACCAGAGCCCGAGGCAGGCTCGGCCCAAAGCTCACGGTGGTGACCACATTCTCCTTGTTCGGGTCGAACTCACGCGCCACCCGGCCGAGCCAGCCCTCGGTCCCGACCTTCTCCGGCTCGCAAGTGTGCCAGATGTCCATCGAGCGGAAGTGCGAGCGCGGCGAGTTGGCGTAGCCGACGCCGTGCAGGATGGCGAGCTTCTTGTCGTCCCAAAACTGCTTCAGCGGCGCCATGTAGTGCGGGATGCCGTAATCCTTGTCCAGATGCATGATCTGATTGTCCGGGATCCCGACCGCCTTCCGGTTGTCCCGGTACAGCGGATTATTGTACGGGATCACCGTGTTCAAATAGTCGTTGCCGCCAGTCAGCTGGAGCACGACTATCACCGGATCTTTCTGCGCTGTCTGCGTTGCTGGCATTGGCCTTCCTCCTCGTCTGATAAAATGCGGTTCGTGTCGCTGCGCGGTCGCCTTCAGCAACCTCCGCTTTTTCTAGGCAAGAAAAGGCGTTCGAGCGGCGTATCGGCGACCCAGGGTATCACAGACGGCTTTGCGCAGCATTACCATATGACTCTTGATCTATGATATCTAAGCCATTGATCATGGATGGTCAAGGATCATACCATAGGTTTGTTCGAGAACTGACTTGACAGGAATGCCTCTGCAGGAAGCGACGGCGGCATCAGCGCATTCGGCAAGAGACGAGAGATCAGCACTGTTGATCAGCAACCGGTGGAACCAGCGCCAGGGCGCCGTCCCGCGCCAATCGGCGGCACGTGCACAGCAGACCCGGCGAAATCCCGTAGCCGCGCGATCTGCGTCGGCGAGGCCCCCGGCCGCAGCATCTCCGCCGCCAATGCCAGCTTCTGTTCGCTGGTCCGGCGCGCTCGTAAGCTGCTCAACCGAGCCCGCGGCCCAACCCCCGGCCTAAAGCCCGATCCCAAACTTCCGCAAGGCAGCCTTCATTCGCCGCTTACGTTGGAGGCGCAGAGCAGCTGCTGCAACGCGCTCAGTTGAGCAGCATGTTCTCCCAAGAGCTTGTAATAGCGCACATCGGTCGCTTTCTGAGCTCGCCCTCGTCTCGTTCGCGCACCCGACACCTTACAGCGACCGTCATTTTCGTCCTTTCGGAAACGACTTCGATGCCGCGTTCGGATGCCTCACCCAGTAGACCCGCAGCGCTCGGTCGCCTCGCACTTCGTGCGGTTCACCGCATACGACGAGCTTCATCGGCTCTCCTGCTTCGAGCGTTGCGTCGACGGATCGAGCGTCCTGAACGATCTTGATCCTGAGGCGGCGGCCGCGCCACTCAAGACCAAAGCCGAGACTGCGCCATTTTGGCGGCAGTTGCGGATCGATGGCGATGCCGTCGCTGCGCAGTGACAGCCCGGCGAAACCGAACACCGCCGTCAGCCAGATCCCGCCGAGGGCGGCGATGTGCACGCCGCCGTCGAGCGCCGCATGGGTATCCGCGAGATCGGTCGCTGCGGTCTGCTGAAAGTAGCGCAGCGCCATTTCGGAGCGGCCCAGCCGGGCCGCGACTATCCCATGCATGGCGCGGCTCAGCGAGCTGCCGTGGCCGCAGCGAGGCTCGTAGTAATCGAAGTTCTTCGCGCCCGTCTCGCCCACGAACTCTTCCGGCAGCAGCTCCAGCAGGGCCACGACATCGGCCTGTTTGACTACCTGGGATTTGCCTATCCGCTCTCGCCCAAGAACCACGTCCATTGGCACGGAGCGGCCGGCGTAGTGCGCCAAATCAATGTCTTCGAGAGCGAAGAAGCCCACGAACTGCTCGAAAAGTCCAGTTTTGGGATCAAGGCCAGTCGCCATTGTTTCGGCGACGCTCCGCCACTGCGCCAGCTCGGCGTCGTCGAGTCCGAGGCAGGATGAGAGGCTCGCCCAGCGTTCGGGCCAGCGCTCGCGCAGCAGCGCCGCGGCATCGAGCGCCCGCCGGATGTTCCAGCGCGCCATGACGTTGGTGAAGGCGTTGTCGTCGATATGTTCGTGATATTCGTCGGGTCCGATGACGCCGCGGATATGACGGCGGCCGTCCGCCTCCAGCTGCGCCCGGCTCGACCAGAACCGGCCCGTCTCGAGCAGGATCTCGGCCCCGGCTTCGAGCAGGAATTGTTCATCCCGGGTCGCCTGCCAGTATTGCCAGACCGCGTAGGCGACATCGGCGCTGATGTGCTGCTCCTGCTTGCCGCATAGGATATCGACGACCTGGCGATCGGGACCGATAACCTGCTCAGGCGTGGTCTCAACGCCGGTATCGGCGGATTCCCATGCGTAGAGCGCCCCGCGCCAGCCCATCCGGGCCGCCTTGGCTCGCGCGCCTTCCAGAGTGTGGAAGCGATACATCAGCAGCGCCCGCGCCGCTTCGGGCCAGGTCAGGATATAAAAGGGCAGCAGGAAGATCTCGGTGTCCCAGAACACATGCCCACGATAGTCGTCGCCGGTCAGCGCCCGGGCCCCGATCGAGACGCGGTCATCGGCTGGGTTGGCCGCGCTGTTCAGATGGTAGACCGCGAACCGCAATGCCTGCTGCGCAGCCGCATCGCCGGCGACCTTGACACTGCTGCGCCGCCAGCGGCTCGCCCAGGTCGCCTCGTGCTCCGCGAGCACGCCGCGCCAGCCGAGCCGTCGCGCAACGTCGAGTTTTTCCCGCGCCAAATTGCCCGGGTCCCCACCTCGAGTGTCGCTCCGCGCCACGCCGACCGAGCGTTCGAAATACACGATCTGTTCCGGACGGGATGTCCAGGTCCATGACCATTTAAATGGACCAAGGGCGGTCGGCGCAAGATCTTGACCGTCGATCTGCAGCGACGATGCGGTCGCCATGGCGAGGCCCCTGCCGGAACCGTGCGTGCGCCACACGCCGAGATCCTGATCGAGCTGCTCGGACACTAGCCCGAGATTCACCCCTTCGAACGATGCTTCGAGCGTGATCTCGACCTCTCCTTGTTCGATCTCCATCTGAAGCATCTGGAGTCCAACTGCGCGCTCGCTGAGCGACACGAGGCGCAGCGTGCGCAGGCGGATGCCTACGAGTTGCCCGATCGACAGGCGACATCCGGTGAGCAACGCGCCCCGGGCCATGTCGAGTGTCCGGTGATGCGACGACATCTCGAGGGGCGGGCGCGCCGATGGGCCGCCAGATAGCGAGATCCGCACCTGCAGCCAGTCGGCCGCAGTTACGAGCCCCGGTGTAGGTTGCTCGGCGCCGAAAGCGTCGAACAGACCGGCGACATAGGTGCGAGGTGGCCGGGTCCAATGCACTCCCCGGTTGATCGTTCGAGCGCCTCTTATGCCAAGGAAGCCGTTGCTGATCGCGAAGCGCGACTCACGGCTGGTCTCGCGGAGCGGATCGAAGCCATCGTCGTCAAGGACCCATGAGGGATCGGCATTCGCCCCCAGCGCATTTTCCATTGTCTCCGGTCCAATCATGTCGGCTGCCGGCAGAGCCGCCCGCCAGCCAGCGCATCGATCGCGACTTCGTCCAGACTGGTCACCACCAGATCGGCTCCTGCCGCCCGCAAACCGACCGCGTCTCCGAGTCGGGCGACGCCGAGCCCGGTCATGCGGCCCGCTTTCGCCGCCTCGATGCCGGCCGGCGCGTCCTCGGCCACGAAGCAGTGGGCGGGTGCTACCCGCAGTTCCGCCGCGGCGAGCAGGAAAATTTCCGGGTTGGGTTTGCCTTGCCGCAAATCGCGCCCGCACACGTTCACCTTGAAGAGGTCGAATAGGCTTTGGCCCGAATCGAGGCGGATCTGGCGCATCATCGCGTTGGCGTTCTTTGAGGACGATGCGACCGCCATCGGCCAGCCTAGCGCCCCGACTGCCTGAACGAAGCGCAGGGCATCGGGAAAGGCAACGACGCTTCCGGCGTGAACCAGTTCCTCGAGCCGCTTCTGTTTGCGCTCGGCGTAGGCGACGGCCTTCGTCGCAGCGTCCGGCACGCCCAATGCCTGCAAGGCGGCGCGGGCGCCGCTGAGCCGCGATTTTCCTGCCACATGGGCCTGATACATCGCGGTGGTGAAGCGAGCAGGCTCGGCAAAGCCGGTGAGCGCCTCGCGCCAGGCTTGCTCATGCGGGGATGCGAGCAAGACGCCGTCGACGTCGAAGATGGCCGCGGTCAAGGTCTGGGGATCGTTGGATCGGGGATCCCCTGGTTCGCGCATGCTGATAATCCTTGCACGTTGCTGCCGAGGCCGCCGAAAAGGCGACCGATTGTGCCGTTCGCCCGGGATCTCCATGTGCCCGCTCGTATTGAGCTGACCGGCCAATGCTTTCCAGCGCCAGCTCACTCCGCACCTCATTCCTCAAGCTGCTTGCGGATCGACAACAATTCCTGGTGGCGCTCAGCGCTTGTTTTTGGATAAGTCATGTTGAGTCCTTCGAGCGTATCGAGGACAATTTGCGAAACAATCAGCCGAGTGCTTTCCTTGTCGTCCGCCGGAACAACGTACCAAGGAACATCGCTTGTGCTTGTTACGCTGAGGCATTCCTCGTAAGCTTTCATATAATATTTCCAGAATTTCCGCTCCTCGATGTCGGCGAGGCTGAATTTCCAGTTCTTCTCCGGCTCGTCGATGCGTTGCAGGAAGCGCTTTCGCTGCTCATCCTTGGAGAGATGGAGGTAGAATTTGATGATACGGGTGCCGTTGGCGTGGAGGTGTTTCTCTAAATTTACGATCGAACGATAGCGGTCGCGCCAGATCGTCTGGTCGTCGTGCGGCGCGTCCGGGATCCCTTCGCTGCGGAGAATCTCGGGATGCACGCGGGCGATCAGCACCTCCTCGTAATAGGACCGGTTGAAGATCCCGATCCGCCCGCGTTCGGGCAGATCGCGCGTGGTGCGCCACAGAAAATCGTGTTGCAATTCGGCGGCGCTGGGATGTTTGAAGCTGAACACCTGGCAACCCTGCGGGTTGACCCCCGACATCACGTGCCTGATGGCGCCGTCTTTGCCCGCCGCATCCATCGCCTGAAAGATCAGCAGAACGGCATAGCGATTGCTCGCGTATAGAAGCTGCTGCAGCGAGCTCAGCTGCGCAACCCGCTCTTCCAGCAGGTCACGATATTGCTCCTTCGAAGCATACACCGGATCGACCTTCGTCGGCCACTTTTTAAGATTGACCTCGTCGCCTTCCCGCACGCGAAAGTCCTTTGAATGTATTTTCATATTCGTTCTTCCGGTAGTACCGGCCGAATGGCTCGCTGTGGTTCGTTTCGCCGTGGACTTGCCCACTCATATCGTTCTTGGTTTACTTGACGACCGGGCCCCTCGATTTCAGATCGTTCATCGCATTGGGCGTCGACCCCGCCCTCGCCGGGTCGATAAGCTCTGGCGCGTTCATGTGGAGTTGCCCCAGCTCCAATTCCGGATTTCCGGCAGGTCTTGGCCATTCCTGTCGATGTACTGCTTGTGCTCGATCAGCTTGTCCTTGAGCTGCTGCTTTAGGTAGACGCCCTTTTCGCCGGTCTGCGGCAGGCGGTCGATGGTGTCGATTACCAGGTGGAAGCGGTCGAGATCGTTCAGCACCGCCATGTCGAAGGGTGTGGTGATGGTGCCCTCTTCCTTGTAGCCGCGGACGTGGATGTTGTCATGGTTGGTACGGCGGTAGGTGAGGCGGTGGATCAACCAAGGGTAGGCATGAAAAGCGAAGATGACCGGCTTGTTCTTGGTGAAGAGCTCGTCAAAATCGGTGTCGCTCAAGCCATGCGGGTGCTCCGTGTTGGGCTCGAGCTTCATCAGGTCGACGACGTTGACCACTCTGATTTTCAGTTCGGGCAGATGCTCGCGCATGATGGAAACAGCGGCGATCGTCTCCAGCGTGGGTACGTCGCCACAGCAGGCCATGACCACGTCGGGCGCAACGCCCTGATCGTTGCTGGCCCACTGCCAGATGCCGATGCCTTCAGTGCAGTGCTTGAGCGCGGCGTCCATCGTCAGCCATTGCGGCGCCGGGTGTTTGCCCGCGACCACGACGTTGACGTAATGGCGGCTGCGCAGGCAGTGGTCCATCACCGATAGCAGGCAGTTTGCATCGGGCGGAAGATAGACCCGCACGATCTCGGCTTTCTTGTTGACGACGTGGTCGATGAAACCGGGATCTTGGTGGGTGAAGCCATTGTGATCCTGGCGCCAGACATGGGAGGCCAGCAGGTAGTTTAACGAGGAGATCTTACGTCGCCACGGCAGGTGAGAGGTGACCTTCAGCCATTTGGCGTGCTGGTTGAACATCGAATTTACGATGTGGATGAACGCCTCGTAGCAATTGAATAGCCCGTGCCGCCCGGTCAGCAGGTAGCCTTCCAGCCAACCCTCGCATTGGTGCTCGCTGAGCATTTCCATGACCCGCCCCGTCGGCGCGAGAAATTCGTCGTTCGGTACGGTCGCCGCGTCCCATTGGCGTTTGGTCACCTCAAAGACGGCTTCCAGACCGTTGGAGAGCGTCTCGTCGGGGCCAAAGACCCGGAAATTGCGCTGCTCAGCATTAAGTTTCACCACCTCGCGCAGGAAACGTCCGAGCACATGGGTATCGCCGACGCCGCGCACGCCGGGCGAAGGCACCTCGACCGCGTGGTCGCGGAAATCCGGCATCCTCAGGTCGCGGAGCAGAATGCCGCCATTGGCGTGAGGGTTCGCGCCCATCCGACGTTCGCCCTTGGGGGCAAGTTCGGCCAGTTCCGGTTTCAAGCGACCCTGCTGATCGAAGAGTTCCTGCGGCCGGTAGCTCCTCAGCCAGTCTTCCAGTAATTTGAGGTGTCCGGGATGGGTCGCCGGGTCGGAAAGCGGCACCTGATGCGCTCGGAAAGTGCCTTCAACTGGCAGGCCATCGACCATCTTTGGGCCCGTCCAGCCTTTGGGCGAATTGAGCACGATCATCGGCCAGCGGGGACGCGCGGAGTTGCCGTCGACGCGGGCGTCGCGCTGGATGTGTTTGATCTGCTCGACCGCCGTATCGAGCGTCGCAGCCATGGCCTCATGCATCGGCCCGGGCTCATCGCCTTCGACGAAGTAGGGCGTCCAGCCGTAACCGCAGAGCAACTGTTCCAATTCCTCGCGGGTGATGCGGGCGAGGACAGTCGGATTGGAAATCTTGTAGCCGTTGAGATGCAGGATAGGCAGCACCGCGCCGTCGGTTACTGGATCGAGAAACTTGTTCGAATGCCATGCAGTGGCTAGCGGACCGGTCTCGGCCTCGCCGTCGCCGACGACGCAGGCGACGACCAAATCGGGATTGTCGAACACCGCCCCGAACGAATGGCTGAGCGAATAGCCGAGTTCGCCGCCCTCGTGGATCGAGCCGGGGCATTCGGGCGATGCGTGGCTTGGAATTCCTCCGGGAAACGAAAACTGAACAAAGAGCTTCCGAAGCCCGGTCTCGTCCTGGCTGATATTGGGATAGATCTCGCTGTAAGTACCCTCAAGATAGGTATTTCCGACGACGGCCGGGCCGCCGTGGCCCGGGCCCGAGACGTAAATCATATCGAGATCGTATTTTTTGATGACCCGGTTCAGGTGCACATAAATGAAGTTCTGCCCGGGGGTCGTGCCCCAGTGCCCCAGCAGCATATGCTTCACGTCCGCAAGCGTGAGCGGTCGCTTCAGCAGCGGATTGTCGTAAAGATAAATCTGTCCGACCGACAGATAGTTGGCGGCGCGCCAGTAGGCATCCATTTTGTGGAGCAGTTCCGGCGTGAGCGTATTGATTGTCATAATCTAAGTCCCCGATTGAGCCGAGATTAAGCAGCGTCGAGCTGGCGACCACTGTGGCCAGCTGGGGCCGGATGACTCGCACCTCGACGAGACCGGCATCGGTGAAATCAGCAATGCATTATATTTATGGCCGGATTGCGTCGGCAGCCTCGGAAACTACTCAAGCCGATGTCGCCCGGGAGCAGAGTTGCAATCGGGGGCTGGAACCGCTCGGCCCCGAGCAGGGTCACCACCATGCTCGATGCTCGAAATTGTCGAGGACCGCTACGGCCGTGGTGCCGCGCTGATCACCAGCCAAATCCCGGTCGACCTCTGGCGCGCCCGGATCGGCGAGCCGACACGCGCCGACGCGATCCTCGACCGCAGTCCCCACAACGCCCACCGTCTCCAGCCGCGTGGCGACGGTTTTCGCAAGCAGAGGGCGCCGAAAATCGGGCAAAGTGCTAATTTAGGGTTCTGAAAAGCTGGGCCGCATAAAACATCAGTCCAGTACCGAGAAAACCCAATACCGCCCAAGGCCAATCCGATTGAGCAACCGATAACCACGCCATGAATGATTGCCTCGTTTGCGTCAGGGAGAAATATGGCGAGTGAATGAATCCGAGCAGGAGACCCAAGATGGCTCCAAGCGCACTGATGCCGAGCCAAACCAGTTGATGCTGGCGCGTCCAACGCAATGGATTCTGGAATGGCTTCATCTCGCTTCTCTAGGCTCCGCCGCGATCGCCGCCCGCATCGCTTCGAGCGGAGAGTTGATCCGCTCTGTATGCGCCGCCGCGAAGAATTGACGCTTCGTGCCGCCCTCAATCGGCGAGGAACAGGTGTAGACGTTGGTCGTTTGGCCGGGCGCTGCGATGGTAGTTATGGAAATGTTTCCCGATTGACGATTGTCGATGGATCGTATGCTGGGCTATCTTTGACCGTCTGACGGTCGATGTTAAGGTTTACCAGTTTATCGGCCCAATCGATCTCTCGCGCCGAGTGCGGCGAGACCAGGACCTTATTGCCGGGCCACCAGTTCTTGGTGTCGACGACAAGGTAACGGATGCTCCAATCGGAATCCTCCACCAGGAAATCCTCGACGTGACCGATCTCGCCGTCGCTGGCATGGATATGATACCCCGTGACCGCTTCGACGCTGCGAAGATGCGGATCGTCCCGGCTTCGCTGAGCATCGGCAATTTCTTCCCCGCGCCGCCTGAATTCAGCTGGCGGCGGCCCGGCCATTGCGCCGCCCATGTAGCCGACGCCACCCATGTAAAAACCGGTGCCCCAATACGGGCTCCACCCGTAATAATCGTAAACGCTGGTCTCCATCTGCCGCGACACGGGCCGATCGGTGTCGACCTCCGGGCTGTCCTTGACCTGCTGCATAGTCAAGCTGACCGAGAATTCGCGTTCCTTTCGATCGGGGTGACCCAAGACAGAAGGGGGCAGAAGGACCTTGCGGCCGGACAGCCAGTTGCCGGTATCGACGACCAGCCAACGCACCGACCAACTGGCGTCGTCAAACAGGAAATCGCTGACCGTGCCAAGCCGGCCATCGCTGGCCGCGATGGCGTAGCCATTGATCGCCGACGCATTCCACAACATGGCGCGCTCCTCTTGTCGATTACGTGTCTCAGATCGAAATTTCTAGAAAGTTGCGATCAACCATTGGAGCCGCTGCTGCCCTTGTCCGCGAGGTGCGCCTTCCAGTAAGCATCTACCTTCTGACTCTGCTGATCGAAGTGGCCGGGGGTGGCGAATTGGTTGTCCTTCACGTGCGGGGCCGCGGCCATAATCCCCTTGGTGGCGTCGAGCACCATCAGGCTCGCGTTTGGGGTTATCTTGAAGTCCTGCCAGGGGACCGGGACGTATTTTTCATCGATCCCGAAAATCCCGCCCCGGGCGATCACCAGATAGGCGATCTTGCCGGTCTGTGGACTCATCACGAGGTCATCGACGCTGCCGAGAGCTTGGTTCTGCGGGCTGCGCACTTCGGCGCCGAGCAACTCGGCGGACCGGAATGAGGTATTCTTGCGGGTGACCGGCAGCGCCGCGGCGATCTGCCGCCGCCGCCAGACCGGCACGTCCGCCCTTGGCGCTCCCCCGCCGTGCATATCAGCGACGTAGACCTTGTAGATGCTGCGGGTCGTGGCGAGCACGTCCTCGCACGGCTGCTGCTGGCCGTGGCGGGCGAGGATGTTGGCGGAGGCAATGAGGGTTCGCACCTCGTAGCCCGGCCGCACGTCCAGGTAACCGGTCGCAACCGCCGCTGGGTGGCCGCGCGCCGGGTAGCCGACCTCCTCTGGATAGCCGTACCCGTAGCCGCCCATCGGATAGCCATACCCGTCGGCGGATCCGCCCAGCCAATAGCCGTCCTTCGCCATTTGGTTGTCGAAGGCGCGCAGATCGCTCAGGCACTTCGCCGCCGGCTTGATCGCGGAGACATTCTTTCCACCGGGAGACGGGTGGTTTACCATGCCGGT
The DNA here is from genome assembly GCA_963814805.1 of uncultured Alphaproteobacteria bacterium. Classification (GTDB taxonomy): domain Bacteria; phylum Pseudomonadota; class Alphaproteobacteria; order ATCC43930; family CGMCC-115725; genus AP-15. Next base: position 106,166 of record CAWFER010000007.1, on the reverse strand, counting down.
CGTTGGAGGCTCAGCCGCCAGCAGCGAGCCGGTGAGACCGATACAAAAGCATGCCGCCGCGGAGCCGGCGAGAATCGTGCGTTTCATACGGTCGGTCTCCTTGTTGCCGTTTTGAACCGACGGCAGCCAAAATTGTCGTTGCCAGCCGATTGTCTGATTATGGTTATGGCCGGATTGCGTCGGCAGGCTCGGAAACTACTCAAGCCGATGTCGCCGGGGGCAGCGCCGCGGTCGTCTGACGCCACCCACATCGGCAGACGCGACAGCGGGCTAGGCGATCCCGAGGCGGGCGAATACCGGCGCCTTGACCGCGTCGATGACGAAGCCGAAGACGACCGCTGCGGCAAACGTGCCGGCCAGGACCAAGGCCGGCAAGGGCGCCATGGCGATGCCGCCAACGGCCAATATCGCGGCGATCAGCACCGCTGCGACAGACGACGCGGCAAGCCACAGGCTCGGGCGAGAGCCCCACAAATGCCGGCGCTGACGAATGGCGTAGATCGTCGTCTGACTGCCGAACATCAAGGCGGCAAAGGCCAGGGTTCGCAGCCCGCCGATGCCGAGATGGAGTTCAAATTCGCCGATGGCCAGGATCCCGGTGCAGAAGGCCAGGAGGCAGCCGCCAATGATCACGCCGGCAATCGTCAAATTGCCGATATGCCACGCATTCGGCAACGGCGACGGCCGCACGTTGTCGGTGGTCAACGACATCGACAGGAAATCGCCGGTGATCATGATGATGACCATCAGGAACGGGGTCAGGACCGCGTGCCCGGTCATGATTAGGCCGAACACCAGAAACAGCACCGTGACGATCTTCTTGAGGATGGTGTTCAAGGTGTAGGTCAGGATGCGCTGGAACGTCACTCGCCCTTCCTTGACCGCGGCGACGATGCCGGCGAGTCCGGGCTCGGTCAGCACCATGCCGGCGGCGGATTTGGCGACGTCGGTTGCGGTCGAGACGGCGATTCCCATCTGCGCCTGGCGCAATGCCGGCGCGTCGTTGGCGCCGTCGCCGCACATGCCGACAACGTGGCCGCCCTGCTGGAACGCCTTGACCAGCTTGTACTTGTCCTCCGGCAGCACCCCGGCGAAAACCGCGAACGCCGCCGGGCGCACACCGTCGGGGATCGGCCCGGGCGGACAGACGGCGCCGTCGAGCCCCACCGCATGCGCCACGATCGCCGCAGTCGCCGGCGCGTCGCCGGTCACCATCACGGTGCGCACCCCCAGCCCGCGCAATTCGCTGACCAGCGCCGTTGATTCTGCCCGCGGCGGGTCGCTGAGCGCAATCAGCCCGGCGAGCTTGATCGCCGCCGGCGGGCCGGCTGCGACCGCCAGCACCCGGAAACCCTGCCCTTCAAGTTCGGATGCATCCGAACTTGCTTTCGGCGACGGCTGGGCGAGGCCGATGACCGCCGAAAAGGCCCCTTTAACGATACGTTGCGCGCTCCCGGTCGAAATCGGTCGCGGTCGCCTCGGCCATCTTCGTCGCCGGATCGAACGGCACAAACCTGACCAGACGCGGCGCATCGCTCGCGGCCTTGCCGGCGGCGGCCGCGCGAATGGCGCCATCGACTGGGTCCTGCCCGCCCTCCGAGCTGGCCAGCGCCGCCAATGCCAGAACCCGCGCCGTGTCGAAACCCGGCATCGCGCGGACATCCGTCACCCTGAGCTCGTTGCGGGTCAAGGTGCCGGTCTTGTCGGCGCACAGCACATCCATCGCCGCGGCTTCGTCGACCGCGGAGAGGCGGGTCGGTAACACGCCCAGCTTGGCCAAGGCCCGCGCCCCGAGCGCCGATGCCAGGGTGAAGGTAGCCGGCAGCGCCACCGGGATCGATCCGAGGACCGCCGTCAGGACGAGCGGGATGATCTCGGCCGGCGGCATCCCGAGATAATGGGCGTAACCCACCATGATCACGATCAGGACGCCGTTGAACAGGGCAAGGTTGCGCACCACGCGCAGCACCGCCTTCTGCTGCGAACTGACGACATGGGCGGTACGGACCAGTTCCGCGGTACGGCCGAATTTGGTGCGCGCCCCGGTCACGGTGACCTCCGCCACCGCCTCGCCGCGCCGCACCAGCGCCCCGGCATAGGTCTCCACCCCCGCGCCCGCCTCGATCGGGATCGATTCGCCGGTCAGCATCGACTGGTCGAGCAGGATTTCCCCGCCGCTGAGGCGCACATCGGCGGCGACCACGCCGCCGAGCGACAGCTTGACCAAATCGCCCGGCACTAGTTCGGCCGCCGGTACGGTTTTCCACATGCCGTCGCGTCGCACCGACGCGTTCAGCGCCAGCCGCGATTTCAGCGCCGCCAGGGTCGCCTGGGCGCGGCTCTCCTGAAACCACCCGAGTGCGGCATTGAACACCAGCAGAAGGGCGATGATCGCGGCCTCGACATACTTGCCGAGCGCCAGCTCGAGCCCGATCGCCGCTTCGAGCATCCACGGAACCGGCGCCCAGAATTTTTCGAGCGCCATGCGCAACGGATGCAACGACGTATCCGGCATCGCGTTCGGACCGAACTTCGCCAGCCGGCGGCGCGCCTCATCCCCGGTCAGGCCGTTCGGGCGATCATCCTTCCCGGCGGCTGCCGATTTGACGAGGACGGCACTTGCAGAGGGCGTCGGAACAGTCGAGGCCATGATCTACCTTACGCTCGCCAACCTCGTTGGCGGCTCATCGAAAGGGACCGAGCCTCCACGTCGGTTCAGGCTCCCGCCTGCTGGCCCTTGGGTCAAATCCTGTCCCAGGCGGCCGCCAGTTCGCGCGATGCCGCCTCGAATGAGGCTTTGGCGCTGTCCCAGCCTTCGGCGCCGACGGTCTGCAACCTATCTGACGCAGCCTCGGTCTTGATCCAAGCCTTGTCCAGATCATTCTCGGCCGCGTTGTCCGCCGCGCTCCCTCTGGCCGCCACTTTCTTGCTTAACTTTCGTTGCCATGCCTGCACTTCGTCCCGCGCTTTCTGCTTGTACTTGTCCCGATCGGCCGCCGTATCGACGGGGGCAGGGGTTTGGACCGACGCGCCCGAGCCAGGCGGCATAGTCGACTGAGCGGCGGCGGGCAGTGCTCCGATCAAAAGGAGCGGTCCAATCACGATCGCGGCGGCGAGCATCTTCATGGCGACCTCCCTTGTGTCACGCACCCATGGATCTCAAGGCCATCTGACGGCGCTATTCACCCGCCGGCATGGACGAGATGATCCGCTGGCTCCGGCGCCTTGCCCGCATGAACATCGAGGCGCGAGGGGTTGGTTGTCCCGAGGATCGCCTTGGCGCGCGCCATTTCCGCTGCTGTGCCATGCGCCATCACCAGAAAGCCGTCGGCTTTGACCGCCGCCTCGTATTGGATCACGCTATCCCTCGGCACGCCGATGCTGTAGAGCGCGGCGCCGAGCGCGCTCAGCCCGCCAACGACGACAGCGCTCTCGATGCCGGAAAGCGCCACGACGGCCAGATATCCGAGCACGATGACATGGCCCACGACCGGAATGACCATGAACAACCCGCCGAAGAACAACCCCCAGAGACCACCCCAGAACGCTCCCCGCGTCCCCCAGAACTTGATCCGATCGCCCGCGCTGTAGAAGCCGACGACTTTTTCTTCGGTGTGGTAGCCCTTGCCGACGACGCTGAGGTTCTTCATCTCGAAGCCGCCCACGGTCAGCTGTTTGACGGCTGCTTCCGCGGCGTGATGGTCGGTAAAGACGGCGATGACAGTGTCAGCTGTTTCCATTTGTTCCTCTTTCAGGACGACGCGGCGCCCGGCAATGGTCTTGCTGCATTGCGCGAGCCAGGGAAGGCGCGAGCCAGGGAAGGCAGGAGGCAGGGAGGGCCACGAAGCAGGGAAGGCGCATGGGAACCCTCTATTCGAGGGTTTCACCATGTGAATTCGTTCCTGACACGCCCAACGCGGCGTCCTTGATCAGCGGAACTCGGGCGGCGCCGTTGGCGCCGAGCGCCTTGCCGGGTTTCTCGATCAGGTCGAGGAACGGCTTGACCAGGTCGATCGGCATCGGAAAGACCACGGTGGAATTCTGTTCGGCGCCGATCTCGGTCAAGGTTTGCAGGTAGCGCAACTGCATGGCAGCCGGAATGCTCGACAGGATCTGGGCGGCGTTGACCAGGGTTTGCGAGGCCTGGAACTCGGCTTCCGCATGGATGATCTTGGCCCGCCGGTCGCGTTCCGCCTCGGCCTGTTTGGCGATCGCGCGCACCATGTTGTCGGTGAGCTCGACGGTTCTGATCTCGACGTTGCTGACCTTGATACCCCAGGTTTCGGTCTGGGCGTCGAGAATGCTCTGGACGTCGGTGCTCAACTTTTTCCGCTCGGCCAGCATCTCGTCGAGTTCGTGCTGCCCCAGCACTGCGCGCAGGGTGGTCTGGGCCAGCATGTTGGTCGCCGGAAGGTAGTGCTGAACATGAATGATCGCCCGTTCGGGATCGACGACGTTGAAATACAGGACGGCGTCGACCTTCATCGAGACGTTGTCGCGGGAGATCACATCCTGGCTCGGGATCTCGATGACCTGGATGCGCAAATCCACCCGCACCATCTCCTGGAAAAAGGGGATCAGCAGGACGAGGCCCGGCCCTTTGACCCGTTGAAAGCGCCCGAGAGTAAAGACCACCGCCCGCTCATATTCGCGCAGGATCTTCACCGTCGCCATAATCAGAATTAGGGCCACGGGAACGGCCACGATCACGACTAGCGGGATCATGTACATAGTTGATAGAAACATCGGAGCCTCCCTTTCAGAAGACAGCTGCAGACTTGCAGCCCAGCGGCTGGGTTATCCCTAAGGCTGCGGTCCAGGATATCGGGCGGGGAGGCCACGACGGTTAGGGTCGGAAACTACCTACGCGCTGTCGCGGTGCGCCCAACTCGCCGACGCGGTCGCGGCGCGCGACGGCAAGATCGTCGCTGAACCGCCGGCCGCAACACCAGTAACCGCGGCGATCGGGGCAACAGCGTCGCGGGTCGCAGGACCTCTCGGTTTGAGGAGATCGCTGATGGGCAGCGCCGCGATCGGCTGATGGCGGCCGATCGGCGATGGCGTCGATCGCCGGTGACTGGGCCGACCGGCGTTTCCCGCTCGACACGTCGGCGGTGCGCTGATCGAGAATAGCCCGGAATACTCTCTCCGGTCGCCGCTTCGACCGATTTCACGATGTCGGCGGCGAACCGGAAGGCTCGGCGCGACGCCGCCGCCGCCGCCTCAGATCGGTCGGCGCCATCCGCATTGGCCTGCGACCTGCCTATTCGTCCGGTGGCGGCGGCCGACAGCCGGCCCCATCCTTATCGGCATAGCATTGAGGAGGCGGCCATGCCCGAGACTATCGAGGATACCTTAGTTCAACTTTCCGCGGCGCTGGGCGCGCGCGTTGCGGCGTCGCGTCGGCTGGTCGCCGGGATTCGCTGCGGCGGGCGGCCGCTGCGCTCCGGCACCCTCTGGCGCCAGGATGCCGTCGTCGCCTCCGAGCAGGCGCTGCCCGATGTCGACGAGGCCGAGGTGATCCTCGACGGCGGCCAGAAATTCGCCGCGCGGGTCGCCGGGCGCGATCCCGGCACCAACATCGCCGTGTTGAAGCTCGATGGCGGCCCGCAGCCGGCGCCGCACGCCGTGGCGTCGGACCCGCCGCCGGGGACGCTGGTTCTGGCGCTCGCCGCCGACCGGGCTGGCGGGGTCGCGGTGCGTCTCGGCGTGGTGCATTCGCTCGGCCCCGCCTGGCACAGCCGCGCCGGCGGCCGGATCGACCGGCGCATTGCGCTCGACCTGCGGCTCGAAGAGGCTGAGGAGGGCGGGCCGGTGCTGGACGCCGCGGGCGGCCTTGTCGGCATTTCCACCCTGGGGCCGCGGCGGCGGGTGCTGGCGATCCCGGCGGCGACGGTCGAGCGTGTGCTCGACCCGCTGTTGAGCGGCGGCCGCGTCGCGCGCGGCTGGCTCGGCGCGGCGGTGCAGCCGGTGCTGGTGCCGGAAGCGCTGCGCGGCGCAGCCGGTCAGTCGTTGGGTCTGATCGTGATCGGCCTGACGCGCGACGGGCCGGCGGCGCAGGCCGGGCTGATGCTGGGCGATATCCTGATCGCGGTCGACGGCGCCGGGCTCGGCAGCCCGTCCGAACTCGCCGGGATGCTGGGACCCGAATTGGTCGGGCGTCAGGTCGAGCTGCGGCTGATCCGCGCCGGGGCGGTGCGGGCGCTGGCTGCCGCGATTGGGGCGCGGCCCGGCCGATGAGCGCGCCGGCGGCGGTCGCCCGCTCGCCGCGGCGGCTGCGCGTCGCCATCGTCGCCGCCGACCCGTCGATCGCGGCGCGGCTAGCGGCGCTCGCGACCGAAGCCGGACACATCGCGGTGGATGCGACCGAGGCCGCCGAGGCGGTGCTGACCGACGGCTCCGCCGAACCGCTGCCGGGCGTCCCGATCGTGGCTCTCGGCGACAGCGGGGGCGAGTTTGCCGGGCTGCTGCCGGCGGGAGCGGGGCCGGCTCAGCTCGACGCGGCATTGCGCGCCGTCGCCGCCGGGCTCGCCGTGCGCCCGCTCGCTCTCTTTCCCGAACCGAGGTTTGCGCCGCTGCCGGAGGACGGGTCGCCAGCCCCGACCACGCGCGAAATCGAGGTATTGACCGCACTCGCCCAAGGGATGAGCAACAAGGCGATCGCGCGGCGGCTCGGCATCTCGCCGCACACCGTCAAATTTCATCTCGAGCAGTTGTTCCGCAAGCTCGGCGCCGGCTGCCGGGCCGAAGCGGTCGCCAAGGGGCTGAAGCGGCAAATTGTCGAGCTCTGATCGCCGCGGCGGCCGGAGCTCGACGGTGTCGCAGCTACATCCCTTCGCGCACCACCGGGTTCGTGAGGGTGCCGATGCCGGTGATCTCGATGTCGATCGTGTCGCCGTGCTTGACGTTTTCCGGCGCGCCCTCGGTGCCCATCCAAACGACATCGCCGGGATAGAGCGTCATATATTGCGACATGCGGCTGATGAAGGTCGCCGGGCCGAACAGCATGTGGTCGGTCTTGAAGCGGATCTTCTCGTCGCCGTTGACCCGGATGATCGTGTGCGCCGCGGCCAGATCGAAATCGGTCTCGATCCAGGGCCCCATCGGCTTGAAGGTGTCGGCGTTCTTGGCCCGCCACAGGGTGCGGTCGCCAGCCTGCCAGGTGCGCTCGCTGAAATCGTTGCCGATGGTCCAGCCGAGGACGCAGGAAAGCGCATCCTGCTCGGAGAGGTGCCTCGCCTTCTTGCCGATCACTGCGACCAGCTCGCCCTCGTATTGGCAGCGCTCGGTTGCGTCCTTCGGAATGACGATCGCCTCGCCGTGGGCGATAAGCGCGTTGTTGGCGCGGTAGCCGATATCGGCGGCTTTCGGCAAATTCGGCTCCTGGCCGCGCTTCCTCGCCGCCTCGATCACGTGCTCTGCATAATTGAGCCCGGCGCAATAAAAGGTGCGGGGCTCGACCGGGACCAGCAACTTGACCGACGAATATTTGTGGCGGGTCTGGGTCTTTTCGTAGCCGGCGAACGGGTCGCCCTTGACTTCGGTCACCGTGTCGCCGTCGACGATGCCATGGGCCGCATGACCGTTGGTCTCGAACCGTATCCAGCGCATGATCTGGTCTCCTCCCGGATTTGTTGTGGTCAGACCGGCGTCTCGCCCTTCAGCATCAGGCGGTAGAGATACCGCCGCTCGTTCATGTCGTAATCTGGGTTCGCCTTGTGGATCACGCTGCGGTTGTCCCAGATCACGAAATCGCCGTAGCGCCATTGATGGCGATATTCGAATTTCGGCTGGATCGCGTGCGCCATCAGCCCGGCCACGAGATCGAGCGCCTCACTGTCCTCCATGCCCTCGATCGCCTCGATCCGGACCGGGTTCAGGTACAGCGCCTTGCGGCCGTTTTCAGGGTGGGTGCGGACCAACGGGTGCACCCCCGGCGGCGGCGCCTGGCGCGCGCTGTCGGCGCTCAACGGCCGCAATTCGCGCGGGCTGTATTTGCTCAGATAGACGTGCACCGCCTTCAGCCCGTCAATGCGTTCCTTGGTCGCCTCGGGCAGGTCGTCATAGGCCTCGTGCATGTTGACGTATTGCGTATCGCCGCCGCTCTTCGGCAATGACACCGGAAACAGCATCGTCGCCTTGGGCGGCGCCGGGTGGTTGGAATGATCGGTGTGAAAGCTCTCGCCCGAAATGTAGCGCTTGCCCGGTACGGTCTGCTCATTCGACACATAATAGATCTGCGGATAGCCCGGCACGTGCATCTCGCGCTTGTCGTGCTGGAACAATTCGCCGAAGACTTGCGCCGCGGCGATGAATTGGGGCGGGGTGAATTCCTGGCCGCGGATCACCAGCACGTGATGGTCGGCAAAGGCCCGGTTCAGCGCGCCGCTTGTCTCGGCGTCGACCCCCTGGTTCAGGTCGAGGCCGCGAATTTCGGCCCCGGTATGCCGGGTCAAGGGGGTGATCGTGTATTCCATCGGGTTCCTCCGCTCCGCCGCCGTTAGCGGATCAAGTATGGCGGCGACCGGCGCGGTTTGGCAACGCCTCGGGCAATTTGTCGGACGGGATAGACGGTGGCCCGGCCGCGGCGTAAGAGAGAACTATGGTCCCCTTGGTCGGTCTCGCGGCTTATGCGTCGAAACCGCAGGAATCCCGCGGCCGGCTCCATCCGGAGCCCGAGCACGCGATGCGCTCCCCCTATCAGCGCGACCGCGACCGGATCATTCATTCGACCGCGTTTCGCCGGCTGACCCACAAGACCCAGGTTTTCGTCTACCACGAGGGCGACCACTACCGCACCCGGCTGACGCACAGCCTCGAAGTGGCGCAGATCGCGCGCACCATCAGCCGCGCCCTCGGCCTCGACGAGGACCTCGCCGAAACCTTGGCGCTCGCCCACGATCTCGGGCACACTCCGTTCGGCCATGCCGGCGAGGAGGCGCTCAACGCCGAAATGGCGCGGTTTGGCGGGTTTTCCCATAACGAGCAGACCCTGCGCATCCTGACCCGGCTCGAACGCCGCTACGCCGAATTCGACGGTCTGAACCTGACCTGGGAAACCCTCGAAGGCATCGTCAAGCACAACGGCCCGCTGTGCGGCCCCGGCGTCGATCGCCCGGTGCCGCCCTCGATCGCCGAATACGACCGCCGCCATCCGCTGGCGCTTGACACCTTCCCCGGAGCGGAGGCGCAAATCGCCTCGCTCGCCGACGACATCGCCTACAACAATCACGACATCGACGACGGGCTGCGCGCCGGGCTGTTCGCGGTCGCCGATCTGGCCGAGGTGCCGCTGGTCGGCCCGGTCTTTCGCGAGGTCGCATCGCGCTATCCGGGCATCGAGGAGCCGCGCCTGATCCACGAATTGATCCGGCGGGTGATCGACCGTATGGTCGGCGATCTGATCGGCGAGACCCGCCGGCGGCTGGCCGAGAACCGGGTCGGATCCGCCGCCGAGGTGCGCGCGCTGGCGGCGCCGGTCGCAGCCTTCTCCGCCGAGATGCGGCAGAACGATCGGGCGCTCAAAGAATTCCTGTTCGAGCGGATGTACCGCCACTATCGGGTCAACCGGATGAGCTCCAAGGCGCGCCGCGTCGTCCACGACCTGTTCGCGCTCTACCTCGCCGAGCCGGAATGCCTGCCGGGCGAATGGCGGGCCCTGGCGACCGGCCCGGACGACCCGCAGACCGCGCGCGTCGCCGCCGATTACCTCGCCGGGATGACCGACCGCTTCGCCCTCGACGAGCATCACCGCCTGTTCGACACCTACGTACCGACGTGACAGTTGCCAGATGACCAACATCTTCCACGATATTCGCCGCCTGGTGCTGGCTGCGATCGACGATCTTGCGGCGCAAGGCGCGCTGCCGCCGGGGCTCGATCTATCGCGGGTTACGGTCGAGCCGCCGCGCGATCCGGCCCATGGCGATCTCGCCACCAACGCGGCGATGGTGCTGGCGGGTGCGGTCCGCGAAAATCCGATGGCCCTGGCCGAGCGGATCGGCGCGTCGCTCAGCGGCCGCGAGCTGGTGACGGGAGACTACCGCGGGTTTGGCGTCACCGCGGTCGCGGCGCGGCCGGGCTTTCTGAACATCACGGCTGGCGCCCGAGGTTTGGCACGCACAGCTGCGCGCGATCCTCGCTGCCGGAACCGGCTTTGGCGATTCGGCGATCGGCGGCGGCGAGCGGGTCAATGTCGAATTCGTTTCGGCCAACCCGACCGGGCCGATGCATGTCGGCCACGGCCGCGGCGCCGTGGTCGGCGATGCGCTCGCGGCATTGCTGGCCAAAGCCGGGTTTCGGGTCGAGCGCGAGTACTACGTCAACGACGCCGGCGCGCAGGTGGACCTGCTCGCCCGCTCGACCCATCTGCGCTATCGCCAGGCTCTGGGCGAGGCGATCGGGCCGATCCCGGACGGGTTCTACCCGGGCGAGTACCTGATCGAAACCGGCCGGGCGTTGGCCGCGCGAGACGGGAAGAAGTGGCTCGATCGACCCGAACCCGAGTGGCTGGAGCCGGTGCGCGACTTTGCCGTCGCCCGGATGATGGCGCTGATCCGCGAGGATCTGGCCGCACTCGGACTGCGCCACGATCTCTTCGTATCCGAGCGCGCGCTGGTCGAAGCCGGGGCGATCGACGATTGCCTGCGGGCGCTGGAACAACGCGGTCTGATCTATATCGGGCGTGCTGGAGCCGCCCAAGGGCAAGCTGCCGGAGGACTGGGAGCCGCGGGCGCAGACCCTGTTCCGCGCCACTCGGTTCGGCGACGATGTCGATCGCCCGCTGAAGAAATCGGACGGGTCGTGGACCTATTTCGCCGCCGACATCGCCTACCACCGCGACAAATTCCGCCGCGGTTTCGCCAATTTGGTCGATGTCTGGGGCGCCGATCACGGCGGCTATGTCAAACGCATGCAGGCCGCGGTCGCGGCGGTGACGGACGGCGCCGCCGCCCTCGACGTCAAGCTGTGCCAGCTCGTCAATCTGTTCGACAAGGGCGCGCCGGTGCGGATGTCGAAGCGGGCCGGCACCTTCGTCACCCTGCGCGAGGTCATCGACGAGGTCGGCAAGGACGTGTTCCGCTTTATGATGTTGACCCGCCGCAACGACCAGGCGCTCGATTTCGACTTCGCCAAGGTGACCGAGCAGTCCAAGGACAACCCAGTCTTCTATGTGCAGTACGCCCATGCCCGCGCCGCCTCGGTGATGCGCCACGCGATCGCCGAATTTCCGGGCGCCGATCTGTCCGACGCAGCACTAGCCCGGGCGCCGCTCGACCGGCTCGCCGATCCGGCCGAGCTCGCGCTGATTCGCCAGCTGGCGGCCTGGCCGCGGCTGGTCGAGAGCGCCGCCGAAGCCCATGAGCCGCACCGCGTTGCGTTTTATCTGCAAGAGATTGCGGCGCAATTCCACATGCTGTGGAACAAGGGCCGGGACGAGGCCACGCTTGCGGTTTATTCTCGCCTCCGATCCGGCGCTGACCAGCGCCCGTCTGGCTCTGATCCGCGGCGTCGCCCTGGTGATCGCCTCCGGCCTTGCCGTGATCGGCGTGGCGCCGGTCGAGGAGATGTAGCGATGTCCTACAATCTTGGGCAGATCGACCCCGGCGAGCGGACCGGGCTCTATGTCGACCCGCAGGAAGACGAACCTGCGCCGCCACCGCGTCAGGTGCTGAGGATCCTCGGCGCGCTCCTGGTCATGGGCGTGTTTGCCGGCGGGCTGTGGTTCGCCTATTTCGAGGGCGCGCGGCATATGGGCGGGAGCGACGACAACGGCGCCATTCCGCTGATCCGCGCCGATGCGCAGCCGATCAAGGTCAAGCCGGCCAAGCCCGGTGGGATGCATATTCCGGACCGGAACATGCTGATCTACGGCGAGGGCCAGGGCCGGCCGGAGGTCGAGCATTTGCTGCCGCCGCCGGAGCAACCGATGGCGCTCCCGGTCTCGCCGCCGCCGGGTCCGCCCGCCACACCTGCGCCGCAAACCGCGGCCGCCTTGGCGCCGGCGACCTCAGCCGCCCCGGCCGCCGGGGTGACGCCGCCCGGGGCAGTCCCGGCGCGGCCGGCGCCGTCAACCGTTGCGTCACCGGCAAATTCGCGGCTGGGCCGGCCCGAGCCGCAGCCCGCCCGACCGCAATCGGCCCGACCGGAGCCGGAGCGGGCGAGCGGGCTGCGGCTCCAGCTCGGCGCGGTGCGCAGCGCCGGCATGGCGCGCGCGGAATGGGATCGCATCAAGCGGACCAACCCGGATCTGCTCGGCCATCTGACCGCGGTGGCGGTTCGCGCCGACCTTGGCGACAGGGGCGTCTATTACCGCATTCAAACCGGGCCGATCGCAGATGCGGCGATCGCCGAGCGGCTTTGCGGCGAGCTGCGGCAGCGCCATTTGGAGTGCATGATCGTCCGCTGAGCCCTCGCCCTTTGGGGCCGATGGCGCCGCGCTGTCGGCCTGCCGAGCGTCATTGCCGGGCCGAGCGTCATTGCCGGGGAGCGTTATTGTCCGGAGCACCCCGGCAATCCATCTTTAGCCGAGCCGTCGGCGCCGCCGCATTCCTGCCCGCGCCCGCCGCGGATGACGCAAGGCGGAACCGCGAGCCCATGATTGAAAGACCATTGTCTTGGTAGCCGCGATATCCGAGAGAAGACCGCTCGCGGCGATCTTCGGCTGCGCCGGCGAAGAGTTGAGCGCCGGCGAGCGCCACTTTTTTGCCGAGGCCGATCCGGCGGGATTCATCCTGTTCCGCCGCAATTGCCGCTCCCCCGCTCAGGTTCGCGAGCTGGTCGAGGCGTTGCGCGGAGCGATTGGGCGGCCCGCGGCGCCGCTGCTGATCGACCAGGAGGGTGGCCGCGTGGCCCGGCTGCGTCCGCCGCATTGGCGCACGCTACCCGGCGGCCGCCCGGATCGCTGCGTTACCCGACCCGATCGCCGCCGATGCGGCCCGGCTCGGCGCCCGCCTGATCGCCGACGATCTGGCTCGGCTCGGGATTACCGTCGCCTGTCTGCCGGTGCTCGACCTGCCGAGCGCCGCCGCCGACCCGGTGATCGGCGACCGCGCCTATGGCGCCGAGCCCGACCGCGTCGCGCGCCTCGGCCAGGCGGTGTGCGAGGGGCTCCTCGCTGGCGGCGTGCTGCCGGTCCTGAAGCACATCCCGGGTCACGGGCGCGCCCGGATCGACAGCCATTACGCCTGCCCGCTGGTCGAGAGCGGGCATCAGGAGCTGTCGCGCACCGATTTCGCGCCGTTCCGCGCGCTGGCGGCGATGCCATGGGCGATGACCGCTCATATCGTCTACCGGGCGATCGACCCGGACGCGCCGGCGACGTTGTCGCGGCGGGTAATCGCCCAGATCGTGCGCGGCGAGATCGGCTTTGACGGCGTGCTGGTTTCGGACGATCTGTCGATGCGCGCCCTGGGCGGGAGCCTCGGCGAGCGGGCGCGGCGCGCGCTCGACGCCGGCTGCGATCTGGCGCTGCACTGCAACGGCGACCCGGCCGAGATGGAGGAGATCGCCGCGGCGGCAAGTCCCGTTTCGTCCGAGACGGCGGCGCGGCTGGCCCGCGGCGAGGCGCTGCGGCATGCCCCGGCAGAGTTCGATCGCCCCGAAGCCGAACGCCGCTTCGACGCGCTGCTGGCGGAGGCTCGGTGATGGGCGGTGCGGCGTCCTGGGCGGCGCGTCTACCAGGCCAGCACCTGGGTATTGCCGGTGGTCATCGCCGTGACCTTTCACGAGGCGGCGCATGGGTTGATCGCCTATCACTTTGGCGACGACACCGCTTGGCGGGCCCGTCGCGTCACCTTCAACCCGTTGAACCACATCGACCCGTTCGGCACGATCGTACTGCCGGCATTGCTGCTGCTGACCACCGGCGGACGCTTTCTGTTCGGCTATGCCAAGCCGGTGCCGGTCAATTTCGGCCGCCTGCGCGACCCGCGGCGCGATATGGTGTGGGTGGCGCTGGCCGGGCCGGGGACCAACGTGCTGCTGGCGATCGTCTCGTCGCTGTTGCTTTACGGGTTGGTATTTCTGCCATCGAGCCCAGCCGCATGGGCGGCGGCGAACCTGGTTCATTCGCTGGAGATCAACGCCGCGCTGTGCGTCTTCAACATGCTGCCATTGCCGCCGCTCGACGGCGGTCGGGTCGCGGTCGGGCTGTTGCCGCGCGCGCTCGCCTATCCGCTCGCCCGGCTCGAGCCCTATGGCATCCCGATCCTGTTGCTGATGCTGTTCGTGCTGCCCTGGATCGGCGAGCAGATCGGCGTGAACCTCAACATCCTCGCCTATGTGATTGGCGTGCCAATGGAGGCCCTGATCCATTTCGTGCTGTCGATTACCGGGCAGGGCGGGTGACCGACGCCGCTGCGCACTTGGCTCCCGCCTCGCGCCGCAAACCCCCTCCCGCTCGCTCCTCGGCGAGCGGGGGAGGGTCGGGGCGAGGGAGCGGGATGCGCCCAGCCCGAGCAGCTGGTGCTCGATCTCGACGGCTATGAGGGCCCGATCGACCTGTTGCTGTCCTTGGCGCGCGAGCAGAAAGTCGATCTGGCGAAGATCTCGATCCTGGTGCTGGCCGATCAATACCTCGCCTTTATCGAGCGGCAGCGCCAACTGCGCCTGGAGATCGCTGCCGACTACCTGGTGATGGCGGCGTGGCTCGCCTATCTGAAATCGCGCCTGCTGCTGCCGCAACCGCCCCAGCGAGAACGAGCCGGATGCCGCGGAATTCGCCGCCGCCTTGGGACACCGGCTGAAGCTGCTCGAGCGATGCAGTCTGGCCGGCCGCCGGCTGATGGCCCGCCCGCTGCTCGGCCGCGATTTCTTGTTGCGCGGCGCCCCCGAGGGGCTGGCGACGGTGATCGTCCCGGTCTGGCGGCTCGAGCTCTACGAATTGCTGCGCGCCTATGGCGACGGGCGTCGGCGCAGCGCCACCGCGGTGCTGGCGATCGAGCCCTCGGTGTTTCATTCGATGGACGACGCGCTGAAGCGGCTGGCGCGCTTTCTCGGCCGGGTGCCCGATTGGCGCGAACTGACCCGCTTTCTGCCGGTCGAGCCAGGCAGCGAACAGCTCCGCCGCTCGGCGCTGGCCGCGACCTTTGCCGCCGCTCTCGAACTCGCCCGCGACGGCCGGGTCGAGCTGCGCCAGGACCGCGCCTTCGGCCCGATCTTTTTGCGCAGCGCCGGCATGGCGATCCGGACATCGGGCGGCGAGGCAATGCGCCGGTGAGCGATCGCGCGCAGCAATTGCGGGTGGTCGAGGCCTTGCTGTTCGCCGCGGGCGAGCCGTTGAGCGAGGAGACGCTGGCGCGGCGGCTCGGCGAGGGGGCCGATCCTGGCGGCCTGTTGCGCGAGCTTGCCGAGCATTACGCCGGGCGTGGCGTCAACCTCGTGCGGCTGGCCGGCGGCTGGGCGTTTCGCACCGCCCCCGACCTCGCCCCGGCGCTGCGCATCGAGCGGCCGGTCGCCCGCAAATTGTCGCGCGCCGCGGTCGAGACCCTGGCGGTCATCGCCTATCACCAGCCGGTGACCCGCGCCGAGATCGAGGAGATCCGCGGCGTCGGCCTCGGCAAGGGCACCATCGACACCTTGATGGAAGCGGGCTGGGTCCGCCCGAGGGGCCGCCGCCCGACCCCCGGCCGGCCGCTCCTCTGGGTCACGACGCCGGGGTTCCTTACCCATTTCGGCCTCGACAGCCTGCGCGACCTGCCGGCCATCGACGAGTTGCGCGCCGCCGGCCTTCTCGACCTCACGCCGCCGGGAGTCTCTCGATTTGAATTGTAACGCCGATTTGCGGCGTCAGGCCGATCCCCTGAAACTTGGGTACGCCACCTCAACCGCAAAGCGAAAATTGGCCGGCGGCACGATCCCTGGCTGTCCGCTAGACTCATCCACCACCGACTCGGCTATTGCCCGGCTCCAGTCCAATCAATCCCATCCTGCGTCATTACCCACCGTCGCTTGTGCTGTCGAAAGTGACTCCGCTATCGCTCACTCCGCGTCTGCCGCGGCGTAGGCCGGACCCATATCGGCCATGGGCGGCCGCCCTGCGCCGGCTGTGACGAGAAAAATGTTCCGTCCGCATGTCGGTAACGGCGATCGAAGCCTTCGTCACCCCCGCGCGAGTCGAGCTGGAAGAATTCGACGCAGTTGTCGGCCCAGATCCGGCGTTTGTCGGCTTCGGGGATGTCGGCGTAGATCTTGTCGATCAGCGGGCGCGAGTTGGGCCACTCGCATTCGATATGCGGGAAGTCGGTGGCGAACATGATGCGGTCGACGCCGACATGCTGGCGCTCCTCGATCGCGACCCGCTCGTACTGCACGCTGAAATAGACGTGCTCGCGCACGTAGTGGCTCGGCAATTCCTTCAGTGGCTTGAAGCCGAGATATTCCTGGGCCCAGCCGAGATGGCGCTGGTACCACAGATCCATGTGCTCGAGCCAGAACGGGACCCAGCCGAGCCGGGTCTCGGCAAAGAACACCTTCAGTTTCGGGTGGCGCTCGAACACGCCGGCGAGGACCAGTTGGGCGATGCTGACCGACGGCGCCAGCCCGAAATTGCACAGCCATTCGAGGAACGGCCGGCGCAGCCGCTGCATGATGACCGGGTCTTCCTTCGGGTATTTGAAGGTCGGCTGGGTGGCGCGCGCGCCGGTGCGGTAGAACTGGACGTGCACGGTGACCGGCATGTCCATATCGACCGCGGCGGCCCAGAACTTGTCGTCCTCCGGCGTCGGATAGCCCTTGGCGCTGGGCAGGCGCGCCCATCAGGATGCCCTTGAGCCCGAGCTTTCTTGCAATGCGCCATCTCGGCGATCGCGTCGTCGACATTGGTGATCGGGATGACGCCCATGCCGATCAGGCGGTCGGGCGCGACCGCGCAATATTCCTCGGCGAGCCAGTCGTTGTAGCCGCGGATCACCGCCTTGTAGACCTCGTCATGGCTGATGTTGCGCCAGAACACCGGCCCCGCGACCATCGCCGCGAACAGGACCTCGGCGTCCATGCCGTCGCGGTCCTGCTCCTTGACGCGCTGCTCGGGCGAGCCGGTGCCGGCGGCGTCGGCGACCTTGAGGCCGAAGGGCTGCCAGGTGCCCTCGGCCCGACCGGCGCGCAGATCGAGAAAATTCGCCTCGAGCAGCGGCTGGCCCTCGATCATCAAGGCGTCGCCGCCATCGGGCAGATGGACGGTATGCGGCGCGCGGTCGCGATATTTCTGCGGCACCCGGTGCACCCACCGCTCGGGCGGCACTTCGAGATGCCCGTCGGATGACATCAAGGTGTACTTGCGCGCCATATCCGTCTCCATCCATAGTCACGTAGCATGTTAACAGATTGAAGGCCGTGATTCATACACACGGATCATCCGCACGGGGGGGGGTCGGGACGATCGCCATCCCTTAATCAGAAAGCAATCTGTCGCCTACATCCTAGCCCGTCTGCGCGGTCGCTTTGGGGACTTAGGATGAAAATTGTAGAGCAGATTAAGCCTGACAGGATCGCGTTTGCGGTGCTGAAAAAGCACGGAGTTGAAGATCTCGACGGTTTTAAACAGGCAGCCCAAAAAGCTGAGGACCTACGAAAACACCTTGACGAACCCGCGACTCAGCAAAAAATCCGAGATATCCATATATTGGGTGCTACAAGCAAAGCAATTCAGGAAATTTTTGTAGAAAAAGTGATCGCTCTCGGTTTTGAAAATGAGAAAATCGGATTGTACACGCATTACGCCGTTGCCGGACTGAGGCCGGATTACTACTGCAACCTCGGCGAAACAGGCATCTTGCTAGAGGTAGTGGATCGCTTCTAACGCTTGTGTCCCGCGGGTGACGGCGGCGAGGATGGCGTCAGCGGATTTGGTCCAGACGAACGGCTTGGGCTTGCCGTTGGCGTCGGCGATGAAGCGGTTGATGGCGGTCTGCAGCTCGACGATCGAGGTGAAGACGCCGCGTTTGAGCCGTTGTCGGGTGAGTTTGGCAAACCAGCCTTCGACCGCGTTGGCCCAGGAGCACGAGGTCGGGGTGAAGTGGAAGGTGAAGCGCGGATGGCGGGCGAGCCAGCCGCGCACCTTGGGGTGCTTGTGGGTGGCATAATTGTCGAGCACCACATGGATCGCCTTGTCGACCGCGACCTCGCGCTCGACGGTGTTGAGAAAGCGGATGAATTCCTGATGCCGGTGGCGCTGCATGCAACGCCCGATGACCTTGCCCTCAAGGATATCGAGGGCGGCGAACAGGGTGGTGGTGCCGTTGCGCTTGTAATCGTGGGTCATCGTGGCGCAGCGCCCCTTCTTCATCGGCAGCCCCGGCTGGGTGCGGTCAAGGGCTTGGATCTGGCTTTTCTCGTCGATGCTGAGGACCACGGCATGATCCGGCGGATCGATATAAAGACCGACAACCTCCTTGAGCTTGGCGGCGAATTTGGGATCGTTGGAGAGCTTGAACGAACGCACCCGATGCGGCTGCAGCCCGTGCCGCGTCCAGA
Organism: uncultured Alphaproteobacteria bacterium; assembly: GCA_963814805.1. Lineage (GTDB taxonomy): Bacteria > Pseudomonadota > Alphaproteobacteria > ATCC43930 > CGMCC-115725 > AP-15. The sequence goes on along the minus strand of CAWFER010000007.1, from coordinate 87,692 downwards.
TGCGGCGCACCGAGGACGGGCTGACCCCCGCCACCTTGGCCATCGCCGAAGCCGTCCAATGGGTCGCTTCATGCGGCGGGGCTTGGTTGGTCAGCGCCACCACCCGATCGACGGTCGCGGCCGGCAGCGGCGGGATGCGCGCGGGCCGGGTCTTGTCGCGGGCGAGCCCCTCGGCCCCCTCATGCATGAAGCGTTCCTGCCAGCGCCAGACCACGGTCTTGCCTTTGCCAACCGCGCGCATGATGGCGGTGGTCCCCGCTCCATCGGCCGTCAGCATGACGATCCGCGCGCGCCAGACGTGCTTCTGCGGGCTGTTGCGATCCCGGATGATCGACTGCAAGCGCTTCCGATCGGCCGGCGTAATCTCGATGGTGATCCCCTTGCGCATGCCGCACTGTGGCACAGCCGGCCCCGCGGAAACACCAAAATCAGAACTCTCTGTCAGGTTCTATCCAGTAGAAAGGGGGAAGACGACAGCTAATAACATGGATCTGTTGGATTTATGGAAATGTCATGTCTGTGATTCTGCGCATTATCTCTTTTTGGTCGTCCCGCGCGTAAGGCAGGCCGCCAAGGGGAACGTTACTCGTCCTTTCCAATACGTCGAAAAGCGGCTCGCGGCATTCTTTGAACCCAGGAACTATGTGAACGTTAATGCGGTGCATCTATTTGGTTATTGATAACATTGCATACTGCACCAGAGCGCCGGGTGCGGGGCAATAGCCGAGACAATCGCCGCAGCCCGTGCATTTTTCCGGCTCCACCCCCGGAAAGTCGTTCATCTCCAGCCCTTGGCCCCAGCCGCCATAGATGTAATAAAACATCCGCTCGAGCGTCCACAGCCGGCCGATCAGCCGGGTGGCGGCGTCATCGTCGAGCCGGTCCTGCCCGGCCGCCGCGATCACCGCCTCGAACGGGCTGGCGCGGCATTCCGCCCGGCTGTGGCCGATCAGCTCCTGCGCCAGCTCCCGCCCAGGCAGGCCGGGCACGGCTCGACGCCTACCGGCTCACGGCTCGTAAACCGCGAAGCATTTGCTCGAGTTGAAGATCCAGGTCTCGATAAACGAGGTTTCGGAAGGCCGCCGGCCGAGCGCGTTCATCGCCCCCATCAGGCACATCCAGTTCAGGATTTCCTGCTGGCCGCTATCCTCGACGGCGCTCAGCGGGCGCTCGCGCCAGGCGGCGTAATCGCACTTGACCAGCGCGTCGTAGAGCCCTCGGTCGGCGGCGACATCGGGATAGAGCAGATAGTTCTTCGGCGTCAGAAACGCGTGCGACCAGCTCGACGAGGCGATCAGCGCCACCCGGTACGGGCTGTCCTTGACGATCCGCGCGCAGGCGGCCCCGAGGTCGAAGCAGCGCCACGGAGCAGGGGAGGGCGGGTCGAAATCGGCCTCGGCCGGCTGTTCGCTCAGGCTGCGCACGCCGGCCTGCTGGGCGATCACCCGGCGGCCGTAGCAATTGACCTGGAACGGCAGCACCGGATAGGGAAACCCCTGCCGGTCGTAATCAAGGAAGAGTAACGTGTTCAGAAACGCGTGGCCGAGCGGATGGTGCAGCGGCTTATAGGCGTAGGACACGTCAAACCCGGATTCGATCATCTTGCCGGCGAGATATTTGCCGGCCTGCCGGTTGCCCGTGTATTCGAAGACCTTGTCGTGTGGTTCGCCCCAGGTGTTGGCGCTACGATAATACTCCCACGGCTTTGGCGTCATCGATTGATAGGCGAGCACGCTGAACGGCGGGATGATATCCTCTTTGAAGTTCTCATACTGGTCATCGCCCCAGATCACGACGAGGTCGGGGGCGAACTCGTCGAGCGCACGGCGCGCGTTGCGGAACCCGGCAATCAGCGCCTCGCGGTGTCGCCGCGCCGCCGACAAGCCCTGGTCGGCGCCATATTCCTCGCGCATCGCCGCCGGCCAGCCTTCGGGATGACGATAGCGTTCGGGCAGGGCCGGGTCGTCGAGAACCCGCTTGAGGATACGGCCCATGCTTTCGTCGGTCCCCGAGAGCGGCGGAAAATGGGTGACGCCGAGTCCGAGAATCTCGCCCATATCCTTAACTTCCTTCCAAGGCGCGCCGAGCTTAATTTTTGGGTACGTCCGCTGCGGCGATTTGTCAAGGTGACGCGTTCTGGCCGGCGATTTGCCGGGCCGCTAGCCGAAAATTTACTTTTGCGAAAGATCAGACCCCGTGGATCCTTCTCGCGATCTTCTGGGGATTGCATGATGCCGCCCCGTTGTGGCAAGAATCCATCGGGGAACACGGGACCGAGGGGGCTCCGATGGCGGCTCGTCGCTTCAGCCGGCGGACTATGTTCGCGGCGCCGCTCGCGGCGTCGGCACTGCTGGCCGGGTCGCAGGCAAAGGCGAGCGATGCCGATTTTCTGGCGTTTCTTTACGCTGTCCGGCGTGATGCCGCCGCGCGCGGCATCCGGCTGTCAACGATCGACGGGTCGCTGCGCTACGCCGAATACCTGCCCCATGTGATCGAGCTCGATCGCCGCCAGCCGGAGCAGGTGCTGACCTTCGCCCAATACCTGCAGAAGACGGTCACCCCGCAGCGCGAGGAGAATGCGCGCCGGCAGCTGTTCGATAACCGGGTCGTGCTCGACCAGGTGTGGCGGCGCTACGATGTCGAGCCGCGCTTCATCGTCGCCCTGTGGGGCCTCGAAAGCGATTTCGGCGCGGTCACCGGCAATTACATGGTGGTCTCGTCCTTGGCCACGCTCGGCTTCGACGGGCGTCGCGGCCCCTATTTCCGCGGCGAGCTGATCTCGGCTTTGCGCATCATCGACGAAGGCAACATCGCGGCCGCGAACATGACCGGGTCATGGGCCGGGGCCATGGGCCAATGCCAGTTCATGCCGTCGACGTTCCTCGGCTATGCCGTCGATTTCGACGGCGACGGCCGCCGCGACATTTGGACCGACCGGGCCGATGTCCTCGCCTCGATCGCCAATTTCATCGCGCATCTGGGCTGGCGCGACGGCGAGACCTGGGGGCGCGCGGTGCTGCTGCCGCCCGATTTCGATCTGCGCTTTACCGGGCTCGATGTCAGAAGGCTGACCGGGGAATGGGGCCGGCTCGGGGTCCGCAATCTCGATTCGACGCCGCTGGGCGCCCCGCAGATCGAGGCGTCGCTGGTCGTGCCGGACGGCGCCGGCGGCCCGGCGCTGCTGGTCTACGACAATTTCCGCACGATCATGCGCTGGAACAAATCCACCTATTTTGCCGGAGCCGTCGGCTATCTGGCCGACAGCATGCTGGGGCAGGAGCGGGTCGAGCACAGCTGATCCTCGGATCGGGCGGGGGAAACGATGCCGATCCGACGCCGCCGGCTGCACCCGGATTGCCGCGCCGATCGTGTTGCTTGGCCTGCTGCTGGCCGGCTGCGCCTCGAAGCCCTATGACGGATCTTACAGCAGCCTTGGCGCCCCCGGCGACGGGCAAGGCAGCTACCGGGTAGGCCGACCCTATGAGATCAAAGGGATGTGGTATTATCCGGCGGTCGATTACAATTACGATAAGACCGGGATCGCCTCCTGGTATGGCGGGGAGTTTGTCGGGCGATTGACCGCCAATGGCGAAATCTTCGACCTCAACCGGCTGACCGCGGCCAATACCACTCTGCCGATGCCCAGCATCGTCCAGGTGACCAACCTGCAAAACGGCCGGTCGTTGCGGCTGCGGGTCAACGACCGCGGGCCGTTTGTCGACGGCCGCCTGATCGACGTGTCGCGCCGGGCAGCGCAGCTGCTCGGCTTCGAGGCGCAGGGCACCGCCCCGGTCGAGGTCAAGATCGTCAAGGATGCGAGCATCAGGGTCGCCGAGGAGGCGATGCGCAACAGCGGGCAGGTTCTGCTCGCTGACGCCGCCCCGGCTGCCGCGATGCTGCGGTCAGGCCGCCAGCGGTTTCATATGGGTCCGCCCCGGCCCCGCCGATGACGCCTAGCGAAACCGCACCCCGACCGGTGGCCCGCACGCCAATGCCGCGACCCCGCCCGTCGCCGCCGCCGTCGATCGCGCAGATGGCGGCGGCGCCGACGACGCTCCCGGCGCGGGCCAGCGATGCGCCGCGACGATCCGATGGGGCCTATGCGGCGCTGTCGCGATTTGCCCTGATCGCGCCGGCCGAGGCAGCGCCGCTGCCTGGCGCGCCGAAGCCTGCACTCGAACACAACACCCCTGCCGGGTCGACCCACGCCCGAGAAATGCCACTTTCCCGGTCGAGAACCGTAGCGGCTGCGAGCCGGCCCTCGGGCCGGCTCTATGTCCAGGCCGGCGCGTTTTCGCTGCGCGACAATGCGCGGCGGGTGCAGACCCGCATAGCACCTTTGGGCAGCGTGCGGGTGATGACCGTTGCGGTCAACGGGGTGCAGGTTTATCGGGTGCGGCTCGGCCCCGTGGAGAATGTCGAACAGGCTGACCGCTTGCTGCAGCGGGTTGTCAGCAGCGGCTATCCCGGGGCGCGGATCGTCACCGACTGAGCTTGCGCGTACATCGGGCGAACGGAAATGGGCATGGCTATCGGGCCGCGTTTCTTTGGATTTCTTGTTGTCGCACTGCTCGCGGCCGCTCTCGCCGGTCAGCCGGTCGCGGCAAAGATCAAGGCCAAACCCGCGGCGAGAGCGCCGGTTCCAGCGGCGAGCGCTGCGGCCGCCGCGGGAGCGTCGGCCATCGGCATCGACACCGAGGCGGCGCACGCGATCATCGTCGAGGTCGAAACCGGCGCCGTATTGCTCGATAAGGCCGCCGACCAGCCGTTCCCGCCGGCATCGCTGAACAAGCTGATGACCGCCTATGTCGTCTTCGACATGCTGAAAAAGGGCGCCGCGAAACTGACCGACCAATTGCCGGTCAGCGAGGAGGCGTGGCGGCTCGGCGGCTCGAAAATGTTCGTGCCGCTTGGGCGGCAAGGTGTCGATCGACGATCTGGTGCACGGCATGATCATCCAGTCGGGCAACGACGCCTGCCTGGTGCTGGCCCAAGGGCTCGCCGGAAGCCAGCAGGCCTTTGTCGATCTGATGAACAAAACCGCCAAACAGATTGGGCTCAAAAACAGCCATTTCGCCAACGTCACCGGCCTGCCCGACCCGGATGGCTGGGTGACCGCGCGCGATCTGGCCACATTGGCGATGCGCACGATCAAGGATTTCCCCGAATACTATAAGATCTATGGCGAGAAGGAGTTCACCTTCAACAACATCAAGCAGGGCAACCGCAATCCGCTGCTCTATGACAATGACGGCGCCGACGGTCTGAAGACCGGACACACTGAGGAATTGGGCTACAGCGTCGCCGGCTCGGTCAAGCGCGGCGACCGGCGCATCGTCATCGTTCTGGGCGGGTTGCCGACGATGCGGGCGCGGGCGCAGGAAAGCGAACGGCTGGTCGACTGGGCGTTTCGCGACTTCAACGATTATCGGCTATTCGGCGCCGGCGAGACCGTGGAAGACGCCCCGGTGTGGCTCGGCGCCGCGGCGCGCGTGCCGCTCACGGTCGCCGACAATCTGGTCGTCACCCTGTCGCGCCAGGCGCGCACCGCGATGAAGGTCACCGCCGACTACTCCAGTCCGATCCCGGCCCCGATCGCCAAGGGGGAGACGCTCGGCAAGCTCGTCGTCACCGCTCCCGGCATGGCTCCGATCGAGACGCCGCTGATCGCCGCTGCCGATGTCCCGCGGATGAACGCGATGGGTCGGATCGCGACTTTGGCGGGGTATCTGGTCTGGGGCAGGCGGCACTGAGCAGATGGCGCGCGGCCGCTTCATTACCATCGAGGGCGGCGAAGGCGCCGGCAAATCGACGCAGGTTGGCTTGCTCGCCGCGGCGCTCGAACGCGCCGGGATCGCAGCGCTGGCGACGCGCGAGCCGGGCGGGTCGCCCGGCGCCGAGGCGATCCGCAGGCTGCTGCTCGAAGGCGAGGGCGCGCGCTGGGATGCGCAGCAGGAGGCGCTGCTGCTGGTCGCGGCCCGGCGCGACCATGTCAATCGGCTGATCATGCCGGCGCTGGCGCGCGGGGTCTGGGTCGTATCCGACCGTTTTGCCGATTCGACCATCGCCTATCAGGGCTATGGCAGGGGGCTGGCGGCGGCGGATTTGGCGGCGCTGCACCGCTTTGCGCTGGGCGATTTCGCGCCGGATCTGACCTTGATCCTCGATCTGCCCGCACCCGCCGGGCTCGCCCGCGCCGCCGCCCGGTCGCCGTCCGGCGACCGCTTCGAGCATCTTGATTCGAGCTTTCACGACAGGTTGCGCGAGGGCTTCCGCGAGATCGCCGCCGCCGCTCCCGGCCGCTGCGTGCTGATCGACGCCTCGCGCGAGCCGGATGCGGTGCATCGCGCCGTGACCAGCGCGGTGGCGCAGCGGCTGCGCGTGGCGCTGGACCCCTGAGCGAAGCATGCCGCGCCAACGCGTGCGACAGCGTCTTTGCCCAACCGCGCCGCGTGCGGGCTCGGCATGGTCCGCGCAATAGAACCGCCGGCCGCCGCGGAGAGCGCGCCACCGCCGCGGGCGAACCCGGATCTCCTCGGCCACGAGAGCGCCGCGCGCGCGCTCGAACGGCTCTATCGTGGCGGAAAACTGCCACACGCGATCCTGCTCGGCGGCCCGCGCGGCATCGGCAAGGCGACCCTGGCGTTTCGCTTTGCCCGCTTTCTTTTGGCCCAAGGCAGCAGCGGCGGCGCCGCCGATTTTTTGGGCGGTCGTGGCGAAGCCGGGCTCGCGATCGACCCCGACAGCGGCGCCTTTCGCCGGGTCGCGGCCGGCGGCCACGCCGATCTGTTGACCGTCGAACGCGCCTGGGACCCGCGCCGCAAGCGCCTGCGCGGCGATATCGTGGTCGAGGATACGCGCGAGATCGGCGCGTTTCTGCGCCTGACCGCGGCGGAGGAGGGGTGGCGCATCGTCGTCGTCGACGGCGCCGAGGAGATGAATCGCAACGCGGCGAATGCGGTGCTCAAGATCCTCGAGGAGCCGCCGTCCCGGGCATTGCTGATGCTGGTTAGCCACAGCCCGGGTCGGCTATCGCCAACCATCCGGTCGCGCTGCCGCAGGCTGACGCTCGGGGCATTGCCGCAGGCGGTTGCGGGCCGGCTGATCGCCCGTTATCGGCCCCAGCTCGACGATGCCGAGGCCGAAGTAATCGCCGGACTTTGTGGCGGCAGCGTTGGGCGCGCGCTCGAGCTGGTCGATGCCGGCGGGCTCACCCTCTATCGCTCCTTGCTCGAACTGCTGGTGGAGGCCCCGGCGATGGACGGCGTGAAGTTGCACGGCTTTGCCGACCGGCTCGCCCGCGCCGACGCCGAGGACGGTTATCGCGCCGTCGAGGAATTGCTGACGCAGTTTGTCGCCCGCATGGCGACCGGCGCCGTGCGAGGCGGGCTCGCCCCGGGGCAAATCCCGGCTGGCGAGATCGCCGCCGCCGAGACGACGGCGATCCAGCGCCTGGCCGCCCGCGTCGATCCCGCGCGCTGGGCCGAGTTGCACGGGCAAATCGAGCGCGATTTTTCCGCTGCTCGCGATCTCAACCTCGACCGCAAGCAGACGATGCTCGGCGCCTTCTTTGCCATCGCCGAGGCGGCGCGCTAGAACGAAGCCGCCGCTCGCCGGCTGTATCGCGCGCGGTCCGGCCCATATCTGGGCTTTGGAGAGGATGATGACCGCGGACCGGCCCTTTTTCGTCACCACGCCGATCTATTACGTCAACGATCTGCCGCATCTCGGACACGCCTATACGACGGTGGCCTGCGATGCGCTGGCGCGGTTCATGCGGCTCGACGGGTATCGGGTCAAATTCCTGACCGGCACCGACGAGCACGGTCAGAAGGTGGAGCAGTCGGCGCGCGCCGCCGGGATCTCGCCGCAGCAATTCGCCGACCGAATTTCTGCGGCGTTCCGCGAAATCACCCGGCTGCTCGATATCAGCAACGACGATTTCATCCGCACCACCGAGCCGCGCCATGCCCGAGCGGTCCAAGCGATCTGGCAGGAGCTCGAGCGTCGCGGCGAGATCTATCTGGGCCGCTTTGCCGGCTGGTATTCAGTGCGCGACGAGGCCTTTTACGACGAGGCCGAGCTGGTCGAGGGCCCGAATGGCCGCAGGGCGCCGACCGGCGCCGAGGTCGAATGGCTCGAGGAAGAGAATTACTTTTTCCGGCTATCTGCCTGGCAGGACAAACTATTGGCCTATTACGAGGAAAACCCCGACGCGGTCGCCCCGCGCGGCCGCCGAAATGAGGTGATCAGCTTTGTCAAAGGCGGGCTCAAGGATCTCTCGATCTCGCGCACCAGCTTCACCTGGGGCATCCCGGTGCCCGGAGATCCCAGGCATGTCATCTATGTGTGGCTCGACGCGCTCACCAACTACATCACCGCGCTCGGCTACCCCGACGTCGCAACGCCCCAGTTTTCAACCTATTGGCCCACCGCTCTTCATGTGGTAGGTAAGGATATCCTGCGTTTCCATTCAGTGTATTGGCCGGCTTTTCTGATGGCCGCCGGGCTGCCGCCGCCGCGCCGGGTTTTTGCCAATGGATGGTGGACGGTCGAGGGTCAGAAGATGTCGAAGTCGCTCGGCAATGTGATCCCGCCAAAGCAACTGGTCGACGCTTACGGCGTCGATCCGGTGCGCTATTTTTTGTTGCGGGAATTGCCGTTCGGCAACGATGGCGATTTTTCGCACCGGGCCATGGTGGGCCGGCTCAACAGCGATCTCGCCAATGACCTCGGCAATCTGGCGCAGCGCGTGCTGGTCATGATCAACCGCGATTGCGGCGCCGCAATTCCCGAGCCCGGCAAGCTCAGCGTTGCCGACCAAATGTTGCTGGAGCTTGCGGACGGCCTCTTGGAAACGATGCGCAACCACATGAGAGAACAGGCGTTTCACCTTGCGCTCGAGGCCATTTGGAAGATTGTGTCCGAAGCCAACCGGTATGTCGACGAGCAGGCGCCGTGGACTTTGCGGCGCGGCGACCCAGATCGGATGCGCACTGTGCTCTATACCCTCGCCGAGACGATCCGGCATCTCGGAATTCTGGTGCAGCCATTTGTTCCAGGCTCGGCAATTCGGCTGCTCGATCAGCTGGGCGTGGCCTCAGGCGCCCGCGACTTCGCCGCGCTCGCGGCGGCCCCGCTGGTCCCGGGAACAAGGTTGCCGCGGCCCGAGGGGATCTTCCCGCGGTTTGTCGAGGGGCCGGCGGCATGAATGATGACGACATGAATAATGATGATGACGAGGAGGGCAGGGCGGGGATGCTGGTCGACAGCCATTGCCACCTCGATTTCCCCGATTTCGCGGCCGAACGGCAGGCGGTCGTGGCCCGCGCCAAGGCGGCCGGGGTCGGAACCATGCTGACGATCGGCACCAGGCTCGATCAGTTCGATGCGGTGCGTGCGGTCGCCGACAGCGACGAGGCGATCTGGTGCTCGGTCGGGGCTCATCCCCACGAGGCCGCCGACCACGCCGAACTGCTGCCCGAGCAGCTGGCGAGGCTGGCGGATCACCCGAAAGTTGTCGGGATCGGCGAGACCGGACTCGATTTCCACTATGATTTGAGCCAGCGCGACATTCAGGAGCGGGTGTTCCGCGCCCATGTCGCGGCTTCGCGCGCAACCGGTCTGCCGCTGATCGTCCACGCCCGCGAGGCTGACGGCGATATCGCCCGCATCCTCGAGGAAGAGCGGCCGCCGCCGGGGGTCCTGCATTGTTTTTCGAGCGGCCGGGGACTGGCCGAGGCGGCGCTGGCGCTCGGCTTCTATATTTCGATTTCCGGGATCGTGACCTTCAAAAACGCCGAGGATCTGCGCGCGATTGTGCGCGATCTGCCGCTCGACCGCCTGCTGGTCGAGACCGACAGCCCTTATCTCGCTCCGGCGCCGTATCGCGGCAGGCGCAACGAGCCGGCCTTTGTCGCGGCGACGGCGGCGGCAGTGGCAGCCTTGAAGGGCATCGGGCCCGAGGCGCTGGCGAAGGCGACGAGCGCCAATTTTTTTCGGCTGTTCGCCAAGGCGAGCGCGCCGCTCGGACGCCCCTCTAAATTATGAGGGTGACGATTCTCGGCTGCGGTGCGTCGACCGGGGTGCCGGCGATCGGACCGGATTGGGGAAGATGTGATCCCTCCGACCCCCGCAATCGCCGCCGGCGGGCCTCGGTTCTGGTCGAAATCGGGCGGGTCGCAATCTTGATCGACACCTCGCCCGATCTGCGCGAGCAGCTGATCGACGCGCGGGTGGCGCGGCTCGACGCCGTGATAATGACCCACGCGCATGCCGACCATCTGCACGGCATCGATGATTTGCGCGCGCTGAACCGCCTGATGGGACAGGAGATCCCACTCTGGGCGGATGGCAAGACCCTGGCCGAAATCCGCCGCCGCTTCGGCTATGTTTTCGACCTGCCGAGCGAGCCGGGGCGTTATTACAAGCCGTGCCTGATACCGCATCAGATCGCTGGCGGGTTTGCGATCGGCGGCGTCGAGATCGCACCGTTCGCTCAGGATCACGGCTTTAGCACGACACTCGGGTTCCGGATCGGGCCGATGGCCTATTCGACCGACGTGGTCGAACTCGACGACGCCGCCTTTGACACGATCGCCGGGGTCGAGCTCTGGATCGTCGATTGCTTTCGCCGGGCGCCGCACCCGACCCACAGCCATCTCGACAAGACGCTTGGCTGGATCGCTCGGGTCGGTCCACGGCGCGCGGCGCTGACGCATATGGAGCAGAGCCTCGACTATCGCGAGCTCAGCGCCGAATTGCCGGCCGGCGTCGAGCCCGGCCAGGACGGCCTCGCGATCGAGCTGCCCGACCCATGATCCGGCGAGCCCGACCGGCTGACCGGGCTGCGATCGAGGCGATCGTTGGCGCCGCTTATTCGCCCTATATCGCGCGGATCGGCAGGCCGCCGGGGCCGATGCTCGACGATTTCCGGGCGCTGATCGAGGCCGGCGCGGTCAGCATCCTCGAAGACGCCGACCACGCCGCCGTGGCCATCGTCGTGCTGATCCCGAAGGCTGATCACCTGTTGCTCGACAACATCGCGGTCGATCCGGATCGTCAGGGCCAGGGCTTCGGGCGGCGGCTCATCCGGTTTGCCGAAAGCGAGGCGCGCCGCCTCGGATACCGCGAGTTGGGCCTCTACACGCATCAGCTAATGACCGAGAACCTGGCGCTCTACGCGCGGATCGGTTTCGCCGAGACCGGCCGTGGGCGTCAGGACGGCTACCAGCGTGTTTTCATGTGCAAAAAGGTCGACGACTTTCCATAATATACATTATGCGACATTCGGCTGTAGGCGCCCGATCAAAATGTCACCCGTGTGCCAGTTAGAGATGACACTCCCCGGAGGATTTCTGGGGGGTGTTTGGGGTGACGGTTCGGCTGATGAGCGATCGGGAGCTGCGGCGGCTCGAGGTGCTGCAGGATTTGGATCGGCGGCGATTGACGACCGTGGCGGCGAGTCAGCTGCTCGGGCTCGAGCGCCGTCAGGTGTTTCGGTTGCTGAAGGCCTACAGGATCGAAGGTCCGACCGGCCTGATCTCGAAGGACGCGGTCGTCGCGGCAACCGGCGCAAGCCCGAGGCGGTGCGGTGCGCGGTTCTGGCGATGATCCGCGAGCGGTATTGGGATTTTGGCCCGACCTTGGCGGCCGAGAAGCTGCGCGAGGCTCATGGGGTAACGGTTGGTCGTGAGACCTTGCGCCAGTGGATGATCGCCGACGGGCTGTGGCGCGATCGTAAGCAGCGCAAGCGCATCCACCAGCCGCGGCCGCGGCGCGATTGCGTCGGCGAACTGGTGCAGGTCGACGGCAGCGAGCATTGGTGGTTTGAGGATCGCGGACCACAATGCACCTTGCTGGTGTTTGTCGACGACGCGACCAGCCGACTGATGCATCTGCAATTTGTCGAGAGCGAGTCGACCTTTGCCTATTTTCACGCGGCGCGGGCCTATCTGGAGGCGTGGGGCAAGCCGGTGGCGTTTTACAGCGACAAGCATGGCGTCTTTCGGGTCAACCATCCAGGCGCGCTTGGCGGTGACGGCATGACCCAATTCGGCCGGGCATTGCATGCCCTGAACATCGACATCATCTGCGCCAATTCGAGCCCGGCCAAGGGCCGGGTCGAGCGCGCCAACAAGACGTTGCAGGATCGGCTGGTCAAGGAATTGCGGCTGGCCGGGGCGGCAGCCCTGGCGGAGGGCAACGCCCTGCTTCCGGCGTTCATTGCCGACTATAACGCGCGCTTCGCTAAGCCGCCGGTGAACAAGAAGGACCTGCATCGGCCGCTGCGCGCCGGCGACGATCTCGATGATGCGTTTGCCTGGAAGGAGGAGCGCACCCTCTCACAGGCATTGACGCTGCAATACGACAAGATCCTCTTCATCCTGGAACCGACCGACCAGGCCAAGGCGGCGATCGGCAAGCGGGTCGCCGTGGTCGATTATCCCGACGGCCGCCTGGCAATCCGCTACCGCGGCCTCGAACTGGCGTATCGGACCTTTGATAAAATTCGCCAAGTCTCGCAGGCCGCGATCGTCGAGAACAAACAGCTCGGCGCCGCGCTCGCTTTCATTCGCGAGCAACAACTCCGCCGCGAACCCCCACATCGCAGTCGATCAGCACCGCGCCGTCGCGATCAGCGCGACCCACGTCTGTTTAAGGTCGGCTGAGTTTTCTACGAGCCGAGCGGGCTCGGGCCCGCTCGGTACAAACTCGGGAGCCGTTTCGCCCGTCCGCGTTACGGGTGCCGGTCGGGCGCTGCGCTACGCCGGGGGCTCCGCGCCCGCCCGCCGCCCGACCCCAACGACAGTGACATTTCTAAATGGCAGAAACGGTGACATCTCTATTTGGTGGACACATCGGCCTCTAAGTCGCGCACCGCGATTTCGGCGATAGACCAGCCAATGGCCGCGCCGCACCGGCAATTCTTGTTGAAAAATCGCCTCTTACCGGAGACCCGATGAGTCGATCCCTGGAACGGTTGCTGGCGATCATGGCGCAGCTGCGCGACCCCGAGCGTGGCTGCCCGTGGGACCGCGAGCAGGATTTCGCGACGATTGCCCCCTATGCGATCGAGGAAGCCTATGAGGTGGCCGAAGCGATCGCCCGCGGCGACATGGCGGGGCTCAAGGACGAGCTCGGCGATCTCCTATTCCAGGTCGTCTTTCACGCCCGCATCGCCGAAGAGGCCGGGCATTTCGCCTTTGACGATGTTGCCGCGGCGATTGCCGACAAGATGGTGCGCCGCCACCCGCATGTGTTCGGCGCCGCGGAAATCGCGTCGGCAGCGGCGCAGAGCGCTGCGTGGGAGGAGCACAAGGCCAGCGAGCGCCATGCCCGCGCCGTAGCCGCCGGCGCCCGCGAGAGCGTGCTCGACGGGGTGGCGTTGGCGCTCCCTGCCCTGTTGCGGGCCGCCAAGATCCAGCAGCGGGCGGCGCGGATCGGCTTCGATTGGCCGCAGGCGCGGCCGGTCATCGCCAAGCTCGCCGAGGAGATCGCCGAGCTTGAGGCCGAACTGGATCACGGCGACGATCCCGAAAAAATCGAGGACGAGATGGGCGACATCCTGTTCGCCGCCGCCAACCTCGCGCGCAAGCTCGATCTCGACCCGGAAGCGGCATTGCGCCGCGCCACCGCCAAGTTCGAGCGCCGCTTTCGCGCGGTCGAGGCGCTCGCCGCCGAGCGCTGCGCCGGCCGCGACCTCGACGCGCTCGAAACGCTGTGGCAACAGGTCAAGCGCGGCGAGGGCTAGCTAGTGCAGCCTCTGCTGGTGGCGCAGGCGGGCGAGGTCGGCGTCGCTGAGGCGGACCGAAAGGTGGGCGGCCTCGCCGTCGTCGCGGCGGCCGAGAACCTCGCCATGGCGATAGATCCATGCCAGGGTCTTGCCGTCGCTCAGCGGGATCTCGAGCCGCACCCGCTGAATCTCGCTTTTCAGCCGGCGGTCGAGCAGCGCCAGCAGCGCCTCGCAGCCCTCCCCGGTCGCCGCCGACAACGCCACGGCCTGCACGTTGCGCTGGGCATGGTTTTGGAAGCTGGCGCGTTGGGTGGAGTCGAGCAGGTCGATCTTGTTCAGTACTTCGATCAGCCCGCCTTCGGCCGCCCCATCTAGTCCAGAATCTCCGAGCGCCGCATCGGCGAGCCCGAGATCGCCCAGCACCGCCAGCACGTCGCCGCACTGAGCCTCGCTGTCGGGATGATGGGCGTCGCGGACATGGATGACGATGTCGGCCTCGGTGACCTCTTCGAGGGTGGCGCGGAAGGCGGCCACAAGATGGGTCGGCAATTCGGAGATGAAGCCGACCGTGTCCGACAGGATCGCGCTGCGGCCCGACGGCAGGTCGAGCCGCCGCATGGTCGGGTCGAGAGTGGCGAACAGCATGTCGCCGGCGGTCACCGTGGAGCGGGTCAGCCGGTTGAACAGGGTCGATTTGCCGGCATTGGTGTAGCCGACCAGCGCCACCACCGGGTAAGGCGCCCGGCGGCGTGCTTCGCGGTGCAAGGCGCGGGTCCGCCGGGTCGCGTCGAGTTCGCGTTTGAGCCGGGCGATGCGCTCGCCGATCAGCCGGCGGTCGATTTCCAGCTGGCTTTCGCCGGGGCCGCCGAGAAAGCCGAACCCGCCGCGCTGGCGTTCCAGGTGGGTCCACGAGCGCACCAGCCGCGAGCGCTGATAGGACAGCGCCGCCAATTCGACCTGCAGGCGGCCCTCATGGGTGCGCGCCCGCGCGCCGAAGATCTCCAGGATCAGGCCGGTGCGGTCGATCACCTTGGCTTGCCAGCTTTTTTCGAGGTTGCGCTGCTGCACCGGCGACAAGACGCCGTCGATGACGACGAGCCCGATCTCGTTCTCGCTGATCAATTCCCGGAAATTGGCGACCGTCCCGCTGCCGAGCAGGCTCGCCGGGCGCGGACGGGCGACGCGTGCGATCTCGGCGCGGATGACGTCGAGACGGATCGCCTGGGCAAGGCCCACCGCCTCCTCCAGGCGCGCTTCGATCGAACGGGCCTGGGCTGCGGCCACGCCGTGACCCGGCGCTGATTTCGCCGCCGGATGAATAACCAACGCGCGACCGGTCGGGTCACCGTCGGCGGGTGAAACCTTATCTTCTCCCGGTTCAGGATTCTTCGCTCTCCCTGCCCGGCTCGAACAGCTGGATCGGCTGTGCCGGCATCACCGTCGAGATCGCATGCTTGTAGACGAGTTGCGAATGCGCGTCGCGCCGCAGCAGCACGCAAAAATTGTCGAACCAGGTGATGATCCCTTGCAACTTAACGCCGTTCACGAGGAAGACTGTAACCGGTGTCTTGTTCTTGCGGACGTGGTTGAGAAACACATCCTGCACATTTTGCGATTTCTCCGCAGACATGGGTATCCCCCATTCGCTTTTTGGAGCCGAGTTGGCCCGACTCACGCCAAATCGGCCGGCGCCGGGTGAAGCCGCCGGGCCGCCGGTACGAAGATGGGCGCGCCAAGGTAAATCACAAGCCCCGGACAAAGTGAAACAGCGCCGCGGGATCGGCAAACGTCAGACGCGGCGCGCATTTGCGCAGTTCCTCCGAGGCTGGCTCACCGCCTAGCAGAACCGGCACGCAGCCGCTGTTGCCGGCGCATTCCATGTCGACGCCGGTATCGCCGACAAACCACACCCTCTGCCCGGCGGCAACCCCGCTCGGCGCCAATGCCAGCCGGACCGGCGCCGCATCGGGCTTGTCGACCACAGCGTCCCCGGCGCCGACGATCGTGCCGAACTGGCGCGACCAGCCGAGGTGATCGGCCTCGCGACGCAAGAGAGCGCCGGTCTTGTTGCTAACCACCCCGAGAAAGACGCCCTCCGCGGCGAGCCGGCGCAGCAATTCGCTGCGGCCCGGCAATGGCGCCAGCCGTTCGAGGTGGATCGCCCGAAAGCGATCGAGATAGATGTCTCTCGCCTCCTCCCAGCGCGCGCCGAAATGCACCGGAAAGCTTTCGCGCAGGCTGAGCCGCACCCGGGCCTTGGTCTCGGCAAGCGTCCACGGCGGCTTGTCCATCGCCGCCATGACCAGGTTGAGCGCTTCGTGAATGGTCGCCCAGCTGTCGACCAGTGTGTTGTCCCAGTCGAACAGGATCGCCTGCGGGCGCACGAGGCCCGGCGAGAGCGCAGCGCTCATCCCGGCGCGGCCGCGGCAGCGAGGTGGAATTTGGGCGGATTTCGGCGGATTGACAGCATCGGTCAGGTTCCGACCTTGAGCGGCCGGTCGTTGCCAAACAGGCCGAGCGATTTCAATTTGCGGTGCAAGGCCGAGCGCTCCATCCCGACAAAGGCCGCGGTGCGGGAGATGTTGCCGCCAAACCGGGTCACCTGGGCCAGCAGATATTCGCGCTCGAACACTTCGCGCGCGTCGCGCAGCGGCAAGGTCATGATCTCGCTGCCCCGGTCCAATTTGACGACGGTGGGCGCGATCGCGGTGATCTCGTTCGGCAGCATGTCGGCGCGCACCGGCTCGTGCGCTTCGCCCGGCGCCATGATCAACAGCCAATCGATGACGTTGCGCAGCTGGCGCACGTTGCCGGGCCAGGAATAGGCCTGCAACGCCGCCATCGCATCCTCGCCCAATTCGCGCGGAGTCAGCCGTGCCGCTTCCGAGGAGCGCGCCATGAAATGGCGGGCCATCAGCGGGATGTCCTCGCGCCGGTCGCGCAGCGGCGGCACTTTGATCGGCACGACATTGAGCCGATAGAACAGATCCTCCCGGAACCGGCCGCCGCCGATCTCGGCGGCGAACTCGCGATTGGACGAGGCGACAACCCGGACATCGACCTCGACCCGGCTCGACCCGCCGATTCGCTCGAACGTCTGCTCCTGCAGCACGCGCACGATCTTGCCCTGGGTTTCGAGCGGCATGTCGGCGACCTCGTCGAGGAACAGGGTCCCGCCATGCGCGCGCTCGAAGGTGCCGACCTTGCGCGGCGCGCCGTCGATGCCGGTCTCGGTGCCGAACAGCTCGATCTCGAGCCGCTCCGGCCGCATCGTCGCGCAATTGACCGGGACGAACGGCCCCTTGGCCCGGCGCGAGCGCAGATGCAAGAGCCGGCCGACGACCTCCTTGCCGGCCCCGGGCGGCCCGGTGATCAGCACCCGGCTGCCGGTCGGCGCCGCCTTGTCGATCTGCTGGCGCAGCTGGTTGGCCAACGGCGAGGCGCCGATCAGATCGAGATCGCCGCCGGCGCGCAGCCGCAACTCCTCGTTCTCGCGCCGCAGCAGCGCCGCCTCGATCGCGCGCTCGACGACCAGCAGCAGCCGATCCGATTTGAACGGCTTCTCGATAAAATCATAGGCGCCGATCTTGATCGCCTCGACCGCGGTTTCGATCGTCCCATGCCCGCTGATCATGACCACCGGCACCGCCGGCATCTCGGCGCGCAGCAGCCGGAGAATCTCGATCCCGTCGAGATCGCTGCCTTGCAGCCAGATGTCGAGGATGACCAGGGTCGGCTGCCGGGCGTGGATCACCGCCAGCGCCTGGGCGCTGTCTGCCGCCTCGCGGGTGGCGTAGCCCTCGTCCTTGAGCACGCCCGCGATCAGCATGCGGATGTCGGCTTCGTCGTCGACGATCAGGATGTCATGCGCCATGGCCGACCGCACTCAACTCCAACTTCTGGTCGGCGCCGTCCGGACATTCCGCCGTGCGGGCCTCGGCGGCGAACACGAGCTTGACCCGCGCCCCCTCCGGTTCCCCATCTTCCAGCACCAGCTCTCCACCGTGATCTTCCATGATCTTCTTGACGATGGCGAGGCCCAAACCGGTCCCCTTCGCCCGCGTCGTCACATAAGGCTCGGTCAGCCGCTCGCGGCCCTGGCGCGGCAGGCCCTTGCCGTTGTCCTCGACGATCACCGCGGCCTGGCCCGCGGCCTCGATCACCGACACGCGGATCTGTCCGGCTGGCCTGCCGTCGTGCTCGGCGATTCGCGCCTCGATCGCCTCGATGGCATTCTTGACGATGTTGATCACCGCCTGCCCGACCAGGCGCGAATCGCAGCTGACCGCGACCGGGCCATCCGGAAAGCTCGTCTCGAAAGCGATCTCGCGGTGCGCGGTGCGCTGCAGGAATACCGCGCGATGCACGATTTCGGCCAGATTCTCCGGCTTGAGGACCGGCGCCGGCATCCGCGCGAACGACGAAAACTCGTCGATCATCCGGCCGATATCGCCGACGTGGCGGATGATCGTGTCGGTGCAGATGGTAAAAGTTTCGGGGTCCTGCTTGATCTCCTTCAGGTAGCGGCGGCGCAGCCGCTCCGCCGCCAGCTGGATCGGGGTCAGCGGGTTCTTGATCTCGTGGGCGATGCGCCGGGCGATGTCGGCCCAGGCCGCCTTGCGCTGCGCCGACAGCAATTCGGTGATGTCGTCAAAGGTCACGACAAAGCCGCTGATCTCGCGATCGCCGTGCTCGGCGGCGATGCGCACCAGAAGGGTGCGGGTGCTGTTGCCGCGGGCGAGCTGAACCTGCGACTGCGCCAGGCGGTCAGGGCGGCGCTCCGCCTCGCCCAGCAGGACCGCCATCTCGGGCGCGACTTCGGCGAGGTCCTGCCCGATCGACTGTTCCAGATCGACCCCGAGCAACGCCGAGGCCGAGCGGTTGGGCAGATTGACCCGGCCCTTGCGATCGAGCCCGATCACCCCGGCCGAGACGCCGGTCAGCACCGTTTCGGTGAACCGGCGCCGCTCGTCGAGCTGCCGATTGGCCTCCCTGAGCTCGCGCTGCTGGCTTTCGATCTGGTTGGTCATCCGGTTGAAGGCCCGGCTCAACGAGGCAAGCTCGTCATCCTTCTCGCCTTCGGGCACCCGTGCTGCGAGATCGCCGCCGCGCACCTGTTCGGCGGCGACCGCGAGGCGGCTGATCGGGACCGCGAGCTGGGTGGCGAAATGGATTCCGATCGCCACCGCGGCGACCAGAAACAGCATCGCCACCATCAGAAAAATCAGCGCGAACGTGACCTGGAAACCCTGATCGCTGACTTTCCATCTTCTGGTACTGCGCCGCGGCGCGCTGCGTCTCCTCGATGTGGTTCAGCACCCGCGCCTCGATATAACGGCCGACATAGAGATAGACATGGCCGAACCCGTCGAGGCGAACCAGCGCGCGCACCCGGTTGTCGCTGTCATTGGTCATGATCGCCACGTCGCCTTCGTCGGCGACGCGGATCGCGGCGCTCGGGACCGGCTCGAAACCGAGCGCAAACGACAGGCTCGAGCGCGCCAGCACATGTCCGGCGGAGTCGAAGACCATCGCTTCGGTCAGCCCGCGCAGCGCCGCCTGCGCCGACACCACCTGCTCCAGGCGCCGCGGGTCGAGCTCGAGTTCGGCGGCGTTGCGATTGAGGTCGTTGGCCATCGCCAGGGCATCGGCGCGAATCGCCTGCTGATGCTCGTGCAGATAAGCTTCGGCGACAACCACCGATTCGGAGATTGCCGTGCGCACCTTGTCGCTGAACCAGGATTCGACGCCGTAGCTGAAGAACAGATACGAGAACACCGCGACGATGATCGTCGGCGTCACCGCGATCAGGCTGAACAGCACCACCAGCCGGATCTGCAGCCGCGAACCGGCGAGGCCGCGCCGCCGCTCGGCCCACACCTGCAGGAGCCGCTTGGCGATCAGCGCGCCCAGCGCCAGCAGCAGGACGAGGTCGAGGTTGAGCAGGGAGAGGACGGCATTGGGGTGTGGACCGAACGGCAGGGCCCCGGTCAGCGCCAGATAGGTGGCAACCCCCGAGCCCAGCGCCGCCGTCGACAGGCCAAAGGCGAGCGTGTGCCGCAGGCCGATACGGCCGGCCCATCTCCGACCCCGCCGCATCAGCTTCATGCAAAACCTCGACCCGGAAATCGCCGCGAGGCGCTCGAGCGGCGGACCCGCCGCCTCTGCCGGTCCCGGCAAGCCGCCCGGGCCGAAGGCCGAGCGGCCCACGAACCGCGGGCGCAGCGGAGTTATTTTAGTCCGCGCACGACCGGAATGTCCAACTCGCGGATCTTCTTGCGCAAGGTGTTGCGGTTGAGGCCCAAGTAGATGGGCGGCCTTGATCTGGTTGCCGCGGGTCGCACCCAGGGTCAGGACGATCAGCGGCCGCTCGACTTCGCGCAATATCCGGTCATAGAGCCCGGCGGCCGGCAAGCCGCCCTTGTGCGCGGCAAAATAGCCGCGGATGTGGCGTTCGACCGCGCCGCCGAGCCCCTCGCCGCCTGGGGGTTCGACCGCATCGGCGGCGGCCGGCGCATCGCCGAGTCTCGGCATCGATGATCGCCGCGCCGATGACCTCCTGCGAGTAGAGTGCCGCCAACCGCCGGATCAGGTTTTCGAGCTCGCGCACGTTGCCGGGCCAGCGATAGGCCCGCAGCCGCTCCATCGCGACCTCGTCGAGCCGCTTCGGCGGCAGTCCTTCGCGCACCGCCAATGCCGAAAAATGCCGCACCAGCGCCGGTATGTCGGCGCTGCGCTCGCGCAGCGGCGGCAGGCGAATCGGCGCCACGTTCAGGCGATAGAACAGATCTTCGCGGAACAGCCCCTGGCGGATCAGGTGGCGCAGATCGTGATGGGTCGCGGCGACGACCCGGACATCGGCGCGGATCGGCGACCCGCCCGCCGACGGCGGTGAATTCGCCCTCCTGCAACACCCGCAGCAGACCGGGTCTGCGCCTCGAGCGGCATGTCGCCGATCTCGTCGAGAAACAAGGTCCCGCCCTGCGCCTGCTCGAAGCGGCCCATGCTGCGCGCGGTAGCCCCGGTGAAGGCGCCCTTTTCGTGGCCGAACAGCTCGCTTTCGATCAGCTCGCGCGGGATCGCGGCCATGTTGATCGGAACAAACGGGACCGTTGCGGCGCTTGCCGTAATTGTGCAGCGCGCGGGCGACCAGCTCCTTGCCGGTGCCGCTCTCGCCCATGATCGTCACCGTCAGATCGGTGCCCATCAGCCGGGCGATCGACACGATAGATTTCCTGCATCGCCGGCGAGCGGCCGATCAACGGCAGCTGCTCCTCGATATCGTCCTCGCCGCCGCCGTTTGCCGCCCCGTCATCCGGGGCGGTCAGCGCGCGCTCGACGACCATTGACCAGCTCGCGCAGATCGAACGGCTTGGGCAGGTATTCGAACGCGCCGCGCTCGGTCGCCTTGACCGCGGTCAGCAGAGTGTTCTGCGCGCTCATCACGATGATCCGCAATTCGGGGCGGATCTTCTTGATGCGCGGGATCAGATCGAGGCCGTTTTCGTCCGGCATGATCACGTCGGTGATGACCAGATCGCCATCGCCATCGGCGATCCAGCGCCACAGGGTGGCGGCGTTGCCGGTCATCCGCACCTCGTGCCCGAGCCGGAGCAGCGCCTGGTTCAGCACCATCCGGATCGCGCGATCGTCGTCGGCCACCAGGATCGTCGAGGTCATCACCCGATACCGTCTTGCGCGACCACCGGCAGAAACACCCGGAACACGGTTCGGCGGGGCTGGCTGTCAAATTCAATGACGCCGCCGTGGTCACCGATAACCTTGGCCACTAATGCAAGACCAAGGCCAGTTCCGTTGCGCTTGGTCGTCACAAACGGATCAAACAGATAGGGGCGCATGTCCTCGGGAATGCCCGACGCCGTTGTCGCTGACCGCCACCATCAGCGGCAGATGCCGGCGGCCCTCCCCGGCTGGCCCGGCCAGCCGCAGCCCGTGGCGGTAGGCGGTGGTCAGAACGATCTCGCCATCGGCGCCCGCACCGCCTCGGCGGCGTTTTTGACGATGTTCAAGAAACACCTGGACCAGCTGGTCGCGATTGCCGTGCACCGCCGGAATCGACGGATCGTAGCCCTCGACAAAGCGGACATGGCGGGCGAAGCCGGACTGCGCGAGCTTGCGCACCCGTTCGAGGATTTCGTGGATGTTGACCGCTTCGCGCTCGATCGGACGATGATCGGAAAACGCTTCCATGCGGTCGACGAGGGCGACGATGCGGTCGGTCTCGTCGCAGATCAGCCGGGTCAGCTCGCGCCCCGCCGCGTCGGCGTCCTGCTCCAAAAGCTGCGCGGCGCCGCGAATCCCGGACAGCGGGTTCTTGACCTCGTGCGCCAGCATTGCCGCCATCGCCGTCATCGAGCGGGCGGCGTTGCGGTGGGTCAGCTGGCGGTCGACCTTGTCGACCATCGAGCGCTCGTGCAGGGTCAGCACCAGCATGTCCGCCGCTTCCCCCGCCAAGCGCCCCCTGGATCGTCACCGAGCGGCTGCCAAACCGCGCGCCTTCGAGCGGCATGTCGTATTCCGAGATCGTGTTGCCGCCGCCCCAGACTGCATCAACCAGCCCCAGCAGCGGACTGTGCGGGGTGACGAGATCGGCGAGCGCGCTGTCGCGCAGCGCGGCGGCGCCCAGGCCGAAGAATTGCTCGGCCGCGGTGTTGACCAAGCGGATTTCGCCGCTGCGGTCGATGACGATCACCGGGTCGGCAAGCGCGGTCAGCACCGCGGCGGCGTCGGGCTGGGTCTCGGCAACCGGGCGCGGATGGGCGCCGCGCCGCCGGAAGGGCGCCTTCATCATGCCGCCTGCCGGGCCAAAAGCGGCTCGTAGAACGCACCGATCAGCGCCCTCACCCGCGCCGGGTCGACCGTCTGGTTGACCATCGCGCGGAACTCGGCCGAACCCGGCAGCCCTTTCGAATACCAGGCGACATGCTTGCGGGCGATGCGCGCGCCGATCTCGCTGCCGTAATGGACCAGCATCTCCTCGTAGTGCTCGAGCACGATGTCGCGCTGCGCCGCCAGCGGCGGGTCGGGGACATGCCGGCGGCTTCGCAGCCAGGCGATCGCCTGTTGCACGAACCACGGGCGGCCATAGGCGCCGCGGCCGATCATCAAGCCGTCGGCTCCCGATTGCGCCATCGCCCGCTCGGCGTCATCGAGGGTGACGATGTCGCCATTGGCGACGACCGGGATCGTCACGGCTTCCTTGACCCGGCGGATGAAGGCCCAATCGGCCGCCCCGGCGTAGAACTGGCAGCGGGTGCGCCCGTGCACGGTAATCATGCGAATGCCGCAGGCTTGCGCAATCCGGGCGAGATTTGGCGCGTTGCGGCTTTGCTCGTCCCAGCCGGTGCGCATCTTCAAGGTGACCGGCAGATCGACCGCATTGACCGTGGCTTCGAGGATGCGCGCGGCATGGCGCTCGTCGCGCATCAGCGCCGAGCCGGCGTGGCCGCCCACCACCTTCTTGACCGGGCAGCCGAAATTGATGTCGATAAGCCGGGCGCCGCGGTCGGCATTGAGCTTTGCCGCCTCGGCCATGACCAGCGGCTCGCAGCCGGCGAGCTGCACCGCCATCGGCTGCTCCTCGGCGCAGCTTTTCGCCATGATCATGCGACTGCCGGGTCTCGCGGATCATCGCCTCGCTGGCGATCATCTCGGAGACGACGAGACCCGCGCCCAGGCGCTTGACCAGCCGGCGAAACGGCAGGTCGGTGACGCCCGACATCGGCGCCAGGATCACCGGAGTCGTCAAGGGTCAACGAGCCGAGATGAACGCCCATGATTTGAGCAGAGACGATATATGCCTAGAGATTATGCAGATAGTAATCGGTTTCCTTTTGCGGTGCAACATAAACCGAAGCCGACGCCCGGGACGTGGCGGAAACGCAGCCAGTGCGCTAGTTTCGCGCATGGCTTCTGTCTATGCGCTCATTGTCGCGGCCGGCCGCGGCAGCCGGTTCGGCGGCGACCTGCCCAAGCAATATTTGCCGTTGGCCGGAGTCACGGTGCTGCGCCACGCGGTGGCGGCCCTGGCCGGGCATCCGCGGATCGGCGGTGTGCTGGCGGCGATCCGGCCCGAGGACCGGGCGTTGTTCGATCGCGCGGTCGCCGGCCTGCCGATCTTGGCGCCGGTCGCCGGCGGCGCCACCCGGCAGGATTCGGTGCGGCTCGGGCTCGAAGCCTTGGCGGCGCATCGTCCGGCTCGTGTGCTGATCCATGATGGGGCGCGGCCGTTTCCCGATCGCGGCGCTGATCGACCGGGTGATCGACGGGCTCGACCGCGGCCCGGCGGCGATCCCCTGCCTGCCGTTGCGCGACACGATCAAGCGCGCCGACGGCCGGGGCCATCCGAGACGACCGTCGACCGCGCCGAATTGTGGCGCGCGCAAACCCCGCAGGGCTTTCACTTCGAGGCGATCCTCGCCGCCCACCGCGCCGCCGTCGGGCATCAGCTGACCGATGATTCGGCAGTCGCCGAGGCGGCCGGCATGACCCCGCTGCTGGTCGCCGGCAGCGAGAACAATCTGAAGCTGACGACGGCGGAAGACCTCGCCGCCGCCGAGCGGCTGATCGCGGCGCGGCGGGGCGATGTGCGCGTCGGGCAGGGGTTTGACGCGCACGCTTTCGGGCCGGGCAACCGGGTTTTCGTCTGCGGCGTCGAAATCCCGCACGACGCCGCCCTCGTCGGCCATTCCGACGCCGATGTCGGCCTCCATGCGCTGACCGACGCGGTGCTGGGCGCGATCGGCGCCGGCGATATCGGCATGCACTTTCCCGCCGAGCGATCCGCAATGGCGCGGCGCCGCCTCCGACCGTTTTCTGCGCCACGCGGCCGAGCTGGTGCGGGCGCGCGGCGGCGCCGTCGCCGCGGTCGACGTGACGATCATTTGCGAGCGGCCGAAGATCGGCCCGCATCGCGCGGCGATGGTCGAGCGGGTCGCGGCGATCCTCGGCATCGCCGCCGACCGGGTCAGCGTCAAGGCGACGACGACCGACCGCCTCGGCTTCACCGGCCGCGGCGAAGGCATCGCCGCGCAAGCCGTCGCCACCATCCGCCTGCCGCTGTAAGATCCAGCCGGCTCGTCAGGCCATCCACGTTCGACATCCTGCAACCGAAAGCTGGAACCCGGCAATCGCGACCAGCGAACCCGCTTCGGCCTGCCGCTGTGGCACCCCGCCATCGTGCTCGCGACCTGGTTCGGCGCCGGCCTGCTGCCGGGTGCGCCGGGAAGCTGGGGGTCGCTCGCCGCCCTGCCCGTCGCCTGGGCGATCGAGCATTTCTGGGGCGCGCCGGGCCTCGCCATCGCCGCCGCGATCGTGTTCGTCGCCGGCTGGTGGGCGGCCGCGACCGTCGTCAGGGCGAGCGGCATCGCGGACCCCGGCGCGATCGTCGTCGATGAGGTCGCGGCGCAATGGCTGGTCCTTCTGTCGGCGCCCCGCGATCCCGTTGCCTGGGCGCTCGCCTTTGTGCTGTTCCGCATCTTCGACATCTGGAAGCCGTGGCCGGTGCGCTGGGCCGACCGCCATATCCACCGGCGGACTCGGCATCATGCTCGACGATCTGCTGGCGGCGGGCTACGCTGCCCTTGTCCTGTCGGGGTTGCTGGCGATTGGCGGAGCATTCGGTGTTCGACCGTGAAACCCTCGATCTTGCGATTTCGGTGCTCGATGCCTGCCGCGCTCGCGGCTGGCATGTCGGGACCGCCGAATCCTGCACCGGCGGCCTCGTCGCCGCGGCATTGACCGCGATCGCCGGCTCGTCAGATGTCGTCGAGCGCGGCTTTGTCACCTATTCGAACGAGGCCAAGGCGGAACTGCTCGGGGTGCCCGCCGAAGTGATCGCCCGACATGGCGCGGTCAGCGCCGAGACCGCCGCGGCGATGGCCGAGGGGGCGCTGGCGCATGCCCCGATCGATCTCGCAGTGTCGATCACCGGGGTCGCCGGCCCCGGCGGCGGCAGCGCCGAGAAGCCGGTCGGCCTGGTCCATTTCGGCCTGGCGCGGCGCGGCAAGGCGCCCCGCACCGAACACCGGATTTTCCCCGGCGACCGTGCCGCGGTGCGCGACGCCGCCTTGCGGCTGGCGCTCGAACTGCTCGCGGCCGAGGCATATGGTTAATCTGGAGACCACTCGATGAGCAGCTTCAATATCGCCGTGATCCAGCCGCACACCAACCCGCCGCCCGACGACGCAAAAAACATAAACGACGCAGTCAAGTGGATCGAGCGCGCCGCCGGCGAAGGCGCCGATTTCGTCTGTTTTCCGGAAAGCTATCCGGGCCCGTGGCGGATGCCGGCCGCCTATGATCCATCCGCCCGGATCGCCGAGGCCGCCCACCGATTCGCCACCCACGTCGTCTTCGGCACGATGGAGCCGATCGATGACGCCAAACGGACCGCCTACAATCTGACCTGCATGGCCTATCCCGACGGGCGCAGGCCGGTGCGCTATCGGCGCACCCATCCGAACGGCCCGTGGATCTATTCGAGCCGCACCGGCGGCGGCGGGGTGTGGGAGTTCGAATGGGTCCCGGGCAATGAATTCCCGGTGTTCGACACCGTGCACGGCAAAGTCGGCCTTGGCATGTGCAGCGAGGTGTACATGCCCGAGGTGTCGCGGGCATTGGCGTTGCGCGGCGCCGAGATCATCTTTCTGCCGGCCGGGCTCAGCGGCGGCGGCAATCTGTGGGAGACTTGGCGCACCCTGTTGCGCGCCCGCGCGATCGAGAATCTGGCGCTGGTGGTCTCGACCCGCAACATCTTCGACCCGGCGACCGAGCGCGGGCTGGCGATCATCGCCGGGCCGGAGCGCACCCATTACGAGAGCATCAATGTCGGGCATGTCGGTGGTCAGGGTCAGCCTCGACCGGGTGCGCGAATTGCGCGCCGGCTGGGACGGCAACGACAAGACCCCGTTCTGCGGCACCAAGCAGGGCCTGTTGTCGCAATGGCAGCGGCCCGAGCTCTACGACAGCATCCTGCCGCGCCCCCTGCCGGCCGCCGCCGAATGATCAGCGGGAAGTTATTCCGATGGAGGCGTTCGTCGATCGCGGTCAGCCGCAGCCCGCGGCATACCCTTGCAAAGCCCAACGAAGACAGCATCCGCCTAGTGACCGGGCTTGGCGTCGAGGGCGACGCCCATCAGGGCGCCACGGTCAAGCACCGCTCGCGGGTCGCGCGCGACCCGACCCAGCCCAATCTGCGCCAGGTGCACCTGATCCACGCCGAACTGCACGACGAATTGCGCCAGGCGGGCTTTGCCGTGCTGCCCGGAGCGATGGGCGAGAATGTCACCACCCGCGGCGTCGATCTGCTCGGTCTCGCCGCCGGGACCCGGCTCCATCTCGGCACGAGCGCCGTGGTCGAGGTGACCGGGCTGCGCAACCCCTGCGCCCAGCTCGACAAGATCGAGAAGGGGCTGATGGCCGCGACCCTCGACCGCGACGCCGCACGGCAACCTCGTGCGCAAGGCCGGGATCATGGGCGTCGTCCTGGCCGAGGGCGAGGTCAAGCCCGGCGACCCGATCCGGGTCGAGCCCCCTTCCCCGCCATTGCGCCCGCTGCCGGTGGTCTGAAGCAGGCCGTGCCGAGACTGCCTCGCCGAATGACGTTCTGCATCACCCCGATCCCACCAGGCAGCGGCTACTGATGCGAAATGCGGATGAGCGGCGGCTCGAACAGAGACGCCTAAACCATCCCCATCCAGAACATCTGGCGTTCGCCGACCTCGACATCGTATTTGCGCACGAAATCGAGCTTGCCGTCGCCGCCGATGCGGAACACCGACAGGCAGGCCGGCGCCTCGCGAATGGCCCCGCCATCCTTGACCGGTAGCCCCATGATATGCGCGGCAACAAGCACTTGGCCGCTCGGATCGATGTGAAAGGTGCGGCAGTGAATGCCGCGCGTGTCGACATGCTGGATCGGGCTGGGCTCGCCGGTCACCGGCGTCGATCGCATAGACCGCCAGCGTGTTCTCGCCGCCGGCGAAGACCCGCCGACCGTCCTCCTCGACCGTGCTCGAAGCGCGATTGGCGACATAGACGAAGCGGCCGTTCGGGTGGACGTGGACCGTGCCGGCGGCCTGCCGTCCGCGAATATTGCCGGGCTCGGCCAAGGTGCCTTTGGTGAACCGCGGCTCGGGCGACAGCGCCTCGCCGTCGAGCGCGAACATGTCGAGCCGGTTCTGCCGTTCGAGCGACACATAAACCCACGGGTTCCTCGGATGAAAATCGAGATGACGCGGGCCAAAGCCAAAGCCGCCGCCCGGAGCGACCGAAACCTCGCTGGTCAAATTCCCGTTGCGATAGCGGAACACCTTGAGCGCGCCCGGCTCCTCGGGCTTGCCCCCGGCCGCGTCGTGGCCGCGGGTGACCAGGATCGCCAGCCGGTTGTCGAGGCTGATCCGCACCTGGTGCCCGTAGATGCCGGGATCGACCGGCTCCTGCTGCACGATTTCCGCGCCGGGCGTCCCATCCTCGTTGACCCGATAGACCCGCAACCCGCTCGGATTGCTGAAGGCGACCAATAGGTTCTGCGAGGGAATGTCGCTGGTCATATGGATCGGCCGGGTCGGCAGCGCGATCGGGGCGCCATGCGTGGCTCAGCGCGCCGCTCGCCGGATCGATGCGCAACGCGCTCACATTGTGCCGCTGGCCGACCGTGCCGCCGATCCCCGACGCGCTGTCGCTCGAGGCGACATAGAGGAACCGGCGCGAGGCGTGCGGCCAGGCGTAATGCACATTGGCCGGCAGGCTGACCGCGCCGCGCCGCGTCAGGCTCGCCTTGTCGACGTCGAGATCGTATTGCGTCAGTTCCGGCCCGACGCTGGCGTAAACCACGGTTTTTTGCGGCATTGGCATTCCTCCCGACGGCTGCGAGCGAACATTTCAGGCGGCCACCATAGAAGCCGCGGCATCGGGACAGAAGCGTTGCGTCAGGCCGCCGGCTCTCGGGCGCCGCCCTGACGCCGGGCGCCGTAGAGATCGCGGGCGCGCTTCTCAAAGGCGCCGACCATGCGGCGCACCGCCTCGCTGAACAGCACCTCGATGACCTTTTGCATCAGCCGCGACTTGAACTCGAAATCGACGAAGAAATCGATGCGGCAGCCCCCGGCGACCGGGGTGAAGGTCCAGTGGTTGTTCAGGTAGCGAAACGGGCCCTCGGCATAGGTCACGTCGATGTTGCGCGGCGGGTCGAGCATGACCCGCGAGGTAAAGCGCTCGCGGAATATTTTGAAGCCGATGATCAGATCGGCGACGACCAGATCGGCGCTGCGCTCCCGAATCCGCGCGCCGATGCACCAGGGCAGAAACTCCGGATAGCGCTCGATATCGGCAACCAGCGCAAAAAGCTGCTCCGGCGTGTAGGGCAGCGACACGCTGTTCGGCGTGGGTCGGCATCGCGGCAGGGTCAGCCGGCGGCGGCGAGGTTGGCGGCGCGGGCGCTGCGCAACCGGGCAAAATCCTCCCCGGCATGGTAGGAGGACCGGGTCAAGCGGCGAGGCCGACACCAGCAGAAAGCCCTTGCCGAGAGCCAGGCGGCGATAGCTTTCGAATTCGCCGGGCGGCACAAAGCGGGCGATCGGATGATGTCTCGGGGTCGGCTGCAAATATTGCCCGATCGTCAGAAAATCGACCTGCGCCGCGCGCAGATCATCCATCACTTGCGATATTTCGGCCTTATCCTCGCCCAGACCGACCATGATCCCGGATTTGGTGAACAGCGCCGGATCGAGCCCCTTGGCTTGGTCGAGCAGCCGCAGCGAGTGGAAATATCGGGCGCCCGGCCTTACCACGGCGTAAAGACGCGGCACGGTTTCAAGGTTGTGGTTGAACACGTCGGGCCGCGCCGCGACGACCCTCTCGAGCGCGCTTTCCTTATGCAGGAAATCCGGGGTCAGCACCTCGATCGTCGTCGCCGGGCGCGGCCGTGCGGATCGCCGCGATGGTCTGCGCAAACTGGCCGGCGCCGCCATCCTCGAGATCGTCGCGGTCGACCGAGGTGACGACGACATGTTCGAGGCCGAGGGCCGCGACCGCCGCGCCGACCCGCGCGGGCTCATCCGGGTCGAGCCCCACCGGCCGGCCGGTGGCGACATTGCAGAAGGCGCAGGCCCGGGTGCACACCCGGCCGAGAATCATCACTGTCGCGTGGCGCTGCTTCCAGCACTCGCCGATATTGGGGCAGGCGGCTTCCTCGCACACGGTGTTGAGCTGCAGTTTGCGCATCAGCCGTCGCGTCGCCTGGTACTCGGGCGAGCCGGGCGCCTTGACCCGCAGCCAGTCGGGCTTGCGCGGGATCAGAATTTCGGACCGGCCGGCCTTTTCCGGATGACGCAGCGCCGCCGGCGCGCCGGACACGGAAGCAGGGTTCATCGGCTAGAAGTGGATGGCGCGCCGATAAGCGTCAAGCACGGCTTCGTGCATGGTTTCCGACAGGGTTGGGTGCGGAAAGATCGTGCGGATCAGCTCGGCCTCGGTCGTTTCCAGGGTCTTGGCGATCGCATAACCCTGGATCAGCTCGGTCACCTCGGCGCCGATCATATGGGCGCCGAGAAGCTCGCCGGTCCTGCCGTCGAACACGGTCTTGACCATGCCCTCGGGCTCACCGAGCGCTATCGCCTTGCCGTTGCCGATAAACGGGAAATGCCCGATCTTGACCTCGTAGCCGGCGTCCCGGGCTGCCTTTTCAGTCAGGCCGATGCTGGCCACCTGCGGCCGGCAATAGGTGCAGGCCGGAATATTGCGAAGGTCGAGCGGGTGAACCTCATTGATCCCGGCGATGTGCTCGACGCAGATCACCCCCTCGTGGCTCGCCTTGTGCGCCAGCCAGGGCGGTCCGACGAGATCGCCGATCGCGTAGACGCCAGGCTCGCCGGTGCGCAGCCACTGATCGACCACGACATGGGTGCGCTGCACCTCGACCTTGGTATTTTCGAGGCCGATATCCTCGACATTGCCGACGATCCCGACAGCCAGGATCACCTGGTCGGCCGTCACTGCAAGCGCCTTCCCAGCCGTTTCAATCCGGGCGGTGACCTGCTCTCCGGAGACGTCCAGCGCCTTGACCGCGGCATCGGTATGGATCTTTATTCCCTGCTTTTCAAACGACTTGCGAGCGTATACTGAGATTTCATCATCTTCGACCGGCAATATCCGGTCGAGCACCTCTACTACTGTAACTTCGGCTCCCATATCATTGTAGAAACTAGCGAATTCTATTCCGATCGCGCCCGAGCCGATCACCAGCAACGATTTCGGAACAGCCGGCGGCACCATCGCTTCCTTATAGCTCCAGACCCGCTCGCCATCGGGTTCGAGCCCCGGCAGCGCGCGGGCTCGCGCTCCGGTCGCGAGGATGATGTGCGGGGCGCCAAGCTCGGCCACTTGATTGCCGTTTTTTTCGACCGACAGCCGCCCTTTGCCGGTCAGCCGCCCGTGCCCGTCGATGACGCTGACCTGGTTCTTTTTCAACAGATAGCCGACGCCGTTCGAGAGCTGCTTGGCGACCGCGCGCGAGCGCGCCACCACCTTGCCGGCGTCGAAGCGAATGTCTTTTGCGGAAAAGCCGTATTGGTCAAGGTGATGCAGCAGATGGTAGATTTCCGAGCTGCGCAGCAGCGCCTTGGTCGGGATGCACCCCCAATTGAGGCAGATCCCGCCGAGCTGGTCGCGCTCGACGACCGCGGCTTTCATGCCGAGCTGCGCCGCACGAATCGCCGCGACATAGCCGCCCGGCCCGCCGCCCAGCACGATCACGTCGAAGGAATTGTCAGCCATGCTTCGACCGGCTCACAGCAGCATCGTCAGCGGGTCTTCGACCAGCTTTTTGAAGGCGGCGAGGAATTGCGCGCCGACGGCGCCGTCGACGGCGCGATGATCGCACGACAAGGTGCAGCTCATCACCGTGGCCACCGCCAGCGCGCCGTCCTTGACCACGGCGCGCTGCTCGCCGGCGCCGACCGCCAGGATGCCGCCATGCGGCGGGTTGATGACCGCGGCAAACTCGCGCACCCCATACATGCCGAGGTTCGAGATCGAGAAGGTGCCGCCCTGGAATTCCTCGAGCTTCAATTTGCCGGCGCGGGCGCGCGCGGCGAGGTCCTTGGTCTCCGCCGCGATCGCCGCCAGCCCTTTGCGGTCGGCCTGCTTGACGATCGGCGTGATCAGCCCGTCATCGAGCGCCACGGCGACGGCGATGTCGACGCTGTCCCACAGCAGAATTGCCTCATCGCTCCACGACGCGTTCGCCGCCGGCACCTGGCGCAGGGCAATGGCCGCCGCACGGATCACAAAATCGTTCAGAGAAATCCTGTAAGTATCTGATTTGCTGTTCAGCTCGGCGCGAATCTTGAGCAGCGCGTCGATCTCGCAATCGATCGTCAGGTAGAAATGCGGGACCGTCTGTTTGGACTCGGTCAATCGCCGGGCGATGACCCGGCGCATCGCGCTCATCGGCCGCTCGGTATAGGGCGGGTTGCCGGCGAGTGCTGCGATTCGCTCTTTCGACAGGGCCGCGGCCGCAGATGGCGCACTCATCGGCGCCGCGGTCGGGGGCGCCGCCGGCCTGGGCGCCGGCGCTGCGGCGGGAGCCGGGCGCGCCGCCGACAGGGCGGCTTCGATGTCCGATTTGACGATCCGCCCCTGCGGTCCCGACCCGGTGAGCGCCGCCAAGTCGAGACCGGCCTGCTGCGCCATACGGCGCGCCAAGGGACTGGCAAAGATCCGGCCATCACCGCCATTCCGGGCGGCCGGGGCAGGCTGCCCCGGAGCCGGTTGCAGCGTCGCGGGCGACGCCTGGTTGCTTATCGCCGGGATCGGCGGGGGCGCGGGGGCCGGTGCAGCTTCCGGCCCGGCGAGATTGGCGAGCGCCGCCGCGTCCTCGCCTTCGCCGAGCAAAAGCGCGATCGGCTGGTTGACCTTGACCCCCTGCGTCCCCTCCGGAACCAGGATCTTGCCGACCCGGCCGTCATCGATGGCCTCGACCTCCATCGTCGCCTTGTCGGTCTCGATCTCGGCCAGCACCTCGCCCGAGCGCACCTGGTCGCCCTCGTGCTTCAACCACTTCGCGAGGTTGCCCTCGGTCATGGTCGGCGACAGCGCCGGCATCAGAATTTCGATCGGCATGTCGCAAATCACCATTCAGCTGGTCATTGATCTAGCGGTAGGCGACATCGCGCGCCGCGGCGACGATGTCCTCGACCTGCGGCGCCGCCAGGTGCTCGAGGTTGGCCGCGTAGGGCAGCGGCACGTCCTTGCCGGATACCCGCCGCAACGGCGCGTCGAGCCAATCGAAGCATTGCTCCATGACCAGCGCCGCGATTTCGGCGCCGATGCCGGCGAATGGCCAGCCCTCCTCGACCGCGACGATCCGATTGGTCTTTTTGACCGAGGCGATGACGGTCTCGATGTCGAACGGACGCAGGCTGCGCAAATCGATGATCTCGGCCGAGATCCCCGCCTTTTCGAGTTCTTCGGCAGCTTGCAACGCGAGCTTGACCATGCGCGAGAAGGCGGTGATCGTGACCTGCGCGCCGGACCGGGCGATCCGCGCCTTGCCGATCGGCACCAGGAAATCGGGGTCGTCCGGCACCGCGAAGCTTTCGCCGTAAACCAACTCGTGCTCGAGGAAGATCACCGGGTTCGGGTCGCGGATCGCCGATTTCAGCAAACCCTTGTGATCGGCCCCGGTATAAGGAGCGACGACCTTGAGCCCGGGGCAATGCGCGTACCAGCTGGCATAACATTGCGAATGCTGGGCGGCGACCCGCGCGGCGATGCCGTTCGGCCCGCGAAAGACGATCGGGCAGCCCATCTGGCCGCCCGACATATAGCGCGTCTTTGACGCAGAATTGATAATCTGATCAATCGCTTGCATGGCGAAATTGAAGGTCATGAACTCGACGATCGGACGCAACCCGGCAAAGCCCGCGCCGACCCCGAGACCGGTAAATCCCTGCTCGGTGATCGGCGTGTCGATGACCCGCCGCGCGCCGAATTCCTCCAGCAGGCCTTGGCTCACCTTATAGGCGCCCTGGTATTCGCCGACTTCCTCGCCGAGCAGAAAGACCGTCTCGTCGCGACGCATCTCCTCGGCGATGGCGTCGCGCAGGGCTTCGCGCACGGTAATCGTGCGGGTGGCGCCGGCGTATTTGGGCTCGGCCGCCGGCGCAGCCTGGGCAGGCGCTGGCGGGCGTCCGGGCGGCAGAAGGTTGCGGCGGTCGCGCCTGCGGCGCATGAACCGCTGCCGGCGGCGCGCGGCCGTTCGGGCCCGGCGCCGAGGCCGGCGCTAGCGGGGCCGCGTCTTCGCCGTCGGCGGCGATCACCGCGATCGGGGTATTGACCGCAACATGAGTCGGTGCCTTCGGGGATCACGATCCGGGCGAGCACGCCTTCGTCGACCGCTTCGACTTCCATCGTCGCCTTGTCGGTCTCGATCTCGGCGAGCACATCGCCGGCGTTGACCTTCTCGCCCTCGCTCTTCAGCCAGCGCGCGATCTTGCCTTCGGTCATCGTCGGCGACAGCGCCGGCATCAGCACCTCAATTGCCATGAGCTATCACGGTCTCCTGCGCGCTTGGCGGCGCCTCGGGACCGGCCCGCGGCAGTCCGGCGCGCACATCCCGGCGAACAGAGTAATCGCTCTGGGCTCAGGCGTCGACCAGCACGTCAGTCCACAATTCGGCCGGGTCCGGTTCCGGACTATCCTGCGCGAACTGCGCCGCCTCGGCGACCCGGGCCCTGACCTCGGCGTCGATCGCCTTGAGGCTCGCTTCGCTTGGTCCCACCCTCGCTCAGCAGGCGCCGCGCGTGATCGATCGGGTCGTGCTCGGTGCGCATCCGGTCGACCTCGTCGCGGGTCCGGTACTTTGCCGGGTCGGACATCGAGTGGCCGCGATAGCGGTAGGTCATCATCTCCAGGATCAGCGGGCCCTGGCCCGAACGGGCGTGCTCGGCGGCGGCGAGCCCGGCTTCGTGCACGGCCAGCACGTTCATGCCATCGACCTGCTCGCCGGGGATGCCGTGGGCCATGCCGCGGTGGAACAGATCGGTGCGGGCCGAGGCGCGGTCGATCGAGGTGCCCATCCCGTACCGGTTGTTCTCGATCACATAGACGACCGGCAGCTTCCACAGGGCCGCCATGTTGAAGCTCTCGTAAACCTGGCCCTGGTTGATCGCGCCATCGCCGAGATAGGTGACCGAGATCAGCCCGTCGTCGCGATAGCGATGGGCAAAGCCGAGCCCGGTGCCGATCGGCACCTGCGCGCCGACGATGCCGTGGCCGCCGAAAAAATTCTTCTCGCGGCTGAACATGTGCATCGAGCCGCCCTTGCCGTGCGAATACCCGGTGCGCCGCCCGGTCAGTTCGGCCATCACCCCCTTGGGGTCCATGCCGCAGGCCAGCATGTGCCCGTGATCGCGATAGGAGGTGACGATCGTATCGCCCTCTTTGAGCGCCGCCTGCATGCCGACGACCACCGCCTCCTGGCCGATGTAGAGATGGCAGAACCCGCCGATCAGGCCCATGCCATACATCTGCCCAGCGCGCTCCTCAAAGCGCCGGATCAGCAGCATGTCGCGATAAAACCCAAGCAACTCCTGCGGCGAGGCGTCGAGCTCGGCGACCCCGCCCGGCTTGGCCCCCTTTGGGTCTTATCCGCTGCCGCCATCTCGATCCCCTCCGGGCGCTCGCCCGAGACCACCGCCAGAAAGCATCGGCCGGAAGCATGGTGGCAAATCTGCGGGTTTGCAACCTCGACTTAATCAAATCTCTGTCGCACCAGCACAAATCACCGGTCGGGCGGGCCGGCGGGAGCGCTCGCCGACGACGGTTGGGCGGCGCCTCTCGTCCGCCCCCACGGCTGCATGATCACCAGCTCGTTCGGCGCGACGAGGTTGAGGGTCTCCGCGCACCCGCTCATCGAGGAGATCGGGGTCGAGATGGTCGGGCGTCAGCTCGGAGACGTTCAGCCTGAGCGCCGGCGCGTTCGGCGCGAAGCTGATCGAGACGGGTGTTTTCGGCGGCGATCTGCCGGGTCAGCTGCATCCAGGCGATGAACCCGCGATCACCTTCGACCAGATTGTACCCGAAATAGCCGGTCAGGGCGATCCCGACAACCGGGCCGACGATGACCCGCGCCCGCCGCCGCAATCCGCGCATTATCATCATCGCGCAACTGGAACACCGTCGGGCCAGCTCGTCAACCCCGGCGTGGTGCGGCCGGGTGGCGCGCAAGAACCGAGCGGCCGGCATAAACCGCGGCGCCGCCGAGCTGCTTCCTCGATTCGGATCAGCTGGTTGTATTTGGCGATCCGATCCGAGCGCGACAGCGATCCGGTCTTGATCTGGCCGCTGTTGGCGGCGACCGCCAGATCGGCGATCGTGGTGTCCTCGGTCTCGCCCGAGCGGTGCGAGAATACCGTGCCCCAGCCGGCGCGCTGGGCGATTTCGACCGCTTCGAGCGTCTCCGAGAGGGTCCCGATCTGATTGACCTTGACTAAGAGCGCGTTGGCGGCGCCGCGCGCGATGCCCTCGCGCAGCCGATCGGGGTTGGTGACGAAAACGTCGTCGCCGACCAGCTGGATCCTGTGCGCCCAGCTCGCGGGTCAGCATGACCCAGCCGTCCCAATCGTCCTCGGCCATGCCGTCCTCGATCGAGGCGATCGGATAGCGGTCGACCAGGTCGCGCCAGT
Source organism: uncultured Alphaproteobacteria bacterium (assembly GCA_963814805.1). Lineage (GTDB taxonomy): Bacteria > Pseudomonadota > Alphaproteobacteria > ATCC43930 > CGMCC-115725 > AP-15. Next base: position 51,248 of record CAWFER010000007.1, on the reverse strand, counting down.
AGCCGACCAGCGCGGCGGCATCGAGGGTCTTGCCGTCCACATGATAGGCGCCGTCGCGGTAGAACTCGCTGGCCGCCGGATCGAGCGCCAGCACCACGTCGTCGCCCGGGTGGTAGCCGGCGGCCTCGATCGCCTGCATGACGAAGCCGAGCGCGGCGTCGGCCGAGGCGAGGTTCGGGGCGAACCCGCCCTCATCGCCGACATTGGTGCTGTAGCCGGCGTCGCTCAGCTTTTTGCGCAGCGCGTGAAAGATCTCGGAGCCGGCGCGGATCGCCTCGGTGACCGAGGCGGCGCCGACCGGCATGATCATGAATTCCTGGATGTCGATCGGGTTGTCGGCATGCACGCCGCCATTGACGATGTTCATCATCGGCGCCGGCAGGGTGCGGGCAAAGACGCCGCCGACATAACGGTAGAGCGGCTGGCCGAGTTCGAGGGCAGCGGCCTTGGCGGCGGCGAGGCTGACGCCGAGGATCGCGTTGGCGCCGAGCCGGGCCTTGTTCGCGGTGCCGTCGAGCTGTGATCAGCACGCGGTCGAGCGCCAGCTGGTCGGCCGCCTCGAACCCCGACAGCGCCTCAAAAATCTCGCCGTTGACCGCCGTCCACCGCTTGCAGCACGCCGCGCCCGCCATAGCGCGGTCCCGCCGTCGCGCTTTTCGATCGCCTCGTGCGCCCCGGTCGAGGCGCCGGACGGCACCGCCGCGCGCCCCATCGTGCCGCTGTCGAGCGTTACCTCGACCTCGACCGTCGGATTGCCGCGGCTGTCGAGGATCTCGCGGGCATGGATGTCGGCGATCGCGGTCATCGAGGCCTCGTAAATTCGTTGCTGACGTCAATGCCAGAGGGCGCCGGCGCGATCAAGCCCACCGTCAGAGCCCACCCCGGCGCAGGCCAGGGCCCATGGCGCAAATCGGTCCCGGCCTTCGCCGGGTGAAGAGAAAAATTACCGCTCCGGATGAGGCCTTGCTTTGGCGATACGGTCGAAGGCGATCAGCTCCTCGAGCAATGCCGGCAGCGCTCGCAACGGCAGCATGGTCGGGCCTTCGCACGGCGCATGGTCGGGGTCCTGGTGGGTCTCGATGAACACCGCGGCGACGCCGACCGCGACTGCGGCGCGGGCCAGCACGGGGCCGAATTCGCGCTCGCCGCCCGAACGGTCGCCGAGGCCGCCCGGCTGCGCCACCGCATGCGTCGCGTCGAACACCACCGGATAGCCGGTCCGCGCCATGATCGGCAAGGCGCGCATATCGACGGTCAAGGTGTTGTAGCCGAAGCTCGACGCCGCGCTCGCACAAGCAGGATCTGGTGGTTGCCGGTCGAGGCGATCTTGGCCGCGACATTCTGCATGTCCCAAGGCGCCAGGAACTGGCCCTTTTTGACGTTGACCGGCTTGCCGGTCATGCCCGCGGCCAGCAGCAGATCGGTCTGGCGGCACAGAAACGCCGGCGTCTGCAGAATATCGACGACTTCGGCGACCGGCGCGCATTGCTCCTTCTCGTGCACGTCGGTCAGCACCGGCAGGCCGGTCCGTTCTCGGACCTCGGCGAGGATCGGCAATCCGGCGTCGAGACCGATGCCGCGCGCGCCGCCGATCGAGGAGCGGTTCGCCTTGTCGAACGAGGTCTTGTAGATCAGCGCGATCCCGAGCCTGGCGGCGATCTCGGCCAGCGCGGCGCTCATCTCCAGCGCGTGCGCGCGCGATTCCGAGCGTGTTCGGCCCGACGATGAACACCAGCGGCAGATCGTTGCCGATCGTGATATTGCCGACCGCGACGTGACGCGGGGTCATCGTGAACCACCTGATGCCCCGGTATCTCGTCGCCCCCGCGAAAGCGGGGGTCCAGGACCGACCCACGGGCGCAATCGTCGCCCTGGGTTCCCGCTTGCCGCGGGAATGACGAGAATGGATGGCGGTCAGGAGGCATTACATCAGACGTTCGCCTTACACCAGGCGCGACTGGTCGCGCGCGGCGCGGATGAACGAGGCGAACAGCGGGTGCGGCGCGAACGGGGTCGATTTGAGCTCGGGATGAAACTGCACGCCGATGTACCAGGGGTGATCGGGCAATTCGACGATCTCGGGCAGGATGCCGTCGGGCGACATGCCGGAAAACCGCAAGCCCGCCGCCTCCAGCCGATCCTTGTAGCCGATATTGATCTCGTAGCGGTGGCGATGGCGCTCGCTGATCTGTTCGGCGCCGTAGATCTCGGCGACCCGGCTGCCCGGCGCCAATAGCGCGTCATAGGCGCCGAGCCGCATCGTGCCGCCGAGATCCTCGTTCGAATTGCGCCGCTCGATCGTGTTGCCGCGGGTCCACTCGGTCATCAGGCCGACGACCGGGTCCCGGCACGGCCCGAACTCGGTCGAGCCGGCGCCGGGCAGATTGGCGAGATCGCGCGCCGCCTCGATCACCGCCATGTGCATGCCAAAGCAGATGCCGAAATACGGCACCCGCCGCTCGCGGGCAAAGCGCGCGGCCTCGATCATGCCCGGGGTGCCGCGCTCGCCAAAGCCGCCGGGCACGAGGATGCCGTGCACCCCTTCGAGCTGGCGCACCGCCTCGGCCTCGGCCTCGAACACCTCCGAATCGATCCAGTCGAGATCGATCCCGACATTGTTGGCGAGCCCGCCATGGGTCATCGCCTCGGCCAAGGATTTATAGCTGTCCGGCAGGTGGGTGTACTTGCCGACGATGGCGATCGTCACCCGACCCTCGGGGCGATGGAGCAGGCTGACGATCTCGTTCCAGCGGTCGAGGTCGGGCTCGGGCGCGTCGAGGCCGAAATGGCGGCAGACCTCGCGGTCGAAGCCCTCGGCATGATAGGCCGCCGGCACCGCGTAGATCGTGTCGATGTCGAGCGCCGGGATGACCCGGGATTCGCGCAGATTGCAGAAGAGCGCGATCTTCTTGCGTGCGCCGGGCGGGATCGGCCGGTCGCAGCGGCATAGCAGGATGTCGGGCTGGATGCCGAGGCCGAGCAATTCCTTGGTCGAATGCTGGGTCGGCTTGGTCTTCAGCTCGCCGGCGGCCGGGATGTACGGCACCAGGGTCAGGTGCACGAACATCACCCGCTCGCGCCCGAGCTCGTAGCCGAGCTGGCGGATCGCCTCGAGGAACGGCAGGCTCTCGATGTCGCCGACGGTGCCGCCGATCTCGCACAAGGACGAAATCCTCGCCGTCGAGGTCGGCCTGGATGAACTCCTTGATCGCGTCGGTGACGTGCGGAATCACCTGGACCGTGGCGCCGAGATACTCGCCGCGCCGCTCGCGGCCGATCACGGTCGAATAGATCCGCCCGGTGGTCACCGAATCGCTGCGCCGCGCGGCGACCCCGACATAGCGCTCGTAATGGCCGAGGTCGAGGTCGGTTTCGGCGCCGTCGTCGGTGACGTAGACCTCGCCATGCTGATACGGGCTCATCGTCCCGGGATCGACGTTGAGGTAGGGGTCGAGCTTGCGCAGCCTGACCCTGAAGCCGCGCGCCTGCAACAGCGCGCCGAGCGCCGCCGCCGACAAGCCCTTGCCCAGAGAGGAGACCACGCCGCCGGTGATGAAGATGAACCGCGTCATGGAATCCCAGCCTACAGTATCGCGCCGCGCCGTCATATTGGTAAATAAGCGCGGCGATATCGGGAAATGAACTGGAGGCGGCCGGGACCGCGCCGCCCCACTCATCCGCTGGGCGTCGGCGGCGATCGGCCGGTCAGTGGGCGAGCGGCGCGCTGGGCGCGGCGGGCTTGGCGGGAGCCGCCGGCGAGGCCGGAGCCGCCGGCGCCAGCGGCACCGCGGGGACCGCCGGGCCGCCCTGGTCGATGATCGATACCGGCGCATGCTGGCGATTGTGCATGACCACCAAGAGCACGCTCGTGGTCATAAAGGCGGCGGCGAGAATCGCGGTGGCGCGGGTCAAAAGATTCGCCGTCGACCGGCCGGTCATAAACCCGGACATGCCGCCGCCGCCCATGCCGAGCGCGCCGCCCTCGCTCTTTTGCAGCAGGATGACCGCGACCAGCGCGATCGCCACCATGATGTGGATGACGAGCACCAAAATGATCATCGGCGGAACTTAATCATTTTGCCGTCGGGTGGCCAGCACGACCGACCAGCACCGAGCGTATCGCGTCAGCCGCAGCAGCCCGCGATCGCCCAGAACGAATCGGCGTCGAGGCTGGCGCCGCCGACGAGAGCGCCGTCGACGTCGGCCAGAGCGAGGATCGCAGCCGCGTTCGCGGGATTGACCGAGCCGCCGTAAAGGATGCGCGAATTCGGGCGCCAGGTCAGCGCGAATCGCCGCATGCATCGCCCTGATGTCGTCGAGGGTGGCGCTGAGCCCGCTGCCGATCGCCCAGACCGGCTCATAGGCGACGATCAGCCGCTCGCGGTCGAGACTGTCGGGGATCGAGCCCGCCAGCTGCGCCCCGACCACGGCGAGAGCCTCGCCTGCCTCGCGCTGCGGCCGGGTCTCGCCGACACACAGGATCGCCACGAGGCCGGCGCGATGCGCGGCGGCGACCTTGGCGCGGATCTCGCGGTCGGTCTCGCCATGCCCATGGCGGCGCTCGGAATGCCCGAGGATGACGTGGCTGCAGCCGGCATCGGCCAGCATCTCGGCGCTGATGTCGCCGGTGAAGGCGCCGTTGGGCGATGGATGGCAGTCCTGGCCGCCGAGCCGCACCCCGCTGCCGGCGATAACCTCGCACACCTCGGCAAGCAGGGTTGCCGGCGGACAGATCAGCAGCTCGCAGCGCGGTGCTTCCTCGCCCTTCACGGCGCGCGCCCGCTCCGCCACCGAAGCCGCCAGCGTCAGACCATCGGCGCGCCGCCCGTTCATCTTCCAATTGCCGGCGATCAGTTTTGTCCGAGTTGTCATCTGCCCTCCCCTCGCCCGACCGGTGCCCTGGCGATGGCCGTCGAGCCGCGACACTACCCAGCGCCGGCGCGCCTTGACAGCCTTTCCGGCGGTCCGCTTAATGCCGTCGGCTGGCGCGGGCGCGTAGCTCAGCGGGAGAGCACACCCTTCACACGGGTGGGGTCACAGGTTCAATCCCTGTCGCGCCCACCATCGGCCGGCGGCTACCCGTCCTCGGGCCGACAGGCGCGTAGCTCAGTGGCAGAGCGCTCCTAGCACATGGGAGAGGTCAGGGGTTCGATTCCCTTTCGCGCCTACCGCCTTGAAAACAACCCCTCCGCGACCTGGGATTTCGCGATGAGCGACCAACGGGCCGATGGCGCAATACGCCAATGTCTCGGGCCGGGTCGACCGCATCGCAGGCGATATCGCGCCGATCAAGCGCCGCCTCGGCCTTGTCGAGGCTTGACCCCTCGCCTATCGACCGCCGCGACCCGCGGGCGTAGGTTACCCCCTCGCAGCGGAGGCGGAGGCGACCCAATGCAAGTCACGCGGATCGGCGATTTCGAAGTGCGCCGCATCACCGAGTACGAAGGCCCGTTCATCGCGCCTGGAGATTTCTTTCCCGATTTCGACCCGGAGGTGCTGCGCGCCAACGCCGACATGACCGGGCCGCGGCTGATCGATAGGGCCACCGGCAAGCTGGTCTTCAGCTTTCACAGCTTTGTGGTCAAGACCGGGCATCACACGATCCTCATCGATTCCTGCCTCGGCAACGACAAGGAGCGGCCGTCGCGGCCGCAATTCCACCATCTGCGCACCCCTTATCTGGCCGATCTCGCCGCCGCCGGGGTGCAGCCCGAGCAGGTCGATTATGTCATGTGCACCCATCTGCACTGGGACCATGTCGGCTGGAACACCCGGCTCGAAAACGGGCGTTGGGTCCCGACCTTCCCCAATGCCCGCTACATCATGGCGCGGCGCGAGTTCGACCACTGGCAGGGGGTGCAGCAGCGCGGCGACGAGTCACCGCATCGGCTCGCCTTCGAGGACAGCGTGCTGCCGGTGGTGCGCACCGGACAGTCGCAGCTGGTCGATGACGATTTCGCGCTCGAAGACGGGCTGTGGCTCGAGGCCGCCCCCGGCCACACCCCGGGCAATGTTGTGATCCACGCCCGCTCGGGCGACAAGCGCGCGGTCTTCCTCGGCGACGTCCTGCACCATCAGCTGCAATTGGCCAAGCCTGAATGGTCGACCCTGGCCTGCACCGACCGCGATTTGTCGCGCAAAACGCGGATGCGGCTCGTTGAAGAGCACGCCGAGCACGGGACCCGCCTGCTGCCGGCGCATTTTCCGGCGCCGACCGTCGGCCACATCGTCCGCCGCGGCAGCGCCTACCGCTACGAATTCGAATAGGAGCATTTAATGCCCTTACCCCCTCCCCTCCCGCATTTGCGGGAGGGGAGGGATCCGGGTCAGTCGAAGGGTGAGGGCTGTTTCTGCCGGAGAGCAACGGTCAGCCAGGAGCGAGCGATGACTAGGATGACGGGCGGCGGGGCCTTGGTCGAGATGCTGTGCCGGCACGGGGTCGACACCATCTTCGCGCTCCCCGGGGTGCAGAACGACGCCCTCTTTGTCGCCTTTTACGATGCGGGCGAAGCGTTGCGGGTCATTCACACCCGGCACGAGCAGGGAGCGGCCTACATGGCCCTCGGTTATGCCCGCGCCAGCGGCAAGGTCGGAACCTATGCGGTGGTGCCGGGACCGGGACTGTTGAACACGACGGCGGCGCTGGCCACCGCCTATGCCACTAACGCGCCGGTGTTGTGCATCAGTGGTCAGATCCCCTCCGATCTGATCGGGCGCGGCTTTGGGCTGTTGCACGAGATCCCCGACCAGCTTGGCATCCTCGAACGGCTGACCAAATGGGCGGCCCGGATCGAGCACCCGACCCAGACCGGCAAGCTGGTCAATGAGGCCTTCCGCCAGTTGCGAGACGGCCGCCCGCGCCCGGTCGGGCTCGAGATCCCGCCCGATGTGCTGGCGCTCGAAAGCGAGATCGCATTGCCCGCCGCCGCAGCCCTGCCGCCAATCACCGAACCCGATCCCGAGCTGATCGACAAGGCGGCGGCCTTGCTCGCCTCGGCCAAGAAGCCGTTGATGTTCGTCGGCAGCGGCGCCGTCGACGCGGCCGAGGAGGTGATGGCCATCGCCGAGATGCTGCAAATGCCAGTCGCGAGCTTCAGCGGCGGCAAGGGCATCGTCAGTGATCGCCACTATCTCGCCCAGTCGGCGTTGGCCGGGCATGAATTGTGGCGCGAGGCCGATGTCGTGCTGGCGGTCGGAACCCGCCTGCACCAGCCGCAATTGCGCTGGGGCGTCGATCGCGACCTGAAGCTGATCCATATCGACATCGATCCGGTCGAGATCACCCGCTACTTCAAGCCGGCGCTCGGCATCGTCGCCGACGCCAAGGCGGCGCTCGCCGCGCTCTATGCCGCACTCGGGCGGCAGGCCCCGAGCCGGCCATCACGCCAGGACGAGCTCGAAAACTTGAAATCCGCCACCCTCGCTCGGCTCGACGAAAAGCTCGGCCCGCAATGCGAATATCTGCGCGCGATCCGCGCCGAGCTGCCCGATGACGGCATCTATGTCGAAGATCTGACGCAGGTCGGTTATGTCGGGCGCCTGGCGTTCCCGGTCTATCAGCCGCGCACCTATATCCACAGCGGCTATCAGGGCACGTTGGGCTTCGGCTTTGCGACGGCGCTCGGCGCCAAAGTCGGGCGGCCCGACCGGCCGGTGGTCTCGGTCTCGGGCGATGGCGGGTTCATGTTCAACGTCCAGGAATTGTCGACCGCAATCCGCCAAGGCATCGATATCATCGCCATCGTCTTTGCCGACGGCGCCTACGGTAATGTGCGGCGCATGCAAAAGGAGGATTACGGCAACAAGCTGATCGGCGTCGACCTCGCCAACCCGCACTTCCCAAGGCTGGCCGAGAGCTTTGGCGCAGCCGGGGTGCGCACCACGACCCCCGAGGGCCTGCGTCGCGAACTCGCCGCCGCGCTCAAACGCCGCGGGACGACCGTCATCGAGGTCGCGGTCGGCGAGATGCCCGACCCATGGAAGGTGCTGATCCAGCCCCGCATCCGCGGCATGAGGTAATCCCTGCGGATAAGTCGGTATGCCGAAGATCACCTTAGCCGACAATCATCTCGTATTGAGTGCCACCGGCAATGCTGAGCGAGCCGCCTTGTCACTCTTTTCGATGGCAAGCACGATCTACCCCGGCGACAACAAGAACCTCATTAGCTATTTCATCCGTGAGGTACTAGAGGCGGGTATCAGGGCAACTATCCCGTTGAGAAAGCCAGATGACTACTGTATATAACCCCAGCGAACGCGACTTACTCCTGGAAGATGGCGCAGACTGCCAACATCAGGGCGGCTGCGTCATCTTGGAGTTTGGAGATCTCGGTATTGAGGAGAACCGCATCGCCTTGATCGAAGCGATGATTCTTGATCGCGTAATCCCCGGCACTGACGGCGAGGCTGAAAGACTCAAATCCGCCATCGTTAAGCTGCCACGCCGCACCGTGGACGAAATCGTGACGACGGCGGCCAAGCTCAATAAAACGTGTTGCCAGCGCACGGCCCTCTTGTTGGAGGGGTTTGAGCGCCTCTATGTCGCGCAAAGCCGCTTTGAAGCACGCAATTTTTCGCTTCAAAGATAGCGGCGCTTCGGGATGCCCCTTAATTGGTCCCGCTCTTCCGTTGATGACGCCGACGGTGGTGCCAAGCGAATTTTCTGCCCACGCCCACGTCAGCGTCATCAACCCGACCATGGTGCACATATCTTGAAATGGATTGCCGGAGGGGCGACCGACCGTAGCGGCGTGAGGCACTTACACCCCCATCCATCCATGGGGGCCACTGCCGCCGCCGCGCATGGTCGATCGCCGAGGAGGGTTGCCTTTGTGTATGGGCAACTCTTCCTTGCAAGAGTTGCAGCTAAATTTGTCAAATTGTTGACCGCTTATGCGTTGCTGCAAGTACGATATCTTACCCGCAGCGAAACAATTTGCACAGAGATAATGCGGGGGTGTGGTACCGCGCACGGATTCTTTTTGCGCATAAGCAACCATGTTCGGGGCAAGAGATACGAGTTCATACCGCTGCTTCTCTGCTTCCCATGCTTCAAGGCGAGCAATCTCTTTTTCAAGCTCGCCTATGCGCTCCAGCATCGCCGAGCGCTCCTCTCGTGCCGAAAATACGGCGCTGGTAGCGTCGAGGAGTTTGGATTGGAATTCGACCTGCTTCTGCTGAAGCGCGGCAGCGTCCTGGAGACTTGCCATCGCTTGCGCAATATCCTTGGCCGCCTTGAGCGACGCCGAAGCGATAGCAAGATCATTCATGTCGGGCATAACGAATTCGCTCCTAGAGAGGGTGGCACCATCTAGGATAGCGGGAGGCGGGGCCGGGTGCGAATCCGGTCCCGCCATGTCTACATTATCTCCATGAAATCGAGGGTGCCGCCCAAACCTGAGGAAACCGAGGAGCTTCCCGATGCGTGGGAGCGATTCGAGAAAGCGTTCGATACGGTGATGAAGGCGAAGCCCAAGCCGTTGCCGGCTAAGAGGGATCGCCGCGTGCCTTCGCCAAAGCGCGGCGGAACTGGCGGCGGCTCAAAGCCGGCTTAGACGTTCGGCCGCTGATCAGGCCGCCGATAGGTGAGCCGCTTGCCATAGATGCCAGCGGCGGCGATTTCGGTGCGCTGCATATCGCTGTAGCCAAGGGCAACGCGATGGTTGTAGCGGAAATCGAACTCTGCCGCGTAGCGATGCAGTTGCGCCTCGCTTACCCAATGATAGACGCCAACGATGCCGCGCTTAAGGATGCTGAAATAGCCCTCAACGGTGTTTGTATGCCAGAAGTGGGCGCGAACGTATTCCTCGGCAGAGTGATTGACGGTGCCATGCCCGGCGAACTCGCGACCGATCGCGGGGTAGACCGCGCTTTCGTCGGTCATTAGGTAGCTGGCGCGGCTAACATGGCTGACGATGATCGGGCGCAGGGTTGTTGCGGTAACATTGCCGATTGGGAAGCTGCGCACCTTGCCGTCGCGCTCGACGAGAGAAAGCACGGCGGTTTTCGCAGGCACCTTGTTTTTGCGATTGCGCGCCTTGCCGCCAACGTAGGTTTCATCGGCTTCGACGACCTTATTCTGGCCGCCGAGCCCACCGGGCAGCTTGCCTTCGCGCATTGCCTCGCGAATGCGGTGCATCATGAACCATGCGGTCTTGTAGCTGCCGCCCATCATGCGGTGCATTTGCAATGCCGACATGCCTTTCTTGCTGCTGTTGAGCAGATAGATCGCCATGCACCATTTGTGCAGCGGGATTTTGGAACGCTCGCACACGGTGTTGACCGTTACCGTGAATTGCTCGCGGCAATCGTTGCATTGAAACAGGCCGGGGCGATGCGCTTTGCCATGCAGTCGAGTTACTGAGGTGGAACCGCAATGCGCGCAGAAGGGGCCATCGGGCCAAATCCGCGCCTCGAACCATGCGCGGGCCGCCTCGTCATTATGGAAAATTGGGTTGTCGAGATGGCTTGGCATGTGCGTTGCCCTTGTCCTGATATTTCAAACCTATCAGGCGCGAGCCGCTTTGTCAACGGGATAATTGCCGGTATCAGCTTGGGATTAAACGCGCGCAAGGTTATCGAACTTTGCCATCTTGAGGACGTGAATTTTGATCAAACCAGATGGAAATACGACTTTGACCCCGCACTGAGAGAGACTTCGTTTCGAGAGGCCACGAATAGATTTGTCCACGCCCGGCAATTGCGAATTAGAACCTTGGGCCACTCCGATAGGATCTTCGGAAACGACATAGTGATGACGGAGTTCATCATCACTACGGATCGGCGAGAACCAGCGCACATTGATATTTTCGGTTTTGCCTGGGCGTATCTCAGTCAGGTTGTGTCGCAGATCGGATTGCCCGAATAGGCCAGGAGCCTGTGCTAACCGGATTGCGATCACGTCGAACCGAAGGGCACAAACTCCGCCCTCAGGTGCCGCTCGGACTCTACATTGCCGATTTTGTTTGCTACGAAGCGCGCCTGATTGTCGAAGTCGATGGTGGTCAGCAGGTGTGTCGTCACCCATACTACCGATAAGGATCGGGCCTTGATGTTCGATAAGGAAAAGCTCGACGCATTGCGCGCGAAATACGCTGACGCCAGGGAAACCGAGATCGCCCCCGAGCGCTTCCGCAAGCCGCTCGGCCTGGTGTTCGGCGACGCCTATCGCCGGGCGATGCCCTATGCCGGCGTCTCGACCCTGCTCGATCTGCCGTATCGGCCCGAGGCACCCGATCTGCCCGGTTTCGCCGGGCTCGACGTGGCGCTCGTCGGGGTGCCGATGGATCTCGGCGTCACCAACCGGGCCGGCGCCCGCTTTGGGCCGCGGGCGGTGCGCGCGGTCGAGCGCATCGGCCCCTACAATCATGCGCTCGGCATCACGCCGAAGGGCGAATGCGCCGCCGCCGATATCGGCGATGTGCCGCTGCGCTCGCGCTTCAGCCTCGACCAATCGATCGAGGACATCGCGAGCTTCTACGCCCGCATCCATGCCGCCGGGGTGCGGCCGGTTTCGGTCGGCGGCGACCATTCGGTGAGCTACCCGATCTTGAAATCGCTCGGCGCCGGACGGCCGCTGGGCCTCGTCCATATCGACGCCCATTGCGACACGATGGGCGAGGTCGACGGTTCGAAATTCCACCATGGCGGCCCGTTCCGCCAGGCGGTGCTGGCCGGCGCCCTCGACCCCGAGCGCACGATCCAGATCGGCATCCGCGGGCCGGCCGAGATCTTCTGGGGCTTTTCCTACGAATCGGGGATGACCGTCTTGCACATCGAGGAGGTCGACCGGCTCGGCATCGCCGCGGTCGTCGAGAAGGCGCGCGCGGTCGTTGGCGACGGCCCGACCTATATCTCGTTCGATGTCGACGGGCTCGACCCGGCCTATGCCCCCGGCACCGGCACGCCCGAAGCGGGCGGGCTCACCCCGCGCGAGGCGCAGGCGATCCTGCGCGGCCTCAGGGGCCTCGACATCGTCGGCGGCGACGTGGTCGAGGTCGCGCCGCAATACGACGCCACCAGCAACACCGCGATGGTCGGCGCGCAAATGCTGTTCGAGATCTTCTCGCTGCTGGTCCTCGGTCGCAACTTCAAGCGCCGCGCCTAGTTCGGCTTGGCGGCCAGCAGGTCGCGAATCTCTTCGAGCAATGCCTCACTTCTGGGCGGCGGCGGGGGTGCAGCCTCGGGTCGGCGATAGACCCGCGACAATGCCTTGACCAGCCAGAACACGGCAAAGGCGACGATGATGAATTGAATGACGGTGTTGATGAAGACGCCGATATTGAGGGTCACCGCGCCCGCCTTCTGCGCCTCGGCCAGGGTCGCCGCGTGCGGCCCCTTCAAAGTTACGAAGATGTTGCTGAAATCGATGCCGCCGACGGCGAGGCCGATGACCGGGGTCAGGATGTCCTTGACCAGGCTGTTGACGACGCCGGTAAAGGCGACGCCGATGATGATGCCAACGGCGAGGTCGACGACGTTGCCGCGCATGATGAAGGCGCGAAACTCGCCGATCCAACCCGGCTGCCGCAGGCGCAGCGGCGATGCGGTTCGTTCGCTCATCGATCCCTCCCTCTGACGATTATGCCATCATCGTGCTGATTTCTTGGGCAAGCGCCCCGATCTCCGCGGCGGCGGAGCTGGCGGCGGCGGTTTCGAGGACGCCCAGACCCTGGGCCATCGAATGAACGAAGGCGACGCGGTTACCGATCCGGGCCACGGCGATCGGCGCCCCGGCCCGGGAAAGCTCGGAAGCGATCCGCTCGTTGACGGCGGAACGCGGCGCAACGCGGTTGAGCACGGCAAGGACCTGCCGCCGCTCGTCGCGCGCCATCGCCAGGGTCGCCTCGGTCGCCCACAGATCGAGCGGCGAGGGCTGGACCGGGATCAGCACCAGTCCGGCCGCGCGGACCGCGATGCGCGCCTCGGTCTCGATATGCGCCGGACCGTCGACAATGACGAGATCGACGTCGCGGGCGCGCTCGGCGATCCATTGCTCGGCGCGCCAACCGGGCAGCGCGGCGAAGTCGAAGCCGATCCCGGCGGCGCCGAGCCGGGTCCGGCGCAGCGCCACCCAGGCGGACAGGCTGGCCTGCGGATCGATGTCGAGCACCGCGACCTTGCCGCCTTGCCGCGCCCAGGCGACCGCAAGCTGGGCGGCCAAGGTCGTCTTGCCGGCGCCGCCCTTGCGCTGCGCGATCGTGATCGCCCGTCCCGCCATCAACCCCAGCTTTAGCAGAGGTCGACGGCAAGATCACCCCTTCCCCTTCCCCCCTGCAAGCAAGCGGGGCAGGAGGGGAAGGCAGGGGGCCGTAGGATCAGGCGAGGTCGAAGCGATCGAGGTCCATCACCTTGGTCCACGCAGCCACGAAGTCACGCACGAACGCCTGTTGCGAGTCCGCGCACGCATAGACTTCCACGAGGGCGCGAAGCTGCGAGTGCGAACCAAAGATCAGGTCGACACGGGTGCCGGTCCACTTGACCTCGTTCGTCTTCCGGTCGCGCCCCTCGTAGACGCCCTCAGAGCCGGCGGACCGCTGCCACTCTGTGCTCATGTCGAGCAGGTTGGCGAAGAAGTCGTTCGTCAGTGTCTCGGGCCGCTTGGTGAAGACGCCGTGCGTGGACTGCCCGGCATTTGCGCCCAGGACGCGCAGGCCGCCGATGAGCACCGTCATCTCAGGCGCCGTCAGCGTCAGCAACTGCGCCCGATCCACCAACAGCTCCTCAGCGGAAAAGCGCTGCTCGCCGCGGAGATAGTTGCGGAACCCGTCAGCAGTCGGTTCGAGCGGCGCGAAGGAGAGGGCGTCGGTTTGCTCCTGTGACGCGTCCATGCGCCCCGGCGTGAAGGGGACTGTCAAATCGTGCCCGGCGCCCTTCGCGGCTTTCTCGATCGCCGCGCAGCCGCCAAGAACGATCAAATCGGCAAGCGAGACCTTTTTCCCGCCCGACTGCGACGCGTTGAACTCCTTTTGGATCGCTTCGAGCATCTGCAGCACCTTTGCCAGCTGAGCCGGCTGGTTGACGTCCCAGTCCTTTTGCGGCGCGAGGCGAATGCGCGCGCCGTTCGCTCCGCCACGCTTGTCGGAGCCACGGAACGTCGATGCCGACGCCCATGCCATCGAGACCAGCTGGGAAACGGACAAGCCAGATGCGAGGATTTTCGCCTTCAGAGCCGCAACGTCCTCTTCCCCGATCAGCGAATGATCCACCGCGGGGATCGGGTCCTGCCAAATCAGCGTCTCCTTCGGCACGAGCGGGCCGAGATACCGCACGATCGGTCCCATGTCGCGGTGCGTCAGCTTGAACCACGCCCGGGCGAACGCGTCTGCGAACTGATCCGGATGCTCGTAGAAGCGTCTTGAAATCTTTTCGTAATCAGGGTCAAACCGCAAGGCGAGGTCGGTGGTCAGCATAGTCGGCACGCGCCGCTTCGACGGGTCAAAAGGGTCCGGAATCGTGGCAGGGGCGCCTTTCGCCTGCCACTGATAGGCGCCGGCTGGGCTCTTGGTCAGTTCCCATTCGTAGCCGAACAGATTCCAGAAGAAATTGTTGCCCCATCTCGTCGGCGTCGTGGTCCAGATGACTTCCGGGCCGCCGGTGATCGCGTCGCCGCCTTTGCCGGTGCCGAATTTGCTCTTCCAGCCGAGGCCCTGCTCCTCGATCGGGGCGGCTTCCGGCTCCGGGCCCACCAATGACGCATCGCCGGCGCCGTGGGTTTTGCCGAAGGTGTGACCGCCGGCAATCAGCGCGACCGTTTCTTCGTCGTTCATCGCCATCCGGCCGAAGGTTTCGCGAATATCCTTGGCGGACGCGACGGGATCGGGGTTGCCGTTCGGCCCTTCCGGATTGACGTAGATCAGACCCATTTGCACGGCGGCGAGAGAACCCTGAAGACGGCGGTCGCCGGTGTGGCGCTGGTCCGCCAGCCACTCGCCTTCGGGGCCCCAGTAGATGTCCTCTGAGGGCTCCCAGACCTCCTCGCGCCCGCCGCCGAAACCGAAGGTCTCGAAGCCCATCGACTCGAGGGCGACGTTGCCCGCAAGAATCATCAGATCGGCCCAGGAGAGTTTCCGGCCGTATTTCTGCTTGACCGGCCACAAGAGGCGGCGCGCCTTGTCGAGGTTCGCATTGTCCGGCCAGCTATCGAGCGGCGCGAAGCGCTGCTGGCCGGCCCCGGCGCCGCCGCGACCGTCGCCGATGCGGTAGGTGCCGGCGAGGTGCCACGCCATCCGAATGAACAGCCCGCCGTAGTTGCCATAATCGGCCGGCCACCAATCCTGCGAGTCCGTCATCAAGGCATGCAGGTCCTTGATCACGGCATTCAGGTCGAGGCTGTTGAATTCCTTGGCGTAGTCGAACCCCTCGCCCATTGGATTGGACAGGGTGGAGTGCTGGTGGAGCACGTGAACGTTCAGCTGGCTGGGCCACCAGTCACGGTTCGTGTGGGCTCGGGTCCCGCCCGCGAACAGGCACTTGCTTTCATTTGCCATGTTGTCTCCGATCGTGTTCCTTTTTCCCCGTTTTGGGTCGCGAGTTTGCTGCCATCACCGCCGCCGGCATTGATATGGATCAGGGAGATGAATCCGAGCGTCCGCTCCGGGGCAACTCCGGCCCAACCACGATCGGAACCTGTCGCCTGAAGTGCGCCGATTTCTGACCTTCATCGAACTTCGGCACCACCTTGCGGCGAGAAACGCCGAGAGCAACGAGCCGCGACCGTTGAGGCTTTGGAACGGGTGATGTCGCTGGGTGATCGTCAAAGTGTTATAGGCTCGCGATCCCTTGGCATGGACCACCCGCTCGGCGATCCGCTCGCGGTTGAAATGAGCATGCTTTTCAAAAAGCTGCCAATCCTGCACCAGCAGCGGCCCGCGCGGGCCGGCGGTCAGGCTGTTTTGGTTGTCGCCGACCGGGATGCCCGCGGCAGTCGTCAACTTCGATTTCGAATCCATCCTGCTCTCCGTGAATCTGGGTGATTGTTTATTTATTAGAATGATTCCTAACTGTGGCTCGCGACGATGTCAACCCCGAATCCCCGCACCCGGCGAATGGGGTTGCCGGGGCTGGCCGACGCGGGCGAAAGTGAGCCCCATGTCCGCTGCAATCCTCCCAGCCAGCCCGTCCGCAATCGCGTGCGGCGCCAGGCTGCTGCGCGAGGGGCGCCTCGTCGCCTTCCCAACCGAGACGGTCTATGGGCTCGGCGCCGATGCGACCGACGAGCGCGCCGTCGCCGCGATCTTCGCCGCCAAGGAAAGACCCCGCTTCAACCCGTTGATCGTGCATATTCCCGGCTTCGCCGAAGCCGAGCCATTTGCCGTGTTCGACGCCCGCGCCCGCGACCTCGCCGTGCATTTCTGGCCAGGTCCGCTGAGCCTAGTCCTGCCGCGTCGGACCGATAGCGGGCTGTCGCTGCTGGCCAGCGCCGGGCTCGATACGGTAGCGGTCCGCGTCCCCGCCCACCCGGTGGCGCAGGCGCTGTTGCGCGCCGCCGGGCGGCCGATCGCCGCCCCCTCAGCCAACCGCTCCGGCCGGGTCAGCCCGACCGAAGCCGACCATGTCATGGCCGAGCTCGGCGATCAGGTGGCGCTGATCCTCGACGGCGGGCGCACCCCGGTCGGCCTCGAATCGACGGTGCTCGATCTGACCGCCGAGACCCCTGCCCTGCTCCGCCCCGGCGGCGTCACCGTCGAAGAACTGGCGGCGCTGCTCGGCCCGATCGCCACCCAGCCCGCCGGCCCGCTACGCTCGCCCGGCCTGCTGGCGAGCCATTACGCGCCATCCTTGCCATTGCGCCTGGATGCGGTCGACGCCCGTCCCGGCGAGGCCCTGCTGGCCTTCGGCCCCGACATCCCGTCCGGCTTTGCCGAGGTGCTGTGGCTCAGCCATGAGGGTGATTTCGCCGAGGCCGCGGCCAATTTGTTCGCGATGCTGCGCCGGCTCGACCGCCCCGCCTTCGCCGGCATCGCCGTCGCCCCGATCCCCGAGCACGGCCTCGGCCGCGCGATCAACGACCGCCTGCGCCGCGCCGCGGCCCCCCGGCCGGGCCGCTGACACGGATAGGCGCGGTCAGCCGCCGAGGGTCTCGGCGCGGCGCAGGAAGCGGCGGTTCGGGGCGCTGCGCGGGCGGGCGGCGAGGCGCTCGTGAGCGAGCGATCGGGCCATGTCGCGCTGACCGGCGCGGGTCGCGGCCTCGGTCAGGGTCCAATCGACGACATCGCGTTGCGCGTGGCTGCCGCCGATCTGCCATAGATCAAAACGAACCGGCAGCAGCAGCTCCACCGCGTCGGCCCAGGCGCCGCGGTGGAACGCGGCAAAGCCCTCGACCACCGGGATGCCGACGGTGCGATAGAGGCCGGCCGCTTCGGCCGAGCTCGCCGCGGTCTGGCGCATCGCCGCGAGCCGCTGCTCGACGGCCCTTGCCTCGCCCGCGCGCAATTCGGCCATCGCCGCATGAATATCGGCAAAAACCAGGCATTTCCCGTCGGCGTGGCCCTGCCACAGCGCCGCCAGCTCCGGCCAGCGCTCGCCGGTGTCGACGCCGATCGCGTCGAGCCGCCACAACAGCGCTGCGGCGTTGGTCAGGCTGAGCGCCGCCGGGCGCTGCGTCGCGCGGATCGGACCGTCATAGAGGGCGAGTGCGGCGTCGTATTGCCCGAGCTCGAGGTGGAACAGCGCCCGGTGCCACCAGAGATGGACCTGGTTCAGGTGGCCGGGGGTCGCCCATTGCGCCTCGCGCGCCAGCATCCAGCCCAGCCCGTCTTCGGGGCGCCCGGTCATTTCCATCACATGCGCCACCGTGTGATGCGGCCAGAAGCTCAACGGCTCGAGCTCGGCGGCGGCGCGCGACCGGTCCTCGGCGCGGGCGTAATCGCCCGCTTCCTCGAGCCCGAAGCCGTGAAAGGCGAGCAAAGTCCCGTAGCCCGGCTGGTCCTTCGACCACAATGGCAGGGCCCGCGCCGAGCGGTCCCGCACCAACGGAAAGCGGCCGAGAAAGCCGTCGATCAGCGCCGCCGCCTGGTGCGCCACCAAGTCGAACGGGTAGTGCATCAAATGGCGGTCGAGCACCGCGACCGCGGCGGCGCGCGACCCCCCGACCAGGTGGGAGAGGGCGAGGAGGTGGGCCTGCTCGCGCTCGTTCACGCTCAAGGACCGGGCGGTTTCGACCAGCGCCTCGGCCGCGGTCATCAGGCCGGGGTCGTTGGCCAGAGCCAGCACCCAGGCCTTTCCCAGATACGCCATGACGAGGCCGGGCGCGGCCTCGAACGCCGCCTCGAACAGGCCCACGGCGTCGCCGTGCACGAGGTTGAACGCCCGCACCGCCTGATCATATGCGGCCACGGCCGCTGCGGAGGCGCCCGTGAGGCGATGTCCCTGCGCGTCCTTTGTCATGGTCGGCTCCAGATGCGGTCGGGAGGATCGGTCAACTCGCGCTCAGTAGGTGGAGATTTCGATCGAGTTCTGGTCGGGATCGTCGATATAGACCGATTGGATCGTACCGATCGCCCCGGCGCGCGGCCCCTGCATCCGCACCGGCACGCCGCACTCTTCGAGACGGGCCATGACCTCGCCGATCGGCGTCTCGGTGACAAAACAGATATGCGCCGGCAATCGCTTGTCGCCGCTCGCCGCCATCGTCCCGCCGGCGAGATCGAGATGGATCTTCTGCTGGCCGAAATGCAGTGCAGCCCGACCCTCGCCCATGTTTTCGATCTGCATGCCGAGCACCCGCTTGTAGAACGCGACGCTGCGGTCGATGTCGGCGACGGTCAGGTTCAGATGGTCAATGCGCTCGATCTTCATGGGCCGGCCTCGCGGGTTTGAGGGAGCCCGCAGCTTGCCACGATGCGCAACCCCGAACCAGCCCGATCGCGCCAGCCGATCATAATGCAGCGTCGACAACACAGAGGACGGGCCGTCAGCCGCGCTCCGAGACGGCGATGTCGAGCCAGCCGAGCGGGGTCACGGCGGCGCGGTCGCCGGGGCGCAGCAGCACCGTGGTCATCGTCCCCTCGATGATCGCCGGGCCCGAGATGGCTTGGGCCGGGGCCAGCGCGTCGAAATCCCAGACCGGCGCCGCGAGCCAGGCATCGAGATAGATCGGGCGCTCGGCGCGAGGCGGGGTCGGCGCGGCCGCGGCCAGGGCCGGCTCCTGCGGCAGGGCGGAGAGGATGCCGGAGACGCCAACCCGGGCGTTGACCAGCACCGTCTCCTGGTCGGGCGAGGCGTAGGTGTAAAGCTCCTGGTGGCGGCGGTGAAAGCGCTCGACGATCTGCGGCAGCGGATCCGCCGCTTCCCAATCGACATCGTCGAGCGGCACCGCGATCTCGAACACCTGCTCGCCATAGCGCATCTCGACCGAGCGGGCGGCCTGCGCCGGTCCGGCGAACGCGGCGCGCAGCCGCGCCATGCCCTCGGCCTCCAGCTCGGCGAACAGCCGCTTGACCGCGCCGCCGTCGAGCGCCCTGGTATCGCCGATATGGGTGCGCGCCACCTCGAAGCGCAAATCGGTCGCCAGCATGCCCCAGGCCGACAGCACCGCGGCGACCCGCGGCACGATGACCCGCGTGAGGTCGAGCTGGCGGGCGATCTCGGTCGCGTGCAGCCCCGAGGCGCCGCCAAAGGCGAAGAGCGCGAAATGCCGCGGGTCGACGCCGCGGCGCACCGAGACGAGCCGCACCCCTTCGGCCATGCTGGTGTTGACGATGCGATGAATCCCGTGCGCCGCAGCCAGCCGATCGACGCCAAGCGCTGCGGCGATGCGGTCGACCGCCGCCTCGGCCGCGGCCCGGTCGAGCCGGCGCCGGCCGCCGAGAAAGCTCGCCGGGTCGAGATAGCCCAGCACCAGGTTGGCGTCGGTGACGGTCGCCTCGATACCACCCTGGCCGTAGCAGGCCGGGCCCGGAACCGCACCGGCGCTTCTTGGGCCGACATGCAGGATGCCGCCTGGGTCGACCCGCGCGATCGAGCCGCCGCCGGCGCCGATGCTGGCGATGTCGAGGCTGTTGAGCGCGATCGTATGGCCGGCGACGCGCCGGCCGTTGGTCAGACCCGGCCGCCCATTGGCGATCAGCGAAATGTCGGTGCTGGTGCCGCCCATGTCGAACGGGATCAGGTTGCCTTCGCCGACCAGCCGCGCCGCGTGGACGCTGCCGGCGACCCCGCCCGCCGGCCCGGACAGCACGGCGCCCGCCGCCAGCCGGCCAGCCTCGACGATCGGCGCCACCCCGCCATGCGATTGGATGATCAGGGTGGGCCCGGCATACCCGGCGTCGGCCAGGCGCTGTTCGAGGCGGCCGAGATAGCGCGCCAGGACCGGGCCGACATAGGCGTTGACCACGGTCGTCGAGACCCGCTCGAACTCCTTGATCTGCGGCAGCACCTCGGCCGACAGCGAGACGTAAACCCCAGGCAATTCGCGTTCGATCGCCGCGCGCGTCGCCAGTTCGTGGCCGGGGTCGCGCCAGGCGTGGAGGTAGCACACCGCCACCGCCTCGACCCGCTCGCGCTTCAACACCGCGATCGCCTCAGCGAGCGAGCCCCGATCGAGCGGCGTCTCGACTCGGCCGTCGCCGCGGAGCCGCTCGCGCACCCCCAGCCGCAGCCGGCGCGGCGCCAGCTGCTCGGGCGGCGGCAGGCGCAGATTGTAGCGGTCGTCCTTAAGCCCCTCGCGCATCTCGATCACATCGCGATGGCCCTCGGTGGTCAGCAGGCCGACCCGGGCGCCGGTGCGCTGCAGCAGCGCATTGGTCGCAACCGTGGTGCCGTGGACGATGCGCTCGGTATCCCCCAGCAGCGCTGCGCGCTCCAGGCCGAGCCTGCGAGCGAGGAGGTCGAGGCCGTCGAGCATCCCGATCGACGGGTCGTCGGGGGTCGAGGGCGCCTTCTCCAGGGTCGCCACGCCGCGATCGTCGACCGCAACAAGGTCGGTAAAGGTGCCGCCGACATCGATGCCGATCCGGAACATCGCTTACTCCCGGTGATAGGGATGGCCGGCGAGGATCTGCTGGGCGCGGTAGAGCTGCTCGAGCAGCATGCCGCGAACCAGGAAATGCGGCCAGGTCATCGGCCCAAGCGACAAGACCGCCTGGGCATGGCCGAGGACCGCGGCGCCGAGGCCCTCGGCGCCGCCGATGGCAAAGGCGATCTCGCCGCAGCCACGGTCGCGCCACAGCGCGATGCGGGCCGCCAGATCGCGGCTCGACCACGGCGCGCCATCTTCGTCGAGCGCCACCAGCGGGACGCCCGGCGGCAACGCCTTGAGGATCAGCTCCGCCTCCCGCTCTTTCTGCGCCGCCGGCGGCAACCTCTGGCGCAGCTCCAGCTCGACGATCGCCGGGCTCGGCGCGATCCGGCCGGCATAGAGGGTTTGCAGCTCTCTGAACGGGCCGCTGCGCAGCCTGCCGATCGCGAGAAGACGGAAGCGGATCAGCCGGGTGCCCGGATTATTGGCGCCGCCCGGCTACTGCCGCGCCGCTTCGGCCTCGGGCAGCGCTTCGCTCCACAGCTTTTCGAGGTTGTAATAGCTGCGGATCTCGGGCCGGAACAAATGCACGATCACGTCGCCAGCATCGATCAATACCCAGTCGCCCTGCGCCTTGCCCTCGATGGCGATGCGCGCGCGGGACGAGAGCGCCGCTTCGAGGTGCTCGGTCAGCGCTGTCACCTGCCGAGCCGATCGGCCGCTGGCGACCACCATGTGATCGGCAATCGTGGTTTTGCCGGCGAGATCGATGGTGACGATGTCCTCGGCCTTGCCGTCGTCGAGGGTCGCCAAGACGAGATCCAACAGCTCCCGCGGCGCGGCCTGGGGCATGCGCCGAGGGCGAGTGCGCGGTGTCAGCGCGGTGATCGTGGCCAATTCGGGTGGTTGCTCCGCCAAGGTTTGCGGCGACGCTGTTTTACGTTCGGAACGGATCCGGGTCGCCGAGGTCGGATCGAGCCTCGTATGGAAAAACACCCAGGAGGGCGGTTTCGTCTCGGCCAGCCGGCGGGCAGCGCCGGCCGGCAGCCGGTGACGGGCAAAGCGCCTGGCTGCCATACCGCAGAGCGCCCGCGACGCGTAAGAGGGGCGGTCGAAGACGGCGATCGGAACCGTCCGAAAGATCTCGGTCCAGCGCTCCCAATGTGGGATCTGCAGCAGATTGTCGCCGCCCATCAGCCACACGAAGCGCAATCGCGGAAAGCCTCGGCGCAACGCATCTAAGGTGTCGACCGTATAATGGGAACCGCCGAGCCGGTTTTCGAGGTCAGTGACCCAGATGCGCCGGCGCCCGGCCGCGACCTGTCGGGCTTGCGCGAGCCGGTCGGCGAACGGCGCCATGCCGGCAACCGGCTTCAACGGGTTCTGCGGCGAGACCAGCCACCACACCTCGTCGAGGTCGAGGCATTTGAGCGCGGCGAGGCTCAGGTGCAGGTGCCCGCGATGGGCCGGGTTGAACGAACCGCCCAACAGCCCGATGCGGCGATGCCGAGCCTCGTGCAGGGGTTTCAGGGGCGCACCTGACCGCTGCCGCGCACCAGATATTTGTAGGTCGTCAGTTGCTCGGCGCCGACGGGCCCGCGCGGCGGCAGCCGCTGGGTCGAGATGCCGATCTCGGCGCCCATGCCGAACTCGCCGCCATCGGCGAACTGGGTCGAGGCGTTGACCAGCACGATCGCGCTGTCGACCTCGCGCAGAAAGCGCTCCGCGACTGCCTCGTCCTCGGTCACGATCGCATCGGTATGATGCGAGCCCCAGCGGGCGATATGGTCGATCGCGCCCTCGACGCCATCGACGATGCGCACCGCGAGAACCGCATCGAGATATTCGGTGCGCCAATCCATCTCGCTCGCGGGCATCGCCGTCGGATCGATCGCCAGGACCTCCGGGTCGCCGCGCAATTCGCAGCCGGCCGCGCGCAGATCGGCGAGGATCGCCGGAAGAATTGTTGTTGCGACCTTGCGGTCGACCAGCAGGGTCTCGGTGGCGCCGCAGATCGACACCCGGCGCATCTTGGCGTTGAGCACGATCGCCCGCGCCTTTTCGGGATCGGCGGCGGCGTCGACATAGGTGTGGCACAGCCCTTCGAGATGGGCGATGACCGGGATCCGACTGTCGCGCTGCACCCGCTCGATCAGGGACGGCCCGCCGCGCGGCACGATGATGTCGATGACCCCCACCATGGAGAGCATCAGCCCGACCGCGGCGCGATCGCGGGTCGGCGCCAGCTGGATCGCGGCCTCGGGCAACCCGGCTTGGCGCAGCCCTGCGCCCAGTGCGGCGACCAGCGCGCGCGAGGAATAAAAGCTCTCAGAGCCGCCGCGCAGGATTGCCGCGTTGCCAGATTTGAGGGCCAGCCCGCCGGCGTCGGCGGTCACATTCGGCCGGCTCTCGTAGATGATGCCGATGACGCCGAGCGGCACCGCGATCCGTTCGATGTCGAGGCCGTTCGGCCGGGTCCAGCGGGCCAGGCTGCGGCCGACCGGATCGGGCAGCGCCGCGATCGCCTCAAGCCCGGCGCCGATCGCCTCGATGCGCTTTGGGTCGAGGGCCAGCCGCTCACGCAGCGCCGGGGCGAGCCCCTCGCCCTCGGCTTCGGCGAGATCGCGGGCGTTGGCGGCGAGGATCTCGGCCTCGGCAGCGCGAACCGCCTCGGCGGCGGCGCGCAACGCCGCGTTCTTGGCTTCGGCCGAGGCCAGGACGAGCAGGCCGGCGGCGGCGCGAGCGCGCTGTCCGATTGCCGCCATCTTACTTGCCAGCGCCGGGTCGGCCGGAGCCGTAAGGCGCTTCGGCAGGGTTTCACCACTCGCGGGGTTTGACGTCATTGGTGTTCGATCACTACCAGATCGTCGCGATGAATGATTTCGTCGCGCCCACGGTAGCCGAGGATGCCGGCGATTTCACCACTCTTGTGCCCGGCGATATGGCGAATGTCAGCGCTCGAATAGGCGGAGAGCCCGCGCCCGGCCTCGGCGCCGGAGCGGCTACGCACGATGACCGCGTCGCCGCGCTCGAAATCGCCCTCGACCCCGACGACGCCCGCCGGCAGCAGGCTCCTGCCCTGGCGCAGCGCGCGGGCGGCGCCGTCATCGACGATAACGGCGCCCGACGGCTCGACGGTGCCGGCGATCCACGCCTTACGCGCCGAACTGGGCTCGCCCCGCGGCAGAAACAGGGTCGCCCGGCCGCCGGCCTCGATCGCCGCGAGCGGCCCCGGCAGATCGGCCGGTTGCTCCGCCGCGCGTTGCTCGCCGCCGCCTTCCGGCGCGCCGCGGGCGATCAGCATGCGGCAGCCGGCGTTCATCGCGATCCGGGCGGCGGCGAGCTTCGTTACCATGCCGCCCGAGCTGTAGCCGGGCGCCGCCTCGCCGGCCATCGCCTCGATCTCCGGCCCGATCTCGCGCACCGCCGCGATGTGCCGCGCATCCGGCTTCTTGCGCGGGTCGGCGGTGTAGAGCCCGTCGATGTCGGACAGCAGCACCAGCATGTCGGCGCTGACCATCTGAGCGACCCGGGCGGCGAGCCGGTCGTTGTCGCCAAAGCGGATTTCCGACGTGGCGATCGTGTCGTTTTCGTTGACCACCGGCACCGCCCCCAGTCCCAGCAGCTGGGCAAACGTGGCGCGCGCGTTCAAATGCCGACGCCGCTCTTCGGTGTCTTCCAGGGTCAGCAGGATCTGGGCGACAGTGACGCCGTGGCGGGCCAGCGCTTCCTGATAGGCGTGTGCGAGGCGGATCTGGCCGGTGGCGGCGGCGGCCTGTTTTTCGTCGAGCCGGAGCCGGTTTCCGGCAAGGCCCAGATGCCGGCGGCCGACCGCGACCGCACCCGAGGAGACGAGGATCACCTCCTGGCCCCTGGCCCGACAGCGCGCCACGTCATCGGCCAAGGTTTCGAGCCAATCGCGCCGGATCTCGCCATTGTCGGCGACCAGCAAGGCCGAGCCGATCTTGACCACCAGCCGCCGGGCGCCGGCCAGCGCCTCGCCGGGCGACGGAGCGTTCATCTTGCCGGCGCGAGAGACCCCGCCTCCAGCCTCTCCTCATCGTCGTGACCGCGGCTTGCCGATCGCGCCGCGAAAAGAGCGCCAAGAACCTCCGGCACCCCAACCCCAGCGACGCCGGACATTGGCATTACGACGGCGCCGTGCCCGGCGGTCCGCTCCAGCTGTCGGAGCTTCGCCTCGACAGTCTGGTCGTCGAGCGCATCGATCTTGTTGAGACCGACGATCTCGGGCTTGTCGGCGAGGCCGTGCCCATAAAGGGCGAGCTCGCGGCGGATCGCGCGATAGGCCTCGCCGACATCCTCGATAGTGCCGTCGACCAGGTGAAGGATCACCGCGCAGCGCTCGACGTGGCCGAGAAAGCGGGTGCCGATGCCGATACCCTCGCTCGCCCCTTCGATCAACCCCGGCAGATCGGCCAGCACCAGCTCGTCCTCGTGCACCCGCACCACCCCCAGCTGCGGCTTCAAGGTGGTAAACGGATAATCGGCGATTTTCGGCCTTGCATGCGAGACCGCGGCGAGAAAGGTCGATTTGCCGGCGTTGGGCATGCCCACCAGACCGACATCGGCGATCAATTTCAGGCGCAGCCACACCCACGCCTCGTGGCCCGGCCAGCCCAGATCGGCGCGGCGCGGCGCGCGGTTGGTCGAGCTTTTATAGTGCGCGTTGCCAAAGCCGCCATCGCCGCCGCGCAGGAATACGAGGCGTTCGCCCGGCAGCGTCAGATCGGCCAGCACCAGCCGGTTTTCCTCGTCCATGATCTGGGTCCCGACTGGCACCCGCAGCACCAGCTCCTCGCCGCCGGCGCCGCTCCGCTCGCGCCCGGCCCCGCCGCGTCCGTCCTGCGCCCGGAAATGCTGGCGATAGCGATAATCGATCAGGGTGTTGAGATTATCCGCCGCGACAAAGACGATGTCGCCGCCCTTGCCGCCATTGCCGCCGTCCGGGCCGCCGAACTCGATGAACTTCTCGCGGCGAAAGCTCGCCGAGCCGCGGCCGCCGTCGCCGCTTTTCAGGTAGATCTTGCACTGGTCGAGAAACTTCATCGCAAACGCCCGCAGAAATGGGGAACGGCCGGGCCATCCCCCTCGGGCTGCGGCAGCTTTGGGGGGCGGCTATTCGGCGGCTTCGGCCCGGGCCGGCGACGCGGGCTCGACCACCGATACGTAGGTGCGCCCGGCGAGCCCCCGGTGAAAGCGGACAGCACCCGCCGCGGTCGCGAACAGTGTATGGTCGCGGCCGATGCCGACATCGGGGCCCGGGTGAAACTTTGTGCCGCGCTGACGCACGATGATATTGCCGGGAACCACGGCCTCGCCGCCGAATTTCTTGACTCCGAGCCGCCGCCCGCGGCTGTCGCGGCCGTTGCGCGAGGAGCCGCCTGCTTTCTTATGCGCCATCGCTCACTCCCTCCTGGGCCGCAGCAATCTGCGGCGCGCCGTTAACCTCCGCCGCGGCGTGCGGCGCGCCATCGGCGCCGTTGATCCCGGTGATCCGCAGCAACGTCTGGTACTGGCGATGCCCCTTCTTGCGCCGATAATTGTGCCGCCGTTTTTTCTTGAAGACGATGATCTTCGGGCCGCGGCTCTGCTCGACGACAGTGGCGCTGACCGTCGCGCCGGCAAGCAATGGAGCCCCGGTCGCGACTTCGGCGCCGTCGCCGCCGATCATCAGCACCTCGGCGAAATCGATGACGGCGCCAGGCTCGCCGCCGAGCTTCTCGACCGTGATGACGTCGTCCTTGGCGACCTTGTACTGCTTGCCGCCGGTTCGGATCACTGCAAACATGATTTCAGCCGATATAGGTTGCCGCGCCCCGACAACGCCGAGCGCGCGCGCCGCGGCGCGGACCACAGGCCTCGACCGCGGGCGCGCACTATATGTCCAGCGCCGGCCCTGTCAACCGGCCGGTCTGCGAAAGCAGATCAGGCGGCGTCGACCAGCACCAGTTCGGCGTCGTCGAGCGCGCGCACCCGCAGCACTTCCTCGTCGCGGATCGCCGCGCCGTCGCGGGCGTCGAGCCGCACGCCATTGACCTCGACCGCGCCTTTGGCCGGCACCAGATAGCCGTAACGCCCGCGGCCGAGTGGGTATTCGACGGTTTCGCCGGCATGCAAGGTGGCGCCCAGCACCCGCGCATCGGTGCGCAGCGGCAATGCCTCAGCGTCGCGGTCAAGACCGCTGGCCAGCGCGACGAAGCGGCCGGAACGGTCGTCCTTGGGAAACGGCCGGGTGCCCCAGCTCGGCTTCTGGCCGCGGCTGGTCGGCACAATCCAGATCTGAAACAGGCTGGTCGGGCCGGGCTCGCGGTTGTATTCGGCGTGGCGGATGCCGGCGCCGGCGCTCATCACCTGCACGTCGCCGGCTTCGGTGCGGCCCCGGTTGCCGAGGCTGTCCTCATGGCTCACGGCGCCCTCGGTCACATAGGTGATGATCTCCATGTCGGCGTGCGGGTGCGGCGGAAAGCCGGTGCCGGGCGCGATCCGGTCATCGTTCCACACCCGGATCCGGCCCCAGTTCATCCGCTCGGGATCCTGGTAGTCGGCGAATGAAAAGTGGTGCTTGGTCTCGAGCCAACCATGATTGGCTCCGCCCAGACGCTCGAAAGGTCTGCGTTCGATCATTGTGCGATCTCCGAATCGCCGGCGGCTTGCCGCCCGGCCAAGACCTTTAATTGGGTGCAGCGCGGCAATGCAAAAGGCCAGCGCGCCAGCTCCGCGCGGGCGCGTACTGCCGCCGGCAGAGCACGCCGCCGCTCAGGACAAGCCGGCGACGGCGGCCAGCGCCTCGATCTGTTCGGCATAGCGCGACACCGGGTTCAACAGCAGGTGGTTGGCGCCCATCGCCACCAACTCCTCGAGCCGCTCGCAAACCTGTTCCGGAGTGCCGTGAATGCCCGAGGCGTCGGCGCCTGCGGGGTTGTGATAGACCTCGGTGAACCAGCGGTTAAGTTCGGCGCGCGCCACCTCCGGCCGTTCGTCGACTGCCATGAACAGCCGCTTCGAGATCGGAAACGCAGCCGGATCGCGCCCGGCTTTGTCCAGGGCCGCCCGCAGGATCGGGAGCGATCGCGCAAAGTCGGCGATGCTCGACCCGCCTGAGCCCATCCATCCGTCGGCGAGCGAGGCCGCCCGGCGCACCGCGTCGGGGTGGCCGACGCCGAACCACATCGGCAGGCTTGGCTTCTGCACCGGCTTCGGCATCATCGTGCCGCCTTCGAGCTGATAGAATTCTGCCCTGAAAATCGACGCGAGGCTGGGTCCACAATGCCCGAATCAGCTCGACATCCTCGCGAAAGCGCCGCACCCGGGCCTCGGGCGGGATCTGAAATTGCGCGTAGTGGTGCTCGCGGCCGAGCCCGACGCCGAGGATCGCGCGCCCGCCACTGAGATAGTCGAGGCAGGCCCATTGGTGCGCCACATGCGCCGGGTGATGGATCGGCAGCACCACCACCGATGCGCCGAGGCGGATCCGGGTGGTGACCGCCGCGGCATAGCTCAGCACCGCCACGGGATCGAAGCAGAAGACGTGGTCGAGGGTGTTCTCGGTCACCCACAAATCGTCGAAACCGAGCGCCTCGGCGCGCTGCGCCACCAGGCGCACCGCCGCGACGTCGATCGGCTCCGAGGCGCGGTGAGGCAGGGCCACGCCCAACGCAATCCGATCCTTCAATGCCATGCCCAGCCCTTTCGCGCGCCGCCGCCCGCGCCCGGTTGTCGAGGCCGGGCCTAAACCTTTTCGATCAGCTCCATCTGCGCGCCGTCGGGCGCCTCGATAAAGCACACCCGGCGGCCGTTGTTGGGCGCCATCTCCTCGAGGATATGCACGCCGTTCTTGCGCATGCGCTCGACGGTCCCGGCGTAATCGTCGGTGTCGACCGCGATGTGCTCAATGCCGTAATGCTGCTGGTGGTTCTGGGTGGCGATCAGGGTGGTGATGTTGAGCTGCAGCCCGTGCAGGTCGAGGCGCAAGCCACGGCCCGGGATCTCGGCCTTGAGCGTCGCGCCGAAATTGTCGATGTAGAACTGCGCGGTCTGCTTGGGATCGGCGGTCTTCAGATGCACATGCTGGACGCCATACGCCATCGTCGTTCTCCTTGTCGCTTGTCGCGTTCTGCGCGAGCCCTGGCCTGGCCCAAGGCACGCCGCCAGGGGCGGCGCGGCGGCGCACGATATCGTGATCGGCCGCGGACGGCGAGCTTTTGTTGAACGATGCCGAGGCCGCGGCCCGGCGCCCGCCGCATCGTCGGGAACCCGCACCATCAGCCCGCCCGTGGGTGTTGACGCGGCCGCCGGCTGCTTATAGAAACCTGCCTCACTTTTATCGGCGAACCAGCATGGCCACGCATAAATCGGCGGAAAAGCGCATCCGCCAGACCGAGAAGCGCACCGCGATCAACCGCTCCCGGATGAGCCGGGTGCGGACCTTTGTCAAAAAAGTCGAGACCGCCATCGCCACCGGCGACCGGCAGGCGGCCCAATCGGCTTTTCAGGTGGCCCAGCCCGAACTGCATCGGGCGATCACCAAAGGCGTTCTCCACAAGAATACGGTTGCGCGCAAGCTCTCGCGTCTCGCCACCCGCATCAACGGGCTTTGAACGCGGCCTCCGCCTGCCGGTGCTCTGCATGTGCTGCGGCGCGCCGACGGAGCGTATCTGCGGGTAACGGCCGGCCGAAAAAATCTTTGCACGTTCTCCTTTCGGTCGGGTTGCTATCATTTCGACACGTAAGCTAGCATTCCCGTATTGCGCCATCAGAAATCACGCTGGCGCCTTGTAAAAGTTGGCTGGGGCGAGACAATGGTGGTTTTGCCCAGAATTAACGATAATAATTGTCGGGACAGGGGGATCGATGTTGCCTGAATCAGGGCAACCAGCGGCCAGGACATATTTACGATATGCAGAGGTAAATTTACCGGCGCTGATTCCGGTGGTGCTGCCATCTTGATCGGGGGAATGCGGGAATGGCGGAAACGGCTCAGGTAAACGGCGCGATAAGCGCGACGATGGCCTCGCAGTCCGAGTGGGACCGGGTCCTCGGCCAGCTGAAACAGGAGGTCGGCGAAACGGCTTACCGCCGCTGGCTCGCGCCGGTCAGCGTGCAGCGGATCGATGGCGGGGAGGCAATTATCGTCGCGCCCGCACGCTTTTTTCGCGACTGGATCGCGGCGCATTACGCCGACCGGATTCTGGCGCTGTGGCGCTCGCAGAACCGGCAGGTGAAACGGGTGTCGGTAATCGTGGCGCCGCCGCCTGCGCCCGGATCGGCGGAACCCTCCGGCAGCGAGGACCAAATGGCAAACCTTCCTGCGCCGGGTCCGATCGCGGCGGCGCCCAGCCTTGCGCTCGAACTTGGCGAAGACAAGGCGCAATCCTCGCCGCTCGACCCGCGCTTCACCTTTGAAAACTTCATCGTCGGCAAGCCCAACGAACTCGCCCACGCTGCGGCCCGGCGGGTCGCCGAAGCCTGCGCCGGCCCGGTCCGCATGGTTCCGTTCAACCCGCTTTTCCTTTACGGCGGGGTCGGGCTCGGCAAGACCCATCTGATGCATGCCATCGCTTGGCACGTGCGCAACCATGCCTGCCGCCGCAAGGTGATCTACCTCTCGGCCGAGAAATTCATGTACCAGTTCATCCGGGCATTGCGCTTCAAGTCGACGATGGACTTCAAGGAAGAGTTCCGTTCGGTCGATTTGCTGATGATCGATGATGTCCAATTCATCAGCGGCAAGGAATCGACCCAGGAAGAGTTTTTTCACACCTTTAACGCGCTGGTCGACCAGAACCGCCAGATCGTGATCTCCGCCGATAAGTCGCCCTCCGACCTGGAAGGCCTCGAGGAGCGGATGCGCTCGCGCCTCGGCTGGGGACTGGTCGCTGATCTGCACCCGACTACGTACGAGCTGCGCCTCGGCATCCTGCACTCGAAAGCCGAGCAGACCAACATGAGGATACCGCAAAAGGTGATGGAGTTTCTCGCTCACAAAATCACCTCGAACGTCCGCGAGCTCGAAGGGGCGCTGAACCGCATCATCGCGAACATGGAGCTCGTCGGACGCGAGATCACCCTCGAAAGCGCGCAGGAGGAATTGCGCGACCTGTTGCGCTCCCACGAACGACGGGTGACCATCGACGAAATCCAGCGGCGGGTCGCCGAGCATTTCAACATCAAGCTGGCCGAGATGACTTCCGACCGGCGCGCCCGCGTCGTCGCCCGGCCGCGCCAGGTCGCGATGTACCTCGCCAAGCAGCTGACGACCCGGTCGTTGCCGGAGATCGGACGCAAATTCGGCGGCCGCGACCACACCACCGTGATGCACGCGATGCGCAAGATCGAGGAGCTGACCCTGACCGACCCGGTGCTCGCCGAGGATGTCGAGCTGCTGCGCCGGATGCTGCAAAGCTGATCCCGGACGCGGTCGGGCTTCTGGAGCGGCGGCGAAACCGGGGGCTGGGGCCGGCGCCGTTTTGTGCTAGACTGCGTTTCCGTCTGCCGGCCCTGCGGGCTGGTGCGAGGGGGCATCGGCTGGGGATGATCCGGTCAGTGCCGAGCGGTCCGCCAACCTGCGTGTAGCCAAATGAAACTCACCATCGA
The DNA here is from genome assembly GCA_963814805.1 of uncultured Alphaproteobacteria bacterium. Classification (GTDB taxonomy): domain Bacteria; phylum Pseudomonadota; class Alphaproteobacteria; order ATCC43930; family CGMCC-115725; genus AP-15. Next base: position 19,675 of record CAWFER010000007.1, on the reverse strand, counting down.
ACGGGGCGCTCTGCTCAAGGCTCTGGGACACGTGCAAAGCGTCGTCGAGCGGCGCAACACGATCCCGATTCTATCGAATGTGCTGTTGCGCGCCGATGCTGCGGGTGCGCCCGTCGGCGAGGGCACCCTGGCGCTGAGCGCCACCGACATGGATCTCGAAATCGTCGAACGGGTGCCCGGCCGGATCGAGCAAGGGGGACGCATCACCGCCCCGGCGCATACGCTCTACGACATCGTGCGCAAATTGCGCGACGGCGCGCAGATCGAGATCGAGGCGACCGGCGAGCGCAGCGCCATGGTCTTGCGCTCCGGCCGCTCGACCTTCACCCTGGCTTGCCTGCCGCCCGAAGACTACCCGGTGATGGCGAGCGGCGAGCTGGCGCACAATTTCACCTTGACCGCCGCCGAGTTGCGCAGCTTGGTCGACCGCACCCGCTTCGCGATCTCGACCGAAGAGACCCGCTACTACCTGAACGGCATCTACCTGCACGCCACCAAAAACAACGAGGTCCCGGTGATCCGCGCGGTCGCAACCGACGGGCACCGCCTCGCCCGCGTCGAAATGGTGCTGCCCGAGGGTGCGGCCGGGATGCCCGGCATCATCATCCCGCGCAAGACCGTCATCGAGCTGCGCAAACTCGTTGAAGAGAGCGAGGACGAGGTCGAAATCGGGCTGAGCGAGACCAAGATCCGCTTTGCCACCGGCGCCGCGGCGCTGACCTCAAAACTGATCGACGGCACCTTTCCCGATTACGACCGGGTGATCCCGTCGAACAACGACAAGATCCTCGAGGTCAAATGCAAAGAGTTCGCCGAAGCGGTCGACCGGGTATCGACGATCTCCACCGAGAAGAGCCGGGCGGTCAAGCTCGTCATAGCACCCCCCAACGGAAAGGACGGCGGCGGCGAGGGCGGCAGCCTGACCGTATCGGCGACGAGCCCCGAGAACGGGACCGCGGTCGAGGAGCTCGAGGTGCGCTATCTCGCCGAGCCGATCGAGATCGGCTTCAACTCGCGCTATCTGTTGGACATTACCGCGCAGATCGAAGGCGAAGGGGCGCAATTCGTCATGTCGGATTCGGCCTCGCCGACGATCGTGCGCGATCGCGCCGATCCGAGCGCGCTCTATGTCCTGATGCCGATGCGGGTTTGAGCGGCCGGTCAGGGCGCGCCGACGCTTGCCGGGTAGATAAGAAGGGTCGCCAACCCCATATAAACGCTATGCTGATCGAGGCGCAGGAAGCCGGCGCGAGCGCCGGCGCCACCGCTTTAGCGCGGGCTGGGCAGGTCGGCGTGACCCGCCTGACGCTGACCGAATTCCGCAACTACCGCGAGGCCAGGCTCGCCCTCGGCGCCGAGCCGGTGGTGGTGGCCGGCCCCAATGGCGCGGGCAAGACCAATCTGCTCGAGGCCATCTCGTTTCTGGCCCCGGGCCGCGGGCTGCGCGGCGCCAGGCTGACCGAGATCGCCAGACGGACCGAAATAGCCGGCTGGGCCGAAATAGCCGGCTGGGCCGAAATAGATCGGCGTCGTCCGGCGGCGGCGTGCGCCGGCGCGCCCGAAGCTGCGCCGGGGCTGTGGGCGGTCGCGGCGACGGTGGCTGTCCGGCGCGGCGCCTTGCGGCTCGGCACCGGCTGCGATCCTGCCGATGGCGACCGCCGGCTGGTGCGCATCGATGGCGAGCCGGCGCGCAGCCAGGCGGCGCTCGGCGAAGAAATCGCCATCCTGTGGCTGACGCCCTCGATGGATCGCCTGTTTGCCGACGGCCCCGGCGGGCGCCGCCGGTTTCTCGATCGCCTGGTGCTGGCTCTCGACCCGGCGCATGCCGCCCGGGTCAGCGCCTATGAGCAGGCCCTGCGCGAGCGCGCGCGGCTGCTGCGGGCCGGCTTCTCGGCAAATCGGCCGGCCGATCCGGCGTGGCTCGCGGCGCTCGAAGCGGTGATGGCGGCGCAGGGTGTCGCGGTGGCGGCGGCCCGGCGCGAGGCGGTGCAGCGGCTCGATCATGCCTGCGCCGTGAGCCAGGGGCCGTTTCCCCGCGCCCGCCTCGTCCTCGCCGGCACGGTCGAGGATTGGCTCGACCACATGCCGGCGCTCGCCGTCGAGGCGAAACTGGCTGACGCGCTGGCCGCCGCCCGGCGCGGCGACGCGCTCGCCGGCGGTGCGGCGATCGGCCCGCATCGCTGCGATCTCTGGGTCAGCCTGGCGCAGAACGGGATCGCCGCCGCCTCCGCTTCGACCGGCGAGCAGAAGGCCTTGCTGCTCTCGATTTTACTGGCGCAGGCCGAGCTGCAGCGCGCCTTGCGCGGCGAGCCGCCGCTGCTGCTGCTCGACGAGGTCGCCGCCCATCTCGACGCCGGCCGGCGCGGCGCGCTCTTTGAGATTCTCGCCGGGTTCGCCAGCCAGGTGTGGCTGACCGGCGCCGACGAGGCGCTGTTCGCGCCGCTGCGCGGCCGAGCCCAGTTTCTGGCGGTCCGCGACGGCGCCGTAACGGCAAATTCTCTCTGACCCCGCAGGGTCTGCTCCTGAAAGGTCTACCCACCAAAGACATGGCAAACTTTCCCGCATCCGATCCGCACGCGCCAGCCGGCGCTCCGCCCGCCCCCGCCGCGGGCCTCCCCGATGCAAACGGTTCCGCTAGCAGCGTCGGCAACGGCGCTCACGGCAACGCGGGCGCCGATGGCGTCGATGAAACCTACAACGAGCAGTCGATCGAGGTGCTGCGCGGGCTCGACGCCGTGCGCAAGCGGCCCGGCATGTATATCGGCGACACCGATGACGGCTCCGGCCTGCACCACATGGTCTACGAGGTCGTCGACAACGCGATCGACGAGGCGCTGGCCGGCTATTGCGACACGGTCGTGGTGACCCTCAACGCCGACGGCTCGGTCACCGTCACCGACAACGGCCGCGGCATCCCGGTCGGCATTCACGACGAGGAAGGGGTGTCCGCCGCCGAGGTGATCATGACCCACCTGCACGCCGGCGGTAAATTCAACCAGAACGCCTACAAGGTCTCGGGCGGCTTGCACGGTGTCGGCGTCTCGGTGGTCAACGGCCTTTCCTCGCGGCTCGATCTGCGCGTTTTCCGCGGCGGCTCGGAGTGGTTCATCCGCTTTCGCGACGGCGTGCCCGAGGCGCCGTTGGCCGAGATCGGCCCGGCCCCGGCCTTACCCCCCGGATCGACCCGTCATGGCCCGGCCACCGGCACCGAGATCACGTTTCTGCCGAGCACCGAGACCTTCACCAAGACCGAGTTCGATTTCACCACCCTCGAGCACCGGCTGCGCGAACTCGCCTTTCTCAACAGCGGCGTCACCCTGGTGCTGAACGATGCGCGCGGGGTCGAGCCGAAAAGCGTCACGCTTCATTTCGAGGGCGGCCTCGAAGCCTTTGTCCGCTATCTCGACCGCTCCAAGCAGGCGCTGCACGCGCCGCCCTTGGCGATCCGCGGCGAGCGCGACGACATCCTCCTGGAAATTGCGATGGAGTGGACCGACAGCTATCACGAAACGATGCTGTGCTTTACCAACAACATTCCACAGCGCGACGGTGGGACCCATCTCGCCGGCTTTCGCGCGGCGCTGACCCGCAGCGTCAACGCCTATGCCAACGAGAGCGGCATCGCCAAAAAGGAAAAGGTGGCGCTGAGCGGCGAGGACATGCGCGAGGGGCTGACCTGCGTCTTGTCGGTCAAGGTGCCCGACCCGAAATTTTCCTCGCAGACCAAAGAAAAGCTGGTCTCCTCCGAGGTGAGCCCGGCGGTCGGGGGCATCGTCTCCGACAAGCTCTCCCAGTGGTTCGAGGAGCACCCGGCCGACGCCCGAAAGATCGTCGCCAAGGTGGTCGAGGCGGCCGCCGCGCGCGAGGCGGCGCGCAAGGCGCGCGACCTGACCCGGCGCAAGGGCGCCCTCGACATCGCCAACCTGCCGGGCAAGCTCGCCGATTGCCAGGAGCGCGACCCGGCCAAGAGCGAACTCTTCATCGTCGAGGGCGACAGCGCCGGCGGCTCGGCCAAGCAGGGCCGCGACCGGCGTTTTCAGGCGATCCTGCCGCTAAAGGGCAAGATCCTCAATGTCGAGCGCGCCCGCTTTGACAAGATGCTGGGCTCGGCCGAGATCGGGACCCTGATCGCGGCCCTCGGCACCGGCATCGGCCATGATGATTTCAACCCGGAAAAGGCGCGCTATCACCGCATCATCATCATGACCGACGCCGATGTCGACGGCAGCCATATCCGCACCCTGCTGCTGACCTTCTTCTTCCGGCAGATGGCGAGCCTGATCGACAAGGGCTTTTTGTACATCGCCCAGCCGCCGCTCTATCGGCTGCAGCGCGGCAACCAGAAGGCAGTCTACCTGAAGGACGACACGGCGCTCGAAGCCTATTGCATCGACGCGGCGCTGCGCGACGCGGTCTTCACCCAGCATGACGGGGTCGAGCGCGCCGCCAACGATCTGCGGGCGTTGCTCGAAGAAGCCACGGTCCAGCGCCGTTCGTTGCAGGTGTTGGCGGCCAAGGTCGGCGATATCGCGGTGGTCGAGCAGGCGGCGATCGCCGGGGCGTTGTCGCCCTCCTTGCTCGCCGAACCGAACCGCGCGATCGAAGCCGCGCATCTGAGCGCGCTACGCCTCAACCGCCTCGCCCCGGAGCACGAGCGCAGTTGGCAGGGTGAGGTCATCGCCGGCGCCGAGGGCCTATCGGGAATCGTGCTGAGCCGCACCCGCCAGGGCGTCGGCGAGCGCCGGCTGATTGACGCCGCCCTGTTGCGCAGCGCCGAGGCGCGCCGGCTCGACCTCGACGGCGCGAGCCTGCGCCAGACCTTCGAGCGCCCCGGCGTCCTCGCCGCGCGCGACCGCTCCTGGCCGATCGCCGGACCGACCAGCCTCGTCGAGGCGGTCATGGAATTGGGCCGCCGCGGCATCGAGGTCACCCGCTACAAAGGTTTGGGCGAGATGAACCCCGAGCAATTGTGGGAGACCACCCTCGACCCCGAAATCCGCGCCCTCCTCCAGGTCCGGGTCAGCCACGCCGATTCGGCCGAGGAAACCTTCTCCACCCTGATGGGCGACCTGGTCGAACCCCGCCGCGACTTCATCCAATCGAACGCCCTCAGCGTCGCCAATCTGGATGTGTGACGGAGTACTCGCAGCGGTCCGGTAGGCATAGATGACACATTTGAGCTTAAAAGATTTTTGGCAATGAGAAACACGGTTATCCATAATATAGATGAAATTCCGGGGTTGGTCACTCGACAATGAGAAAGGAATCTCATTTGCACACAGTTTCCTTAGCGAATTTCTCCGGCTGAGTGGTATTGTGGAAAGCGTGTTTCTTGGAATAGTGCGGGCGTGGCAAGAAGAAAACCAAATGGAGAACGTGTCTGCGGAAATACCCAGAAGGTTGTTGATCGGAATAGACACCTTCTATAAACCGCTTGCTCTCAGGTGGTTCTCCGAGAAGGAGTGAGAGTTTCCAGAATTGCGGTCGCCGCCCGCCAATAAAGATAATCCTCCCAGGCGTTTTCGGCCCACAGGAGCTTCATTCCTCGATGTCGTGCTCGACAAGCCCGCCGGCCTCGGCCTCCGCGATCGAGTGCAACAGGCGCTCGGCGTTGGCCGGGTCGCGCAGCAGGTGCAGCGTTTCCTCCAAGCTCTCGTATTCGGCCAAGGACAGCATCACCACCGGCTCGCCGTTCTGGCGGGTCACCACCAGCGGCGCGCGGCTCTGGCAAACGCTGTCCATGTGCTTCTTCAGGTTCTGACGCAGCTCCGTATAAGACACGTGAGCCATTTCGGGGGTCAAGCCGCGGGCGGGGTGGGGTCGGCGCGCACGGTCAGGCCGATCACCACCGGCATCGCCAGCAGCACCAACGGCAGCTGGACGATGATCCCGGCGATGATCGCGATCGCCAAGGGCTGCAGCATCTGGTCCCCCGACCCGCTGATCGCCGCACCCAATGGCGCCAGCGCCAGGATCATCGCGAGCGTGCTCATCGTGATCGGCCGCAGCCGGTTGAGCGCGGCCTCATAGAGCGCCTGGCGCGGCGGCATCGTCTCTTCCAGCAGGCGATATTCCGAAACCAGAAAGATCGCCATCTCGGTGGCGATGCCGATGATCATGACCATGCCCATCATCGCGGTGATGTTGAGCTCCACCCCGGTCAGCCACAGCCCGATAAAAACGGCGCTGCTGGAGATCAGCGAACTTCCGATGATGATCACCGGCAGCCAGAACCGCTCGTACAGAAAGAGCAGCAGCACCAATTCGGCGATCGCCGCCGCGGCGAACACCTTGATCATGCCGCGCGCCGCCATCTGCTGCTGCTTATAGGCGCCGCCGATCGTGTAGTAGACATCGGCCGGCAACAGCCCCGGCCGGCGCAATGCGCGCTGCACCGCGGCGATGGTCGAGCCGAGATCCTTGCCGCCGCCGATCTGCGCGGTGACCGCGACGATCTGAGCAAGATTGTCGCGGTTGATCTGGGCCTGGCCCGCGACAAAGCTGACCTGAGCAACCGTTTCCAGCGGAAAGACATGGCCGTCGGGCGAGCGGATCGGCAATTGGCCGAGCTGGTCGCGATAGATCCGCTCATGGGGCGGGTCGAGCCACAGCCGCACGCCCACCGCCTGCACCGCGCCCAGGTAGCGGGTGACGACGGCCCCGTGCAGATAATGATAAACCTGCGCCTCGACCTCGGCCGGGGTCACGCCCTCCAGCGCCGCGGGCGCCGGATCGACGTGGATCTCGAGCGCGTCGCCGGCCGGCACTACGCCATCATTGACCGAGGCCGGCTCGATGCCGGGGATCGTGGCGATCGCCGCCGCCACCTTCGGCGCGACCTCGCCCAGAACCTCCGGGTTTTTGGCGCTGAGCTCGATCACCACCGGCTGGCGCCGCCCGACCATATCGCCGATCATGTCGCTCAACAGCTGGTGGGTGTCAAAGGCGATGCCCGGCACCTGTTGGGCGATCTTCTGGTTGATCTCGCTCATCACCTGCCAGATCGGCGGCCGCGGCGCCGAGCTTTTCAGGCGGACAAAGAAATCGCCCTGGTAGCTCTCGACCAGGTCGCCGCCCAGACCCGCCCCGGTGCGGCGCGAATAGGTCCTGACATAAGGGTCGCGCTTGAGGATTGTCTCAACCTGTTCGAGCTCCCGATTGGTCTCGGTCAGCGAGGTGCCGGGTGCGGTCTGGTAGTCGAGCACAAAGCCGCCCTCGTCCATCCGCGGCAAAAACCCGGTGCCGACCCGGCTATAGGCGAGATAACCGCCGCCGCCGAGGATCAGCACGCCCAGCGCGATCAATACCGGGCGCGCGAACAGCGCGCGCAACGCCCGACCGTGGTTGCGCCTGAGCCAGGTTTCGCGGCCGTGGGCCGGGTCGCTAAATTTGCCGAAATCGACAATGCCATGCGCCAGCAGCGGCACGACGAGCGCCGTCAGCACGAACGAGATGATCAAGGCCGCGGCCATGGTCAGCGACAGAAACCTGAAAAACGCGCCGGTGATGCCCGACAGAAAGGCGAGCGGGACAAAGATGATGATCGTCGCCAGGCTCGAACCGAACAGCGGCGCGAAAAACTCCCGCGCGGCCAGCAGCACCGCGGTCCGCGACTGCTCGAGCCCAGGCACGCCGGCGCGACGCACGATGTGTTCGATCATCACCACCGAATTGTCGATCAGCAACCCGATCGCCGCCGCCAGGCCACCCAAGGTCATGATGTTGAAGGTCATCCCCAGGACCGACAGCAGCAGCACGGTGATCATCACCGACAGCGGCACCACCATGATCGCGACCAGGGTCACCCGCCAGTTGCGCAGAAACGCCAGGATCACCAGCGCCGCAAAAACCAGCCCGATCAGGATCGCTTCCTCGACCGCGCCGATCGAGGAGCGGACCAGCTCGGTCTGGTCGTACCATTTGTAAAGATGGATCGATTTCGGCTGCGACCGCATGAACCTGGCGAGCCGGGCGGCAACCGCCTTGCCCAGGCTCAACGAATTGGCGCTGTCCTGCTGGTACACGTCAAAGGTCACCGCCGGCTGGCCGTTGTCGTCGACGAGCAGCCATTGCGGCGCCGCGCCCATCGCCACACTCGCGATGTCGGCGAGCCGAACGATGCCGCTCTTGCCGGTGCGCAAGGCGACGTTGCGGACCGATCGCACCGATGCAAACGCGTTGTTGCTGATCGCCAGATAGAGCAGATCGTTGTCTTCGAGCCGGCCGACCGCAGTCAGCGAATTGGTCTGCGAGATCGCCTTGGCGACGCTCGAGAGGGTGAGCCCATAAGCCTGCAGCTTTTGCGGGTTGACGGTGACCTGAACCTCCGGGGTCTCTCCGCCGAGCACGCCGACCCGGCGGATGCCGGCGATGCCGGTCAGCAACGGCGCGATCTGGTAGGTGGCCAGACGGCGCAGCTCGGCCGATGGCGCCTTGTTCGAGATCAGCGCATAGGAGACGAACGGCATGATCACGTTCGGGCTCATCTGGATCACATCGTAAGTTGTCCCTTGCGGCAGGGCCGACAGGCTTTGCGCAAACGCCGCATCGACGCTCAACAGCGCCTGGTTCATGTCCGAGCCCCAAGGGAACTCGACAAAAATTTCCGCCGATCCGCGCGATGTGGTCGAGGTCACGCCGATCGCCCCCGGCACCGCGCGGGCCACCTCCTCCAACGGCTCGCTGACATCGATCAGCATCTGCTGCGCCGGCATGCTGCCGCTGCTGATCTCGACCCGGATGCGCGGAAAGCTGGTGACCGGAAAGAGCCCGACCGGCAGCGCCACAGCCGCGAACCCACCGGCGATCGCCAGGGTGAAGGCGACACACAGCAACGAACGACGATGATTTTCAATCCAGGCGATCGAAGTCATTTCGGCGGTGCTCCGCTCGGATCAGCGACCCGCACCTTCATGCCGTTCTCGAGCTGGTAGTTCCCGGCCAGCACCAGCGGCGCGGTGGCGTCGAGCGGCCCTGCGATCACCGCTTTGCCGTCTTGGGCGCCGAGAACGCGCACCGCCGCCTTGCGCGCCGCCCCGTTCACCGCCTGGACGACATAGGTGGCGCCGGTGTCGTCGACCAGGATCGCGGTACGCGGCACGACCCAGCCGCGCAGCTCGCCGATGGTGATCGTCGCTTCGGCCATCTCGCCGGGCAGCCACCGGTTCGCCGGCAGCGCGATCTCGATCGGCACCAGGCCGCTCGCCGGGTCGACCAGGGATGCGGCCGACACGACTTTTCCGCCGTAGGTGCTGCGCCCGCCGAGCGGCTTGATCGCCGCCGCATCGCCGGGCGCGACCTCAGCCGCCTGTGCCGGAACCGCCCCGGCCATCAGAACCAGGCCGTTCGGGCGGGCGAGATCGAGCAGCGCCGAGCCGAGCGCAACCAGCGCGCCGGGACTGATCGACAGCGCGGTGACGATCGCCGGGTAGGGGGCGCGCAGGATGTGCGGCCCATCGGCGCCCTGGGCTTGCAGCGCCAGGAGCGCCGAGCGCGCATCGGCTTGCGATTTCTCAGCGTCGGCGAGCTGCTGCCGGGTGGCCAGATGCCCCTCGACCAGCTTGCTCGTGCCGGTCACCAGCTGGTTGGCGGCGCGCAGCGCCGATTGCGCCTGGGTGTAGGCGGCGGCGGTCGCCGGAACTCGGCGCCAGGCGCAGCAGCGCGGCGCCCTTGGCGACGTCCGCCCCGGCCCGCACATAGAGCGCATCGACCAGAGCCGAGACCGGCGCCATGATCGTCAACCGGGCGGCGGCGCTCGGCTGGACCGTGCCATAGGCGGTGACGGTCTGCGGCAGGCTGCCCGGCTTGAGCTTGGCCAGTTGCACCAAAACGCTGGGTTGGCTGGTGGCCGCCGCGGTCCGACGCGCCGGCGCCAAAGCGAGCGCGCCGCAGGCGAGCGCCAGCACCAAGCGCCGCATCATCGCGACTGCATGCCCTCGGCCGACCCAGCTGCCGCATAGGGCAGCCCGAGGCCGAGCTCGACGGTCAAGAGGATGCGATCCTCGCCGAGGTTGCGTTCGAGCGCGACGACTTCGAGTTCTCGCTGCAAGGCCGTCGTCTCGTAATCGGTCCAGCTGCGCTGATCGAGGTCGCCCTGGGCGTAAGCGGCGCGTGCGGTTTGGGCGAGCGACTGAGCGGCGGCGGCGGCCCGACGGGCGGGGTCCAAATCGACAGCGAGCTTTTGCGCCTGCGCGGCCAGACCGCGGATGCTCGCCACAGCGCTGTCGAGGCGGGCTTGGTACTGCTGCTGAAGCAAAATCCGGGTGGCGCGAGTTTGGGCGATCTGGCCCTGGTTCCGGTTGAAGATCGGCAGGTCAAAAGTGGCGTTCGGACCGGCGGACACGACGCCGGTGGTGTCAGAACCCCAGGATCCGCCGAGCACGAATGCCGGAAATTGCGCCAAAATCGCGGCGCGCACATCCTCCTCGGAGGCGCGATAGCCGAGCCGCAGCGCCACCAGATCGGGACGGCGCTCGGGCAGGCTTGCGATCAGCCGGCCGAGACCCGGCGGCAGCGCGCGGATCTCCGGGGCGGCAATGGCGAAGCGCACCTCCGGCGCCAGGCCGAGCAGGGCGTCGAGCGCCTGCCAGGCTTTCAGCCGGTCGAGGCGCAATGTCACCAGCGCCTGCTCCGCCGCGGCTTCGGCCGCAAGCAGCGGCGATAGCGCTGCAAGCGTGAGATTGCCGGCCGCGGTCGCCTGTTGCACGCGACGAAGCTCATCCGACACGAGGCCGAACTCATCGTGCTCGAGCCCGATCGACCGACCGGCAAAATAGATGTCGAGCGCCAGCACCCGCGCCTTCTGCGCCATCTGCCAAGCCTGCCACATTACATCGGCGCGCACCTGGCCCAGCTGGGCGCGTGCCGCGGCGACCCGCGCCTGATAGGTGACGAGGACGGCGATGTCCTGCGACAGCGAGGCAATATAGGAGGGGGTTGTGCCGGGGCCGGCGATCAGCGCGCCATATCCGAGGCTGGCCGATGGGTTGGGCAGCAAGCTCGCTCGCAGCAGTTTGGCTTCGGCGACGCCGGTTTGGGCCTGGGCGGCCTTGAGGTCGGGATTGTTCAAAATGACCAGGAGGCCGATCTCATCGAGACCGAGCGGCCGGCCCACATCGATCTTGCGCGATCCGTTGCCGGCGGCGTTCGGAAACGCGACATCGAGCGCCGCGAGGCTTGGCGCCAGATCGGCCCCGCCCGGCAGCGGGAGATGGTGATAGCCGGCGCACCCCCCAACCCCCGCAAGCACCCCAAAAACACTGATCAGAGCGGCAATGCGAAACATTGACGGGAACGGCGCCTCCGACGTGCCGGCCGCGTCAGAGGCCGCCTGACACGCGGGTTGATCCGCACTCGCGGCCGGCAAGCGCGAGGTTCGCCGGCGATGTCGAATAGTCGGGCGAAATCGGGCGTCGGTAAGGCAGACGGGCGAGCGATGACGACCGCCATGCTCGCAGCAAGTTTGCCGGCTGGCAATTTCGAGCAAGTTAGAGGATGGGGGTGGGTTTGGGTTTGGTTGCGGGGACAGGATTTGAACCTGTGACCTTCAGGTTATGAGCCTGACGAGCTACCGGGCTGCTCCACCCCGCGGTGGGGTTTTGGTTGCTGGGACTGGGGTTGGGGGGATTGGCGAGCCTGGCGGCGACCTGCTCTTCCGCCGCTTGAGCGGCAGTACCATCGGCGCTGAGGGTTTTCACGGCCGAGTTCGGGATGGGATCGGGTGTTTTGCCCCTCGCTGTGGCCACCAGGCTGGCCAAGCCCCCCGGTTTTGCCCCGCCCGGTTTTGCCACGCTGCGGACGGGGCGGGGATCGGGTCGGGGCGGGATTTGCGAATGTGGGAGGGGAAGTGTCTTGCCGGGAGCGTCTGGTCGGTGCGTTGGCGCTTGCCGCTGCACGCGGACGGTATTCCGGTCGTTCTCAAGAGAAAGATTATGGATCGAGCGGGTTCGAGCGATTAGTACCGGTCAGCTCCACGGATTGCTCCGCGTCCACCTCCGGCCTATCGACGTGGTGGTCTTCCACGGCTCTCGACGAGACCTGGTTTTGAGGAGGGTTTCCCGCTTAGATGCGTTCAGCGGTTATCCCATCCGCACTTAGCTACCCGGCGTTGCGGCGGGCGCCACAACCGGTCCACCAGAGGTGCGTCCCTCCCGGTCCTCTCGTACTGGGGAGAGCGCCTCGCAAGTCTCGAACACCCACGGCAGATAGGGACCGAACTGTCTCACGACGTTCTAAACCCAGCTCACGTACCGCTTTAAATGGCGAACAGCCATACCCTTGGGACCTGCTCCAGCCCCAGGATGCGATGAGCCGACATCGAGGTGCCAAACGACGCCGTCGATATGGACTCTTGGGCGTCATCAGCCTGTTATCCCCGGCGTACCTTTTATCCGTTGAGCGATGGCCCGTCCACGTGGGACCACCGGATCACTATGGCCGACTTTCGTCTCTGCTCGAGCCGTCGCTCTCGCAGTCAGGCGGGCTTGTGCCATTGCACTCGACAGCTGATTTCCGACCAGCCTGAGCCCACCATCGCGCGCCTCCGTTACTCTTTGGGAGGCGACCGCCCCAGTCAAACTACCCGCCATGCAGGGTCCCGGCCCGGGGGTCACCCAAGCGCGGTTAGATGCCAGAGATTGTGAGAGCGGTATTTCAAGGTTGCCTCCACCCCAACTGGCGCCAGGGCTTCCAAGGCTCCCGCCTATCCTACACACACCATCCCTAACACCACTGCAAAGCTGTAGTAAAGGTGCACGGGGTCTTTCCGTCTGACCGCGGGAACTCCGCATCTTCACGGAGAATTCAATTTCGCTGAGCCGGTGTTGGAGACAGCGGGGAAGTCGTTACGCCATTCGTGCAGGTCGGAACTTACCCGACAAGGAATTTCGCTACCTTAGGACCGTTATAGTTACGGCCGCCGTTTACCGGGGCTTCGATTCAGAGCTTGCACCCCTCCTCTTAACCTTCCGGCACCGGGCAGGCGTCAGACCCTATACGTCGTCTTGCGACTTCGCAGAGCCCTGTGTTTTTAGTAAACAGTCGCCACCCCCTCCTCTGTGCCCCCCACCCCTGCTTGCGCAAAGGCAGGGCCCCCTTCTCCCGAAGTTACGGGGGCATTTTGCCGAGTTCCTTCAACACCGTTCTCTCACACGCCTGGGTATGCTCTACCAGTCCACCAGTGTCGGTTTGGGGTACGGTCTATGGCGCCGGCGCTGTTTCCCGGAAGTCCTGAGGCCGCCCCTCCAATCCAATAAGGAGAAACGGCGTTCGGTCTTCGTCACGCTCGGCAGGCGGAGGAATATTAACCCCCTTCCCATCGGCTGCGGCTGTCGCCCTCGCCTTAGGGGCCCGGCTAACCCTGCGCGGATTGACCTTGCGCAGGAACCCTTGGACTTTCGGCGTGCGGGGTTCTCACCCGCATTTACGCTACTCATGTCAGCATTCGCACTTCCGATGCCTCCACAGACGCTCGCGCCTCTGCTTCGCCGGCCTACGGAACGCTCCGCTACCACGTCAGGGACCAGGAGCCAGGAGCCAGGGATCAAGAAGACCGAGACCAACTGGCATGGAGGCCCCGCAGCATGCGGCTGACCTCGCCATCGCCCTCGATCCACTTCCTGCCCACAACCTCCTCGACATCGCCGAGATCGATGCAGTAGCGCAGCCACAGCTGCGTCTCGTCACTGCTGCCGATCGCGGTCAACAGGTACCGCCGGTACTCCGCCACAGAATAACCCTGCTTGGCAAAGCCCTCGGCGAGGTTTGCGCAGATCGACTTGGTGGACCGTCTGACCTGATCGGCCAGCGCCCATTGTTCGATTCGCGGAAACTCCAGGCTGACGCGATGTACCTCGAGCGACAAGCGATACGCCCGCCGAAAGACCTCCAGATCCTCGACCCGCTGTATCGTGCGCTCGTTCATCGAACCCTCCTGGAACCTGGTTCCTGGCTCCTGGTTCCTGACATCCGCAGCTTCGGTGCGTGGCTTGAGCCCCGTTACATTTTCGGCGCCGGACGGCTTGATTTAGACCAGTGAGCTATTACGCTTTCTTTAAAGGATGGCTGCTTCTGAGCCAACCTCCTGGTTGTCTTGGCCGTCCCACATCCTTTCCCACTTAGCCACGACTGGGGGACCTTAGCTGGCGGTCTGGGCTGTTCCCCTCTCGACGACGGACCTTAGCACCCGCCGTCTGGCTGCCGATCTCCGCTCGCCGGTATTCGCAGTTTGGTTGGGTTTGGTAAGGCTCGCGCCCCCCTAGCCCATCCAGCGCTCTACCCCCGGCGGCGAGCAATCGACGCTCTACCTCAATAGATTTCGCGGAGAACCAGCTATTTCCGGGTTTGATTGGCCTTTCACCCCTAACCACAAGTCATCCCCTACTTTTGCAACAGTAGTGGGTTCGGTCCTCCAGTGCGTGTTACCGCACCTTCAACCTGCCCATGGCTAGATCACCCGGTTTCGGGTCTGATCCCGGCAACTGTGCTCCGGTTTCCCGGAGGCGACGCCCAGTTAAGACTTGCTTTCGCTGCGCCTACGCCTAGCGGCTTAAGCTTGCTGCCAAGACCAACTCGCTGACCCATTATACAAAAGGTACGCCGTCACTCAGGAGCCAGGGACCAGGAGCCAGGCCTCAGGAAGATTTCTTCCCGGTCCCTGGTCCCTGGTTCCTGACCCC
>CAWFER010000006.1:0-379310 GCA_963814805.1 uncultured Alphaproteobacteria bacterium | reverse complement strand
CATGCTCCCGCTTCTCGTCGCCGAACGCCCGTCGAGCGATGTCGGCAAGCCGTTCGCGATTTCGTCCGAGTTCCGCCCGGCCGGCGACCAGCCGCAGGCGATCGACGAATTGTGCGCGGGCTCGGGCGCGACGAGCGCGACCAGGTGCTGCTCGGCGTCACCGGCTCGGGCAAGACCTTTACCATGGCCCAGGTCATCGCCCGCACCGGGCGGCCGGCGATCATCCTCGCCCCGAACAAGACGCTCGCCGCGCAGCTCTACGGCGAGATGAAGAGCTTCTTTCCGGAGAACGCGGTCGAATACTTCGTCTCCTATTACGACTATTACCAGCCCGAGGCCTATGTTCCGCGCACCGACACCTATGTCGAAAAGGAATCGTCGCTCAACGAGGAGATCGACCGGATGCGCCATTCGGCGACCCGCGCGATCCTCGAGCGCCGCGACGTGATCGTCGTCGCCAGCGTCTCGTGCATCTACGGCATCGGCTCGGTCGAGACCTATTCGCAGATGATCCTCGCCCTGGCCCGGGGCGACCGGGTCAACCGCACCCAGTTGCTGGCGCGCTTTGTCGAATTGCAGTACCGGCGCAACGACTTGAATTTCGTCCGCGGCGCCTTTCGCGTGCGCGGCGACACGATCGAATTGTTCCCGGCGCATTACGAGGACCGCGCCTGGCGCATCTCATTGTTCGGCGACGAGATCGAGGCGATCCACGAGATCGACCCGCTGACCGGCGAGAAGACCGCTTCGCTGCAATCGATCAAGATCTACGCCAACAGCCATTATGTGACGCCGCGGCCGACCCTGTTGCAGGCGATCGAGCAGATCAAGCGCGACCTCAAGATCCGCCTCGCCGAGCTCAACGCCGAGGGCAAATTGCTGGAGGCGCAGCGGCTCGAGCAGCGCACCACCTACGACCTCGAAATGATCGACGCGACCGGCAGCTGCGCCGGCATCGAGAACTATTCGCGCTACCTGACCGGGCGCAAGCCGGGCGAGCCGCCGCCGACCTTCTTCGAATACATGCCGCGCGACGCGCTGGTCTTTGTCGACGAGAGCCACGTCACGGTGCCGCAACTGGGCGGCATGTTCCGCGGCGACTGGATGCGCAAGACCACCTTGGCCGAATACGGCTTCCGGCTGCCGTCCTGCACCGACAACCGCCCGCTCAAATTCGAGGAATGGGAGGCGATGCGCGGCCAGACCGTGTTCGTCTCAGCGACCCCGGGCCCGTGGGAGATGAACCGCGCCGGCGGCGTCTTTGTCGAGCAGATCGTGCGGCCCACGGGGCTCGTCGACCCGCCCTGCATCATCCGCCCGGTCGACACCCAGGTCGACGATCTGATGGCCGAATGCCGCGAGGAGGCGCTGAAGGGCCATCGCGTGCTGGTCACCACGCTGACCAAGAAGATGGCCGAGGCGCTGACCGAATACCTGCACGAATCCGGGCTCAGGGTGCGCTACCTGCACTCCGATGTCGACACCTTGGAGCGGATCGAGATCATCCGCGATCTGCGGCTCGGCGTGTTCGACGTGCTGATCGGCATCAACCTGCTGCGCGAGGGGCTCGACATCCCGGAATGCGCCATGGTGGGCGTGCTCGACGCCGACAAGGAGGGCTATCTGCGCTCGCGCACCTCGCTGATCCAGACGATCGGGCGGGCGGCGCGGCACATCGACGGGCGGGCCATCCTCTATGCCGACCGGATGACCGACAGCCTGAAGGCGGCGATCGAGGAGACCAACCGCCGCCGCGAAAAGCAGCAGGCCTACAACGCCGCACACGGGATCACCCCGGAGAGCGTGCGCCGCGGCATCGCCGACATCCTCGAAAGCGTCTACGAGCGCGACCACGTGACAATCGGCCTGTCCGAGGGCGAGGCCGCCCATTACCAGGGCGCAGATCTGAAAGCGGTGATCGCCGATTTCGAAAAACGCATGCGCGAGGCCGCCGCCGATCTCGAATTCGAGGAGGCGGCGCGGTTGCGCGACGAGATCCGCCGGCTGGAACAGGTCGAGCTCGGTCTGCCAGTCGCCGTGAGCGGCGCGGGCGGATCCGGGCCGGGGCGCGCCGCGGGCGGCCGCGGGCGCTCGACCGCGGGCCGCGCCGGCGTCTCGGCGCGCGAGGTGACCCGCGCCAAGATGCGCGCGCGCAAGGAACGCCGTGCCCTTCGCCCCTGACCTCGAGCCCGCTATTGCTGATCCCGAGGCGGCGGGCGAGCCGACCGGGGCATTGCCGGTGGCGCCGGCGCCAAAGGCGGCGCTGGTGACCGGCGGCGGCCGGCGGATCGGCCGGGCGTTGGCGCTGGCGCTGGCCGAGGACGGGTTCGCCGTCGCGGTTCACTACCACCGCTCGCGCCCTGAGGCCGAAGCCGTGGTCGAGACGATCCGCGGCCGGGGCGGCGCGGCCCTGGCGATCGGCGCCGATCTCGCCGACGAAGACGCGGTGCGCAGCCTGCTGCCGCAGGCCGAGCGCGCTTTCGGCCCGATCGGCGTTCTGGTCAACAATGCCGCGGTGTTTGGCGACGACACGGTGGCGACCGCGACCCGAGCCAGCTGGGATCTGCATCTGGCGGTCAATCTGCGGGCGCCGTTCGTGCTGATCCAGGATCTGGCGGCGCGGCTGCCGGCCGAGGCCGGCGGGGTCGTCGTCAACATGCTCGATCAGCGGGTATGGTCGCTGACCCCGTTCTTCATCTCCTATACGCTGTCGAAGGCCGGGTTGTGGACCCTGACCCAGACCCTGGCCCTGGCGCTCGCCCCGCGCATCCGGGTCAACGGCATCGGTCCCGGCCCGACCCTGCCGAGCCCGCGCCAGAGCCCGGAGCAGTTCGCCCGGCAGCGGGCAATGACGCCGCTCGGCCGTGGCGCCAGCCCGCAGGAGGTCGCGGCGGCATTGCGCTACATTATCTCGGCGCCGGCGATGACTGGGCAAATGATCGCGCTCGACGGCGGCCAGCATATGGGATGGGGCCAGGCGCACCGCCCCGCGCTCGAATAGCGGGTTCGCCGGGTGCGCGAGCAAGACATTCGCAGCAGCGGCCGATAAGCCGAGGAATCTGCTCCAGCTTGCCGCATATTGGGAGCTAGGTGGCAATATGTTCACAGCGGCAATGACGATTGTGCGACAGTGGGCGCCGGAGGTAGTCGGCCGTTTGTGCCAGGAAAAGTTAACCTTTACGTAAAAAAGTGTGCATGAAATCAGAGGTATATCGGGATGCATACTTTTTAGGCAATCAGCGCAACTGTAGGGCGGGCTGGATTTGGGCGTTGGTGATCTCGATTTCTCAACAAGGTTATCCACAGATTTGGTGGATATCGTCGCAGCGGATTGAATTCGGCATGGCAGCCCAACCGGTTGACGAAGCCCTGACGGAAATTTCGCCACCGACAATGCCGCGCCGGCGCATATCCCGCCGCGCCAAGCCGCCGCCGATGGACCCGCGCCGGGCGCCCATGGGGGTCGCCGCCGGCCCGCTATCCGCACCGGCCCCCGACCTGCAACCGGCCGCAGCGGAGACCGCCCCGGGCCCGGCCGCCGAACCCGCACCGGAGGCGGACCCCGCTCCGGAGACGCAGACCGCTATCGGGATTGCCGCCGGGCTCGTAGTGATCCGCAGCGCGCTCAAGACCATGCCGGCGACGCCTGGCGTCTATCGCATGCTCGACCGCCACGGCGACGCGCTCTATGTCGGCAAGGCGCGCAACCTGAAGAGCCGGGTGCAGAACTATGCCCACCCGGCGGCATTGTCGAACCGGCTGCGGCGCATGATCGCCGAAACCGCCGCGCTGGAGATCGTCTCGACCCATACCGAGGCGGAAGCGCTGCTGCTCGAATGCAACCTGATCAAGCGGCTGATGCCGCGCTTCAACGTTTTGCTGCGCGACGACAAATCGTTTCCGCTGATCCATCTGACCGCCGATCACGCTTTTCCGCAGTTGACCAAGCATCGCGGCGCGAAAAGCGCGGGCGGCAGCTATTTCGGCCCATTCGCCTCGGCCGGCGCGGTCAACCGCACCTTGATAACTTTGCAAAAGGCCTTTCTCTTACGCTCATGCAGCGACAGCATCTTTGCCAACCGCACCCGGCCGTGCCTCCTGCATCAGATTAAGCGGTGCAGCGCGCCCTGCGTCGGCCGCATCGGCCGCGAGGACTATGCCGGCCTGATCGAGCAGGCGCACGCCTTTCTGTCGGGCGGCAGCGGTGCGGTGCAGCGCCGGCTCGCGGCGGAAATGCAGGCGGCGGCGGCGGCGCTCGACTTCGAGGCGGCAGGGCTGATCCGCGACCGCATCCGCGCTCTGTCCATGGTCCAGGGCCATCAGGACATCCACGTGCCGGGGGTCGTCGACGCCGATTTGATCGCCGCTTATCAGCAGGGCGGACAGACCTGCATCCAGGTGTTTTTCTTTCGCGGCGGGCAGAATTGGGGCAATCGCGCCTATTTCCCGAGCCACGACCGCCAGCTTTCGGTCGAGGAGGTGCTGACCGCGTTCGTCGGCCAGTTCTATGACAACCGGCCAAAGCCGCCGACCATCCTGCTCAGCCATCGCCTGGTCGAGCACGAGCTGGTCGGCGAGGCGTTGTCGCTCGGCGGCGGGCGGGTCGTGCTGGCGGCGCCGCAGCGCGGCGACAAAAAGAAGCTGATCGAGCGCGTCGTCGCCGCCGCCCGCGAGGCGCTCGGCAGGCGGCTCGCCGAAAGCGCCTCGCAGCGCCGGCTGCTCGACGGGGTCGCCGCCGCGTTTGGCCTCGACGCGCCGCCAAGCCGCATCGAGGTCTACGACAACAGCCATATCCAGGGCGCCAACGCGGTCGGCGCGATGATCGTCGCCGGCCCCGACGGGCTGATCAAGAACGCCTATCGCAAATTCACGATCCGCGGCCGCGCGACCAGGACCGCGCTCCCCCGCAATGCGGGAGATGGGGGACCCAGCCCGCAGGCATGCGGGGCGGGCGAGGGAGACAAACAGGCCAACCCTCCAGCCGCTGCGGCCGACCACGGCTCGGAACCTATCGCCGGCGGGGACGATTACGCGATGATGCGCGAGGTGTTGCAGCGGCGATTTAGCCGTGCGCTGAAGGAAGATCCCGAGCGCGCGCGGGGGAACTGGCCCGACCTCGTGCTGATCGATGGCGGGCTGGGGCAGCTCAACATCGCCCAAGGGGTGCTCGACGAGCTCGGCATCGCCGACGTCGCGATCGTCGGCATCGCCAAAGGCCCCGACCGCAACGCCGGCCGCGAGCGCTTTTTCATGCCTGGCCGGACGCCGTTCTCGCTCGACCCGCGCGATCCCGTCCTCTATTTCTTGCAGCGGCTGCGCGACGAGGCGCACCGGTTCGCCATCGGCGCCCACCGCGCCCGGCGAGCGAAGGCGATCGGGCATTCGCCGCTCGACGAGATCGCCGGGATCGGCGCCCGGCGCAAGCAGGCGTTGCTGCATCATTTCGGCTCGGCGCGCACGGTCGCCCGCGCCGGGCTCGGCGAGCTCGAACGCGTCGCCGGCATCAGCAAAACCGTCGCAAAAAAGATTTATGATCATTTTCATGCCGATGAGTAAGATGGCGCCTGATCCCCCCGGCCGCCGGGAGCCGCGCGTGCTGCTGACCAGCCTGCCGAACCTTCTGACCCTGTCGCGCATCCTGGCGATCCCGGTGGTGATCGCGACGTTTTATGTGTCCGGGCGATTACGCGCGCTGGTTCGCCTGCGCGCTGTTCTCGGCGGCGGGCGTGACCGACTGGCTCGACGGCCACATGGCGCGGCGCTGGCAGCAGCAGTCGGAGATCGGCCGCTTTCTCGATCCGATCGCCGACAAGCTGCTGGTTTCGGCGACCTTGTTCATGCTGACGACGTTTGGCCGGCTGTCGGCGGCGGCGGTGTTTCCGGCGCTGGTCATTCTGTGCCGCGAAATCCTGGTGTCGGGGCTGCGCGAATATCTAGCCGGGCTGCGCGTCGGCGTGCCGGTGTCGCGGCTGGCCAAGTGGAAAACCTTGATCCAGATGGTGGCGATCGGGTTTCTGATCGTCGGCGACGCCGGGCCTGCCGTTTTGCCGGTCAAGGCGATCGGCGAGGGCTTGCTGTGGATTGCCGCGGTCTTGACCCTGGTGACCGGCTACGACTATTTGCGCGCCGGGCTGCCGCACATCACCCGTCCGCCGCGCGCCGATGCGATCGGCCGCGCCAAATCCCGCAAGCCGGCCTAGGCGCGCATTGCAGCGCCTGGCTCCAGCCCCCAAGTGAACTCGCAGCGACACGCGGCGATGCGCATCTTTGGCCTCGCCGGCTGGAGCGGCAGCGGCAAGACCACCCTGATGACGGCACTGATCCCCGAATTCGTCGCCCGCGGCATAACCGTGTCGACCATCAAGCATGCCCATCACGCCTTCGACGTCGATCAGCCGGGCAAGGATTCCTGGCGTCATCGCCAGGCCGGGGCGAGCGAAGTCATGGTCGTCTCGGAACGCCGCTGGGCGTTGATGCATGAGCTGCGCGGCGACCCGGAACCCGGGCTCGATGAGCTGGCGGCGCGGATCACCCCGGTCGATCTGCTGCTGGTCGAGGGGTTCAAGCGTCACCCGCACCCGAAGCTCGAAATCTACCGACCCGCGCTCGGCAAACCGCCATTGCACCCGGACGATCCGCTATGTCGTCGGCGGTCGCCTCCGATCAGGAGCTGCCCGGGCTGGCTCTGCCCTGGCTGCCGCTCGCCGATGCCGCGGCGATCGCCGAGTTCATCCTGCGCTACGATGGGCAGGGGCGATGGCCCAGCTGAGCGACGATTGCTTTGCCTTTGGCGGCGCGCTGCTGAGCGTCGACGAGGCGCTCGCCCGGATCGAGGCGCGCATCGTGGCGGTGGTCGATGCGGAGACCGTCCGGCTGCGGCGACGCCTGCGGCCGGATCCTGGCGCGCGATCTCGTCGCCGGCATGGACCTGCCGCCGCACGCCAACAGCGCGGTCGACGGCTATGCCGTGGCCCATGCCGATTTGTTGCCCGATCGCGAAACCGAGCTGCCGGTCGGCGGCCGGGCGGCGGCCGGCCACCCGCTCGACCGTGCGCTGCGCCGCGGCGAGGCGATCCGCATCTTTACCGGCGCGCCGATGCCCGAGGGCGCCGACACCGTGCTGATGCAGGAAGATTGCGTCGCCGCCGACGGTCGGGTGCGGCTGAAGCCGGGCATTCGCAAGGGCGCCAACCGCCGAGCCGCCGGCGAGGACTTCGCCCGGGGCGCGCTGGCGCTGGCCGCCGGGCGGCGCCTCGGGCCGGCCGATCTCGGCCTCGCCGCGGCGCTTGGCAACGACCTGGTTGCCGGTGTTCCGCCGGTTGCGGGTGGCCCTGCTGTCGACCGGCGACGAGGTGCGCGAGCCGGGCGCGGCATTGCCGCCGGGGGCGATCTATGACGCCAACCGCTTCATGCTGCGGGCATTGCTCGAAGGCCTCGGTTGCGTCGTCACCGATCTCGGCATCCTCCCCGACCGCGAGGCGGCGCTCGCCGACGCGTTGGCCGTCGCCAGCACCGAGCACGATCTGATCGTGACCTCGGGCGGGGTGTCGACCGGCGAGGAGGATCACGTCAAGGGCGCTATCGAGCGCCTCGGCGCGCTCCATTTCTGGCGACTGGCGATCAAGCCCGGGCGGCCGGTGGCGCTCGGCCGGGTCGGTGCGGCGTGCCGCTGATCGGGCTCCCCGGCAACCCGGTCGCGGCGGTCGTGACCTTTGCCGTCCTCGCTCGGCCGCTGATCCTCAAGCTCGCCGGCGCCGCGGCCTCGCCACCGCGGGTGTTTCCGGTGCATGCCGGCTTTGCCTACCGCAAAAAGCCTGGGCGCCGCGAATATCTGCGCGCACGGCTCGAGCGCGACGGCGACCGGGTGGCGGCCATAAAATACGCCCGCGACGGGGCCGGCATCCTGTCCTCGATCGTGCATTCGGATGGCCTCGTCATCATCGGCGAGGCGGTCAGCGACCTTGCCGCCGGCGCTATCGTCGATTTCCTGCCCTTTGCCGAGGTGACCGGGTGAAGCTCTTGTATTTCGCCTGGCTGCGCGCGCGCATCGGCGTTGCCGAGGAGGAGGTGGCCTTGCCGCCCGAGGTGCGCGACGTCGCCGGATTGCTCGACTGGCTGCGCGGGCGCGGCGGCGGCCATGCCGAGGCCTTGCGGAACCTCGCCATCGTCCGCGTCGCCGTCAATCAGGACTATGTCGGCCTCGATCACCCGGTGCGCGATCGCGACGAAGTGGCGATCTTCCCGCCGGTCACCGGAGGATGAGACGATGATCCGGGTGCAGCGCGAGGATTTCGACACCGGCCTCGAGCTCGATCGGCTCGCCGCCGGCAATCACCGGGTCGGCGGCATCGCCAGCTTTATCGGGCTGGTGCGCGATATGCCGCTGATCGGCGGAGCGGGTGGTGGGGAGCGCGGCGACGGCCGGGTCTCGGCCCTGACCCTCGAACACTACCCCGGCATGACCGAGAAAAAGCTCGCCGAGATCGAGCTCGAGGCGCACCGTCGCTGGCCGCTCGACGCCTCGTTGATCATCCATCGCTACGGTCGGCTCGAACCTGGCGACCGCATCGTGCTGGTCGCCACCGCCTCGCCGCACCGCGAGGCCGCACTCGCCGCCTGCAATTTCCTGATCGACTGGCTGAAGACCGACGCCCCTTTTTGGAAGAGCGAGGAGACCCCGCAAGGCGAGCGCTGGGTCGAAGCCCGCGCCGCCGACGACGCCGCCAGGGAGCGCTGGCGCAGCCTTCCCGACCCAACCGGACGGTAAACGATCGGGCGAGCGCCCTCGCCGGTAAATCCGCCGGCGCCTCGGACGGCGACGGAACCGGACTTCAAGACCCCGCGTTTGGCTGGCGAAGGAATATCCCTCCTCGCGGCTGTCGAGCACGGCGCGTGCTCCGGGCGCCCATCCGGAGAGTGAAATGAACCTCGGTACTAGGTCAATTAACGGCGGTGTCGGCTTCACCAGCCGCCGGCATTTATTGCGCGCAACTCCGGGCTTGATTGCGCTGGCTGCCGCCACGTCTTCTTCGGCTGGGGCGCAGCCGGCCGGCGCCGCAAACCAGCCGGAGGCGACCCGCGCTGCGCAAGCGCCGCAACGGCAGGCTGACCTGCGACGGCAAAAGCTGATCGGCTACATGCTGGCGCATGAGCAATTCACCATCCCGCAGCTGATCGAGATCGGCGCGGCGGCTTCGCAAGCCGGCTTTGGCGCGCTGGCGACGAGCGACCATTTCCAGCCTTGGCAGGCCAATGAGCGGCACGCCGGAGAGGCCTGGGTCACGCTCGCCGCGCTCGGCGGCCGGGTGCAATCCTCCTGGATGGGCACGACGGTCACCTGTCCGATCCTGCGCTACAACCCCGCCGTCGTGGCTGAGGCGTTCTCGTCGCTGAGCCAGCTCTATCCGGGCCGGATCTTTCTCGGCGTCGGCTCGGGCGAAGCGTTGAACGAGGAGGCCGCGACCGGCGTCTGGCCGAAATGGCCGGAGCGGTGGGAGCGCCTCGTCGAGGCCATCGGCGTCATTCGCGCGCTGTGGACCGGGCAGCCGATCGCCCATCGCGGCAAATACTACACGGTCAACGCCAAGCTCTACGATCCGCCGCCGCGATCGATCCCGCTCTTGACCGCCGCCAACGGAAAAAATCGATGCGGCTTGCCGGGCAGCACGGCGATGGGCTGATCACCGACCCCTTGACCTGGAAGAAATTCAAATCGGAATGGGAGGGAGGCGCCAAAAACGCCGGGAAACACCCGGCCGACATGCCGGTTCTGGTCGAGCAATTCGTCGTGGTCGGCGACCGGCACGAGGCTGAGCGTGCGGCCGAGCTGTGGCGCTTCCTGCCCAAGGGGTTCAAGAAATACTACAACAACCCGGACCCGGCCTCGATCGAGCGACAGGCCGACAGCGAGATCCCGCTCCAGCAGATCATCGCCGACTGGCCGGTCGGCGCCGACCCGAAAATCCACATCGCTGCGATCAAAGCGCTGTTCGACAGCGGCGTGACCATCGTCAACATCCATTCGGGCCAGCAGGACCAGAAGAAGGTGATCCAGTTTTACCGCGATTCCGTGCTGCCCAAATTCGCCCGCGCCTCGTCGAACAGCTACAACTGACAGAGGGGCGCCTGCAGGCGCCCCTCCTCGCGCTGGCCCCTGGCTCAGGTCATGTAGTTGGAGAAGCGGACCGTGGTGGCGCGGGCGCGGTAGTCGGTCTTGACGTTGACCAGCGCTACCATGCCCTCATCGACCTTTTTCTGGGCGCGCTCCAGGGCCGGGCGGATCTCCTCGGGCTGCTCGACATATTCACCATGGCAGCCGAGCCCTTGCGCCATGATGTCGTAGCGGGTGTAGCCGAGATCGCGACCGGGCTTGTTCCTCTCGGGGTCGGCGGTCCAGCCGCCGTTCAGGCTGACGATGCACAGGAGCGGCAATTTGTGCCGCACCGCGGTATCGAGCTCCATCGCGTTCTGCCCGAACGAGCCATCGCCGTGCAGGCAGATCACCTGCATGTCGGGCTTGGCCGCCTTGGCGCCGACGGCAAACGGTAAGCCCACCCCCATGGTGCCGAACGGCCCCGAATTGAGCCGATGGCCCGGCGTATAGGTCGGGATCGACTGGCGGCCGAAATTCAGGATCTCCTGCCCGTCGACGACGAAGATCGCGTCGCGTTTCATAAAGTTTTTGACTTCTTCGCACAGTCGCAGCGGATGGATGTCGCCGTCGGTCGGGTAGTTGCCGCCGGGGCCGGTGCGCTTCTGCGCCTCGCCTTCCTGCAATTTGCGGCGCCAGGGGGCGAAACGCTCGGCGGTCTTGCCGTCGATCGCGTCGATCAGTTGCGTCAGCACCGATCGGCAGTCGCCGACGATCGGGATGTCGACATTGCGCGCCGACATGCCGAGTTCCTCGGAGTCGATCTCGATGCGGGCGATCTTGGCGTCCTTGTTGAAGCGCGGTGGTGCTGCGTGGGCGATCACATAGTTCATCCGGGTCCCGAGAACGATGATCAGATCGGCGTCACGGAACGCGTTCGAGCGCATCGTCAGATAGGAATAAGGGTGGTCGTCGGGAACGACGCCCCGGCCTTGCGGGGTCGTGAAAAACGGAATCCCGGCCTTTTCGACAAAGGTGCGCATCTCGTTCCATGCCTTCGACCACAAGACGCCGCCGCCGGAGCAGATGATCGGCTGCTTCGATTTGTTGATCGCATCGACCAGGGCGTTGATCGCCTTGGGCTCGGCATAGGGGCGCGCCTCGACGATCGGGCGGCCGAGATAGCTCCAATCAACCTCGGCCTCGTCGGTCTTGGCGTAGAGCACGTCGCCCGGCATGTCGAGATAAGCCGGGCCCGGCTTGCCGTTCAGCGCCTTCTGGAAGGCAAAGTTCACCTGCTGCGGGATGCGCTTCAGGTTGTGGACCCGGTCGGCATACTTGACGCAGGTCTTCAACGCCGCGACCTGGTCGATCTCCTGGAACACCTGGCGGCCGAACTGGCTGATCGGGCTCGACCCGCCGATGGCGACGACCGGGCAGCAATCAATCAGCGCATTGGCGAGGCCGGTGCCGAAATTGAGGGTGGCGGGGCCGCTCGCCGCCATGCACACGCCCGGCCCCTGGGTCACCCGCGAATAGGCCTGCGCCATATAGGCCGCGCCCTGCTCGTGGCGGGTGTCGATCGCGCGGATGCCCTCCTTGATGCATGTGCTCTCGGCATCGAGCATCGGCCCGCCCATGATGTAGAACAGATCCTTGACGCCCTGCGCCTTCAGGCATTTCGCCAGGATCTGGTAGCCTGCCAGTTCCGCCATCCGCGTACCTCCTCTTTGTTGGTCTACGCCCTATGGGACCTCGCGCTTTCGGTATACTGGGCCAAAAGTCTTTGTCCAACCGGGGTATCCAGTGGGATCATCTGAGCACCGTATCTCGGACAGACGTTGGATAGTGGGTCAGTTTGAATGTAACAGCTTCCGCGGCGTTAGGTCCCCACTAGGTTAACCGATCCCCCATAAATTTGCTTGACATTAGCTCGGCGAAAAGCGCGCGATTTGCCATCGCGCAGGTAGAGACGCGAGGCGGAGAGAGCGCTTGCTCATTATGCAGCCGATCGAATTCATCTCGAAATGGAAAGCGATCGATCTGACCGAAAGTGCGGCATCGCATTCCCACTTCCTCGACCTATGCCGTCTTTTAGACGAGCCCGCGCCCACTGACGTTGACCCGGACGGCTCGTGGCACTGTTTCGAGCGTGGGGCCACGAAGACGACAGGTGGCAAAGGCTGGGCTGATGTCTGGAAACGCGAATGTTTCGGCTGGGAATACAAGGGGAAGCATAAGGACCTAACCGCAGCCTTTGTCCAATTGCAACGCTACGCTCTGGCGTTAGAAAATCCGCCACTTCTAGCAGGCTGCTGAAAAAGAGAGAGTTTTCCGGTTTTTTCTGGTTGCGGACGGCTTGACATGAGCGATTACGATGAGTTCTTGATGCGCTCTTCATCGAAGTGGCGAGTGGGGCGGGGATATTGGCCGGCGAGCGTGATGGCCGGTCACGACACGGGCTCGGCGAGCAATTTGGGCAGGCGGACGAGATCGTAGGCGGCCATGGCGAGGGTGAATTGCCAATCGACCTTGGGCAGCCCGCGATGACGCATCTTGCGCAAGCCGGCCACCGTTTTGGCCCAGCCGAAAGCCTCTTCGATCCGTTTGCGGATACGCTGGGAGACCGCATAGCCGGGATGCCGGGTGGTGCGGCCGTCGATCGCCGAGCGCCGGCCGTTTTGGTTCTGGGCAACATGCGGGGTCACCGCCTTGTCGCGCAGCTCGTAAGGGGCCGGGCAAGGAGGCCCGGCTCTGTTTCATCGGCCATGCGCTGATGGCTTGGGACAGCATCGCGGCGAGAAATTGCCCGGCCGCCTCGCCCTCCAGCAGCCGGTCGCGGTTCTTGGTGAAGGTGGTGGCGTCCCACACCGGATCCTCGATGCCGAGCCCGACAAACCAGCGAAACAACAGGTCGTGGTCGAGCCGGTCAACCAATTGCCGCTCCGATCGGATCGCGTAAAACGCCTGCAGCAGCAAGGCCCGCAGCCGCCGCTCCGGCGGGATCGAGACCCGCCCGATCGGCGAATACAGCTTGGCGAACTCGCCAGAGAGCGCGTGCAGTGCCGCGTTGGCAATCTGCCGAATCAGTCGCGCAGCGGAGGGTCCGCCCGGACCCGTTTCTCAAAATCGATGTAACTGAAAAGGCTGCCGCAAATCCCATCGTCGCCGCGCATCGCTCCCCCCATCCCCACCTCAAGCAAGCACAACCCGCAAAATCAGCAACCCCTTTTTCAGCAGCCTGCTAGCGCTGGCCGGCTGATGATCGCCGTGCTGGGCGGCCTCGCCGATGCGGAGCGCGACCTAATCCGCACCCGCTCCGGCGAGGGCCCTTAGGGCGCGGCGTTGCAGGGATTGGCGGGCAGCTACGACCGCAGCATCTCTACCCGCGCAGCGTGACCTATATCCTTATTTAAACCCTATCTGATCCAATATCTGCTCGCCCTAGACCCCAAAACCGGTTGGCTGTAGTCGTCGCAAGGACGTAAACGCGTGGTTATCAAACGCATGCTCTACAATTCACTAAACAGCAGCTTACATTTTTTGAAACCGAATAACGCGAGGAGAGCTGGACCGGTGAGCATAAGCGAAGGCGGTTCGGGAACGCCAGTCGGAACCGGATTTCCAATACCCGGACTTAGATAAATAGAATATTCGTCAGCCGACGGAAAGCTCGGATCAATTTCGAAAAATGGATCCACGAACGCTCCAACAAACAGAGAGTTCTGCAATGCAGCATATGCCCCGAGCCCTACGCTAAGTAGATCTCCCGTCAAGGCTTATCCCTCTGCGTCCGGTGGATCAATTAGTTGTGGTGGAGCGGGCGGATCGGTGTTAGGAACAAACATCGAACATCTGCTCTCGCGAGGCCGGCATGACCGATTTTCCCCGCTCCCTGATGGAGTTCCAGCAGCGCTTCCCGGATCAGGCCGCCTGCGTCAGATACCTGTTCGCGGCACGCTGGCCCGAGGGCTTCGTCTGTCGCGCCTGCGGCAAGGCCAAGGCCTGGGAACTGCAGACCAAGCCGTGGACCTGGGAATGCGCCGCCTGCGGCAAGCAGACCTCGGTGACCGCCGGCACCATCATGCACCACTCCAAACTGTCGCTGACCATCTGGTTCTGGGCGGCCTATCTGATGGCCACCCACTCCAACGGCATCTCGGCCTGGCAACTGCAACGTCAGCTCGCCCTCGGCTCCTACAAGACGGCCTGGCTGATCTGCGCCAAGCTGCGCCGCAGCATGGTGGCGCCTGACCGCAGCCCGCTCGCCGGTCTGGTCGAGGTCGATGAGACCGAGATCGCCTGCCGCAGCAAGAACGATCCTGTGACCGGCGGCGGCGGACGCAGCCACCAGGGCAAGATGCTGGTCGTCGGCGCCGTCGAGGTCGAGGATGGCGGCGCCGGTCCGGGCCGCGTCCGGCTCGCCGAGGTGCCCGACTACTCGGCCGCCAGCCTGCATCCCTTTATCGCCGACAACCTCGCCCCGGGAACCACCGCCAGGACCGACGGATGGTCCGCCTATCCCGGCGCGCCCGGCGTCGGCCACGATCCTCACGTCATCGGCAAGATGGCCGCCCATGTCGTCCTGCCTTGGGTGCACCGCATCTTCTCCAACCTCAAGGTCTGGGCTTTGGGCGTCTATCACGGCCTGCGTCGCCGCCATCTCCAATCCTACCTCGACGAATTCGTCTTCCGATTCAACCGCCGCCAAACCCGGCACGCCGCCTTCCGTTCGCTACTCGCCATCGCCGCCGGCCACACCCCCTTCACCTACCAAATGTTGGTCTCCCGGAAATAACGGCATAAGCCTTCTCCAGAGTTAACGTGGACAGTGGTATCGATGGTGACGCTATTTGATGCTGAGCCGCCACAGGCCGAATTATTGATTTCGACACACTCGGCAACGTCGAGGAGGTAGGCCGCCTGAGTTAGGTCGGCTACCGCTAAATAAGCGTTGCTATTGCCGGTTTGGGATGGGTTGAACGACGTGGATAAAAAGGCGGCCACATATCCGCCAATTATCAATGGTAGGTTCGAAGCAGTCGGGCCAGTAACTTGAACGTCGTAACCTAGATCTGCTTCCACGGTACCTTCATACCAAGGACCTGAGGGGTCGGTTTGTTGCACCACGGCGGCAACGACCGGACTAGCCACATTGGAGGAAACCCCGCAGGCAGAGGTAAGCCCTCCACCTGCGGCGATCGCGCAGCCAGTCCCATTCGGAGGGTTGACCGAGAAAACTGCGCTAGCCGGGAATGTGGTGCTGGTCGTTCCAACTCCACCGAACACAACTTGTGCAAGGGCTGTTGGAGTGGGCAGCGCGGCAGCCCGGGCATCGGCCAAACAAACAGCAGCGAGCCAGCATCCTAACATTAACCTTAATAAATATCGGGGTCCCGATAGAAAAGGATCGGCATAACGGATCGATGTGCTACACATGTCCACACCTATTCTATTAAAAGGCTTATGCCGTTATTTCCGGGAGACCAACATTTGGTAGGTGAAGGGGGTGTGGCCGGCGGCGATGGCGAGTAGCGAACGGAAGGCGGCGTGCCGGGTTTGGCGGCGGTTGAATCGGAAGACGAATTCGTCGAGGTAGGATTGGAGATGGCGGCGACGCAGGCCGTGATAGACGCCCAAAGCCCAGACCTTGAGGTTGGAGAAGATGCGGTGCACCCAAGGCAGGACGACATGGGCGGCCATCTTGCCGATGACGTGAGGATCGTGGCCGACGCCGGGCGCGCCGGGATAGGCGGACCATCCGTCGGTCCTGGCGGTGGTTCCCGGGGCGAGGTTGTCGGCGATAAAGGGATGCAGGCTGGCGGCCGAGTAGTCGGGCACCTCGGCGAGCCGGACGCGGCCCGGACCGGCGCCGCCATCCTCGACCTCGACGGCGCCGACGACCAGCATCTTGCCCTGGTGGCTGCGTCCGCCGCCGCCGGTCACAGGATCGTTCTTGCTGCGGCAGGCGATCTCGGTCTCATCGACCTCGACCAGACCGGCGAGCGGGCTGCGGTCAGGCGCCACCATGCTGCGGCGCAGCTTGGCGCAGATCAGCCAGGCCGTCTTGTAGGAGCCGAGGGCGAGCTGACGTTGCAGTTGCCAGGCCGAGATGCCGTTGGAGTGGGTGGCCATCAGATAGGCCGCCCAGAACCAGATGGTCAGCGACAGTTTGGAGTGGTGCATGATGGTGCCGGCGGTCACCGAGGTCTGCTTGCCGCAGGCGGCGCATTCCCAGGTCCACGGCTTGGTCTGCAGTTCCCAGGCCTTGGCCTTGCCGCAGGCGCGACAGACGAAGCCCTCGGGCCAGCGTGCCGCGAACAGGTATCTGACGCAGGCGGCCTGATCCGGGAAGCGCTGCTGGAACTCCATCAGGGAGCGGGGAAAATCGGTCATGCCGGCCTCGCGAGAGCAGATGTTCGATGTTTGTTCCTAACACCGATCCGCCCGCTCCACCACAACTAATTGATCCACCGGACGCAGAGGGATAAGCCTTTCTATTAAATTCGCATTGCCGTTTACCCCAGTGTCACAGAAGTATCAATCGTCAAATATCTGGATCGGCCGCTCGCCTCCCCGACTTGAGATCCTTCTCGCTAACGATAGCCGTGAGGGCCGGCCCATCTCGGCCAATGACCTGGCTGATTCTTTCGGTTGAACTCGGCCCCGCCCTACTTTGCAACCCCGTGATTTTTCCAGAACGGCGGTCCTGCAGCAGCGCCGCCGTTGATTTTTAAGAACGGGTCAGATTCGGCTCTGGCGGCCGCCGTCCTGCTCTACCCACCTCGCTGCGCGAGGCGTCTTCTTGCACCGCGCGGGGTAGGGAAATCTACAGCGTCTGAAACCGTGCCCTGGCGCCGCGTTCGATGGCGGCGGCGGTCAGGCGCTCGATGTTGAGGCGGTGGCGCAGCAATTCGAGGATGCGCAATTCCTCCTGGGTCGCCTCGCCGTCGGTGGCGACCAGATCGCAGGCGATCGCGTAGGCGGTCTCGCACAATTTCGCCGGCAACCCGGCCTTGATCGCGTTCAAGGTTTCGTCGAGCCCGTTGTCGTGGCCGATCAGCTCGGTGCAATCATTGAACAGACCCGGCAGCTCGTCCTGGTCGAAATCGCGAAAGATCGGCAGATGGCCGATGATCTCGGCAAAGGCGTGCAACTCGGAATCGGGCATGTTGCGGTCGGCCGCCGAGACGATGACCATCGTGTAAATCAGGGCGCGGTGGTGATCGAGCATAAAATCCTCTCGGGCTGGCCGGGCTGACAGACCAAAACCGGAGCGCGCCTGTCAAGCCGTATCGACCGCGCCGAGAAACCGCGCGGTCTGCGCCACCGCCTCGGCCAGCGGCAGGCGCGCGACGGCGACGCCGTCGGGAAAGGCCGATAGGAGCCGCGAGGGGAGGGCGCGATCGAGGATCACGAAGACGCCGCGATCGTCGGCCCGGCGAATGAGCCTTCCATAGGCCTGGCGCAGCCGCAGCCGGGCGATCTGGTCGGAATATTGGGCGCCGCCGAACACCGGCTTGCGGGCGCGGTGCAGGATGTCCGGTCGCGGCCACGGCACCCGGTCGAAGACCAGCAGGCGCAGCGAGCGGCCCGGAACATCGACGCCGTCGCGGATCGCGTCGGTGCCGAGCAGGCAGGAATCCTCCTCGGCGCGAAAGATATCGACGAGCGTCGCGGTCGACATCGCCTCGACATGCTGGGCCAGCAGCAGCAAGCCGCGGGCTTCGAGCACCGGGGCGATGCGGTGGTGCACCGCGCGCAACCGCGCGACCGCGGTAAAGAGGCCGAGCGCCCCGCCGCCCGCGGCGACAAACAAAGCGGCATAGGCCGCCGCCACCTGGCCGATATCGTCGCGCGGGATGTCGGTGACGACAAGGATGCGGGTCTGCGCCGGATAGTTGAAGGGCGAGGCGATCAGCGCGCCGGCCGGGCGCGCCGCCAAATGGCGCAGCCCGGTCGCGGCTTCGGCGCCGCGCCAGGCCGCGGCCGGGTCGGGGTCGCCGTCGGTCAGGGTCGCCGAGGTGACGACGAGGCCGTGCGCCGGACGCGCCACCAGCTCGGCGAACGGGATGCCAGGGTCGATCCAGCTGCGGATCACCGCGACATCGGTTTCCAACCCGTCGATGCGGTCGAGCGAGAGCCACTCGACGGTCTGCGGGCGCGGCGGTTCGGCCAGATCGCGCAACAGTCTGGCCCAGGAAGCGAGCTGCTGATCGGCGCGCCGGTCGAGGCCGCGAATGGTGGCGTCGAGGCGCTGGCGCAGGCCGGGCTCGGGCGGGTTATCCGGGTCTTCGAGCCGGCGGCGCAGCAGCGCGGCGAGCCCTCTCAGCGCGGCGGCCAGACGGTCGAGACCCTGAGCCAATGGCGGCGCCGCCTCGGCCAGCCCCGCGACCGGCGGCCGCGCCTCGGCCTGGAGCCCATAGCCGGCATCGGCCAAAGCCGCCCGCGCCAGCACCTGCTGGCGGACCAGCGCGAGAAAGCCTTCGAACCCGCGCCCGCCACGGCCCTCGGCGGCCCGCTGCGCCCAGCCGTCGCCGGGCAGGATGCGGGCGGCGCCGAGCACCTCGATCAACGCCCGGGCGCCATCGTCGTCGCCATCGACCAGATCGCCGATGCGCCGCCGCAGGCCGCGGGCGCGCGAGCCCCCCGCACCCTCGGCGCCGACGATCCAGCGGCGCAGCTCGCGCCCCTCGCGACCGGACAGACGCACCGAAAAGGCGTTGTCGGCGGCTTCGAGCAGATGGTGTCCCTCGTCGAACACATAGCGGGTCGGCACCGTCGCGTCGTCGAGCCCGCCGAGGGCGGCCTGGGTCATCACCAGCGCGTGATTGGCGACGACGATGCGCGCGCCGCGGGCCTTGCGGATGTTCTTTTCGACAAAGCAGCGACGGAAATGCGGGCAGGCGGAGTGCACGCATTCGCCGCGGCGGTCGGCGAGCGCGCCGACCCGCGCGCGTCCGATCAGCTCGACGAGCCAGCCGGGAAAGTCGCCGCCGACCAGATCGCCGGACTCGCTTGCGCCGACCCAGCGCGCCACCAGCCCGAGCTGCGCCGACGCCCGCCCCGGCCTTGTCGCGGCGCCGGCGGCGGCTTCCTCGTAATTCAGCAGGCACAGGAAATTCTCCCGCCCCTTGCGGACAACGACGCGACGGCGCTTGTCGTCGGGGTCGGGGTAGAGGCGGTCGAGCTCGCCGGCGATCTGGGTCTGCAGATTGCGGGTAAAGGTCGAGATCCACACCGAGCCGCGGTTCTTCTCGGCCCACAGGCTCGCCGGCGCGATATAGCCGAGCGTCTTGCCGACCCCGGTGCCGGCTTCGGCGAGGACCGCGTGCGGCCGGTCGGGCAGCTCGCGCGGGGCGAAGGCGGCGGCGACCGCGGCGGCATAATCGGCCTGCTGCGGGCGCGGCTCGGAATCGGCGCCGAGCAGCCGGGCGAGCCGGGAGCGCGCCTCCTCGGGCGTGACCGGATCGTTGCCGGGCGCCGGGGCAGGCGCGGTCTCGGCCCATTCGGCGAGGCGGGTCCAGACCCGCAGTCCCGCCATATGCCGCCGCGCTCCCGGCTCGGCGTCAGGGAGCGCCGCCAGCACCGCCGGGGCCCACAGCCAGCCGCCGCGGTCCATCGCCTCGGCCACGCCGCGGCACTCGGCGTCATTCTCCTGACCGAGCGCCTCGAGCAGCGCCCGCGCCGCGGTCGCCAGGGTGACGCAGGCCTCGGCCGGGCCGCGCGGCGGCGGCAGCCCGAGCGCCTCGGCGAGCCCGCGCGGCGTCGGCACGCAAAACCGCGCCGGATAGACAAAGGCGAACAGTTCCAATAGATCGAGTGCGGCGAACCCCGGCGAATCGAGCCGCCGCGCGGTGGCGTTCGCATGGCACAGCATCGGCGGATCGATCTCGACCCGGCCGCGGGCCTCGGCCGGCCCCAGCACTTCGATGTCGCCGTCGGGCGTAAGCCACAGGACCTCGCGAAAACCGGCGACCAGAACCGGGGCTTGCGGCGCCAGCACCCGCCGCGCCCCGGCCGGAAGGTTGCGCTCGCCGTCGGACATGGCCGGCAGGTCTAACACAGATGGCGTGACGACACCTTACCGGCCGGTTATTGTCGGCTCGCCCCGCCCCAAAACAGCCAGGATCAGTGCCCGACCTCTATCCGCTCATCCGGCCGCTGATGTTTCGGCTTCCGCTTGAGGCGGCGCACGCGATCGGTTTGCGCGCGCTGCAAATCGGCCTCGGGCGCTTTGTCGTTGGCGACACCCGGGAACAGCGCCGGCCGATTCTGAGTCAGCGGATTTGGGGTCTTGATTTCGTAAACCCGATCGGGCTCGCTGCCGGCTTTGACAAGGAGGCGCGGGTTCCCGATGCGATGCGGCGGCTCGGCTTCGGCTTTGTCGAAATCGGCACCGTGACCCCGCGCCCGCAGCCGGGCAATCCGCGGCCGCGGCTGTTCCGCCTCGACCAGGACCGGGCGGTGATCAACCGGCTGGGCTTCAACAGCGGCGGCCTCGACGGCGTGGCCGCGCGGCTCTCTGGGCGCCGGCGCAGCGGCATCCTCGGCGTCAACCTGGGCAAGAACCGCGACAGCCCCGATGCGGCGGCCGACTACGCCGAGGGCATCCGCCGGATGGCGGGCTTGGCCGATTATTTGGTGGTCAACATCTCCTCGCCGAACACGCCCGGGCTGCGCGACCTGCAAGGCCGGGCGGCGCTCGCATCGTTGCTGCGCCGGCTGCTCGACGCCCGCGCGCAGACCGGCTGCCCGGCGCCGTTGCTGCTCAAGATCGCGCCCGATCTCACCGCCGGCGAATGCTCCGACATCGCCGAGGTGGCGCTCGACGCCGGCATCGACGGGCTGATCGTCGCCAACACCACGGTCGCGCGCCCGGCCGAGCTGGTCAGCCGATATGCCGGCGAACCCGGCGGCCTCAGCGGGCGGCCGCTGTTCGCGCCGTCGACCGCGGTGCTGGCCCAGATGCGCCGGCTGACCCGCGGCCGCCTGCCGCTGATCGGGGTCGGCGGGGTGGCGAGCGCCGCCGACGCTTACGCAAAAATCCGCGCCGGCGCCAGCCTGGTGCAGCTCTACACGGCGCTGGTCTTCGACGGCCCGTCGCTGGTCGGCCGCATCAACCGGGAGCTGGCCGAGCTGCTCCGCCGCGACGGCTTCGCCTCGATCGCCGAGGCCGTGGGCGCGGCGCCGGCTCGGTCGCCGCGCAGCGCCTATGCATAAGGGAGGGTCGCGCTCCGGCGGGCGAACGATCGCGCCCTAAGAAAAGGGGTAACGCTGCCGTCCGCCAGCTCTAATCCCAGATCCGATCGGTTAGCGGCAGGCCGCGGACGTCGTCGCCGGTCAGCGGCCGGTCGGGGACGATGCCGGCCTCCTCGAGCAAGGCGGCGACCTGACGGGTGTGCTGGGTCGAGTGCCAGACGGTGCGCTCGAACATCTCGTGGCGCGAGGTTTCGCCGAAATAGGTCGGGACCGGGCCGGTGAAATCCTGGCCCTCGACCCGCCGCCACCAATCATCGAACCGCGCCTGCACGATCTGGCCGAAATCGGCGACCGCGGCGCTGGTCCGCATCTCGGGCGGCGGCGGCGCCGTCAGCCACTCATAGGTCAGCGGCGCGCCGGCCTCTTCCATGTCCAGGAA
This sequence comes from uncultured Alphaproteobacteria bacterium, assembly GCA_963814805.1. Taxonomy (GTDB): domain Bacteria; phylum Pseudomonadota; class Alphaproteobacteria; order ATCC43930; family CGMCC-115725; genus AP-15. The sequence goes on along the minus strand of CAWFER010000006.1, from coordinate 357,579 downwards.
CGCGATCGGGATCTGAAAAATATGGCGCATCACCGTGCGCCACGAACGCGGCCGGTTCGGCAATTGGGTTTCGAGCCTGGCGTCCGGCATCTGGCGCACCAGCCGGATCGCGGTTTCCAGCACATGATCGTAGCGCTGGGCCAGCTCGGCCGGCGACAGGACCGGCGACGTCTTATCGTCGAGGCCGAGAAACTCGACGACATCGCCGATCATCTGGGCGAAGACGAACCGGTCGCCTTGCGAGACCACCGGCGCCGAGCTCGCGCCCAACCGGCGCAGCTCGTCGAGCCCGCCCTCGTCGGCCATGACATTGATCGATTGAAACTCGATCCCACGGACCGAGAGGTATTCCTTAACCCTGAGGCAGCTGGTTCAATGCGGCTGCCAAAAAACCTTGATCGCTTCGCTCATTCCGGCCTCGCCAGCTCGGCTACGCAGCGGCCATGCTAGGGGAGCGGCGGGGCGCCCGCAACCGGAGAAATCCGCCGGGCTGCCAGCACGCCCGGGCGGCGGGGCGCCAACCAGCCGGCGGAGTTGATGCTATGATGGCGACATCCGCGGAACCTGACCGATGAGGATCGGCGATGCCCGAGATCGGATTGTTCGAGGCGATCTATTCGGCCCGCTCGCTGCGCCGCCTCAAGCCCGACCCGGTGCCCGAGGCGCTGATCGCCAGGGTGCTTGACGCGGCGGTGCGCGCGCCGTCCGCCGGCAATGCGCAGAACTGGGCCTTTGTCGTGGTGCGCGATGCCGAGCAGCGGCGCCGGATCGGGGCGATCTATCGCAAGGCCTCCGACATTGCCGCCGCGATGTACGCCGCGCGCGGCCGGCCGCCGCATCTGAGCGAACGGCAATTCGCCCGGATGCTGGGAGCGGGCGGGTATCTGTGGGACCATATCGGCGAGGCCCCGGTGCTGCTCGTGCCCTGCCAGCAGCGCCCGGCGCTGCCGTCGCGCGAAAGTCTGCCGCCCGATATTGCCGCCCGATACGAGGATGAGATCGCCTATGTCGATCGCATCCGCGGCGCCAGCATCTATCCGGCGGTGCAGAACATCCTGCTCGCCTGCCGCGGGCTCGGTCTCGGCGCCGTGATCACGACCAACCACATCCGCTGCGAGGATGAACTGAAAGCCGTGCTCGGCATTCCCGAGGAGATCGCGACCTTTGCGCTGATGCCGATTGGCTGGCCGCTCGATCCGTTCGGCCCGCTGACCCGACGGCCGCTCGCCGAGGTGGTCCATCTCGACCGCTGGGGCGAGAGCTGGCCCGGCTGAGCCGCCACGCGAAGGGGGTCAAAGCTCAGCGGGTCAGCAGCGACACCAGCAGCGCCAGCGCCAGCAGCGCGGCGATGCCCTGCCACACCTGCACGGGCGCGCGCTCATAGAGGGTGGGCGGCCGTTGCATGGCGCTGGGGGCGCGCGCCGGTCCGGCCTCGATTTCGATCGCGAACTCGGTCATGTCGCGAAACCGCCGCGCCGGATTGACCGCAATCGCCCGCCCAAGCGCCGCCTCGAGCCAGGCGGGCAGGTCCGGCCGCAATTCGCAGAAGCGTTGGGGCCGATTGCGGCGCGGCGGACTGACGGCGTCGATATTGGCGTAGGGGTATTGGCCGGTGAAGGCGCGAAACATCGTGACGCCGAGCGCATAGACGTCGGTGGCCTCGTCGCCGGGTTCGCCGGCGGCCATCTCGGGCGCCATATAGGCCGCGGTGCCGGGGATGTTTTCGGGCGGGAATTCCTCGAGCCCGGGCACCCGAACCACCCCGAGATCAACGAGCTTCAAGGCGCCGCCGCTTTCGAGGATCACGTTGTCCGGCTTGATGTCGCGATGGATGATGCCGGCGCGATGCAGCGCCGCCACCGCGCGGGCCAGCGTGACGGCGATGGTCCGCCCTTCTTCCAGTCCCAACGCCGGACTGCGCGACAGCCGGGCTTCCAACAGCTCGCCCTGATAGAGCGGCATTACCGTGTAGAGGCAGGTCTGGCGCCCGGCGGCAGCTCGATGACCCGCCCGATCCCGGGGTTGTGCACCCGCGCGCCGACCCAGGCCTCGCGGACAAAAGCGGCGCGATAGGCAGCGACACTGGCGATCTGCGGCTTGGGGAATTTGAGTGCGACATTGCCGCCCTCGATCTCGTCATCGGCGGCGAACAGGCGGCTGTAGCGCCCGTCGGAGATCAGCGCCTTCAGGACAAATCCGTCGATCGTCTCGCCGCGCACCGGCGCCGGAATGATCGGCAGCTGCAGCATCGCCGCGCTGACGTCGGTCGACCCCGCCTTCGGCAGCGCGACGACGTCCAGCACCAGGGCGGTGGCGTTGTCGGTTCCGCCGGATTGGAGCGCGGCCGCGACTAATGCGCCGGCGGTATCCTCGGGAGCCGAGCGCTCGCGCAGGATGTCGGCAATCTCCTGTTCCGCCAGAAACCCGTGCACGCCGTCGCTGCATAGGAGAAAACGGTCGTGCATGGCGACCGGCTGGGTCGAGTAGTCGAGGCGCACCTCCGCCTCGACCCCGAGCGCACGGGTCAGAATGTGCGAGCGCGCCGCGCCGTCCTGGCGCACGTGGTCGGTGGTGAGGCAGGCGAGGCGGTTGCCGCTGAAGCGATAGGCGCGGGTGTCCCCGGCATGCAGCAGGTGGGCGATGCGGCCGCGCAGCACCAGTGCGGTGAACGTGCAGCCCATCCCGGCAAGCTCTGGGTCCCGGCGACCCAAGGAATTCATCCAGCTGTTGAGCGCGCTGATGATCCGGGGGCCGGCCCGTTGCACCTCCATGGTCTCGGGCAGATCGCAAAATCCGTCGAGAAAGCCGCGCACCGCGGTCTCGGCCGCGATCCGGCCGCCCTTTGCGCCGCCGATGCCGTCGGCGATCGCCGCGACCACTTCCGGACGCGGCTCGGCCAGCTCTGCGCCGATGACGGCGCCGGCGAAATCCTGATTGTCCTTGCGCGGCCCGGTCTTCGAGGCGAAGCCGACGCTCGCCTGGGGACCGAGCTCAACCGTCGACATCGCAGCGGGCGGTCGCTGATTGAGCGGCAAAATCGGCCCGTCGTCCAGGGCGCGCGTCACATCCACACCAAGATTGCCAACCATGGCCGCGACCACCTCGAAAATAATTCCGCCCGTTGCGGCTGGTGCAACTCTGTCCTCTCCGCTCTCGCCCAACTCGAATCGGGATTTGGCACATTCTGATCCAACTCACGGGTTAAATTGCTTACAATTTCGCCGCATTATTGCCTATAGATTAGGCATTATGGCATTGCGCACGGGTCTCGCGCGGCTGGCTCGCAAGCTGCCGCATTTCGGCTTCGGCTATTCCGGCCGGCAGGTGTAATGCAGGAAATAGCCGCCGGTGCTCGAGGCGTTGCGGAACTGGAGCTGACCCGTTGCGCGATCGAAATCAAAGTATCCGTGCTTTGGGTCATGCCAGGTAATCCGTTGGTCGGTAATTGTGGCGGCGAGCGAATCGACGCGGCTGTGATCGAGGTCGACGACGATCCGCCAGCTAGTTCCGCTCACCGGATTGGTGCAGCGCAGATGGAGGCTGCCGGTCATGGTCGCTCGGGCCTGGCCGGCCGCGGCCAGCAGCAGGGCGCCCAGGGCGAGCCCGCATACCACAGATCGCCGCCGAGGCAGGTGTTTGCCGCCCCGCGCATGCGGCGATGTCGCGGGCGAAGACCCGAGCGGATCGAGCAACATCGAACGGGCGCCTCGTACAGAGCCGGGAACCATTTTCCATCTAGGCACGGATCTTGCCTCAAGGCGATTCCGAGGGGTGCGCTTTCCCGCATTCGCCAGTGAAGGGCGCGGCTTTCCGCTGGGTCCGATTACAACCGCAAAGAGGCAAAGAGATGTTAGTTCCCTCGCCAAAATGGCTCGATACCGGGTCCAACGCCTGGCAAATGGCGGCCGCCACCTTTGTCGGGTTGCAGAGCATCCCCGGGCTGGTGATCCTCTATGGCGGCATCGTCAAAAAGAAATGGGCGCTCAACTCGGCTTTCATGGCGATGTACGCCTTTGCCGCGGTGATGGTCGTCTGGGTGCTGTGGGCCTACAACATGTCCTTCGGGCCGCAGCTGCTGCCGTTCTGGGGCACCCCGAAACCGGCGCTCTCCGCCGCCTTCCTGCTCGGGCAGGCGACCATCCCGGCCGCCGCTTCGGGCATGCCGCCGCTGGCCTTCCCGATGGCGACGATGATGTTCTTCCAGTTCGTCTTCGCCGCGATCACCGTGATTATCCTCGCCGGGTCGCTGATCGGGCGGATGAGCTTCAAGGCCTGGATCATCTTCGTGCCGTTGTGGATGACCTTCGTCTACACGGTCGGCTGCTTCAGCATCTGGGGCGGCGGCTGGCTCGCCCAGCTCGGCGCGCTCGATTTCTCCGGCGGCTACGTGATCCATCTCGCCGCCGGCACCTCGGGCTTTGTCGCGGCGGCTGTGATCGGCCCGCGCATCCAGCAGGATCGCGACCATTTCCCGCCGAACAGCCTGCTGATGGCGCTGGCCGGCGCCGGCATCCTGTGGCTCGGCTGGAACGGCTTTAACGGCGGCGACCCCTATTTCGCCAACGCCGACGCTTCGGCGGCGATCCTCAACACCAACCTGTGCACCTGCGTTGCGCTGCTGGTCTGGACCATGATGGATTCGATGGTTTACGGCAAGCCGTCGGTCGTCGGCGCGGTCAACGGCATGATCGCGGGCCTGGTCGGCATTACCCCCGCGGCGGGCTATGTCAGTGGCTGGGGCGCCATCATCATCGGCGTGTGCGCCGGCGTCATCCCCTGGTTCTTCATGAACAAGGTGCAGACGACCGCGCTGTTCCGCAGGGTCGACGATACGCTGAGCGTGCTCTCGACCCACGGCGTCGCCGGCTTGATGGGCGGCCTCCTCACCGGTATCCTCGCCAACCCCGACATGATCGAATATATCGGGACGCAGAAGGATGCGCCCGGGGTGAGCGGAACCGGCTGGTTCTACGGCAGCTTCCATCAGTTCATGCTGCAGGTCTACGCGGCGGCGTTCATCATCGTCTTCAACGTCGTCGCCACCTTCGTGATCCTGAAGGTGATCTCGATCTTCGTGGCCCTGCGGATGGACGAGGCGACGTTGCGCGTCGGCGACGATGCGGTCCATGGCGAGACGGCCTACAACTTTGGCGACGGCGACGAAATTCCAGCCGTCGCCGATTAAGCGGCCGCGCTCGTTCCCGGCGGTGCGCAAGGGCCGGCCGCAGCGGTCGGCCCTTGCCATTTCGTGATCGACCTGCCGCCGAGGCGTCGGGGCTCGCGCGCGCCCGGTCGATGTTAACGGCGCCAATGGGTTTCACCGAAAAGGTCGAGGGATGAGACTGTTCTTTCGTTGCCGGCAAGGCGCACCGGTCGCTGCCGCTCTGGTCGCCGCCGGCATGGTGGCGCTGGCGGCCTCTTCGGCTCTGGCCCAGCCGGCAGGCCGCTGCGCCAAAGCTCGATAGCGGCGACACCGCATGGATGCTGACCTCGGTGGCGCTGGTGCTGATGATGACCATCCCGGGCCTGGCGCTGTTCTACGGCGGCATGGTTCGCAAGATGAACGTCTTGTCGACGGTGATGCAGAGCTTTGCCGTGACCTGCCTCGTCACCGTGCTGTGGACCGTAATCGGCTACAGTTTCGCCTTCACCGCCGGATCGCCGTTTCTCGGCGGTTTGAGCCGGTTCCTGCTGATCGGGATGACGATGAAGACGGTCAACGGTCTCGCCCCGACCATCCCCGAATTGGTGTACATGTGCTTTCAGATGACCTTTGCGATCATCACCCCGGCGCTGATCTGCGGGGCCATCGCCGATCGCATGAAATTCTCCGCCCTCTTATGGTTCATCGGACTGTGGAGTCTTTTCGTCTATGCGCCGATCGCGCATTGGGTGTGGGGTGCCGACGGTTTCCTCAAGGGCGCCGGGGTGCTCGATTTCGCCGGCGGCACCGTGGTGCACGTCAATTCGGGCGTCGCCGGGTTGATGGCGGCGCTGGTTCTGGGCAAGCGGCGCGGCTATGGCGCCGAGCCGATGGCGCCGCACAATCTGGTCCTCAGCGTGATCGGGGCCTCGCTGCTATGGGTCGGCTGGTTCGGCTTCAACGCCGGCTCGGCGACCGCCGCCAACGCCAGCGCCGGCATGGCGATGACGGTAACCCAGATCGCCACCGCCGCCGCGGCGCTCTCCTGGATGTTCGCCGAGTGGAGCACCCGGGGCAAGCCGAGCGTGCTGGGGATCATCTCGGGTGCGGTCGCCGGGCTGGTCGCGATCACCCCGGCCTCGGGCTTTGTCGATCCGCGCGGCGCGTTGATCATTGGCGTCGCCGCCGGAATCGTCTGCTATTGGAGCACCACCGGCCTCAAGCATGCGATGGGTTACGACGACAGCCTCGATGCGTTTGGCGTGCACGGCGTCGGCGGCGCGCTCGGCGCCATCCTGACCGGCGTTCTCGCCGTCGCCTGGGTTGGCGGTCCCGGCAAGAGCGGCCTCATTGACGGCAACCCGCACCAGGTCATCGTGCAGCTCTATGCCGTCGCCGTGACCGTCGTCTACGATGCGATCGTATCCTTAATTCTGTTAAAGCTCGTCGATCTGACGGTCGGGCTGCGCGTCGACGGCGACATCGAGCGCGAGGGCCTCGACCTTGCAATCCACGGCGAGGCGGTGCCGTGATAATGCCTCCCAGCATGGTGCAGCGATGAAAAAGGTTGAAGCGATCATCAAGCCGTTCAAGCTCGACGAGGTCAAAGACGCGCTGCACGAGGTCGGCGTCACCGGCATGACGGTCAGCGAGGTCAAGGGCTTCGGCCGGCAGAAAGGCCATACCGAGGTCTATCGCGGGGCCGAATACGTGATCGACTTTTTGCCCAAGATCAAAATCGAGGTGGTGCTCGACGACGCGCTGGTCGAGCGCGCCGTGCACGCGATCCAGGACGCGGCGCGCACCGACAAGATCGGCGACGGCAAGATCTTCGTGGTGCCGATCGAGCAGGCGGTGCGCATCCGCACCGGCGAGCAGGGGCCGGACGCGGTGTGAGCGGTCGATCAGACCCGATCGCGCCGCCGCCGCTCGGCTAGCCGGGCGCAACCGCTGGCGAGGGCTAGCCCCCGGATCAGCCGGCGGCCGGCTCCGCCTTGTCCCGATCGACCCCGCCTGCTTCGGGCCCCGCCTCGCCGGCGTGAAATTCGAGCGACACGCCGTTCATGCAATAGCGCTGCCCGGTCGGTTGCGGTCCGTCGTCGAAAACATGGCCCAGATGGCCGCCGCAGCGACTGCAATGGACTTCGTTGCGGACCATGAACAGGCTGCGGTCGGTCTCGGTCTCGACCGCGTCGGCGAGCGGCTCGGAAAAGCTCGGCCAGCCGGTGCCGCTGTTGAACTTGGCGGCGGCCGCGAACAGCGGCTGGCCGCACCCGGAGCAATGATAGACGCCCTCGCTATATTGCTTGTCGAGTGGGCTCGACCCGGCGCGCTCGGTGCCATGCTGGCGCAGCACGCGATATTGCGCCGCCGACAATTTGGCCCGCCACTCCTCGTCGCTCAGCGCCACCGCGAATTTCTTATCGCTCGCGCGCTCCTTGCCGCCGAGCCGACCCAACAGACCGCCAGCCATAATATTTGCTCCGATAGGCTATCCAACTGCACGAATATCGGCACGGGCGAGGCCGCCGTTAAGGGTCGCGCCGGCGAAACATCGGCGAACCATCCGCGAGCGACCCGATCCCATGCGCCTGTCCGTCTCAATGCACCTGCTCGTCCTTTTCCGGGATCGGGCGTAAGAGTTCGGCGGTGGAGCGGGCGATCCAGCACCACACCACGCAGGTCAGCTCGTCGTCGGCCTGACGCAAGCGTTGCGCCTCGCGCTGGGCGACATCGGCGGCGGCGGCGCCGTGCCGGCGGACCAGAAGCAACGCCGCTTCCCAGATCTTGCGCTCGTTGGTCATCATCATCGCCATGGCCATGATCATAACGCTGGGGCGGGCGAGCGGGGTTCCATAAAATCCGCGGCCTGCAGGTGAACCGTTGAGGCGGCTCCAACATATAGTTTCCTGATCGCCTGGATATACCGAATGCTGCTTGCGCGAACCGACGCCCTGGCTATAGTCGCGCGATGGCCGATCTGTTCGACGCACCGGGTCCGAAATCAGCCAACGGCTATTCGGCCAAAGACATCGAGGTGCTCGAAGGCCTGGAGCCGGTCCGCCGCCGCCCCGGCATGTACATCGGCGGCGCCGACGAGCGCGGCCTGCATCACCTCGCCGCCGAAGTGCTCGACAACGCCATGGACGAGGCCGTCGCCGGGCACGCGACGCGGATCGAGATCGAGCTTGCCGCCGGCGATTGGCTGACCGTGCGCGACAACGGCCGCGGCATCCCGGTCGATCCCCATCCGCGCTTTCCAGAGAAATCCGCGCTCGAAGTCATTCTGACCACCCTGCACGCCGGCGGCAAATTCGGCGGCGAGGCTTATCAGACCGCCGGCGGTCTGCACGGCGTTGGCGTGTCGGTGGTCAATGCGCTCTCGGACGCGCTCGAGGTCGAGGTCGCCCGCGACCGCCGGTTGTGGCGGCAATCCTACAGCCGGGGGCTGCCCTGCGCGGCGCTGCAGGAATGCGGGCCGGTCAACAACCGGCGCGGCACCACCCTGCGCTTTCATCCCGATCCGCAGATTTTCGGCGAGCTCGGTTTCCGCCCGGCCGTGCTCTACCGGTTGGCGCGATCCAAGGCCTATCTGTTCCGCGGGCTCGAAATCCGCTGGAGCTGCGACCCCTCGCTGCCGCGGCCCGACGGGGTTCCGGCCGAGGCGCGGCTGCACTTCCCAGGCGGGCTCGGCGACTTTCTCGCATCGAGCCTCGACGGCCAGGCGATGATGGCCCCGCGCCCATTTCTGGGGCAGGCCGATCTGGCCGATGGCGGCAAGGTCGAATGGGCGGTGGCCTGGCCCGAGGACGAGGAAGCGGGGTTCAGCCACTCCTACTGCAACACGATCCCCACACCCGAGGGCGGAACCCACGAAACCGGCCTGCGCAATGCGCTGCTGCGCGGGCTCAAGGGCTACGGCGAGCTCATCGGCCACCGCCGCGGCGCGCAGGCGACCGGCGAGGACGTAACCGGCGGGGCGGCGCTGCTGCTCTCATTGTTCATCCGCGATCCGCAGTTCCAGGGGCAGACCAAGGAGCGCCTGGCCTCGGCCGAGGCGACGCGGCTGGTCGAGAACGCGGTCAAGGACCATTTCGATCACTGGCTCGGCGCCGACCCGGCGACGGCGCGGCTGTTGCTCGACCATATCGCCGAGCGCGCCGAGGAGCGCCAGCGGCGCCGCCAGCAGCGCGAGCTCGCGCGCAAGACCGCCACCCGCAAGCTGCGGCTGCCGGGCAAGCTCGCCGACTGCACCCGCGACAGCGCCGCCGGCACCGAAATTTTCCTGGTCGAAGGCGACAGCGCCGGCGGCTCGGCCAAGCAGGCGCGCGATCGCGAGACCCAGGCGATCCTGCCGTTGCGCGGCAAGATCCTCAACGTCGCCAGCGCCTCGGCCGACAAGATGCGCGCCAACCAGGAGCTGGCCGACATCGTGCTGGCGCTGGGCTGCGGCGCGGGCGCGCATTACCGCGAGGAGGGGCTGCGCTACGAGCGGGTGGTGATCATGACCGACGCCGACGTTGACGGCGCCCATATCGCCTCGCTCTTAATGACCTACTTCTATCGCGAAATGCCAAAGCTGATCGACGGCGGGCATCTCTTTCTGGCATTGCCGCCGCTCTACCGACTGACCCAGGGCGAGGTCACCCGCTATGCCCGCGACGAGGCGCATCGCGAGGAATTGCTGCGCACCGAGTTTACCGGACGCGGCAAGATCGAGGTCAGCCGCTTCAAGGGGCTGGGCGAAATGCCGGCGCGCTCGCTGCGGGCGACGACGATGGACCCGGCGCAGCGCACCCTGTTGCGGGTCGGCATCGGGCCACGGGACCTCGGGCCACGGGACCTCGGGCCACGGGACCTCGGGCCAGGGGACCTCGGGTCAGCGGACCCGCCGCCGGTCGAGGGCGAGACCGGGATCGAGGCGTCGCCGGGCGCGCGCACCCGCACCCTGGTCGAAACCCTGATGGGCCGGCGCCCCGAGCTGCGCTTCGACTACATCCAAAAGAACGCCCGCTTCGTGCGCGACCTCGATTTATAAAGATTCCTTGCGCAACTGCGGAAACCCGCTTACCTAAAATACGTCGACCCGTTTGGGTTCGGCTTCCGGCCTTGCGTTCGTATGCGATCGTCCGACCGTTTCCCGAGCCAATCGATGTCCGATACGCTGCGCATCCGCGCAGCGGCCTATCTTGCTACTTGGAGTTACTGCTGATGGCGACCGGTACGGTCAAATGGTTCAATGCGCAAAAGGGCTATGGCTTCATCCAGCCCGAAAACGGCGGCGCTGATGTGTTCGTCCACATCTCGGCCGTCGAACGCGCGGGTATCGACAATCTGCGTGAAGGCCAAAAGCTCAGTTTCGAGCTGGAACAAGGCCAGCGCGGCCGGGTCTCCGCAGTCAATCTGCGCCCGGTCTAAGGGAGGTTAGACAGTTATGCGGGGGTGCCGGCGCGCCCCCGTTTCTTTGCCTAGGAGACCTGGTTGGCCAAGGAAGATCTGATTGAATTCGAAGGCACCGTGCTCGAGCTGCTCCCCGATGCGCGGTTTCGCGTGCGGCTCGACAACGGGCACGAAACCCTCGCCTATTCATCCGGAAGGATGAAAAAGAACCGCATCCGAATTCTCGCCGGCGACCGGGTGACGGTCGAAATGACCCCCTACGATCTGACCAAGGGCCGGATCAACTTTCGCCATAAGGATGAGCGGGCCGGGCCGCCGATGGCGCCGCGGCCGCAGTTTCGCCGGCGCTGATCGGATTCCTGCCCCGTTGGCGCGGCATGGCCGCGAGCCAAGAAAACGATTGACATGCCGCCCCGCATGCCCAATTAAAACATCAGGTTCAACGCAACTAATTGTTACAAAAAGGCTACAACTTTTCAATGGGTTTTTCAGACCTCGAACTCTCGCCTGAGGTTCTTCAGGCAGTATCCGACGCCGGTTATACGACTCCCACCGCGATCCAGGAACAAGCCATCCCCCATGTAAAGCGCATGGAGGATGTTTTAGGCTGTGCGCAGACGGGAACCGGAAAGACCGCGAGCTTTGTCCTGCCGATGATCGACATGCTGGCGGCGGGTCGGTCGCGGGCGCGGATGCCGCGCTCGCTGATCCTGGAGCCGACGCGCGAGCTGGCGACCCAGGTCGCCGCCTCCTTCGAACTCTACGGCAAATACCATCGTCTGACGATGGCGCTGTTGATCGGCGGCGAGAGCTTTGTCGACCAGGAGCGCAAGCTCGATCGCGGCGTCGACGTGCTGATCGCCACCCCGGGGCGGCTGCTCGACCTGCACGGACGGGGCAAGATCCTGCTGTCCGACGCGCACATCCTCGTTATCGACGAGGCCGACCGGATGCTCGACATGGGCTTTATTCCGGATGTGGAGCGGATCGTCGGGCTGTTGCCGAAGAGCCGGCAGACCTTGTTTTTCTCAGCGACGATGCCAGCCGAGATCCGCAAGCTCGCCGACGCCTTTCTGCGCAATCCGGTGGAAATCTCGGTGGCGCCGCCGGCCTCGCCGGCAGCGCTGGTGGTCCAGTCGCTGGCCGTCGTCGATCCGCGCGACAAGCGCGATGCGCTGCGCCGACTGATCGCGTCCGAGGACGTAAAAAACGCGCTGATCTTTTGCAACCGCAAGCGCGACGTCGATCTTCTGTTCAAATCGCTGGCTCGACACGGCTTCGACGCCGCGGCGCTGCACGGCGACATGCCGCAGCCGAAACGCACCGAGACCTTGGAACGCTTCAAGCGCGGCGAGATCCGGCTGCTGGTCGCCAGCGACGTCGCCGCGCGCGGGCTCGACATCAAGGGCATGAGCCACGTGTTCTGCTTCGACGTGCCGGTCCATGCCGAGGATTACGTGCACCGCATCGGCCGAACCGGCCGGGCCGGGCTCAGCGGCCGCTCCTTCATGCTGGCGGCGCCGGAGGACGGCAAAGCGGTCGCCGAGATCGTTAAGCTGATCGGCAACGACATTCCGATGGGCGCGATCGAAGGCATCGACCACCGCCGAACTCGACTACACCGCACGCCGCGGACGCGGCTCGCGGCCTGCGGCCGGCGCTGCTCGACCGGATCGCCCGCGGCGCGCCGCGGGCGACAAGCCGGCTGCGCGCGCGGCCGCGCCGAGGGAGCGCGCGCCCCGCCGCAAACCGACCCCGGCGGTCGATACCGCGACGCGGCCGAGTTTGCCGGAATTGCCCAAACGGCCAGAGTTGCCGCAACCTCTCAATCGGCCGCCGCTGAATGGGAATGGCGCGAACGTGACCCCGTTCCCGCGGGCCGCCCAGCCGCGCCGCCCTCGGCAACCGGAGCGCGGCCCGGAGGAGGATCGTAAGGTCGTCGGCTTTGGCGATGATCTGCCGGCCTTTCTCGCCCGCCCGCCGCGCGTCGTCGCCCGGCCCTGAATCGCCCGGCCCTGAGTTCGTCCGGCCGAGCCGCCGCCCAAGCCACCCGCCGCCCCGCGATGAAGACGATCTTCGTCATGGTCAAATGCGAACTCGGCCAAGCCTATACCGTGGCCGACGCGGCGGTGCTCAACCTCGATCAGGTCTCGGAGGTCTATTCGACCTCGGGCCAATACGATCTCTTAATGAAATGCTACCTGCCGGACGAGACCGATATCGGCCGCTTCGTCACCGAGCGTCCCCTGCCGGGGTAAAGGACACCTTCACCGTGATCGCGTTCAAGGCGTTCTCCGAAGATTCGTCGGCCTAGCCGCGGCGCCTCGGCCATCTGTTGTTGGATTCGAGCCCGGGCGACGCCATCGCGTCTCCGCGGAGCGGGGGAGGTGGGCGATGAGCGCGGACGAAACCGGCTGGGTCAGGGCGGCCGCTCGCAGCGAGCTGGCGGCGGGCGAGGTCATCGGCATCGACGTGGCCGGCCATTCGATCGCGATCTACGACAGCGACGAAGGCCTGTTCGCCACCGATAACGTGTGCACCCACGCCTATGCCTGCCTCTCCGACGGCTGGCTCGACGGCGAGACGATCGAATGCCCGCTTCATGCCGCGCGCTTCGACATCCGCACCGGCAAAGTGCTCGACCCGCCGGCGACCGAAGACCTGAAAACCTACCCGGTCCGTCTCGTCGGCGACGACATCGAGGTCAAGCTCGGCTGAGCAGGCCGTTTCAGTCGTAAACTCGCCGGTAGAGCGCGATGATCTCGTCGCTTGATGGAGCAAGCGGGTTGTTGGCGGGCGAACCCGAGGCCAGCGCCTGGCTTGCCATGACCGGCAGCAATTCCTCGTAGCGCGCGCGGTCGATGCCGTAAGCGCGCGGGCTCGGCACCGCCAAATCCCGGTTCAGCCGGCGCAATTCGTCGAGCAGCCGCGCCACCGACCCCTGGCTGCCTTCCCCCTCCTCGGCCAGCCCCATTGCGCGGGCGCAATCGGCGTAGCGGTCAAGCGCCGCCGGGGCCGAGAACGCGGTGATTTCGGGCAGCAGCATCGCGTTCGAGAGGCCGTGCGGCACATGGAAAAAGGCGCCGATCGGCCGGCTCATGCCGTGGACCAGCGCCACGCTCGAGTTGGAGAACGCCATCCCGGCGGTCGTCGCCCCCAGCATCATCGCCTCGCGGGCGGCGCGATTGTCGGGTTCGGCGCAGGCGGTGCGGATGTGGCGCGCGATCAGCCCCATCGCGTTGCGGGCGAGCCCGTCGGTGTAGGGGCTGGCGCGCCGGCTGACATAGGCCTCGATCGCGTGGGTCAGGCTGTCGAGCCCGGTATCCGCGGTCAGCCGCAACGGCATGGTCAAGGTCAGCTCGTAATCGACGATCGCGGCCAACGGGCAGCAGGCGAGCCCGGCGATCAGCATCTTCTCGTCGGTCTCGGTATCGGTGATGACGGTGAACCGGGTCACCTCCGACCCGGTGCCGGCGGTGGTCGGGATCGCCACCAGCGGCAGCCCGGCTTTGGGAATCTCGGCCGGAACCTTCCAGTCGCGCATCCGCCCGCCATTGGCGGCAAGCACGCTCATCGCCTTCGCCGTGTCGATCGAGCTGCCGCCGCCGATGGCGACGAGGCTGTCGAAACCGGCTGCGCTCAGCACCCGCGCGCCGGCCTCGACCACCGCCGTGGTCGGGTCGGGAACGGTGTCGGCAAAGACCTCGCAGCCGATCCGGGCGCGGTCGAGCAGCGCGGCCGCGCGCTCGAGGATGCCGCAGTCGCGAATATAGGGGTCGGTGACGATCAGCGGCCGGGCGAGGCCGAGCCGCGTCAGCATTCCCGGCAGTTCGGCGAGCGCGCCGCCGCCGATCGCCAGCAGCCGCGGCGTGGTGATGATCGCAACCATGAGCCCCTCCTGTCGGTCGCAGCCCCGCCAGAGTAGACCCGCGGCCGCGATCGAAGCAGCCATTTCGACGTAAAACGATAAAGCCCGAGGCAGGCAGGGCAGGTGCAGCCGGATCGCGCGCAATAATCTTGCCGCGCGCCAGGGCGTCGGCTATGAGTGCCCGGGGTTGATGGGGGACCATGCGCATCCTGATCACCGGAGGGGCCGGCTTTGTCGGCTCGAATCTGGGTCTGCTGCTGGCCGAACGGCGCGGCGAGGAGGTCGTCGCTTTCGATAATCTGCACCGCCGCGGCAGCGAACTCGCATTGTCCCGGCTGCGCGCCGGCGGCGTCGGCTTTGTTCATGGCGACGTGCGCAATCCCGAGGATTTCGATGGGCTGCCCGCGGCCGATCTGGTCATCGAATGCTCGGCCGAACCCTCGGTCCACGCCGGCTATGACGGCGGCGCGCGCTATCTGCTCAACACCAACCTCTGCGGCACGATCAACTGCCTCGACTATGCGCGCCGCCACGGCAGCGCGATGATTTTCCTGTCGACCAGCAGGGTCTATTCGATTGCCGCGCTGCGCCGGCTGCCATTGCGCAGCGAGGGCGACCGCCTGACCCTGGCCGCCGGGGAAAACGGCCCCGGCTGGTCCGAGCGCGGCATCGCCGAGGATTTTCCGACAGCGGGTCCGCGCTCGCTTTATGGGGCGAGCAAACTCGCCTCGGAATTGCTGATCGAGGAATACCACGCCGCCTATGGGCTGCGCGCGATCGTCAATCGCTGCGGCGTGCTGACCGGCCCGTGGCAGATGGGCAAGGTCGATCAGGGCTTTTTCGTGCTGTGGGCGGCGCGGCACCGTTACGGCGGCGCGCTCGCCTATAGCGGGTTCGGCGGCACGGGCCATCAGGTGCGCGACGTGCTGCACGTGGCCGATTTGTTCGAGCTGATCTGCCGCCAGATCGACGCCTTCGACCGCTGTTCCGGGCAGACCTACAATGTCGGCGGCGGCCCCGAAATCAGCGTGTCATTGGCCGAGTTGACCCAGCTGTGCGCCGCCCATACCGGCGTTTCGCTGGCGCTCGGCTCGGATCCGGCGACGCGGCCGGCCGACATCCCCTATTATGTCACCGATGCCGGCCGGGTGCGGCAGGCGACGGGCTGGGCCCCGACCCGCTCGGTCGGGGCGCTCCTTGATGAAATCCTGGAATGGCTCGATCGCCACCGCGCCGCGCTGGAGCCGGTGCTGGGATAACGAGCGTCGCGGAGCAGAGCATGAGCGTGGTGCTGGTGACGGGGTCGGCGGGGCTGATCGGGGCTGAATCGGTGCGCTTTTTCGCCGCCCAAGGGTTCGACATCGTCGGCATCGACAATGACATGCGCCGCGTCTTCTTCGGCAACGAGGCCAGCACGGCGTGGAGCCGGCAGCGCCTCGAAATCGAGATCAAGGGCTATCGCCACGTCGATGGCGACATCCGCGACGCGGCGCTGATGGATAAGGTTTTCGTCCGCTACGGCGGCGCCATCGCGGCGGTCATCCACACCGCGGCCCAGCCGTCGCACGATTGGGCGGCGAGCGACCCGCAGACCGATTTCACGGTCAACGCCAACGGCACCTTGAACCTCTTGGAGGCGGCGCGCCGGCACTGCCAAGAGGCGCCGTTCATCTTTACCAGCACCAACAAGGTTTACGGCGACGCGCCCAACCTATTGCCGCTGATCGAGCAGGAGCGGCGCTGGGAAGTGAGCCCCGAGCACCCCTTTGCCGCACACGGCATCGACGAGAGCATGAGCGTCGATTCGTGCCTGCACAGCCTGTTTGGCGCGTCCAAGCTCGCCGCCGATGTCCTGGTCCAGGAATATGGCCGGTATTTCGGGATGCACACCGCCTGCTTCCGCGGCGGCTGCCTGACCGGCCCCGGCCACTCCGGCGCCAAACTGCACGGCTTTCTCGCCTATCTGGCCAAATGCGCGGTCACCGGCGAGCCCTATACGGTCCTGGGCTACCAGGGAAAACAGGTCCGCGATAACATCCATTCCTACGATCTGGTCAACGCGTTCTGGCAGTTCATCCAGGCGCCGCGCTCGGGGGCGGTCTACAACATCGGCGGCGGCCGGCACGCCAATTGCTCGATGCTGGAGGCGATCGCCGCCTGCGAGCGGCTGACCGGCAAGCCGATGAACTGGTCCTATTCGGAACAAAACCGCACCGGCGACCATATCTGGTGGATCTCCGACGTGCGCCGCTTTCAAAGCGACTATCCGCAATGGCAGTATCGCTACGACATTGAGGCGATCCTCGCCGAGATCGTCGACGGGCTCGCCTGGAAGCTGAAATCGGTCGGGGGATAGCAGATGCCGTTCGAGGTTCGCTCGCTCGCCGAATGGGAGGCGGCCGGCGTCGCCGACATGCTCTCGGTGGTGATCCCGGCGCACAACGAGGAAGGCCACATCGCCGCGACCGTGCAGGGGGTCGCCGCGGCCCTGCGACAGGCCAGCATCGACTACGAGATCCTGGTGGTCAACGACAACAGCAGCGACGGCACCGAGCGCATTCTGGCGAATTTGAGCGCCGCCGACGCGGGCGTGCGCTACCTCAACGGCGCGCCGCCCAACGGCTTCGGCTTCGCCGTGCGCCGCGGGCTTGCCGAGTTCCGCGGCGCGGCGGTGGCGATCGTGATGGCCGACGGTTCGGACGACCCAGCCGATCTTGTCGCCTTCTACCGCAAGCTCGATAGCGGCTATGACTGCGTCTTCGGCTCGCGGTTTGTGCGCGGCGGACGTGTCAGCGACTACCCCAGGCTCAAGCTCGTGATGAACCGGCTGGCCAATTTCCTGATCCGGACCCTGTTCATGCTGCGCTACAACGACGTCACCAACGCCTTCAAGCTCTATCGGCGCAGCGCCATCGCCGGAGTGCAGCCGCTGCTGTCGCACCATTTCAACCTGACGGTCGAGCTGCCGCTCAAATGCATCATCCGCGGCTACCGCTATGCGGTGCTGCCCAACTCATGGAAGAACCGCAAGGAGGGCGTCTCCAAATTGCGGATCAAGGAGATGGGCTCGCGCTATCTGTTCATCATTCTTTATTGCTGGCTGGAGCGCATGCTGTCGCGCGGCGACTATCGCGACCAGCAGCCTTACCGCGAGACCCAGCTGCAGGTTTGGCACCGCTGAGCCATGCAGTTTTTTCTGTATCTGATCGTCGGCGGGCTGTCGTTTGTCGTCGAGATCGGCGCCTTCGTGGCGCTGCGCCGGGCGGCGATGCCGGTCATTCCTGCCTCGGTCGCGAGTTTCCTCGTCGCCACAATCGCCAACTACCTGCTGTCGATCCTGCTGGCGTTTCAGAGCGGCCGTTTCCGCCGCCGCGCCGAACTGACCCGTTTTCTGGTCGTGGTGCTGGTTGGCCTCGCGCTCAACACGGCATTGGTCTGGTGGTTCGCCTATCCGCTGGCGATCCAGCCGACAATCGCCAAGATCGCCGCGGTGCCGATCGTGCTGGTATGGAATTATCTCGGCCGCCGCGCGCTGGTGTTCGACGCCCGCGTGCCGGTTCCGGTCCGATCCTGGATCGAGGCGGCGATCCGTGCGGCTTCAGCGCGCCTGCGCCCAGTGCGCCAGCGGGCAGGCGACGCGGTCCCGATCAATGAGCGCGTAGGCGGTAACTGAGGCGGCGTCCCGCGCTTTGAAGTCGCCGCGCCAGCCGCTGTGCTTGTCATGGCCCAGCTCCAACGGCGGAAAGCCCGAGAAAGCGTAGCCGACGACCCGCCCGGCGCCATCGGCGATGATGATTCGGTCGGGCGCCGACCGGCGCGCCTGGTCCCAGGCCCAGCCGCCGACCCGAAACTGCGCGGGGCCGGCTACCGGAAGCCGCGTGACCCGGTCGATGCCGCCCTGGCATCGGCCGCGCCACCGCGAGCCGAATGTGATCGGCGAGCGGCGTGCCGAGCCAGCGGCTCCAGCCCGCGGCAAAAATCGCCAGGCGCCGCGCCCGCAATTGCGCCGCCAGCTCGATTGCCCGCGAGGGGGCCGGATAGATGCGAAGCAGGGCGCCATTATCATCAACGCCGGAGAGTAGGGCTGCGGCGCCCTCTTGCCGCGGCAGCGCCCACGCCAATCCTGCTTTGACGAACGAGGATTGCGCATAGGCCAACGCGACCAGGCCGAGCACGCTGATGCCTGTTGCAAGGAGCCGCAGACCGGCATGGCGGCGCCGGATTTCGATGATCGCCAGGAGCGCCAGAGATAGCCAGAACAATAGCATCGGCGTCGCATAGCGTGACGATAGCGCCTGCGGGAGGCCGAATTTGAGCCGGCCGAGAGCGGTCAGGAAGGCGACGCCGACCATCAGCGCGGCACTGCCAAGAAAGACCAGCTCGGCCGGGTCGATCGAGCGGCCCCGGCGCAACTGGATCAGCACAGCCGCCCCAAAGAGCGCCAGACCGAGGACGCCGAACCCGCCATCCCAGTAGCCGAAATGGGCGATGTGCAGCGCTCGGAACAGCTGACCGAACGGATTGCCGAGCTCGACCGCCGCATAGACCGGGAGTTCCGGCCGCAGCAAAGTCCGCAATGGGTTGGATTCTTCCGACGGCGGGACGTAGCCGTGCAGGTAGGACAACAGCAAGGCCACGGCGGCGAGGCCGAGAACCACGATCTGCAGCCTCGATCGCCCCGCCCACAGCGCCACCGGGATTGCGAGAAACGGCACGATAATGCCGCTGGCCAGGGTGTAGACGGCAATCGCCGAGAAGACGATTGCGGCGGCGAGGCTCAGTGAATTCCGCGTCCTAACGCCAGGCAGGCGATGCTGGCCACCGCCGCCAGCTCGACCCCGAAGAATTGAACCTGGAAGCCCCAAACGAAATTCTCGAACTGCATCGCCGAGAACAGCACCGTCAGGACGATGCCCGCGATCCATAATGTTTCGGCAAGGCTGCGGCTCCCGTGTCGCCGGGCCACGTGGACAATCAGCCCGGCCAGCGCCAGCGGCAACGCCACATTACAGAAGAAGTCGAACTTATTGGTTTCGGCGAAGGCAAAGGTGTCGATCGCGAAAATCAATCGCGGAAAAAGGATGCGGTGTTCGTTGTGCTGGGAATAGAGCCACGGCGAGAATACTTTCTTAGGGCTGAGGATCAGCTCGTCCCACTGGTCCCAATACGGCGCCGCCGACCAGCCGTGGATCACCATCGCGACCGTGGTGACCAAGACGTAGACGCCCACGGCCAGCGACAGCAGCGCTGCGATCGTCGGCAGCAGGCTCTCGGCCTGCCGCAGGCCGATCGCGCCCGACCATCGCTCCCACGCGGCCGCGCCGGCGTCAGCGAGCCTGGAGCCGCGCGAGCGGAAGCCGGCAAATGGCATCTGCGACGACCTGCTGCTGGTTATCGGCGATGCGGCTCAGGCCGCGCCGGCAGGGCACATCGCGTCAGCGGAGGCTTTCGCGCGCCGCGGCCAGATCATGCCGGCTTGCGCAGCCGAAAGCGCAGGACGCCGCCGGGCTCCTCGGCGGATTCGAGCAGCTCGCAGCCGGTGGTTCGGCAGAAATGCTCGAAATCCTTGACGGCGCCCGGGTCGGTCGCCAGCACTTCGAGCACCGCGCCCGGGGCCAGCGGCTTCAGCGCGCGGCGCGCCTTTAGCACCGGCAATGGGCAAATCAGCCCGGTCGCATCGAGCGTGGCGGCGATTTCGCCGGGTGCATCGTTCATTGCTTCGCCTCACACCGCCTATACCGCGATCCTACCCGATGTTGCGCCGCGATCAATCGGGCGATCGCCCGCATGCCTCGGAGCGGCGATGTCAGCCATTGTCGGCGAGCACCGTGCCGGCGAGGTGGAGCGAGCCGCAGATCAGCACCCGGCCGGCGCGGTCCGCCGCGGCGCCATCCTGCGAGGCGATCGCGCGCATCGCGGCGGCGACCGAGGGCGCCTCGCGCGCGGCGATGCCGACCGAGCGCGCGGCGGCGGCGATCGCGGCGGCCGGCAGCGGATTTTCTTCGCCGGCGATGGTGACCGCATCGAGGGTCATGGCGCGGGCCGCCAGCGGCGCCAGAAAGCCCGCGGCGTTCTTGGTGTTGAGCATGCCGACGACCAGGTGGAGCCGGCGGTCGCGCCAGGCGGCCGCCGCCACGGCCAGCACTTCGCCGGCGCCCGGATTGTGGCCGCCGTCGAGCCACAGCTCCCAATCATCGGGCAGCATCGCGACCAGCGGGCCGCGCGTCAGACGCTGCAGGCGCGCCGGCCATTCGATGTGGCCCAGCCCGGCAGCGATCGTCTCGGGCGACAGAGAGAGGTCGTCGAGTTGTTCGAGGCAGGCGATCGCGGCGCCGGAATTGATGATCTGATGCGCGCCGGGGAGCGATGGCAGCGGCAGATCGAATTGCCAGCGCCGGCCCTCATAGCGCATGCCGTCGCCCTGGGCGGCGCAGCGCCATTCGTGGCCGAAGCGATAGAGCGGGGCCGAGATCGCCGCGGCGCGGGCGGCGAAGACAGCAGCGGCTTCCGGCGGCTGCGGGCCGATGATCGCCGGCGCGCCGGGCTTCAGGATGCCGGCCTTCTCGCCGGCGATGGCGGCGATCGTATCGCCGAGAAAGGCCTGATGGTCGAGCGAAACCGGGGTGATCGCGGTCGCCGCCGGATGGCGAACGACGTTGGTGGCGTCGAGCCGGCCGCCGAGCCCGGTTTCGAGCAAGACGATGTCGGCCGGGGTGCGGGCGAAGGCCAGGAACGCCGCCGCGGTGGTGATCTCGAAATAGGTGATCGGCTTGCCCTGATTAGCGCGCTCGCATTCTTCGAGGAGCGCGATCAGCCGGTTCTCGTCGATCAGCCTGCCAGCCAGCCGGATGCGCTCGTGAAAACGCACCAGATGCGGCGAGATATAGGCGTGGACGCGGCAGCCGGCGGCTTCGAGGCAGGCGCGCATCGTCGCGATCGTCGACCCTTTGCCGTTGGTGCCGGCGACATGGACGACCGGCGGCAGCTTTTCCTGAGGGTTGCCGAGCGCGGCCAGCAGACCCTCGATGCGGCCGAGCGACAGATCGATCAGCTTCGGATGCAGCCGGGTCAGCCGCGCCAGCACGATGTCGCTGGTGGTGTCGGCTGCGCCGCGGGGGATGGTGTCGGCTGCGCCGCGGGGGGTGGTGTCTGCTGCGCCGCGGGGGGTGGTGTCGGTCACGCCGGCTCCGGGGTCATTGGCGGGGCGATCGGCGCCGGCTGTTCGCTCTTCTGCGGCTCGCGCAACAGCCCGAGCAGCCGCCCGATGGTTTCGCGCAGTTCGGCGCGCGGCGCCACCAGGTCGACCATGCCGTGGTCGCGCAGGTATTCGGCGCGCTGAAAGCCTTCCGGCAATTTTTCGTGGATGGTTTCCTCGATGACCCGCGCTCCGGCAAAGCCGATGACCGCGCCCGGCTCGGCCAGGGTGATGTCGCCGACCATCGCGAACGACGCCGAAACGCCGCCGGTGGTCGGGTCGGTCAGCAGCACGATGTAGGGGAGCCCGGCCTCCTTGACCATATCGGCGGCGATGATCGTGCGCGGCATCTGCATCAAGGACAACACGCCCTCCTGCATGCGGGCGCCGCCCGAGGCCGGGACCGCGATCAGCGCCGCCTCCTGCAACACCGCGAGCTTGGCCGCAACCAGCACCGCCTCGCCGGCGGCCACCCCCATCGAGCCGCCCATGAAGCCGAACTCGAAGGCCGCGACCACCGCCGCCTGTCCGCCGATTCGGCCATGGCCGACCACCACCGCGTCGCCGCCGGCGCCGTATTTCGCCTGGGCCTCCTTCAGCCGATCGATGTAGCGCTTGGCGTCGCGGAAGTGGAGCGGATCGAGGATCGTCTTCGGCAGCTCGATGCGCGAAAAGACGCCATCATCGAACAACAGCTGCAGCCGCCGCACGGCGCCGATCCGCAGGTGATGGCCGCAATTGCGGCAGACATCGAGATTGGCTTCGAGCTCGCGGTGAAACAGCATTTGCTCGCAGCTCGGGCATTTGCGCCACAGATTGTCCGGCACGTCCTTTTTACGGACCACCGCCCGGATCCGGGGAAGCACGAAATTGGAAAGCCAGCTCATTCCGTCGCACTCGCGAACGATCGCACTGGAGGAAATTGGCTCGCACCGCGGTCAGCTGCAATAGACTCGGCAAACCCGAGACTCGGCAAACCGGCGCTGGCGCAATTGTCATGGACCGATTGGACGAACGAGTGACGATTGCAAGATACAATCAATCCGGGTACGACACTCTCCGGTTGGAATAGGGAGCCGGGATGGCGGGATTATCGTTCAGGCGCGCACTCGCCAATAGCGGCCGATGCTCGATCCGGTAACGAGGATGATCGCAGCCTCGCGCCGGGCGGGCGCGGCCGAGCGCCAGTTCGGCGCCGTTCTCTATCTCTGCACTCTGGGGCTCGTCGCCGCGGCCACGGTCGGCGCCTTTTTCGGTTTCGGGCTGGCTTTGCTGATGCCTCATCCCGCGGCGCACGCCGATCGCCGAACCGTAGCGGCGATCGCCCCCGGCGCTGTCGCCGCAACCGCGCGGCGCGCCGCGCCGGCCGCCGCCGCCGCGCCAGCCGCCATCCCCGGCGGTTTTGCAGCGCACCCCGCACCGGCCGCGGTGGCGGCGCCGCCGCCCAGCGCCGCCCGGCCCGACCCTGCCGCACCAATTCCGGCCACGGCAGCGCCGACCGCAACAGTTCCGGCCGCGCCGGCTCTCGCCGCCAGCCGGCAGCAACCCGCCGGGGTCGCCGCGCTGCTGGAAGAGGGCGACGCGCTGTTTCGCAGCGGGGATTTCGCCGCGGCGCGCCTGCGCTACCGGCGGGCCTTCGACCTCGGAGCGGCCCGGGGAGCACTCGGCATCGGCGCCACCTATGATCCCGGCTTTCTCGACCGCGGCGGCCGGCATGGCCTACCCGGCGATCCGGCGGTTGCGCGCTTCTGGTATCGCGAGGCTTTCGCCCTGGGTGCGGCCGAGGCCGAGCGCCGGCTCGACGCTTTGCCGGCGGCGGCGCCCATTAGCCGATCGCCCCGCTAGCCAGTCGGCCCGCTAATCGAGGGCGGCGAGTGCAGCGCCTCTGGGCATCGAGCGCGGCCGACGCAGCAGCAGCAGCAGCGGCACGGCGGCGACGACCAGCATCATCATCAGCATGTAGTCGTCGAGATACGCCACCATCGCCGCCTGTCGCGTCGCTTCCGCGTTGAGCGCCGCGACCCCTATCGGGGTCGTCAGGCTGAACGGAGCATGCAGCGCCGGCCCTTGGGCGAGCGGGTTGTCTGGCCGCAGGCGTTCTATCAGCCGCGAATGTACGACCTGGGTATTCTGGTCGAGCAAGGCCTCGACGATGGCGATGCCGACGCTGCCGCCGATATTGCGCATCAGACTGAAGATCGCCGTGCCCTGGGTCAGCAAATTCCGCGGCAAGGTCGAAAAGGTGATGATGCTCAACGGGGTGAAGACAAAGCCGAGGCCGAAGCCCTGCATCAGCCCGGTGGTGATCACCGGGCCCATGCCCATCTGCAGCGAAAATCCGGTCATCTGCCACAAGGCGACGGCGGTCAGCGCCAGCCCGACCAGGATGATGAGCCGGGTATCGACGCGGTTGACCAGCCGGGCGACCAGGATCATCGCGATCATCGTGCCGATGCCGCGCGGCGCCGTCACCAGCCCGGTGGTGAAAACCGGGTAATTCATCAGATTCTGCAGCATCGTCGGCAGCAGGGTCATGGTCCCGTAAAGCGGGATGCCGATCAGAAACATCAAGACCGTGCCGACGATGCAATTGGGGTCCTTCAACAGGCTGCGATTGAGAAACGAGCGGTCGGTAGCGGTGATGGTGTGGACGACGAACAGGTAGAAGCACAGCCCGGCGATCGCCGCCTCGATCCAGATTTCGGTCGAGCCGAACCAGTCCATCAGTTCGCCGCGGTCGAGCAGCATCTGCAAGGCGCCGATCGCCAGGCTCAAGCGTGGCGAAGCCGAAGAAGTCGAACGCCTCGCGCAGGGCATGGCGGGTGTGGTGGATGAAGATCATGATGCCGGCGGCGGCCAGCATCCCGAACGGCAGATTGATAAAGAACACCCAGCGCCAATTGTAATCCTCGGTCAGCCAGCCGCCGAGCGCCGGACCGATGATCGGGCCGAGGATGACCCCCATCCCCCATACCGCCATGGCCTGGGCATGCCGCTGCGGCGGGTTGATCTGCAGCAGCACCGCCTGCGACAGCGGCACCAGCGCCGCGCCGCATGCGCCCTGGATCAGCCGGTAGATCACCAGCTGGGCGAGGCTCGTCGCCAGACCGCACAAGGCCGAGGCCACGGTGAAGCCGATAACCGAGATCAGAAACACGTATTTGATGCCGAAGCGGCCGGCGAGCCAGCCGGTCAGCGGGGTCATGATCGCCGCGGCGACGATGTACGAGGTCACCACCCAGGCGATCTGGTCCTGGGCCACCGAAAAGCTGCCCTGCATGTGCGGCAGCGCGACATTGGCGATGGTGGTGTCGACCCCCTGCATGAAGGTCGCCACCATGATCGACACGGTGATCCAGCCCCGGTTCGGCGCCGGGGCCGGGGCGGCGTCGCTCATCGCGCCGCCAGCTGCGGCGCCGTGCCGCCGAGCTCGGCGAACAGGCTCTCGATGCGGTCGAGCCACGGACGGCGGTATCGCGTGTCGACCTCGACGGTGGCGCTCAATCCCGGAGGCGAGCGGGTGCTTCGGGTCGAGATGATCGAAGCTGAACCGCACCGGCAGGCGCTGGACCACCTTGACCCAGTTGCCGGTCGCGTTCTCCGCCGGCAACAGCGCAAAGGTCAGACCGGTGCCGGGGCTCAGGCTCTGCACCTTGGCCGGAAAGACGACATCGGGATAGGTGTCGATCTCGACCGTGGCGGATTGTCCGGGCCGCATATGGGTGAGCTCGGTTTCCTTGAAATTGGCGGTCACCCAGACATGCTTGGTCGACACCAGCGAAAACAGCGCGGTCGGCGCCGCGCCGGTGTCGACGCCCTGCACCCAGTCGCCGATCTGGAGCTGGTCGACCTTGGTGACGATGCCGGTTTCGGGGGCATGCACATCCGTGTACGAAAGGTTCAGCAGGGCGCGGTCGAGCGCGGTCTGCGCCGCCTCGACCTTCGGGATGCTGATCGACCGGGATGTTCGCGTTGCCGCCGAGGCTGGCGAGCACATTGGCAGAGCGTTCTGGTCGGCGATGTACTGCTGCTGGGCGAGCTCATAGGTGTTGTTGGTCTGGTCGAATTGCTGCTGCGAGGCGTCGCCCGCGGCCAGCAGGCGCTGCTGGCGCTGAAACTGGCGCTGCTGATAGGCGACGGTCTCGGCCGCCGCCTTGGTCTGCGCCAGCTTCTGTTGATAGGTGGCTTTGAGCGCTTCGATGTCCATCCGGGCGGCGTCGCGGTTCGCCCGCGCCTGCTCGACGGCGATCTGAAACGGCCGCGGATCGAGCTGGAACAGCAGCGCGCCGCGCTTGACCAACTGGTTGTCGCGCACATCGATGGCGACGACCCGGCCGGATATCTCATTGCTGATCGAAATCCGCGCCGCATCGACATAGGCGTCGTCGGTCGAGATGTATCGCCCGGTGGTCAGGTACCACCAGCCGGCGGCGAGCAGCACGACGAGCGGCCCGAGCAGCATCAGCGGCAGACGCAGCCGCTGGCGCCAGGAACGCCGCCGCCCGATGATCGCCGGCCGGCGTGTCGACCGCGGCGCGCAGGGTGCCGAGCGTCGCCGATGCCTCGTTGTCGGCCGAGCTCGTCATTGGTGGCTCCCAACCGGCGCGAGATCCCCGGCGACCGGCGCCGGCGCGGCGAATCGGGCGACCGCCTCGCCGGTGCGATTTTGGGCGGCGCGGTCGAGCGTCGGCGATGGCGCTCGCTCGGCAAGATTGCCGTGCACCCGCCGCAGCAGATCGACCAGATGCCGGCCCTCTTCTTCGGAGAGGTCGGCGAACGCCTCGCGGCGCACATCGCTCGACAGGTCGAGGATGCGGGCGAGGATCGGCCGCGCCTTGTCGGTCAGGACCAGCCGCCGGGCGCGGCGGTCGGCCGGGTCGGGCCGGCGCTCGATCCAGCCATCCACTTCCATGCGGTCGAGCTGGCGCACCAGGGTCATCGGCTTGATCTCGAGCAGATCGGCGAGGCCCGCCTGATTGATGCCTTCGTGCCGCGCGAGGTATCCCAAAATTCGGCACTGCGAGCGGGTAAGCCCGAGAAACAGCAGGGCCCGAGTGTTGAACCGCCGCGCGAACAGACGGGCCACGTCGTGGACGAGATATCCGAAGCTATGGTCGAGTTTCATAACCGGTTCTGACCGCCAAAAGAACTATCCCCCAGTGATAATAAGCTATGATACGGAAAATGCGAGCGCCGCCGTCGATCGAGATCGCGCGGCTGGTAGGAGCGAATTCGATGGCTCGCCCCCGCCGGCCGGCAGGCGCCGCGTCAGCTCGTGCGCAGCCCGCCGACGGCGACCGGCGCCGCGCGCTCGCGCCGCGGCCGGACCACCAGCAGCAACGGGATGGTGATGATCACGATCGCCATCATAAAGGTGAACACGTCGATATAGGCGACCATCGAGGCCTGGCGGGTCACCTCGGCGTTGAGCGCCGCCAGGCCATTCGGGCTGGGTCAGGCTGAACGGCGCGCGCCAGGAGCGGGGCGCGGGCCAGCGGGTTGTCCGGGCGCAGATGCTCGACCAGCCGCGAATGGACGATCTGGGTGTTCTGGATCAGCAGGGTCTCGAACACCGAGATGCCGATGCTGCCGCCGAGATTGCGCATCAGGCTCCTGAGCGCCGTACCCTGGGTGAGGATGTGCCGCGGCAAATTCGACAGCGCCAGGGTGTTGAGCGGCACGAACGTGCAGCCCAGGCCGAAGCCTTGCAGCAGCCCCGAGGTGATGACCGGCGCCATGCCCATCTGCAGCGAAAATCCGGTCATCTGCCACAACGAGACCACGGTCATCAGCAGCCCCGAGAGGATGATCAGCCGGTTGTCGACGCGGTTGATCAGCCGCCCGACCAGAAACATTGCCGCCATCGTGCCGACGCCGCGCGGCGAGGTCACCAGCCCGGTGGTGAACACCGGGTAATCCATCAACGATTGCAACATCGTCGGCACCAACGCCAGAGTGCCGCTGAGGATGCCGCCGACAAAAAACATCAAGACGGTGCCGGCGGCGAAGTTCACGTTCTTTAATAGGTCGCGATTGAGAAACGACCGCTCGCCCGCGGTTGCGGTATGGACGACGAACAGGTAGCAGGCGACCGCGGCGACGGCCGCTTCGATCCAGATCTCGGTCGAGCCGAACCAATCCTTGAGCTCGCCGCGGTCGAGCATCATCTGCAACGCGCCGATGGCGACGCTCAACGTGGCGAACCCGAAAAAATCGAACGCCTCGCGGTGGGCATGCCGGGGTTCGCGGATGAACGCCAGTATGCCGGTCGCGGCGACAATTCCGACCGGCACGTTGATGTAGAATATCCATCGCCAGTTGTAGTTTTCGGTCAGCCAGCCGCCCAGCATCGGACCTAAAGATCGGGCCCAGCATGACCCCGATGCCCCAGACCGCGATCGCCTGGCCGTGCCGCTCGGGCGGGTTGATCTGCAGCAGCACCGATTGCGAGAGCGGCACCAGCCCGGCGCCGCAGACGCCTTGCAGCAGGCGGTAGATCACCAGCTCGGTCAGGCTGGTGGCGCTGCCGCACAACGCCGACGCCACGGTGAAGCCGATGACCGAGATCAGAAATATGTATTTGATGCCGAAGCGGCCGGCGAGCCAGCCGGTCAGCGGCATCGTGATCGCCGCGGCGACGATGTACGAGGTCAGGACCCAGGCGATCTGGTCCTGGGCCGCCGACAGGCTGCCCTGGATATGCGGCAGCGCCACGTTGGCGATGGTGTTGTCGACGCCCTGCATGATCGTCGCCAGCATGATCGAGATCGTGATCGCCGTGCGATTGCCGACCAGGCTGCGCGCCTCGCCCCTCACCGCTTTTTCCGGTATCGCAACATCGCTGCCCGCGGGCGCTCGTCGATCATCGGCTCATGATACGCAATAACCGAGCCGTCCGCTCACCATTGCGTGCGTGGCA
Organism: uncultured Alphaproteobacteria bacterium; assembly: GCA_963814805.1. Classification (GTDB taxonomy): domain Bacteria; phylum Pseudomonadota; class Alphaproteobacteria; order ATCC43930; family CGMCC-115725; genus AP-15. The sequence continues at coordinate 329,054 of CAWFER010000006.1, read as the reverse complement.
GATGCTCGGAAAACCGATGGCGCGGGACGGCGCCGTCGCCCCGGCGCATAACCGGCTAGCCGGCGCGGCGCGGCCGCATCGCCCGCGTTCCCAGAACCGGCGCCGCCGGATCGGACCGGTTCGGGCGGATCAGCAGCAGGAGCGCGGCGGAGCCGATCGCGATAATCATCATCACCACAAAATCGTTGATGTAGGCGACCATCGCCGCCTGCCGGGTGACCTCGGCGTTGAGCGCCGCGATGCCGGGAGGCGTGAGCAGGCTGTAGGGCGCGGCGAGATAGGGCGCGCGGGCCAGCGGGTTGTCGGGGCGCAGCTGCTCGACCAGGCGGGAATGCACGATCTGGGTGTTCTGGGTCAAGAGGGCCTCGAGCACGGCGATGCCGATGCTGCCGCCGAGATTGCGCATCAGGCTTCTGAGCGCGGTTCCCTGGGTCATGATGTGCCGCGGCAGGTTCGACAGCGCGATCGTGTTCAACGGCACAAAGGTGCAGCCGAGGCCGAATCCCTGGACCAGCCCGGAGACGATGACTGGCTGCATCCCCATGGTCAGCGAAAACTCGGTCATTTGCCACATCGAGACCGCGGTCAGCAGCAGCCCGAGCGAGGATGATCAGCCGGTTGTCGACGCGGTTGATCAGCCGGGCGACCATGAACATCGCGATCATCGTGCCGATGCCGCGGGGCGCCGTCACCAGACCGGTGGTCAGCACCGGATAGTTCATCAAATCCTGCAGCATCGTCGGCAACAGCGCCAGGGTCCCGTTCATGATCAGCCCGACCAGGAACATCAGCAGGGTGCCGACGATAAAATTTACGTTTTTCAGCAGGTCGCGGTTCAGGAACGAGCGGTCGGTCGCGGTCGCCGTGTGCACGATGAATAGATAGAGAGCAACGCCGCAGACCCCGGCCTCGACCCAGATTTCGGTGGCGCCGAACCAATCCTTCAATTCGCCGCGGTCGAGCAGCATCTGCAAGGCGCCGATCGCCAGGCTCAACGTCACGAAGCCCAACAGGTCGAACGGCTCGCGATGGCCGTGGCGGCTCTCCCGGCCGAAGATCAGCATCCCGAGGGTAGCGAGCACGCCCACCGGCAGGTTGATGTAGAATACCCAGCGCCAGTTGTAGTCGTAGGTCAGCCAGCCGCCCAGCACCGGGCCGCAGATCGGCCCGAGGATCGTGCCGATGCCGAACACCGCCATCGCCTGACCGTGCCGCTCGACCGGGTTGATTTGTAACAGCACCGCCTGCGACAGCGGCACCAGCCCGGCGCCGCAAATCCCTTGCAGCCCGCGATAGAGCACAAGCTCGGTCAAATTGGTGGCGCTGCCGCACAGAGCCGAGGCCACGGTGAAGCCCGCGACCGAGAGCACGAACACGATCTTGATGCCGAAGCGGCCGGCGAGCCAGCCGGTCAGCGGCATCATGATCGCGGCGCAGACGATGTAGGAGGTCAGGACCCAGGCGATCTGATCCTGCGAGGCCGACAGGCTGCCGCGGATATGCGGCAGCGCCACGTTGGCGATCGTGGTGTCGAGCCCCTGCATGATGTTGGCCAGCATGATCGCGAAGGTCAACGGCCCGCGATTGGCGACTGCCGGCCGGGTTTCGCTCCTCACCGCGCGGTCCCCGAAGGCCGGGCTCGGCAGCGCCGGGCGGAGAAGCAGGCAGCGTCCAACCGCAAAGTCACAGTTGCGTTCCCTCCCGGGCCGGCGAGCCTTCGCCCTGTCACAAATTCTTCACCCGATCATAGGCAGCCGGCGCCGAAACACAAAAACGCGGCTTCCCTCCCTGCCGCGCGGCTGCCAATCGCAAATTCGATGGCTGCGCGGCAATCTTGTCCTGCGCCTCGAATGGTCTGACAATTCCGTGCGGCGGCCTGGCGCCGCCCTATGTTGCGATCAGCTGTCAGGAAGCTCGCTTGTCCGAACCCACCGCCGCCGAGACTCGGCCAAGCGCCGGCCTGAGCTTGCTCGAAGCGCTGATCGCCGGCGCCGAGCGGCAGCTCTGGGCGGGCTATTGCCGCCTCGCAGCCGAACTCGTCGGCCGCCCCGCGCCGGCGCCGATCCATGCCCCCGGCTCGCTCGAGTGGCAACGGCAACAGCAACGCGAGCCTGCCGCAGCCGACGGAGTTTTGCCCGCCGAGGCCGAAGCCGCCGGCCGCCAGCGGCTCTCTCGGCGCGGCGCGGCGCCGCCGTTCGCGGGCGCGCCGTCCCCGTTTGGCGCTGCCGATGGCGCGAGGTTCGATGCGTTTCTCGCCGGCCATCGCGGGCCCCCGGCGCTGCTGGCGGAGATCGAGGCGATCGAGCAACAGCTGGTCGACGGCTTCGAAGCCGCCGGCCGCGACGGCGGCTACGTGGCGACCGGGTTCCGCGACGGGGTCGCGGTCGAGGCGACGGCCGATTGGTTCGGCCGGGCGCGGCTCGATTTTGCCGGGAACGCGATGGTCCTGCCCGACGGCGCCGAAATTCGCCGCCATCGACGGTGATCTTTGGCCGCGACCCCGGCCAACCCCGGTCTGCCGCTTCCCTCGGCCGCAATCGCCAGCGCCCGGCCCAGGCGATGCTGCGCCAGGCGCTGGTGGCGCTGTGGCGGCGCGGCGCCTTCACCGCCGGCACCGGAAACGAGCGGGTGCTGGCGCTGGCGCTGCGCGAGCTCGGTCTGTCGGCGGCCGATCCGCCCTATGGCTTCAAGAGCGCCGAGACCGTGCGCAAGCTCAGAAAAGCGCTGAAAATGTCATTGTAGTCGTCCCCCTTTTTCGGTCCGGGTCAGTTCAGGCCAGCCAAGTTGCGAGCTTGCAACTCTGCCGCTGCGCTGCGCTTCCGTTTGCCTATCTTGGCTTTCGGTTCGCGCGCTGCCCGCCGGGCATCGGCGACGCCGATAGGGATAGCTGCCGATGGATGGTTCGATCGATCTGGTCCGGGAACCCGCGCCGGCGGCGCAGGATGCCGCGGCCTGCGAAGGTATCGAGACGCTCGGCGCGCCGGCCCGGGCGCATCTGGCGACGGCGATCGGCGATCTCGCCGCAGCCGCCCTCGCTCTTGCCGCGGCGCAGCAGCCGGCGGTCCGGCTCGGCGCGGTCATCGCCGAAGCGGCGCGGTGCGAAGCCGAGCTCGCCATGCGGCGCGCGGCGGACCAGGAAAGGCTCGGCGGCTGGCTCGGCGGCGGCGGCGATCCGCGACCGGCGCCGGACCCGGCGACGATCGCCTGCGAGCAGCGCTGCGCCGAGCTCGCCGGCGACGCCATCGCCGCCCGCGCCGCACTCCCGGCCGCCGAGGCGGCTTTCGGGCGCTGCGCCGAGCGGGTGCGCGACCGGCAGCGCCGGCGCGACGAGGCCATCGGCGCGGCCGCGGTCGAGGCGGCCCGTGACTACGCCGCTAGCTACCGGGCGGCTTTGACCGTGGCGCTCGAGCGAGGAAGCCGTGTTGCACGGCTTGCGCGACGAACTGGCGGCCCGCGCCAATCGTCCCGATGGCGCGCCCGGGGCGGCCAATGCCGCGGCGCGGATCGGCGAACTGATCGCCGAAACCAAGCGCGGCGCCGGCGTCCGTCACAATCCGCAGGCCGGGCGGCGGCTTCTCGCCGCGCTGCTGTCCGATGCCGACGCAACGCTCTGAGCGGAGGATGTGATGATCTCCCATCGCCTGATCGCTCCCGAGGGCATGGCCCCGACCACGATCGAGCTGGCCGGCGGCGCCCAGCTCGCGGTTCCGCCGAGCGGCGTCGTCGAGATCCCGCACGGCGCTCGCCATGCCGGGCGACGGCGGCGTGTTCGAGCCGGTCGAGCGCACAGTCGAAACCGCCTGGCTGCGCCAGCTGCTCGATCTGGGCTTCCGCCAATTGCCGGCCGCCGGCGTCACCGCCGAGCGTCCGCCCTCCGGCCGCTACGAGGGCGACACCTTCTTCGACCAGACCCTCGGCCGCCCCTTATGGTGGTCCGCCGCCGCCTGGCGCACCGCCGACGGCGCGGCGGTTTAGCCTCGCGCCGGGCTTTATCTCGAAGCCAGGGCACGGCCGAACACTTCCGCCGGGGTCATGCCCGCCGCGCGCATCGCCCGGATCGTCTGCGCGTGGTCGCGTTTGGCGAGGCGGCGGCCGGTTGCGTCGGTCAGCAGCGGATGGTGGCGATAGCGCGGCGTCGGCAGGCCAAGCAGCGCCTGCAGCAGGCGATGGATATGGGTCGACGGCGCCAGGTCCGTCGCCGCGGGTGACCAGGGTCACGCCCTGGATCGCGTCGTCGACCGTGACCGCGAGGTGATAGCTCGCCGGCATCTCCTTGCGCGCCAGCACGACGTCGCCGAGCCGCTGCCGGATCGGCCTCGACCCGGTGCTGCGCGGCGCCGCCTTCCTCGACCCAGCCGAGCGGGCCGGTCAAAGCCAGCGCGCGGGCGACATCGAGCCGCAGCGCGTAGTCGAGCCCGGCATTCCGGCGCGCGGCGCGCTCCGCCGGGTCGAGCCGCCGGCAGGTGCCGGGATAGGCCGGTCCGGCCTCGCCCTGCGGCGCCCCGCCGGCCCGCGCGATCTCGGCCGCGATCTCGCGCCGGGTGCAGAAGCACGGGTAGAGCACGCCCAATCGCCGCCAGCCGGTCGAGCGCCCGGCGATAATCGTCGAAATGCTCCGACTGCCGGCGCACCTCCCCGTCCCAGTCGAGCCCGAGCCAGGCCAGGTCCTCGAGGATCGCCGCGGCGTATTCCTCGCGGCAGCGCCCCCGATCGATATCTTCGAGCCGCAGCAGAAAGCGCCCGCCGGCAGCGCGCGCCGCCCGCCATCCTTCGAGCGCCGAGCGGACATGGCCGAGATGCAGATAGCCCGGTCGGGCTCGGGGCAAACCGGGTGACGATCGGGGCGCTGGTCATCGCCGGCAGCGCCGTGGATGACAGCGGCGCCGTCTTTCGGCTATGCCTGCGCCATTGTCGCCGGCTTGTTGAAAGATCGCGCCGATGATGCCCAAACTCTCCGGACCGTCCCACCCGCCGGCCTCGGGCGGCAAGCCGAGCCATTTGGTCATCCTGCTGCACGGGCTCGGCGCCGACGGCAACGATCTGATCGGGCTCGCGCCCTATTGGGCGCCGCTGCTGCCGCAGGCCGAGTTCCTGTCGCCGAACGCGCCCTTTGCGTGCGACATGGCACCCTATGGCTACCAATGGTACAGCTCGCAGGATCGCAGCCCGGGGGCGCAGCTGGCGGGCGTGCGGGCGGCGGCGCCGATCCTCGACGCCTTTATCGACGAAGCCTTGGCCGAGCGCGGGCTCGACGACCGCGCGCTGGCGCTCATCGGCTTTTCGCAGGGCTCGGTCATGTCGCTCTATCATCGGCCCGCGGCGGGCCAAGCCGGTGGCCGGCATCGTCGGCTATTCCGGCCGGCTCGTCGCCGCCGAATTGCTGCCCGCCGAATTGCGCTCGCGGCCGCCGCATCCTGTTGGTGCACGGCACCGAGGACCCGCTTGTGCCCTTTGCGGCGCTGGCCGAGGCCGAAGCCGGCCTCAAAGCCGCCGGGATCCTGGTCGAAAGCCTGGCCTGCCCCGGCATCGGCCATTCGATCGACGAGCAGGGTTTGCGAGCCGGCGGCCAATTTCTCAGGGATGTGCTGGTCGGGGATGCCCGGCGGAGCGACGTCTTGACGATCTCCTCCTGCGCGCAGCAAGGGTTCGATTATCGACAGCATCTTCGGCGAATCCCATTTGGCCTCGCCCACGACCTGGCCGACAACCCGTCCCTGCCGGTCGATCAAAAAGCTGGTCGGCAGGCCGTCGACCTTGAACGCGCGGCCGACCGCGCTCGTCGGATCGAGATAGGTCCTGAGCGCCTTGATCCCGTACCTGGCGACAAACGGCGCCACCGCCTTTTCGCCGCCGCTATCCTCGCGATATCGCCAGGATCGCGATCTTGTCGCCGAGCCGGGTCTGCAGCCGCTCGAGCGACGGCATTTCCTTGCGGCAGGGCGCGCACCAGGTGGCCCAGAAATTGACCAGCACCAGCCGGCCGGCGAAATCGGCGAGGCTCAGGGTCTTTCCCTGCGCATCGGCAAAGCTCGACTTGCGGCGCCGGCCAGGGCGGCGAGGCCGGGACGAACGCGCCGAGCGGCGCCGGCACGGCGTCGGCCGCTGCGAGCGGAACCATGGCGCCGGCGAACCAGCAGTAAAGCCAGAAGACGCGCCGCGGCCCGATCTCATGACTTGGTCCTCCTGGTTGCGGCCGGGTCGTCGTCCCATGACCGGCGCTAAAGAAACCGGCCGGGAGCGCGGCCAATGCGCAATGGGGCGGCCGCTTCGCCGGCGGCCCGGCCGAGATCATGCGCCGCATCAACGCATCGATCGATTTCGACCAGCGGCTGTGGGCCGAGGACATCGCCGGCTCCAAGGCGCACTGCGCGATGCTGGTGGCGCAGAACATCCTGTCGCCGCAAGATGGCGCGGCAATCGCCGCCGGTCTAGACCAAATCCGGGCGGAGATCGAAGGCGGCGGTTTCGTCTTCAGCGACGCGCATGAGGACATTCACATGAATGTCGAGGCGCGCCTCGCCGAGCTGATCGGGCCGGCGGCCGGCCGCCTCCACACCGCGCGCTCGCGCAACGACCAGGTCGCGACCGATCTGAGGCTGTGGCTGCGCGCGGCGATCGACCGCCTCGACCGCGCGATGCGCGGCCTGCAGCAGGCGCTGATCGACCGGGCCGAGATCGAAGCCGATACGCTGATGCCGGGCTTCACCCATCTGCAGATCGCCCAGCCGGTGACCTTCGGCCATCATCTGCTGGCCTATGTCGAGATGGTCGGGCGCGACCGCGGCCGGCTCGCCGACTGCCGGCGCCGCATGAACGAATCGCCGCTCGGCGCCGCCGCACTGGCCGGCACCTCGTTTCCGATCGACCGCGACGCGACCGCCGCGGCGCTGGGCTTCGACCGTCCGACGGCGAACTCGCTCGACGCTGTCTCCGCCCGCGATTTCGCGATCGAATTCCTGGCCGCGGCGGCGCTGGCCGGCACCCATCTGTCGCGCTTCGCCGAGGAGATCGTGATCTGGGCAGCGACGGGTTCGGCTTTATCGCGCTGAGCGACGCCTTCACCACCGGCAGCTCGATCATGCCGCAGAAGCGCAACCCCGACGCGGCCGAGCTGGTCCGCGCCAAGACCGGCCGGCTCAACGGCGCGCTGATCGCGCTGCTGACGGTGATGAAGGGTCTGCCGCTCGCCTATGGCAAGGACATGCAGGAGGACAAGGTTCCGGTGTTCGAGGCCGCCGACGCGCTCGAGCTGTGTCTGGCCGCGACCACCGGCATGGTGCGCGACCTGCGGCCCAACCGCGAGCGCCTGCGCGCAGCGGCCGGGCGCGGCTTTTCCACCGCCACCGACCTCGCCGACTGGCTGGTGCGCGTCGCCGGCCTGCCGTTCCGCCAGGCGCACCACGCCACCGGACGGATCGTCAAGCGCGCCGAGGAAATGGGTTGCACCCTCGCCGAGCTGCCGTTGGCCGAGCTGCCGCGGTCGAGCCGGCGATCACCGCCGCGGTCTACGACGTGCTCGACCCGGAGCGCTCGGTTGCCAGCCGGGCCAGCTTTGGCGGCACCGCCCCGGGGCAGGTCCGCGCCGCAGTTGCCGCCGCGCGCAAGCGGTTTCTCGAATGATTCTACGCCGATGCCAGCCCTCCGCCCTCGGGCGGGCCGATCCCTCGCGTCCTCGCCCTCTTCTTGGCCCTGGCGCTGCAATTGGCCGGCTGCGGCAAAAAGGGGCCGCCGACCCCGCCGCCGGGCGCGTCCGACACCTATCCGCGGTCCTACCCGCGTGAGTCACTTCTTTTCCCTCGCGGCGGCGAACTGTGCGCCGAGGGCGTGCCGCTCGCCCGTATCGCCGCGGCGGTCGGCACCCCGTTCTATGTCTACTCGACGGCGTCGCTGGCACGCCAATACCGCCGCTTTGCCGAGGCGTTCGCCGATCAGCCGCCGCTGATCTGCTACGCGGTCAAGGCGAATTCCAACCTCGCCGTCCTGCGCCTGTTGCCGGGCTCGGCGCCGGCGCCGACGTCGTCTCCGAGGGCGAGCTGCGCCGCGCCCTCGCCGCCGGCGTGCCGCCCGAGCGCATCGTCTTTTCCGGCGTCGGCAAGACCGCGCAGGAAATGGCGGCGGCGCTCGCCGCCGGCATCCACCAGATCAACGTCGAGTCGGTTGCCGGAGCTGCGTCGGCTGAGCGCCGTCGCCAGCGAACTGGGCCGGACGCGCGCCGGTGGCCCTGCGGGTCAATCCCGACGTCGGTGCGCTGACCCACGCCAAGATCGCCACCGGCAAGAAGGAGAACAAGTTCGGCGTCTAGTTGGCCGAGGCGGCGGCGGCCTATCGCCTGGCCGCCTCGCTGCCCGGCATCGCGCCCCTGGGGCTCGCCGTCCATATCGGCTCGCAGACCGGCGGGCTCGGGCCGTTCCGCGAAGCCTTCACCCGGCTGGCCGTCCTGGTGCGCGCGCTGCGGGCGAGCGGGCTCGCGGTCGCCCGCGTCGATCTCGGCGGCGGCCTCGGCATCCGCTATCGCGACGAACAGCCGCCCGAGATGGCCGATTATGCGAGGATGGTCCGCGAGATCTTCGCGCCGCTCGATCTCGCCCTTGCCTTCGAGCCGGGGCGGGTGCTGGCCGGTCCGGCCGGGGTGCTCGTCACCCGCGTGCTTTATATCAAAGAACGCGCCGGGCAAGCGGTTCGTCATCGTCGATGCGGCGATGAACGATCTGATCCGCCCGGCGCTGTACGACGCCTGGCACGACATCCGTGCCGGTCCGTCTCGCCGGAGCCTGGCGCGCGGCTTCCCGGCCGACGTCGTCGGCCCGGTCTGCGAGACCGGCGACACCTTCGCCGTCGATCGCGAGCTGCCGCCATTGGACGAGGGCGACCTCGTCGCCTTCACCGCCGCCGGCGCCTATGGCGCGGTCATGAGCTCGACCTACAACAGCCGCCTGCTGGTCCCCGAGGTGCTGGTCGCCGGCGACCGTTTCGCGTGATCCGGGCGCGGCCGAGCTATGAGGAGTTGCTGTCGCTTGATACAATTCCGGACTGGCTCGGGGCCCGGCTCGAGGACGGCGTCCCCGACCCGGCGCGGAAGCGAGGCGCCGGATGAGCGCCCGCCAGGAAGATCCCCCCATCAAGTTTTCCGCTCGTTTGCGGCACGGCTCTCCTCGCCCGCGCCGCGCTGCTGTGGGAGCGGGTCTGGCCAGCCTGCTGGCCGGCGCTGGCGATCCTCTGCTCCTTTCTGGTCCTCGCCCTGTTCGATCTGCTGCCATTGCTGCCGGGCCTCGTCCATGCGGCGGTGCTCCTGGTCTTCGGCGCGGCTTTCCTGCTGGCCTCGCCGCGGCGTTTCGCGGCGTCGTGCTCCCCGGCCATCGCCGCCGCCCGCCGCCGTATCGAGCGCGCAAGCGGGCTTGTCGCACCGGCCGTTGCAGGCGCTGGCCGACCGGCCGGCGTGCCGCTCGACCCGCAGGCGGCGCAGCTGTGGCAGGCGCACCAGCGGCAGATGCGGGGCTGGCGCAGCCGCCTGCGGATCGGGATGCCCGCCGCCGGTTTTGCCGCGCGCGACCCGTGGGGCGTGCGGGCGCTGCTGGCGATGCTGCTGCTGCTCGGCGCGGTCGACGCCGGCGGCGATTGGCGCGACCGCCTGCTGCGCGCGGTGACCCCGAGCCTCGACGCCGGCCCGCCGGCCATTGCCGCCAGCCTCGACATCTGGCTTACCCCGCCCGAATATACCGGGCTGCCGCCGCTATTCCTGCGGCCGGAAAACCGGCAGCACGATCCCGGTCCCGACCGGCAGCAAGCTCTTGGCTCAGGTGCATGGCGGCGGTTCGGTCCCCGCAATTGGCGCTCGACGGCCGCAGCCAGCAACTTTGCCGCGATCGACAAGGAGAATTTTCGCGCCCAGGCGATCCTGACCGCCGGCCGGCGCATCGAGGTGTCGCAGGCCGGGACCGTGCTCGGCAGCTGGCCGATCCGGATCATCCCCGATCATCCGCCGACCGTCGCCTTCGCCAAGCCGCCTGCGGCAACGGCGCACCAAGCCTTGCGCATCGACTATCGCGCGACCGACGATTATGGGGTGGAGAGCGTCGAAGCGGTGATCACGCCGCCCCGGCGCCAAGCCCGGCGCGGAGCTGAAGCTCGATCTGCCGCTGCCCGGCCTGCACCTGAAAGAGGCGCAGGCGACCAGCTATCACGATCTGACGCCCAATCCCTGGGCCGGGCTGCCGGTCGAGATCCGGCTCGTCGCCAAGGACGCGCTGGGCCAGAAGGGCGAGAGCGCGCCGGTGCGCATGACCCTGCCGGAACGGGTGTTCACCAACCCGGTCGCGCGGGCGATCATCGAGCAGCGCAAGGAACTGGCCGCCGATCCAGGTTCGCGGCTGCGGGTGGCCGAGATCCTCGGCGATCTGCGCTCGCGCCCGGAGCTTTACCGCAATGACATGGTCGTCTTCCTGGCGCTGCGCGTCGCCCAGGAGCGGCTGCGGCTGCACCGACGGCGCGGCCGCCATCGCCCAGGTCGAGCAGCTGCTGTGGGACACCGCGCTGCGCATCGAGGACGGGCAGGCCTCGCTGGCCCGCAACGAGCTTCGACGCCTGCAGCAGCAAGCTGCAGGACGCGCTGGCGAAAAACGCGCCGGACCGGGAGATCGACCGGCTGATGAGCCAGCTGAAAGATGCGCTCGACCGCTATCTGCAGGCGCTCGCCGCAAACCATGGCGCGCCATCCCGGCCCGCGCCCGCAGCCGAGCCGACCGCTCGCAAACGCTGACCAGCCGCGATCTCGAACATATGCTCGACCGGGCCCGCGAGCTGGCCAAAAACGGCGACCGCGACCAGGCGCGCGCGCTGCTGTCGCAATTGCAGAACATGCTGGAAAATCTGCGCCTGGCGCGCCCGGGACAGATGCGGCAGAGGAATCCGCCGAGGCGCAGCAGATGATGCGCGGCATGCGCGGCTGATGCAGCGCCAGCAGCAGCTGCTCGACCATAGCTTCCGCGCCCGCCAGCAAGCCGAGCAGGGACAGATGGGGATCCCCGGCGATCTTCCCGGCAATCGGACGGAGCCCGGCCGAACAGCCCCGGCCAGAGCGGCGACGCGGCCCGAAAGCAGGAGGCGCTGCGCCGCAGCCTGGGCGAGATCATGCGCCGGATGGGCGATGGGCCGGGCGGCATTCCCGGACCCGCTGGGGCGCGCCGAGCGGGCGATGCACGACGCGGCGCAGGCGTTGCGGGGCGGCCGCCCGGCGCGGCGATCGGGCCGCAGACCGACGCTCTCGACCAGCTGCAGCAGGCCGAGCGCGAATTTGCCCGACAGATGCAGCAGCGCCTGGGCGGCGCCTGGGGCGAGCCCGCCGATCGCGGCGACGGAACCGGCCAGCCGCGCGAGCGAGGGCGAGCGCGACCCGCTCGGCCGGCCGACGGCCAATAGCGGCGCCTACGATCAGGGGGACGTCAAGATCCCCGATCAGGATACGGATGGACAAAGCCCGTCAGATCCTCGACGAGTTGCGCCGCCGCGCCGGCGAGAGCTATCGGCCGCAGATCGAGCGCGACTATCTCGACCGGCTGCTGAAGCAGTTTTGAGCGCGCGGCGGCGCCAAATCGCCGCGCCGGATCGGCGCCGGGCCGCCCGACCGGGCCTGCGCCCGGATCCGGTCGCGGACCATCGGGACCCGACCGGATCAGAGAAAATCCCGGACCAGATCGAGAAATGCGTCGAGCCGGTCGTGGTGCACCCAGTGGCCGGCGTTCTCGAAGGTGACCACCCGGGCGTTGCGCGAAATGCCGCACCCGGCCGTCGTCGGCCGGGTTCGAGGCCCAGCTTTCCTTGCCGTAGACCAGCAGGGTCGGGCAGGCGATGCGGCCCCACAATTCCTCGATCTCGGCCATGGTCATCTCATAGGGCGGCTCGGCGCGCACGTAATTGTCGAATTTCCAGCTATAGGTGCCGTCCTCGTTCTGGTTGACCCCGTGCTGGGTCAGATGGCGCGCCTGCTCGGGCGACAGATGCTGGTTTTCCTCCTGCATGCGGCGGAACGCATCCTCGATCGAGGCGTAGCGGCGCGGCAGCCGGCCGGAGAGCCCGCGCTGCTCGTCGATCCAGCTCTGCATGCGCACCGCGATCGCGGCGCTGCCGGCGTTCGCGCACCCGCCGCGGCGAGGCGCCGAGCCCCTCGATGGCGACGAGCTTGGCGACGCAAGTCCGGGATAGATCCCGGCATAGCGCAGCGCGATGACCCCGCCGAGCGAATGGGCGATGATGGTGACCGGCGCCAGCTCCTGCTGGTGGATCAGCTGGGCGAGATCGTAGACATAGCCGGCGATCGTATAGTTGCCGTCGGGCGACCACTGGCTGTCGCCGTGGCCGCGCAGATCGGGCGCCAGAACGTGCCAGTCGCGCCGCAGGGCGCCGGCGACCCAGTCCCAGTTGCGGCAATGGTCGCGGCCGCCATGAACCAGCAGCAGCGGCGGGGCGCCGGGATTGCCCCAATCGACGTAATGCAGCCGCAGGCGCTGCGAGAAATAGATCCGCGAGGTCGGACCGGAGCTGTCGAGGGTCATCCTGGGGTTCGCGTTTTCGGGTTCTTTGATCGCGCGCCGCGACCCTAACGCCGGGCGAGGCCGTCGAAAAGCCGGGTCGACCGGTTTCGACATGCAAAGACCCCCGCGCGCTCGAAGCGGCAGGCGGGGGCCGCTGTTGCGAAGCCGGACTTCGCGCCCAGGACTCGAAGCCCGGGCTATATCTTGGTCTTTATGCTCGGTTGCCGATGCCAAGCGGTCGGCAACTCGGACTTCCCAGGTGGATTCATGTCGATCGCGGACATCCTCCCTGCAAGTTGACGACAATCAGGATTTGGGCGCTTCGCCGATCGGGTCAAGGGGTGCGAGCGGCCCGGCGGAGCCCGCGGGCCACAGGTCGATTGCGGGTTAATTTTTGTTAGCACTCGCCATCGAAGAGTGCTACATACGCACGAGGTTCGCAAATCTCTGAACGGAGGTACCCCGTGACATTTCGACCATTGCAGGATCGTGTGCTGGTTCGGCGCATCGAGGAGGAAGAGAAAAGCAGAGGCGGCATCATCATCCCCGATACGGCGCGGGAAAAACCGATGGAAGGCGAGGTTCTCGCCGCCGGGCCGGGCGCGCGCGGCGAGGACGGGAAGCTGCACCCGCTCGACGTCAAGATCGGCGATCGCGTGCTGTTCGGCAAATGGTCCGGCACCGAGATCAAGATCGACGGCGAGGATCTCGTCGTCATGAAGGAAAGCGACATCATGGGCGTCGTCGACAAGACCGCCTGAGGGAGAAGATCATGGCAGCCAAGGAAGTCAGATTTCATACCGACGCGCGCGACCGCATGCTGCGCGGCGTCGACATTCTCGCCAATGCGGTCAAGGTGACCCTGGGGCCCAAGGGCCGCAACGTCGTGCTCGACAAATCCTACGGCGCGCCGCGGATCAGCAAGGACGGGGTCACCGTCGCCAAGGAGATCGAGCTCGCCGACAAGTTCGAGAACATGGGCGCGCAGATGGTCAAGGAGGTCGCCTCGAAGACCAGCGATCTGGCCGGCGACGGCACCACCACCGCGACCGTGCTGGCCCAGGCGATCGTGCGCGAGGGCGCCAAGGCGGTGGCCGCCGGGATGAACCCGATGGATCTGAAGCGCGGCATCGACCGGGCGGTCGAAGCCGTGGTCAAGGACATCGAAAAGCGCTCGAAAAAGGTCTCGACCAATGACGAGATCGCCCAGGTCGGCACGATTTCGGCCAATGACGATCGCGAGATCGGCCGGATGATCGCCGAGGCGATGCAGAAGGTCGGCAATGAGGGGGTGATCACGGTCGAGGAGGCCAAGAGCCTCGAGACCGAGCTCGACGTGGTCGAGGGCATGCAGTTCGACCGCGGCTATATCAGCCCGTATTTCGTCACCAACGCCGAGAAGATGGTCGCCGAGCTCGACGAGCCCTACATCCTCCTGAACGAGAAAAAGCTGTCGAACCTGCAATCGCTGCTGCCCCTGCTCGAGGCGGTGGTGCAGAGCGGCAAGCCGCTGCTGATCGTCTCCGAGGACGTCGAGGGCGAGGCGCTGGCGACCTTGGTCGTCAACAAATTGCGCGGCGGGCTTGAAGGTGGCGGCGGTCAAGGCCCCCGGCTTTGGCGACCGGCGCAAGGCGATGCTCGAAGACATCGCGATCCTGACCGGCGGCCAGGTGATCAGCGAGGACCTCGGCATCAAGCTCGAAAACGTCACCCTCGACATGCTCGGCAAGGCCAAGCGGGTGCGGATCGAGAAGGAGAACACGACGGTCATCGACGGCGCCGGCGCCAAGCAGGACATCCAGGGCCGCATCGCCCAGATCCGCCAGCAGATCGAGGAAACCACCTCGGACTACGACAAAGAGAAATTGCAGGAGCGGCTGGCCAAGCTCGCCGGCGGGGTCGCGGTGATCCGGGTCGGCGGCGCCACCGAGGTCGAGGTCAAGGAGCGCAAGGACCGGGTCGACGACGCGACCCACGCGACCCGCGCCGCGGTCGAAGAGGGCGTGGTCCCCGGCGGCGGCGTGGCGCTGCTCTATGCGGCCAAGGCGCTCGATGGCCTGACGCCCGAAAACAGCGACCAGAAGGTCGGCATCGACATCGTCCGCCGCGCCTTGCAGGCCCCGGTCCGCCAGGTCGCCGAAAACGCCGGCAGCGAGGGCTCGGTCGTGGTCGGCAAGCTGCTCGACAGCAAGGACCCGAATTTCGGGTTCGACGCCCAGAGCGGAACCTATGTCGACATGGTCAAGGCCGGCATCATCGATCCGACCAAGGTCGTGCGCCTGGCGTTGCAGAACGCCGCGTCGGTCGCCGGCCTCTTGGTGACGACCGAGGCGATGATCGCCGAAAAGCCCGAAAAGAAGGCCGCTGCCGGCATGCCGAACGATCACGGCATGGACGGGATGGACGACTACTAAACTCTGCGGCAAGTCTCGACCGAGGCCGGCGCCCCGAAGCGTCGGCCTCTTTTTTTGCCCGCGAGGTCCTCGGCGCAGCGATCGTCTGCTAGTCTGCCGCGGCGGCTACCCGCCCGCGGGAAGCCCGGGCCAACGCAATGGAGGTGGAGCGATGTTGCAGGATTTGCTGCCCCAGGCGGAACGGATCGCGGCCAAGCTCAAGGCGCGCAACGAGACGATCTCGATCGCCGAATCCTCGACCGCCGGGATGATCTCGGCGGCCTTGCTGGCGATCGCCGGCGCGTCGGCGTATTTCATGGGCGGCGCCGTCGTCTATACCCGCCAGTCGCGCGCCGCCCTGCTCGCCGTGACCGAGGCGGAGATGGCCGGCGTCACGCCGTCGACCGAGCCTTACGCGCTGCTGTTCGCGCGCAAGATCCGCGGCAAGCTCGGGACCGCGTGGTCGCTCGGCGAGACCGGAACCGCGGGGCCGACCGGCAGCCGCTATGGCCACGCCGCCGGGCATTCCTGCATCGCCGTGATCGGACCCAATGGCGAGCGCTCGATGACCGTCGAGACCGGCAAGGCCGACCGGGTCGACAACATGCGCGCGTTTTCGCTCGCCGCCCTCGACCTCCTGGAAAAAGCGCTCGGCTGAGCCGCGCTCCGCGGTGCGTGAAAGAACCCGCCCGGATGATCGGGTGACGGCTCGGCGGTCGCGCCGGCGACACGATCCTGCATCGCGCGGCGCGCGTTGCTATATGATTGCTGCATGCCCGATCGCGCCGCTCTGAGCCGCCCGCCCATCGCCGCCCCGTCCTATCTCGCCGGCCTCAACGAGGCGCAGCTGCGCGCGGTCGAGGCGGTCGACGGTCCGGTCCTCGTGCTGGCCGGCGCCGGCACCGGCAAGACCCGGGTGCTGACCGCGCAGGCTGGCGCATATCCTCGCCACCCGCCGCGCTTTTCCGTCCGAATTGCTGGCGGTCACCTTCACCAACAAGGCGGCGCGCGAGATGCGCCAGCGCCTCGAGGCGATGATCGGGAGCGCCGCCGACGGCGTCTGGCTCGGCACCTTTCATGCGATCGCGGCGCGCATCCTGCGCCGCCATGCCGAGGCCGCCGGGCTCAAATCGAGCTTTACCATCCTCGACGCCGATGACCAGATTCGCCTCTTAAAGCAGATCCTGCAGGCCGAGAACATCGACGAGCGGCGCTGGCCGGCGCGCGTGCTGCTCGGGGTCATCCAGCGCTGGAAGGATCGCGGCCTCGGCCCCGACAAGCTCTCGCGCGCCGACGCCGACGGCTTTGCCGATGGCCGCGCGGTGGCGCTATACGAGCGCTATCAGCAGCGCCTGGCGACCGTCAACGCCGTCGATTTCGGCGACCTCCTGTTGCACAACCTGACCTTGCTCACCCAAAACCCCGAGATCCTCGCCGACTACCACCGGCGCTTCCGCTATATCCTGGTCGACGAGTACCAGGACACCAACGTCGCGCAGTATCTGTGGCTGCGGCTCTTGGCCCAGGCCCGGCGCAATCTGTGCTGTGTCGGCGACGACGACCAGTCGATCTACAGCTGGCGCGGCGCCGAGATCGGCAACATCCTGCGCTTCGAAACCGATTTTCCCGGCGCCGCGGTGATCCGGCTCGAGGAGAACTACCGTTCGACGCTCGCGCATCCTCGGCGCCGCCGGCGGCATGATCGCGCACAATCGCGGGCGGCTCGGCAAGACCTTGTGGACCCAGGCCGGCGACGGCGACAAGATCGTGGTCCGCGCCTTGTGGGACGCCGAGGAGGAGGCGCGCTGGGTCGGCGACGAGATCGAGGCGTTGCAGCGCAAGGGCCACGCGCTGAGCGAGATCGCGATCCTGGTGCGCGCCGGCTTTCAGACCCGCGAGTTCGAGGAGCGCTTCATCGCTCTGGCCTTGCCCTATCGGGTGATCGGCGGCCCGCGCTTTTACGAGCGCCAGGAGATCCGCGACGCGCTCGCCTATCTGCGCCTCGTCAACCAGCCGGCCGACGACCTCGCCTTCGAGCGCATCCTCAATACCCCGCGCCGCGGCATCGGCAGCGCCACCTTGCAGCAGCTCCATGGCCTGGCCCGCGACGAGCGACTGCCCCTGGTCGAGGCGGCGCGGCTCGCGATCGCCGGCGACCGGCTGCGCCCGGCCGGGCGCAATGCGCTTGCCGCCTTCATCGCGGCGCTCGACCGCTGGCGCGGCCGAGGCCGACCGCGTCTCGCACACCGACCTGGTGCAGATCGTGCTCGACGAATTGGGCTATACCGGGATGTGGCAGGCCGACCGCTCGCCCGACGCCGCCGGCCGGCTCGAAAACCTGAAGGAGCTGGTGGTGGCGATGGCCGAGTTCGAGAACCTCGGCGGCTTTCTCGAACATGTCAGCCTGGTCATGGACAACGCCGCCGACGCGGCAGGGCGACATGGTCAATCTGATGACCCTGCACAGCGCCAAGGGGCTCGAATTCGACACCGTGTTTCTGCCGGGCTGGGAGGATGGGCTGTTCCCCAGCCAGCGGGCGATGGAGGAGAACGGGCTCGCCGCGGTCGAGGAGGAGCGCCGGCTCGCCTATGTCGGGCTGACCCGCGCGCGCCATCGCGCCCATGTCTCGTTCGCCGCCAACCGCCGCATCCACGGCCAGTGGCAGAGCGCGATGCGCTCGCGCTTTGTCGACGAACTGCCGGCCGAGCATGTCGAGTTCGTCGCCGAGCCCGGGTTGCGGCCGGGCGCGCGCGATATCGCCTATGCCGGCGGCTGGGGGGCGACGATCGACACTGCCGGGCCGCCGCCGCAACGAGGCCATGGGCCGAACCCCGCCGCCCGGTGCTGATCGCGGCCGGTCCCGTCCCGCGCCGCGGCGCCGAGATCCGCCGGGTCGGCGGGTTTTCAGTCGGCGACCGGGTGTTTCACCAGAAATTCGGCTATGGCGCCGTCACCGCGGTCGAAGACAACAAGCTCGCGATCCGCTTCGAGCACGCCGGCGACAAAAAAATCATGGACGCCTACGTCGAGCGCGCGTGACCGGCGGTCATCCGAGCGATGTAGAAGGACGTAGGGCGGATGCAATCCGCCTCCTTCGCGGATGCCGCGCAGGATCGCCAGATTCCCCGTTCGCTGCCGCGAACCTGATAAAACGGCTGAGCGCCGGCAATCGCCAAGATGGCGGATTACATCCGCCCTACGCTTGCTCGTCATGGACGCCTGACGAATATCAAGTAGAAAGCTGCGGACACCAAAACAATCCCAATATTCACCGCCAGCCGTTCCCAGAATTGGTTTCTGAAGAACATGACATCTACACCGACTATGACGGCCGCCATCGCCACCACGTAAAGCACAACAGCTACCTGCCTGCCCATTCCAGCGGGTATCGCCATTTTGAGTTCTCCATCACGTCATCCGCCATCCCAGTAGATTTCCTTATCGCATTCAAAAGGTTCCGCTACAGGTCGATCTTCCAGTGGAAAATCTGATCCGATCCGGGCCATGCTGGACATAGCCTTCGTCTGGGTCTGCGAAAATCATATGTGGACGGCCCCCGCCTGCGAAGGATGTTGAGTACGGGTTTGGCGAATTGGTCGGGTGCAGTCATATGTCCGGCCCTTCGGTGCGGCGCCTACGACCGCTGGCCCTGATGGAGTTCGCTGATCGGGTCCCTATCAAGACTGCGCGCTGAGCCCGACTGCGGACCGCGCAACCCAAGGATCGCCTTTGCGCGGGCTTGTCCCGCATGTCCGATGACCGAAGGCGGGGTGACGCTGTTCACAAAATCTGCCGCGCTGGAATTTGCCCGCAAGGGATGCCGCATCCGGGTCAGAGGGGAGGATTATCGGCGCCGACGGAAATGGGCTTACTCTTGGGCCTCTCTTGAGAGGAGAGGAGAGGAGATCAAACGATGGCGCGGTTGCTCTCGGTAAATGTGGGCCTGCCACGCGACATCGAGTGGCAAGGGAAAACCGTCCATACCGCGGTCTGGAAGACGCCGGTTCAGGGCCGACGGATGACCCGGCGGCTCAACGTGGATGGAGACGGCCAAGGTGATCTGGCGGGGCATGGCGGCGAACACCGGGCAGTCTTTTCCTACCAGATCGAATCTTATCGTTATTGGCAACACCAGCTCGCTCGAAATGACTTTACCTATGGCCAGTTCGGAGAGAATTTTACCGTCGATGGACTGGCGGACACCGAAGTGTGCATCGGCGATCATTACCGGATCGGCGGCGCCCTCTTTGAAGTGACGCAGCCGCGCGTCACCTGCTATCGGGTCGGCATCCGCATGAACGAGCCGCGGATGGCGGCGCTGCTGGTCGCACACGGCAGGCCCGGATTCTATTTCCGGGTCCTGGAGGAAGGCGAAGTCGGCGCCGGCGACGACATCGTCAAGGTCAGAGCGGGTCCCGAGCGGGTCAGCGTCGCCGAGATCAATGCGCTGCTATATTTGCCGGGTCACCCGGCGAGCGGGCTGGAACGAGCCTTGCGCATCCCGGCATTGAGCGCCGGCTGGCGAACCTCGTTGGAGGCGTTGCTCGACCGGGAACGGAAAGGCGACAGAACAACGGGCAACCCTGGGCTCGGCCCAGCGATGGGCCCGCCCCCGCGTGGCGAGGCTTCCGCTCATTGCGGGTGTCGCGCAAGCTGCCCGAAAGCAGCAATGTCACCTCGCTCGTCCTGGAGCCGGCCGATGGTGCGCCGCTGTCGGCCGCCCTGCCGGGGCAGTTTATCGTCTTGCGGCTCCGGCCGCAGCCCGACGCGGGGGCTCTGCTGCGCAGTTATTCGCTGTCGGGCGAGCCGAGCGGAGATCGCTATCGCATCAGCGTCAAGCGCGAGCCGCATGGCGCCGCCAGCGGTTACATCGATACGCGGGTTGAGGCCGGCGATAGTCTCGACGCGAGCGCCCCGCTCGGCGGCCAGTGCTTGCGGCAGGGCGAGCGTCCCGTGGTCCTGGTCAGCGCCGGCATCGGCGCGACCCCGGTCCTCGCCATGCTGCAAGCACTGGCCGCCGAGCAATCTCGGAGGGAGATCTGGTGGATACACGGCGCCCGCAACAGCGGCGAGCATCCATTTGCGGCGGAGGCGCGCGAGCTCCTCAAGACCTTGCCCAAAAGCCGCAGCCACATTTGCTACAGTGCGCCAAAGCCAACCGATCGGCCGACTGTCGATTTCGACAAGGTCGGGCGGGTGGGCGCGCCCGTGTTCGAGGAAATCGGCGTCCCGCCCGATGCGGACTTCTACATCTGCGGTCCCGCTGCGTTTATGAGCGGTCTGGTCGACGGTCTTGCCGGTCGGGGGGTCGCCCGCGACCGCCTGCACACCGAGAATTTCTGGTCGGGCCAGTCGAAGGCGCCGGGCATCGCCGCGGTCCCGCGGCGGCCGCCGCATCCGCCGGCGGAAGCCGCGCAGGTCGGGCCGCTGGTATCCTTTACGCGCAGCAATCTCGCCGTCCACTGGGGTGCCGCATTTCACAGCCTGCTCGAACTAGCCGAGGCGTGCGATGTGCCGGTGCGCTGGTCGTGCCGCGCCGGAGTTTGTCATAACTGCGAGACCGGGCTGATTTCCGGCTCCGTCATCTACCGGCCAGACCCAGTCGAGCCGCCGGCCGAGGGCAATCTGTTGATCTGCTGCAGCCAGCCCGAAGGCGACATCGCGCTCGATCTTTGAAGACGAAGTGCGGGCTCGTTTCCGGCATTATCGCGCAAACCGACCCATCTCGCAGAGAGGGCCGACAAGGGCTCAACGCGACGACGAAGATTAAGGAAATTTGCTATGGAAGACGGAGAGATTCGAGCGGCCCTGGATCGCCACTGGGCCGCCTCCGACGCCAACGACTTTGAGGCGGAGCACCAGATTTACCGAGAGGATGCGGTGCTCGAATACCCGCAATCGGGTGAGCGCATCCGCGGCCGGCGCAACATTCATGCCTCTCGCTTTGCTCAGCCGAGCAGAAAGCGCTTTACAGTGCGGCGGATATTCGGGGCCGCCGATCTCTGGATCACTGAATTAGTCATCGCCTACGATGCACAACCGTCTTACACGGTGAGCATCATGGAGTTCAGAGACGGGCAGGTGGCCCGTGAGACGCAATACTTCGGCGATCCGTTTGAGCCGGGGCCGTCGCGTGCTCAATGGGTCGAGCGGACGCGCTGAAACCTGGCCGGCATAAGGGTGGCCATCCACCGCTCTCGCGCGCGGAGCTGCCGGTCGATACCGTCTCGCTCGCTCGTTATCTCATCGGCAAGATACTGGTGCGGGAGATGGAGGAAGGTGTGGCCAGCGGCCGCATCGTCGAGACCGAGGCGTATGTCGTCGGCGACGCCGCCGGGCACGCCTATCGCGGCATGACGCCGCGCAATCGGTCGCTCTTTCTCGAGCGCGGGCATGCCTACGTGTCCCTGGTCTATGGCAGCGCCTACATGCTGAACGTCTCAAGCGAGATAGCCGGGATCGGGGCTGGGGTCCTCCTCAGGGCGCTTGAGCCGCGCGACGGCATAGCGATCATGCAGCGAAATCGTCAAATTGAACGGCTTCGCGACCTGGCGCGAGGACCAGGAAGACTGACCGCGGCATTGCGCGTCGATTCTCGGTTCGATGGGCTCGATCTGTGCCGAGAAGGCCCTCTATGGCTCGGACGCGGTGATCGCGAGCCCGGCGAAATCGGGCAGAGCGTCAGGATCGGAATCGGGCGGGATGCGAACCGGCTCCTGCGATTTTATCTTCGCGGCAGTCCGTTCGTCAGCGGTCCAAGATTGCTGGCGAAATAAGCGGCCGCATCACGGTCGCTCTCCTTCCCTCCTGCAAGAACTCAGATATGACACGTGCAAAACCAAACAAATCCGCCGTCCATTCTGCCGCAAGCGCGTCGGCGCCCGGATCGAAGGACTTTTCAGGGCTCAATGGCTGCCTATGCGCCGCGCTGCGTCGACACCCTCGCGACGGCTGCCGCACGGCTCGGGGACAGCGTGGTTCGCTGGCCCTTCACTATTCGCAGACTTGCACTCTCTACTCTCCGCCGGTTGCGCGGCGCACCGATAATATATTTTCTGATTCTGTAAATTTCTTATCGGCAAGCTCCACTCCGGAACCGGCTGGCGGCGTAGCGCGCCGGATCGGTGAAGGGCTCCTCCCCGGTCATCATCTCGGCGAGCAGCCGCCCGGTGACGGGTCCGAGCGTAAAGCCGTGATGAGCATGGCCGAAGGCGAACCACAGGCCCTGGTGGCGCTCGCCTTTGCCGATCACCGGGATCATGTCGGGAAGACAGGGACGCCGGCCCATCCATGGTTCGGGCTCCAGCCGTTCGGCCAGCGGAAACAATTCGCGGGCCAGCGGCTCGTCGCGCGCAAGCTGCACAGGGCTCGGCGGCGCATCCCGATCGGCGAACTCGACCCCGGTTGTCAGGCGAATTCCCTTGCTCATCGGCGCGAGCGCGAAGCCGCCATCGGCGTCGCGCACGGCATGGCCGAGCGTCGCATTGCCCTTCACGCCGTAATGCATGTGGTAGCCGCGCTTCACCGCCAACGGGATATGGTAGCCGAGCGGCCGAAAGACCTCGTCGGACCAGGGACCGAGCGCCACCACCGCTTCGCGGGCCTCGATCGAGCCCTTCTCGGAAGCAAGGCTCCAACCTGAAGGTTGCGAGACCAGGAGCCGTGCATCGCCCTTGAAGAAGCGCCCGCCCTTGCGGGTAAAGAGATCCGCATAAGCCTTGGTCAACATGCCGGGATCGGACGAGGTCGGCGAGCCGCGGAAATGGATCGCCCCGATGATCGCCTCCGATACATACGGTTCGAGCTCGCGCAATTGCGCCGCCGTGAGCACCTGATAATCGACGCCATACTTGTCGAGCCTGCCGGCATCCGCGATCGCTTTGTGCAGGCGCTCCTCGGTGCGGCAACAGTTGAACCAGCCTCTATGGCGCACGAGGCTTTGCGCCGCTGCGCCGGCCTCGGCGATCAGCGCGTCATGCTCGTCGACGCATTGCGCCATCAGCGGGGCAAGCGCCTGCGCCGAGCGTTCGATGTGTTCGGGCGTCGCGTTCTGCCAGTAGCGGAAGAGCCAGGGTGCGATGCGCGGCAAGGCTGACAGATGATAGACGGCGTCACGGCGATTATTCATCGCATAGCTCAGGATGACGCCAAATTCTCGGGGAAAGGCATAGGGGATCACGGCCTCGCGTTGGATCAACCCGGCATTGCCGTAGCTCGTTTCCTCGCCTGCCCCGCGCCGGTCGATCAGAACGGCGTCGCGGCCGCGCTTTTGCATATGCAGCGCCACGCAAACTCCCACCATCCCTGCTCCGAGAACGATTACATCCGCGCGCGTGTTCATCTTGCCCCGATCTCCAATTCGCGACTGAGCGACCTCGTAACTTGTCAATCAGGCGAGGTAGAGTCTGGCCACCGCCGCCGCGCTCCCCTTTCGTTATGCGGCCTCGCCGATAGTCTTTATGCCGCCGGCGCCGACAGCGTCGTAGCCCGGGGCGCTGCTGACAAGTCAGCGGAACGCGGCGCTTTTCAGCACATCGTCGGAATTGCTCGAGTGGCGGCGAGAGCCGGGCCAGCGCCCTGCCGGTCAGTGCAGGGCGAGGCCGGGCATGTAGGTTGGCGGGTCGAGGCCGACCCCGACCAAATGGCCGAACAGCTTGGCGAGGATGCGGCGGTCGGTTGCGGGCAATGGCGGCTTCAGGATCGAGGCGATGTTGGCGCGCAGATGCTCGGGATCGCCGGTGCCGAACAACACCACATCGGCTCCCGGCTCGTGCCGGACAAAGCGATAGGCGGCCTCGGTCACGGTCGCAGCGCCGCCGTCCTGTTCATGGATCAGGAAGCCGAGCGGGTGCGGCGCGTCGGCGAGCCACCGCGGCAGCTGGTTGCGGGCGACCAGCTCGCGCAGTGCGGTCTTCAGCCGGTCCGGCTTGGAAAAGATGTTGCGCACGACGAACATCAAGAGGGTGCCGACCCCGTTGGCGATCGTGCGCGGGAAGACCGCGGTGCGCGCGTTCTGGTGCATCATGTGAAAGCCGAGCATGACCACGTCCCAGACGCCGTCCTCGACCGCGCGTTGCAGCATCTTGTGCTCGGCGTCGCTGGAGCCGGTTTCGGTGACGCCGAGATGGCGGATCTTGCCCTTGGCCTGTTCCTTCAGCAATGCCGGGGCGATCACCTCGCGGGCGCGGTCGTAGGCCTCGGGCGAGACGCCGTGCAGCTCGAAGATGTCGATGCAGTCGATGCCGAGCAGCCTCAGCGAATTGTCGAGGCTGGCCACCGCCCGCTCGGCCGCGGAGCCGGCCGCGCGGCGCGGGATCCACGCCTTGCTGGCGATCACCACCCGGTCGCGCGGCAATCCTTTGAGGGCTTTGCCGAGGACTTCTTCAGTGCCGTAGACCGCGGCGGTGTCGAACAGATTGACCCCGAGATCGAAGGCCTGATGGACCAGCGCCACCGCCTCGGCCTCGCTCCCGCCGGTGCCGAGCCCGAGCCGGCTGAACCCGCCGCAGCCGAGCCCGGCGACGCTGACCTCGATCCCGGTCCGGCCCAGGGTGACGTATTCCATGCGTCCACTCTCCGCCGAGGGTTTGCTGCTCTAATACTTATGCAGAAACCCGATCGACAGCCAGGGGAACGCGGCGACGATGATCAAGCGCCACGACCAGCGCGCCGATATAGGGCCAGATCCGCCACAGCGCGTCGTCGGGCGAGATCCGGCCGATCGCGCAGGCGCCGTAAAACCCGACGCCAAACGGCGGCGCGAACAGCCCGATCCCCATCGCCAGGATCACCACCATCGCATAATGCACCTCGTGCACGCCCATCGCCTTGGCCACCGGGAACAGCAGCGGCCCGAACAGCACGATCGCCGGCAATCCTTCGAGCACGCTGCCCAGAATGATGAAGACGACGATCGAGATCGCCAGGAACCCGGCCTTGCCGCCCGGCACCCCGGCCATGGCGTTGACCAGCCATTGCGAAAAGCCCGACTGGGTCAAGGCCCAGGCCATCGCCGTCGCGGTGCCGATGATCATCATCACCGCGCCGGTCAAGGACACCGTGTCGACCAGGATCGGATAGAGCCGGCGCCAGTCGAACTGGCGATAGATCAGAAGCCCGAGCAGCGCCGTATAGACGACGCCGACGGTCGAGACCTCGGTCGCGGTGGCGATGCCCTCGATCACCGCAAAGCGGATCACGAAGGGCAGAGTCAGGCCCGGCACCGCGATCAGAAAGGCGCAGCATCACCTGGCGCACCGGCGGCGCGCTTGCCGCCGCCGGTATCGGCGCGGCGCGAGCGGAACCAGGCGACGACGACCAGCGCCAGCGCCGCCACCGCGGCCGGCAACAGACCGCCGGTGAACAAGGCGGCG
This sequence comes from uncultured Alphaproteobacteria bacterium, assembly GCA_963814805.1. Lineage (GTDB taxonomy): Bacteria > Pseudomonadota > Alphaproteobacteria > ATCC43930 > CGMCC-115725 > AP-15. The sequence continues at coordinate 303,760 of CAWFER010000006.1, read as the reverse complement.
ATCGAGATGTTCGGTGACCGAGCCGATCGTGATCAGCACGAGGCTCGGCGGGATCGTCTCCGACATGGCGCTCGAGGTCGCCAGCATCGAGGCGAGTTCGCCCGGATGGGCGCCGCGCTTGCGCATCTCGGGAAACAGGATCGGCGCCACCGCGGCCATGTCGGCGGCCTTCGATCCCGAGATGCCGGAGACCAGGTACATCGCGCCGAGCAGCACGTAGCTGACAGGCCGCCCTTGACGTGGCCGATCAATGCCGCGAGGAAATTGACCATGACCCGCGCGATCCCGGTCATCTCCATCAGCAGGCCGAGAAAGACGAACATCGGCACCGCGAGCAGCAACAGGTTCGAGATGCCGTCGTCGATGCGGTTGACGACGATCGACAAGCGGCAGGCTGGTGGTCAGCGCCAGATAGGAGAAGGTCGCGATGCCAAAGGTGAAGGCGATCGGCACGCCGATGATCACGCAGGCCGCGACCAGCACGACGAAAAACAAGACGAGGCTGCCATTGCCGATCGCGATCAGCAGCGGCTGGGCCAGCCACAACCCGCCGGCAACCGCGCCGACGACGGCGACCGCCAAGGCGAGGCCGCGCCAGCCGGTGGTTTCGAGCAGCCGCAGCAGGGCCACGATCGCCAGCAGAGTCGAGCCGACCAGGATCGCCAGCACCCGATAGCCGTCGGAGATCGGCAAGGTGATCAGCTCGTCGATTGCTGGATCTGCAGATACTGCGCCGCCGGCATCAGGATCTCGAGGACGAAGACGATGACGATCAACGCCCCGACCGTCCCCAGCCAGCGGCCGCGTTCCGGGCTCAAGCGCCAGTTGACGAAGGTGGTCAGCCGCATATGCCCGTCGCGGCGGAAGGCGACGACGGCGCCGAGCATCGCCAGCCACAGGAACAGAAAATTGGCGAGCTCGTCGGTCCACATCAGCGGGCTGTCGAAGACATAGCGCGAGACGACGCCGGCAAACAGGATGCCGACCTCGGCCAGCACCAGCAGCGCGCCCAATGCCTCGGCCAAGCGTGCCGATCGCGAAGTCGACCGTGAGGGCGAGGCGCCGCGCGCCGGCCCAGGCCGGATCCCGGCGGGCGGCGATGGCTTGCGGCAGCCGCGGCGCCTCGCTGCTCATGCCAGCGGGCCTACGTACTTTTCGAGCAAGGCCCATGCCTTGTCGCCGGACTTCTTTTTCATGTCCTGGTAAAAGCCCGATTTCTTCAGCTCGTCCTGAAACGGCTTGGTGTCGGGGCTGTTGAACACCATGCCCTTGCCCTCGAGCTTTTTGGTTTCGGCCTTGGTCATGACCTGCCAGTCGGCGCGCTCCAGCATCGCCTTGGCGTTGAACTCCTTGTCGGCCAGCTGCTGCAGATCGGGCGGCAGCCGCTGCCAGGCTGCATTGCCGAAGGAATAATGGATGCCGGCCCAGACATGGTTGGTCAGGCTGCAATATTTCTGCACCTCGTAGAGCTTGGCGGTGTCGATCAGCACCAGCGGGTTCTCCTGGCCGTCGACGACGCCGGTCTGCAAGGCGCTGTAGACCTCGCCGAAATTGATCGGGGTCGGCGAGGCGCCGAGATGCTGGAACAGCGCGATCAGATAGGGCGCCACCGGCAGGCGGATCTTGAACCCCTTCAGATCGGCCGGGGTCCGGATCGGCTTGGTCCGGGTGGTGATCTCGCGAAAGCCGTGATCGCAGCAATTGTGCACGACCTGAAAGCCGATCTGGTGCGAGATCGTGCGCAGGTAATTGCCGAGATCGCCGTCCATCGCCTTCCAGATGTTGTCGTAGCCGAGAAAGGCATAGCCGACGCCAAAGATGCCGCAGGCTTCGTTGCGCGGCGCCAACAGGTCGATCGGCAGAAAATACATTTCGAGCGCGCCGGCGATCGTCTGCGAGATCATCGCCGTGTCCTGGCCGAGCACGCTGTTGGTGTAGAGGGTGATGTCGAGCCGGCCGTTGCTCTGTTCCTTGATCGCCTTCATCGCCTCCCGGCCGCGGATGCACATCGGATGCCCGTCGGGGAGCGCGGTGCCGCATTTATAGGCGAATTCCGCGGCGTTGGCCGGCCACCGCAGGATCATCGGCGCCGCCACTCCGGCCGCGGCCGCGGCGGCGGCGTTCGACAGCAATTTTCTACGCGACACGCTCATCGACATTTCCCCTGGTTTAACGTGGCCCGCCTGGCGCCGCAGCTGACCTGGCCGCGCCGCCACAAAGCGGGATGGTCTGCCGGGTGGTCAGGTCAGAACCCCGACATATTTTTCGAGCAGCGCCCAGGTCGGGCCGCCGATTTTCGCCTTCATTTCCGGGTAGAACCCGGTCTTGTGCAGCACCTCGCGGAACGGCTGGGGGTCCGGCGAATTGAACGTCAGGCCCTTGCTCGTCAGATTGGCGACTTCCTTTTTGGTCATGACCTGCCAATCGGCGCGTTCCTCCAGCGCTTTTTGATTGAACTGTTTTTCCGACAACTCCTGCAAGTCGCGCGGCAGCCGGTTCCAGGCGATGTTGCTGAAGGTCAGATGGATTCCGGCCCAGGTGTGATTGGTCAGGCTGCAATATTTCTGCACTTCGTAGAACTTGGCGGTGTCGATCAGGATCAGCGGGTTCTCCTGGCCGTCGACAATGCCGGTCTGCAGCGAGCTATAGATCTCGCCGCCGTTGATCGGGGTTGGCGAGGCGCCCAAATGCTGGAACAGCGCAATCGCGATCGGGGCAAACGGCAGACGGATCTTGAAGCCTTTGAGATCCGCGGGCGTTTTGATCGGCTTGGTCCGGGTGGTGATCTCGCGAAAGCCGTGGTCGTAGCAATTATGGATGCAATGCAGGCCGATCTGGCCGGCGATGCCGCGCAAATGGTCGCCGAGCTCGCCATCCATTGCCGGCCAGATGTGATCGTAGCCGATGAAGGCATAGCCGACGCCGAAGACGCCGCAGGCCGGGTTCCTCTCCGCCAGAATATCGAACGCCATCGTGTACATCTCGAGCGCCCCGGCGATCGTCTGCGAGATCATCGCGGTGTCGCCGCCGAGTTCGCTGTTCGTATAGAGCGTCATGTCGAGCCGGCCGCCGCTTTCCTCCTTGATCGCCTTCATCGCTTCGCGCACGCGGATCGACATCGGATGACCGTCGGGCAGCGCGCTGCCGCATTTGAAATTGAACTCGGCCGCGTCGGCGGGCCAGCGCAGGATGGTGGCGGCGGCAATGCCGGCGCCACCGCTTTTGAGCAACCGTCTGCGCGACAACGTCATCGGTATTCCCCCCGGATCGATCGGCGGGCTTATGCCCGCGAGGGTCGGGAGCATTCCCCTTTTGCCAAAGCGGCGTCAACCGGCGCCGCAACAGGTCCGCCGCGCGTGACGCACGCTGCCGAGATATGACAAACTGGCCCAATGTGGCGGGATGCGGCATTCCGCCCCGATCGCGGCAGCCGATCCGGAGGACCAGACATGATCACCAAATTCACCACCGTTTACGCTGGCCACGTCGATCTTCCCGACCGCGGGCAGGAGGCGACGCCGGCCAACGAGCGGCGCTATTCGAACCAGCATCTGGCCAGCGTCTTTGAAAAGACCGAGGCGATCGCCAAAAAGATGGACGCGCTCGGCTACGAGACCTTGTGGCTGGCCGAGCACCATTTCCAGCGCGAAGGCTACGAGTGCATCCCCAACATCCTGATGCTGGCGGTGCATCTGGCGCACGTCACCAAGCGGCTCAAGATCGGCTGCGGCTTCAACATCGTGCCGATGTGGCACCCGCTGCGGCTGGCCGAGGATTTCGCCGCCGCCGACATCCTGACCGGCGGGCGCACGGTGTTCGGGGTCGGCCGCGGCTACCACACCCGCGAGGTCGAGACCTTTGGCGGCCCGATGCTCGACGGCGAGGCCAACCGCGAGGTGTTCGAGGAAGGTGTCGAAATCATCTTCAAGGCGTTCAATAACGAGTCGTTCTCGCACAAGGGCGCGCATTACACCCTGCCGCCGCGCGTCCCCTACCGCGGCTACGAGTTGAAGGAGCTGACCCTGGTGCCGCGCCCGATCCACCCGGTCGAGTGCTGGCAGCCGATCGTCAGCGCCAGCCCGCGCGGGCTCGACTTCATGATCAGGCACGGCATCAAGGGCGCCGTTGGCGGCGGGGCGGCAACGATGCAGGGCGGCCCGATCATCGCCTACCAGCAGGCGGCGGCGCGCGCCGGCAGGAATTTGCAGCTTGGCGAGGATTTGCAGCTGGGGCTGCATTTCCATCTGGCGCGCACCCGCGAGCAGGCGGTCCGCGAGATCAAGCCGATTTACGAGGAGCATGTGAAGATGTTCGCGCCGTTGGGCTTTGTGCCGGGGCTGACCCCGGCGCAGGCCGAGGCGGTGGCGCATCGCGGCGGCTGGGACCAGGCCGGCGTGCCGAATGTCGAGCATTTCATGAAATTGGGCTCGTGGTTCGCCGGTACGCCCGCCGAACTCGTCGCCTTGCTGAAGGGCTTCGAGGAGCGCTATCCGGGCATGCAGCACATCAGCCTTAGTAGCCCGATCGGCACGCCGCAGACGACCATGCTCGAACAGTTCCAATGGGTCGCCGAGGAGGTCATGCCGGCGTTCCGGACCGGGCGGAATTAGATTCGGGCAGAAAGCCGCGCGCGGCTGAGTTTCGGTCGGTCGCATAGCCGATTGACGAGCGCTTCGCGAGTTTGCTAAGTTCCGAACTTAGCAAATCTGCGAAGGACCCGAGATGGAAAGCGTCAAAGCCGGGTTCGCCGGCAACCGCAGCGCGGCGATTGCCGGCCAATGCGCGCGCCAGCTCTTGGAGCTGCGCGCCCGCACCGGCGAGACCCAGCGAGCGCTGGCGCAGCGGCTTGCCATGACCGAGTTCGATGATCTCGCGCCTGGAACGCGGCGATCACGTGCCGAGCTTGCAGACCTTGTGCCGGATCGCCGACGCCTTTGGCCGGCGGCTCGAAATCGTGTTTCACGAGCACGAGCACAGCCACGCCGACGGCGTCCGGCATTCGCACCCGCACAGCCATCTCGATCCCGATCACCGGCACGAGCACGAGGGCGGCCACGGGGACGAGGGCGGCCACGGGGACGACCGATGATCCACGGTGCGGAACTGCTGCTGGTCGGCGCCGTCGCCGCGGTCGGGGTGCTGCATACGATCGTGCCGGACCACTGGGTCCCGATCGCGCTGATCGCCCGCCAGCGCGGCTGGTCGAAGGCCGAGACCGCGCGGGCTGCGCTGCAAGCCGGGATCGGCCACGTCGTCTCGACCCTGCTGATCGCCGTGGCCGTGTGGGTGGCCGGGATCGCTCTCGCCAACCGCTTCAGCCATCTCGTCGGCGCGCTCTCCGCTGTCGCGTTGATCGGTTTTGGCGGCTGGGTTGCGGTTTCGGCCTGGCGCGAGCTGCATCAAGGGCATGGACATAGTCACGATCGTGGTCACAGCCACGCCCATCCGCATTTAGCCGGGCATGACGATGACGCGATCGATCGGCGCGACCTCGATCATCGGCATTCGCATCCGCACCAAGCCGCGGTCTCGGGGGCGGCGTTTTCGGCGGCCGCCGACGATCCGCTCTACGCCCCGCTGCGCGGCGAGACCGTGCGGCTGACCCACCACAGCCACATCCACCGGCACGGGCGCGGCGCGGCCCATGTCCATTGGCACGATCATCTGCCGGCGAGCGACCACCCGGTGCTCGCCGGGTTCGCGACCGAGCCGCCACTGCACCAGCACCGCCACAAGACAACGGCGCGCACCGCGCTGTTGCTGATCCTCGGCTCGTCGCCGATGGTCGAAGGCATCCCGGCGTTCTTTGCCGCGGCGAAATACGGGGCCAAGCTGCTGGCGCCGATGGCCGCCGTCTTCGCCCTCAGCACGATCGCGACCTATATCGTGCTGTGCGTCTGGTCGAGCGCCGGGCTGCAGCGCCTGCGGCTCGGCGCGTTCGAGCGCTACGGCGAGGTGCTGAGCGGCGCCGCCATCGCCTTGGTCGGGGTGGTCTTCGGCCTCTGGCCCGCTCTTTAGCGCCGCCCGGCGGGCTCACCCGGCGCCAATCTTCGGCCGGGTGGCGCGCAATTACATGGCGGTCTCGGCAAGGTCATCGTGGAGCCGACCCTGCTCCAGGGCGCGCCGCCGCCACGACATCAATACGCCGAGGACGACGACCAGATAGAGCGTGGCCACAGCACCACCCCCGTAAGCGACGATCCGCAGCATGCCCATCTCCGATTTTGCAATCTCACGCGCCAACCTACCAACGCCGCCCTCGTTCGGCCATTCCCTTGGCTCATTCCTCTCGATCGATCAGCGCGCCGCCGATCAGCGCGCCGGCTGCGCCAGGGCCGCGCGCAGATCGCCGGTCCACCTGCCGGCCGCCGCCAGCAGAAAGCCGATATCGGTCTGGGTCGTGACAAAACGCACGCCCTTGCGGATCAGCTCGACCTGGAGGGCGACATTGCGCATGCCGCCGAGCCCGGCGAACTTGCCGTGCGCCTTGGCCGCGGCGATGGCCCGGTCGATCGCCGAGAAAATCTCCGGATCGTCGAAGCGGCCGGGCTTGCCGAGTGCGGTCAACAGATCGTTGCTGCCGATATGGATCACGTCGACCCCGTCGACCGCGGCGATCTCCTCGATGTTGGCGAGCCCCTCGCGGGTTTCGATCATGCACACCACGAGGGTCGCCTCGTTCAGCATCGCCATGCTGTCCGCGACCGGCGCCGCACGGTAGTCGAACACCGGGTAGCCGCCGCTGACCGAGCGCTTGCCGATGGGCGCGAATTTGGCGGCGTCGACCCCGCGCCGCGCATCGGCCGCGTTGTTGACGTCGGGAAAGACGATGCCGGTGACGCCGTTATCGAGCAAGAGCGAGGTGTCCGGGTCGGCGCAGCTGCGCACCCGCACCAGCGGTGCTATGCCGCAGCCCAAGGCCGCCTGGGCGATATGCCCGATCGTCTCCAGCGAAAACAGCGAATGCTGCACGTCGATGAAGATGAAATCGTGGCCGGTGGTTTTGGCGATGCGGGCGATGTCGCCGGAGCGCGCGATCCGCACGTTAAGCCCGAGCGCCACCTCGCCCGCCTTCATCCGCTCCTTGACCGGGTTGGTCAGCGCCGCGCTGTCGGGTGCAGGCATTTCATTCCCTTTGTGGTCGATACGACGGCCAGAGCGCCTCGCCCGCGATCCCGGCCGACCCGGTCACGAGCCCTTGGGCGAGGCCAGCAGGTCGGTGAGCCTCGTCTGCATCATCTTCGCCTTGTACGACGCGATCGCATAGACCCAGCGGCTTACCCGCTGGTCGATTTTCTTTGCCTCGGGCGCGGTCTTGGCCGAGCCGGTGGCGGCGAGCGCGATCCAGTTCTTGTTGTCGTGTTGGAACAGCTTCAGATCGACCCTCAGACCATCGAAGGTGGTGTAGGACGCGGTGGTGACGCCGGTGGCCGGAACCGGCAGCCTGGCGGCCGGCCGCACATCGTCGAGATCGAGGCTTTCGAGCGCCATGGCCGGCTCGCCAAGAGCAGTTTCGTCCTTGTATTTGGCGTTTGGCGGCGCGCCCACGACCACAAATTTCGCCTTTGGGTCGGCCCGGTCGAGCACCAGGATCGAGCCGTCGGGCTGGGTCAGGCTGACCTTGGCGACCCGGCTGTCGGGGAGATCGACGATGCCGCGATCGAGCCAGTTCGCCGGCGGATCGGAAAAATCGAGCGAGCCGCGGGCGAGCCACGATTGCGGGTCGCCGGGCTTTCTGACATAGACCCCGTCATTGCCGGGGCCGAGCCGGTCGTAGCGCCGCTTGCCGACGATCAGCCGCGCCAGCACCGCCCCGGATTTGGCCTTGAGGGTCAGGAGGGTCGATTTGCCCTTGCCCGGATCCTCGACTTCGAGGCGCGAATAGAGATCCGGCCGGCGCGTCATCGGCTCGACCAGGGTCATGTCGGCCACCGCCAATACGATCTGGCGGATTTTGCCGGGGGCGGCGGGATAGTCGCCTTTTTGCTGGACGAGCCAAGCGTCGCCCTGGCGCACAAACGTAAGCCCCAAGCCGGCGCGCCGAACCGCGACCGAAGCGACCTCGCCGACCTTATCGGCCAAGCCGGGGAATGCCGGCCGATCCGGGCCAGCATGGCTGACGGCGTAGCCGCGGGTGGCGAGCGCCGCCACCGCGAGCACCACCAGCACCGCGGTCGCGGCGGCGAGAAGGATCAGGCTGCGCTTTTGCATGACGGGCTCCCGCGACTTTGGCGGCCGGCGCCGCTCATGCTTCGGCCGCTCATGCTTCAAGCGTGCGGCGGCGGCGGCGCTTCACGCGAACCGCCCCGACCACGATCGCGACCACGGCGACGATGATCGGGATCAGCGCGATGTCGAGGAATTCAAACCCTTCCTTCAGCCGCTGGATGTTCCGGCGCAACGCCGCCTGCACGTTGCGCAGCTGGCGGCGGGTCTGCACCATGTCGGCGCGGAACTGCTCGATCGCCCTCGTCTGCTGCGGCGATAGGGCGGCGGGGCTGTCGGCCTGATTTTTGCCGGTGAGATCGGCGAGCTGGGCCTGGGTCGCTTTGAGCTTTTGGCGCAAGGCCTGCTCCTCGGCGCTGTAGCGGGCCTGGGCCTCGCGCTGAATGCGGTCGACGACCGTGAACGGCCGGGCCGCGGTGCCGCGGCTGCGCAGCCCGATCAGATCCTGGCCGCCGGCCAGCACATCGATGGCGTCGGCGACGAAATCGCCATTGTTGGCGATCGGCACGATCACGCGCCGGCCAAAGAAATCCTGGCTCTGCACCCAGAGGCGATCGTCGAGCATGTCGGTGTCGGCGACGACCACGACATTGATCGGATGCACCGACTGTTTGAGCCAGGCGGCCGCCGGGGCGGGTGGGTTTGCCGGCTGTCCGGGCAGGCTCTGCTTGGGACCGGGCTTGGCCGCGGCCGGCGGCTTCGGCGGGCCGCCGGGAAAGGCGGTTTTGACCATGCCGGTAACGTGGGCGGCCAGGATGTAGCGCTTGCCGCTTGGCTTGAAGTCGGCGAGGAGACCGGCGACGTCGGGCATACCCTGGAGCTTGTCGACCGGGATCTCGGCCGAATCGCGCGAGGTCCAGATCAGCGGCTCGATGGTCGTCTTGGCCCCGGGCAGCTTCTCGAGGATACCGGCCGAAGCCATCGTGATATGGCTCAGATCGGCCGTGATCATGTCCTTGCGATCGAGGTTCGCGGCATGGAGGTCGAGCCAGGCGACATAATCGAGCGGCTGGTCGCCATGGCCCGGCACCGGGACGTCCACTTCCTGCGCATCGCGGCGGTCGCCGGCCGCGACCTTGGGCAGCATCTCGAGGCCCCACGACTTGAACAGCGGTTCGAGGTTGCTGGCGGTCGGCGAGCCCGGCGGGTTGGTCTGGCTCGGCTGCGAGGCCTGCATTTCGGAAAGGGGATCGACAAAGATCAGCGCCTTGCCGCCCTTCAGCACGAACTGGTCGATCGCGAACAGGGTCTTCTGCGGCAGGTTCTGCGGATGGACCAGCATCAATACGTCGACATCGGCCGGGATCGCCGCCAGACTGATCGGCAACGGCTCGACCTTGTCGAGCTGCTGCAATTGCTGGATGACGGCCATCGGCTGGCTCGGCTGACCCTGCATCATCGCCGTCATGTCGCCTTCGAGCGGCAGGGTGCTGATCAGCCCGACCACGGTCTTTTTCGGAAAGGCCAGGCTGTGGATCATCTTGGTCAGGTCATATTCGAGAAAGCGCTCGCGCTTCGGCGAGAAGAACGCGATGACCTGCTGATCGTCGGTCGAATTGGTCGCGGCGAGGCCGAAATAGACATGGTCGCCCTCGCTGTCGAGCGGCACCGCCTGCAGGCCAAAGGCCACCGCCTGGTCCTCGACCCGCGAAAACGGCTGGGGATGGTAGATTTCGAGGCGAAGCTTGCCGTGTGCGGCGGCGACGTACTGGTCGAGCAACTCGTGCACCCGCTGGGCGTAAACCCCGTAAGCCGGGACCTCGTCGCCGAGCCGGTTCGAATAGTAGAAGCGCAGGGTGATCGGCTCGCCGATCTGCGCCAGGGTGTGGAGGGTCCCGGGCGACAAGGTATAGAGATGGTCGGCGGTCAGATCGAGCCGTGCGGTAAACCACCGGCCGATGATGATGTTGGCCGAGACCGCGATCAACGCGATGCACGCGAGCGCCGTGATCGCGATGGCGCGACGCGAGGCGAAAAAGCCGTCGGCGCGGCCCGTCGGGCTCATCTCACTCGGCCTTTTCGAGATCGACCAGGATCGCGTTGGCGAACAGAAAGGCGATCATGATCGAGGCGAAGTAGGCGACGTCGCGGATATCGAGAACGCCGCGGGTGATGGCGCTGAAATGGTCGAGGAAGCTCGTCTGCGCGACCGCGCCGATCAGCCATTGCGGGGCCCAGCCCTGGAGCAGCCCCAGCACCACCGGCGAGCCGGCGACGGTAAAGACAAAGGCGATGGCCGCGGTCACGACAAACGCGATCACCTGGTTCTTGGTCGCCGCCGAGACGCAGGCGCCGATCGCGAGCAAGGCCCCGGCCATCAGCCAGCTGCCGATGTAGCTCGCCACGATCACGCCGTTGTCCGGGCTGCCCAACAGGTTGACGGTGATCCAGAACGGAAAGGTCAGGGCCAGCGCAATTCCGGCAAAACACCAGGCGGCGAGGAATTTTCCGATCACCGCCTCGGTCATGCGGATCGGCAGGGTCAGGAACAGCTCGATCGTCCCGCTCTTGCGCTCTTCGGCCCACAGCCGCATCGACAAAGCCGGGATCAGCACGAGGTACAGCCACGGATGGAATGCGAAGAAAGGCTGCAGATCGGCCTGCCCGCGCTCGAAGAAATCGCCGATGAAAAAGGTCAACACCCCGGCCATGACCAAAAAAATGACGATGAACACATAGGCGAGCGGGGTGGCGAAATAGCTGGCGAACTCCCGGCGGAAGATGGTGAGGACGTTGCGCATGGCGGGTCAGGCCGCGGCGGCGAGCGGGGCCGGCGAGATCGGCGCCATCGTGATCGTTCGGAACACGTCGTCGAGCCGGCCGTGCTCGACCCGCAACAGGGTGACCTGCCAGTGATGGGCGCGGGCGAGATCGGCGACGTCGGCGACGATATCCTCGCCGTCGCGGGGCAGGACCAGGAGCCCCTCGCCCTCGCCATCCCGGGCCGGCTCGACCGCGGCCACCGCCGGCAGCCGCAGCAATGCGGCTTGGATTTCCGCGAGGTCGCCGGCGATGACCAGGCGCACCGCGTTGTGGTGGCGCGAGCGCCGGGCGAGCTCGGCCGGGGTCGCGTCGGCGAAGATGCGGCCATGGGCGATGATGATCGCGCGGCTGCACACCGCCTCAACCTCTTCGAGCAGATGGGTCGAGATGACGATCGCCTTGTCCGGGCGCATCGCCGCGATAATCTTGCGCATTTCGTATTTCTGGTTGGGGTCGAGCCCATCGGTCGGCTCGTCGAGGATCAGCACCGGCGGATCGTGCAGCAAGGCCTGCGCCACCCCAACCCGGCGGCGGTACCCCTTCGACAGGGTCTCGATCGGCTGGTGCAGCACCTCGGCGATATGGATCATCTCGACCACCCGGCCGATGCGCAGCTGGGCGTCGCGGCCCGAAAAGCCACGGATATGAGCGATGAATTGGAGAAACTCGGCGGGCGTCATGTCGGGATAGGCGGGGGCGCCCTCGGGCAGATAGCCGATGCAGCGCTTCGCCGCGATCGGCGCCTTGGCGATGTCGTGGCCGCAGATGATGGCGGCGCCGGCGGTCGGCGCCACAAAGCCGGTAATCATCTTCATCGTCGTCGATTTGCCGGCGCCGTTCGGCCCGAGAAAGCCCAACACCTCGCCGCGCGGCACGACGAACGAGACATCGTCGACCGCGACCAGCGGACCGAACCGTTTGACCAGATGATGGATCTCCAGCATCGAGCAGCCCCTCACATGGCAGCGCTGTTCCGCCACTCCCGGCGGGTCCCCGCAGTGCGGCGCAAGCACGCAACGATACACGCCGCCGGCTTGCGATCGAATAGCCGATCGCCAGCGACGGAACTCGCGATCGGGCGCCATCCCCTCCGGGGCGCTCAATGATTCGCCGAGTGCGGCTTTTTTCGGGCGTCGTGATGCTCGCCTATGTGACGATGCATCTCGTCAACCACGCTGTCGGGCTGATTTCGCTCGCGGCGATGGGACAGGCGCTGTCGTACATCGGCGGGGCGTGGTCGACGCCGCCCGCGCAGGCGCTGCTCTACGGCAGTTTCCTCGTCCATTACACCTTGGCGCTGTGGGCGTTGTGGGAGCGGCGCACCCTGCGCCTGCGCGCCGGGGAACTGGCTCAGATCGTGCTCGGCTTCGCCATCCCGATCATGCTCGCCCGGCACGTCGTCGGGACCCGCGTCGCCGAGGATTTCTTCGGCGCCGACACCGGCCATTACACCTATTTGCTCTGGGTCTATTTTGTCCATGCCCCCCGGCTCGGCGCGTTGCAGATGGTGACCCTGGTGGTCGCCTGGACGCATGCGATGCTGGGCCTGCATTTTTGGCTCAAGGTCAGGCCGTGGTATGCGCGGGCGCAGCCGGGCGCCCTCGTCATTGCGGTCCTGGTGCCGGTGCTGGCGCTGCTCGGCGCGATCGAGGCCGGGCGGCAGGTTGCCGCACTTGCCGCCGACCCGGCCTGGAGCCGGGCGGCCTTTGCCCGGATGCGGCTGCCGTCGCCGCAGAGCGCGCGTGAGCTCGACCTGATCAGCGCCGCTCTCAGCTGGTTCTTCACCGGCATGATCGCCGCGGTGCTGCTGGCGCGGGGCGCGCGCCAGCTGTGGCAGCGCCGCCACGGCCTCATTCGGATCGGCTACCCCGACGGCCGTTTTATCAACGTCGTGCCCGGCGTCAGCGTGCTCGAAGCCAGCCGCCTCGCCGGCATCCCGCACGCCCATGTCTGCGGCGGCCGCGGCCGCTGCTCGACCTGCCGGGTGCGGGTGCGCGGCGAGATCGACAGCATCGATCCGCCGGGGGATGCCGAGCAGCGGGTGCTGCGCCGCATCGGCGCCACCGCCAATGTGCGCCTGGCCTGCCAGTTGCGGCCGAGGGGCGCGGTCGAAGTGACGCCGCTGCTGCCGCCCTTCGCCTATGCCATGGACGGACGCCGCCGGGTCGATTTCGCCCAAGGCAGCGAGCGCGAGATCGCCATCCTGTTCGCCGACATCCGCGGCTTTACCGCGCTCTCCGAAGGTCGGCTGCCCTACGACGTGGTGTTCATCCTGAACCGCTATTTCGCCGCCGTCGGGCGTGCGATCGAGAGCGCCGGCGGGCGCGTCGACAAATTCCTCGGCGATGGGGTGATGGCGCTGTTCGGCATCGAGAGCGGCGCGCCGGCCGGCTGCCGCCAAGCGCTGCTCGCGGCCCGGCTGATATCCGAGCGCATGGGCGAGCTCAACGCTTCGTTGCGCGACGAGATCGAGCGCCCGCTGCGCATCGGCATCGGCATCCATGCTGGGCCGATCATCGTCGGCGAGATGGGCTATGGCGGCGCCACGGCGATCACCGCGATCGGCGACGCGGTCAACACCGCCAGCCGATTGGAGGAGCTGACCAAGGAATTTGGCGTCGAGCTGGTCGTCTCGGAAGATGTGGTGCGGCGCGCCGGGCTCGATTTCGCCGCCTTTCCCAGCGCAGAGGTCGAGATCCGCGGCAAGCGCGAGATGCTCGCGGTCAGAACCATCGCCAGCGCCGCCGAATTGCCGGCGGCAGCGCCGGCGACCCGCGCCGAGGCCGCGCCTGCCTGAGCTCAGCCTTGCGGCAGCAGCTTGTCGATTTCGGAGGTGATCCGGGGATCGTTGGGCGCGACTTGGGAAGGCCAGGACCCGGCTAATTCGCCCTCGGCCCCGAGCAGATATTTGTGAAAATTCCAGCGCGGGGTTCCGGCCTCGCCGAGGGTGTCGGCGATCCAGCGATAGAACGGATGGGCTTCGCCGCCGACCACCCGGCATTTCTGCGCCAGCGGAAAATCGACCGCATAATTGGTCTCGCAGAAGCCCTTGATCTCGGCCGCCGACCCTGGCTCCTGCTGGCCGAAATCGTTGGACGGCACGCCGAGCACGATGAGGCCACGGCCGCGGTAGCGCCGCCACAAGGCTTCGAGGTCACGGTATTGCGGGGTATATCCGCAGAACGAGGCGGTGTTGACGACCAGCACCGGCCGGCCGCGCCAGGCGTCGAGCGGCAGCTTCTCGCCGTCGATCGAAACAAAATCGAACCGGTGGGCGTTTTCGGGATCGGGCATCGGCAACTCCGTGCGTAAGGATCGCGCCTGGATCGCAATCTTGCGGCCAGCATAGCGCGACCCGGCCGCAGATCGCCGCGCGATTTCGCGTTGCCCGCCCTCGGCCATTCCCGGAGAGTGACTCCGGCTGCGCACAGGACCGCCGCAGATGCTTTTACTGTTTCTGTTGAAAGGCATCGTGGTCGGCATGGTGATCGCCGTGCCGGTCGGCCCGGTCGGCGTCCTGTGTCTGCGCCGCACGATCTTCGAGGGCCGGCTCGCGGGCCTGGTTTCGGGGTATGGCGCGGCCACCGCCGACGCGGTGTTCGGGGCCGTCGCCGCCTTTGGCCTCACCTTCGTTTCCCACTGGCTGCTCGACTACGAAGACTGGCTGCGCACCGCGGGCGGCATCTACCTGGTCTATGCGGGCGGGTCGGCGTTGCTGGCCAAGGCGCAGGACAAGATGGACGAGCAATCCGATGCGGACAGTCTGGTGCGCGATTTTGCCTCCGCCTTTGCCCTGACCATCACCAATCCGGTGACGATCCTGGTCTTTCTCGCGATCTTCGCCGCCCTCGGCCTCAGCGGCGGCCCCGACTCGCTGCTGCGCGCGGCGGCCCTGGTGCTCGGGGTGTGGAGCGGGTCATTCCTGTGGTGGCTGGGCTTGAGCCTCGGCGTCGGATTGTTTCGCCGCGCGATCGAGCCGCGCCATCTCGCCTGGATCAGCCGCGGCTCGGGCATCATCCTGTTCGCGACCGGGGCAGCATTGCTGGCCACGGTCGTGCTAAAGCATCTTGGCTGACCGCCAGCAGCCAGCAGCAAGGTGCTCTCGTGGTTTATCTGCCCCCGGTTTTCACCGAGACCCGCCCCGAAGTGCTGATCGCGCATGTCGAGCGCCATGATTTCGGGCTTCTGATCAGCCACGGCCCAAGGGGTCTGGTGGCCAGCCATATCCCGTTTATGGTCGAGCGCGCCGGCGACCAGCTGCACCTTCTCGGCCATCTCGCCCGCCCCAACCCGCAGGTCTCGGATCTGGCCGCGCCGGGCAGCACCGCGGCCGGCGAGGTTTTGACCATCTTCAGCGGGCCGCACGCCTACATCTCACCCAGCTGGTACATCGGCGGTCCGGCGGTGCCGACCTGGAATTATGTCGACGTCCACGCCTATGGGAGCCTGCGCCTAGTCGAGGACGATGAATGGCTGCGCCGGCTGCTGCGCCGGCTGTCGGACCGGCACGAGGCGCGCCGCCCCGAGCCATGGCGGATGCAGGATCTGCCCGAAGCGTATCTGGCCGGAATGCTCAAGGGCATCATCGGACTCGACATCGCCATCACCCGGCTCGAAGGCAAATACAAGCTGAGCCAGAACCGCCCGGCGGCTGACCGCCCGCGCATCGCCACAGCGCTCGAGGCGCAGGGCGACGCCGATGCGGTCGCGATCGCCCGGCTGATGCGCGAGCGCGAGCCCGGCGGCGGCTGAGCGGGCACGCTCAGGTTCACTCAGTCTTGGGCGGCCTCGGCGCCGGCGAGCGCCTCGACCGCAGCGATATCGGCGCAGGCGAGCACCCGCTCGGCCACCCGCCGCGGGAAGCCGGCGCGGGCGAAAGCGCCAAGCTCGCGCGCCGGGTCGACCGCGGCCCGGCGATAGGGACCGAGCCGGCGGCGGCGGGCAAAGGCGCAGGCGGCGGCGAGATCGGGATCGGCGGTCTCGGCGCGCAGGCTCTGCACCGCCGCGGCGGCGAGCGAACTATCGACCCCCTTGGCCGCCAGCCGGGCGCGGATCCGAGCGCCGGACTCGCCACGGCGATGCAGGGATTGCACGCGGGCCGCGGCATAGGCGACATCGTCGAGCAGGCCTGAACCGCGGTAGCGCTCGACCAGCGCATCGACCAGCGCCGCGGTCTGTTCGCTCGCCTCCGCAACCGGCAGCCCGCGGCGCCGCGCGCGGCGCAGCAGCACCCGGCGCAAATTCTCGGCCGAACTCGCAAACCGCCCGAGATAGGCGAGCGCCCAGCCTTCGATCAGTTCGGGACCGATTTCGCCCTGATCCGGCTTTGCCGTCCGACCATGCGCGCGCGACCGCATCTTGCCTATGTGCTATAATTCGATTTGACGCATCGGGCGTTCCGAAAATCCGGCTGAGGCACGCGTAGATGGCGTTCGCGTTTGATACATTGGGCTATTCGAAGAAGCTTCGCGACTCGGGAGTACCACAGGACCAAGCCGAAGCCCATGCCGAGGCAGCGCGGGAGTTCATCATGGTAGAGCTCGCGACGAAGACAGACCTCTTGGCGACGGCGCAAGAGCTTCGGACGGCGTTGGAGAACTTGGGCCTGAGGCTGACGGTGCGCGTCGGCATTATGCTGGCCGCCGGGCTCACCCTGCTCGGCGCGGTCCTTAAGCTGCACTGAACGCCGCCGGCTCGGCGAGGCTCGCCAGCCAGAGAACGGCAACCGAGGGGAGGACACAGCCGATGCCGACGGGTTATGCCGAAACCTATCGCCGGTCGATCGAGCGGCCCGAGGAGTTCTGGGCCGAGGCCGCCGAGGCGATCGATTGGGAGCGCCGCTGGGACCGGGTGCTCGATCGCAGCCGCCCGCCGTTTTTCCGGTGGTTTCCCGGCGCCCGGCTCAACACCTGCTGGAACGCGCTCGACCGCCATGTCGCCGCCGGAAACGGCGAACGCATGGCGTTGATCTGGGACAGCCCGGTCACCGGCGAGATCGCGCATTTCACCTATCGCCGGCTGCGCGACGAGGTGGCGCGGCTCGCCGGGGCGCTGGTCGGGCTCGGCGTCGGCAAGGGCGACCGGGTCTTGATCTACATGCCGATGGCGCCGCAGGCGGCGATGGCGATGCTGGCCTGCGCCCGCATCGGCGCGATCCATTCGGTGGTGTTCGGCGGGTTCGCCGCGCACGAGCTGGCGACCCGGATCGACGCCGCCAGGCCGCGGGTCATCCTCTCAGCCTCGTGCGGCATCGAGGCCAATCGCATCATCCCCTACAAGCCATTGCTCGACGCCGCGATCGCCGAAGCCCGCTCCAAGCCCGAGCATTGCGTGATCCTGCAGCGGCCGATGCGCCGGGCCGAGCTGGTCGCCAGGCGCGACCATGCCCAAACGCGCGACCATGATTGGGACGAGCTCACCGCCGCCGCGCGGCCGGCCGATTGCGTGCCGGTGCTGGCGACCGACCCGCTCTATATCCTCTATACCTCCGGCACCACCGGCATTCCCAAGGGCGTGGTCCGAGACAATGGCGGCCATGCCGTGGCCCTGCGCTGGTCATTGCCGGCGATCTATGGCGTGGCGCCCGACGAGGTGTTCTGGACCGCCTCCGATGTCGGCTGGGTGGTCGGCCATTCCTACATCGTCTACGCGCCGCTGCTGCTCGGGCTGCACCACCATCATGTACGAGGGCAAGCCGGTCGGCACGCCCGACGCCGGCGCCTTCTGGCGGGTGATCGCGCAGCACGAGGTCCGCGTCTTCTTTACCGCGCCGACCGCGTTTCGCGCGATCAAGCGCGAGGATCCCGACGGGCGTCTGATCCGACAGCACGATCTGGGAAAATTCCGCGCGCTGTTTCTGGCCGGCGAACGGGCCGATCCGCCGACCGTCGCCTGGGCCGAACAGCATCTCGGCGTCGCCGTCATCGACCATTGGTGGCAGACCGAGACCGGCTGGCCGATCGCCGCCAACTGCCTCGGCATCGAGCGGCTGCCGGTCAAGCACGGCTCGGCCACCCGCGCCGTCCCCGGCTGGGACGTCCGCGTGCTCGACGCCGAAGCGGCGGGCGACGCGCGCGAAATGGCGCCGGGCGAGATCGGCGCGCTCGTGGTCAAACTGCCGTTGCCGCCGGGGGCATTGCCGACCCTGTGGCAGGCCGACGACCATTTTGTGCAGACCTATCTATCGGCATTTCCGGGATTTTATCAGACCGCGGACGCCGGGTTTATCGACGCCGACGGCTATATCCACGTGATGACCCGCACCGACGACATCATCAACGTCGCCGGCCATCGGCTGTCGACCGGCGGCATCGAGGAGGTGCTGGCGGCGCACCCCGATGTCGCCGAATGCGCGGTGATCGGGGTCGCCGACGCGCTCAAGGGCCAGGTTCCGCTCGGTCTCCTGGTGGTGAAGGCCGGCGCCGCGCGGCCACCCGCGGACATCGAGCGCGAAGCCGTGGCCTTGGTGCGCGAGCGCATCGGTCCGGTGGCGAGCTTGCGCACCGCGCTCATCGTCGCCGGATTGCCGAAGACCCGTTCGGGCAAGATCCTGCGCGGCGCGATGCGCAAGATCGCCGACGGCGAGGACTATCCGATGCCGGCGACGATCGACGACCCGGCGATCCTCGGCGAGATCCGCGATGTTTTCGTGCGAGCCGGGTATGCGCGGCGCGGCAGCGGCTGAAGCGGCGCGGCCGGCCTAGGTCTCCAGCCGCTCGGCCTCCTCGCTGGCGACGGCCTCAGGGTCGAGCGGCATTTTGGAGCGAGCGCGCCCGACCGCGTCTTCGAGTTCTTCGAGCGTGCACAGGCCGAGCCCGACCGGGTGCCGCGGCTTGATGTTCGGGCTGTTCCAATGGGTGCGGTCGCGCACCGCGGCGATCGTCGGCTTGGTGGTGCCGATCAGCTTGGAGATCTGGCCGTCGGACAATTCCGGATATGTCTTGAGCACGAAGGCGATCGCGTCGGGCTTGTCCTGGCGCTTGGCGATCGGGGTGTAGCGCGGCCCCCGATGGCGGACCGCCTGCGGCGGCGTCGCCTGCGGCGATAGCGTCAGCCGCGCAGTGGTGTCGGCCTGGCAGCGCGCAATCTCGGCGGCGGTGGTCTGACCATTGGCCACCGGATCGAGGCCCTGCATCTGGTTTGCAACCTCGCCATCGGCGATCGCCTGAACCTCGAGCGGATGAAGCGCGCAGAAATCGGCGATCTGCTCGAAGGTGAGAGAGGTGTTCTCGACCAGCCATACGGCGGTCGCCTTTGGCATCAACGGAGCTGGCATGATGAATCCCGGTTTCGGCAATGCGCCGCCGCCGCGCAAACAGCGGGCAGGCGAGCGCGAAATTGTCAATCACTATATAGTCTCGCCGCCGACCGAGGAAAGACAGCCGGGAAGTTGAAGATCGATGGACGAAGCAGAGATCGAGCCGCAGCCGCAAGCCGGCGGCGCCGAGGGATCTGAGCCTGTTGGGGATCGCCGAGCTCGAAGCCTATATTGCCGAGCTCGAGGCCGAAATCACCCGCGTGCGGCTCGAGGTCAGGGCGAAGCTCGGGCAGCGCCAGGGCGCCGAGGCATTGTTCAAGCGCTGACCCCCACGGCCGCTGCCCGGCCCGAGGCTCGGCGCCGGCGCGGATCAAGTGCAGGAGGTGGAAAATGGCGACAATGCGCGCCGTCCAAGTATCGCAGCCGAAGGGGAAGCTGGAACTGGTGGAACGGGAGATCCCGGAAGCCGGCGCCGGCATGGTCCGGATCAAAGTCGAGGCCTGCGGCGTCTGCCATAGCGACACTGTCACCAAGGAGGGGCTGTTTCCCGGCATTCAGTATCCACGGGTGCCCGGCCACGAGGTCATCGGCCGCATCGATGCGATCGGCGCCAACGTTCTAGGCTGGAAGGTCGGGCAGCGCGTCGGCGTCGGCTGGCATGGCGGCAATTGCGGCTATTGCGACGCCTGCCGCCGCGGCAATGCGTTCGCCTGCGAGACCGAGACCCTGGTGACCGGGGTCACCTCCGATGGCGGCTATGCCGATTACATGATCGCGCCGGCCTCGGCGCTTGGCGCGGGTGCCCGACGAATTGTCGGCGGTCGAAGCGGCGCCGTTGATGTGCGCCGGCGTCACGACCTTCAATGCGCTGCGCAACAGCGGCGCGCGGCCGGGCGAAACCGTGGCGGTGCTGGGTCTCGGTGGGCTCGGGCATCTCGGCGTCCAGTTCGCGGCGAAGGCTCGGTTTCAAAACCGTCGCGATCGCGCGCGGGGCGGACAAGGCGCCGCTCGCCCGGCAGCTCGGCGCCCACCACTATATCGACAATGCGGCCGAGGATCCGGCGGCGGCGTTGCAGAGGCTCGGCGGCGCCAAGGCCATCCTGGCGACCGCGACTAGCGCCGAGGCGATGAATTCGGTCCAGGCCGGCCTCGCGGCCACCGGCGCGCTGATGGTGATCGGCGCCGTCGACAAGCTCGCGGTCGACGCGCTGAACCTGATCTTCGGCAGCCGGTCGATCAGGGGCTGGTACTCGGGCACTTCGATCGACTCGCAGGACACCTTGGCGTTCAGCGCGCTCACCGGGGTGCGTTCGATGAACGAGGTCTTTCCGCTGGAGCGCGCCGCCGAAGCCTACGAGCGGATGATCAGTGGCGGCGCCCGGTTTCGCGTCGTGCTGACCACCGGGAATTGATCCGGTCCGCCGTAGCGCTCGTCGTCAAGGAGAGGAACAGCCTATGTCCGGCCATGCGGCACGGCTTTACGACAAGGATTTCGTCCGCTGGACCGAAGCGCAGGCGGCGGCATTGCGCGACGCCGGCGCGCTCGGCACGAACCTGCCGTTGGATTGGGAGAACCTTGCCGAGGAGATCGACAGCTTGGGCCGATCGCGAAGCCGCGAACTGGGCAGCCGCATCGCCGTGGTCATCGAGCGCCTGATCAAGCTCGAAACCTCGCCGGCGGCCGATCCGCGGCCCGGTTGGATCGACACGATCGGGCGCGAGCGACGCGATATCGAGGACTTGCTGAATGACAGTCCAAGCCCCAGGGCCGGAGTGGCCAGCATGATCGCGCGTCAAACGCCCCGGACCGTTCGGCTTGTGTCCCGCAGCCTGCGCAATCACGGCGAGACCAACCCGGAGACGATCGCCAGGGTCGAACGGGCGAGCTATACCGAGGAGCAGGTGCTGGGCGACTGGTTTCCGGGCGACGTTCCGCACCCGGCCCCTCTCCCCGCGGGCGAGGAGAGGGAGTAGCGAGCGGCGGCGCGCCTCTTACCCGAGGTGCTTTTTGAAGAATGCGGCGATCGGGTCGAACGAGACGCTGGTCGAGCGCTTTTCGTTGTCGATATAGACGATCTCGATATCGCCGCCGGCATTGCGATAGTTGGAGATGAACCGCTCGGGCTCGTTGCCGGGGAAACTCGAATTCGTCGTCGTGATAGTCGTGAACCATGTCGGGCCGGCCCTGGACCCACAGCGCCGGCGGCATCTGCACTTTTTCGCCGCGTTCGAGGATCAGCATCGGGTTGCCCTCGGCCATCGCCGCCTCGGTCTTCCAATAGCGGTCGTGCTTTTCCTTCATCCCGATCGAATAGGCCGGCGGGTTCGGGGTCTTGGCCGCCTTTTGCGCATTGCGATAGCGCGACAGCGGGTTGATCACCGGCCATGACATCGCGACCGCGCGCACCGTGGCGTCGACCTTGGGCGATCCGGCCGGCAACGGCGCCGCGGCGTAGCGCTGGTCATCGGGGCGCATCGCCGCCAGCATCGCCAGATGGCCGCCGCTCGATTGTGCCGGCGCTGCCGACCCGGTTCGGATCGACCTTGAGCTCGCGGGCATGCGCCTTGACCCAGCGGATCGCATAATTGATGTCGACGAGCGAGGTCGGATAGCCGTCGGCGTTGTGGCGGAATTCGAGCGAGGCGACGACAAACCCGGCCTTCGCCAGGGCTTCGTCGAGCCCCTGGGTCCCGCTCAGATCGCCGCTGGTCCAGGCGCCGCCGTGGAGGTCGACCACCGCCGGGAACGGCCCCTCGCCCTTGGGCTTGTAGAGCCGCGCGATCAGCCTCTTGTCGCCGTGGCGCAGATACTCGACATCTTCGGTGGTGATTTCATGAGTTGGCATCGTCACTCCCTCCCGGAGTCTGCATGCTGTTGCGGCGCATCGGCGATCGTTCCCGAACACCCGAGGCCGGCGCACGAGCTTACGCGCTCTGGACGGGAAGCGCCATGCCGGGAAGACGCGATCATGGCAACGGTTGTGGCGGGCGCGCAATCCGGGCTTGCTCAGAGATGTCCCGAGCGGGCGGGGTTGCGCCCTTACATCATCATGCCCATCGGGCCCGGCATCAGCTCGTCGGCGGTCTTCTTTTGCTCGGGGCTGAGCGCGGCGTAGAGCGGGTTGACTGCCACAGTCAAGTTGCGGAGCGCCTCGAGATGAGCCGCCATGATTTTTTCCCGCAGCGCCAGCTTGTCCGGCAGCGTCCCCGATTGGCTCGCCCCGGTCATGCCGGTCTGCATCGCCTGCCCCATTGTCTTGGCGTTGTCGCGAACGGCGTCAGCGAATTTGTTCCACACCGCAAGTTGCGCGTCGGTGATCTTGAGCTCGGTCTTGATGAAGGCGAGACGGCCTTCCACATGGCCGGCCATGGCCGCCATCATCCGCATCCGCCCATGCCCATCCCCATGCCGCCCGTCTCGCCCATGCCCTCCACGCCCCGGATCATGCGCATCATGCCCCCCGGCATGCCGCCGGCGCCCATCATCGCGTCGCCGGATTGGTGGTCCGCCTGCGTCGTCGGCTGCGCGATGGCGGGGGTTGCGAGCAGCGCCAGGACGAGGGGCAGCGCGGCGAAGGCCTTGCTTTTGAACATCGCAGTTCTCCATCAGCGATGGCGGCGATGGATTATCCCGCTGGGCAAAGCCATTCCTTGACCTGGATCAACCCGGCTCCAGTTCGCCTATGATCCAAGCCAGCAGCGATTGCAAAAGGACAGGCACGCCATGACCGCGGCCGAGCGCTTCGCTCACCGAGAGAGCCAATATCGGGCCGAGGCGGACCGTTGCTGGCATGCGCGATCCGGTATGCGGCATGACGGTGGATCCGGCCACGCCAGCACCGCGCCGAGCATGCCGGGCCACACCTATCATTTCTGCAGCGCGGATGCCGCGAGCGGTTCGAGGCCGACCCGGCGCGTTATCTGACGCCGTCCCCGCCGCCACACGCCGCCGGCGGCCGAGGCGGTCGCAGTGGACCTGCCCGATGCACCCGCAAATCGTGCGCGACGGACCCGGCAGCTGCCCGATCTGCGGCATGGCGCTGGAGCCGATGACGCCGTCTGGCCGGGGACGCGGCCAATCCCGAATTGCGCGACATGACGCGCCGGTTCTGGGTCGGGGTGGCGCTGTCGGTGCCGCTGCTCGCGTTGGCGATGGGCGCGGATTTCGCGCCGGCGGCGTTCGCTGCGCTGATTTCGCCACGCGGCGGTGTGGCTCCAGCTCGTCCTCGCGACGCCGGTGGTGCTGTGGTGCGGCGCGCCGTTTTTCCGGCGCGGCTGGGCCTCGCTGGTCAACCGCCGGCTCAACATGTTCACCCTGATCGCGCTCGGCACCGGCGTCGCCTATGGCTACAGCCTGGTCGCGGCGCTGCTGCCCGGGATATTCCCGGCCTCGTTCCGCATGGCCGGACGGCACCGTGCCGGTCTATTTCGAGCCGGCGGCGGTCATCGTCACCCTGGTGCTGCTCGGCCAGGTGCTCGAACTGCGCGCCCGCGCCCAGACCGGCGGCGCGATCCGCGCGCTGCTCGATCTGGCGCCCAAAACCGCCCAGCTGGTGCGCGACGACGGCAGCGAGGCCGACATCGCGCTCGACGAGGTGGTTCCGGGCGACCGGCTGCGGGTGCGCCCCGGCGAGAAGGTCCCGGTCGACGGCGTCGTGCTCGACAGGCGCGAGCGCGGTCGATGAATTGATGATCACCGGCGAGCCGATGCCGGCCGAAAAGGCGGCGGGCGACCAGCGTCACCGGCGCCACCGTCAACAGCACCGGCAGCTTTGTCATGCGCGCCGAGCGGGTCGGCAGCGAGACGCTGCTCGCCCGGATCGTCCAGATGGTCGCCGAGGCGCAGCGCTCGCGCGCCCCGATCCAGGCGCTGGCCGACACCGTCTCCGGCTGGTTCGTGCCGGGCGTGATCGCTCGCCGCGGCGGTCACCTTCGTCGTCTGGTCGATCTTCGGCCCGGCGCCGGCGATCGGGCTTTGCGCTGGTCAACGCGGTCGCGGTGCTGATCATCGCCTGCCCGTGCGCGCTCGGCCTGGCGACGCCGATGTCGATCATGGTCGGCACCGGGCGCGGCGCCCGCGCCGGCGTCCTCGCCCGCAACGCCGAAGCGCTCGAATTGATGGAAAAGGCCGACACCCTCGTCGTCGACAAGACCGGAACCCTGACCGAGGGCAAGCCGCGCCTGGCCGGCATCGTCGCCGCCGGCGGCGTCGACGAGAACGAACTGCTGCGCCTCGCCGCCAGCCTCGAGCGCGGCAGCGAGCACCCGCTGGCCGCGGCCATCGTCCAACGGCGCCGAAGAGCGCGGCTTGACGCTCGGGCGCCGCGGCCGATTTCGCCTCGCAGACCGGCAAGGGCGTCACCGGCAGGGTCGACGGCCGGCAGGTCGCGATCGGCAACCTCGGCGCTGTTCGCCGCGCTCGGCATCGATCCGGGCGATCTGGCGACGCGCGCCGATGCAGCTGCGCCGCGAGGGCCAGACCGTCATGCTGGTCGCGGTCGACGGCGCTGCGGCCGGGCTCGTCGCGGTCGCCGACCCGGTCAAGGACAATGCCGCGGCGGCGCTCGCCGCGTTGCGCGCCGAGGGGCTGCGGCTGGTCATGCTGACCGGCGACAGCCGCACCACGGCGGAGGCGGTCGGGCGCCGGCTCGGCATCGACGAGGTCGTCGCCGAGGTGCTGCCCGACGAGAAGGCCCGGGTGGTGCGCGACCTGCAGCAGCAGCGCCATGTCGTGGCGATGGCCGGCGACGGCGTCAACGACGCGCCGGCCCTGGCCCAGGCCGATATCGGCATCGCCATGGGCACCGGCGCCGACATCGCGATGGAGAGCGCCGCGCTGACCCTGGTCAAGGGCGATCTGCGACGGCATCGTGCGCGCCCGCCGGCTGTCGCGCGCGATCATGCGCAACATCCGGCAGAATTTGTTCTTCGCCTTCGTCTTCAACGGGCTGGCGATCCCGATCGCGGCCGGCGCGCTCTACCCGGCCTTCGGCCTCCTGCTCAACCCGATGATCGCCAGCGCCGCGATGAGCGCCAGCTCGGTGCTGGTCATCAGCAACGCGCTCAGGTTGCGCCAGGTGCGGCTATGACCAGCGTCTGGTGGCCAGATCTGATAAACCAACGCCGCAAATCCGCTCAGGGTGGGGCGCCGCACCCGCCGCCGACGGCGAGGTCGCGCCGCTTCCGGCCGTTCGTGGAACCGCCGAGGTCGACCCATTGCAGCCCCCCAAGCAACCGCTCTCGCGGTCGAATTAGCATGGTGAGCGTCTTATGAGACTTACCCGGCACAAGATAGAAAAACATCCGAAGGGGCTGCAAACAATATGAAAAAGTGCGCAACGACCAGTGGCGAATTGCCTTCTCGGCTGATCGACGCGAGGATCAAGGAACTGGACGACTGGAGGGGCAAGACGCTCTCCCATATCCGCGCTCTCATCAAGCAGGCGGATCCCGAAGTGGTCGAGGAGTGGAAGTGGAGGGGCGTTCCGGTGTGGTCTCACGATGGACTGATCTGCACCGGCGAGACGTACAAGAGCGTCGTGAAGCTGACTTTCGCCAAGGGCGCCTCGCTGAAGGACCCTTCAGGTCTGTTCAACTCTAGCCTTGAAGGCAACACCAGGCGCGCTATAGATCTCCATGAGGGCGATGAAGTAGATGGGGATGCCTTCAAAACGCTCATATGCGCCGCTGCGGCTTTGAACAGATCTTCAGCCCGATAACCGAATGCGGCCCATGGGCCGTCGTCGCCGTTAAGAGAAACGATGGTCGGCAATGGGTCGAGAGCGGAGATTGTGTCGGTCCGCTAGCGCATATTCCCGGTGTGGCCGAAGGAGTAGCGGCCGGGTTGGGGCCACACGGTCAGGCCGTGCGGCTCCTTGCCGACCGGGATCTCATTGACGGCGCCGGTCGTCGTGTCGATGTCGTAGACGACGTTGTCGAAGCGCCCGGACAGCCATAGCTGTTTGCCGTCGGCGCTGACGTTGCCCATGTCGGGGCTGCCGCCGCCGGGGATCGGCCAGGTCTTGACCACCGCTGCGGGTGGCGAAATCGATCACGCTGATCTGCCCGGGCCGTGCCGGCGGCCCGTGGATCTTGTTCGAGCCGCGGTTGGAGACGTAGAGCTTGGTGCCGTCGCGGCTCGGATAGAGGCCGTGCGTGCCGATCCCGGTGTGGATGAACCCGACCTTCGTAAAGCTGTCGCCGTCGACCAGAAAGACCCCGTCGGCCAGCATGTCGGCGACGTAGAACAGCTTGCCGTCGGGCGAGATGCGGATGTCCTGCGGCATGCCGCGGGCGTCGAGCTTCAGATAGCCCGAGCACCTTGCGGTTGACCATGTCGATCTTGACCAGGCCGCCGCCGCGGAACTCGCAGGTGAAGATCGCATAGCGCCCGTCGATCGAGAAATCGGCGTGGTTGATCCCGGAGCAGCCCGGCGTCGGCAGGGACTGCTCGAGCTTCATCGTATGCGGATCGCGGAAATCGAGCCGCTTCAGCCGCTCGGCGACGACGATCGCCGCACTTCCGTCCGGGGTGAAATACATGTTGTAGGGATCGGCCACCGGAATGCTGCGGCCGGGCTTGCCGGTCCTCGGGTCGATCGGGGTGACGCTGCCGTCGAGAGCGGCGGCGGCCGTTGTTGGCCACCCACAGGGTCTGCAGGTCCCAGGACGGGACCACGTGCTGCGGAATGACGCCGACCGGAAACCGGTCGACCACCTTGCGGGTCGCCGGGTCGATCACATAGACGTCGTCTGAGCGCAAATTCGGCACGTAGACCCGCGACAAATCCCCGGCGACCGCCGGGCTGAGCATGTTGGCCCCGGCGGCGCTGTAGAGATTGGCCGGGTCGAGGACCGGCGGCATCCCCGGCACGGTCTGGATCGCCGCCACCGGCGGCGGCGCGGCCGGCTTGGGCGCCGCCGGGGCCGCGGCCGGGACCGGCGCGGCCGGCGCCGCCACCGCCGACTGCGCCACCCGGACCAGCGCCGCCGCGGCCGAGCACAACGCCTCAAAGCCGCTTTGCGGGCCGCTCGCCGGCCATATCGGCAGCCAGCAGAGCCCGGCGCCGAGGCCGAGCAATGGAACTGTCCACAGCGCGATGCGCAACCAGCGACGGACCTGCTGGGGCAAGGAGACCTCCGAACTCAAGTGATGAAACCGCCGCCGCCGGCGCCGCACCGGCGCTGCTTCACCGGTGGGCGAGATCGTTGCGGATGGCGGCGACGGTCCGCGTCACGGTCAGGTCGACGCCCAATTGGCCGAGCGCCGCGCTCGAACGGCGCGGGTCGCCGTTGACGCCGTCGCCGGGCTTGGTCGCGCCCAACAGATCGGCGCGCACCAGGCTGGGGTCGGTCGCCATCATCAGCGAGGTGTCGAGCAGCCCGGCATGGGTCCCGATCTCGGCCTCGCTGTAGCCTTTGGCCTTCAGCAACTGGCCGAACTCGATCTCGCCGGCGCGATAATATTCGCCGCATCGCCCAGGCGCGGACCGGGGTCGCCGCCCATTCCCGGTCGAGACGCTGCGCCACCGCCTTCTCGGCCCGCTGATAGCCGCCATGGTCGCCGAGAAAGACGATGTTGCGGAAGCCGGCGAGCTTGAAGCTCTTGGCCGCGTATTCGAGGGTCTGCTCGAACGCGCCGACCGGGATCGTGATCGTGCCGGGAAATTTCAGATGCCCTGACGGATGGTCGATGTCGCCCTCGGGCACATAGGCGATGACCGGCGCCACCAGCGCATTGCCGAGCGCGTGGGCGATCTTCGCCGCCAGCACATGCACCCGCACATTGTGCTTGCCCAGCGCCATCTGCGGGCCGTTCTGCTCGGTGCCGCCGATCGGCACCAGGATCGTGGTCTTTCCCGCCTCGATATCGGCGCGCAATTCGGGCCAGGTCAGGTCTTCGAGATAGACGCTCGACGACGATGGCGCGGCGTGCGCGCGCGACGGCGCTGCCGGCCAGCAGAACCCCAGCAGAAGAAACAGAAATCCCCTCGCCATCAGCCGCTACCCCCCGGTGCCGGCAAAATTGCGCCCCCGTCGCTTACCCCGATCCGGGAAGCCAGGCAACCATCGTCGCCGCCAGCGCGCCCAGCATCACCACCAGCCAAGGCGGCGCCGCCCATAGCGCCAGCAGCAGAAACCCCGCGATCGCGATCGCGAAATCCGCCGGCGCCAGGATGGCGCTGGTCCAGACCGGGTGGTAGAGCGCCGCCAGCAATACGCCGACGACCGCGGCATTGACCCCGCGCAATGCCGAGCGCACCGCCTGGCGATCGCCGCAACCCGTCCCAGAACGGCAACGCCGCAATCAGCAGCAGAAAAGACGGCAGGAAGATGGCGACGAGACAGAGCAGCCCGCCGAGCCAGCCATTGGGCGCCTGCCCCATCACCGTGCCGAGATAGGCGGCGAAGGTGAAGAGCGGCCCCGGCACCGCCTGCGCCGCACCGTAGCCGGCGAGAAACAGCGTTATTGCCGACCCATCCGGGCGGCACCACCGCGGCTTGCAGCAAGCGGCAGCACGACATGGCCGCCGCCGAACACCAGCGCGCCCGAGCGGTAGAACGCGGCAAACAACGCCAGCGCATGCGAATGCGCCGCGGCGGCGAGCACCGGCAAGCCGATCAGCAGCGCGACGAAAGCGACCCCGGCGGCGACCGACAACGCCCGCGGCAGGCGAATCGCCAGCGGCGGCGAGTCCCCGGCGCCGGGCCCCCAAGCGCCCGATCGTTGCGCAATAACGCCCAGCCGATCAGCCCGCCGGCGGCGATGGCGCCGATCTGCCCGGCCGAGGACGGCGCCGCCAATGCCAGGATCGCGGCGCCGACCGCGATCGTGGCGCGCGGGCGGTCGGGGCACAGATTGCGCGCCATCCCCCACACCGCGTTGGCGACGACCGCGACCGCGACGATCTTGAGCCCGTGCAGCCAAGGCGGCATGCGCGAGATTGCCGAACGCGGCCACGCCATAGCCGAAGAGGATCATCGCCACAGCCGAGGGTGCGGTGAAGCCGAGCCAGGCGGCGAACGCTCCCGGCAGGCCGGCGCGCAAAATGCCGATCGTGATCGCGGTCTGGCTGCTCGCCGGGCCGGGCAGGAACTGGCACAGCGCCACGATGTCGGCGAAAATGGCTTTCGTCGAGCCAGCGCCGGCGCTCGACCAACTCGGCGCGGTAATAGCCCAGATGCGCCACCGGCCCGCCGAACGAGGTCAGCCCGAGGCGGAAGAAGATGCGCAGCACCTCGAAAGGCGAGCCGCGCTGCTGCTGCGCAACCGTCTCGGTCGCCGTGGCATTCATCTCCGCCCCCCGGCCGTCGCGCGCAGCCTCATTTCTTCTGGGCGACGGCGCTGCGCGGGTTGAGGCTCTGGATGTGGCCGCTCTCGGTGCCGGCGGTCGGGTCGATGACGGCGTTGATCAGTGCCGGCTTGCCCGACGCGAGCGCCTCGCTCACGCGCCCTGGTGAGGCCCGGCGTGTCGGTCACGTGATAGCCCTTGCCGCCGAACGCCTCGATGATCTTCTCGTAGCGCGCGTCGCGCAGAAGGCCGGTCGGCGAATAGGGCAGGCCGGCCGCGTCGCCGCGGTAGACGCCGTTGTTGTTGAAGATGATTGTGGTCACCGGCAATTCGTAGCGGCAGATCGTCTCCAATTCCATGCCGCTGAAGCCAAAGGCGCTGTCGCCCTCGATCGCGACCACCGGCTTGCCGGTCACCGCGGCGGCGCCGATCGCATAGCCCATGCCGATGCCCATGACCCCCCAGGTGCCGCTGTCGAGCCGGTGGCGGGGCTTGTCCATGTCGATGATGTTGCGGCCGAAATCGAGCGTGTTGGCGCCTTCGTTAACGATATAGACATCGGGCCGGGTCCCGATCGCGTTGCGCACCGCGCGCAGTGCGCTCGAAAAATTCATCGGGCTCGGATCGGCGTTGAGGCGGGCCGCCATGCGCTCGACGTTCCGCTGCTTGCGCTTGGCCATCTCGTCGATCCAGGCCGCCTGACGCTTGACCTGACCCGGCTTCAGCGCGGCGTTGAAGGCGGCGAACACCGATTTGATGTCGCCAATGACCGGCGCGGCGATCGCCCGGTTGCTGTCGATCTCGGTCGGCGAGATGTCGACCTGAATGAGCCGCGTGTCCTCGGACCACAACGGCGCCCGGCCGTGCGACAGGAGCCAGTTGAGGCGCGCGCCCGCCACCATCACCACATCGGCCTGGCCGATCGCAAACGAGCGGGCGGCCGCGGCCGATTGCGGATGGTCGTCGGGCAACAGGCCCTTGGCCATCGACATCGGCAGGAACGGAATGCCGGTCGCCTCGATAAACGAGCGGATTTCCTCGTCCGCCCGCGCATAGGCTGCCCCCTTGCCGAGGATCGCCAGCGGGCGCTGGGCGTTCGCCAGCAATTCGAGGGCGCGCGCGACCGATTGCGGCGCCGGCGGCTGCGGCGGCGCGGGGTCGACCACCTTTATGAGCGACTTCCTCGCCGTCTCCAGATCGAGCGCCGCGCCCAGCACCTCGGCGGTCAGATCGAGATAGACGCCGCCCGGCCGCCCCGACGCCGCGGCGCGGATCGCCCGCGCGACGCCGATGCCGATGTCCTGCGGGCGGTTGACTCGGTAGGCGGCCTTGGCATAGGGCCGCGCGGCGGCGAGCTGGTCCATCTCCTCGTAATCGCCCTGCTCGAGATCAACGATCGCCCGGTCGCTCGACCCGCTGATCATGATCATCGGGAAGCAGTTGGTCGTGGCGTTGGCCAAGGCGACCAGCCCGTTCAGAAAGCCAGGGGCCGAGACGGTCATGGAGATTCCGGGCTTCTGGGTCAGATAGCCGGCGATCGCGGCGGCGTTTCCGGCCGATTGCTCGTGCCGGAACCCGAGATAGCGGATCCCTTCATTCTGCGCCAGGCGTAAGCAGATCGGTGATCGGGATGCCGGCCACCCCAAAGATCGTGTCGACCCCGTTCAGCTTCAGCGCCTCCACCACCAGGTGAAAGCCGTCGGTCATCTCGCCAGGCATATCCGCTGCGCTCATCTCGTCCACCATTCTCAGGGCTGCGCACCCGGGCGTTCTAAGCCAAACCGCAAGGCGGGTGAACCCCGCCGAATGCCGGGGGCAGCCCACCAATCATCCGGCGCCCGGCGCCGCGGATTGCATTTCGCTCCCTTGACCTACCCTCGGACTGAAATGTCCTTTATCCGATATAGTATCCGGACACTCGCGGGAGGGCAGAACGATGGCTGTACTGGCGATTTTCAAATACGACGTCAAGCCCGGCCGCTTCGACGATTTTATGGCCAAGCTGCAAGCCGCGGCCGACCCGCGTTTCAACAGTCTGGTGATGCCGCAGTCCGTGCGACTATTTCGCAGCACGGTTCCGGGCCCGGATACCGGCCCCGTCATCCTGGTAATCGAATATCCCGACATGGCCGCGTACGGAGCGCGCACAGCGTTCGAAAATGCCAATCCGGAGTGGAAGGCATTATTCGCGGCTCAGCCGGATTCACCCGAGAGGTTGCTCTACGTCGAGTTGCTCACAAGCTTCGGCCCTACCCCGTAATCGCCAAGCCCTCTATCCCAGCATCCTGGGGTGAGTGGAGTATCGCGCAACCCGCCATTGGTGCGGGAGAAAGACGGCGGGTTACGCCCGCCCCAGGCTTGCTGCGTCGCAATTGCCATGCGCCACCATGGATAGCGCCGGGCGGGAACCTGCCATCGGGGTTCGCGGCGGAACGCATCGCATCCCGCCGGTGCTTGCCGGGGTGGCAACGCTATTTCCGCTCGATAGCCGTGCTCCAACGCCGGTCTTGATCCAGATCAAGGGCGGAGTGGGTGGATCACTGGTTGAATGCCTGCTCGGCGCCGCGGCGCGCAGGCAGGAGGTCGAGACGTGGGCGAGGTTTTGGACGATAGGCCGGATTACGTGTCGCGCGCCCGCTCGCTCGGACCGGCTCTCGCCGCGGCGGCGGACGAGATCGAGCGAAACCGCGAATTGCCGGCGGCGATCGTGTCGGCGCTGATCGACAGCGGGCTGTTCCGGCTGCTGCAGCCGCGTTCGCTCGGCGGCGCCCAGCTCGATCCGGTGACCTACGTCCAGGTGGTCGAGCAGATCGCGAGCCATGACGCCAGCACCGGCTGGTGCGTCGAACAGGCGAATGGCTGTTCGATGGTTGCCGCGTTTCTCGATCCCGAGATCGCCGAGGAAATCTTCGGACCGCCGGACGGCATCGTCGCCTGGGGACCGGTCGGTCCGGCCGAGCTAAGGGCTGTCCCCGGCGGGTTCCGTCTGACCGGCGCCTGGAATTTCGCCAGCGGCAGCCATCACGCGAGCTGGCTTGGCGCCCATGTCGTGACGCTCGGCCCCGATGGAGCGCCGTTGTGCCGCGCGGATGGCGGCGAAATCCTGCGCACGCTGCTGTTTCCAAAGAGCGGGGCGACGATGACCGATATCTGGCACGTCGTCGGCCTGCGCGGCACGGGCAGCGACCGCTATTCGGTGACCGATCTTTTCATCCCCGAGCGCTATACCGTGTTGCGCGACCCGGAGATCGCACCGCGCCAGCCAGGCCGGCTGTACTGCTTCAGCAGCAGCAATCTTTATGCCTGCGGCGTCGCGGCGGTAGGGCTCGGCATCGCGCGCGGCATGATCGCCGACTTCACCGAACTCGCGACGCAGAAGACGCCGCGCGGCGGGCGCCAGCGGTTATGCGAGAATCAGGTGATCCAGTCGCAACTGGCGCAGGCCGAGGCGCGGTTGGGCTCGGCACGCGCCTACCTGCTGAGCGGTCTGGCCGAGATCTGGGAAGCGGTCGGCGAGACGGGCATCCTCGACCTCAAGCAAAACACGATGATCCGCCTAGCCTCGACCTGGGCGATCCACCAGGCTCGCGAGGTCGTCAACACCCTCTACCACGGCGCCGGCGCAACCGCGATCTTCGACGATCGGCCGTTCGAGCGCCGCTTTCGCGACATGCATACCGCCCTGCAGCAGGCCCAGGGGCGCCAGGCGCATTATGAGACGATTGGCCGGGTTCTGTTCGGCCTGGCGCCCGATACGACGATGTTCGCTTTTTAACGGCTATAAAATCGTGCGATGATTGCACCGGTTATCTATACTCTGACGTACCTCACAAGAAGGAGCGCTCGCAAATGGCACAAGCATCGCAGCGGTTCACCGCCGGTCCCTTGACGTTCACCGTTAGGCACGAATTGTGGGACGAGAATATCCAGGATCACGCCGACCAGGGCGTTTCGATCGACGTGAAGGCCGACGTCGCCGGCAAAGAGGCAACCTTGCTGCGCTTCAATTGCTTCGACCTCGAGAAGAGCTATGACTACGGGCCCGAGAACAAGGAGCTTGCGGTCGCCGGCCCCGAGATGCTCGGCGACGTGGCGCTAACCAACCACTATCAGATGGACCCGATCGCCTGCGGCAACCCGATCGGCTGGACGATCAAGACCCTTGGATCGAAGCTGACCAAGATGCTTGACCGTGCCGGCTATCCCCAGATCGCCGCCGCGATCGAAATGTCGGAGGTGCGGGATATCCTGCCCGATTTGGAAGCCAGCGCCCGCGAGATCTATGCGACCAAGCGCAACACCGTGAAGCACAACCGCGGCACGGACATCTTCGAGGCGGGCAACATCCGCTTCGGGCTCGAGATGCGGCGGCTGCCGATGGGCGATGGCGGCCTCGCGATCCACGTCCTGGCCGATATCGGCGGGACGCCGGGCAAGGCCTACACAGAAGAAACCGAGTTGCTGGCCTTTGATCACTTCTGGAACGGCGCGCATTACCATTACGGCCCGCGCAACAAGAACCACCGGATTTATTGGGACCGCACCCTCGTCGAAGACCCGCTCGCCTGGACCCTCGAGCAGTTCGAAACCGGAAAACTGCCGGCGATGATCGCGCGGGCCGGCTATCCGGGCGTTGCCGCCGATCTCGACACCGGCAAGATCACCGAAACGCTTCCAAGGATGAAAAAGCGGGCGCTCGAGATGTGGAAGCTCGGCGAAGAGCTGACCGGCCATCCGGGACTGCCGCTGGAGCCGACCCCCAACCTGGCCGCCGCCGCCGAGTAACGCGCACCAGCGGAGCGCCCGGCTCTCGCGCCAGAGAGCGGGCGTAGGGCGGGTGGAGCGCCGCGTAACCCGCCATTCACTTCGTGACCGCTGTGGCGGGCTGCGCTCGCCCTACGACTGCTGCCTGACCGAGCGGCTCATCGACCGATCGTAAGAAACGCCGCGTAAGGGATGGAACGAAGCACCGAAAATCGCCGCCAGCAGGCGTAGGGCGGGTGGAGCGCCGCGTAACCCGCCATTCACTTCGTGACCGTTGTGGTGGGTTGCACCCGCCCTACGCTCGACCGTTGGGCGAGCGCGGCATTGGGCAGCGCGGCTACTGGGAGCACACGATCCGCGACGATCGCGACTACGCGGCCCACATCGATTACATCCACTTCAACCCGGTGAAGCACGGCCTCGCCCAAGAGCCGAGCGAGTGGCCGTTCTCCAGCTTTCGCCGCTGCGTCGCGGCGGGGCTGTATCCGGCGGGTTGGCTCGGCGGCGGCGCCGAGCCGGCGGAGACCGGCGAGCGGCGCTGAGACGAGGCATGCGATGGGCTGCAAACCGGCGAAATTCGGAACGCGGTAGGGCGGATGCAGCGCTGCGCAAGCCGCCACCGGCTCCATCGGCGCTACTGGCGCGGACGAGCGCGCCCGAGTTCCACGCGCGGGCGGATTGAGCCGTCGTCGTTTACCCTCATTCCGCCATAGGGAAGGACAGCAACATGACTGTAACCAAGGGCTTTGTCGTACCGGCGGGCGGGGGCACGCATTTCGATTCGCCGACACCAGGCCGCTCGTTCGCCCTGAAGCTGCTCGGC
This sequence comes from uncultured Alphaproteobacteria bacterium, assembly GCA_963814805.1. Taxonomy (GTDB): domain Bacteria; phylum Pseudomonadota; class Alphaproteobacteria; order ATCC43930; family CGMCC-115725; genus AP-15. The sequence continues at coordinate 268,635 of CAWFER010000006.1, read as the reverse complement.
CACGAGACCGGCGAGAGCATCATGATGTTCGAGGAAACCCTGCCGGCCGGCGCGGCGAGCCTCTTTCATCTGCACCGCGACAGCGATGAGGTCGCCTGGGTGCTCGCCGGCGAGTTCACCTTCAAGATCGGCGACGAGGTCACGCTCGGCGGCCCCGGCGCCTGCGCGTTCATGCCGCGCGACGTGCCCCATGCCTGGAAGAACACCGGCGGCGACACCGGGCGCGTGTTGTTTCTCTACACCCCGGCGGCCGCCGGCGGCCTCGTCGAGGCGCTCGCGGAGCGCCGCCCGGCCAATGCCGACGAACACGACAAGCTTTTCCAGCGCCACCGCTGGGAAGTTGTCGGCCCAAACCCGCTTTGACCGGGCGCCGTGCAGCCCCAGAAAGCCCGGGCTCAGCTCGCAGCGGCGAGCTTGTCCTGCGTCTTGGTCTCGAAGTCGCTGGCGTCGTGGCGCTCGTGCAGCTGCTGCGAGGGCTCGCCGGAGAGGCGGTTGACCATGCGCCCGCGTCTGACCGCCGGTCGCTCCAGCAGCATGTCGGCCCAGCGCTGCACATTCTTGTATTCGTGCACCGCGAGGAACTCGGTCGCCCCATATTGGTCGAACTTCACCAGTCCGCCGTACCACGGGAAGATCGCGATATCGGCGATCGTGTAGTCGGGGCCGGCGACATACTTGCTCTCCCCGAGCCGGCGGTCGAGCACGTCGAGCAGCCGCTTCGTCTCCATCGCGAACCGGTCGATCGCGTACTCGATCTTGACCGGCGCGTAGGCATAAAAATGCCCGAAGCCGCCGCCGACATAGGGCGTGCTGCCCATCTGCCAGAATAGCCACGACAGGCATTCGGCGCGCGCCGCGGGTTCGGTCGGCAGGAACTCGCCGAATTTCTCCGCCAGATGCATCAGGATCGCGCCGGTCTCGAACACCCGGATCGGCTTGGGGCCGCTGCGATCCAAGAGCGCCGGGATCTTGGAGTTCGGGTTGATGGCGACAAAGCCGCTGCCGAACTGATCGCCGTCGCCGATCTTGATCAGCCAGGCATCGTACTCGGCGCCCTTGTGGCCGAGGGCCAAGAGCTCTTCGAGCATGATCGTGACCTTGACGCCGTTGGGCGTGCCGAGCGAGTACAGCTGCAGCGGGTGGCGGCCGACCGGCAATACCTTGTCGTGGGTGGGGCCGGCGATCGGGCGGTTGATGTTGGCGAACCTGCCGCCGCTCGGCTTGTTGATCCAGACCTTGGGCGGCGTGTAATCGGACGTGTCGGTCATTGCTGGAGCTCCATGCGTCTTAAGGGGCGCACGCGCACGTGGTGCGCGACCGGCGCATCCTACACGATAGGCCGGCCGCCGGGCACGCGTCGCAAGCGGGCGGTCGGCAGGGCTAGCCCGCCACGGCGCGGACGAAGCGCTCCACTTCGGACTCGTCGTTGTAGTAGTGCACGCTGGCGCGGACCAGCGCGTCGATGCCGGGCGCGGGCGGATCGAGCGGCGACGAACGGGACACGTGGACGTTGATGTTCATCGCGCGCAGCCGGTCGCGCGTCTCGGCCGGCGGTTCGCCGTCTTTAAGAAAGGTGACGATCCCGCACTGCTCCACGCCGCGATCGTGCACGCCGATGCCGGGCCGCGTCGCGAGCTCCCGCCGCAGCAGCGCCGCGAGCGCCTTGACCCGGGCTTCGATCGCTTCGATGCCGAGCCGCATCGCATAGCGGGCGGCGACACCCAGACCGATCTGGCCGGCAACGAAGCGCTCCCAGGTTTCGAATCGGCGCGCGTCGTCACGGAGGACGTAGGCGCCGGCGTCGATCCAGGAGGCGGCCTGGAGATCGATGAACGGCGGTTCGAGCCTCCCGATCGCGTCGCGCCGCACGTAGAGGAAACCCGTGCCGCGGGGCCCGCGCAGGTATTTGCGGCCGGTGGCCGAGAGCATGTGGCAGCCGATCTGCCGCACATCGACGGCGAGCTGGCCGACCGATTGGCAGGCGTCGAGCAGATAGAGGATGCCATGGCGCTGGGCGATATGGCCGATTTCGGCCGCCGGATTGACGAGGCCGCTGTGGGTCGGCACGTGGGTCATCGCGATCAACCTGGTGCGCGGACCGATCGCGCGCTCGAGCGCTGCGAGGTTGACCTGCCCGGACGCGTCATTGTCGATCACGTCGATCTCGATCCCGGCGCGCGCCTTCATCTGCAGAAATGCCAGGTAATTCGAGGCGTATTCGGCGCGCGCCGTCACGACCCGGTCGCCGGCGCGGAAAGGCACCGCGTAGAACGCCATGTCCCAGGCGCGGGTGGCGTTTTCGACGAACGCGATCTCGTCCCGATGCGCGCCGATCAGCGCGGCGAGGGCGTCGTAGACATCGGCGATGCGACCCTCTCTTTCGGCCGCCGCCTCGTAGCCGCCGATGGCTGCCTCACGCGCCACGTGGTCCGTCACCGCGTCGAGGACCGGACGCGGCGGCAGGGCGGCCCCGGCATTGTTGAAGTGGAGAACGTTGGCCACGCCGGGCGTGTCTGATCTGAGTAATGGCACGTCGAGCGTCATGACAGCCTCCCAGAACCGCTTCCCACCGACGCAGGCTCGCAGGATGGGTAGAGCGTGGCGCAACCCGCGATCGGCGCCGCGGCCGCGGGCTAAACTCGCCCTACGATTTCGCTCGACCGAGAATTATCGTCGCGGCCGCGCCTTGCGGGCGGCATAGCGGGCGTCGCGGGCCGCCTTTTGTTCGGCTTGCCGGACGAGGTCGTCGGCGGCCTGCCTGACCGCCTCGGCGGCGCGGGCCGCCTCTTCGGCCTCGGCCTCGGCGGCGCGGGCCGCCTGCTCGGCTTGCGCTGCGGCGTCGCGGACCGCCTGCTCGGCCGCCTCTCGGGCAGCCTCGGCTTCCCGGGCCGCCGCGCGCTCGGCGGCGCGCGCGCTGCGCGCGGCGCTGACCGCCTGCCGGGCCGCCTGCCGGTCGACCGCCGCCTGGTCATTGGCCAGGGATTTCGCGCGAAACTTCTCCAATTGCGCCTTCTTCGCGTTGGCGGCGGCGCTCAGCCGGTCGCCGAGCCTGGTTCCCTTGAGATCGCTCATCTCGCTCTGCCTTGGACCTATTCTGCCATTGTGGAGATATATGGACGGCTCAGGCGGCGGCGAGGGCGCCTGCGGGGACGATGTGGCGATCGCCGCAGAGGAACATCGTCGTCCGCTTCATCAGCCGGCGCGCCGCGGGATCGAACGGATCGCGCCGATGCATCGTCGAGCCGTTGTCCCATAAAAGCACATCGCCGACCTGCCAGCGGTGGCGATAGACGAATTGTGGCCGCGTCGCCGACAGGTAGAGTTCATCGAGCAGCGCCGCGCTGGCCGCGTCATCCATGCCGTCGATCCCGATCGTGGTCGTGGAATCGAGGTAGAGCGCCTTTTCGCCGGTCAGCGGGTGAGTATGCACCAGCGAATGGATCACCGGCGGCGTCTTGCGCTTCGCTTCCTCGGAAATTGCCCGGTCGACCCCTTGATAGCCGGCGAGCCGCTTCACGTAGCTGAAGACTGCGCGCCTGCCCTCGACCGCGCGCTTGAGCCGGTCGGATAATCCGGCATAGCCCGCGCACAGATCGACCCACGCGGTTGACCCGCCCTCCGCCGGCAGCTCGATCGCGTACAGCATGGCCCCGGTCGCCGGCTTCATCATGTAGGATTGATCCGAATGCCACTGGATCTCGCCGTCGCCCAGGCCGCCGATCGGTCTTGCCTGCGCATCTTTCAGATTTGAGATCAGGCCTACCTCCGGCCGCACAGGAGAGGCCCAATCGGTGCGCACGGTGCGCTCAAGCGCGCCGAAGCGCGCGCTGAAACCGGCGAGCTCATCCTCGGAAAGGGCCTGCCGACGAAACACCAGCACCGGATGATTTGCCCACAAGGCGCTGATCTCGGCGGTGATCCGATCGTCTTCTGGCTCCCAAAGGCGCAGCCCGACGATCTCACAAGCAAGGCTCCCGTCGAGCGGCCGGGTTTCGAGCGGCATGCAGATCCTCCAAGGGCCGCTGATCGAGGCGGCGGCGCATCGTACCCCGACCCATTCTATGCCAATTCGGCAAATTCAGTCGGCCAAACGCGGGCGGGCGTGCGGCGAGCCCGCGGGGGCGCCGAGCGTCCCGCGCGCCAGCGCCAACGCCGCTACCGCCCCGATCAGCGCTAGCACTCCGGCGGCGACAAAGGCGGCGTCGAAGCTGCCGGTCGCGGCGATGACGTAGCCGGTCACGATCGGCGCCAGGAGACCAAAGGTGTTGCCGCCGAGGACCAGAAAGGCGAAGGCGCGTCCGGCATCAGCGGGCGAGCGCAACAGGTCGCTGACCAATGCCCCGTTGGCGGCCGGCCCGACGCTGGCGAACGACACCGCGATCGTGACCAGCACGATGACCGCGGCCAGCGAGTGGAACAGCGGGATCAGCAGACCCGACGCGGTCAGGATCAGACAAAGCGCCACCAGATAGCGGCGGCGGCCGGCGCGCACCGCCTCGGCCGACATCAACCGGTCGCCGAACCAGTTGACGATGATGTTGACCGCCGAGGCGACCAGAAACGGGATCGCGGTGTAGAAGCCGGAGCTGAGGATCGATACGTGACGCGCGGTCTGCAGGTAATTCGGCAGCCAGGAGATGTAGAGATAGGCGGTGTAGACGAGGCACCCCTGGGAGATGAATAGGCCCCACATCGCTGGGCAGCGGGCGAGCCCGAGATAGCCGACGCCGCCGTGGCTCGGCGGCTCGATGCCGGCGTCGCGCCCGGCGAGGATATGCTCGCGCTCGGCCTGCGGCAGCCATTGCGTCTTTTCCGGGGTCGAGACCAGGGCGAGCCAGGCAATCACCCAGGCAAATCCGACGGCGCCGGTGATGATGAACGACCAGCGCCACGACAGCGTCTCGATCAGCCAAGCCACCGCCGGCGCGCCGAAGGCGAGGCCCAGGGTCGACCCCGCGGAGATCGCGGCGATCGCGGTGCCGCGCTCGGTATAGGGCGACCACGAGCGCACGCTGCTATAGCTGATCGGCGCGAACGGCGCCTCGCCGATGCCGAGGCCGAGCCGGGCGGCCAGCATGGTGGCGAAGCTGCCGACCATTCCGGTCGCCATCTGCGCCGCCGACCAGACCGCGGTGGCGACCGAGGCCACGACATGCGTGCCCCAGCGGTCGATCAGCCGGCCGCCGGGCAGCATCATCAGCACATAGGCCCACAGGAACGAGGAGAACAGATAGCCGAGCGCGATCGGCGACAGCCCGAACTCATGCGCGATCGGCTTACCCGCCACCGACATGTTGACGCGATCGACATAGGCGATGGCGTTGAACAGGAACAGCAGGAAAAACACCCAATAGCGGCGCCGGGTCGTCTTCATCGATGTGCTCCTCGTCTTCTCGGCCTCGGCGCTCGAAGCGAGCGCGCGAGAGGGTTATGGAGCCTCCCCGACCCAGTCCGCGCCGCCCGCCGGCGACAACGGCGACGCGCGGCCCGCGCTTCTGGAGGCGGGGCGCCGCAGCGACGACTAAACAGTCTTTTACTGAAATTGGCTAGTCCCGGCATCGATCGGTTCTCGAGTTCCGGCTGGAGACGGTTCGCGCAGACGGCAGGGCGATAGCCCCGGCGTTGCACGAACTTTGACACGCTCGCGCGCCTATGGTACGGCGCCAGATAGAAGCCGGCGCCGCTCGACCGATCTCGTCGGGCGCCCGGCCACAGGAGGAAGCGTCGAATGAAAAAGGCGATCCGATGACCAGGGCCAACAGCCGCTTCGGGCTCGACCGGCAAGGCATGCGCCACCTTGGGACCGTGCACTGGAACCAGCCGATGCCGATCCTTTACGAGCATGCGGTCCGCCGCGGCGAGGGCGAGGTCGTCGCCGGCGGCAGCTTTTCGGTCAACACCGGCGCCTTCACCGGGCGCACCCCGCGCGACAAGTACATCGTCGAGGAGCCCGGCACCAAAGACACGGTGTGGTGGGGCAAGATCAACCAGCCGGTCTCCCCCGAGCGCTTCGAGAGCCTGCGCCAGCGCATGCTGGCCTACCTGCAGGGGCGCGAGCTGTTCGTCCAGGATCTCTACGCCGGGGCCGATCCTGCCTATCGCCTGCCGGTGCGGGTGGTGACCGACAGCGCCTGGCATAGCCTGTTTTCGCGCAACATGTTCATTCGCCCGCCGGTCGATGAGCTGGAAGGGTTCGAGCCCGCCTTCACGATCCTGCACGCGCCGAATTTCCTGGCGATCCCCGAATTCGACCGGATCAACTCCGAGACCTTCATCTTTGTCAATTTCGCCGAGCGGCTGGTGCTGATCGGCGGCACCGCCTATGCCGGCGAGATCAAGAAATCGGTCTTTGGCTATTTGAATTTCGTGCTGCCGGCGCGCGACGTGCTGCCGATGCATGCTTCGGCCAATGTCGGGCCGATGGGCGATTGCGCGATCTTTTTCGGGCTGTCGGGCACCGGCAAGACGACGCTCTCGGCGGACAATTCGCGCACCCTGATCGGCGACGACGAGCATGGCTGGAGCCCCAAGGGCGTCTTCAATTTCGAGGGCGGCTGCTACGCAAAGGTGATCAATCTGTCGCCGGTTCAGGAGCCGGAGATCTACGCCACTCTCGGCCGCTTCGGGACGGTGCTCGAAAACGTCGTGCTCGACCCGGCGACGCGGCTACCCGACGTCAACGATCAGAGCCTGACCGAGAATACGCGCGCCTGCTATCCTCTCGACTACATCCCCAACGCCGATCCGCATGGGCTCGGGCCGCATCCCTCGAATGTCGTAATGCTGACCGCGGATGCGTTCGGGGTCATGCCGCCGATCGCCAAATTAACCGCCGAGCAGGCGATGTACCATTTCCTCTCGGGCTACACCGCACGGGTCGCCGGCACCGAGAAGGGGCTCAGCAACGCGCCCGAGGCGACGTTTTCGACCTGTTTCGGGGCGCCCTTCATGCCGCGCCACCCATCGGCCTACGCCCGTATGCTGGGCGCCCGGATCAAGCAACACGGCGCGCACTGCTGGCTGGTCAACACCGGCTGGTCGGGAGGCGCCTATGGCGTCGGCCGGCGCATGCCGATCGCCCATACCAGGGCCCTGCTGCGCGCCGCACTCGACGGCCGGCTCGCAGACGCGCCGGTGCGGCGGGAGCCAAATTTCGGCCTGCTGGTGCCCGAGAGCTGCCCCGAGGTGCCGAGCGAGGTGCTCGACCCGCGCGGCACCTGGTCCGACAAGGCGGCCTATGACGAGACCGCGCGCGAGCTGACCCGCCGCTTCGAGGCGAACTTCAAGGAATTCGAGCCGTTCGTCGGCGACGAGGTCAAAGAGGTCGCGGTTCGCGCCGCCGTCTGAGGCCCGCCGGGAACGCCTCCATTCGGCCCGCGTTATCGCCCTTGGTTCGGTGGGAGCGGGACATGCTGACATTTGCCGAGGCGCAGAAGCGGACCGAGGCGTTTCTGACCGGGCAGATGGTCGAGGCGTTGCGGGCGGTCGAGTACGAGCTGCCGAGCTTTGACGAGGAGCCGCGCGCGCTGGAGCTCGCCGACGCGGCGCGCGCGCAGATCGAGATTCGCCATGTGCGCGGCGCGTCGGACGCGAGCTATCTGGTGCAGGCTTTCGACGACGAGCTGCTGATGCAGTTGCAGCTCAACGTGCATCGCCTGGTGGTGGTCTATCGGGTGCCGGCGCTGGAGGCGCTCGACGCCGCCACCCTTGCGGTGCGGCTCGAGCGCTGGCGGCTCGGCGCCGAGCATGCCGGCTGGAAGTTCGGCTGGCGCGACGCGCCGATCGCCGGCGACGCCGCCCGGCGCTATGTCGAAACCTATTGCTATGCGTTCGCCGGCGCCGATTTTCTCGAAGACGAGCCGCAGCAGCTCTATTGGCGCACCGACATCGTCCAGATGACCCGCTATTACATGCTCGAAGCCGCCCGCTGCGGCATCCGCCTGTCCCCTCGCCGCGCCGGGTTCCCTGTCTAACAGTTTCGATCGATTCCGCGGCTTAGGCCGGCCGGCGCGGCATGCCGATCAATCTTCGTGGCCGCACTCGGGGTTCACGGGGAGCTGCGTTGCAGCGCCGACGGACCAATTAATCTCTCTTCATGCCCGCGCCGGAAACGTGAGTTCCCCGGAGGGAAGCTCGAAATAGTGCCATATGCAATAAGGCCAGATTGAGTTGCTATAGGCGGTTCGGGTTATCGCGTTTTGCATCAGCTCGTGGCTCGGCGAGCGGAGGATGATTTCGTTTCGGCTCGCAAAATCGACAAGCGAGACCAATTGCTCGAAAGAGCTGTGGATATTTCCCAGACGCAGCCACGGCATCGCCGGATCGTTCTGGCCGCGCCATGTTCTGGCCCCGCCATAACGGCGCGCATCCTGGAAATACCGGCTGTCCCGCATGTCATGGCAGACGACCATGGCCTCTCGGCCAGCCAATACCGGCAGTATATCGCCGAGAACCACATCGGCAACATCGTAGCCGTGCGCGTCCCAAAATAACAGGACGCGGGGGCTGGCGCCGATCAAGCCCGTGTAATCCTGGTGCGCAATTTCGCCGATGATGGCGGTGACGCCATCGCGCCAATCGATTGGTTCGACTTCGCGTAAAAGCGGTATGGTAGCGGCTTCCCAATTCCCCGTGCGGCAAATTGAGATCGTGGGAAACCCGAGAAGACGAAAGAGGCACGTGGACGCGCCGTGTCCTCGGCCTAATTCTAAAATCGTGGCCGGGCGATAAGACAGCAGCGTCGCCGCAAGCGCGATCCAATCCGACCAAAGCAGGCCGGGATCGCCAAGCTGTTGAAAGACTGCATAGAGCGCTCGATGTTTGTTCTCGTTTGCCCGCAACTCACTCAGATATGTGATTACAGCCTGCGCGACAAAGTCGCCGTCCATAAGTTCGCCTCCTAATGCGATGCAGCCATGTCGGGCGCCGGCGGATAAGCCAATCAAGCGATGGCGGCGGTGATGGCGGCGCCGAGGTCGCTGGTGCCGGCGTTGCCGCCGAGATCGGGGGTGCGGGTTCCGCCCTCGGCCAACACCTCGGCGATCGCCCGCTCGACCGCGGCGGCCGCTTCGGTCTCGCCGAAATGCGCCAGCATCATCGCCCCCGACCAGATCTGGCCGATCGGGTTGGCGACGCCGCGCCCGGCGATGTCGGGCGCCGAGCCGTGCACCGGCTCGAACATCGAGGGGTAGTCGCGCTCGGGGTTGATGTTGCCCGAGGGGGCGATGCCGATTGAGCCGACCACGGCGGGCCCGAGATCGCTGAGGATGTCGCCGAACAGATTCGAGCCGACCACCACGTCGAACCAATCCGGATGGCGCACGAAATGCGCGGTCAGGATGTCGATGTGGTACTGGTCGGTCCTGATGTCGGGATAGTCCCGCCCGACCGCGGCAAAGCGCTCGTCCCAGAACGGCATGGTGTGGATGATGCCGTTCGACTTGGTCGCCGAAGTCACGTGCTTTTTGCGCGTGGCCGCAAGTTCGAAGGCGTAGCGCATGATCCGGTCGCAGCCGCGGCGGGTGAAGACCGATTGCTGCATCGCCATCTCGTGCTCGCTGTCGGCATAGAGCCGGCCGCCGATCTCCGAATATTCGCCCTCGTTGTTCTCGCGCACGACATAGAAGTCGATGTCGCCGGGCGCCCGGTCGCGCAGCGGCGACTGCACCCCGGCGAGGAGCCGCACCGGGCGCAGATTGACGTATTGGTGAAAGCCGCGCCGCAACGGGATCAGCAGGCCCCACAGCGAGACGTGGTCGGGCACGTCGGGATGGCCGACCGCGCCGAGATAGACGGCGTCGTAGAGCCGCAGCCGGTCGAGCCCGTCCTCGGGCATCATCCGCCCGGTCTCGGCATAGCGCTCGCAGCTCCAGTCGAATTCGGTCCAGCTCAGCTCGAAGCCATGGGCGCGGGCCGCCTTTTCCATGGCGGCGATCCCTTCGGGCATGACCTCGCGCCCGATGCCGTCGCCGGCGATCACCGCCACCCGATAACGCTTTGCCATGCTGATTTCCTTGGTGAGACCGCTGGTTACTTGTTGGTGTTCCAGATGTCGGTGGCGAGCAGCCAATGGCCGCCGATCTTGCGCCAGACGACGACGTACTTGCCGACGATCTGCTGCGGCGACTGGGCCTTGGTTTCGAGGGTAACGGCGCCGATCTCGCGGGCCGCGTGCCGGCCGAGCCGCTGCACGTCGATTGTGGTGAGCTTGGCGTCGCCGACCTGCTGCGCCGTCTGTCTCCAGAAGGCTTCGATGGCGCTGCGCCCTTTGACCATCGGCCCGCCCGGCGGCAGCACATAGGCGTCTTCGGCATACATCGCCGCGACCGCGCCGGCGTCGCCCTTGTTGAAGGCGGCGGCCCATCGGTCGCTCATGGTCTGAACCATCTGCTTGCTCTGAGCCAGCGCCGATCCGGCGCCCAAAACGTCCAGGCACAAGGCCAGCATCAAGATGCGTCGCATAAATGATTCCTCCCTCGCCGCGCCGATCTTCCCGCGCTTTGCCGGAGCGGGCAATCGTCAGATTTCGATGGCGCCGGTGAGATAGGGGATGACGCGGCCGGCGATCGCCACCCGCTCGCCGCGCAGTTCGCAGACGAGGCTGCCGCCGCGGCGCGACAGCTGGCGCGCCCGAAGCCTGGTCCTGCCGAGCCGCCCGGCCCAGTAGGGGATCAGCATGCAATGCGCCGAGCCGGTCACCGGATCTTCGTCGACGCCTATCGCCGGCGCGAAAAAGCGCGAGACGAAATCGATCCCGGCCGGTCCCGGCGCGGTGGCGATCACCGCGCGGTCGAGCCTTGCCAGCGCCGGGAAATCCGGGGTCGAGCGAGGCCACGTCACCAGCAAGCGTCGTAGACCGCCAGATAGTCGCGGGCGGCGAGCATCGCGAAGGGTTCGCGCCCGAGCGCCGGGCCTAAGCCCGCCGGTGCAGCGCAGGGCTGGGGCGGCCAGGACGGGAAATCGAGCGCCAGCAGATCGCCGCTCGCGGGTGACGGCGAGATCGCCGGCCTTGTCGGTGCGGAAGAGGACGCGCTGCCGCTCCGGCGCCAAGACGGTGAAGATCACATGGGCCGCGGCCAATGTCGCATGGCCGCACAGATCGACCTCGACCGTCGGCGTGAACCAGCGCAGCCGCCAAGCCTCGCCCTCGGCGACCAGGAACGCCGTCTCCGACAGATTGTTCTCGGCCGCGATCGCCTGCATGGTTTCGGCGGAGAGCCAACCATCGAGCGGGCACACCGCCGCCGGATTGCCGGTGAACGGCCCCTCGGCGAAGGCGTCGACCTGATAGAGCGGGATGCGCATTGCTTTCTACCGGCTTGCCGCGGCGGTCAGCGGATGGGCGTGGTCGAGCGGGCCGTGGCCGCGGCCGAGACCGGGGGCGCTGGCGATCGCCTGGCGCACATAGTCCCGAGCGTGGTCGACGGCGCTCTCGATGTCGCGGCCCCGGGCGAGGCCGGCGGCGATCGCCGAGGCGAGGGTGCAGCCGGTGCCGTGGGTGTGGCGGGTGTCGATCCGCGGGCTCTCCCAGATCCGCGCGCCCGCGCCGGTGACCAGCACATCCGACACCGTAGCGCCGGGAAGATGCCCGCCCTTGACCAGCACCGCGCGGCAGCCAAGCGCCAGCAGCATCTCGCCGGCGCGCCGCATCGCCGTCAGGTCGCCGATTGACATGCCGCACAGGGTCTCGGCTTCCGGCAGGTTCGGGGTCAGCACCGTGGCGCGGGCGATCAACCGCTGCTTCAGCGCGCCGATCGCGTCGGGATCGATCAGCCGCGCGCCGCCCTTGGCGACCATCACCGGATCGACCACCAGCGGGATCCCCGCCGCCCGCTCCTGCAAGACCGCGGCGACCGCCTCGATCACCGCCGCGTCGTGCAGCATTCCGGTCTTGATCGCATCGGCGCCGATGTCGTCGAGCACCACTTCGATCTGCCGACGGATGAACTCCGGCGGGATCGGCAGCACGCCAAAGACGCCCTCGGTGTTCTGCGCGGTCAGCGCGGTGATCGCGGTCGCCGCGTAGGCGCCCTGCATGGTCACCGTCTTGATGTCGGCCTGGATGCCGGCGCCGCCCCCGGAATCCGAGCCGGCGACGATCAGGACCCGCCCGCGCATTACGCCACGACCTGCATCTATTCCGCCGCCTGCGCGGCGGGCGGATATGACGTTGTCGGCGGCGCACCATCGGCGGCGGCCGAGCGGATCGCAGCGCAGATGTCTTCGACCACCGCAGCCACCAATTCTTCGTCCTCGCCCTCGGCCATGACCCGGATCACCGGCTCGGTGCCCGATCGCCGGATCACCAGCCGGCCGCCGCTGCCGAGCCGGGCCTCGCCATCGGCGATCGCCTCCTTGACGATGGTGTGGTCGAGCGGCGCGGCCTCGCCGTGGCGCACGCTGCTCGTCCGTTGCGGGACCGGGGCGAAGAGCCGGCAGATTTCGCTCGCCGGGCGGCCGGTCTCGACGATCGAGGCCAGAACCTGCAGCGCCGCGATCAAGCCGTCGCCGGTCGTCGCGTAGTCGGCGAGAATGATATGGCCCGATTGCTCGCCGCCGAGATTGCAGCCGAGCGCGCGCATCTTCTCGACGACATAGCGGTCGCCGACCGCGGTGCGGTGCAGCTCGATCCCCTGACCGGTGAGAAACCGTTCGAGCCCGAGATTGGACATCACCGTCGCCACCAAGCGCGCCGCCGGCGAGCCGGCCGCTGCGCGCCAATCCGGTGGCGATCAGCGCCATCAATTGGTCGCCGTCGAGAGTGACCCCGTGCTCGTCGGCAATGATCAGCCGATCGGCGTCGCCGTCGAGCGCGATCCCGATATCGGCGCGCCGCGCCAGCACCTCGCGACGCATCTGCTCGGGCATCAGCGCCCCGCATTCGCGGTTGATGTTGAGCCCGTCCGGCGACACCCCGAGCGCGAAGACTTCGGCGCCCAGTTCCCAGAATACCGTCGGCGCCACCTTGTAGCCGGCGCCGTGAGCGCAATCGACGACGATGCGCAGGCCGTCGAGCCGCAGCCCGCGCGGGAAGCTCTGCTTGACGAACTCGATGTAGCGGCCGCCGGCGTCGTCGAGCCGCTTGACCCGGCCGAGTTCGGCGGGAACCGCGCGCCGGCCCGGCCCGCGGCCGAGGCGGGCTTCGATCCGCTGCTCGAATTCATCCGACAGTTTGTAGCCGTCGCGCCCGAAGAGCTTGATGCCGTTGTCGCCGTAAGGGTTGTGCGAGGCCGACAGCACGACGCCGATATCGGCGCGCAGGCTGCGCGTCAGCATCGCGATCGCCGGGGTCGGCAACGGCCCGACCAGCACCACGTCCATGCCCATCGTGACAAATCCGGCGGTCAGCGCCGGTTCGAGCATGTACCCCGAGAGGCGGGTATCCTTGCCGATGACGACGAGATGCTTGTGCGCGCCGTTCTTGAAGGATTCGCCGACCGCCATCGCGACTTTGAGCGCGGTTTCCGGCGTCATCGGTTCGGTGTTCGCAGTCCCACGGATCCCGTCAGTGCCGAAGAGCTTGCGCATCGTGGCGACCCCAGACCGGTTGAAGTGTCCCCGCGACAATATAATTCATCTAAAACATGGCGCGGAGTCAAACGACTATTTTGTTAATATTGGTTAACAAGAGATTAGCGGCTTCCCCGTCTTCGGAAAGAGCCGCCTTGCGCCCAAATGACCGAAAACACCAGCCCGGGGAAACCGGACCGGAGCGTGTCGATCAACCGCCGGGTTGTGGCTCGGGCTCGAGCCCGGTCGGGCGGCCGGCTGGCGGGACCGAACTGCGCCGGCCCGGACGGGCATCGTCGCTCTGCGGCGGCGCCGCGGCTTCGCGCACGATGCGCTCGCCCTTGATGATCCGGCGGATCTCATCGGCCGACAAGGTCTCGTATTCGAGCAAACCCTTGGCCAGCGCATGCAGTTCGTCGAGCCGGGTGGTCAGGATGTCGCGCGCCGTCTGCTCGCCCTCGTCGACGATGCGGCGGATCTCCTCGTCGATGACCCTGGCGGTCGCGTCCGAGACGTTCTTGCGCTGGGTGACCGAATGGCCGAGGAAGACCTCCTCCTCGTTTTCGCTGTAGCGCAACGGCCCGAGTTTTTCGCTGAACCCGAACTCGGTGACCATGCGCCGCGCCAGATAGGTCGCCCGGCGGATGTCGTCGGCGGCGCCGGTCGTGACCCGTTCGGTGCCGAAGATCAGCTCTTCGGCGACCCGGCCGCCGAACAGGCTCGCCACCATGGCTTTGATTTCGAGCTTCGACTGGCTGTACTTGTCACGTTCGGGCAAATACATGGTGATGCCGAGCGCGCGGCCGCGCGGGATGATCGTGACTTTGTGCAGCGGCTCGTGTCCCTCGGCATAAAGCATGCAGAGCGCATGCCCGGATTCGTGATAGGCGGTCAGCTTCTTCTCGTCCTCGGTCATCACCATCGAGCGCCGTTCGGCGCCCATCATGACCTTGTCCTTGGCCTGTTCGAACTCGCCCATCGCCACCGAGCGCTTGCCGCGCCGCGCCGCCATCAGCGCCGCCTCGTTGACGAGGTTGGCGAGATCGGCGCCGGAGAAGCCGGGCGTGCCGCGGGCGATGATCTTGGCGTCGACATCCGAGGCGAGCGGCACCTTGCGCATGTGGACCTTGAGAATTTTCTCGCGGCCGACGACGTCGGGGTTGGGCACCACCACCTGGCGGTCGAAGCGGCCGGGCCGCAGCAATGCCGGATCGAGCACGTCGGGCCGGTTGGTGGCGGCGATCAGGATCACGCCTTCATTGGCCTCGAACCCGTCCATCTCGACCAGCAGCTGGTTCAGGGTCTGCTCGCGCTCGTCGTTGCCGCCGCCGAGCCCGGCGCCGCGATGCCGGCCGACCGCGTCGATCTCGTCGATGAAGATGATGCAGGGCGCGTTTTTCTTGCCCTGCTCGAACATGTCGCGCACCCGGCTGGCGCCGACGCCGACGAACATCTCGACAAAATCGGAGCCCGAGATCGTGAAGAACGGCACGTTGGCCTCGCCGGCGATCGCGCGCGCGAGCAGGGTCTTGCCGGTGCCCGGCGGCCCGACCAGCAGCACGCCTTTGGGGATCTTGCCGCCGAGGCGCTGAAATTTCTGCGGATCCTTGAGGTACTCGACGATCTCCTCGAGCTCCTGCTTGGCCTCGTCGATCCCGGCGACATCCTCAAAGGTGATGCGCCCGACCTTCTCGGTCAGCAGCCGCGCCCGGCTCTTGCCAAAGCCCATCGCCCGGCCGCCGCCGCCCTGCATCTGGCGCATGAAGAAAATCCACACGCCGATCAGGAGCAGCATCGGGAACCAGGAAATCAGCACGCCAAACAGCGAGGGCACGTTGTCGTCGACCGGGGCGGCCGAAATCCGCACGCCCTTGTCGACGAGCTTGGTGACCAGGCTCGGGGTCGTTCGGCGCGTAGGTCGAAAACGCCCGGCTGTCGGTGAAATGACCGTTGATCGTATTGCCCTGAATGGTCACGTCCGAGACCTGGCCGCGATTGACGTCGTTGAGGAAATCGGAAAAGGCCAGGGTCGATTGCGGTCCGCGGTTGGACGAGGTCTGAAACAGATTGAAAAGCGCGACGAGAAGCAGCCCGATCACGATCCACAGGGCGAGATTCTTGCCGAAATTGTTCACAACAAACGCCTTTCCCTACCGAGCCGGGCAGCGCGCGCCCGACAAGCCTACGCCGAACGATCCCGGTCCGCGACCATTTTTGCCATGGTATGAGATAAGAAGCGCGCCCGCTTAAACAACTGCAAACCCCGCATCGGACAAAGATTGGACAGGTCGGAAAATGAGCTTTGGCAACAGCGCCGCTCCGTCGCGTCGGTACCCGAGATGAGGAACGGCGAGGATGCCCGTTTCATCCCGCAACGCCGGCAAAATCGCGTGCAGCAATGGCGGCAGCTCCAGCCGGCGGCTGTCGCCGCGCCCGGCGGCCGAGTTCGGCGACGCCGTCGGCGCCGAGATAGTCGAGGTTGAGCGGGCCGGCGGCGGTCGCCGGCAGCGCGATCCGGAAGCGTCGGTCCCACAGCAGGCTGGCTTCCCGGCGCGACCCGGACCGGGCCGGCAGCCGCCGCGAGCTCGCGCAGCACCAGCCGTGCGCCCGCGCCAGGCGACAAACCGGCAGCCGCCGAGCGTATCGCCGCCGGGCATGTCGCCGGCGAGAACGCGAAGCAGCCGGGCGACCCGCCGGCGCCGCGGCGGATAACGGCCGCCGCCCAGCATGGTGACGACGGCGCTGAGAGCCCGCTCGGCAATATCGGCGGGCGCCGCCAGCAGCGGCGCGCAATCGAGCACCGCGAAGCCGGCCGGGTGCAGGCTGACCGCCCGCGCCAGCAACTCGTTGCGCGCCGGTTGCCGGGCCGCCCGCTCGCCGCCGAGCCGGCCCGCGGCGTCGAGCAGCGGCTTCGAGATCGCCGGCGCTCGCGGCCTCGGCGCCGACGCGCAGGCGCCCGCGGGCGAAGGCCGGGTCGCGATTGCTCGGATCGGCGATAAAGGGCTGACCTTCGAGGTCGAGCATCGCGGCCAGGCGCGCCTTGGGAACCCCGAGCAACGGGCGCAGGATGCGGCAGCAATCGAGCTCGCGCACCGCCGACATTCCGGCCAGCCCGTCGGCGCCGCTGCCCGCTTCCCGGCGGATCAGATGGGTCTCGGCCTGATCGTCGCGGTGATGCGCGGTCAACAGATGCAGGCAGCCATGCTCGCGGCACCAGCCGGCGAGCAGCCGATAGCGGGCGGCGCGAGCCGCTTCCTGGATCCCGGTCGCCGGTTTTTCCTCGTCCCAGACGAGGACCTTGTGCCGGATCGCGCGCGCCGACAGCCAGCCGGCGAGCCGCCGGATCTCGGCGCCGCTTTCCGGCCGCAGACGGTGATCGACGGTCAGCGCGCAGATCTCGCCGCCGCGCGCCCGCGCCCAGCGGTCGGCCAGGATCGCCAGCGCCAAGCTATCGGGACCGCCCGACACGCCGACGGCCACAAACGGCGCGCTCTCGAAGGCGGCGAGCCGGTCGAGCGCGGCGGCGAACTCGGCGAGCACCCAGAGGCGGCGCCGCCGCCGGTGGGCTCAGCACCCGAGCCGTTTTTTCTCCTGCGCCGAGCGATCCTTGATGGCGCTGCCCGGAGTGCGGGAACTGGTGGTCGAGCTGCATCAGCGCGATGCACGCATTGTGCTTCTGGTTGGCGCGCGCGAGCGACATGCCGAGCTTCAAGAGACCGTCGGCCGCCTTGGGTCCGCGCGGGTAGCGCTTGTAGCCCTCGGCAAAGGCCGCCGCCGCATCGGCGTATTTGCCGCGCACGTAAAAGCTCTCGCCCAGCCAATACTGGGCATTGCCGGCCAGCGGATTGGTCGGATATTGCTGGATGAAGTTGCGCAGCGCGTCTTCGGCCGCCGGATAGTCGGCCCGTCGCAACAGACCGAAGGCGGCATTGTACTGGGCCGATGGCGAGCCCGACGGCAAGGTCTCCGTCGCCGGGCCGGGCGCAAGCTGCCGGCGCTCGCCGTCTGCGCAGGCGACCCGGCGGGCCCCGGATAGCGCTGGTTCCGGCGTTGGTCGGGCGGCCGGCGGGGTCAGCGTGCCGAAATTCGCCGACCGGTCAGGCGCCGGCAGGTCCTCGGCTGGCCGCGGCCGGCGATAGGCCGGCGCCGCGTCAGCGGACCGGAGGTTCGCCAGAGGTCGCCGCCGTCGCCGGCGGCAATCCCGGTCCGCCGCCCTGGCCCGATCCGCCGCCCTGGCCCGATCCGCCGCCCTGGCTGAGCCGCACCTCGATGTCGCTGTTCACCTGCTCGAGCCGCTGGCGCAGCTGAGCGACATCGTTGGTCATGTCCTCGACCCGCCCGGTCAGGTCGCGCATCTGCTGCTCGAGCCGATCCATCCGGACCTGAAGGTTGACGGCGACATTGCCGCTCTGCCCCGCGGACGGCGCCTCGTCGCCGCCGTCGCGGTAGACTTGGCGCTGAAGCATGCTGAGGTCGCGTTCGATGCGGTCGAGGCGCTCCTGCGTCGCCGCGTCCTGAGTGCCGGCATCCTGGCCGTAGGCCATCGGCACCGCCGCCATCGAAAGCATCAGCAGCAACAGGGTCGGACGCGCTTGCGGCAGGATCGAGCGCCGGATCATCAGCAGGGCCTCATCGAATGCGCGCGGCAGCCGGGGGGTGGCGCAGCGGGGGTGCTCGGCCGACGCGAAGCATCCCACAGTCTGGAGCCGGTTTCGGGCAAAAAAAGGGCATCCTCGACCCGTGCCCGGACCCGCGGGCATATCGGCTAAATGACGAATGCGCCAGGTCCGGCGGATCGAACGGCTGGCGGCGGACCAATCGAGCACGAGCCTTGCGTCCCTCGCGGTCCGACCCGCCGCAGCCATCGAAAGCGAAACCCGGCCCGGATGGCCGGGACCGGCGGCAAGCTTATTCGCCAGGCTCAATCGCCAGGCTCAATCGCCAGACTCAATTGCCAGGCTCAATTGACTGTGGTGATGGCGACGCGGTTCTGCGCCCAGGCCGCTTCGTTCGAGCCCGGCACGATCGGGCGCTCCTTGCCATAGCTGATGGTGGCGATGCGCGAGGCCGGGATGCCGGCGGCGACCAGCACGTTTTTGACCGCATCGGCGCGGCGCTCGCCGAGGGCGAGGTTATATTCGCGCGTGCCGCGCTCGTCGCAATGGCCTTCGATGGTCACGGTGACGTTCGGATAGTGCTGCAGCCAGCTCGCCTGCCGCTCCAGGATCTGCTGCGCTTGGGGGCTGATATCCGATCGGTTGAACGCGAAAAAGACCCGATCCCCCGCGGTCTGCGCCAGATCCTGCTGCGAGCCCGGCACCGCCGCCCCCGGGGCCATGCCGGCCGCGCCGCCCGGGCCGCCGGGGCCGCCGGGAGGGCCGGGCGGCGGCGGCGGCGTGGTGCTGCAAGCGGCGAGCAGAAAAAGCACTCCGACAAAGCCGATGATCTTGATCCGCATCTGGTAAAATCCCCTCGAAAAGGCGTGGACAATATCCGCTGGCCGCTCAACGCAGCAAGGGAGACCACGCCGGATCCGACGCGGCGCCCGGAGTAGGCACGACACGGCGGTTGAACCCGGTCAAGTCGATTGTTTGCAGGTGCGGGGAACCGCCGTAGCCGCGCGAATCGGACGGCCCCTCGCTGAAATACATCAGCACCCGGCCGTTGGGCGCCCAGGTCGGCCCCTCGACCAGAAACCCCTGGGTCAACAGCCGTTCTCCCGAACCGTCCGGATGCATGACCCCGATATAGAACGACCCGCTGCCGATTTTGGTGAAGGCGATCAGGTCGCCGCGCGGCGACCACACCGGCGTGCCATACCGGCCCGACCCGAAGCTGATCCGCCTGATGTCGCCGCCATCGGCGTTCATCACATAGAGCTGCTGCGACCCGCCCCGATCGGAGTTGAACACGATCTGGCTGCCGTCGGGCGAATAGCACGGCGAGGTGTCGATCGAATTGCCGTTGGTCAGTTGCGTCGCCTGGTGGGTGCGCAGATCGTAAACGAAGATGTTGCTGGCGCCATTGATCGCACGGCTCAAGATCACCCGGTTGCCGCCGGGCGAAAACCGCGGGGCAAAACTCATGCCGGGAAAATCGCCGACCACCTCCTGCTGCCCGGTATCGATGTTCAGGAGGTAGACGCGCGGAGTTTTGCCGGCGTAGGACAGATAGGTGATCTCCTGCGCGGTCGGCGAAAAGCGCGGGGTCAACACCAGCGCCCGGCCATCGGTCAGATAGCGGTTGTTGGCGCCGTCCTCGTCCATGATGGCCAGGCGCTTGATCCGGGCCTGAGCCGGACCCGACTCGGCGACATAGACGATGCGGGTGTCGAAGTATCCCTCCTCGCCGGTGATCCGCTTGTAGATCTCGTCGGCGATGATGTGGGCGATGCGCCGCCAATTCTGCTGGGTCGTCGTATAGCTGAAGCCGGTCAGCTGCTGTTCGGCGTCGACGTCCCACAGCCGGAACTGAACCCCGAGCCGCCCGTCTCCCTGGGTTTGCACCGCGCCGGTGACCAGCGCCTGCGCGCTGATCTGGCGCCAGTCGGCAAATTGCGGCGCGGCGCTGTCGGTGGCCGACACGTTTTGGATAAAGCTTCGCGGGTCGAGCGGGCGAAACAACCCCGAACTCGCCAGGTCGGCCGAGATGACCCCGGCGATGTTGCTCCCCGCCTGGGCTTCGCCGCCGCTCGCCCCGGCAAAGGCCGGGATCGCGATCGGCATCGGCTGAACCTGGCCGCTGGTGATGTCGATCCGCAACGCGGCCTGCGCCAGGCCGCCCGACCACAACAGGGCCGTGGACCAGGCGATCAGCGCGCTGAAAAAAACGAAGCGGCCTTTGTTCATAACAAGTCCTTTGGGCTGAAATCGACGACCATGTCCTTCCAGATCTCGTATTTGTCCGGGGGCAGGCGCAGCGGCCGGCATAGCGGGTTGAAAAAGGCGCGCCGGGCGCTTTCCGCCGCCGCACGGAAGAACGGATCGGCGAGTCGTGCCCTGATCGACGATCGTCGCCTGCTGAACCATGCCGTCGGGTCCGACCTGGACCCGCAGCTCGACCACCAGATCCTTGGCGTCGCGCGCGCCCGCCGGAATGTTCCAGCAGCGTGAAATCTGCTCGCGGATCATGTCGACCTCGCTCGCCGACAATTGGCTGCCGAGCGGCGCCTGCGGCTGCGAGGAAGCCACGCCCGAGGCGGTCGCGACATTCTGCGGCGGCTCATCCGGCGCGGGCGCCGCGTCCGGCGCCGCCAGGTTTTTGAGCAGGGCGTCGAACTGGCCGGGATCGTATTTCCTGGCCGCGGCCCGCGCGGCGGGCCGCGCCGTCCGCTGCGCCGGCGCGGGCGTGGGCGCGGGCGCCTCGACCTTTTCGACCGGCTTTGGCGGCGGCGGCGGCGGCGCAGGTTTGGGGGCCGGCACCGGCGGCGGCGGCGGCGCGGGCGCGGGCTTCTGCTCCGGCGGCGCCGGCGCCGGCGGCTGTGGCGGCGCGGCGGCGGCCGAGGGCGGCGGCGTCGCCTTGGGCGGGGCGGGC
Organism: uncultured Alphaproteobacteria bacterium; assembly: GCA_963814805.1. Taxonomy (GTDB): domain Bacteria; phylum Pseudomonadota; class Alphaproteobacteria; order ATCC43930; family CGMCC-115725; genus AP-15. The sequence goes on along the minus strand of CAWFER010000006.1, from coordinate 247,593 downwards.
AGGGGTTTGGGCTTGGGCCCCGGCGGTCCCGGCACCGGGATCACCGGCTGGGCCTCGCGCTCGGGCCGGTTGGGGTTGGGAAGCGTCGCCCGGGTTTCCGGCCCCATCGTCACCAGCTGAACCGCGATCGGCATCTCCTGCGGGACCGGCGGATGAAACAAGGTCGGCAGGCCAAAGATGAAGAGGCCGCCGAGGACGAGGTGCAGCACTGCCGAAAAGGCCAACCCCCGGCGACCGACGCCATCGGTCATCGGCTCGGGCGGCGGGAGTTCCGGCGGGGGAACCGATGCTACGGCAGCCAGGCTCATCCTTGCGACCCGAAAGGCGGTTCTCAGTGCTTTGCCGTTGCCGCCGAGTGTTCGGCGGATGCGGCCGCGGGCGCCGTCGCTGATACCCTTTGGCGACTGGGCGATCAGCGACACCTTGCGAAAGCCGGCGGCGCTGATCAGGCTCATGACTTCGAGCACCCGGCCGTAATCGATCGACTTGTCGGCTCTGACATAGACGAGCGCGTCGGGGTTGGCGCCGGTGATCGCCTGCAGCCGCGGCACCAGCGCGTCGCTGGCGATTGCGGTGTCCTGGATGAAGATCTTGCCCTCGTTGTTGACGGTGATGACCAGCGGCTCCTTCGGCTCGGTGATCGGCGGCGCCTGGGTCTGCGGCAGATCGACCGGCACGCCGACGGTCAAGAGCGGGGCGGCGACCATGAACACGACCAGCAGCACCAGCATGACATCGACCAGCGGCGTCACATTGATCTCGGCCATCGGCCGGTAGCGCCCGTTGCGGGCGCGGCCGTTGCCGACGAGGCTCGGGGCCGCCATAGCTCAGGGCCTCTCGTCGAGCTGGCGCGACAGGATCGCGCTGAATTCCGACGAAAACGCTTCGAGCCTGCCGGCGTAGCGGCCGAAATCGGTGGCGAGCTTGTTGTAGGCGACCACCGCCGGGATCGCGGCGACGAGGCCCAGCGCGGTGGCGAACAACGATTCGGCGATGCCGGGCGCCACCACCGCGAGGCTGGTGTTTTTCGAGGCGGCGATCGACTGAAAGCTGTCCATGATCCCCCAGACGGTGCCGAACAGCCCGACAAACGGCGCCGTGGCGCCGACCGTCGCCAGGAACGCCATGAAACGCTCGACCCGCTCCATCTCGCGGCCGACGGTCACGTTCATGACCCGCTCGATGCGCTGCTGCAGGCTGGCGCGCATGATCGCGGTGCCGAGCAAGCCCTTGGCGGCGCTGCGTCGCCACTCGCGCATCGCCGCCGAGAACACCGCGGTCATCGGGTCGGGCGGGCGCTGGCCGACCCGCTCGTAAAGGTCGTCGAGCGAGCCGCCCGACCAGAAGCTCTCCTCGAAATTCGCCGCCGCGTGGCGCAGCCGGCGCAGCCGGATCACCTTGTCGAAGATGACCGCCCACGACCAGAACGATGCCAACAGCAAGATCAGCATGACGACTTTGACGATGGCGTCCGATTGCAGAAACAGCGCGATGATCGACAGGTCATGAGGCACCGAACCGGCGAGCGGCAGAGTGTTGACGGCAGAAGGGGGCATTCTTTGAACCTTTTATGGCGTCTTTTGGATGATCGTCGGCCTCGCCGCTGGGCGCGGGCTGGGCCTCGGCATGCGCATCGGCGTCACCGCGCCTCCCCGGTCTCGCCGGCGAGCGGCAGACGCGCCAATAGATCGAGCTGCTCCGGCAACGCCGCCGGCATCGGCAGATCGAGATGGCGAAAGGCGAGCCGGGTCAGCATCCGTCCGCGCGGCGTGCGCTGCACGAACCCTTCCTGGATCAGGAAGCGGCTCGATGACCTCTTCGACCACGTCGCGCTCGTCGCCGAGGGCGGCGGCCATGGTCTCGACCCCGACCGGACCGCCGCCGTAATTGAGCGCGACGCAGCGCAGATAGCGCCGGTCCATGCCGTCGAGCCCGCGCCCGTCGACTTCGAGCCGCAGCAATGCGGCGTCGGCGGCGGCGGCGTCGACGATCGCCAAGCCCTCGACCGCGGCGAAGTCGCGGATCCGGCGCAACAGCCGCATCGCCACCCGCGGGGTGCCGCGGGCGCGACGCGCGATCTCGGCCGCACCGTCGGGCTCGAGATCGAAGGCCAGCACCCGCGCGCCGCGGCCGACGATCAGCGCAAGTTCGGCCGGCTCGTAGAACAAGAGCCGCAACGGGATGCCGAAGCGCTCGCGCAACGGCCGGGTGATCAGCCCCGAGCGGGTGGTGGCGCCGACCAGGGTGAAGGGCGGCAGGTCGATGCCGGATCGAGCGCGCGCCCGGCCCCTCGCCGATGATCAGGTCGAGCTGAAAATCCTCCATCGCCGGATAGAGGATCTCCTCGACCGGGGGCGCCAGCCGATGGATCTCGTCGATGAACAGGACGTCGCGCGGCTCGAGATTGGTCAACAATGCGGCGAGATCGCCGGCGCGCTGGATCACCGGGCCCGAGGTGGCGCGAAACCCGACCCCCATTTCGCGCGCCACGATCTGCGCCAGCGTGGTCTTGCCGAGCCCGGGCGGCCCGAACAGCAGCACATGATCGAGGGCTTCGCCGCGCGCCTTGGCGGCGTCGATAAAGATCCGCAGATTGTCGCGCAATTGGCGCTGCCCGACGAACTCGGCGAGAGCCAGCGGCCGCAGCGACCCCTCGGGCATATCGCGCTCGCTCTGGGCCGGATCGACGATGCGGCGGGCGCCGTCGCTCAACTCGGCGCTCCGTGTTGGGCGGCTCCGTGCTGTGCGCCCTGGGCCAACTCCTGCAGGCCGGCGCGGATCAGCGCGTCGGTCGGGGCGGCGGGGCCGAGCCGTTGCGCCGCCGCGGCAACCGCGCCAAACGCCTCGACCCGGCGGTAACCGAGATTGACCAGGGCCGAGATCGCCTCGGCGGCGGGGCCGTCGCCGGCCGATCCGCTGCGCCGTCCCCGCCGCGGCGAGCGAGGGCGCGGCGCCGAGGCCGCCGATCTTGTCCTTGAGCTCGTTGACGATGCGCGCGGCGAGCCTGGGGCCGACCCCATCGGCGCGCGCCGGCACGGTGCGGTCCTGGGCGAAGATGGCGAGGCTGAGCTCCTCGGGCGACACCGCCGACAGCACCGCGAGCGCCAGGCGCGCGCCCACGCCCTGCACCGTCGTCAGCAGCCGGAACCAGTCGCGCTCGGCCGCGTCGATAAAGCCATAGAGGTGGATGTGGTCCTCGCGCACATGGGTCTCGATCAACAGACGCACCGGCGCGCCGGTGCGCGGCAGCCGGCCGATGGTTCGGGTCGAGCAGAAAGCGAGATAGCCGACCCCGCCGACATCGACGACCGCGCCGTCCTCGCCGACCCAGTCGACGATCCCGGCAAGCTTGGCGATCACCGGGGGGCTTCCCAGGCGCGGCGGGTCTGGGCGTGGTGGGCGTGGCAGATCGCCACGGCGAGCGCGTCGGCGGCGTCGGCCTTGCCGATCTCGCCGCCGGACAGCAGGATCCGCCGGACCATCATCTGCACCTGCGTCTTATCGGCGTGCCCGGCGCCGACCACCGATTTCTTGATCAGATTGGCCGAATATTCGGCGACCGGCAGCCCGCGCTCGGCCGGCGCCAGCAGCACGACGCCGCGGGCGACGCCGAGCTTCAGGGTCGATGCCGGGTTCTTGTTGACAAAGGTTTCCTCGACCGCGGCCTCGTCCGGGCGAAAGCGCTCGAGCACGGCCCCGATCTGGCGAAACAGGGCGACGAGCCGCATCGCCAGCGGCTGATCGGCGGCAGCATGGGCGATCCCGTCGGCGACATGGGCGAGGCGATTGCCGTCGACGTCGATGACCCCCCAGCCGGTGTGCCGCAGCCCGGGATCGAGCCCCAAAACCCGCATCGCCTAAGCCCTCTCTCCGCCCGGCCGGCGGGGGGAGAGGGAGGCCAGGAAGCCGGCGTGGTTCGATCAGTCATCGTCAGGCGCCGAGCCGCGCCATGACGTCCTCGGCCACATCGAAATTGGCGTAGACGTTCTGGACATCGTCGCTGTCTTCGAGCGCCTCGAGCAGCTTGAACAGCGCCGTCGCGGTCTCCTCGTCGATCGGCGCCGCGGTTTTCGGCCGCCACGCCAGCCGGGCCGAGCTGGCCGGGCCGAAGCGCTGCTTCGAGCGCGTCGCGCACCGCGTTCAGATCGTCGGCCGCGCTGGTCACCACATGCTGCTCGTCATCGCTCTCGACATTCTCGGCGCCGGCCTCGCTGACCGCTTCGAACATCGCATCGGCGCTCGCCGTCGCCGCCGGATAGACGATCTCGCCGACCCGGTCGAACAGAAAGCCGACGCTGTTGGTCTCGCCGAGCGCGCCCCCGGCCTTGGTGAAGGCGGCGCGGATTTCGCTGGCGGTGCGGTTGCGGTTGTCGGTCAGCGCCTCGACGATGACCGCGGTCCCGCCCGGCCCGTAGCCTTCGTAGCGCACCTCGTCAAAAGCCGCGTCGGCCTCGCCGCCGGAGCCGCGCCGAATCGCCCGGTCGACCGTGTCCTTGGGCATGTTCGCCTGGCGGGCGGCCAAGATCGCGGCGCGCAATCGCGGATTGGCGGCCGGGTCGGGCAGCCCGGTGCGGGCCGCCGTGGTCAACTCCCGGATGATCTTGGTAAAGACCTTGGCGCGCTTTTTATCCTGCGCGCCCTTCCGGTACATGATGTTTTTGAATTGGGAATGGCCAGCCATCGAGTCTCCGCGCGGGTCCCCGTCGGCCTCGGGTGCGAGATTCCTGATCGGGACTGCCGAGGGGGCTAACAACCCAATATGGCAGGATTGGGGCATTTGGGCGCGAGCGAAGGTTGCCGAGCAGTGGGGCCGGGCGGTCAGGCCGGGCGGCGCGCAACCCGAGCCCGCGAAATCTCGACCGGGCCGGCCGATTCGCCGCGAACTCCATTCGCCCGGCGCCCGGGTGCAGGCGCGCGAACGTCAACGTCATAGGGCCGCTGACGTCATAGACCCGCACCTTTGCCCTCGCGCTCGGCGCCCTTGCCCTCGCGCTCGCGCCCTTCCCTCGCGCTCGAGCGCAGAACATGCGACAGAAGCGCCATGGCGGCGCCTCGGTTGCAACAGGACGAGCCCGCGCCGGCGGGAACCTTGGCGCTGCTGGCCTCGCGGCGGTTCGGGCCATTGTTCTGGGCGCAGTTCCTGTCGGCGTTCAATGACAACGCGGTCAAGAACGCGCTGGTGCTGATGATCGCCTATCGCACCGACGCGGCCGCGCCGATGTCGGCGCAGATCCTGATACCGCTGGCCGGCGGCCTCTTCATTCTGCCGTTCTTTCTGTGCTCGGCGACCGCCGGCCAACTCGCCGACCAGCACGACAAGGCCTCTTTGATCCGGCTGATCAAATTGAGCGAGATCGGGCTGATGCTGGCCGCTGCGGCGGGCGTGGTCACCGCCAGCATCGGCATATTGCTGGCGATCCTCACCGCGATGGGGGTCGAGGCGGCGCTGTTCGGCCCGCTCAAATACGCGATCCTGCCGGACCTCTTGGCGCCGGACGAATTGCTGCTCGGCAATTCGCTGGTCGAGGCCGGCACCTTTATCGCGATCTTGCTCGGCACCATCGCCGGCGTGCTGATCGCCGGGCGGCGCGGCGCGCTGGTGGTCGCGGCGCTGATCCTCGTCGTGTCATTCGCCGCCTGGGCGACGAGCCTGATGATCCCGCCGACCGGAGCGGCGGCAGCCCGAAGCCCGGTGCGCTGGAACCTCTTTGCCGCAACCGCGCGAGTGATCCGCGAGGCCGCCGGCGAGGCCGTGCCGTTCCGTTCGATGCTCGGGATCTCGTGGTTCTGGCTCGCCGGCGCGATCTATCTGTCGCAATTCCCGAGCTATGTGCGCTTCTCTCTCGGCGGCGCCGAGGCGGTGGTCACCCTGTTCCTGACCGTCTTTTCGATCGGGATCGCGCTCGGCTCGCTGGCGTGCAGCCGGATTCTGGGCGGCCGGATCAGCGCCCGCACGGTGCCGTGGGGGGCGCTCGGCATCGGCCTGTTTTCGATCGATCTGTGGCTGGCGAGCCCGGCCTCGGCGGCCGGCGGCGCGCTCGCTGGTCTCGGCGCGTTTCTCGCCGCCCCGCCGCATTGGCGCGTCCTCGGCGACCTGTTTGGAATCTCGGCCTCGGGCGGGATCTTTATCGTGCCGCTCTATGCGCTGCTCCAGGCGGCCAGCCGGCGCGAACACCGGGCCCGCGCGATCGCCGCCAACAACGTGATCAACGCCGCGGCGATGGTCGTCGCCGCCGTGATGACAATGGCGCTGATCGCCGCCGGGGTCGGCGTGGCCGATCTGTTCCTGCTGACCGGCGCCGCCACCCTTGTCGTCGCGCTATGGTTTTGGCGGACCTTGCCCGACCTCGATCTGCCGCGAACCGCGATCGAAGGCGACTAGGGCCGGCCGCGGCGGCCCGGCCATCGCCATAGCGCCCGCGCCAAGCTGCGCGGCAGCGCCGCCGCCTCGCGCAGCGCGGCCCCGATCTCCAGCAGCAGCGATGGCGAGCGCACCCCGGACCGGCCGGCGACCGCGACCCCGGCGAGGCGGAACAGCAGCGCCGCGCGCCGCAGATGGGCATGGTCGCTGACCAGCACGACCGAGCGCAGCCCGTGCGCGCGCAGCAAGCGCGCGGTTTCGCGCGCATTGCCGAGCGTGTCGCGCGAACCGGGCTCGATCAGCAGCGCCGCTTGCGGGACCCCGCCCGCCAGCGCCAGGCGACGCATGGTCTCAGCCTCGGGCTCAGGCCCGCGGCCGCCGCCCGACAGCAGCAGCATCGGCGCCGTCCCCTCGCGCCACAGACGCACGCCGCGTTCGACCCGCCGCCGCAGCCGCGCCGACGGCGCGCAGCCGAGCACCACGATCGCGTCCGCCTTTGCCAGGCTCGGTGGGGGTTTCGTGGGCCTCTCCAATTCCAGATTCGCGGTCGTGCTTGCTGCGAACATTCCCCCCGTTTCGAGCGCTTTCGGCAGCGGCGGCGAGCAATCCGGCCGGTCGTGGCCGGCCGGGGCTTTGATCTTGAAATCGATGCTTGGCAAAGACGCCCTGCATTACAAAAATAGCTGCTGGGAGAATGGAAAATGGGGATAACCCGGCAGCGGGGCGATGAATGGCGAGCGCGCCGATGAGCGGGTTCGCGTCGGACGTCGATGTTGCGGTGATCGGCGCCGGCGCCGCCGGGATCGGCGCCGCCCGCCGTCTGATCGAGGCCGGCGCCCGGCGGGTTTTGGTGCTGGAGGCGCGCGACCGGGTCGGCGGCCGGGTCCACACCATATCGCCCGCCGGCTTTGCGCTCGATCGCGGCGCCGAATGGCTCCATTCCGCCGACCGCAATCCGTTGTCGCCGGTCGCCCAGAGCCTCGGCTTTTCGGTCCATCGCCGGCCGCCGGAATGGACCAGCCGCCTGTCGCGCAGTGGGGAGACCGCCGCGGCCGAGGCCGACTGGCTCGCCACCCGCGACGCACAGGCGCAGGCGCGCCGAACCGCGGCATCCGAACCCGTCGATCGCTCGCTGGCGAGCGTGCTCCCGCCCGGCGGCCGTTGGAACCAGCTGCTCGACGCGACCAGCACCTGGGCCAACGGCGCCGAGCTCGACCGCGTCTCGATCAAGGATTATGTGCGTTACAACGACAACAGCACCAATATCAACTGGCGCGCTGCGCGAAGGCTACGGCCGGCTGTTGGAAAAACTCGCCGAGGGGCTGCCGGTGGCGCTGGCGACCCCGGTGTCGCGGATCGACCATGCCGGGCGCGTGGTCCGCCTCGACACCGCGCGCGGCCCGGTCGCCGCGGCGCGGGTCATCGTCACCGTGCCGACCTCGCTTGTCGCGGCCGAGGCGATCCGCTTCGACCCGCCGCTGCCGGAAAAGCTCGCCGCGGCTGCCGGCCTGCCGCTCGGCGTCGACGACAAGCTGTTTATTTCCCTCGAAGGCGAGCTTCCCGGGCTCGGCCGGGACGGGTTTCTCGTCGGCTCCACAACCCGGCGCGAGACGATGAGCTATCAGATCCGGCCGCTCGACCGGCCGGCGATCTATTGCTTTTTCGGCGGCCGGTTCGCCGCCGCGATGGAGCGCGAAGGCGAGGCGGCGATGTTCGCCTTTGCCGCCGACGAGCTTGCCGGCCTCCTCGGCAGCGACATCCGCCGCCGGATCGCGCCGCTCGCCGCCACCGGCTGGTTGAACGACCCCTGGTCGCGCGGCTCGTATTCCTATGCGAAGCCCGGCCATGCCGGCGACCGGGCGACCCTGGCCGCTCCGGTCGACGATCGACTGTTCTTCGCCGGCGAGGCCACCTCGCCGAACTTCTTTTCGACCGCGCACGGCGCCTTTATCAGCGGGGTCGCCGCCGCCGAAGCCGCCCTCGCCAGCCTGCCCGAACTCAGGCCGCAGGCCCCGGCCGGGGCCGCTCGTTGATCGCCGGCACGCGGATGCCGAAATCGTCGATGCGGATCGTGCTGAGCGAGCCGAGGCCGATTTCGAGCCGCGCGTAAAAATCGAGCGGCATGCCCAGCGCGAACAGCAGGGCGGCGCGGATCACGTCGCCATGGCTGACGATCGCCACGCCGCTCTCGCGATGCAATCGGCGCAGATCGAACAGCGCGCCGACCACCCGCTCCTGAACCTGGCGCATGCTCTCGCCGCCCGGAATCGCGGCAATGCTGCGGCAGCTCTGCCATAGCGGCCAACGCGGGTCGGCGCGAACCTGATCGAAGGTGAGCCCGGTCCAGTCGCCGAAATCGAGCTCGATCACATCGTCGCGATAGCCGACCGGCAGGTCGAGCCGGGCGGCGAGGATTTCGGCGGTCTCGCGGGTGCGCTGCAGCGGGCTTGCATAGAGCGCACCGATATTCTCGCCGGCGAGCCGCTCGGCGACCAGCGCGATCTCGGCGCGTCCCCGTTCCGACAGGCCGATGCCCGAAGTGCGCCCGTTGATATGCCCGAACACGGCGGGCTCGCCATGCCGCACCAGATGAAACACCGTCATCGCCGCTGCCCCTGACCTGCAAAGCGCTGTTTTTACATTCGACCATTTGGTGAAGCATCGCGCTTTCTGCGCCGGCGAAGCTATGTCTCGCCGTCGAGCTCGGGATAGCGGCGGAAGATGCCTTGCTCGTTGAATGGGATGCGGCGGTCCGAGTCGAGATAGGCGGCGATGTGCGGCCGGGCGGCGACCTGGTCGTGCAGGGCGGCGACGCGCGGAAATCTCGGTTCGAGTGTCGCCATGGCCCGGGGAAAGGCGTAGCGCAGGCCGGCGACGATCTGGAATAGCGATAGATCGGGATAGCTCAGCCGCGCGCCCGCGAGATGCCCGCCGCGCCCGGAGCCGCCCTTTGACGCGCTGCGCGCCAGCACCCGTTCGAAATAGCCGAGATATTTCGGCATCCGCGCTCGGCGGAAATCGGCGGCGCGGGCCAGCGCTTCCGTCTTCTGATCCTCGTAATAGAGGCTGCCGGCGATCGGGTGGTGGGTGTCGTGCGCCTCGTCGACGAGATCGGCGATCGTCAGTTGCAGCTGATGCGCCCACAGCCGTCCCGCTTCGGCTGCCGGCGCCAGGCGGTGACGGGCGCCGAGATAGAAGAGGATGTTGGCGGTCTGTCCGATCAGCAGCGCCCCGGCTTTCAGAAAGGGCGGGGCGAAGGACGGGCGGGCGATCTCCTCGGCATCGAGCAGCTGCATCATTAGGGCCTCGCCGCCCGGCTGCCGGGCGACATCGGCATAATCGGCGCCGGCCTCTTCCAGCGCCAGCCGGACAAACTCGCCCCGCCCCTGGATCGACGGCCAGTAATAGAATTCGTAGCGCATCCCGACCCGATCCGTCGGCCCCGATCCGCCAGCCTGCCTCAGCCGCGGCGCTGGTATTTGCGGCAGACGAGGCGCAGCCGGTCGCTGATCTGCGGCCGCACATTGGCCGGCATCGGCGTCAACTCGCTGGCGCGCTTCCAGTCGGCGCCGCTGACGATTTCGGGTGCTGTCAGATGGTAGAGCGCCACGTATTTCGGGGCGCCGGCGGCGCGAAAGCGGCGCGCGCTCAGCACCCCCGGCACGCGGGACAGCGCCGGGACGTGCTCGGTATCGTACCAGGCGTTGAACTCGGTCTCGAACTGCGGCGCCGGGGTCATCCCGACCAGCAAGAGGCCGCCCGCATTGGCCGGAGCCGGCGCATCGCCGGGCAGGATCTGCTCGCCTTCAAAGCGCAGCAGCCGCTGGCATTTCGCCGTGACCCGCTTCGACCAGGGCGACAGGTTGTCGCCGCCGATCGCCCGGTAGGCCGGGCTTTGCAGCACCGCCAGCGTATCGAGATCATAGGTCGCGACCGACTGCCTGGGGTTGTCCGCGCCGATCCATCGCTCCAGGCTCAGGAACCCCGGCACGCGCTGCCGCTCCGGGATGTGCTCCAGATCGTACCAGTCGTTGAACTCGTCCTCGGGCACATTCGAAAAATCGAACGCCGCGATCAACTGGCCCTTGGCCATGGCGGTTTCCTCCGTTGCGCAATCACGAAATTCTATGCCGGCAAGACGCCGACGGAAAGTTCGCGAGAGGCCGCCGAGGTGAACGGTTCGTCGCCGTGCCGGTCAAGCGAAATCCGCTCAGCCCCGCTCGGGCGTCATGCCCTTGTCGGCAAGTTCACGCTGCGCCTTCTCGCTCTTGCCGGGATCGAGACCCATCGCGGTCATGATATGCGGCGCCTTGGTGAACTGGATGTCGCGGTATTCGACGACCTCGACCCGGTTGCCCCATGGGTCCAGGAAATCGAGAAACGGCCCGGGCACCAATTCGCCGCCCGCCGCCTCGACGAGCGCCCGGACCTGCGCGCGATCGTCGACGACGAGCCCGAAATGCCGGCGCCGGTCCCGGGTGCGCTCGGCGTGCCTGTCGCCGCTCTGGATCAAATTGATGAACTGATCGCCGAGCTCGATAAAGGCGTTGCCGGGCCGTTTCGCGCGCAAACTGAAATCGAAGATCTTGCCATAAAACGCCAGCGCCTGGTCGATGTCGCCGACCTCGATGGCGATGTGATTGATGCCCACCAGGCGCGGTTTGCCGCGCTCGGCTCCGGCGGTTTCGGACCGGCTGATCGCGCTCATTGCCTCCTGCCCTCCTGGTCGATGCGTCCCAGGGTTACTATATTGTGTCTGTTATCCCGGGGTCGATGTCGCTCGGGCGTTTGATTGGCTCCGAACGGCGCCGGCGCCGGCCTTTTGCGGTGAAACTCGCCCTCGCCTCTTCCCCAGGGCGTCGTCTCTTTGTGGGCGCCTGCTTCGGACGCTCAGGACAGTCATCATGGATCTGATCGCCAAGCTGCCGGAGATGTCGGATGACGCGTTGACCAATCTGCGCACCAACGCCAAGCGGCTTCAGTTATCCGGGACGCCGACCCAGCGTTCCGATGCGGCGAGTCTGCTCCCAGCGGTCGAAGCGGAAATGGGCGCGCGCCGGCTGGCGAAGGTCAAGGCGACCCGGATCGCCGCGCCAAAGCCGCGGGCCCGCCGGCCGCGCGCGGTCAAGGAGCCTCGCCTTGCGGCCGCCGCCGACGAGGAATAAGCACGGGATTGAGCCTTTGGAGTTGGGGGCCGGGCCGGTAGGCTATAATTCGCCGAGGCTGTTTTGATCCGCGGGCGATCTGATTGGGGAACGGGGATGTCGGTTGATCTGAGCGTCGAGGGCGCGGTCGCCAAAGTCGTGCTGAACCGTCCGGAGAAACTCAACGCGCTCAGCATCGAGATGCGCGAGAGCCTGCGCCAGCATTTTGGCCGGCTGCGTTATGACGACGCGGTCCGGGTGGTGATCGTGACCGGAGCGGGCCGGGGTTTCTGTTCGGGGGCCGATGTCGACCGCATGGCCGGGCAGCGCCACGATCTGCGCGATGGCCGGCAGCGGATGCAGCAGGGCGCCCACGCCTTCATCGGCGCGCTGCATGCGATCGAAAAGCCGGTGATCGCCGCGGTGCGCGGTCCGGCGGTCGGCATCGGCTGGAGCATCGCACTCGCCTGCGACCTCGTGGTGGCCTCGCAGACCGCGCGCTTTTCGCAGATCTTCCGGCGCATCGGCCTCGCGCCCGACGGCGGCGCCATCTGGTTTCTGACCCGCCGGCTCGGCATGGCCAAGGCCAAGGAGCTGGTGTTTTCGGCGCGCTTTGTCGAGGCCGAGGAGGCGCTGGCCCTGGGCCTCGTCAACCATGTCGTCGAGGATGACCAGCTGATGGCCAGGACCGAGGCGCTCGCCGCCGACCTAGCCGAGGCGCCGACTTTCGCCCTCGGCCTTGCTAAAAAGCTGTTTCACGCCGCGATCGGCCCGAGCCTCGACGAATATCTCGACCTCGAAAGCCTGGTGCAGCCGCAGCTGCATATGACCGAGGACAACGCCGAGGGGGTCGCCGCCTTTCGCGAGAAACGCGCGCCCAAATTCACCGGCCGCTGAGCCGCGCCCTCGGCCCCGCCGCGCGCTACGACGCCCTGGCCGAGCGCACGGCCGACGGCCGACCGGCGCCTCGGCTTTCGTTTCTGGAAAATTCCGTGGCGGCGCTGTTGCGCGAATCCGGCGCCGATGCGTCGGCTAGCCGTGCTTGGGGTCGTCCTTTGCCGGCGGGTCGCGGTCGAGCGCTTCCTTGATCCGCTTTTCATCAACGCGGATCTCGACGCCGGCCCGTTCCTCTTGCAGCAGCATCGGCGAGCGCGAGTCGCGATGGCCCCAGCCGCGGTTCAGCGCCTCGGACAATTCGGCCAGCGCCAGATTGGCGACCCGCATCGGCACATTGAAATCGCGGCCGAGCTGGGTGGCGAGCGACATGTCCTTGTGCGCCAAACGCAGCGCAAAGGCCGCGGGCTCGTACTTTCCCGGCAGGAACTGGTCGATCAGCCCGTCGAAGGTGCGCCGGCGGCCGCTGGCGCCGTCGCGCACCGCTTCCCACAGGGCGAGCGGCTCGACCCCGGCCTTGACCCCGACCGTGAACATCTCGGCGAGTGCCGTTTGGATGCAATAGCCGGCGCCGTTGTGCACCAGCTTGGCGACCGAGCCGGCGCCGATCGGGCCGACATAGCGCGCCTTGTCGCCCATCGCGTCGAGCGCGCTCTTGTGGCGGTTGAAGATCTGCTCGTCGCCGCCAACCCACAGCGCCAGCTTGCCGGTGCGCGCCCCGCGCGGCCCGCCGCTGACCGGCGAATCGAGCATATAGACATCGCGCTCGGCAAAGGCGGCGTGGATCTTGCGCACCATCGTCGGCGAGTTGGTCGAGAGGTCGAAATAGGCTTTGCCGCGGCTCATCCCGCTGAGGATGCCGTTGTCGCCGAGCGCCACCGCCTCGACCTCGGGCGGCCCGGGCAGCGAGGTGAAGACGATCTCCGAAGCTTCGGCTACCGCCCGCGGCGTGTCGGCCCAGACCGCGCCGGCGGCCAGATAGGGCTCGGCGGCGGCGCGGCGCAAATCGTGCACGACCAGATCGTGCCCGGCCTTCTGCAAATTCGCCGCCATCCCCGAACCCATCATGCCCAGGCCGATAAACCCGATCTTCATCACCCTCTCCCCGCCTAGTTCGCGTTGCCTGCGGCTACTTCAGCACGTCTTTGGCGACCAGCGCGGCGGTCATCGCCGCCGGCCAGCCGGCATAAAAGGCGAGGTGGGTGATGATTTCGCCGATCTCCTCCTTGGTGACGCCATTGTCGAGCGCCCGCTGCAGATGGCCGACCAGCTGCTTTTCACGGCCGAGCGCGATCAGGGTGGCAACGACGATCAGGCTGCGGTCGCGCTTGGACAGCTGCGGGCGCTCCCAGACGTCGCCGAACAGCACCTTTTCGCTCAGATCGATCAGTTTCGGCACGACGTTGCGGACCTGGTCGCGGGCCGAGGAGGGTTGCGATTGCGCCATGGTTTTCTCCCTTATTGGCTCGAGCTTGTGGGATCGAGCGGTTTCCATCCGCGCCAACCGTAGCACGAGGGCGCGCAGGACGGCCAGATTAACCGGCGCCGGGCCACCATGGCGGACCCGGCACCGTGGCTCCTGGACCGGGGCTAGTGCGCGGTGTCCGTCTTCTGATCCCGCTCGGCCGCGAGCTGGCGGTAGTGCTCGCGCTGCTTCTCGCGCCATGCCGCTCGCTCGGCGCTGTCGAGCGTGCCGTCATGATCGGTGTCGATCTGGTCGAAGCGTGCCTGGAACAGGGCGTCGCGCTCCTTGTCCGGCATTGCCGCCAGCCGGTCGTAATAGGCTTTGCGCCGCTCGAGGCTCGCCTTCTGCGCTGTCGAGAGATCGCTCGCCGACAGATCCCGCGTCAGGCGGGCGCGGCGCTGGTCGATATACCGCATGCGGAAATCCCGGTAGGCGTCGAACGTGATCAGGTCCGGCGCGCCCGGCTGGGCGGTCGATTGGGGCGCGCCCGGCTTGGCGGCGCTGTTGTCGGCGGCGGCGGTCGCGGGCGCCGGTGGCGCAGCCCGCTGCGCGACTGCCGGCAGGTGCCACAATGCCGCGGCAAGCAGCGCGGCGGCGGCGGCGGCAAGCGTCCATCGTCTCATCGAAATCTCCCGTCTGCGTTGCAGGTTTAGTTGATAGAACAAACCATGACCTCAGGGCAAGTTCTTTTTCTCCTTTTAGGAAAATATTTTCATCTCCCGCAACCAGGGAAGGCAGCGGTGCGGGTCCTCCCGGCGGCTCGCCGGAAACCAACGGCGATGAGATCCCGTGGGCCCGGCACGCCAACTACGCCGCCGCCAAGGGCGGCTTCAAGATGATGATGAAAACCTTGGCCCAAGAGGTCGCGCCGCAACGCATCCGGGTTAACGGCATCGCGCCGGTGCGGTGCGCACGCCGATCAACACCGCCGCCTGGAACACCCCCGAGGCCTACCGCCAGCTGATGACCCTGGCGCCTTACAAGCGCATCGGCGAACCTGAAGACATTGGCAAGGCGGCGGTGTGGCTCGCCTCCGACGATTCCGACTACGTGGTCGGCGCGACCCTGTTCGTCGACGGCGGCATGACGCTGTTTCCCAATTTCGCCGAGGGCGGCTAGGCAACCGAGGCGGTTTGCCGCGGCGATCGGCCCGGTCAACCCTGCGCGGCGAACTCGCGAAAGGCGTGCGGCAGGCGGCGGATATCCTGGACCAGGTCGGGTGGGACTTCCCCGGCGCCGTCAGCGCGCAAAGTGAGGGCGTCGACGAGGCCGCCAAAGCGCTCGCCGATGGCGGCGACGATCTGGTCGTGGCGCCCGACCGCGGCGAATAGATGCGCGACCTCGTCCGGCACTTCCTTGGCGATCTCGCTCCATTTCCCCTGCCGCACGAGGGCATTCAGCTTGCGGCCGAGATCCTCCAGGCCGTGCACCGCCAAGCACCGGGTAATAGGCCGGGGTCGAGCCGTAGAAGGCGACCCGCTGGCGCACCCATTCGAAGCGGCGGGCGACGGTTTCGTCATCCGGACCGGTGGCGAGGAAGCCGCCGCCGGAGATTTCGTATTGCGCGCGGCTGCGGCCGGCCTTGGCGAGCCCGGCCTCGATCCGCGGCATGATCGCCTCGGTCAGATATCGGCGGGTGCAGAATCCGTGCAATTTGACGCCGTCGCACTCCTCTGCGGCGACCTTGAGCATCGCCGGGCCGACCGCGGCGATCATGACCGCAGGCGCGGCTGCCTCGATCGGCTCGGGGGTGAAGTTGGGCGTCGTCAACGTAAAGCGGTAGTGCTCGCCTTCGTAGGCCGGCTTGTCGCCGGTTTTCCAGCAACGCCAGATCGCCCGCAGCACCTGCACGTATTCGCGCATGCGCGGCGCCGGCGGCGTCCATGGCGCCGAAAAGCGGCGCTCGTTGTGCGCCCTGACCTGCGAGCCCAAACCGACGACGAAGCGGCCGCCCGTGGCGCCCGCGAGGTCCCAGCCGACATTGGCCACCGCCATCGGGGTGCGGGCAAAGGCGATCGCGACCCCGGTGTGCAATTCGATCCGCCGGGTCGCAGTCCCGGCGATCGCCAGGGCCAGGAACGGGTCGTGCTTGTTCTCCATCGCCACGACGCCGTCATAGCCGTCGGCCTCGACCGCCCGGGCCGCGGCGGCGACCGCGCGCAGGTTTTCCTGCGGCAACGTCGCAAATACCCGCATCGGCTGCTCCTTACCCGCCGTCTCGGCCGCGCGCGCCAAAGATTGCGGTGCCGACCCGGACGTGGGTTGCGCCAAAGCGGATCGCGGTTTCGAAATCGGCGCTCATGCCCATGCTGAGGAGATCGAGGCCGTTGCGCCGGGCGATCTCGCGCAACAGCGCGAAATGCGGCGAGGGCTCCTCGCCCAGCGGGGGCACGCACATCAGCCCGGCGATCGGCAGCCCGAGCCGATCGCGGCATTCGGCGATAAAAGCGTCGGCGGCTTCCGGCATGATCCCCGATTTCTGCGGCTCCTCGCCGGTATTGACCTCGATCAGGCAGGGCAGGCGTCGCCCGCTGCGCTCCATCTCGCGGGCCAGCGCCTCGGCGAGCCTGGGCCGGTCGAGGCTCTCGATCACGTCGAACAGCGCCACCGCATCCCTGACCTTGTTGGTCTGCAGCGGCCCGATCAGGTGCAGCACGAGATCGGGAAACGCCTCGCGCAAAGAGGGGTATTTGGCCTGCGCCTCCTGCACCCGATTCTCGCCAAAGACGCGGTGCCCGGCCGCGAGCGCCTCGCGCACCGCCGTTTCCGGATGGGTCTTGCTGACCGCGACCAAGGTGACCGATCCACTCGTTCGTCCGGCCGCCTCTGCCGCGGTTGCGATCCTGGCCGCCGATGGCGGCCAGATTGGCCGCGATCACCCCTTCCATATCCGCTCCATTCCTGGCACAAATTTGCGCCGCTCGCTCCGGCAGCGGGCAATGTCGTTTCGCCGGGGATCGCCGGATGCTTGGTGCTCATTACCGCCTGTTGACCGGGTTTGCCGCAAGTCTTTCGTTGCCCCTGACGGTGGCCGTGGCGTTGAGCCTGGCCGGATGCAGTTCGGCCCGGCCGGGCGCGAAGACCAGCGCCGTCGGCACGGGGCAGGGCGGCGCCACGGCGCAGCCTGCCGCCGATCCGCCCGGCGGCATCGATACCGAGGCGACGATCTGGACGGTGCTCGGCCTGGCCAAGGAGAGCTCGGTGCGCCAGCCGGGACCGCAGACCGGGAGCACGGTCAGCCCGATCCTGTGGCAGGCGGCGCGGGATACCCTGAGCTTTGTCAAGTTCAGCTCGGAAGACCCGCTGACCGGCCTGCTCGTCAGCGACTGGTATTCGCCCCCGGCAGAACCCGAACGAACGCTTCAAGATCAGCGTGTTCGTGCTGTCGCACGAGCTCAGGTCCGACGCGCTCGCGGTCACGGTCAATCGCCAGGTGCTCTCGCCCTCCGGCCAATGGGTCGCCACCACGATCGCCCGCAAGGTCGAGGACGATCTCGAAACCGCAATCCTGCGCCGCGCCGGCCAGCTCAAGCGGACCTGGATGAAGGAGTGGAAGGCGTCGGGTTGAAGCCCGGCGCCGGCCGGCATCCCGCGGGCCGCAGCCCACCGGGACCGCGCCGGCCGCCGATGCTGTCGCTGACGCTGCAGCCTTGCGCAACAGCCCGGTTGTCGCCGTCGGTTGCGCGGGTCGAGCGGGCAGCTCGCCCGATCTGCGCCAGAGGGCGCGCCCTGATCCTAGCAGCCCTGCGGCCCCGATACCCGGTCGCTGCATCGGCTGCGCCATCGAGAGAATCATAACCCCGATGTCGCGCTACAATTTTCGGGAAACCGAAGCGAAATGGCAGCTGCTGTGGCGCGAGCGCCGGCTGTTCGAAACCGCCGCCGAGCCCGGCCGCCCGAAATATTACGTCCTCGAAATGTTCCCCTACCCCTCGGGCAAGCTGCATGTCGGCCATGTCCGCAACTACACGATGGGGGATCTGGTCGCGCGCTATCGGCGGGCGCAGGGGTTCAACGTGCTCCATCCGATGGGCTGGGACGCCTTTGGCCTGCCGGCCGAAAACGCGGCGATCGCCGAAAACACCCATCCCGGCGATCTGGACCGATCAGAACATTGCGACGATGCGCGCCCAGCTCCAGCGCATGGGCTTTGCCTATGACTGGTCGCGCGAGATCGCCACCTGTCACCCCGAATATTACCGCCACGAGCAGAAGATGTTTCTCGACTTCCTGGCGGCCGGTCTCGCCTACCGCAAGGAATCCTGGGTCAATTGGGACCCGGTCGAGAACACCGTTTTGGCCAACGAGCAGGTCATCGACGGCCGCGGCTGGCGCTCCGGCGCCGTCGTCGAAAAGCGGCTTTTATCGCAATGGTTTCTGCGCATCACCGAATTCACCGAAGAACTGCTCGAGGCGATCGGGGGTCTCGAACGGTGGCCCGAACGGGTGCGGCTGATGCAGGAGAATTGGATCGGCCGCTCGGAAGGCGCGCGCGTGTTCTTCGGGATCGCCGGGCGCGACGAGCGGATCGAGGTGTTCACGACCCGGCCGGACACCCTGTTCGGCGCGTCCTTTGTGGCTCTGTCGCCGAACCACCCGCTGGCCCAGCGGCTGGCCGAGGACGATGGCGAACTCGCGGCCTTCATCGCCGAATGCAACCGCATGGGAACGAGCGAGGCGGTGATCGAGACCGCCGAGAAACGCGGCTATCGGACCGGGCTCGAAGCCGTGCACCCGTTTGATCCGACCCGGCGGGTCCCGGTCTGGGTCGCCAATTTCGTGCTGATGGAATACGGCGCCGGCGCCATCTTCGGCTGCCCGGCGCACGATCAGCGCGACCTCGAATTCGCCCGCAAATACGGATTGCCGGTGATCCCGGTGGTGCTGCCCCCGGGCGCCGACCCGGCGCGTTTCACGATCGGCGATGAGGCTTATGTCGAAGACGGCGCCGCCTACAATTCCGAGTTCCTCGACGGCCTGCCGGTAGCCAAGGCCAAGCGCGCCGCCGGCGAGCGGCTCGCAGCATTGGGCCTGGGCGAGCGCACCATTGCCTACCGCCTGCGCGACTGGGGGGTGTCGCGGCAGCGCTATTGGGGCTGCCCGATCCCGGTCGTCCATTGCGCCCGATGCGGCGTCGTCCCGGTGCCGGAGAGCGATCTGCCGGTGACCCTGCCCGACGACGTCAGCTTCGCCCTGCCGGGCAATCCGCTGGCGCATCACCCGACCTGGCGGCACGTCGCCTGTCCACGCTGCGGCGGCCCGGCGGAGCGCGAGACCGACACCTTCGACACGTTCTTTGAATCGTCGTGGTATTTTCTGCGCTTCTGCTCGGCCCGCGCGCCGGAAGCGTTCGAGCGTGCGGCGGTCGATTACTGGATGCCGGTCGATCAGTATATCGGCGGCGTCGAGCACGCGGTCCTGCACCTCTTATATTCGCGGTTCTTCACTCGCGCGTTGAAGCGTTGCGGCTATATCGATCTTGACGAGCCGTTCGCCGGGCTGTTCACCCAGGGCATGGTGTGCCACCAGACCTATCGCAGCGAGAGCGGCGAGTGGCTGTTTCCCGAAGAGGTCGACAGCGATGCCGCGGGAGGGCTGATCGATCGCGAGGGCAGGCCCGTCATCGTCGGCCGCACCGAAAAAATGTCGAAATCAAAGAAGAACGTGGTCGGCCTCGACACGATCGTCGACACCTACGGCGCCGACACCGCGCGGCTCTATCTGCTGTCCGACAGTCCGCCCGAGCGCGATCTCGAATGGACCGAAACCGGGATCGAAGGGATCTGGCGCTATGTCAACCGGCTGTGGCGGCTGGCAAGCGAGCCGCCGGCGCCGCTGCCGCCGCCGGGAACCCCGCTGCCCACGACACTGTCGCCGGGGCTCAGCGCGCTGCGCCGCGCCGTGCATCAGGCGATCGCCGCGGTGACCGACGATCTCGACAAGTTCCGCTTCAACCGCGCCGTCGCCCGCATCCGCGAGCTGACCAACGCGATTGAGGAATTGCCCGAGCAGGCGATGCGGTCCGAACCCGGCGCGCCCGCGGTGCTGCGCGAAGCTCTGGAGACTTTGGCGCGACTCCTCGGCCCGATGATGCCGCATCTGGCCGAGGAGATGTGGCTGAGCCTCGGCGGCGCCGGCCTGCTCGCCGACCAGCCCTGGCCGCTGGCCGATCCGGACCTCGCCCGCGACGAGCAGGTGACGATCGCGGTCCAGGTCAATGGCAAGCTGCGCGCCACCCTCGAATTTCCGCGCGACACGGAAAGCGGCGCGATCGAGAGCGCCGCGCTCGGATTGCCCCAGGTGGCGCGCTGGCTCGACGGCCGCGCGCCGCGCAAGGTCATCGTCGTGCCGAACCGGGTGGTTAGCATCGTTGCCTGACATGGCCAGACGCCGAGCGCTGTTGGCGCTGGCCGTCGGCCTCGCGCTGCCCTTGCCGGGCTGCGGCTGGGAGCCGCTCGACGCCGACCCGCAAAGCGGCCCGTCGAGCGCCGATTTGCGCGCCATCCAGGTGACGCCGATTTCCGACCGGATCGGCCAGCGGCTCGAGATGGCGTTGCGCAATTCGCTCAACCCGACCGGCGAGCCGACCAAGTACCGTTATACGTTGCACACCACTCTCGTCGTCGCGCTGTCCGATCTCGGCCTGCAATCGCAAGGCACCTCGACCCTGGGCCGGCTCGACGTTTTCGCCTACTACAAGCTGGTCGACAACCGCAACGGCCGCGTCCTCCTAAATAATTCGCAGCACGTGCAGAACTCGTTTGCGTTCAATCCCAATCAGTACTCGACCGTGGTCGGCGAGGACGACGCCCGGGTGCGCTGCGTCGCCGAGCTGAGCCAGGAGATGGTGACGCGGCTGACCCTGTTCATGCAGCGCCGCGCGGCTCACAGGCCGCCGCCGACCGGCTGAACCGTGGTGAAGATCGCCCCCACGCGGCTCGCAGCGTTTCTGCAGCGCCCCGACCCGGCGATCCGCGCGGTGCTGCTTTACGGCCCCGATGCGGGCCTGGTGCGCGAGCGCGCCGACAGCCTCGCCCGCACCGTCTGCCCGGATTTGCGCGACCCGTTCCGCGTCGCCGATCTGACCGGCGCGGCGCTCGCCGCCGATCCGGCGCGCCTGGCCGACGAGGCGGCGCAGCTGAGCCTGGCCGGCGGGCGCCGGGTGGTGCGGGTGCGCGGCGCCGCCGACGGGCTGGCCCGGCTGTTCGCCGGCTTCCTGGGCGATGCGACGCCGGGGGACACGTCGGGCGAGGCGCTGGTGGTGGCCGAGGCCGGCGAACTGGCCGGCGGATCGCCGCTGCGGCGGGTGTTCGACGGCGCGCCGCGGGCGGCGGCGATCGGCTGCTACCCCGACAGCCCGCGCGACCGGGCCGCGGTGATCCGCGACAGCTTGGCGGCGAGCCATGTGACCGCGAGCCGCGACGCCACCCAATATCTGGTCGAGCGGCTCGGCGGCGATCGCCTGCTGACCCGCTCCGAGCTCGACAAATTGGCGCTCTATGCCGGCGAGGGCGGCCGGGTCGAGCTCGAGGATACGCTCCTCGTGGTCGGCGACACCGCAGCGCTCGAGCTCGACGACGCAGTAATCGCTGCTGCCGAGGGCGACACAATCAGGCTCGAACGCGTGCTCGGCCGGGTCTTCCAGGAGGGGGAGTCCCCGGTCTCCGTAGCCCGCGCGATGCTGCGGCACCTGCACCGGCTGCACGCGCTCGCCGCAACGGCGGCGGCCGGGACCTCGATCGACGAGGCGGTGCGCAATGCCCGGCCGCCGATCTTTTTCAAGCACCAGGACGGCGTCAAACGCCAGCTCGGGCGACTGAGCGAAGCGACGATACGCGCCGCGCTCGACCACATCGCCCAAGCCGAAATCGATATCAAGACGACCGGTTTCCCGGCCGAAACCCTGTGCCGCCAGGCGATGCTGGCGGTGGCCTTGGCTGCGCGCCCCACCCGGTAGCGGTCTGATTGCAGACAAGCTTTACTCAAGCCGTCATGGCCGGGCTTGTCCCGGCCATCCACGAGTTGAAGCACAAAGTCTACCGGTTTCGGCGGATACCCGGCACGAGGCCGGGCATGACAAACCTGCTATCTCTGAATGCGCCTGCGCGCTAGCCCCGGCTAGACCGCTCAGCCCGAACCCGCGGTCAGGCCGCGAGGTTCCAGCCGAGCCAGTCGCACAGCGCGCGGCCCATGACCAGCTCGAGGTCGCGGCCCTTGA
This sequence comes from uncultured Alphaproteobacteria bacterium, assembly GCA_963814805.1. Lineage (GTDB taxonomy): Bacteria > Pseudomonadota > Alphaproteobacteria > ATCC43930 > CGMCC-115725 > AP-15. The sequence goes on along the minus strand of CAWFER010000006.1, from coordinate 225,511 downwards.
GCCACGGCATCTCCTCGGTGAACATCGTCACGCATTGCTTCCACGGGCACGGCATGCGGGTGATGTCGGTGCCCCAGAAGGTCCGCTCGGGACCGAACGCCTCGACGATCTGCTGGGTGTATTTGTGGATGTTGCGATAGGGATAGGCCGCGCTCGAATTGCCGGGCGCGCCGGTCGCCTTGACCGCGACGTTCTTATTTTTGGCCAGCGCCAGCAATGCCGGCTGATTGCCGTGCGCGGCATCGTCCTTGCCGTCGCGCACCCGCGCGTAATGGTCGATCAGCAGCTTGAGGCCGGGGTGGCGCTCGGCGATCCGGCCCACCTGCGGCAGGTAGTTGGAGGCCATCAGCGCGATCGGAATGCCGGCCTTCTCGGCCGCCGGCCACAGCCAGTCCATCGTGCCGTCGGTCATCCAATTGGCCTGGTGCGGCGCGGTAAACGCGTAGCGCAGCCCGAGCATGCCCGGCCGGCTCTTCCAGCCGTCGATCAGAGACGCGGCTCTCGGGCTTGTCGAGCGGGAAATTGCCGAGGATGCCGAAACGGTTCGGATATTTCCTTGCCGCCTCCTCGGAAATCTTGCCCGAATTCGGGTCCCAGCCCGGCGGGTGCAGCAGGCAGGCATTGACCCCGGCCGCATCCATGTCGCGGATGCATTCTTCGGCGGTATAGGAATTGACCTGGCGATGCGACGGGTTGGTCGGCGGCCCGGCCGACCAGATGTGAACCTGTGCGTCGACGATCAGCATAATGTCGTCCTTTCGTTCATGTTTCTGCTAGCGGGCGATGCCCTCGGCGCCGGCGGGCACGTCGTAGAAGGCGAGGGTCATCGACACGCTGGTGTAAAAGCCGATCAGGCAGATCACGTCGGTGACGCCCTCATGGCCGAGTGCGGCGACCGCGCGGTCGAAGAGGCCCTTCGACACCCAGCGCGAATTGGCGAGGCACGTCGCCATCTCGTAGATGACCTGCTCGCGCTTGTCGTCGAACGAGGTCGGCAGCCCCGACAGCAGCGCCTCGACCTTGTCGTTGGGCAGCCCGGCCGCCTTGCCGGCGCGCTCATGCGCATTGGTCGGATAGGCCGAATGCCATTTGCTGTTGATGATCACGACCGCGATCTCGCGCTCGCGCTCGGAGAGCGAATAGCCGGTGCGGAAATAGGCGCCTAAGGGCCCCATGACCTTCGCCAGCTTGGGGTTGTGGACATAGATCTTGTTCGGGCCGGGGAGCCGGCCGCGGGTCTCGATCAAGGTCCGGTAGCCCTCCTGCTGCTCCGGCGTCATCTGGTCATAGGGGATCTCGGCGTAGCGGCCGAAGGTCGGCGTCTCAGGCATTTTCGGGTTTCCTTCCCCTGGAGTGAATTGGCGGCGCATCCTGCAACAGCCGTGCGGCCCTGTCGACCGACGCGCTGTCCCCTCTCAGCGCGCGATCCCCTCGGCGCCGGCGGGGACGTCGTAGAAGGCGAGGACCATCGAGACGCTGGTGTAGTGGCCCATCAGGCAGATCACATCGGTGATGCCGACATGCCCCAGCGCCTCGACCGCGCGGTCGAAGAGGCCCTTCGACACCCAGCGCGAATTGGCGAGGCAATTCGCCATCTCGTAGACGATCTGCTCGCGCTTGTCGGTGAACGAGGTCGGCAGTCCCGGACAGCATTGCCTCGACCTTGTTGGCCGGCAGCCCGGCCGCCTTGCCGGCGCGCTCATGCGCATTGGTCGGATAGGCCGAACGCCATTTGCTGTTGATGATGCACGACGGCGATCTCGCGCTCGCGCTCGGAGAGCGAATAGCCGGTGCGGAAATGGGCGCCGAACGGCCCCGCCACCTTCGCCAATTTGGGGTTGTGCACCAGGATCTTGTTCGGCCCGCCGAGCGCGCCGCGGGTTTCGATCAACGAGCGATAACCCTCCTGCTGCTCTGGAGTCATCCGGTCGTAAGGGATCTCGGCGTAGCGGCCAAAGGTTGGCGTTTCGGGCATTTTGGTTTCCTTCCCCAGATTTGAATTGATCGCGGGCGAAATCGATCGCGCATGCGTTGCCGGCCCATCCTGCAACAGCCGCACGGCACTGTCGACCGGCGCGGCTCGCGGTGAGTTGGCCCGATCTGGCCTTTCGCCGCGCGGTATTGTAACCTCGTAGACCCGACAGGGAGGTTGCCGATGGGAGCGCGAACCGGAAAGCAATACCTCGCGGGCTTGCGAGAGCAGGAGCGGGAGGTCTGGCTCGGCGGCGAGCGGGTGCGCGACGTCACCACCCATCCGGGCTTGAGGAGCGGCGCGCGCGCGATCGCCGCGCTCTACGACATGCAGCACGACCCGAAATTGCGCGACGCAGATGACCTATGTGTCGCCGACCGAGCGGCGAGCGGGTCGGGCTGTCGTTCCTGATCCCGCGCACCCGCGAGGATCTCGAAACCCGCCGCGTCGATGATGCTGAACTGGGCGCGCGCCACCTGCGGCATGATGGGCCGCTCGCCCGATTTCATGAACGTGACCTATGCCGCCTGGGCCGGCGCCGCGGAGTTTTTCGCGCAGGGCAAGCCCGAATACGGCGACAACATGCGCCGCTATTACGAATACATCCGCGAAAACGACCTGACCCTGACCCATTCGCTGATCAACCTGCAGCGCAGCCGCACCGTCTCCGGCGTGTTCAACCTGCAGGAGGGGACGGCGCTGCAGGTGGTGCGCGAGACCGATGCCGGGATCATCGTGCGCGGCGCGCGGATTCTCGCCACCCTCGGGCCGCTCGCCGACGAGATCGGGGTCTATTCGCCGCGCATGGGCCGCCACACCGAGAGCCACAGCCCGTTCGCGCTGAGCTTCGCCATCCCGTGCGGTACGCCGGGGCTCAAATTCCTGTGCCGCGACAGCTTCGACCTCGGCCGCTCGCATTTCGACCACCCGCTCGGCTCGCGCTTTGAGGAGATGGATTGCGCGGTCTTTTTCGACGACGTGCTGGTGCCGTGGGAGCGGGTGTTTCTGCTGGGCGACGTCGACCGGCTCAACGCCACCGCCAACGCGACGCACTCCTCGGCGCATTCGGCGCATCAGGGGGCGACCAAAAACCTCGCCAAATGCGAGTTCGTGCTGGGGGTGGCGTCTGCTGATGACCCAGACGCTTGGCAACGCCCACCTGCCGCATGTCGAGGAGCGGATCGGCGAGTTGATGCTGACGACGCAGCTGACCCGGGCCTGCATGCGCGCCGCCGAGGCCGACGCCAAGCTCGACGAATGGGGGGTGATGACCCCCGACCCGCTGATGGCCGAGAGCCCGCGCAATCTGTTCATGACCGCCTATCCGCGGATGATCGAGATCCTGCAACTGTTGGGGTCGAGCAGCTTTATGCTGACCCCCAGCGAAGCCGATTTCAAAGGTCCGCTCAAGGCCGACATCGAGCAGTATCTGGCGACCGACACGACCGCGGCGAAGGACCGGGTCAAGCTGTTCCGGCTCGCCTGGGACCTCGCCGGCAGCGCCTTCGGCAGCCGCCAGGTGCTCTACGAGCGGTTCTTTGCCAGCGACCCGTTGACGCGGGCGCGCGCCATCGCCACGATCTATCCGAAGAAAGAAGTGATGGACCGCGTCCTCGATTTTCTCGGGCGCGACGACGATACCATGTGACGGAGGAACCGATGAAGAAGCCGATGTATCTGCAGCACGTCAATTTGTATGTGCGCGACGCCGAGCGCTCGAAACACTGGTACGAGGATTTGCTTGGGCTGCACACCTATGAATACCGGCCGGGCTGGGCCGCGTTTATGTCGGCCGACACCGAGCAGTCGCACGAAGTGGCGCTGATGCAGCTGGGGCCGGAGGCGCCTTGCAGCAGAAGGGCCAGGTCGGCCTCAACCACATGGCCTGGCGGCTCGAATCCTCGACGATCTGAAGGAGTTCTATCACCGGCTCAAAGACAAGGGGCATGCCGATCGAGCGCATCGCCGATCACGGCATCTCGCTCGGCATCTATCTGCGCGACCCGGACGGCAACGGCGTCGAGGTGTTTTACGAAATGCCGCGCGCCGAATGGCCGGTGGACTATCACGTCTTTACCCGCGAAAAGATGGGCAATGGCCGGTTTCCCGGCCCGTGGGACAATGACGAGGCCTTTATGCGGCCGCCGGCGCCGCAGCCGCAGCCGGTCGCCGCGCAGTAAGGAGTTGCGCGCACCCGCCCACATCTTGCCCGTCATGGCCGGGCTTGTCCCGGCCATGCACGCCTTCATTGGTCGCAGGCCTCCGGGGGGCGTGGTTGCCCGGATCAAGCGCGGGCTGATCGCCCTCGGGTCTGCCAATGAATACGACTGAGCAGATAGCCCGCCTGCTGTTGCGCCAGGAGATCGAGGAGTTCCTCTATCATGAGGCGGAACTGCTCGACGAGCGGCGCTACGAGGACTGGCTCGGTCTGGTGGCCGAGGACGTGCGCTACTGGATGCCGATGCGGCGCAACGTCAAAGTTGGCGAGAGCGAGCGCGAATTCACCCGCGCCGACCACGACATCAACTGGTTCGACGAGGGCAAGGAAACCCTGGAGCGGCGGGTCAAGCAGATCCTGACCGGCATCCATTGGGCCGAGGAGCCGGTCTCGCGCATCTCGCACATGGTCTCGAACGTCCAGTTGCTCGAGGTGCGGCCCTCGCTCGCCGAGTCCGGCCGAAGTTCTGACGAAATGCCGGTTTCTGATCTATCGCAACCGGGTCGAGACCGAAACCGACATCCTGGTCGGCAAGCGCGAGGACCTCTTACGCCGCGCCGGCGAGGGCTGGCAGCTCGCCCGGCGCAAGATCATCCTCGACCAGAACGTGCTGATGACCAAGAACCTGACGTTTTTCTTTTAATATAAGGGTGGACGACCAACCCGCTGTGTCACACCGGCTAAGGCCGGTGCCCATGCCGGCCTGGGTCCCGGCTTTCGCCGGGATGGCGATATTTTATCGAGGAGGGGCGACAGTGAAGGGAACCGGACAGGGGTATCGGCCCGGTCTCGTCGACTTGGGCAAGGGGCAGATCAGCCGCGAGATCTTTGTCAACGACGAGATCTACGCGCAGGAGCAGGAGCGGCTGTTCGCCCGCGCCTGGCTGTTCGTCGGGCACGAGAGCCAGATCCCGAAGCCCGGCGATTTCTTCGTCTCCGGCATGGGCGAAGAATTGGTGATTCTCTGTCGCGACCGCGCCGGCGGAGATCCATGTGTTCCTCAATTCCTGCCGGCATCGCGGCATGAAGGTGTGCCGCTACGACGAGGGCAACACCCCCGTTTTCACCTGCCCCTATCACGGCTGGAGCTACGCCACCGATGGCAAATTGGTCGGCGTCCCCTATTTCCGCGAAGCCTACCACTCCAAGCTAGACCGCGGGCGATGGGGCCTCGTCGAGGTCGCGCGGCTCGCCAACTACAAGGGCTCGATCTGGGCCAATTGGGACCCCGCCGCCCCGTCCTTTGCCGAATATCTCGGCGATTTCGCGCGCTACCTCGACCTGACCGTGGAAACCTGGGAGGGCGGCGACAGCGGTGTCGAAGTCTTAGGCGGCATGCAGAAATGGCTCATTCCGTGCAACTGGAAGTTTCCGGCCGAGAATTTCTGCGGCGATAGCTACCACAATATCAGCCATCGCTCGGTCGATCTGGCCGGCATCGGCCCCTCGGGCAGCGGCCGGCGCGACATGCGCGAGCGCGAGATGGCGCGGCGGCTGCAAGTGTCGTTCTACGAGCGCGGCCACCAGACCGGGGTCTATCTGATGCCGCAAGGCCAGCCGACCCCGCCTGCCTATGGGCATTCGCCGATCGTCTCCGAATATTTTGCGCATTGCGAGGATCAGCGGCGCCGCCGGCATGGCGAATGGGCGCGGGTGATCGGCAGCCCCGGCGAACTCTTCCCCAACACCGCCTTGCATCCGCGCCAGCCGCGCACGATCGCGGTGTGGCATCCGCGCGGCGCGCATCAGACCGAGTGCTGGCGCTGGTATTTCGTCGACAAGGCCGCACCCCAGGAGGTCAAGGATTTCCTGCGCGACTACTACATCCGCTATTCGGGCCCGGCCGGGATGACCGAGCAGGACGACATGGAAAACTGGAACTACGCCCATGCCGCCAGCCGCGGGGTGATCGCGCGGCGCCACCCCTACAGCTACGAGCAGGGACTGGGCTACGAGACCGAGAACTACCAGTGGCAGGGGCTGCGCATCCCCGGCACGGTCATGGACATCACCGAGGCCAAATCGAGCGAGCACAATCTGCGCAATCTCTACCGCCGCTGGGCCGAGTTCATGGCCGCCGAGGGCTGGGACGAACTCGCCACCTGGCGACGCCTTGATAGCGGCGTGGTGCGGGCGGCCGAATGAGCGAACTCGTCAATACCCGCCTGTTGACCCCCGGCATGCAGATCGTGCTGGTCGATGGCGCGATCGCCGAGGTGGTCTCGAACCCGCTCGATGGTGTCTGGGTGTTCGCGCGCTATCTGTCCTCGCCCGCCGATCCGTCGGTCGTCGGCAGTGAAGAGATGATCTTCGCCCAGGACATCGTCGCGTCGCGCGCGCAGCCCTGACCTGCCGGCGATCTTGAATCGCGGCGCCGCGCTTGCGTCCCTGCACTTGCTCACGCTACTCCCTGCGCAGCCAATCGGAGCGGAGGAAACGAGATGATCGCGGGCGAGTTCGATGTCGTCGTCGTCGGCGCCGGGAATGCCGGCATGTGCGCCGCGCTGGCGGCGCGCGGCGAGGGGGCGCGGGTGCTGGTGCTCGAAGCCGCACCGTTTGACGAGCGCGGCGGCAACAGCCGCTATACCGCCGGCGCCTTGCGCTTTGTCTATAACGGGGTCGACGATCTGCTGAAACTCTGCGATCTCAGCGAGACCGAGATCGCGACCAGCGATTTCGGCACCTACACGACCGACAAATATTACGACGATCTCGGCCGCCTGACCGACTACCGCAGCAATCCGGACATGGCCGAATTGCTGATCACCAAAAGCCAGGAAACCCTGCTGTGGATGCGCAGCCAGGGCATCCGCTTTGCCCCGATGTATTCGCGCCAGGCCTTCAAGCACGACGGCAAGTTCGTGTTTTGGGGCGGGCTGGCGCTCGAAGCCTGGGGCGGCGGGCCGGGTCTGGTCGAGGGGCTCTATAAGGCCGCCGAGGAGCGCCAGATCCAGGTCGCCTACGAGGCGGTCGGCGAAAGGCTGATCGCCGATGATGACGGCGTCCACGGCGTCGTCGCCAAGGTCGAGGGCAAGACCACCCAAATCCCGGCCAAGGCGGTGATCCTCGCCTGCGGCGGGTTCGAGGCCAATGCCGAGATGCGCACCCGCTATCTCGGCCCCGGCTGGGACCTGGCCAAGGTGCGCGGCACCCGTTTCAATACCGGCGGCGGGATCAAGATGGCGCTCGACATCGGCGCCATGCCCTATGGCAACTGGTCGGGCTGCCACGCGGTCGGCTGGGATTACGGCGCGCCCGAATTTGGCGATCTCGCGGTCGGCGACAATTTCCAGAAGCACAGCTACCCGTTCGCGATCATGGTCAACGCCGACGGCGTGCGGTTCTGCGACGAGGGCGCCGATTTCCGCAACTACACCTACGCCAAATACGGCCGCCTGATCCTCGAGCAGCCGCATCAGTTCGCCTGGCAGATCTTCGACCAGCAGGTGGTGCAGTCTGCAGCGCGACGAATACCGCATCCGCCAGGTGACCAAGGTCACCGCCGACACGCATCGACGGAACTGGCCGACAAGATGGCCGAAACCGGCGCGGCGGTCGACAAGCGCCGCTTCCTGCAGACGATCGCCGAGTACAACGCGGCGGTAGAGCGCGACATCCCCTACAATCCGACGGTCAAGGACGGGCGCACCACACAGGGGCCTGGCGATCGACAAGACCAATTGGGCGATGCCGATCGAAAAGCCGCCCTACGAGGCCTACTGCACGACCTGCGGGCTGACCTTCACCTTTGGCGGGCTGCGCATCGACACCGACGGCAAGGTGCTCGACACCGGGCAGAAGCCGATCCCCGGCCTCTACGCCGCCGGCGAACTGGTCGGCGGACTGTTCTATTTCAATTATCCGGGCGGCACCGGCCTGGTCTCGGGCTCGGTGTTCGGCAAGATCGCCGGCACCACCGCCGGCAAGCAGGCGCAGCCGGGCTGATCCCGGCAGCCGGCAGCTTGGCCTGACCCCGCGACTGTCGGCGTCAGGCCAGGCCGCCAAGCCGCGGCTGCCCTCCTCAGTCCGGCGCGGGGCGCTCTAGGCTCAGTCGCGGCGGTAGGGGTAGCAGCGCGAGCGCTCGAGCGCGATGCCCAGATGCTGGCTCAGCGCGCGGATCGCGTCGGCGTGCTCGACATACGGGTCGGCGTTGGCCATGCCGACGATGATCGGCCGAAAGGTGCGGTCGTCGCGGCCTCCCGGCGGCAACATGGCGGTGGCCAACGGCGCGCCGTCGTCGTCGCGCAAGGTCAAAAATAACGGCATCTCGCGCTGGATATGAGCCTTCAGCCCGATCTCCTGCTCGAAATAAACCTTGGACAGCGGCTGGAACGTCTGCGTCGCCTTTTCTTGCTCCTTGCGAAAGAACTTTTCGACGGCGTGCCGCATAATTTCAGATTCGCTGGCCGCTTCGGCTTCTGTCTCGATCCGAAACCAGGTTTTCCCGGCCGAAGCATCGCAAACGTATTTCATGCATCCTCCAGTGTTTGACCCGACAGCCTGGGACTGCCAACCGCGGGCGGGCGGAAAACGGCAAACCGCGCTGGCGGCGCCCGCGATCCGAACCGATTATTATAGCGGCATTTTGCTCATTCCTTCCGCCGCTGTCGAGCCTTGGCGAGGCGCGGCGGTCGTTACCGCTGAGGCGGTGGCCGGGACGCATCGACGGCGCACGGCGGCGGCTGGGTCCATTCGCGCCACAAGGAAATCAGCGCGGCCATGACCATCGGCCCGAGAAACAGCCCGAGCAGCCCGAAGGTCTCCAATCCTCCGATGATGCCCAGCAGCACCCACAAAAACGGCAGCCGCGCCGCCCCTCCAATCAACACCGGGCGGACCAGGTGATCGGCGACAAAGACGACCAGAAAGCCGAAGCCGACGACCGCGGCCGCCGCCGCCGTGCTGCCCCCGGCCAACAGGTAGAGACCGGCCGCGCAGAAGGCGAGCGGCGCGCCGAACGGGATTACCGCGAGGATGCCGGTCAGCGCCGCGATCGCCGCCGCATGCGGCAGCCCGGCCAGCGCATAGGCAAACCCGAGCAGCACGCCTTCGGCCAGCCCGACGAGGACCAGACCGGTCACGGTTCCGTGCACAGCGGAGATCACGTGGCCAGCCACCCGCTCTCCACTCGGCCCGAGCACGCGGTGGCTGAGGCCGAGGAGGCGGCGGCTCAGCCCGGCGCCGTTGCGGAACAGAAAAAACAGGGTCAGCAGGGTGAAGCCGAAAATGATCAGCCGGTGGAAGACTTCGCCGCCGAGTTCGGCTCGCCGAATTGGTCGGAATGTGCGCGGCGATGCGGCCAAGCAGCACGTGCATATTTTGCGGGTTGGTCAGATTGGCTTGCCACCATGCGGCGATCTGGCGGCCGACGCCGGGCAGCCGCGGCAGCCAATCGGGCATCGCCAGGCCGGAGCGCCGCACCTCATCGAGGTACCGCAGAAAATTGCCGCTCTCGCGCGCAACCTCGACCGCGGCGTAAATCAGCGGGACTATCAGGATCAGCCCGACCAGCGCGGTCAGGACGAGCGGCGCCAGAACCTTCGAGCCGCCGCGCGATGACGCCGGCATAACCCGCCGATAGATCGGCCACAGCGCGATCGCCAGGATCGTGGCCCAGGCGAGCGCCGGCAGAAACCGGTGCACGATCCACAGGCCGAGCAGCACCAAGGCGGTGGCGAGGACGATTCGGGCGATACGCTGCGAGGGCGTCCCGCCCTCCGGTCCGATGCCCGGCACGCTCTCGGCGGGATCGGCATCGCGGTCCATCGACGTCCTCCCGTTTCGCGATTTGCAAGCCGGGCGCTCTCGAGGGAGGCGACAAGCCGGCCGTCGCTCGCAAACCCGAATCCCGCATGCTCCGCCATCTCGCCAGCGCCGCCAAGCAGGGCGCGCCGCATGGGCCATGGACCGCTCAGGCGATCTGGTCAACGGCGATGCGGTGGGCATGGCAAGCTAACGCTCGCGGACCCGAAGGACGAGGCCGGCCACAGTCCGAGCCGGCCGGTCGCGAGGGCGCCCCGAGCGGGGGCGCCCTCTCTCGATTTTACTGCGCGCTTGGCGGCGGCGGTGGCGGCGGGGCTCCGCCCTCGATGATCTCGACGCGCCGGTTCTGCGGTTCGCGCACGCCCGGAGGCGTCGGCACGCGCAAATCGTTTTCGCCGCGCCCGCTGACCGTGAGCGCGCTTTGCGGCACGCCCTGCTGGACCAGATCGCTGGCGACGTTCTGCGCCCGCTCTTCCGAGAGCTTCTGGTTGTAGGCCGGCGAGCCGGAGGTGTCGGTGTAGCCGGTGACCTGAACCGGCGCCGGCGGTCCGGATTTGAAGTTGGCCGCCGCGGCATCCACGATCTGCTGAGCGTCGGGCGTTATATTGGCCTTATTCCAATCGAAGAACAACGTGTAGTTGTGCATTGGCGGTGGCGGCGGTGGCGGCGGCGCGGCGGGGGGCGGTGGCGGCGCCGGCTGTGCGCAGGCGGCGAGCGCAAACAGTGAGCACAGCAGGACAAGGCGTTTCATCTGTTCCTCCGGCGGTTGAACGGCGCAGGATATGTGAAATGCACCGATCACACTAGTAGCAAATCGCGCCTTTTCTAGATGGTCAGGGTGGAATTTGCCCAGTCGATCGGCCGATGAGCCGCCGCACGGAGTGGGCTGCGGTCAGCCGCCGGCAACGCCTTCGGTGTTGACGTAGACCGAATAGATCGACTGGCTGGCGGCCATCAGCAGCCGGTTGCGCTTGCGTCCGCCAAAGCACAGATTGGCGCAGCGCTCGGGCAGCGCGATGGCCCCGATCATGGTCGCGTCGGGGGCGAAGACAACGACCCCGTTGAGCGCGCTCGTCATCCCCCAGCCGCACCACAGATTTCCCAGGACATCACAGCGAAACCCGTCCGGGGCGCCGTCGCCGGCGCTGACGAAAATCCGTCCGTTGGCGAGCCGAGCGCCATCGTCGACGACGTCGAAGACCCGGATCTGGCGCGGCGCGGCTCGCGATTCGACGACGTAGAGCTTCGCTTCGTCAGGGGAGAAGCACAGCCCGTTGGGTCCATTGATGTCGCCGGCGACGACCGCGGCGCGGCCGGTCTTGCCGTCGACCCGGTAGACGTTGGTGGGCAGCTCGGGGGATGCCCTCTCGCCCTCGTAATTCCCCAGGATCCCGAAGGGCGGATCGGTGAACCAGATCGAATTGTCCGATTTGACGACGACGTCGTTCGGCGAATTCAGCCGCTTGCTCTCGAAGCGGTCGAGGATGACGGTGATGGCGCCGTCATATTCGGTGCGGGTGACCCGCCGCGTCTCGTGCTCGCAGGTTATGAGACGCCCCTGGCGGTCGCGGGTGTTGCCGTTGGCGTGATGCGAGGGCCGGCGAAAGACGCCGATCGCGCCGGTTTCCTCGTCCCACCGCATGATGCGGTTGTTGGGGATATCGCTGCACAACAGATATCGCCCATCGCCGAACCAGACCGGGCCCTCGGCCCAGCGCAACCCGCCGGCCAGCCGCTCAACCGCCGCGTTGAACGGCGGCTTGATCTGATCGAAGCGCGGATCGAGGGTTCGAATCGCCGGGTCCGGATAGCTCTGGGCCGGTTCCCACCGGGTAGCTGGCGCCAGCGGCGAGGCTGTCCCCAGCGTCAGAGCGGTGTTCGGCGATGCCCCGCGCGGCGTGTTCATTTGCGCCCGTCCCCCGTCCGCCTCCCCGATCCCTCCCCCGCGAGCGGGGGAGGGTTGGTGGGGACTCGGCTCAGATCGCCTTTTCCTCGCGCAGCTTCGCCAGCTCCTCCTTGCTCAGGCCGAGCAGGTCCGAATAAACCGCATCGGTGTCGGCCCCAAGCAGCGGCGAGGCGGTGATCGGCACCTTCGAGCCGCTCATCTTGACCGGCCAGCCCGGCATCTTGAAGTCGCCGCGCACCGGATGCTTGACAGTGACGAAGATCTCCCGCCGATTGAGCTCGGGATCGTTCGACAGCTCCATCGTATCCATGACCGCCCCGGCGGGGATGCCCTGCTCGCCGAGCCGCTGCATGACCTCGAGCTTGTCATGATGCTTGGTCCACTCGCCGATCATTTCATCGACCACGTGGCGATTCTGAAAGCGCTCCTGCGGGCTGTCGAAGCGCGGATCGCCGATCAAATCCTCACGCCCCATGATCTTCAGCAGGCGCTCCCAATGCTGCGGGTTGGCGCGGGAAGTATAGATGTAGCAATAATCGTTCGGGCCGTCACCCTTGGTTTTGTAGGTCTCGCTCGGCGAGTTGGTGCCCATGATGCTCTGATTGCCCATGCGCGGCGCCGCCTTGCCCATCAGATACTGGGCGGCGTAGGAGATGCGCCCGTAATTGATCACGCATTCCTGCATTGCCAGCCGAATGCGCTGGCCCTCGCCGGTGAACTGGCGCTGGTAGAGTGCGGCGAGCACGCCGATGGCGCCGTGCAGCCCGGTGCCGGTGTCGCCGATCGTCAGGCCGGGTTTGATCGGGCGGCCGTCAGGCTCGCCGGTGATCGACATCGCCCCGCCGGTCGCCTGGGCGATCATGTCGAAGGCGAGGAAATTCTTGTACGGGCCGTCATCGCCGAAGCCCTTGACCTGGACATAGATGATCCGCGGGTTGATCGCGCGCACCTCGTCATAGCCGAAGCCCAGCCGCTCGATCACGCCGGGGGCGAAATTCTCGGCAAACACATCGGCCTTTTCGATCAGCCCGCGCAGGATGGCCTTGCCCTTCTCATGCTTGAGGTTGGCGGTGACGCTGCGCTTGTTGGCGTTGAGCAGCATGAAATAATGCGAGTCGACACCCTTCTGGTCGGTCGATGCGCCGCGGCCCTGCTCGCCCTTGGTCGGCTCCTCGACCTTGATCACCTCGGCCCCGAGCCAGGCCAGCGTCTGGGTCAGCGAGGTCCCGGCCTCGAACTGGGTCAGGTCCACCACCCTGACGCCGTGCAGGGCGCCGCGCTGCACGCTCGAAGTCGCACCCTTGGTCTCGGGCGTCGGGTCGTTGGGCATGTCATTTCCTCCTGGTCGCAGTCTGCGATGGCGCTCGTCGCCCGATACTATCGCCGCGCTGTCCGAGCGGTCCATACCGACGATGCGCCGACGCTCTGATCTTTATCCCGGACAGTCAGCCTTTGTCGCCGCCAGGTCAATGCTTTCGCGCTCTTCGCCTGTTCGGCCGCATTGCGCGACATGCCGCGCGCTGACAGGCTTCTCGCTGCTCCGGCTGCCAGCTACACTCGGCGCAGCATCGCCGATCATCGTTTCGGGAGAACGCAGATGGATTTTGGCGCGTCGATGTTTTTCACCGACTATTCGATGCGGCCGGGCGAACTCGGCCAGGCGCTCGAGGCGCGCGGTTTTGAATCGGTGTGGGCGCCCGAGCACTCGCACATTCCCTCCTCGCGGCTGTCGCAGCCGGCCTCGGGCGGCGAATTGGGCAAGCAGTATTATGACGTGATGGACCCGTTCGTCACCTTGACCGCGGCGGCGATGGCGACCACAGCCTTGAAGATCGCAACCGGGGTGTGTCTGGTGATCCAGCGCGACACGATCCAGACGGCGAAGCTCGTCGCCTCGATCGACCAGGTTTCGGGCGGGCGGTTTCTGTTCGGCATCGGCGGCGGCTGGAACCGGGAGGAGATGGCCGATCACGGCGCCGAGTTCAAAACCCGCTTCAAGAAAATGCGCGAGCAAGTGGAGGCGATGCGGGCGATCTGGACCCAATCGGAGCCCGAATATCATGGCGATATCGTCGATTTTCCGAAGATGCGGACCTGGCCCAAACCGGTGCAGAAGCCATCTCCGCCGGTCATCGTCGGCGGCGCTTTCCCGTACAGCGCGCGCCGCGCGATCCGCTATGGCGACGGCTGGGTCCCGAACGCCAGCCGGCCGGGCTACGCCGACGTCACCGAGTTCCTGCCGCAGTTCCGGCAGATGGCGGGCGAAGCAGGGCGCGACCCGGCGAGCCTGCCGATCTCGATCTTCGGCGCGCCCGAAAACCTCGACCGGCTGAAACGCTACCGCGACCAGGGCGTCGCCCGCGCCGTGGTCGCCCTGCCATCGGCCAAGGCAGACGAGATCCTGCCGGTGCTCGACCGCTGGGCCCGGCTGATCAAGGAAACCGGGCATTGACGCGGAAGCCGACGCCAAGCTGATTTAGCGAGAGAGATTCGCGGGCCGATCAGACGCAATTGAAAAAGGCGAAGCGCTCGCCGGCGCCGAGCCCCTCGTAATACACCTTGCGCATCTTTGCCGACTTGCCATAGGCGGCGCAGGCCTTGCGCGCCAGCGCTTTTGCCTGGTCGAGCCCGTTCATGACGCCGTCATAGCGCACCGAAACGGCGGTGTCCGAGCTCTGGATGATCTGCACCGGATCGCAGGCGGCCAGCAGCAGCAGGGCGCCGAACCCGAGCGCCTGGAAAATTCCCGCCGGCGGGCGCAACCGACCCCCGACGCCTTTGCGCTTCTGCCGCGGCCTGGCGCCATGTATCTTTTGTCTATGATATACACTTATCATCATCCGCAGGGCCGCTCCTTCAAATCCGATCCCGCGCGCGGTCGGTCAGCCCGCCGATCGATTGCCGCCGGCAGGTTTTACGGTTTCTCGCCTGGCTGGCAACCCGCTGGCGCAGCCCATGCCTGTGGCCGAGCGCCGCGTTGACTGATCTCGGCATCGGCGGCTATCGAGCAGCCGGGGTCATCCCATGCGCCTGACCTTCTCGCGGCAGAGCCTGGTGCCGCTGATCGTCGCCTGCGCGATGTTCATGCAGAACCTCGATTCGACGGTGATCGCGACCGCCCTGCCGACGATCGCGCGCGCCCTGCACGAAAGCCCGCTGCGCCTCAACGTCGCGATCACCTGTTATCTGTTGAGCTTGGCCGTGTTCATCCCGATCAGCGGGTGGACCGCGGACCGGTTCGGCGCGCGCCGGGTGTTCAGCCTGGCGATCGTCGTCTTCACCCTGGGTTCGATCGCCTGCGGCGTCTCGAACTCGTTGGCCGCCCTGGTCGCCGCCCGCATCCTGCAGGGCATCGGCGGGGCGTTGATGGTCCCGGTCGGGCGCCTCGTCCTCCTACGCACCGTGCCCAAAGCCGACCTGGTGCGGGCGATGTCCTTTGTCAGCGTGCCCGCGCTGATCGGGCCGGTGATGGGGCCGCCCCTCGGCGGGTTGATCGTCACCTACGCGTCGTGGCGCTGGATCTTCTTTATCAACATTCCGATCGGCGTCCTTGGGCTCGCCCTGGTCAATCTGCTGGTCGGCGATTTGAAGGAGACCGGGCGGCGGCCCTTCGACCTCGCCGGCTTTGGCTTGACCGGGATCGGCCTGGCGAGCCTCGCCTTCGGTTTCGAGAATGTCGGGCGCGGCGCGTTGCCCAGCGTTGTCGTGGCGGCCTTGCTGGTCATCGGGGCATTTTGCATCGCGCTCTATGTGCGCCACGCCTACCGCGTCTCGCATCCGATCATCGACCTCGCACTCTTAAAGATCCCGACTTATGCGGCAGCCTCGGTCGGCGGCTTCCTGTTCCGCATGGGGCTCGGCGCGCTGCCGTTCCTGCTGCCGCTGATGTTGCAGGTGGGTTTTGGGCTCAGCGCCTTGCATTCGGGCCTCTTGACCTTCGCCAGCGCGGCCGGGGCGATGCTGATGAAAACCTCGGCGGTGCGCATCCTGCGCACCCTCGGCTTCCGTCTGGTGCTGGTCGGCGATGCGGTGATCAGCGCCGCGTTCCTGTTCGGCTACAGCCTGTTCCGGCCGTCGACGCCGCATCTGGTGATCTTTTTGGCGCTGCTGACCGGCGGCTTTTTCCGCTCGCTGCAGATGACCAGCATCAACACCCTGAGCTATGCCGACGTGCCGCCCGGGATGCTGAGCCGGGCCACCAGCCTGACCAGCATGGCCCAGCAGCTCTCGCAGACCGCCGGCGTGGCCACCGCCGCGCTGCTCTTGCATACGGTGATGACCATGCACGGCGGCACTGCCCTCGCCGCCGCCGATTTCTACCCGGTCTTTGTCGGGGTGGCGATGATCTCGCTATTGTCGGTGCCGTTCTTTCTGAAGATGTCGCCCGACGCCGGCGCCGAAGTCAGCGGCCGCGCCCCGGTGCGCTAACCCGAACTCGCTACCCCTTCGGCTCTTGCGCCGCGGCGAGCTCGGCGTCCTTGGCGCGGACGCGAACGGCGGCTGGGCGCGCGCCGATGCGCTCAACGTAAGCCATGATTTCGGGCAGCTTGGGGACGAGGTCGAACATCGTGGTCCAGCCGAGGGCGGCGCCCCACAGCACGTCCGCGGCGGAAAACCGCTCGCCGAGCAGGTATGGTCCTTTGGCCAACTGGGCGGTCAGCGTGCCGAGCATCGTGTCGTAATCGCCATAGGGCGACATCGCCTGCGGCGCCGGGGCGTGCTGGGCGGCGCGGTCGACGACGGCCGGCTCGAAACAGGCGGCGTAAAACACCATCCAACGTAGATAGGGGCCGCGCAGCTGGTCGCCGATCGGCGGGGCCAACCCGGCCTCGGGGAACAGATCGGCGAGATAGAGGTAGATCGCGACCTGCTCGGTCACGATCGCCTCGCCGTGCTTCAGCGCCGGCGCCTTGCCCATCGGGTTGACCGCCAGATAGGCGGGCTGGCGCTGCTCGCCCTCCTTCATGTTCAGCACCACCAGATCGTAGGGCGCGCCAAGCTCCTCAAGCAGGGTAAGCGTCCCGGTCGAGCGGGTGTTCGGCGAATGGTAGAGCGTCACTCGGCGATCATCGGGCATTCCCGCCTCCGGCTGGGCACGGGCTGACAACTGCGAACATATAGCGAACTTTCCGCAGCTGCAAGCGCCCGTTGCGCGGCGATCGCCCAGGCGCGCCAACATGGGCCGGGCAGGATTTCACCGCGCCCGAGGATCCGATCCGACGGAGCCGAAGATCAATCTGCTGCGTTTACGGCCGCGGCGCTAGGGGCGGTGGCGCTGGGGGCGGTGAGCGATTCGTTATTGCCCGGGTGGATCACCCGAAGCGAGGACGGGCCGGAGCCGGCGGCCAGAACCCGCCAGCAATCGATGACGAGACGGGGGCGCTCGTCGCCTGGCCAGGTGGCGAAGAAATCCTTGTATTCGGGCCATGGCACCATGACGATTACGGCGTCGGCCATCTCCACCGCCTGCTGCGGCGAGGCGGCGAGGGAGACCTCGGAGCCGAGTGCGGCGCGCGCGGCCTCGAGCGCCAGCGGATCATGGGCGACGACCTCGCGCCCGCTCCTGGCCAACGCCGCCGCCAGCATGATGCCCTGCGAGCGCTCGATGACCCCGGTATCGGGCTTGTAGGATAGGCCCAGCACCGCGATCCGGTCGCCCGGCCCGGTATGTTCGGCGACGATGCCGGTCAGCCGCTCGACCTGGCGCTCGTTGATCTCGTGGGTGGCGGCGGCCAGGCTCGCTTCGACGCCGACCCGCTGCGCCATGGTCGAGAATGCGATCGTGTCTCTGGGAAAGCACGGGCCGCCATACCCGGTGGCGCCGCGCAGATACTTGGCCCCGATCCGCGCGTCCCGGCCGATCGCCGCGGTCACCACGTCGGCGTCCGCGCCCGACAGCCGGTCGCAGATCTCGCCGAGCATGTTGGCGAACGAAATCTTGGTGGTGACGTAGGTGTTGACCGAGATCTTGGTCAACTCGGCATTGACGAAATTCATCCGGCACACCGGCGCCGACGGGCCGACGATGCGGCGGCAGATCTCTTCGAGCATGTCGCCGGCGCGAACGTCGCTCTCGCCGATCAGCACGAAATCGGGCCGCAGCAATCCCTCGATGACATTGCCGAGCGCGATGAATTCCGGGTTGTAGCACAGACCGATATCGTGGCCGACGCGCTTGCCCGAAATGGCTTCGAGCCGGTCGCGGATTGGCCCGCCGACCGCTCCCGGCATCGTCGTCGAGTTGACCACCACAAGGTGATAACCGGGCTTGTGGGCCAGAACCCGGCCGATTTCTTCGACCGCGGACAGCACATAATCGTTTCTGAAGGCGCCGTCGGCGCCGCTCGGCGTCGGCACGATGATATAGGTGGCCTCGGTCTCGCCGATCGCCGTCGCCCAGTCCGAGGTGGCGCGGATGCGCTCGCTGTTGGCGAGCAGCAATTCCTGCAATCGAGGCTCCTGCACCGGCGCGCGCCCGGCATCGATCTGGGCGACCGCGTCCGGGTTGACGTCGATGCCGTAAACCGACAGTCCCTTGGACGCCAGAACCGCGACCAGGGGCGCCCCGAGCTTGCCCAACCCGACGACCGATACCTTCATTATTTTCCCCCAAGCCAGTCGCATCGCCTGATCGCGCGGCTCGCCGAAAGCGGGCTGTGCGCCGTCCCGGCCGCAGCCTTTGCCGTGATCCCCTCTGCTCAACCTCGATATCAGATGGCCCCGGCCGTGGTCAACCCGACCCGCGTCGGCTATCGCTGCGCCCCGACAGGGCGGCGCTGCGCAGCCCCGTCGGGGCGCAGTCTCGCCCTCATCCGCCGCGGTGCGGCCGGTTGGCGTGGATCTGGCGCTCGATCCAGGCGTAGGTCGGTTCGAGCCCGGTGACGAGACGCTGCGAGGGCGCCCAGCCGAGCTTTTCGCGGATCAGGCGATTGTCCGAATTGCGCCCCCGGACCCCGAGCGGGCCGGGAATGTGTCGCTTTTCGAGCTCCTTGCCGGCGATCCGCATGATCAAATCGGCGAGCTGGTCGATCGTCACCATCTCCTCCGAGCCGATATTGACCGGTCCGGTAAAATCCGAGCGCATCAGGCGCACCGTCCCCTCGACGCATTCGGCGACATAGAGGAACGAGCGCGTCTGCTGGCCGTCGCCCCAGATTTCGATGGCGCCGCCATCTGCGCCGGCGATCTTGCGGCACAGCGCCGCCGGCGCCTTCTCGCGGCCGCCGGCCCAGGTGCCTTCCGGGCCAAAGATGTTGTGATAGCGCGCGACCCGCGGCTCCATCCCGTAGCAGCGGCCATAGGTCAGATAAAGCCGCTCGCTGAACAGCTTTTCCCAGCCGTATTCGCTGTCAGGCGCGGCCGGATAGGCCGAGCTTTCCTCGCAATTGGGCTGGTCCGGATCCTCCTGGTTATAGGCCGGGTACATGCAGGCCGAGGACGAATAAAACACCCGCTTGATCGACCGCTTGTGGCAGGCGTCGAGCAGATTGAGGTTGATCGTCGCCGAATTGTGCATGATGTCGGCGTCGTTTTCGCCGGTAAAGATAAAGCCTGCCCCGCCCATATCGGCGGCGAGCTGATAGGTCTCGTCGAACTTCCGGTCGACCACCTGACGGCAGAAATAGGCGTCGCGCAGATCGCCGACGACAAAATCGTCGGCCTCGCTCTCGGCATATTCATGAAACTTCAGATCGACGCCGCGCACCCAGAAGCCATCTCGCTTCAGCCGCTTGACCAGGTGCCCGCCGATAAAGCCGCCGGCGCCGCAGACCAATGCCGTTTTCATCGATGTCCTCGCTCAATTCGGCCGAACACAAGAAATGGCTGCGTCGGCCGCGATTGGTCAGCCGCCGGCACGGTCGAGCCGGATCTGGGTGAAAGTGGCCTCGATCCCCGACGACCAGGCGCGGATTTCGACCCGGTCGCTATCCTGAAGGATGTCGACGGGGGGAACCCTGAACCTGATGCGCACCAGCGTGTCGCCCTCCGCCGCCTGCCGGGACTGATCGTAATCGAGCTTGCGGGCGCCGGCCACGACATCGATCGCGAGGCTCTTTCGGCCAAGCTTGCGCGGCCCGGCGATGCCGACGAGCGCCTCGTATTCGCCGTGCGGCAAAGCGAGGTAAGGTCCGAAGAAGACGCGGCCCTTGCGGCCCGGCATCGAGGCGATCCGGCCCATGGCGTCCCGTCGCCCGGCAACCCCGAGCTGCAGGCGCTGTGTCTGCTCGCCGAGCAGGCGCGCGGCGAGCCACTGCTCGACCTCGTCCCAACCGCCTTGCGGCGTGCGGCCTCCCTTGCGAAGAAACCACAGGCTCGGGACCACGACCCGATCGCGGTCGCGCCACAGCAGATAGCCGCCCGGCGCCGATCCACCTTCGGGGCGGATATTGAGCGCGGTCCGTTGCGACAGCCGCGCGTCGAACCCGCCGTCGACGGCAAAGGCGGTCATATCTTCGAGCCGGCTGGCAAGGCCGCCCTCGCCGACGAGTCCGGCATCGAGAAAATAGCGATGCGGGTCCGCGCCGGCGGCGATCTCGGCCTTGAAGGCGACGGCGCCGTCTTGCGCGACCAGCCGCTCGATTCTGGCCAGCAGCCGGCTGATGCCGATGGCGCCCGATGTAAACAGCGAGCCATGCGGGCAGATGACGGCGTCGTAGGCGTCTTCGTCGAGATCGGTCGAGGCCGGTCCCGGGCTCGTGAACGAACAGACGTTGGCGGGCATAGAGCGCCCCGTGCGACCAATAGAGCCGCGCCTCAGCGCCGCGGCGCTGGGAGCCGCCGGCGAGATCGAAGATTTCGACGCGTCCGGCGTGCTCGCTCAACGCCGCGATCGTCGCGTCCGGGAGGGTCGCGATCACCAGCAACCGCGCTGCGGGCGTGAGCTTGCCCAGCCGATCGAGCCCGTAGAGGAGGTGCGCCTGCTCCCATCGGCCGGCGTCGCGATCGCCCTCGGCGGCCGGAAACGGATCCGCCGGCGGATCGAGAAAGCGCGACCACAACGGATCGTCCCAATCCTCGAAGGCGATGGTGCGGCTGAGCGGCCGGCCGGTCGCCGGCAGTTGCGGCGAAATCGGCATGCCCCACTCGGGCCGGGAATTGGGCCAGGAATTGGGCCAGGAACCCGGATCATCGCCGGGTCCGTCTGCCGAGCCCGCCCGCAGGCCGGGCTCGAACGCCGACATCGCAGTCATTGCCGCGACCGGGCCGCAGATTTGCTGTCGCGCGGCTGATCCAACATCCTCTCCATCAAGTCGCAAGCGATCGGGCCGTTCTCTCACGGTTCGACGGCGCCCGCCGGATCTTCGCCGCGTCCCCTCCGGTCCGGCAAGAAGCGGGCGAGCCAGAGCCGGCCGAGCGGGGCCGGCCGAGCCGCCGGCAATTCGCGCAGGTCGACCTTGGTGAAGGTGGCAGAAAAATCGGCTGGGCTGTAGAGCCTGATTTCGAGCGCAGCGTCGCGCGCCGCCTGCTCGGGCGAAATCCCGAACTCCAGGGTCAAGCACCCCGGATTTCAGGCTGCTGCGGTCGAGCCGCCGGCTGGCGAGAACCGCCGGCCCGGCGGCCACTTCGACGAGCACCCTGGCCGCGACCTCCGCTCTCGTCCCGGGGCTCGCCTCGATCTGCAGGGTGGCGCGATACCGGCCGTCCGGCAGGGTCAGGTAGGGCCCATAAAATACATGGCCCTCTTGCCCGGGCCGGGTCTCGATCCGGCCCACGGCGTCGCGGCCGCCGGCGGCGCCGACATGCAAACGCCCGATCTGCTCGCCGAGCCAGCGTTCGCCGAGCCAGCGCCGCACGCCGTTCCATTGCGGCGGGCCGGCCATTTCCCGCCGGCGCAGGAACCACAGGCTCGGGATCAGGATATGCCCGTCGCGGCGGCTCAGGAAATAACCTTCGTCCGCGGTCGGCCCTTCCGGCGGCCCGTCCCGCGGCCAGATCCGGTCGATCGTGGCGCGCGAGATAAGCGGGTCGAAACCGCCATCGGCGACGAGGCCGGCGGAGGCGGCGAGCCGGGCCGCGAGTCCGTCTTCGCCGACGAGGCCCCCATCCCCGCCGACCAGACCAAAGTCGAAAAAATCGGCGTGCGGCGCCGCATCGGCGGCGATCTCGGCCTTGAACGCCACCACCCCGTCCGGCCGCAGCAGTCGCCGGGCCAATTCCAAGGACCGCAGCGCGCCGTTGACCCCGGCCGCGAACAGCGCGCCGTGCGGGAATGCGACCGCATCATAGCCGCCCTGATCGAGCCGGCGCAAATCGCTCCCGGCGTCGAGAATTTCCAGTGCGGCCGGTCGATAGGGCGCGCCCGAGCACCAGAACCCGGGCCCCGATTCAGGGCCGTCGCCGCGATCGGCGCCATTGCCGCCCTCGCCGATCGGCAGCAGGTCGACATGCGCCACCCGCCAGCTGATCGCGGCAATGCCGGCGTCGGGCATCGTCGCCACCACCAGCACCCGCGCGGCTTCGGTGAGCTTGCCGGTGCGGTCGAGCCCGTAGAGCAGATGCACCTGCTCCCATTTGCCGGCGTTGCGGCCGAAGGCGTCCTCGGCGCGCGGATCGGTCGAATATGGAAGGCCAAAGGCCGACCATGCCGGGTCGTCCCAATCCTCGTAAGCGGCAAACCGGCTGAGCGGGCGGGCGTCCGGTCTTGCTGCCGCTCCGGCCATCGAGTTCCGGCCCGAGAAGCGGGCCAAGCTCGGCGCCAAGCCCGGTGGACGGCCGCAACTCTTCGAGTCGAGGCGAGGGCGCGCCGCGCTTGCCCGGGCAACCGCCCATTGCGGGCCGGGTTCCCGACCACCGCGATAAAAGCCTCGCCGATCGCGGCGTTGATCGCGACGCGATGCAGCCGCGGCGACGTGATCGGCCGCCCTTCGAGCAGCGGGCCGAAGAGGTCGCGGGCGAGCGCCAGCTCGCGCCGGCTGATCGGCCCGGCCCGACCGAGTCTGCTCCCGATCAACAGCCGGTCTGCGGTTTCCGGGTCGAGCTCCGGCGCCGCCGCGACAACAAAACCGTGGCGCAGCCGCGAGCTGAACGGTGTCGCCGCCGCCGCGACATGGGCGGCGAACAGCCTCTCGCTGCCATTGTGGATGCAGTTGATCCCGACAAAGCGGCGCGGCGCGGCGCCGCCCTCTGCGGCAAGGCGGGAACGCTCGTGCAGAACCGCCGACAGAAAACCGGAACTGACGGTCGCGAGGGCGTCCTGATCGGTCGGGCCCAAACCGGGCCCATGCGGTCCCCGTTCGGGCGCCGGCTCGCCATCGGCCGCCCGGCCAAATTCGAACACCAGCAAATCGGCGCGGTCGAGCCACGCGCTCCCGGCGGCGATCTGAAGCTGCTCGGGATCGGGCTCCCCGTCGACGAGGCCGGCCGCGCTCGCCGCCTCGACCATGATCGGGTGAATGAAGCCGAGAGCGCGCCACGCCTGCCGCGCAAGCTCGTGCATGTCGCGGCGCACCCCGCACCAGCCGAGCCGCAGCGCGCGCGGATAAGAGCTCAAGAGGTCGGCGAGGAACGGCAGCACATGGCGCGCATCATAGCGGTAGTCGTCGTAGCTCGCCGCGGTATAGCGGGTCTCGCTGAAGGCGGCGTCGAGCGGCGCCACCACCGCGCCCAGCATATGGCGATATAAGCCGAAACCGCCCTCGGCCAGCCTGATCTCCTCGATCTTTTCGCCGGCGCAGCCCCAATGCTGGCGCTGCTCGGGCAGGTCCGGCCGCGTGACCTGGTCGATGAAGAAGACCGGATCGTTCTCCAACCGGTCGCGCCGGTGGGTCGATGTCGCCTGCCGGGTATGGTCGCAGTGATAGCAGAACACATGATCGATCATCGAGGCGACCGGCCCGCGCTTCAGCGTGAGGCGCTTGGCGAGGTTCGAATCGACGTGCCAACCCAAGATCATCCGCTCGTCGAAGCCATCGATCTCAAACAGGTCGGCGCGCAAGGCCAGCTGGAAATCGCCCGGTCCGTCATAGAGGATCGGGTCCGAGCCGTAGACCACCTCGTTGAGCCGCGCCGAGACGCCGAGCGCCTGCACCGCGGCGATCGTGCCGATCGGGTCGGCCCGGTCGAAACTCTCCCACAAGCCTTCGGGGATCTCGAAGCGCGCGGTGTGATAGAAGCCGGCGGGTAGGTCGCCGACCGCCTCGGCCAGCCGTCGCGCCGTGCGCGGCGCCAAAATGATGTCGGTGTTGGTCGAAAGGATCCAGCGATTTGCCGGGTTGGAGGCGCGCACCGCGACGTTGCGGGCGACCGGCTCCAGCGCCGCCAGATGGGTGCGCTGCTGAAAGCGGCGGTGAACCTCGGGCCGGACCCGCAAGATCCGCAGCCTGGCCCGGGCCCGCGCGGTCAGCGTGTCGGCGATCGCCTCGGGGAAGGTCGGCAGGTCGTCCGGCGTGTTGTAGTCGACAAAGATCAGTTCGTCCTCGGCGTCGCCCAGCATCTCGGCCAGGCAATTGAGGCTGATCGCCGCCCGCTTGTGCAGATTGTAGCCGTGGTTGTCGTTCCGCCCGTAAACGACAATCGACAGCATCTAGCCACCTGCGCTGAGCGGCTTGGCGCGGAGTCGCGCGGACCAGAACGCTCCCTTCGCCAGACCGAGGAGGGGGTGCGATCGGAACAATTCGATAGCGCGCCTGAGCCGGTGCGGGACCCGATGCCTAAACAGGCTTGGCCACGATCAGATAATGCCAGCCGAGGCGCCGCTCGAGGGCGGCGAACATCGCCGGCGGCATCGCCGCGAACCACGGCTCGAACTCGTATTCGTACTGCAGGTATTTGTCGATCCGATAGGGGAAGATGTGCGCCTGTTCGGCCGATACGATGGTGAACAGCCCGGCAAGCAGCCGCTCGATCATGTCGCGCGAATAGACGGTTGCGATCGGGCAGCCGGCCTGCGCCTCGGGCTGATCCAGCCCCTCATCGATCATGATCGCCTTCCAGGAATTCCGGGCATACAGCATGATGCGCAATTCGCCATTCTCGGCGATCACCTGCCGCGCCTGCTCGATGACGGCGCGCTGGTCGGGCGTGTGGTGGATCACGCCAAAGGAATAGACGAGGTCGAAGCCGCGGCGGCCGAGCGTCTGGGTCAGCTGTTCGGCGTTGGCGGAGTGAAATTCGCCGTCGAGGCCAAACGCGGCGAAGCGCTGCCGGGTCAGCGCCAGGCTGACCTCCGATAATTCGACCGCGGCGTAACGGGCGCCGGCCCGCGCGAAATTGACCGCGTCGGTGCCGATCCCGCAGCCGATCTCCAGCACCCGCTTGCCCGACCATCTCGCGAATTGGGCAAATCCCGGAATGTGCGGCTCGACCATATATTTACGGGCTTCGACCTGGTCAAAGTATTCGCGGGTCCCGACCGTCAGCCGGGAATGGCGGATGTTGCACGGCCGGCGGTCCCAATAGGCCCGGACATCGGCAGCGGTCGCAGTCGCTGGCGCCGCCGCATCGGTAGCCGACGACATCATCTTGCCAACTCCACTCTCGCCAATTCCACACCTGGGGGACCAAATCGCTTTTAGCGGAAACCCCCCGCCCCCGCAACCCGCGGCTTGCGAGACGAAGCCTCCCACGTCCGATCGGGGGAGATGGCCGGGTCCGTCGTTCTGCGGCTGTGGGCAAGCCGGTTGCAGGATCGGCCCGGCGGCGGTACATCAGAAGTCGACAGGCGTTGCCGAGCGTTCGGGTCGCGCCGTCGAGCGGCCGAGAGTACGCAAGATAAGGCGTTGGTCGCGGTTTCCCAGAGACAGAGAAATTGGGGGCGGCTATGTCGACACTGGGTGACGCGGACTATAGCACAGCGCGATCGGTCCGGGGGTTGCTTACGGACGGCACCTACGATGCCGCCCGCTGGCGGATGCTGCTCGGTGTGCTCGGCAGCGTTTCGGCCGATGAGGTCGACACACTGCAACGCTACTGCAACGAACCCTACACATTCTATGTCTTTGATTGGGTAAAGGCGATCCGCCGGCTCATCGACCATCAGCACGCCATGCCGGGGTCAGACCGTGAGCCGCACCTGTTCGAGCTGCTGAGCGCATTCTTCACAAACATCCGCCCCGATCCCGACGGGCTGAGCCGCTTGGAAGCCGCAGTACGGCAGTTTTCGCGGCAAGAACTCGAAATGCTGTTCGGCGCTGATCCGTGGCTGCTCAATCTCGCAATCAGCATCTGGGAATACGTCACGGGCCAAGCGCGGCTGACCAGCTATCCTTGGAATATTACCGTACCGATTGCCGATTTGTGCAATGCGCGCTGCACCTTTTGCACCTCTTGGCTCGACGGTCGCGAACTGATCTCGCTCGAGCAGATCGATGCGCTCGAACCGGTCTTCCGTCACGCTGTATTCGCTGGCCTCGTCGGTCATGGCGAGCCGCTCGCGCATCCGAAATTGACCGAGATCGTCGACCGCCTGACTCGCTTTCTCGACCCGCGTGCGTCGCTCTATACGATTACCAACGGCTTTCTGATCGATCGGCTATTCGACAAGCTGACTGCGCTCAATCTCCTGTCCTATTCAATCAGCCTGAACGCCGCCTCGGCGGCAACCCATGACCAGGTGATGGGGCTCGGCGCCGACGGCTTCGACACGGTGATGCGCGGCATGCGCCGCCTGATCGCATTGCGTGACACAGCACGGCCGGACCTGCGCGTCTACATTACCATGGTGGTCACTGCGCAAAACATGCACGAGGTCGCAGACTTTGTGCGCCTCGGCAACGAACTCGGAGTCGCCGAAATCTGGATCCGCTCGCTGCTGCCCCAAGGGTCGCTCATTCCCGGGCTCAACTATCACACCCTATCTCCCGCCCTCGATCCGGATTTCGAGCAACACCGGGCCGAAGCGATCGCGGCCATCGCCGCCTCGCGGGTGCCGGTGCAGGCGGACCCCTCGGCGTGGTCGGGCGAGATCCTTCCGCAGGCACTGCGCGACCAGATCGGCCGCAACCCGCCGCCCATCATCGGCCGGGAAGAGGCGCGCCGCGATCGGCAGTTGCGCGACCGCAACGAGCATTTGTATCACGGCGAAAAAGAGCGGTTCCGGGGTCGCCGACGCAATGATTCGGGTGCGGCCGTGACCTTGTCCGAGAACGGGGTTCAGTTCGCCACGCCGGTTCCTTCCTTTGCCTACGCCTTTGGGCTGCCGATTTCGGACCGCCTGGGACTCCTGCGAGACGACGAAACTGGGCTACTCGACATCGACCTCTCGGTGCAAGGCGGCAAGATCGGCGTGGGGCTGCTCGATGTCGCCGCCAATGTCTTTCTCGATCGCAAGTTTGTCGATGCCGGCTTTGACGGAAGGTTGTGCTTTGAGCTTCCGGTCGGCAAACGGTGCGAGCTGATCGTCGAAAACGGCGAAAACGAGGCCGGGTCCTCGTCGGGGCTGATGCGCCGCGCCACGCTGATGCGTCATCAGATGGGCGCGCGCGCGATCGGGTCCGATTTTGCGCCGATTCAATCCACCCGGTTCGAAGCGATGCCCCCATCGTCCTTGCGCGTCTACAACGCGCTCGACCCCATCGAGGACGGCCTGAACCCGCTCGGCCGGATGCCGCGTTTTGCCTGCAAGGCAGTATATTACAATCTCTACATCAACGAGATGTTTTTCCGAGTCAATCCTTGCTGCTACATGCAGATGGTGCCGGGTTTCGAAGAAACTCGCTTCGATGGGGCGGACTTTATGGCGAGCTGGAATTCCCTGGCTTTCGTCACTTTGCGCGAGCGGCTGCGCGATGGACCATTATTCGCCGCCTGCCGGCGTTGTCCCGAGAAATGGTGAGCCCGGCTATTCTCTGGTTACAGGGCTGAGCATCACGGCTTCAGGATAAAACCCTTGGTTTGCGGCGAATAGCCGACCCAGCGGCCGTCCTCAAGCTCGATATCGTTGAGCCCGTCGGCGTCGGGCCGGGTCGCGATTTCCAAAATCCCGCGCCAGGTCGATCCGACGGTCCCTTGATAGGGCAAGGGATCGGGAGCCGGAACCAGGATGCGGGGCCGCACCGCGACCGGCAGCGCGCCCAGTCGCCGCAAGGTGAAATCCGGGTTGACCGCCACGATCGAAAAGGCCTTGGGGGTATAGCCCTTCTGGTCGAACGGGACCCGCTCGGCCATCGCTTCGAGCAGAAAGGTTTCCGGGTAGCCGGGAACGAAATTTTTGACCCGCCCCCAGACATAGCCGTTCGGCCACTGGGCGAGGCGATGGCCATCGGCCAGGTCACGCAGCTGGACCTGCCAGTCGCCAGGCGCCGGGCCAAATTTAGCGTCGGCGCACTGGGTCCAGACCTTCATCATGGCGGGCGGGAAATGGGCGCGCCATTCCGCCTGTTGCTGGGTCAGGCAGGTATTCGCGGCGAGCGGCGGATCGGTGGTGAATTCATTGTAGAGGGTGAAATTCTTGTTCTGCGCGTGGAACACCGAGTCGGATACCCGATGCACGCAATGGTTGATGCCGTCGCCGCGCCGCACGATGTTGCGGGCAGCGGCGTCGCTGAAATAATTCTTCACGAATGAAATATAATCCGCCCACTTCAGATCGCGTGTCTGCGGCGCGTTGGGCGTCCTGGTCTCCAGCACCGCATAATAGCGCGCCACGTTGCAGTAGATGTCGCTAAACGTGCCGACCGGGTTGGCCGAAGCGATCAGCACGTCATGCTTGCCGCTCGCCGCGAGGAACGGGGTGAAGCTGCCGTAGAAACGGCCGGAATCGAAATCGACCTTCGCGCCGTGCCGGGCGTGCTCCGCGATTTGCGGATGGAGCAGCGCCAGCTGCGCGCCGGTGCGTCCGGAAATAACCAGGATATAGCGCAGGAACGGCAGGTTGATGTCCTGCCAGCCATCGCCGTCGACGTCTTCGAGCCAGCCGCCATTGTGGCGAAAACCGGAGAGCTTGTCGGCGTTGGGGAAGGTGGCGCTGACCCGGCGAAACCCGGTGCCGCAGGCTGGGTCGGGCTTGGCGATGTCGGCCGGATCGAACAGGCACAGGAAATCCCAATGCGCGAGGTTCAGATAGCGCTGCCCCGGCGCCAGGAACGGATAGCGCTTGCCGTCCGGCCCGGCCAGCACCGCGAAATAGGTGTCGTTGACCGAATATCCCTCAAAATGCTGCGCCGGGTTGGCCTTGGGGGCGCCACCCAGGCCTTTTGCCCGGCCCCGTTTAGATCGAAGACCGAGAGGGCGACGAGCGGGCCGCTGGCGCCGCTGGCGTCGGCCCCGGTCAGCCAGTAGACGAACGCCGCCGCCAACGGGCCGTCAGCGAATTGCCGCCCGATCAGCCCGATGTGGATCGGGGTCGCCTTGGTATTGTTGGTGAGGAAAAACTCCTTCGCCCCGAATTTTGCCGATTTCAGCTGGAGGCACACCGCCGACGGTTTCGTCTGGCAATGCGAGAGCTGCAGATTGGCGTCAGGCGCGCCGCTGCCGTCGACATCGAAACGGTATCCGGCGGCGACGGCCGGGCGCGGACATGCGATCGTCGCGAGCGCGCCGGCGACGACCAGCGCCAGCATCAGGCATGCGGACCGCACCTGCAGGGAGAATAGTTTGCGAACAGGGCCGGTGGCGGCGGGGTGCTGCTTTGGATAAGGTCTCATGCTACCGTTCCGGCGAGGGGTTCAACGGCGATGGCGCGAGGCGGGCAAGTGGACGAGCCGCGATTTGCCCCGTGGCGGGTGGTCGAGCGCCGCGAGGTGTTCGCGGCGCCGGGGCAGATCTCGGTCGCGGTCGAGACGGTCGAGCTGCCGGACGGCCGCCGGGTCGACGATTATTGGCAGATCAAGCTTGCCGATTTCGTCGTCGTCTTCGCCGAGACCGCGGCGGGCGCGATCATCTGCCTGCGGCAATACCGCCACGGGCCGCGCCGGCAGAGCCTCGAACTGGTGGCCGGCCGCATCGACGGGGATGAAGACCCGCTCGCCGCCGCCCGCCGGGAACTGCTCGAAGAGAGCGGCTATGTCAGCCAGCACTGGGAGGCGCTCGGCTCCTTCACCGTGTCGGCGACGCAAGGGATCGCCACGGCATACCTGTTTCGGGCAGGCCGCGCGGTCGCGCAGCAAGCGCCGTGCTCGGGCGATCTCGAAGACGCGATCGTCGAGCTGTTGGCTCCGGGCCAGCTGATCGCCGCCCTGCGCCGCGGCGAGATCGTCACCGGCGCGCATTTGGCCGCCCTCGCCGTGGCGATGCTGGGCCGGTCTTAGGGCTTGGTCGGCATAGCGGCTGATCGGGCATCGCGCTCAGGCGGCGAACGGCAGCGGCCGCAGACCTCCGTCGCCGCGCTCAAAGGCGACGCGATGGAGCAAGAGCTTGGCCGGCCCCGACCGGGAGGCGTTGGCGATCGCCAGAACGTCGGCGCCGATCATTTTATCGGCGTCGAATTCGATCCGGGTCAGCGGCCCCCCGGCCCGCTCGCGGCGTTCGGCGAGAAGCTCGCCGGAGGCGCCGGCGCGCAACCCGATCGCCACCTCGCCCTCGAGCACATGAAGATCGACCACGACCGTGCCCAGCCCGGGCCCGGCAGCGCCGAGATCGACAACCGCGCGCGCGGTTTCAGAGCCGGCCGCCGGCAGGATGATCATCGCCTGGGCCGCCGCGCCCGGCCCGGATGACGCCGCCCGCGGGCTGCGCAGCACCCGCACGATCGTCGCAGGCGTCTCCGGCCTGATCTCGGCGAACCCGACCGCCGCCGGCTCGGCCGCAGGCTCAGCCGGCCTCGCCGCAGGCTCAGCCGGCTCCGGCGGAGGCTCGCCGGGTTCTGCGACCGCTGCCGCCTGCGG
The DNA here is from genome assembly GCA_963814805.1 of uncultured Alphaproteobacteria bacterium. Taxonomy (GTDB): domain Bacteria; phylum Pseudomonadota; class Alphaproteobacteria; order ATCC43930; family CGMCC-115725; genus AP-15. The sequence continues at coordinate 194,891 of CAWFER010000006.1, read as the reverse complement.
CGCGCCATTCTCCTGGCGCAGGGCGAAGCTCGCCGCCGCCCGCCAGTCGGCGCCGCCGCGCCGGCCGGCCATGGCCGCGTCCGCCGCGCCGAAATCCTCGCGCAGCAGCGCTATGCCGCGCAGCCGGAAGCGCGCCGGCTGGTTATCGGCCGTGACATTGCGCAGCACGACCCGGCTCGCGGCGCCGATCTCCTGGATATGGGCGAACACCTGCTGCAGCCGCGGCCCGGCCCTCTTGCAGGTGACCTGGCTGAGGAAATCCGTCTGCTCGCGGTTCAGGATCCCGACCACGACGTTACCCTGGTCGACGAATAGCTCGATCCTGACCCAGTATTCGCCATTGCGCGCTTCCGACGCCGGCAATTCATAGTAATAGGCGTAGGACCAGGTCGCCGGCAGGCTCTCGATCGCGATCTCGTCGGCGCCGTCGTCGCCGCTGCGCCATTCCGCGGCGACCCCGTCGGCCGCCCGCTCGCCGCCGTCAAAGCGGATGCCCGGGCTCGCCGCCACCAGCTCCTTCAAGAAATCCTCGTCGAGCCGGCCCTCGTTGACCGCGACCGGCGGGCGCGGCGGGCTGCCCGGCTCGGCCAGCACCCGGCATTCGATCTCCCGCTCGGCAAAGCCCCAATCGGGATCGTTGTAGACCGCGCGGCGCTTCGCCTCGGCGTTGTCCTGCAGCGCATAGATGATCTCGTAAAACTGCCGATAGTCGATCAGCGGCAGCCCGCGCTCGGCCAGCCGCGACCATAGGCTGTCGGCCCCTTCGGGGGTCCAGCCCGAGCCGTTGTCGTGCTCGATGTGATAGTGCACCCGGCTGCCGTCGAGCTCCTCGATGGCGATGCCGTTGTAATGCGCTTGGTAGACGATCACCGAATCGATGTTCCACGAAAACACCTGCCATTCGGGATAGCCGCGCAAGGCGAACCAATCCGCCCGCGACATCATCGTGAAATCGCCGCAGCCGTTGGTGTGCAGGATCGGAATGAAGAAATCGCGGCGCAGCTGCGGCAGGTCCTTGGTGACGATTGTATCGAGCGAATGCAGCAGGTCGTCGCGGTCGAGCCCCGGCGCCTTGGCGAGCGACGCCTTCAACCGCATCAGGATCCCTTCCATCGGATAATAGACCGAGTGGTCGAAGCGGTTGCCGTAGGTGTTGAGAAACTCGCCGTCGCGGCGGATATGCGTCCCGCTCGACAGGTTGCGGCGGATGTGCTCGTCGCGCGCGCGGGCCAGGAGGGTGTCGAGGTCGGGCTCCAGCTGGATCTCGTTCGGGATGTCCCAGCGGTCGGAGCGGTACAGCACGCCCTCGCGCATCTCGCCCGATTTGAGCCATTGGAACAGCTCGTCGGAAAAGATGATGTCGATGTTGGTGGCGATCATATAGGCGCCGCGCGCCCGCCGGATGCCGACGTTCTTGGCGATCATCTGGAACATCGCCAGCCGCTTTGAAAACGCCAGCTCGCGGTGCAAGGCGGCTGGAACGGTCACGACCCGCGCCGAAAACCATTCGCTGCCGGCCGGCCAGGCCAACACATCGGCGAGCGGGGCGCGGCCCTGCGGCGGGTTCCAGTCGACCAGCACCAGTTCGCACGGGACCTCGTGCCGCAACGCCTGCTCGGCCAGCCGCCCGATGAACGACTGGGTCCGGCGCAGCACATCGCCGCCATGATCATCATTGCGCGACGTCGCGACAAAGGAAAAAGTCGGTGTATCCGGCATTGTGTCTCTCTCATTCTTTGCGCAGCTTCAGCGAGTGTTGTTGCCGGCGCGCGTCCGCTTACCAGAGGCGAGGATTGATCCAGCCCTGCACCCCATCGTTGAAAAGGACCGGACCGAATTCGGTCTCAACCCGCGTCTGCAACGGGAAGTCCCATTGCGGGGTCCAGCCCTCAGATTGGAATATCCAGCGCAGCTTGTCCTCGATCTCCGAGCCGTGCGTGCCGATATGGACCCGACGCACCTTACGGGAAAAAAGGTCGGCCGCATTTTCGATCAGCTCCAGTTCGGCGCCCTGAAGGTCCATATCGACGAAGTCGATCAGATCGAGTCCAGCGGCAAGCTCCTCAAACGTAACCGTATGGACGTAAATCGCGTCGCCCCAGGAAAGCTCGTGGACCCGGTGTCCAAAATAGGTGCGCTCGGTCGGGTTCAATCCGGCAGCCGGTCCCACCGACTGACCATACCAGGAGCCGGCATCGTGATCCTGCATTGCAACGACGAAAGGGATCGGCTGACCAGCATACGACGCGGCCGCCTCGACGATGGATGCGTCAATGTCATTTAGCCCATTCAGCGCGAGGGCGTCCCTGATCCAGCGGACGTGCTGAGGCTCGCCCTCGACAAAGCGCGCGCGGATATGCGGGATGCCGCGCTGCTTCGCCGCGAGCGCACCGCGGATGCCCCATCGCCCGAACCCGGCGCCGAGCTCCAGCATCGTGAAGCGACCGCGCGCCGAATTGACGGCTTCCAGCAGGTCGATCCACTCGAACAGCTCCTCGTTCAAAGCGGGGAACTCCGGCGTCGGCACGTCCGGCCACCATTCCGGTCGATAGCGCATCCCGATCCAATCCACATGCTCGGTTGCCGGGCCCGAATAGGCCTGGAACCTTCCAAATATCGGATGCTTTAACATCGGGGTCTCGCGGCCGGCCTGCAGTCCGTTACTGTCTCGCCGTTTTGCCGGTCGTGACTGCAAAGGAAGTCCGGAGCAGCGTAGCCGAGTTGCGCATAGTGGTCCCACGCCCGCGGCGATACGATTTTTCGAATGGCGTCGATCTGCCAGTCCTCGAGTCGCCGATGGCCCGCGTGTCGGTCAGAGCCGGCATGTTGCTCAACCCGCGGCGATCCGACCGCAGCGCTGGCCCAGGACAGATCAATGGGGATGCAGCCCCCAGTGATCTCGCTGGCGAATTCGGCCAGCGCATCGGCTTTCGTCGTTAAATCTTCGCAGCGCCACACTCTCGCCGTCGCCTGCTCGGCGACGATGCTGTTCAGCATTGAAATGCCGTGAAGCGTCAGACGGTTCTCGTAATTGTCGACCGGCAACGCCACACCCTGCTCGATAAACTGCTGAACATAGTCGACGTTCCAGGCACGGGTGTGCAGATTCGCCTTGAACAGAGCAATCTGGCTGTAGAGCCGGGCGATCGGTTCGCGCACCACAATCGCGCACCCAAACTGGCCGGCAAAGGAACCGCGCGCAGCTTCAATCGTCCGCAATATTTACCCCGTGAACGTCTCCGGCTGCCGCATAGGACGCATCCCATTTGCCCGATTACTTGCCAGATATTCCGGGCCATCCAAATAGGGCGCCCTGCCCATACTGATGCCAGGAAAAGTTTCCAGCGTGGACGCAGAATATGTCGGCATGCGAATCAAGCGCGCGAGCCAGCCAATGGGTCGCGGCGCACCCCCAGGATATTACCGAAAACAGGCGAGCCAACTCAGCCTCCCTCGTCCAAAATCTCGTCGCGGGGATGAAGTATCAGAGGCGGGGGTTGATCCAGCCCTGCACGCCGTCGTCAAACAGAACCGCCCCATAGGGGGTTTCGCGACGGCCCTGGAGGGAGAAATCCCAGCGGCAGGTCCACCCCATCGACCGAAACGCCTGCCTAAGCGATTTCTCGATAGCCTCGCCATGCGTCGCAATATGAACACGCCGGACCCGCGTCTGGAGCAAATCAATGGAGGCGAGGACTACCTCTGCTTCGCTGCCCTGGATGTCCATGTCGACCAAGTCCACGAAAGGTATTCCGTCGAGGACGGTTGATAAAGAAATGGCCTGGACCTTCCGCAGGGACACGCCCGGATGATCGGCACCGAGCCAGTCAGGGTCCTCGTCAAGCTTCAGTGCGGTCTGGCCATACCAACCGCTCGCCTCGCCAACCGTGAATGCTACCCTACCATCTGATGCCATTATTGCGGCCTCTATTAGAGAGTGCTGGCTCGGATCAAGGCCGTTATTTTTAAAATGCTCCTTCATCCACGCAAAATGCTGTGGTTCTGCTTCTACACCAATCAATTTTACGCAGAGCTCAGCTTTGTTTATCAGGCGCAGCGCGTTCCACGCATCGACCAGCCACCGCCCCCAACCGGCGCCGAGTTCAACCATCGTAAAACTATCGCGGGCATCAGCCACCGCCTCCAAAAGGTCAATCCATTCGAAATACTCTTCTCCAATACGAGGCAAGGGCAGGCGCGCGGTTCTTGCTCTTGATCCCGAAAAAGGCTCACCCCGATACCCAGGTTTAGTTATCGTTCCGACCCAATTTACCGCGTAGCCGGACGGGATCTCGCCATTCCAGCTTGGGAACTTCGAAAAAACTGCGTGCCTGTCGGGAAGCAGAGGGGCAGGAGACGACCTCTTCTCGCTGGCAGGAACTTCAAGCTCGAGTTTCTCTAGCTCGAATTCGGTTTCGCCCGCCGCAGCACAACCGTGCCGAAAAATGATCGGACCCGGCTCCAGGCTGCAATTGGCCTCAAGCGTAATCACCTGGGCACCAGGAACCACCGACACGATTTGCTTATAGAAGTCTTTTTCGTCTGGCGTCAATATCCCCAGACCGACCGATCCTTTTCGGATATTTAATTTTATCCGCACTCTTAGCACGCCAGGCTTGCGTGACAATTTGGGTAAAACAGCGACTGCGATGTATTCCCACGGCACAAATTGACCCTGCAAAATTATTGAGTTGAATTTTGAGTGATGAAAGTGTATTCAAACGGTTCTATGTAGGCCAACTCATATCTTCGCCAAACCGTTTCGGTTGAACTGGTATCCACGATCCATTGCGGGCCGGCGAACAATTCGGCAGTGTCGAGGTTGATCCGCACCCCGTAGGCCCAGGCGCTCTCGGGCGGCCGCACCGCCACCGCCAGCCGCCCCCCCTCCTCGACCAGGCGCGAGCGGCCTTCGAGCCCGATGCGCTCGGCGATAAGGGTGACCGGCTCGCGCTCGAGATCGTCGCGGGCATCGATCGAGGTGACGATCGTGCCGCCCTCCAGGGCCAGCACCCCGGCCTTGCCGGAGAGCGCCAGGCGCTGCGCCTCGACCACGCGCTGCATCGCCTGCTGCAGGCGCGACCATACCGGCACCGCGGGGCTGGGCAATTGGCGTTCGAGCCGGTCGGCCAGCGCGTGCAGCCGCAGCAGGCTGTCGAGCCCCGCCTCGGCCGAGCCGCCGTCGCGGGCGGCGACGCACAGGGTCGCGCGCTGCGAAAAGGCGGGTTCGGCCCGGCTTATGAGATTGGCCATCAGCACCACCGCTCCGGCATTGCCCGCGGCCAGATTGTCGAAATCGATAAACCGCAGCAATGCCGAGGACGCCAGGAACGAGCCGGGCGCCAGCGCATCGGCGATCTGTTCGATGTCGCCCCCCAGTGGCGCCAGGCTGGCGATGCGGCGCCGCTCCCCTGCGGCGTTATCGGCGGGCGCGTTGTCGCCGGGCGCCTTGTTGCCGGGCGCGTTGTCGCCGGGCCGGGCTCCTCGATCCGCAACACCCCGCTATAGGCGTAGGCGCGGCCGGGCGGCGCCGCATCGGCCAGCGCCAGCAGCGAGGCGATATGGCCGCACAGCCAGAAATCATCCTCTTCCAACAGCGCGAAGAGGTCGCTTTGCACCGCCTTCAGGCCCAGCACCAGCGCCATGCCGGGATCGGCGGCGGCAAGGTTTACGGTTTCGAAGCTGTCGATGCGGTTCCAGCGCGCACCGGTCAGCCCGGAGGCATCGAGCCCGTTGCAGCACACCAGGATCACCCGGAAGCGGCCGGCGGTCTGGCCGTCGATCGAGCGCAAGGCCCGGTACACATTGCCGATCGGGCTGTGCCCCGCGCGGATCACCACGTCGATCAGCGGCCCGTCGGCCGGGTCGCGGGTGCGGCCGGCCCGTTCCCGCCATTCGGCGAAATAGCGCACGGCGTTGCCCAGCATGACCTCGCCGGCAAATTTCTCGTCGAAGATCGCGCGCGCCGCCAGCGCCTGCTGCGCCGCCGCCTTCGGGTCGCGCCGGATCTCGCCGACGATGCCATCGATGCGCGCGACCGTTTCTGCCGGCGCCGCGAACGGATCGTAGTAGAAGACGCTATCGCCGAAATTCTTTCGGATCCACGGGATCTGCGGGCAGATTGCCGCAGCACCCACCGAGGCGATCTCAAAGACGCGGTTGGAAACGACATCGTCGAGCATGTGCTGGGTCGACAGCACGACGAGCCCGATGCCGAACAGCGCATAGACCCGCTGCACCGACTGCCCGTCGAACGGGACGTCGCCGCAATAGCTGCTGGCGTGCAGATATTCCCAGCCCTTGGGCGGGCCGTAGATGCGCATATAGGGGCGCTGCGCCAAGGCGCGGAACAGCGGGCGCGCCCGCGGCTCCCAGTTGATCCCGAAATAGCACAGGCGCAGCAGATCCTGCGCCGCCAGCTTTTCAAGCCCGCAGATCAGGCCCTGGCGCTGCGGCGTGTTGTAATAAAAGCCGACATGCGGCTTCCGGCCGGCGCCGGCGCACAGCGCCTCGATGAAGTGGCGCAGGCTGTCGGCGATGGTCAGATAGCCGTCATAGGTCAAGAGGCTCTGCAGGTACGAGATGTCCTCCAGATGGCTTTTGCTTTCCAACAGGATGCTGCGCGGCGAATGGACCACGCCAAAGGTCGGGACATCGGTGGTTTTCGGCTGCCCCGGCTCGATCGCCAGCACGAAATCCGGCGCCGCGGCGATGATTTCCTGCGAATTGTGCACCCTGATCAGCTCGCAGCCGATCCGCCGTGCCGCCAGGCTCAGCGACTTGAAGGCCTGGATCTCGGCCCCCTCGCGCCACGGGTTCAAGAACCCGATGCGACAGGGGCGCGAGCTAGGCGCGCTCATCGGCCCGGGGTCCGTTCGCCGGCGGTTGTCATCCTTCGCCGACTATATAACGGCGCACGTCGCGCAGCCCCAACAGACCGAACAGCGTGATCCCGGCGAGGGTGAAGCTCAGCTGGGTCAGATCGTAGTAGACGTGCACCTTTGGCCCGTAGATCCCGCCGCGGATCATCTCGTAGCACGGCAAGGAGGGCATCACCGTCAGCATGATCGGCCGCAGCCATTCCGGCAGCCAGGAGGCCATATAGGGAAACCCGGACGCCGCCAGATAGATATAGGATATCGGGACCCAAATCTTTTCAAAGATCGGGGTGCGCTCGCTGAACGCGGCGACGACGAACCCGACCGCGACGCACCACCAGGTCATGTAGAGATAGCCGAAAAACAACAGCGGCATATCGTAGGGCCAGTCGACCGCTCCCAAATGATAGAGCAGCAGATACGAGATCACCCCAGACCCGTAATTGCCGATGATCTCGATCGCCATGCGCGAGACGACCGCATCGAACGGGGTGACGTTGCGGTGATAGAACAGCGACGTGTTGAGCCGCACCGCCGAGAGCATCCGCGCGCCCATGTGGCGGAATAGCAGGATCGGCAGATAGCCGCTCCACACGAACGCCACCACCAGGAGGCCGTGCTCGTAAGGGCCGCGGATGAACCGCCACATCGCCATCACCGGCAGCGCGAAAATCAGGAACTCGCCGAACACCCAGAAGAAGCCTAAATTCTCGCGACCGAACCGGGTGTAGGTTTCGCGGATGATCAAGGCGCCGATGATCCGACGCTGGATGGCGAAGCTCTGGCGAAATCCACTCATCGTCCTCGACGCTTTATGGCTGAATGGCTGAGCTGCTGCACTGGAGACAATCGGCGACCGGCTAGCCGGCTGCCTTACTGGCCTGGTTCACTCGATCTCCGGGATTGAGGCCCGGGAGCCTGCCGAACCGCCGCAAAAATCTCTTTAGCCTTCCGTCCGGCAGACTCCTGCCGCGACAGGGTTTGCGTCAGCATCGCGTCGAGCCGGCCGCGGTCGGCCTCGGCCCGGTCGAGGTCGCGTTCGAGCGTGCGGATATGTTGGCGCAGGCGCGCCAGCAGCGCCGGCAAATCGTCGCTCGGCAGATCGTCGACGGCGAGCAGCCGGCCGACCCCGAAGACAAACCCGCCGATCGCCCGATCCCGCCCGCGCAGCTCCAAGGCGGCCGGTCCCAGCTCCGATTGGAGAGAGGCGACCCGGTCCCGCAACTGCTCGGTCTCGTCACGCGCCTGCGCCAGCTGGTCGGCCGCAGCTGCGTCTCGTTCGACCAGTTCGGCGACCTGCAGCCCCGACCACGTCGCCTGCGCCGCCGCCTGCTCGGCGTTCAATTGCGCCCGCGCCCATTCGGCAAAGGCGGTTTGGGCGTCTTCGTTGACCGCCGCCAACGAGGTCTGCAACGAGCGTCGCTCGTCCTCCCATTGCGCGCTGCGGCGATCGAGGTCGGCGCGCAATTCGGCGCTCTGCCGCCTGCGCGCCGCCCAATTGCGCCGCGGTTTGCGCCAGTTCCTCGCGCAGCCGCAGCGCGTCACCCTCGAGCGCCTCGGCGGCTTCCCGCGAGCGCCGGCGCTCCTCCTCCCATTGCGCGCTGCGGCGATCGAGGTCGGCGCGCAATTCGGCGCTCTCCGCCTGCGCGCTGCCCAATTGCGCCGAGGTTTGCGCCAGCTCCTCGCGCAGCCGCCGCGCGTCGCCCTCGAGCGCCTCGGCGGCTTCCCGCGAGCGCTGGCGCTCCTCGTCCCATTGCGCGCTGCGGCGATCGAGGTCGGCGCGCAATTCGCCGGTCTCGCCCCGCGCGGCGGCGAGGTCCGCGCTGGTTCCGGCAACCGCCGCCTGCAATTTCCGATTGTCTTCGTCGAGCGTCCGCGCGCGCTCCTGCAATTGCTGACGCTCCTGCGCCCACCCCGCGGCTGATGCGGCGGCGGCCTGCTCGAATTCGTCGCGCGCCGAGCGCAGCTGGACGATCTGGTCTTCGAGCCGCCGGGCCTGCTCCGAGATGGCCGAATGGCTCGCCCTCGCCTCGGCCAGCGCCGCTTCGAGCGCGGCGCCTCGTTCCTCGATCGCGGTTTTTTCGTGCCCCAGCGCCAGCCGTTCTGCCGCCATTTGCCGATTGGCCTCGGCGAGCCCCTCGCGCAGCCGCGCCGCCTCGGCGGATATCTGCCCGGCCTCGGCCACAGCCGCGTCCAGCGCGGCGCGAGCCTCGGCGATTTCGACTTCGAGGCGGACCGCCGCCGCCGACCTCTCGGCCAGCTGCGCGCGCTCGCCGGCGAGGTCATTGGTCAACCGATGCATCGCCGCGCGCATTCCGGCAACTTGCGTGTGCAGGTCGAGGCCGCCGACCAGCGGCATCGTTGCGCGCTCGCGGTGATGCGCCTCGCCATCGAACACCGCGATCGGATGCAGCATCAGATAAGAAAAATCCGCCGGGTGGCCGCAACTCTCCAGATCTCGAAAAATTGCTTCGGATCGCGGGAAGGTGGCGAGAAAGGCGTCGCTGTCCCACAGCATCTCGAAGCGGCGCAGCGAGCCTTGGCGATCGAGCTCGCGGTCGGCATGCGCTGCGAGCCAGTCGAGCGCCTGCTGAGATTCGCACGCCGGGTCGGCGACATAGAGCTTCCGGTCGCGGCTCTCGCGGCGGATGTCGGGTAGCCGATCGGCGCGCAACCCACCGAGAATTTCGTAGAAATCGCCACGGTATTCGAGGTTGAGGAACGCATCGTGGACCTGCAGCCGGCCGTCGGCCTCGATCACGGTCACCATGTAGGTCAGGCTCTCGGGAAAGCCGAAATCGTAGCACCAGGCGCGGAACCCGGCATCGGTGGCGGCGCGCCACAGCGCCAACGCCGCGCCTCCCGACAGGACGCCGCAATCGCCGCGCTCAAACCGCGAAACCAGGCTGTCATAGGAACCATGCCAGTCGATTTCGGCCGCTCGGTTCCAGCTGGCGACCGGCGTTTCCCGATAAACTTTGCGGCGCAGCTTGCGCAACACGCGCGAAGAATTTTTCACGATCGAACCGTCCTCCTCGTCCGCTGCTTGCCAGCCCGACCGGCCATCATCGGGGCGGCGTCCCCGCGCCCAGCGGCGCCGCGCCGCGCCGGCTTGGCGAGCAAGCCGAAATCCCGGCTGGCATGGACCGCGACGATGTTCTGCGACAGCGGTTTGCCGGACTTCGCCCACGGCGCCGGAGCGCCGGTGGCGTCGTCGAAGGTCAGCGGCGTGTAGCCGGCGCTTTTCAGCAGATCGCGCAGCGCCGCGCAAGACCCCGCCTGACGCGCTAGCGCCGCGTCCGAGACCTCGACCAGCAGCAGCGGCCTCATGTCTCTGAGCGTGTTGCGGGCCCCGATCAAGGCCCGGAATTCGGCGCCTTCGAGGTCGAGCTTGACGATGTCGAGCCGCGCGAGCCGATGCGTTTGGGCCAGATCGTCGATCGTGACGGCGCGAACCCAGCGGACATCGATGGCGCTGACGCCTTCATAGATGAACCCGCCCAAAGTGTTCTGTCCCGAATGCTCCGCTTCGGCCAGGGTCAGTCTGACCGATGCGGGGCGCTCGGCCAAGGCGGCGTCGACGACGGCGACGTTCGCGGCGCGATTGATCTCGATATTGGCTTTCAGGCGTTGGCGCTCGCGAAGACTGGGCTCGACCGCGATGATCCGGCCCTTCGAGCCTACGCGGGCTGCGGCAAAGACCGTATAGACGCCCTCGTTCGCACCCCCGTCGAGGAAAACCATGCCGGGTTCCATCACCCGGCCGAGCAAAGCGAACTCGTTCGGCTCGTAGCAGCCAGAGGCATAGAGCGTGCGGCTCAGATCGTTGTCGAAATGAAGCGCCAGGCGGGTCCCTTCGAGCCACGGCGCCGTTACCGGGCGATCGCAGCCCTGCGCCTTGATCGCGCACCACAGCCCGTCGCGCAGATGGACGGCGGGATCGGGGCTTGCCTCGAAGGCGTCGAACCGCCATCCCGGCGCCGGCTCGAGCCGCGGCTCGACGGCCATGCTCTCGGCCAGCTCGACGAGCGCATCGGCGGAAAGCCCGGCCAGCAGCGGTCCGAGGCGCGGCCGCGCCGGCCGGTCGCAACGATCGGGCTCCTCGGGTCGATCGACGTCGATCGGCGATATGCGCGATTTCGACTATCCGCAGCTGTGCCCGGCTGGCGCCCAAGGATGAATGATTGCGAACCACCAAGGGTCCCGCGGCATCGAGGCTCGGCGTCATCACCGCGATGTCGCACCAGCTGCTCGAAGCGGCGACTTCGACTTCCTGCACAAAGCTGCTCTCGTCGCGCTGCAAGATGCCGACCCCGATGCAGCCCTGATGAACGGCCAGCGAGATCTTGACCCGGAATCGACCGCGCATCGGGTTTGGACCGGGCGAGCGGAACCGTCGCCGCATAGGCCCATTGCTCCGCCGCGGTGACGATCGCCATCGGATCAAGGCCGTCGGCATGCGCGCCATCCAAAATCTGCGCCGCCGAAAGATCGTAGAGCGGCGCCTGCGCGATCGCCGGCATCCCGCCGAATGCCCGTTCCCGATCCTCCGGGCGAGCCTGCATGCGAACTCGTCCCACCCGTTGCCGCCACCCGCGCCGATCGCCCATTGACCGCGCGAACTATAGCGGCGGGGAAAGGCCGTTCGCAACGCCGCGCCGGAGCGCTCTACTCTTGCTGGTCGATTTGCGCGACGGCGCAAGGCGCCTCGGCTAGGATAGCGGCCTGGGCTCCCGCGGATGGCGCGACCGATCATCATCGACACCGACCCCGGCATCGACGACGCCGTCGCGATCCTGTTGGCGCTGGCCGCGGCCGACGAATTGGCGGTGCTGGGGATCGTCGCCGTCGCCGGCAATCTGCCGCTCGCGGCGTGCGCGCGCAACCTGCGCCAGATCTGCGAGCTCGCCGGACGCCCGGACCTCGCCGTTTATGCCGGCTGCGCGCGACCCTTGCTGCGCCCGCTGGCGACCGCTTCCGACATTCATCGCGACGCGCTGCGCGACCGCCTGCGATTGCCCGAGCCGGCGATGCCGCTGCAAGCGCCGCACGGCGTCGATTTTCTGATCGACACCTTGCGCGCGGCCGAGGCGGGCGCCGTCACCCTGTGCGCGCTCGGGCCGCTGACCGACATCGCCATGGCCTTGGTCAAGGCGCCCGATATCGCCGGGCGGATCGGCGAGGTGGTGATCATGGGCGGCGCCGGGTTCGAGATCGGCAATGTGACCCCGGCCGCGGAATTCAACATCCATGTCGATCCGCACGCCGCCGAGATCGTGCTCGCAAGCGGCGTCCCGATCACGATGATCCCGCTCGATGCAACCCACCAGGTGCTGAGCACGCCGGGACGCATCGCGGCGTTGCGCCGCCTCGGCAATCGCTGCGGGCCGGCGGTTGCGGCGTTGCTGGCGGCGTTCGAGGAAACCCGCACCGCCCGGTTCGGCGCGCGCGGCGCGGCGCTGCACGATCCATGCGTCGTCGCCTATCTCTTGCGTCCGGCGCTGTTCTCCGGCCGCATGGTCAATGTTGCGGTCGAGACCGCGAGCCCGCTGACCATGGGCATGACGGTGGTCGATTGGTGGGGCGTCACCGGCCGCAAGCCCAACGTGCGGTTTCTGACCACGGTCGACGCCGCCGGGCTCTACGAACTGCTGACCGAAAAGCTGGCGGCGCTGCCTTAGCCGAACCCACCGGCCGGAAAATCGTCGTGGGGCACGGTGTCGGATTTCTTAACACATTGCAGACGCAGCTCGCCTGCGCTAACCGGCTGATCGACTTGGCGTCGCATTGAGGGTGCTGCAAATCGAAGCGCTCGGACTTGTAAAGTTTGCCGACAGCGGTCTGCGCGCATTTCCGGTTGTCACCGGTAACCATTTGATTTCATGTCCGCAAATATCTCGTCAAGGTTTTGGCATGACTGTTGCTCTAATGTTAGCCACGCTCAAGAACCTTTGATGATTTCCTAAAATCGAGGGTGAAGCATGAAACCATCAATACCCAGCCTTGTTTCGTCGTTCGCCTCGGCAAGCCGCGCAAAGATCCTCGCGACCGCGCTCGCCGCCTCGGCGCTATCGCTGATGGCGTTCGCCTGGAGCGTGCAGCCGGCGCAGGCTGGTTATTCGATCCAATATATCACCGATCCGTCCAACACCGCGTTCACCCAGGCGCTCGGCATCAACAACTCCAGCACCGTCGTCGGCTACGGCAACGCGACCGTCTTCAACGGCTTTCAGCTGGTGCTGCCGTCGAGCTTCACCCGCGAGAACTTCCCGGGTGCGACCGGCGGCACGCAGGTGACCGGGATCGACGCTGCTGGCGATACGGTCGGCTTCTACGTCAATCCCGATGCGACCACCCACGGCTTCTTCAAGCCTGCCGGCGGCACGTTCCAAACTGTCGATCAGCCGACCTCGGTGTTCAACCAATTGCTCGGGATCAACCAGAACGGCAACGAGATCGCCGGGTATTCGTCGTTCACCGATGTGACGGGGGTGACCGGCCAGAAGGCGTTTTCGCTGGTCGGGACCACCTATACCGATGTCAACGGCCTGCTGCCGTCGAACGTCAACAGCCAGGCGACCGGGGTCAACAATGCCGGAAACGTCGTCGGCTTTTACATGCCGAGCTCGACGACCTCGACCGGGTTCCTCGACACCAGTGGGACGATCACCCCGATCGACCCGTTCGGCTCGACCTTCACCCAGGCGCTCGGCATCAACGACAAGGGCGAGATTGTCGGGTTTGAAACCGACGCCGGCGGCGTGCAGCACGGCTATGTCGACCTCAACGGCGTGTTCTCGACATTCGACCCGCCGAATTCGGCCAGCACCACGGTCAACGGCGTCAACGATCTCGGCCAGATAGTCGGCTTCTTCACCGACAACTCGACCGATACCGTTGTCGGCTTTGTCGCCACTCCGGTGCCCGAGCCCGCATCCCTGCTGTTGCTGGCCAGCGGCCTCATCGGCCTTGCAGCAATTCGCCGCCGCCGCAAAGCGGCCTGATCGTCGGAAAACAGAAGATATAGGACAGCACCCGGCCCGCATCACAGAGGCCGCGGGCCGGGACCGCCGGCTTGACAACACGAGCCGGCGACCCTACGGGTTTGCCGCACCCCGATCGCCGCGCAACCCGCCATGCTCGATAAAAAGCACGCTGCCTTTTCCGGCCGTTTCCTGATCGTCGGCTTTGGCAGCATCGGCCAGGGCGTCCTGCCGCTGCTGCTGCGCCATCTCGACATCGGCGCCGAACCAGATCACGATCGTCACCGCCGAGCCGCATGGCCGCGATGTCGCCGCCGAGTACGGCGTCGACTTCGTCACCGCGGCGCTCAGCCGCGACAACTACCGCGACGTGCTCGACCCTCGGCTCGGCCCCGGCGATTTTCTGCTCAACGTCTCGGTCGACGTGTCGAGCGTGGCGCTGATCGAGCTGTGCCAGCAAAAGGGCGCGCTTTATCTCGATACCTGCATCGAGCCGTGGCCGGGCGGCTACACCGACCCGAACCTGCCGCCGTCGGCGCGCTCCAACTATGCGCTGCGCGAGAGCGCGCTGGCCTTGCGCCGCCGCTTTCCGCACGGCCCGACCGCGGTCCTGACGCATGGCGCCAATCCCGGCCTCGTCTCGCATTTCGTCAAGCAGGCGCTGGTTGACCTCGCCGCGCGATGCGGGACTCGGCGCTGGGCGTTCCCGGCAACCGCGGCGACTGGGCGCGGCTCGCCCAGCGCCTCGGCGTCAGAGGTCATCCACATCGCCGAGCGCGACACCCAGGTGGCGATGGCGCCGAAAGAGCCGGGCGAGTTCGTCAACACCTGGTCGATCGACGGCTTTGTCAGCGAAGGCTCGCAGCCGGCGGAACTCGGCTGGGGCACGCATGAACGGCATTTCCCGGCCGATGGCGGGCGTCACGATTTCGGCTGCGGGGCGGCGATCTACCTGCTGCGCCCCGGCGCCGCGACCCGGGTGCGCAGCTGGACGCCGCTCGAAGGCCCCTATCACGGCTTTCTGATCACCCATGGCGAATCGATCTCGATCGCCGATTTTCTGACCGTCGCCGAGGGCGGCGAGGTGCGCTACCGGCCGACCTGCCACTACGCCTATCATCCATGCGACGGCGCGGTACTTAGCCTGCACGAATTCGCCGGCAAGAACTGGCGGCTGCAGCCGCGCAAACGGCTGATGATGGACGAGATCACCGCCGGCATCGACGAGCTCGGGGTGCTGCTGATGGGCGCGCCCGGCGGGCGTCTACTGGTTCGGCTCGCGGCTGACGATCGACGAGGCGCGGCGGGTGGCGCCGCACAACAACGCGACCTCGCTGCAGGTGACCGCGGCGGTGCTGGGCGGCGTGGTCTGGGCGTTGGAGCACCCGCGCGCCGGCGTGGTCGAGCCCGAGGATCTCGATTTCGCGCGGGTCCTCGAAATCGCCCGCCCCTATCTCGGCGAGATGGTCGGCGTTTATGGCGATTGGACCCCGCTCGACGGCCGCGAAACCCTGTTTCCCGAAGACCTCGACCGCGACGATCCCTGGCAATTCAAAAACATCCGCGTCGTCTGAGGCCCGCGCCGGAGCAGGCGGCGCCGCGGCCGCTTCAATGCCGGAAGTGGCGCAGGCCGCTGAACGCCATGGCGATGCCGGCGGCGTCGGCGGCGGCGATGACCTCCGCGTCGCGCACCGACCCGCCGGGCTGGATCGCCGCGGTGATCCCGGCCGCGATCGCCGCTTCGAGCCCGTCGGCGAACGGGAAGAATGCGTCCGAGGCCAGCACCGCGCCGTGCGTCGGGGGCAGCGGCAGCCCGGCCGCCTGGCCCATCTCCGCCGCCTTCCGGGCGGCGATTTGCACGCTGTCGACGCGGCTCGGCTGGCCGGCGCCGATGCCGATTGTGGCGCCGTCGCGGGCGAACACGATCGCGTTCGACTTGACGTGCTTGGCGACCGTGTCGGCGAACAGCAGATCGGCGATCTCAGCCTCGCTCGGGCGCGCGGCGGGTGACGGTGCGCAGGCCGTCGCGGGCGAGTGCGGCCCGGTCGCGCTGCTGGACCAGAATGCCGCCCGACACCGAGCGAAGCACGAGGCCCGCCGCGGCCGGGTCGGGCATCGCCCCGGTGACCAGCAGCCGCAATCCCGTCTTGCGGGCGAGGATCGCCGCCGCTTCCGGCGGGGCGTCGGGGGCGATGACGATTTCGACGAAGATCCGGCTTATCGCCTCGGCGGTGGCGGGATCGAGCGGCCGATTGAGCGCCACGACCCCGCCATAGGCGCTCTGCGGGTCGCAGGCGAGCGCTCGGTCCCAGGCCGCGCGCAGGCTCGCGGCGACGCGCCACACCGCACGGATTGGCGTGCTTGACGATCGCGACAGCCGGCGGCGCGAACTCGGCCACCAGCTCGAATGCGGCGTCGGCGTCGGCGTAATTGTTGTAGGACAGCTCCTTGCCCTGCAGCTGCCGGGCGCTGGCGACGCCCGGACGCGGCTCGCCGGTGCGGTAGAACGCGCCCATCTGATGCGGGTTCTCGCCATAGCGCAGGCGCTGGCCGAGCCGGCCGGCGATGACCAAGGTCTCGGGAAAGGTCGCCTCGTCGTCGCGCGTCAGCCATTGGGCGATCGCCGCATCATAGGCAGCGGTCGCGGCATAGGCCTTGCCGGCGAGACGGCGGCGCAGCTCCGGGCCGACCGCGCCGTCGCCGGCCTCGATCTCGGCGAGCATCGCGCTGGTAATCGGCGGGATCGGTCACCACCGTGACCGCGTCGTGGTTCTTGGCCGCGGCGCGGATCAGCGCGACGCCGCCGATATCGATGTTTTCGATGCAGTCGTCGCGGCTGGCGCCGGCGGCGACGGTCTCGGCGAACGGGTAGAGATTGCACACCAGGAGATCGATCGGCTCGATGCCGCGTTGGGCCAAGGCGGCGAGGTGGTCGGCCCGGTCGCGCCGCGCCAGCAGCCCGCCATGGATCGCCGGGTGCAAGGTCTTGACCCGGCCGTCGAGAAACTCGGCCATGCCGGTGACCGCCGCCACCTCGGTGACCGGCAGCCCGGCCGCGGCCAGCGCGCGGGCGCTGCCGCCGGTCGAGACCAAGGCGATGCCGCGCCCGGAGAGCGCGCCGGCAAAGGCGACGATCCCGCTCTTGTCGCTGACCGAAACCAGCGCGCGGCGGATCTTTTGCGGGGGAGCGTTCATCGGCCGGGTATAGGGTCGGCCGCGGCCGGGAACAAGCCCGCGCGCGCGGCTCAGCTTCCGGCGGCGAGCAGCGCCAGCAATGCCGCCACGACCGCGACGGCGGCGCCGAGCGCCGCGCCGCCCCAGCCGTTCTCCGCCGCCCAGCCGCAGCCGATCAGCATCAGGTTGGCGGCGATCACCCGGCGGACCACGGCGGCGTGGCCGAGCCCCTGTTGCACCGCCTGCTGGTAGAAGTGTTGGCGATGCGCCTGCCACACCCGCTCGCCGCGAACGAGGCGCCGCAGCAAGGTGATCGTCGCGTCGGCGAGGAAGTAGAGCGGCAGGATCAGCGCGATCTTCCAGGAGCCTCGGGCGGCGAGGCCGATCAGCAGAAACCCGGTCAGATAACCGAGCGGGGCGCTGCCGACGTCGCCGAGAAAAATCCGCGCCGGCGACCAGTTCCAAAAGAGAAAGCCGAGCGCCGCGCCGAGGATCGCGGCGGCGAGCAGCGCCAGCGCCGGATCGGCCCCGCTGCCGAGGGTGGCGAACAGCACGAGGCCGCCGCCGATCGCCGCCGCTTCGCTGCCGGCGAGCCCGTCGATCCCGTCCATGAAGTTGAACAGATTGATCCACCACACCCAGACGAGGCCGGCCGCGGCGAAATAGGCCGCCGGGCCGAGCCAGCCCTCGAGCGCGTTGACGCCCGCCGGCAGGGCATAGAGGCCGATCGCCGCCGCGGCAGCCTGCGCCGCGAGCCGCGTCGCCGGCGACAGGCCGCGCAAATCGTCGATCCAGCAGATCGCTCGCCAACAGCACGGTCGCCGAGCGAGATGACCGGGATCGCCGGCGAGACGCGCCCGGCGGCAGATAGCGCGAGCCAGGCCAGCAGCACCGTCCCGACCAGCGCGATGCCGCCGCCGCGCGGGATCGGGACGCTATGGGAGGAGCGCTCGTTCGGACGATCGAGCAGATTGCGACGGCGCAGGACCGGGATCAGCGCCCTCGTGGCGAGGCCGCAGAGGAGTGCGGTCGCGGCCACGATCGCCGCCGCCGCGATCGCGTCGCCGATGCCGACATGACCGAGCCCCAACAAACCGATCGGCGCAAGCTGATCGGCGCGAGCTAGCCGGCGGCGGCTGGCGCGGGCTCGCGGCGCAACGCCCAGCGCACCTTGCTGCCGCCCGGCGCCGCGATCCCGCTCAGCACCAGCTGCTGGGTTTTGCGCGCCTCGCCCGATCCCAGATAGATGCTCTCGCCCAGGGTCATCGCGGCGCCGGCGGCGCGCAGCCGCCATGTCGATCCGCTCGGCAGGCGAAGCAGGGCGGCGCTTTCGCCTTCCACCAGCGAGGCCTCGACCGCAGGGTGCAGATGAAAACGCACCGCGAACGCCGCCCCGGGTCGCCCGCTTAGCCGGTCTTCGCCGCGCAAATCGCCGCCATCGGCGGCGAGGTACAATTCGCGGGTGTAGATCAGGCCAAAGCGGTCCCGATAGCCGTCATGGGTCGCTGAAATCCATTGCTGGCCTTCGTGCTCGGCCCGCTCGCAGGCGACCGACTCCGGCGCCCGGCCGAGGAGGCCGTCGTCGCGAATCTCGGCCGAGTTGGTGTCGGCGACGACCAGCACCGAATGGGCGGCGCTGGCGCGGGACACCCGCCACCAGTTCGGCTTGGGGCCGCGATAGGCGCCGCAATTGACGATGATGCGTTCGCGCCCGGAACTCATCTCGAACGATAGCGCCCCGGCATGGGCGTGCTCGTCGAAGCCGGCGGGCGGCGGCCTGCCGACATCGACCACCACCAGGCTGTTGTCGGCCTGCAGCCGTTCGAAGCCGCTGTTGGGCGCATGCGCCGGCGCGCGGCCCCTGGTCTCCGACCGGGTCAGCACCAGATCGATGACGACCCCGTCCTCCTCGAGCGAGTCGTTGAACAGCGCCAGCCGGCGGTCGCCGTGGCGAAACAGACGCAGCATCGGCGCCATCCGCCCGATCGCGTCCTGGACCGCGCCCGGCGTCTCGATCTGGGCCGCGCGCAGCACGGTGCGGATGTCGACCAGATCCTGCAACGCCCACAGCTGGGTCGACGGGCTGCGCGACAGGTGGCCGCCATCGGGAAAGATCTGCGCCGGCATCTCGCGTTCGAGCGCCCTTAGCGCCTTGGCCAGCCGTCCGGGCGAGCCGCCGAGCGCCGCCAGCCCGACGATCAGACCCTTCAGCGCGCGCAGTCGCGCCGCACCGTCGAGCTCCCATGAAGCGGTGCGGGCGAGATGGCGCAGCTGGGCGGCGAGGCTCGCCAGCATCGCGCGGCGCAGCGCCGGGTCCCGATCGCCCCCGGCGAGATCGTCGAAATGGGTGATCCAGGCGAATAGCCGGGTCGCCAATACGTCGGAACGCCAGGCGATCGGATGCCAGGCGATCTCCTCGGCGAGCCAGCTCTGAACCAGCTCGCGCGCCGCGTCGCGGGCGGCGGCCCCGGCCGCGATCAAGTCCGACAGCCAGCCAAAGCCGTGCCAGGCGGCCAGCCAATCAGTCCCCGCCGCGGGCGGAAACCAGCGCGGCGAGGGTTCGTGAACCAGTTCGCCGGCGAGCTCGATGTCGCCGGCGGCGATCGCCGCGCCGCGCCGCGGATCGCCCGGCCAGGACTGGCCGAGCTTGAGCCCGAGACCGGCTGGAACCCTGCCGATCAGGGTGTGGCGATAGAATCGGGTGGGGATGACCGCGCGCAGCGCGGCGCGCGTCAGCCGGGCTCGCAGCCGCGGCGCATCTCGGCCGCGACGCCCCCCCGACGAATCTTCACTGGTGTTGCCCGTAGGAATTTTCATCGGCCTGGTCCTCGACCGCGACCGCACGCCAAAAGGGCGCGACGAGGGGCGCGGCCAGAGTCGCAAATGGCGTGCCGGACGAGCGAGAACCCATGGCGTTTCACTAACAAGGAAACCCGCAAGCTGCAAGCCGCCGGGGTCCTGACTGCCCAAATCAAATCGAGAGACGACCCGTCAGCGCGGGCGATGGGAGACGGCCACCGACCCGGTCGGCCCCTAATGCATGGCCCCGCCGCCCGGCCTCAGGCCATGGTGCGGACCCCGGTTTCGTTCACGAGATCGACATGTTGGCCTGATCCGAGGGGGGTGCCCGAACGTTCGCTCGGTCCGATCAGCCTGAAGCCGCGGGCCTGGCGGCCAGTGACTTCGAGCAAGCGCGTCCCGGCGACGAAGCGTTTGGCGCCTGGGGACGCGGAGCGCGCCGACGGGCAGCACAGCAGCGGCGAGGCGCGGCCTCGAAGAAACGCGCCGGGAGGTGGTCCGCCTCAATCTCGCTTCGTCCGCTCGTCATAACCGTAGCGGCTGCTGTAGAAGACCAGTCCCATCAGCCCAATCCCCAAACCCAAGGTGGCGATGACGCCGATCGCGAGCGCGATGCCGCCGCTGCGGTCGAGGTTGGCATAGCTGAACTGATCCCAGACCCAGACGCCGATCGCGGCGAAGGCGACCACTATTAAGACCAGGACGCAGGCCAATACGATCGCCTGCTTGGGTGGCAATCCAGCGCGCCGGGCAAGCGCTGCGACGCTGTGTAAAGCCCGCGCGAGCCTGCGGTGTCGATCGGCAACACGATCGCATTTCATAGGCGCTTACTCCCGGACTGGGCCGCCAGCAATCGCCTTCTCATACCCGATGCATTGGAGCAGGTGTCGTCTGGTCTGGTCGCCGATCTAGCGAATCGGTCCCACGCGGAGGTCAAAGGCATCGGTTCGGTTGGCGCCGCGCAACATTGTCCAAACCAAATGACCGCGTCGCGGCCTCCGTTGATCTCGTGCTGCTTAAAGCGCCGCGGATCCGCGTGATGCATCGGCTGATCCGAGGATCGCCGCCTAATCAATTGCTGCCGCATAGCGGTTTGCCTCCTTCCGACCCGATCGTGCGTCGCTGAACAGGCGCAGCGAACGCTGGAGCTTGGAGATGCCCGCTTACCCCGGACCAACCTTGGTCGCGGCCTCAGCTAGCTCGCCAGCGGGTGTGGGCGCGGGTTCGAGCCGTCGGTAAAGCGGCCGAGGCGGAACGGCGCCGGATCGACCAGGGTCGGATCGCCCGCGACCATGTCGGCGACGAGCCTGCCGGCGCCGGGGCCGATGCCGAAGCCGTGGCCGGAAAAGCCGGTGGCGATAAAAAAGCCCGGCACCTTCTCGACCGGCGAGATCACCGGGATCGCGTCGGGCATGACGTCGATCATCCCGCCCCAGCTCTCCGCCACGGCCATGTCGCGGAACCGCGGAAAGGCCGCGGCGACAGCGGTCCTGGCGCGGTCGAGGACGAATTGGTCGGGCTCGGGGTCGAGGGTGCGCACCGCCTCGAACGGGGTCGCCTCGTCAAGCGTCCAGCGCCGCGGCATCCGCCATTCCTCGACCCAGCGCCGGCCGACCCGGAACCGCAATTTCTTCCAGTGCAGCCGGGCCGCCGGCAGATAGTCGAGGGCGAGCCGGAAATTGTCGGGGACGAGATCGATCGTGCGCACGCCGAGGGTCGCCACCGTGTAGCCGCCGTCCATCCGCTTGCGAAACCCGAACAGCCCGCCCGAGGCCGAGATTTCCGGGCCGCCCGCGATCGGCTCGGTGCGCATCACCGAGGCCAGCACTTTCAGCTGCGGCAGCTCGACGCCGAGATTGCCGCAGAACAGCCGCGACCACGCGCCGCCGGCCAGCACCACCGAGGCGCAGGCGATGCGGCCCTTTTCGGTGACCACGCCCGAGACCCGCCCGCCCGCGGTTTCGATGCCGCGCACCGCGCATTGGGTGACGATCGCGGCGCCGCGGCGGCGGGCCATTTCGGCGATCGCCGGTGCGGCTCGTTGCGGCTCGGCCCTGCCGTCGCTCGGCGGTGTAGAGCGCGCCTTCCCAGTCGCCGGTCAGGCCCGGCATCAGCTCCGCCGCTTCGGCGCGGGTCACCAGGCGCGTGTCGAGCTGGTACTGGCGGGCATGATCGAGCCAGGCGTCGAGCTGGCCGAGCTCGGCCCGGTTCTCGGCGAGATACATGATGCCGCACTCTCGGAACCCGGTTTCGGCCTCGACCCGCCGGTTCATCCCCTGCCACAGGCGCAGGCTCTCGATGATCAGCGGGATCTCGCGCGGATCGCGGCCCATCTTGCGGCACCAGCCCCAATTGCGGCTCGACTGCTCGCCGGCGATGTGCCCCTTCTCGCACAGCACGGTCGAGACGCCCTTTTCCGCCAGGAACAGCGCCGTGCTGGCGCCGATGATGCCGCCGCCGATGATCAACGACATCGGCGCGCGCCGGCAGTGCTCGCATCGGACCGGACCGGATCGACCCGCGGCGCCATTACGCTATCTGCACGCCTCATGATGACCGGCACGCGACATGTTGCGTCCTTCGAGACAGCCCCGTTCGGCCTCCTCAGGCGTGAGACGCGGGTTCCAGGACAAGCGCATCGATAACCTACCTCATGCTGGGAGCGCCGCTTTCGCGGGAACGACGATCTCTGAAGCACGCCCGCCGACGATCGCAGCGGTCGTTCCGAGGCGCATCTCAATCGATCGCCGCGTGCACCAAATTCGCGACCCGGTCGAGCCGCGCCGAATGAAACGGCTCGGGCGCCACGAAATTGGTGATGTAGGTGAACGACACGCCGCTCGTCGGGTCGGCCCAGGAATAGGAGGTTCCGGCGCCGCCGTGGCCAAAGGTCTGCGGGGCGGCGATCGCGCCGAGGCCGCGGATACGGTCGCTGTCGCCGCGCACATGCGGTCCGAGCCCGCGGTGCATCGGGATGCCGCCCATCGCGTCGTCGCCGATCTCGCCGGTGTGGCTGCGGGTGACGTAGCTGACGAGCCGCGGCGAGAACATCCGCACCTCGCCGAGCCGGCCTTGGCCGAGCAGCATCTGATAGAACGCCGCCATGCCGCGCGCCGTCGCGTAACCGCCGCCGCTCGGCATCCCCGCCGCCTTGAACTCGGGCGAGTTGTCGCGCGGCTCGGGCGCATAAGTGTCGGCGCAGCGCCCCTGCTCCTCGACCGGCACGCCGACGAAGATGTCGTTGGCGAGCCCGAGCGGCGCCAGCACCTTGTCGCGGATCACCTCGCGGTAATCCTGGCCGGTCACCGCCTCGATCACCATCGCCTGGGTCAGATGGGCGGCGCGCGGGTGGTATTGCAGCCGCGTCCCCGGGGTCCAGTCGAGCGAGAAATCGCAGACCTCGGCCCGCATCCGGCTGATGGTCGGTCCAGGTCGCCTGGGTCACGTCGCCCGAGGGAAACCCGCCCTGATGGGTCATCACCTGATGCAAGGTGATCTCGCCCTTGCCGCGCCGGGCGAATTCCGGCAGATGGTCGGCGATCTTGTCCATGAACGAGAGCCGGCCTTCCTCGATCAATGCCCATACCGCCGAGCTGGTCAGCACCTTGGTCTGGCTGAACAGCAGGAACAGGGTGTCGCCGCCGGTCGGCTCGCGACCCGGCTCGGTCTTGGCGTCGCCATAGCTGCGGTAGAGCGCCAGCTTGCCGTGCCGCGCCAGCGCGATCTGCGCGCCCGGATAGCGACCTTCCTCGATATGCTGGCGGATCAGCCGGTCGAGATGCTGCAACGGCTTGGCGGCAAACCCCAAGCTCGCGGGGTCGCTGGCGGGCAGCGGGTAGTGGTCGGGCATGGCGCGTTCCTCAAACAGAGTTGCGAACGGCAATGCTACATGACGCCTGGAGATTCCATCTATAGCGAATAGCGCTCGAGCTGGCCCTGTCCGGAAAACAGGCGAGCCGGGCGGCTTACGGGGGTTCGGCAAAGATTAGCGGCGCTCGGCCCTCGTCTTCGGCTCTCGGGCGCCGCCTGCCGCTGCGACCCCTGCGCCGGGGTCAGTTCAATTGGCCGCGCAGCTGCTGCAAGATCGCTGCGGCCTGGTGACGGGCCTGGCCATCGGGGGCGCGCAGCACATACTGTTCGAACGCCGCCGCAGCGGCCCGCAGATTGCCGAGCTGGCGGTGCAGCAGACCTGCCTCGCGCCACAGCTCGGCGAGGTCGGGCGCCAGCATCAGCATGGTCTCGACCACCTTGACCGCGCGCTCGTGGCGCTGCTCCTGGATAAGCCGCGATTTGAGATTGTTCTGCAGACGCAGCAACACGTCGCGATCGGAAACCGGCGCGTAATATTGCGGCGCCAGCTCGCGGTCCTCGCCGACCACCGCCTTTAGGAGCTCGCGCAATTCGGCGGCGCCGCAAACCTGCCCGGCGTGAAACGGGTCGAGGATCAGCCGCTCGGCCTGTTCAGAGAGCCGGATCAGGAAATGCCCGGGAAAGGCGAGCCCGGCCGCTTGCCAGCCCTGGGCGCGGGCGATTTCGATGAACAGGATCCCCAGCACCACCGGCAGCCCTTTGCGGCGGTCGATCACCCGCATCAGATTGGCGTTCTGCAAATCGTCGTAGGTCAGCTCGTCCCCGCAATAGCCGTATTTCAACAGGATGATTTCGTTGAGCGCGCGGGCGCGGCCGGCAAGATCGCCGGCCGCCGCCGGATGGCGCCCGACATCGCGCGCAATGAGCCGCAGATGCTCGCGGTAGCGAGCGAAATCGACCCGCTGGCGCTCGAACGAGGCCAGGGCCAAGGCGGCTTCGGCGATCGGCAGCACACGGCCGTCCGAAGCGCCCAATTCGCGCAGAAAGCGCGTGCAACTCTCGGCGTCGGGGCGATCGGCGTCGAGGTGTTCAGCTTCGGGACGCTGGGCTTCGGGGCGATGCGGCGGCTCGCTCATGTTCCGGTTCGCTGCTGGTCGGCGGGTCGGCTGGAAGGGTAAGATATTTTTTCCGGCCCTCGCCTGTCCACCGTCTCCACCAGCAGCGCGTCGGCGGTGCGGGTCGTTCACAGCTTTTGCACCTCGACCGGAGTGGTCGGCGCGGCCGCAGGCGCATCCGGCGTTGGCCCGCTGCCGGCCGGCGGGTAGGGGCCGGCCGTCGGGTAGGGTCCGGGCGGCGCCCCCGGCCGGATTTCGACAAACGAGACCACCCGTTTCACCCCCGGCACATACCGCGCCAGGTTGGTCGCGGTTTCGAGCTCGGCCGGGCTGCCCGCCGAGCCGATCAGATAGACCGAACCGTCTACCGTCTCGATCGCATAATTGACCGAGCGAACGTCGCGGTTGAAGACCAGGTCCGATTTCACCTGCGAGGTGATCCAGGCGTCCTGCGCCGAACTCCACGGGCTTTCCGGCGGCGCCACCTCGATTTCGTCATAGACCTTGCGCACGCCCGGCACCTGGCCCGCCGCCTGCTCGAGCCGGGCCTTCAGCTGCGGCGACGGCGCGGTGCCGGTCAGCAGGGCGCGCCCGGCATAAACGGTCACGGTGGGAGCGGCCAGCATCTGCGGATCGGCCTCGGCCAATGCGGTCTCGACATCGGCCTTGAGGGCAAAATCATCGACCGTGCCGCCGACCGTCTCGGCGCAGCCGCTGACCATGGAAATCAGCGCAAAGCCGAGCGACAGGCCCAGGCCCGCCCGGTAATTCGCCATCGGCCACCCCCCCGACACCAAGATACCCCGCTGGAATTTGCGACAGGCCGCGGGGCGTTGCCAACGGCCGGTCCTGGGCCGATTTTGGCCGGGTTCGCGGCTCGGCGGCCCGCGCCCCGGCCGCATCCCGCAAACCGCAGCGAATTCTGCGCCGTGGCAACGAGTTGCCGGCGGAGCGAGGAGCAGGCCCGACCGCGCCCGCATCTATCCGTCGGCGCGCCAGGCGCCGGGCCAGTGGCGCGGCAGGCGGCGCCGCGCGACCAGCATCAGATCGAATCGCAGGTCGAGCCCGGCAAGGTCGGGCCGCGCGCCGAGAAAAGCTTCGGCGGCGCGCACGATGCGGCGGCGCTGGCGCGGTGCGAGTGCGGCCGCCGCCACCCCGACATCGCCGCGCGACTTGACCTCGACGATCGCCAGCACCCGGCCGCGCCGGGCGATGATGTCGATCTCACCGGCCGGGCAGCGCCAGCCGCGCGCGACGATCCGCCAGCCGCGCACCCGCAGATGCCATAGACACAGCCATTCCGCCACTCGCCCGCGGCGTTCGGCCCGCCGCCGCCGCACGATGTTGTCGCGTCCGACGCGCCTCATCGCCCCCGCTCCCGCACCCCATCCCGGATCGCCAGCGCGCGGCGATAGAGCGCGCTGCGCGGCAGCCCGGTCTCGCCGGCGAGCCGGGTCGCCGCCTCGCGCACGCCGTGCTCGCCGAGCATTGCGCCCAGGCGGCGATCGACCTCGTCCATGTCGGGCCGGGCCGGCTCGGGCGGGCCGACGACAATGACAATCTCGCCGCGCGGCGGACCTTTCTGCTGATAATTGTCGGCGAGCTCGGCGAGGCGCCCGCGCCGCACCTCCTCGTGCACCTTGGTCAGCTCGCGCGCGACCGCGCCCTGCCGGTCCCCGAGCATCTCGCTCATATCGGCGAGCGCTGCAGCGAGCCGCGGCGGCGCCTCGTAAAAGATCAGGGTGGCCTCGATGGCCGCGACGCGGGCCAGCACGTGGCGGCGGGCCGTCTGCTGTTTGGGCAGAAAGCCGGCGAACAGAAATACGTCCGGCGGCAGCCCGGAGAGGATCAGCGCGGTCAGCGCCGCCGACGGGCCCGGGGCCGCCGTCACCGGCAGAGCCTCGGCGATCGCCGCCCGCACCAGCTTGTAGCCGGGATCGGAAATCAGCGGCGTCCCGGCGTCGCTGACCAACGCCACCCGCGCGCCGCGGCGCAGCGCCGCCAGGATGGCTGGGCGCATCGCCTCGGCATTGTGGTCGTGGTAGCTGCGCAGCGGCGTCCTGATCGCGTGCCGGGCGAGCAGCCGCGCGGTAATTCGGGTGTCCTCACAATAGATCTGGTCGGCGCCGCGCAGCACGTCGAGCGCCCGCAGACTGACGTCGCCGAGATTGCCGATCGGGGTCGCCACCAGGTGCAGACCCGGCATCGCCGCACCTGCGGCGGCGGCCGCCGGCTCAGCCGCGTCGGGTTTACTCGGCCGGGCAGCGCCGCTAGGCTCGCCGCCCTCGTCGCCGTCCCCCGAGGTTGCCCGTGCCGCGCTGGTATTTCCCCCGGTTCGCCTCACCTGTTCTCGTCCTTGTCGTCGTCGCGCTCGCGTCCTGCGTGCCGCCGCCGATGGTAGCGGCGCCGGTCATCGCGCCGCAACCGCCCTCCGGCCAGCCGCTGCCGCCGCCAACGCCGCCGCCGCCGACCGCCGCCGCCGGACCGGCCAAAGTGGCGTTGCTGGTGCCGTTGTCGGGCGTCAACGCCGCGCTCGGCCAGGCGATCCTCAACGCCGCCCAACTGGCGCTATTCGAAACCGGCGGGGATCGGCTGACCTTGGTGCCGCGCGACACCAAGGGCACCGCCAGCGGCGCCGCCAATGCCGCGCGCGACGCCCTCGCCGACGGGGTCAGCCTGATCCTCGGCCCCTTGCTCGCCGCCGAGGTCGAGGCTGTGACGCCGATCGCCCGCGACGCCCATGTCAATGTCATCGCCTTTTCGACGGTGACCGATCTTGCCGGCGGCAATATCTTTTTGATGGGCTTCCTGCCGCGGCAGGAAGTGGTGCGCGAGGTCGGCTATGCCCGCCAGCGGGGGATTGCGCGCTTTGCTGCGCTCGCCCCGGACACCGCGTACGGGCATCTGATGGTCGATGCGCTGCGCCAGGCGGCGCCCCAGACCGGCGGCAGGGTGACGCAAGCGGCGTTTTACGGCGCGGGCGGCGGCGATGCTTCGGCGGCGATCCAGCGCCTGCTGCCGGGCGGCCCCGCCGCGCCGAGCCCCACTGCGGCGGGCCCCACTGCGGCGGGCCCCGTCGGCAACCCTATAGCGCCGGATCAGACCACGCCGGCGCCGCCGGATTTCGATGCGCTGCTGTTGCCCGACGGCGGCGACCGGCTGAAAGCGATCGCCCGCAAGCTGGTCGCCGCCGGGCTCGACATCAAGGCCACGCGCCTCCTCGGCAGCGGGTTGTGGGACGTGCCCGACATCGGCGACGAACCGGCGCTCGACGGCGGCTGGTTCGCCGCCTCGCCGCCCGATGCGCGGCGCGGCTTCGAGCGGAGCTACCGCGCCACCTATGGCCGCGAGCCGCCGCGCCTGGCTTCGCTCGGCTACGACGCCGCGGCGCTCGCCGCGGTGCTGGCCCGCGGTCAGGGCGGACCGCCGTTTTCGCGTGAGGCGATTCTCAACCCGAACGGGTTCAGCGGCGTCGACGGGCTGTTTCGCTTTACCCCGCAGGGGCTGGTTCAGCGCGAGCTGGCGGTGCTCGAAGTCGAGCCTCAGGGCAATGTCGTGGTCAGCCCGGCGCAACAAACCTTTCGCGACCTCGGCTATTGAACCGCGGGCGAGCGGCGCCCGCGGTGGCGGGGGTTACGGCCCGCCATTCGGCGCAGCGGGGCAAAGAATCATTGCAGGCGGACGCCCGAGGGGCCACCTAGACGATATCGCGCTTCGATCGACGGCGTGGCCCAGTTGCTTACGAGCATCGGCGGTGTTGTCGACATCGTGACGTGATCGGCCGGCGAAAGCATTGGCCAAAGGATTTGCTGTAAAAGGAAGTTTGATGAATATCGGAACGGTAAAGTGGTTCGACGCGCGCAAGGGCTACGGCTTCATCGCGCCCGAGGATGGCTCCAAGGACGTGTTCGTGCACGTCTCGGCGGTCGAGCGCGCCGGCATTGGCAATTTGTGGGAAGGCCAAAAGATCAGCTATCAGCTCGAGCACGGCCAGCAAGGCAAGATCGCGGCGGTAGACCTTCACGCCGCATAATGCGAGCGGCCTCGCACGCCGCCCGCCGGGGCGCGCGGCGCCTGCGCAGACAGGCGGCGGTACGGGGCCGGGGAGATCAGTATGTCACAACACAAGTTTCGCGTGGGCCAGGCGGTGGAATTCTCTCCCGACCCCGGCGTCGATCGCTTGAGCAGGGGCCGCTATACCATCGTCCGTCTGCTCCCGCTCGAGGGAAATACGCCGCAATACCGGATCAAAAACGCGACGGACGGCCACGAGCGGATGGTTCGCGAGAGCCAACTCGGCGCCCCATAGGCCAGCCCACAGCCCGCTTCGCCAGGCCGTAACCCGCCTCGCCAAGTTCTATCGGAGCCGGCGGCGGGGTTCGCCGCTGCCGGCGGCGTCCCGGCGATAGCTGAAGTTGATTTATGACCTCGCTCGACGACGAGATCGCGCGCCGGCGGACATTTGCGATCATCTCGCATCCCGACGCCGGCAAGACCACCTTGACCGAGAAATTGCTGCTGTTCGGCGGAGCGATTCAGCTGGCGGGCGAGGTCAAGGCGCGCGGCGACCGGCGCCGGGCGCGTTCCGATTGGATGGCGATCGAGCGCGAGCGCGGCATCTCGGTTTCCTCGGCGGTGATGACCTTCGAGCATCAGGGGCGGGTCTTCAACCTGCTCGACACCCCCGGCCACCAGGATTTCAGCGAGGACACCTATCGCACCCTGACCGCGGTCGACAGCGCCGTCATGGTGCTCGACGCCGCCCGCGGCATCGAGGAGCAGACCCGCAAGCTGTTCGAAGTATGCCGGCTGCGCAACGTGCCGATCGTGACCTTTATCAACAAGCTCGACCGCGAGAGCCGAGATCCGTTCGACCTCTTGGACGAGATCGAGCAAAGCCTGGCGCTCGACGTCACACCGGCCTCCTGGCCGATCGGCATGGGCCGCGATTTTCTCGGCGCCTACGACCTATTCGCCAATGCGCTGCTGCTGTTTGAGCGCAACGCGCATGACCGGGTGGTCGAGCCCGTCAGATGCCGCGGTCTCGACGACCCGGAGCTCTTGCGCCGGCTGCCCAAGGCGGCGGTGGCGAGGTTGCGCGACGAGGTCGAGATGGCGCGCGGGCTGTGTCCGCCGTTCGAGCGCGAGGCGTTTCGCGCCGGCCATCTGACCCCGGTGTTCTTTGGCAGCGCGCTCAACAATTTCGGCGTGCGCGAATTATTGGACGGTGTCGCCGAACTGGCGCCGGCGCCGCGGCCGCAGCCCGCCCTCGATGCCCATGGGGCGCGCGCGATTCGACCGGAGGAGCCCGAGGTCGCCGGCTTCGTCTTCAAGGTGCAGGCCAATGTCGACCCGCAGCATCGCGACCGGGTCGCCTTTGTGCGCCTCGCCTCCGGCCGCTTCACGCGCGGCATGAAGCTGAAGAACGTCCGCACCGGACGGGTCATGTCGGTGCAGGCCCCGGTGTTTTTCCTGGCGCGCGAGCGCAATCTCGCCGAGGAGGCATGGCCCGGCGACATCATCGGCATCCCCAACCACGGCAGCCTGCGGATCGGCGACACCCTGACCGAGGGCGCCGAGATCCGGGTCGCCGGCATCCCGAGCTTTGCCCCCGAGATCCTCCGCCGGGTGCGCCTCGACGACCCGATGAAATCGAAGCATCTGCGCCATGCGCTCGAACAGCTGGCCGAGGAAGGGGTGACTCGCGTGTTCAAGCCGCAGACCGGCGGCGACTGGATCATCGGCGTCGTCGGCGCCTTGCAGCTCGACGTGCTGGCGGCGCGGCTGCAGGCTGAATATGGGCTCGCCACCCGCCTCGACGGCGCGCCTTATCAGGCCGCGCGCTGGCTCGAAGCCGACGACCCGGCCGAGATCGAGCGTTTCCGCCTGCGCAATCCCTCGGCCAGCGCCGAGGATCACGACGGCGTGCCGGTGTTCCTCGCCCGCAACGCCTGGGATTTGCGCACCACGATCGAGGAATGGCCGAGCCTGCGCTTCAAGGAAACCCGCGAGCAGAGCTGACGGCGATCAGCTGAGCGGCCGGCCTG
Source organism: uncultured Alphaproteobacteria bacterium (assembly GCA_963814805.1). Taxonomy (GTDB): domain Bacteria; phylum Pseudomonadota; class Alphaproteobacteria; order ATCC43930; family CGMCC-115725; genus AP-15. Next base: position 164,085 of record CAWFER010000006.1, on the reverse strand, counting down.
CGCTTCTTCGACGGCGCCGACCCTGGCGCGCTCGGCGATGGTCGAGGCGCGAGGCGGCGGGCGCGAGGCGAGCCCATCGGCCGTTAGGCTCTTAGAGCCACGTTACCCGCGGCGCGGTTCCTCCTCGCACCTATCGACCTCGTTCAAATTGCGTCGAGCTGCCAGGCGACGTCGTTGCCGATGCCCCATAGGTAGCCGATGTTCGCCTGGCCGACGAGGGCATAGGCGCGACCTTGATGGCGCCAGTAAATCAGGTTGACGTCCTGGCGGCGCTCAAAAGTCGGTGGTATATCCGGCTGGTTCAACGACCCGATGATCAGGGCCAACGGGCCGATCGCCTTGTTGCTGGTCGTATAAACCAGCTGGGCCGCCGGACGCCCGTCGACGACAATCAACCGCGCGCCGCGAAAAGTGAGGCCCCACGGTTTAAGGTCGGGCAGGCGCACCTGCTGCGGCAAGCTCTGGCTGATCTTTTGCAGCGCCTGGCGTGGGTCGCCGGTGGCGGGCACGTCGATCAACGAATTGGCGCCGGCGCTGACGAACAGCTTGAAGTAGCCGGCGGCGTTGTCGAGCCAGAGATTATCGGCAACTGCCGCCTCGATTGCCGGTCGCCCGACGGCGGCGCCGGAGCCTCCGGGCAGAAATTTGCCGACGCCGAAATAGGCGCCGCCACCGCCGGCGAGCAAGCCGGCCAGCGAAGCGGCGATCGGCAGCCCGACGCGCCACCCCGGCAATCGCGCGACGGCCATGCGTCGCCGCGTCGGCAGGGCACGGGGGCCGGTCGCGCCGGCAACCGTCTGTCCGCGCGCCGCGGCGATCAGGCGGTCGGGCAGCGGTTCGTGCAGCACATCGTCGAAAGCGCGACGCACCAGCTTTGCCGAGAGCGCCAGCGCCACCAACTGGTTGCGCACCGCCGCGTCGCTGTCGAGCAGGGCGTCAACTTCGCGCTGCTCGGCCGGCTCGAGTTCGCCATCGAGATAGGCGACGAGACGGTCGTCACTGCGCTTCTGCATCCTTCCTACTCCTACGCATCCCGCCAGCGGTTTCCAGCTGGAGCTGCAACGCGATCCGCGCGCGGGCGAGGCGGCTCATTATCGTTCCGACCGGCACTTCGGCCACCTCGGCGGCTTCCTTGTAGCTGAGCCCTTCGACGGTCACCAACAGCAGCGCCGCGCGCTGATCCAGCGGCAGGCGATCGACGGCGCGGCGCACCTCGCCGAGGGCCAGCCGGGCCTCGACACGGCGGACCGGTTCGTCGGAGCCGAGCCGGTCCTCGCCGACGCCGTGGTCTTCTTTGCGCACCTCGCGCGAGCGAATTTGATCGATCCATATCGTCTGTACGATGCGGAACATCCAGCTGTCGAACCGGGTGCCCTCCTGGAACTGATGGCGGCGGGCGAGCGCGCGCTCGCAGGCTGCCTGAACCAGATCGTCAGCCTCGACGGCGGACCCCGTCAGCCCACGCGCGAAGCGGCGAAGCCGCGGCAACGCCGCGATCAGTTGGTCGCCGAACCGGCGCCGGCCCGCATCCTCGTCTGCGCTCGGAGCCGCTGACGACCCCGCCGATCTGTGCTCCGCCGATCTATGCTCCAACGACAACGCGTCTCTCGAACGGTTATTCCCGGCGAAGTCTGAACTCTGATGCGAGGCTCGTCGATTGCTCGCTCCGAGCCGCCGCGCAACCAGGCGTGCACCCCGCGCCCAAGCGGTTCGTCGCGGCAACCTAGCACGATGGGGAAAGCGGGCGAAAGGACGACGGCTCGCATGCGCGCCCAGGCGTCGGCTGCGCAGGCGTCGGGGTTCGCTCTTCACAAATCCTGGCCATCGCGGCATTGTGCAGATCCGCTCTGCCGGCCCATTCAGGAACAGCCGCTCGATGAAGGTTGCCGTCATCAGAGAACGACGCGCGCATGAGCGCCGCGTCGCGGCCTCGCCCGACACGGTCAAGCGGATGGCGGCGATGGGGCTCGCAGTCGTCGTCGAACGCAGCGCCGGCGAAGCCGCCGGCTTTACCGACGCGGCCTATGCCGCGGCCGGCGCCACGATCGCGGCGGATCCCGCGACGGCGCTCGCGGACGCCGACATCGTGCTCAAGGTACAGCCGCCGATCAACTCCGGTGAGGCGGGGGTCGACGAGCTCGTATGCTTGAAACCGGGCGCGGTGCTGATCGGGCTGTTGCAGCCTTATCGCAGCCTTGCGGAGATCGAGGGCTATGCCCGCGCCGGGATCACCGCCTTCGCCATGGAGCTGTTGCCGCGAATCACCCGCGCTCAGGCGATGGATGTTCTGTCGTCACAGGCGAACCTCGCCGGATACAAGGCGGTAATCGACGCTGCCGACGAGTTTGGCCGCGCCTTTCCGCTGATGATGACCGCAGCCGGGACGATCAAGGCGGCCCGGGTGCTGGTGATGGGCGCCGGCGTTGCCGGTTTGCAGGCGATTGCAACGGCGCGCCGCCTCGGCGCCATCGTCCAGGCAACCGATGTGCGCGCCGTCGCCAAGGAACAGGTCGAGAGTCTCGGCGCCGCCTTCATCACTGTCGATGATGCGGTCGCCGGTTCGGCCGAGACGAACCAGGGCTATGCCCGCGAGATGGGTGAGGACTACCAGCGCTGGCAGCGCGAAAAGGTCACCGCGGCGCTGAAACGCACCGATGTCGTGATCTGCACCGCGCTCATTCCCGGCCGCCGCGCGCCGGTCCTGCTGACCCAATCAATGCTCGCCGAATTGGCGCCGGGATCGGTCGTCGTCGATCTCGCGGTCGAGGCGGGCGGCAATGTCGAGGGCAGCCGGCCGGGCGAGATCGTCACCACCGCGAGCGGCGTCAAGATCATTGGGCATGCCAACATGCCGTCCCGGATCGCCGCCGATGCGAGCCAGCTCTACGCCCGCAACCTGTTTTCGTTTCTGAGCCTGATCGTCGACAAGGATGGCCAACTGACCATCGACGAGGGCGACGAGATCGTCAAGGCGACCTTGTTGACCCGCGGCGGGACCATAGTCAACTCAGCGCTCGCGCCGGCGCCGGCGGTCGCCGCGGCCTCGGCGTCAATCCCGAACAATTGACGGAGACAGCGATGGCAGACCCCGCCTCTCTGGCCGAGCGCGCCAGGGAGCTCGCCGGCGACGCCGGCGCCCTTGCGCACAACCTCGACGCGATGGCCCGGCAATTGGCGGCGCAGGCGCCGACGACCGCGGCCGGAACGCCCTTTGTCTTCGAGCTGACGATCTTCGCGCTCGCGGTTTTTGTCGGCTACCACGTGGTATGGCGAGTGACCCCGGCGCTGCACTCGCCGCTGATGAGCGTCACCAACGCGATTTCGAGCGTGATCATTGTCGGCGCCCTGATCGCCGCCGGTCCACTCGGCCTCAGCTTTGCCAAGACTGCGGGCTTTGTCGCGGTCACCCTGGCCGCGGTCAACATCTTCGGCGGCTTCATCGTGACCCAGCGCATGCTGCAGATGTTCCAACGAAAGAAATAGCGGGGCGTCGGTGAGCCAGAACCTTTCGGCCTTTTTCTATCTGATCGCCTCGATCTGTTTCATCCTGGCGCTGCGCGGGCTGTCCTCGCCGCAGACCGCGCGCGCCGGCAATTTCTATGGCGTCGCCGGCATGGTGATCGCCATCCTGACCACCCTGCTGACCCCGCATGTGGTCAGCTATTGGCTGATTGCGCTCGGCATCGTGATCGGCGGCGCGGTCGGCGCCTACATCGCGCTGCGCATCCATATGACCGCCCTGCCGCAACTGGTCGCGGCGTTCCACAGCCTGGTCGGTCTCGCTGCGGTGTGCGTCGCGCTGGCCGCCTTCAGCGCGCCCGAAGAATATGGCATCGGGGTGCGCGGCGCGATCCACGCCGAGAGCCTGGTCGAGATGTCGATCGGCATGGCGATCGGGGCCATCACCTTTACCGGCTCGATCGTCGCCTTCGCCAAATTGCAGGGGCTGGTTACCGGCCGGCCGCTTATCTTCTCCGGCCAGCATCTGCTGAACGCCGGGCTCGGGGTGGTGCTGGTGCTGCTGATCGCTTTGTTTGTCTCGACCGAGGCGGCGGCGGTCTTTGCGCTCGTTCTGCTGGTCTCGCTGGCTTTGGGCTTTCTGTTGATCCTGCCGATCGGCGGCGCCGACATGCCGGTGGTGATCTCGATGCTGAACTCCTATTCGGGATGGGCGGCGTGCGGCATCGGCTTTACCCTCTCGAACAACCTGCTGATCATCACCGGCGCGCTGGTTGGCTCGTCAGGCGCCATCCTCAGCTACATCATGTGCAAGGGGATGAACCGCTCGATCGTCAATGTCATCCTCGGCGGCTTCGGCGCCGAGGGCGGGGCGATCGCCGCCGGCGCCGGGGTCGGCGACCGCTCGGTCAGATCGGGCAGCGCCGAAGACGCCGCCTTCATCCTGAAGAACGCCGGCTCGGTCATCATCGTGCCGGGCTATGGCATGGCCGTGGCCCAGGCGCAGCACGCGCTGCGCGAAATGGCCGATACGCTGAAAAAGGAAGGGGTCAAGGTGCGCTATGCGATCCACCCGGTCGCCGGCCGCATGCCGGGGCATATGAACGTGCTCTTGGCCGAAGCCAATGTGCCTTATGACGAGGTCCTGGAGCTCGACGAGATCAACCGCGATTTTCCGTCGACCGATGTCGCCTTTGTCATCGGCGCCAACGACGTGACCAACCCCGCGGCCAAGACCGACCCGTCGTCGCCGATCTACGGCATGCCGATCCTCGATGTCGAACGCGCCAAGACGGTCCTGTTCGTCAAACGCTCGATGGCCTCGGGTTACGCCGGGGTCGAGAACGAACTGTTCTATCGCAACAATACGATGATGCTGTTTGGCGACGCCAAGAAAATGTCCGAGGAGATCGTCAAGGCGATGGAATGAGTGACATTAGACTAGCGGAACCGTGGCGATCAGCGCTCGCCGCCGCCGGGCTGGCGGTAGGCGATGGTCGCGTCGGCGGCGGCGCGGCGCGGCGGGTATCCCGGCGGGCTCAACCTCCTTGCGCGTCGCCGGCGAGCGCCGGGGCGGCGGCGATCTCGTCTTCGGGATCGGCGTCATCCTCGCCGTCGAGAACCGCCCGCAACCGCCGGTCGTCGAGCTCGCCCATCCACTTGGCGATCACCACGGTGGCGAAGATGTTGCTGAACAGATTGGTGACGGCGCGGATCTCGGACATGAAGCGTTCGACCCCGAGCAGCAGGGCGAGGCCGCCGACCGGCAAAATCCCCAAGGCCGGCATCGTCGCCGCCAGGGCGACGAACCCGGCCCCGGCCACCCCGGCCGCGCCCTTCGAGGTGAACAGCATCACGAACAGCATCGTCAGCTGCTGGCCGAAGCTCAGATGGATGTCGGTCGCTTGCGAAATGAACAGCACCGCCATCGTCATGTAGATCGCGGTGCCGTCGGTGTTGAAGGAAAACCCGGTCGGCAACACCAGCCCGACCACCTCCTGCGAGCAGCCCATCCGCTCGAGCTTGGCCATCGAGCGCGGGATCATCGCCTCGCCCGAGGTGGCGCTGAAGGCGATCAGCAGCTCCTCCTTGAAATAGCGCATGATCTTCAACACGCGCAGGCCGAATAGCCGGGCGATCAGGCCGAACCCGAGCAGCACGAACAGGATCGAGGTCACATAGACGCTGAGCAGCAGCCAGCCGAGGCTGGTCAGCGCGTGAAAGCCGAACTTGCCGACGGTGAACGCCATCGCCCCGAACGCGGCCAGTGGCGCCACATACATGATGATCCGCACCATGCCGAAAAGGGCATGGGTAAAGTCGTCGATCAGCGATACCAGCCGCTCGGCCCGCGCGCCCAAATGGCACAGCGCAAAGCCGAACAGCACCGCCATTACCAGAACCGGCAGAATCTGCCCGCTGGCGATGGCGCCAACCATGTTATGCGGAACCATCTTGAGCAGCAGTTCGACGACGGTCATCGACTTGGCGCCGGCGACGTATCCGGCCACCGCCTTGCTGTCGAGGCTGGCCGGGTTGATGTGCAGCCCGGCGCCCGGCTGCACGATGTTGCCGACCGCGAGCCCGATAAACAGCGCCAGGGTCGAGACGACTTCGAAGTAAATGATCGCGCGCAGCCCGACGACGCCGACCCGGCGCATGTCGCCCATCTTGGCGATGCCGACCGCGACGGTGGCAAAGATCACCAGCGGCACAACCGAGCGGATGAGGGCGATGAACACGTCGCTGAACGGCTTCATCTTGACCCCGAGGCTCGGGAAAAAATGCCCGAGCAGAATGCCGAGCGCGATCGCGATCAGCACCTGGACATAAAGCTTGCGCAGCAGCGAGCGGCGCGGCCCCGGCCCCGGCGCGCTCGACCTAACGCTCAAGGTTCTGCGATTCGCCATGTTCGCGTCATTCGCCTCCCGTTCGCGAGCCGTCTTAAGGTTGGAGATTCAGCCGTGGCGGTCACCGGTCGAGCCACACATCGGTCAGATCCTGGCCGATGAAGTGGCTGGGCGTGATGTACCAGCCGTGCAGCTTCGAGGAGGTCACGACGATGCGGTTCCACCACAGCAGCGGCACGGTATCGGCCTCGTTCAGCGCATGGCGTTCGAACGCACGGACAATCCGGGCGCGCTGCTGCGGATCGCTGGTCACCGCCTGGCCGATATAGAGGCCGTCGAGAAACCGGTCGGTGGCGCCCGAGTAATTGCCCGGCGACAGATCGGGCGAGACGTATTTGGTCAGCTGGATCGTCGGGTCGTCATAGAAATCGCCGGAAAAATCGAGCGCCACGTCGAAATCGCCAGCCTCGGCCCGCTTTTGCCAATCGAAGATGTTGAGCCTTTTCTCGGTGGCGGCGACGCCGATCCGGCGCCAGCTGTCGACCAGGAGATCGGCGGCGGCGTAATGCGGCATCGGAATGTCGCGAACCAGGATAGTCAACTTAAGATCGTGCACTCCGGCCGCGGCGAGCAATTGGCGCGCCTCGGCGCGCGAGGCTTCGATGTCATGGCTGAAGCCGGGCAGGGTGACGAGTTCGGCTTCCGGCGTCGCCCAGCTCGACCCCGGCCGCATCAAGCCGCCGACATATTTGAGAAAGGTGGTCTTTTGCAGCTGCTGCGCCGCACCCCAGCGGTCGATCGCCAGCGACAGCGCTCGGCGCACCCGCACGTCGTTGAACGGCGGCCGCCTGGTATTGAAGACGATCGACAGATTGGCCAGCCACGGGCTCTGGCTGACCGTGACCTTGTCGCCAAGGGCAGCCACCAGCTCGTCGCGCTGCGGCGGGCTGACGCCGCGGAAATCGGCGGCGATCTTGCCGCTCTTGTAGGCGGCCATCATCGCCGCCCCCTTGATGAAATCGGCCTGAAAGCCGTCGAGATAGGGCTTGCCCGGCTGAAAATAGCGCTTGAAGCGCCGGCCGCGCCAATACTGCCCCTTGACGTGCTCGACAAAGACGAAGGCCCCGGTGCCGAGAATGTGCGTATCGGGAAACCGTGGATCCTGGGCGAGCCGGGCGGCGCTGTAGATGCAGTTCCACGGCGAGGCGAAGTTCGCCAGCATCGCCGCGTCCGGCCATCGCAGGTGAAAGACGACGGTCAGCGCGTCGGGGGTGTCGATGCTCGAGATCGCCGTGTAATCGACGCGGCGCGCCGAGACCACGCCCGGCGGCGGATCGATCAGGCGCTCGTAGCTCGCCTTGATGTCGGCCGAACTCAAGGGCGAGCCGTCATGAAACAGAACATTCGGGCGCAGCTTGAAGGTGTAGGTCATCCGATCGGGCGACACGCTCCACGATTGGGCCAGGTCGCCGACGATGCGCGGATAGTTGGCCGCGTCGAATTTGAGCAGGGTCGAGTAATGCGGCGCCACCGGGTGCAAAAACGCGAAGGAGGTGTTGACGTAGCAATCATAGTTCTTGGGCTCGACCTCGACCGCGAATTCGAGGATGCCGCCGTGCCTGGGCGCCTGGGGCGCGGGCTGGGCGAAGGCGGCCGGGCCAAGCAAGCCCAGCACCAGCGTCGCGACGGCGATGACCCTGTGGGGCAGGGCGCTGCGCGCGAACGCCATGCCGCATCGATCTCTCGGCACTCGCCGCTTCCCTTCTGCAAGGCGGATGGGAACCGCCCGGTTCGCGCTAGCGCGCCTGGCCTTTTTGCCACTGCTGGAACTGGCCGAACAGCTGGTCTTTTTGCTGCTGGGTCAGCGGCGTTGCGCCGGTGGCCTGTTGCCGCTCGTCGATAAAGCGGGCAAAGATCGATTTCAAATCCTGCTCGTTGGGTTCGGTGGAGACCTGAGCATTGCTCTGCAGCCATGCCGCGGCCGGCGGAAAGCGCCGCCAGCCGGGGAGGTCGGCGGCGATGTTAACCTCACGCCATTTCGGGTCGTGACCCGGCGTGAGCAGCGACTGGAAGCCGGTAAAGAAGGCATCGACGAAATTGACGACATTATGATAGCGCTCGGAATCGGGCTGGAGATTGGCCACCGCCAGCACGGCCCCGACGGCGATTGTGTCGACCGGCTGGCCGGGGGCGATCAGGCGCGGATAATCCGCGGCGGTGAGCCTGGTCGGCGCATAGGCGGCGGTGATTGTCGGAGTGGCCGGGATTGCCAGGAAGTGCAGCCCGTCGCGACCGTCGAGCCCCTGAAACAGCGGCGCGGGCTTGCCGGCGACAAAGGCCAGTGCGGCAATCTCGCCGCGGCGCAGCTTGGCCAGCGCCACCTCCTGGTCGTCATAGGTGGCGACGATCGGCACATTGAGCAGACCGAACAGTCGGCTCGCGGTGACCTCGGTTCCGGCCCCGCGCAGATCGACATTGACCTTCTGGTTGGCGAGCTGGGCGACACTGGTGATGTCGCGCCGCGCCAGCAGATGAAATTCTTCATTGTAGAGCTTGGCGACATAGGTGATCCGGTTCTCGATGCCGGGAAACAAATTCTGCTGCCGGGCGTAGTTGAGGACGTCGTCCTGCAGAACCGCCATGTCGACGCCGTGCAGCAGATCGAGATCGGAAATATTCTGCAACCCGCCCTTGCCGACCACCGGCAGGACCCGCCTGGTGGCGCCGTCGTCGATGACATTGGCCAGATCCTCGGCGATCCGCACCGAGATGCCGGAAGCGCGGCCGGTCTCGAGTTCGACCACGCCGCGGTTGACGGCGGCTTCCGAGGAGGTGGGGACATATCCCGCCGCGTCGGCAAACGGGCTCGACAAGATCAGCGCGCCGAGCAGCACGGCGATGACGCGGATGGCTTTATTCACGGTGTTCGCCATTTGATTTGGAATTGATCCGGTTCAAGTAATGTTGCGCGTCGCCGGCCCCGAGGCCAAGCGCCCGGCGGTACCAGAAAAGCGCCTTCGCCGGGTCGCCGGCTCATGTTGCGAAAGCCGGCGCTGGCAAGAAAAGACGGATCGAAGGTGGCCCCGACGCGCAGCGCCGCGTGGCCGTCGCCGTCATCGGCGGCGCGCTCGTAAAACAGCCTCGCCGAGGCGATATCGCCGGCGCGCAGCAGCATGTCGCCACGCGCCACCAACGCTGCGAGCTGCCGATCGGGAAGACGTGGAGCGGGCGGCGCTTTCGTCTTCTGGCTGATCGTGGCCGGCGTCGATGTCGGCGCCACTGTGACAACTTTCGAGGTCGGGCGCGGCATTGCCGCCGCGGAAGCGGCGGGCGGCGGCGCGCTGGCAATCGAAGGTCGGGCGGCAATCGGCGCCGCCGCGTGCGGCGCGCCTGGCGTCGTAGCCGCGACTGACGGCAAACCGCCCGGCGGCGCAGTCATCGCCTCGCTGGGGCGGGGCGTCGGCAGCTGGGCGACCAGGGCGTCGGCCGGGTGCGCCAGCAGCGAAAACGCGACGCCGAAAAAGGCGCCAATGGTTGCAACGGCGACAAAGGCGAGCGAGACGAGGTATAGGAGAACCCCGATCGGCGCGCCAGGCCCGCGGCGCGCTGGCGCTGCGGTGGACGGCAGGTCGGCGGCAACCATCGCCGGGAATTTCCGGCCACCCGCCGCCTCGAGCGGACGAGCAGCCGTGAACACATTCGGGCTGGCGGCGACGCATCCCTTTGATTGATCCGATCTAACACGCATCGGGGGCAATAATTTTTTCTGCAGGACCAAAAATAGTTTCCGGCTTGATTTCCGCAAGCCGACGGCAGGGAAAGCGCCCTCGGGCCTAAGCGTCATTTTTTCGTCATCGGCGGGTTCCGGTCAAGCCCCGTGCCTGGACGGATGGCGAAAGGGTGGGGTGTTCGAGGCCGTGGCGGGCGATGCCATCCTCCAGCGACGTTAAACTCGGGCTCGCATTTTCGCCGACGATATCGTACACAAAACTGTCTTGCCCGCTTCGTGCGGCGAACCATAACAGCCACCGCCAGTGGGCGATAACCCCGAGGCGGGCCTGGCGGGACCGATCCCCAGGGATCGAAGGGCGGCCAACCAAAGCAGTAAGGCGGGATCAACCCGCGCGTGAACTGGGAGGAGATCGATGAAGCGTTTCGATTGGATGATCGGGATCGCCGCGTTGGCCTTCGCCGCCGCGTCGGTGGCGGGCTGTTCGGCACCCTCACAGACTGGAGCACAGGCGGCGCCGGCGCAAACCTCGCCGGCGCAAACTGCGATGGCCGGCGGTAACGCCGATCCGTCGAAGCCTGCTGGGGCGCCCTATCCGCCGCCGCCGCAACTGGCCGAGATCCCGCCGCCGGCGCCGGCGGCCGATGCGCTATGGCATTTCGGCCACTGGAATTGGACCGGCGCCAAGTATTTATGGACACGCGGACACTACATCGAGCGACCCACGCCTACCGCCAACTGGTCGCAGGGATACTGGCGACAGGGAGCCGACGGCTGGGTGTGGGTCGAGGGGCGCTGGACCTAGCAAGCCCAGATCCGGCGACCGATCCTCGAACCGCAGGCCGGCGGCCGCATTGCGCGCGTGAGTGGGCGCGGGCTCGAGGGAATGATCCTCCACGGTTTGTGTTCACGCCACGGAAACAGCGATCGGGCATCGCCTGCGCTGTGGCAGATTGTGGAGGATCGGATGCAATATCTCGGTCGGGTCGTCGGCCTCGCGGCACTCGCCTTGGGCGCCACGGCGCTGACCGGCTGCTACGCGCCGCCACCGCCGCCGCTAGCTGCGGTCGCCTCGGATCAGGCGGTCCCGCCCTATCCGCCGCCGGCCTATCCGCCGGTCGCGGCGGCGAGCCCAAGCCCCCTGACCCCGGGCTACGCGTCGGGCGGCTACGCGTCGCCGGGTTATTCGCCGCCGAGCTATCCGTCGGGGGGCTATCCGCCGCTCGCCGAGGCGGCGCCGACGCCGCTGACCCCACCCCCCAGAACCTCCGACGCGCCGCAATACGGGTCGAGCGGATCGGTCGCGATGGCGCCCAGCAACGCCGGGACGACGAGCCTTGCCGCTCCCTATGCCCTGCCGCCGCCGCGGGTCGAAAACCCGCCACCGGCGTCGTCGCCGTTGGCGATGTGGCAGGCCGGCCACTGGAGCTGGAACGGCGCACAATATGGCTGGACGCCGGGTCATTATGTCGAACGCCCGTCGGCGAGCGCCACCTGGATGCCGGGGCGCTGGCGACAGGGGCCCAACGGCTGGGTTTGGGTCGACGGCTACTGGGCGGGCTGAACCGAGGCCGGACGGGCCGCGGCGGTCAGCCGGCGCCGGCGAGCGCCAGATCGATCAGCGGCAACAGCGCGGGCGCGGTCAAGAGGCCGCCTTCGACGATCTCGGCATGGCTGAGCCAGGCGACCTCGGCGGCGTCGTCGCCGGCGACCCCCTCGCCGGTCTGCCATTTACCGCGCACCGCGACGAGCGTGTAGTGGTAGCGCACCCGGCCCTCCGGGTCGCGATCGATCGTGTCGATCACGGTCAGCACGCCGGCCGGCTCGGCGACGACGCTGGTCTCCTCTAGCAATTCGCGCATTGCGCCCTCGGCGACGGTCTCGCCCAGTTCGAGGACGCCGCCAGGAAAACCCCAGCGCCCGGCCAAGGGCGGGTGGGCGCGCCGCACCACCAGCGCACGCGGGCCGCGCAGCACCACCGCCAGCACCCCGACGATCGGCCGCTCGGGATAGCGGCGGTTCATGGGGTCATTGAGTTGTCATCGCGAGCAAAGCGAAGCGATCTGGTGCAAATGAGGCTTGATGTCGTCGAGATTGCTTCGTCGCTGCCCTCCTCGCAATGACGCGTCGCACCTAGTCTGCCGCCGCCCGCGGCTGGCCGTGCTCGTCGGTGTAGATTTCGGCGCCCTGTTCGATAAACGCCTTCGACTTTTCCTCCATGCCGGCGCGGGCGTAGTCGCGGATCTCCTGGGTGATCTGCATCGAGCAGAATTTCGGGCCGCACATCGAGCAGAAATGGGCGAGCTTGGCGCCGTCGGCCGGCAGGGTCTGGTCGTGGAACTTCTCGGCCGTTTCGGGATCGAGCGACAGGTTGAACTGGTCGCGCCAACGGAACTCGAAGCGCGCCCGCGACAAGGCGTCGTCGCGCTCGCGCGCCGAGGGATGACCCTTGGCCAGATCGGCCGCGTGGGCCGCGATCTTGTAGGTGATGACGCCGACTTTGACGTCGTCGCGGTCGGGTAGCCCGAGATGCTCCTTCGGGGTCACGTAGCACAAGAGCGCGGTGCCGAACCAGCCGATCATCGCGGCGCCGATGCCGCTGGTTATGTGGTCGTAGCCGGGGGCGATGTCGGTGACCAGAGGGCCCAAGGTGTAAAACGGCGCTTCGCCGCATTCCTCGAGCTGCTTTTCCATGTTGATCTTGATCTTGTGCATCGGCACGTGGCCGGGGCCTTCGATCATGACCTGGACATCGTCCTCCCAGGCGAGCTTGGTCAATTCGCCGAGGGTTTCCAGTTCGGCGAACTGGGCGCGGTCGTTGGCGTCGGCGTTCGAGCCGGGGCGCAGCCCGTCGCCGAGCGAGTAGCTGACGTCATAGGCGCGCATGATCTCGTTGATCTCGCGGAAATGCGTATAGAGAAAACTCTCCTGGTGATGAGCGAGGCACCATTTGGCCATGATCGAGCCGCCGCGCGAGACGATGCCGGTGACCCTGGAGGCGGTCAGCGGGATATAGGCGAGCCGCACACCGGCATGGATCGTGAAATAGTCGACGCCCTGCTCGGCCTGCTCGATCAACGTGTCGCGGAACAATTCCCAGGTCAGCTCCTCGGCCTTGCCGCCGACCTTTTCCAGTGCCTGATAGATCGGCACCGTGCCGATCGGCACCGGCGAGTTCCGGATGATCCATTCGCGGATCGTGTGAATGTTGCGCCCGGTCGACAGATCCATGACCGTGTCGGCGCCCCAGCGGGTCGCCCACACCATCTTTTCGACCTCCTCGGCCACCGAAGACGAAACGATCGAATTGCCGATATTGGCGTTCACCTTGACCAGGAAATTGCGGCCGATGATCATCGGCTCGGTTTCCGGGTGATTGACGTTGTTCGGGATGATCGCGCGGCCGCGGGCGATCTCGTCGCGTACGAATTCCGCGGTCACATGATCGGGAATCGAGGCGCCGAACGATTCGCCGTCGACGACGCCGTCGCGGCGCAGCCGGTCGCGGCCGAGATTTTCGCGGATCGCGACATATTCCATCTCGGGGGTGATGATCCCGCGCCGGGCATAGGCGATCTGGGTCGGCGCCGCACCGGCCTTGGCGCGCAGCACCTGGCGCCCGCCGCGATCGAACAGCGAGACGGCGCTGGCTTCGCCGCTGCGCAGCCCGTTATCCTCGGGTCTGACATCGCGGCCCTGATAGAATTCGACATCGCCGCGCGCCACGATCCACGGCTTGCGCAGTTCGGGCAGACCTTTCTGGATGTCGGTCGTCGCGGCCGGGTCGGAGTAGGGGCCGGAAGTGTCGTAGGCGCGCACCGCCGCTTCGCCGGACGACGCTTCGAGGTCGATCTCGCGCATCGCCACCGCAATATCGGGATAGAGCCGCCCCGGCAGATGAACCTTGCGCGAGGCCGCGAACGGCCCGGTGGTGACCCGCAGCTCCTCGACCTTCGGCATCAGCTTGGCGGGTGAAAGTGGAGCGGAATCGGGCATCGTCGATCTCCGTGGCGCCGGGTTGAACGGAGATCCGGAGGTAACCCGCGAAGAGGAGGCCGGCCGCAGCCGAATGCGTTCCTGTCCCTACGCCGGCACGACCCGGATCAGGTTCGAAGGGTTTCCGCGCCCCGATGGCCGCTCTCTGTTCGGAGCGATCGGGCCGGCGGCATCTCAGCCCCCTGACGGGGCACCCCTTGGACAAGGCCGATTATCGGCGGAGCGCCGGCTTGCCGTCAAGGTTGCGGTTTGATGACGGGCGCCGGGGGACCATCAGTTTGTGCTCCGATCGTCGTGAGCGCCCTGTTGTGGCGGGCCTTTCCGGTATTGGGAACGCTCGGTGCGGTGATATTAGTTGCATTCAGAGTGCGCCCACTGCGGCGGCGCTGAACTGGGGATTAGACAACTGCCGAGTAATTCAAACCCATCCGCAGGTCCGCCGGCGCTGACCAAAGGCGCCGTATTGCTCAGGCTGACCGCAATTGGCGTAGTGATCTTGGTCGTCATCGGTTGCTTTGCCTATGTCGGCGGGTGGCTGTCGCCGGGCCGTTTGACGCCGGCACGGTTCGTCGACAAGTTCCAGCAGGTTTTCGGCCTTCATCCGGGTTTTCGCCGCAACCATGCCAAAGGTGTGTGCATCGCCGGATACTTCGACGGCAACGGCCGGGCGGTGCGTCTTTCGAAGGCTGACATCTTCAACGCCGCGCATGTGCCGGTGATCGGCCGTTTCTCGTTGGCTGGCGGCAATCCGTACGCCGCCGACGGACCCGACGCGGTGCGGGGCATGGGCCTGAGCTTCAGCCTCCCCGATGGCGAGGAGTGGCGGACGGCGATGATCGACCTCCCCGTGTTCACGGTCAGAACTGCGCAGGGTTTCTATGATCAATTGGCGGCGTCGCAGCCCGATCCGGCGACCGGTCAGCCCGACCAGGCCAAGTTGAAGGCCTTTCTCGCCACCCATCCGGAAACCGCGCGGGCGATGGGAATCATCAAGAGCCACCCGTTTTCGTCCGGGTTTGCCAATGCCACCTTCAACAGCCTTGACGCCTTTCGGTTTGTAAATGCGGCTGACAAGTCCACACCTGTGCGCTGGTCGATGGCGCCGGTCCAGCCGTTCCAGCCCGAGCCGGCGGCCGGATCGCAGCCGCAGGATAAGAATTACCTGTTTGATGCAGTCATCGCCGCGATCGAGCGCGGACCGTTGCAGTGGCGCCTGATCGTCACCGTCGGTCAACCCGGCGATCCGACCAATGATGCGACGATCCCGTGGCCGGCGAATCGCGAACATATCGACGCCGGAACCCTGACGATCAATCATGTCGAGGCCGAAGCGCCGGGCAACTGTCGCGATATCAATTTCGACCCGCTGGTGCTGCCCGCCGGAATTGCGCCCTCCGACGATCCATTGCTCAGCCCGCGCTCGGCCGTCTATTCGCGGTCGTTTTCGCGACGAGCCGGCGAGCAGAAAGAGCCAAGCGCGGTAAAAGTTCCGGACAGCGGCGGAGGATCGTGAGCATGGCGCGTCAGCGGCAATTCACCGTGCTGTCGCGGGTCCTGCACTGGACGATGGCGGTGTTGGTCGTGGCCATGTTGCTCATCGGCGTCGGCATGGTGGCCTCCCTGGGCAATTATCACTTGCTGGTCTCGATCCACAAGCCGTTGGGCATCCTGATCCTGATCCTGGTGGCGATCCGGCTGGTCAACCGGCTGCTCAACCCGGCGCCGCCATTGCCCGATCACATGCCGGCCTGGCAGCGCCTTGCGGCCAAGGGATCGCACGTCGTGCTGTACCTGCTGATGTTCGCCTTGCCGCTGGTCGGCTGGGCGATGCTGTCGGCGGGGAACTATCCGATCGTGCTGTACGGGTCGCTGCACCTGCCGGCTATTCTGCCGCACGACGCCATGCTCTATGCGGGGCTGCGAAAGACGCACACGGTTCTCGCCTTTCTGCTGTTCGCGACCTTCATCGTCCATCTAGGCGCCGCCTTATTGCATGCGCTGATCCATCGCGACGGCGTCTTCGACAGCATGGCGCCGTGGAAAGCTCGGACCACCGACGCAGTCGCCGAACGCGTCCGAGACTAGCCGCGGATCGCGATCGTGCTGCCGGGACCGAGCAGCGGCATCAGGCTGATCAGCACGTTCCGTTGGACCGCGATGCAGCCGGCTGTGGGGGAAAAGTCCGGACGCGCAATGTGGAGAAAGATGGCGCTGCCGGCGCCGGGGACCACCGGGTTCATGTTGTAGCCGATCACCACCAGTAGATCGTAGACCGCGTCGTCGAGCCACATCGGCTCAGCGTGAGCGAGATAGGGCAGGGTCGTGAGGCGGTTGTAATTGGGGTCGGCCGGGTCGTCGACCCAGGCGTCGTCCGGCGATAGCGCGCGCATCGGCAAAGCCGAGCGGGGCAGCGCCATCCGATCCGCCCGGTAGAACCCCGAGACCAGCGGATAAATGCCGGCCGGGGTGGCGCCGTCGCCCTCTTTCTTGACCGCGGCGACGCCGGCGCGCCCGACCGCCGCCCTGGCGCTGCCGCCCGGCCACTGCAAGCGGCCGTTACGATATTCGATGTCCTGGTAGGTCGCTGCCGCCGCCGCCAAATCCGTCATCGTCAATTGCACCGGCAGCATCAGAATAGCACGGCGGGCGATCGGCATCCTCAATACATGTGTTGGCCGCCATTGACCGAGAGGGTCGAGCCGGTGATGAAATCGGCGTCGTCTGCGACCAGGAACAACACGGTGCGGGCGATATCCTCGGCCTTGCCGAGCCGGCCGACCGGAATCCGGGCGATGATCTTTTCCAGCACCTCGGGCGGCACCGCGCGCACCATCTCGGTATCGACGTAGCCGGGCGCCACCGCGTTGACGGTGATGCCGCGCGCCGCCCCTTCTAGCGCCAACGCCTTGGTGAAGCCGTGGATGCCCGATTTGGCGGCGGCGTAATTGACCTGGCCGTATTGCCCGGCCTGGCCGTTGACCGAGCCGATATTGACGATGCGGCCAAAGCCGCGCGCCCGCATCCCTTCGATGACCGCCCTCGACATGTTGAAGCACGAGGCGAGGTTGGTCTGGATCACCGCGTTCCACTGCTCGAAGCTCATCCGGTGCATCGTCGCGTCGCGGGTGATGCCGGCGTTGTTGACCAGGATCTCGACCGGCCCGAGCGCGGCTTCGATCGCCTTCACCCCTTCCGCGCATGCCCGGAAATCGGCGACGTCGAACTTGAATGCCGGAATGCCGGTTTCGGCTTTGAGCTGCTGCGCGGCGGCGTCGTTGCCGGCATAGGTCGCCGCCACCCGATATCCTGCATGCACCAGCGCTGCCGAGATCGCCCGGCCGATGCCGCGGGTTCCGCCGGTGACCACCGCCACCCTGGCCATGCGCTCCTCCCGATAATTCTGCTCGTCGCCGCTAATCGCGCTCAACGCACATAGCAATTCCCATGCCGCCGCCGATGCACAGGGTCGCCAGCCCCTTTCGCGCGTTGCGGCGCTGCATCTCGTAGAGCAAGGTAATCAGCACCCGCGCCCCCGATGCGCCGATCGGATGGCCAAGCGCGATGGCGCCGCCGTTGACGTTGACCTTGTCGACATTCCAGCCAAGGTCCTTGTTGACCGCGCAGGCCTGGGCGGCGAAGGCTTCGTTGGCCTCGATTAGGTCGAGGTCATCGGCGCTCCAGCCGGCTTTCTTGAGCGCCATGCGACTCGCCGGGATCGGCCCCGAGCCCATGATCGCCGGGTCGACCCCGGCGGTCGCCCACGAGACGATGCGCGCCAGCGGCCGCACCCCGCGCTTGGCCGCGGCCTCGGCCGCCATCAAGACCACCGCCGCCGCGCCGTCATTGATGCCCGAGGCGTTGCCGGCGGTGACCGTGCCGTTCTTGTCGAAGGCCGGCCGCAATTTCGAGAGCACCTCGAATGTGGTGCCGTGCTTGGGGTGCTCGTCGGTATCGACGATGGTCTCGCCACGCCGGCCGGCGATCTTGACCGGGACGATCTCGTCGTTGAAGCGGCCGGCCTTCTGCGCCGCCTCGGCCTTGCCCTGCGACGCTGCGGCAAAGGCGTCCTGCTGCTCGCGGGTGATCTGCCAGCGCTGCGCCACGTTTTCGGCGGTCTTGCCCATGTGATAGCCGTTGAAGGCGTCCCACAGACCATCCTTGATCATCGTGTCGACGAGTTCGGCGTCGCCCATCTTGACGCCGTTCCTCAGATGGATGCAGTGCGGCGCCTGGCTCATGCTCTCCTGGCCGCCGGCGACGACGATCTCAAAGTCGCCGTTGCGGATTGCCTGCCAGCCGAGCGCCACCGTGCGCAGCCCCGAGCCGCACAGCTGGTTGACCCCGTAGGCGGTGACCTCGAACGGGATGCCGGCGGCGATCGCCGCCTGGCGCGCCGGGTTCTGGCCTTCGCCGGCGGCGAGGATCTGGCCCATGATGACCTCGGAAACCTCCTTGGGGTCGACCTCGGCGCGGCGCAATGCCTCGACGATCGCGACCTCGCCGAGCTTGTGCGCGGGCAGGCTCGAAAGCCCGCCGTTGAAGGCGCCGACCGGGGTGCGCGCGGCGCCGGCAATGACGATGTCGGTCATCGGGGTCTCCTCATAAACTTTCAGGCTTGATGTGGGCGGATGTCGGCGACTGTAGAAGCCCGTTCGCATCGAGTCCACCGCCGCCCGGTTCCCGGCCGGCGCGGGTCAGCCGCGGCCGCCGGTTTGATGAGGCGATTGCGCCGAATTGCGGTATTGTCGCACCGGGAAAGGGTTCTCCACGGAGACGGTGCGCGCATGAACACCCCGCACAGAGAAAAGCCCGACGGCAGCAAGCCGGTCGTTGTCAAGAAATACGCCAACCGCAGGCTCTACAACACGGCGACCAGCAGCTATGTCACCCTCGACGATCTGGCCAAGCTGATCAAGGAAGGCGGCGACTTTGTCGCCCACGACGCCAAGACCGGCGAGGATATCACCCGCTCGGTCTTGACCCAGATCATCGTCGAGCAGGAGCAGAAGGGCCAGAACCTGCTGCCGATCAGCTTTCTGCGGCAGCTGATCGGGTTCTACGGCGACAGCGTGCAGTTTCTGGTGCCGGGCTATCTCGAACAGGCGATGGTCGCGTTCGGCCGCAACCAGGAGCAGATGCGCAAAAGCCTGCAGGCGACCTTCGGCATATTTCCGTTCGGGCAGTTCGAGGAGATGGGCAAGCAGAACATGGCGCTGTTCCAGCGGGCGCTCAAGATGCTGACCCCCTACGGCGCCGAGGAGCGGCCGCCTGGCCGCTGATGCGCCACCGCCCGCGCCCGGAGAAGATCCGCGGCTGAAACGGCTCGAGGCGCAGATCGAGGCGCTGACCCGTCAGCTCGATACCCTGGGGCGGGATCACGGCGGCGGCCACCCGCCGCCCAAGCCCGAATGATGGTCGCCGCCAAGATTTGCGGGCTGTCGAGCGAGGCGGCGGTGATGGCCAGCGTCGTCGGCGGGGCCGCCTATCTGGGTTTTGTATTCTACCCCCCGAGCCCGCGGGCGGTGAGTGCAGCGCAGGCCGCCCGGCTCTGCGTCGCGGTCCCGCCGGGGATCGCCCGGGTCGGCCTTTTTGTCGATGCCGAAGACGAGGCGATCGCCGCAATCCTCGCCGAGGCGCCGCTCGATATCCTGCAGTTCCACGGCGGCGAAACTCCGCAGCGTGTGGCCGAGGCGCGGGTGCGGTTCGGCCTTCGGGTGATGAAGGCGGTTGCCGTCGCCGGGCCGCAGGATGTGCGCGCTGCGGCGCCCTATGACGAGGTCGCCGATCTCTTGCTGTTCGACGCCAAGCCGCCGCACCGGGCGGATGCGTTGCCGGGCGGCAACGGCCTGGCGTTCGACTGGGGGCTGATCGCCGGGCGCAAGTGGCGCCGGCCGTGGATGCTCTCAGGCGGGCTCACCGCCGAACTCTTGCCCGAGGCGGTGCGTGTTTCGGGTGCCGCCATGGTCGACGTTTCCTCCGGCGTCGAAACTCAGCCTGGAAACAAAGACCCCGCCAAGATCCAAGCTTTTCTCGCCGCTGCCCGCGCGCTCTGACGAGAGCACCATATCTAGATTAGGATTGTCAAGATTTAGCGGGTATTGTATTCAAGCTCCTCAGCTACGCGCCAGCCGACCGTGATGCGGCCCATTATCGGGAAGGGGATATAATGCTTCCTCCGAAACCAGCGAACGCCGAATTCGAGGTTCGTATCGAGGGTACCGCACCAATACGCACGAATAACCTTCATGAAGCTCAATGGATCGCACAGGACGCCTTAGCAAAAGGAGCAACGGCTGAAATCTTAGATTGCGTAACGGGTCGAGTGATTGAACGCCAATCTAAGTAGGCCAATCAGCCCATCACGGCAACAATAAAAGGGCGTGGGCGGATTAAGCGTATGTGTGGGGCATGAGGGTTGACGATGCAGGTTCCGAACAGTTTTCGCGGCGGGCCCGACGAGCGCGGGCATTTCGGCATCTATGGCGGGCGTTATGTGGCCGAGACCTTGATGCCGCTGGTGCTGGCGGTCGAGGCGGCCTATGGCGCGGCGCGCGCCGACCCGGCCTTCCAGGCCGAGCTCGACTATTATCTAGAACATTACGTCGGGCGGCCGAGCCCCCTCTATTTCGCCGAGCGGCTGACCCGGCATTTCGGCGGGGCCAAGCTTTATCTGAAGCGCGACGAGCTCAACCACACCGGCGCGCACAAGATCAATAATGTGCTGGGGCAGATCCTGCTGGCGCGGCGGATGGGCAAGCGCCGGATCATCGCCGAGACCGGCGCCGGCCAGCATGGCGTCGCGACCGCGACCGTCTGCGCCCTCTTCGACCTGCCCTGCGTCGTCTACATGGGCGAGACCGACATCGAGCGGCAGAAGCCCAACGTCTTCCGCATGAAGTTGCTCGGCGCCGAGGTGGTGCCGGTGCATTCGGGGACGGCCACCCTCAAAGACGCGATGAACGAGGCGTTGCGCGACTGGGTCGCCCATGTCGACGACACCTTCTACGTGATCGGCACGGTCGCGGGCCCGCACCCCTATCCGGCGATGGTGCGCGACTTCCAGTCGGTGATCGGCAACGAAACGCGCGCCCAGCTGGAACGGGCCGAGGGCCGGCTGCCCGACACCCTCGTCGCCTGCATCGGCGGCGGCTCGAACGCCATGGGGCTGTTCCACCCGTTCCTCGACGAGCCCGGCGTGGCGATGATCGGCGTCGAGGCCGGCGGCCATGGCCTCGAGACCGGTTTGCATGCCGCCTCGCTGAACGGCGGCGAGCCTGGCGTATTGCACGGCAACCGCACCTATCTTTTACAGGACTCCGACGGGCAGATCCGCGACGCGCATTCGATCTCGGCCGGTCTCGATTATCCCGGCATCGGCCCCGAGCATGCGTGGCTGCACGATCTCGGTCGGGTTAAATATGTCGCGATCACCGACCGCGAGGCGCTCGAGGCGTTTCAGTTGTCGAGCCGGCTCGAAGGCATCATCCCGGCGCTCGAACCGGCCCACGCGCTGGCCCATGTCGCCAAGATCGCGCCCGGCCTGCCGCGCGACCATCTGATCGTGATGAACATGTGCGGCCGCGGCGACAAGGACATCTTCGCCGTCGCCGAGCATCTCGGGGTCGCGCTGTGAGCCGCATTGAGCGGCGTTTTGCCGCGTTGCGGGCCGAGGGGCGGGCCGGGCTCGTCGCCTATCTGACCGCCGGCGACCCAGACCCTGACACCTCGGCGCGGCTGTTCGGCGGGCTCGCTGCCGCCGGCGCCGATCTGATCGAGATCGGCATGCCGTTTTCCGATCCGATGGCCGACGGCCCGGCGATCCAGCAGGCGGGCCAGAGGGCGCTGAAGGCGGGGATGAATTTGCGCGGTGCGCTCGCGCTGGTGCGCGGGTTGCGCCGCCGGGACGACGCCACCCCGATCGTGCTGATGGGCTATTACAATCCGATCTATCGGCGCGGCGCCGAGAGGTTTGCTGCGGAGGCGGTCGAGGCCGGGGTCGACGGGCTCATCGTCGTCGATCTGCCGCCCGAGGAGGATGCCGAGCTGGCCGATCCGGCGGGCCGCGCCGGGCTCGATGTGATCCGGCTGGCGACCCCGACCAGCGACGAAGCGCGCCTGCCGCGGATCGTCGAGAATGCGAGCGGATTTCTCTACTACGTCGCGATCGCGGGGATCACCGGCACGCGCCCGGCCGATGCCGCCGCGGTCGCCGCCGCGGTCGCGCGGCTGCGCCGGTTCACCCCTTTGCCGGTGGCGGTCGGCTTTGGCGTCAAGAGCCCGCAGCAGGCCGCCCAAGTCGCCCGCGCCGCCGACGCCGCGGTCGTCGGCTCGGCGCTGGTCGAGCGCCTCGCCCTCAATCTCGATCCCGATAACCGCGCCAAACCCGGCCTCGTCGACGCCGTGCATGGCGACATCCGGCTGTTGGCCGCGAGGGTCAGGCGGGCGCGAACGGCAGGCGACGCGCTCTAGCCGAGCGCCAGCAGCGCCCACAACACGACGAGACCGGCGATCGCGACGGCGGCGTGGGCGCCGACCAGCGCCCCGGCCGGCCGCCGTCCGCGCCATGAGGCCCAGGCAATCCCGAGGCCGAGCATCAGGGCGAGCGCCAGCAGCGCCGCGCTGGTGCGGCCGAACCCGGTGGTTCCCATGGCGCTGCGCGGCAATCCGCGGTCGAGCGCCAAGAGCAGCACGGCGAGGCCCGCCGCGCCGATGGCGCCATGGCAGGCCGGGAGCGCCGGACGCGTCGTCCTTGCCGTCGGCCGGCGCATATAGCCCACCGCCAGGGCCGCCCCGATCAGGGCCGCGACGCACAGGATCGCGAGCGCAAGCTCGATCGTCATTACCGCCGCAGCCTCTCGGGTCCGCTCTGCCGACGGCATCATAGCGCCGGTTTCCGGCGTGGGCGGTGTTGGCCGCGACCCGCGAAGATGGCTCGGGCAAAGGCGCGCCTCAGAACTCTGACGAGCGTTCTCGGCCGGCGGCGGCGCCGGGCGGAGAGGGACGGGCAACCGCCAAGACTCGCCGGAAACGCCGCCGGCAGGTCACGGGCGCATTAGAATAATGGTTAAGTTAACCATGAATATTCCCTGCTTAACTATCAATTATCGGGAACATTTCTGCCTTTATGGTGTAACTCACCGGTGTGGCGCAACAACATAGATCCGTTCCACGTCGGTCTTCCGGGCCACGTGGTCTTCTTGCCGAAGTGTAGGGTTGATCTCGGGGCCGCGCCCGCGCCGTGATCATACGATTGGGCCGGAATTATGCAGCGAAACGAAATGGAGGCAGCGGCTGCCCACCGCTTATCGCGGAATTTGGGGTTCGGGGCCGACCAGCGGGGGATCGATGGGTCGCCGGGCCGTGGCTGATCCGCCGAGCCAAAGGGTGGAGCTGCCACCGCCCGACGTCCAGCGCTGGACGATCCGGCGCAAAGCGGCGGTCGTGACCGCGGTGGCCAACGGGCAATTGACCCGCGAGGAGGCGTGTCGCCGCTACCAGCTGACCGAGGAGGAGTTCGTCAGCTGGCAGCAGGCCTTCGAAGCGCATGGTCTGGCCGGCTTGCGCTCGACCCGGCTCCAGCAATACCGGGGTTCCGGCCCGCGCGGCGGCCGGTCGGGTCGCTGACTGGGCTCTCGGCGCCGGTCGCGGGCGGCCGCAGCATCGGTTGCCGGCCGGCGGTCCGTGGTTGCGCCGCGGATCTGCCGGAAAGCGCGACCCTCGCGACCAGCGCCGCCAGCGCCGCCGCTATCAACGGTCCGACCGGCAGGTGAGAGGCCATGGCGATGCCGCGCGGGTTGAGGCTCAGCACATAGAGCCCGGCCAGAGCCAATTTGCCCCATTCGGGCAGACGGTATTTCCCCTCGCCGCGCAACAGCCAGGCGGCGGCGACCGCGGCCAGCACCAGATCGTAAAACAGCGCCAGCGGCACCGCGACGAGGGTGGCCGAGACGAGGCTTGCGGCGCGGATCGGCAATGGCAGATCGCGGCGCCAGACCCAGGCGACGAGGCCGGCAGCGGTCAGGGTTGCGGCGGCCTGCACGATGGCGGCGAGGGTCCGATCGGTGCCGAGCAGCCGCGCGGCGCCGAACGGGGTGACAAAGCCGCCGAATGGTATCCGTCCAGAGGCATAGACGGTGTGGGAAGCCGCGATCGCCAGAAAGAACGCGCGCCACGTTTCCGAGCCGAAAATGGCCAAAGACAGCAGGCAGAAAGCCGCGGCGGAAACGAAGGCCGCGGCGAAGGCGCGCCAGCGGCCGCCGGCGGCGAGCGCCACCGGGACCAGCAGCGCGAAATGCGGCTTGACGCACAGCGCGCCGAGCAGCAGCCCCGCAAGCCCCGGCCGGCGGTCGACCAGCAAGGTCGCCGCTCCGAACAGCCCCGCGGTCAGAAACCCGTTCTGCCCGAGGCCGATGGTCCACAGCACCGGCGGAAAGGCAAGGATCGGAACCAGCGCCGCGCAACCGCGCTCGCCGAGAATCCGGCGCACCACCAACAGGTACAATCCGAGCGTCGTTGCCTCGAAGACGACGAAAGCAGTCAGATAAGGCAGGCGGGCTAGCGCCGCGCAAAGCAGCAGGAAAACCGGTGGGTAATAAAAAAAATTGTAGGTGATGCCGGGGGCGGTCGCGCGTTCTTCGGCGGCATAATGGGCGGCTCGATCGTAAGCGAGCGCTGGCGTCCCGGCATCGGCCAGTTTCCCGGCGGCATAGAAGCTGACGAAATCGGTGCTGGTCGGCGTCCGCAACGGCACGATCAGGCCGTGGGTGCCGGCGGCCAGGAACAGGAAAAATGCGACCTCGACAGCCAGCAGGATTTTGCAAAAATAAAGGATTCGGCGACGCTCCAGCAGGCGGGCGGAGCCGCAAAACCTCAATGTCTGCGGGGCTGACAAGATCTTTATGATGCCCGTCAACTCATGTTTCCCGAGACCTCGGTTGGGTGCGCGGCGGGTTTGCAGACGCCGTTCGCGGCTCGGGGCTGAAAAACGACGCGCCGCGGATCGGCGGATAAGGAGCGCGTCGTTTCAGAGGCTTCCGGCCACGCTGCTGAAGATGTTGCTAAGACTGGAGCCGAGCAAACTCCAGGCGGCGATGCAAACGACGGCGACGAGCGCCGCAATCAGCCCATACTCGATCGCCGTAACTCCAGTGTCGTCCGTGACTATCTGCCAGATCATATGGCGCATCGTTCATCCTCCTGAGGTCAGATGACGCGCAGGTTCTCACCCAAATCTTGATGAAGACTTAACATTTTGATGGAACTCAGGCGGCGTATCGGCGACAACAACGCGGTGGCGAGTGAGATGCCAGGCCGCTACTGGCCGCCGCTCGGCAGTGCGAGCTGACAGAAGCGGCCTTCTGGATCATGCGGAACCGGCGGTTCGAATTCAGCAACTTTATTGGGCGGCAGCGAAGCGCACCGGCAGCGCTCGGGTGCGACTGAGCGGGCGCTTCGAAAACTCCGATCGGTGACGGCAGCCGGGTCCGCTCGGCGCCGGATGTCAAAACCCGCCGAGCACGGAGGTGAACAGCCCGCTGACCGAGGCGCCCAGGGCTGTCTCCACCGCGACGATAACCATCGCGACCAGTCCGGCGATGAACGCGTATTCGATGGCGGTGACGCCCATCTTGGCGCCGGCGAGTTTCGCAAAGCATGCGAGCACCGCGCCGCGTAACTGGCTCCGGGTGTTTTGCGGGCTGCGATCGGGCGCCGCCTTGCCCGTGAGGTCTGTGGTGATATCGCAGGTCAGCGTTCGTGACCGCCGCCGTCGCGCATTACCTGAGGGCGAATCGTCTGCTTCGACTGCTGCCGATCAGACGCTGCCGGCGATGGTGCTGAACTCGGTGCTGAGGTGTGAGCCGAGCAGAGTCCAGGCGCCGATGCAGACCACCGCGACCAGCGCCGCGATCAGCCCGTACTCGATCGCCGTGACCCCGGCATTGTCCTTAATCAGGTTCGTATAAACCGCACGCATCGGGTTCTCCCTGGTTTTCAATCGTGCGCAGGATGCGACGGAATTATTGACGGCAGGTTAAGCGGACGAAGAATTTTTCGGCGCCTTGGCGGCGACGACGGCGATCACCGCGGCGCCGTAGCGGTCGAGCTTGCTGCGGCCGATGCCGGGAATATCGGCGAGAGCGGCGAGCGCGGCCGGCCGGCGGCGCGCCACCTCGATCAAGGTCGTGTCGTGAAAGATCACATAAGGCGGCAATTCCTGGCGGCGCGCTTCTTCGAGCCGCCAGGCGCGCAGCGCCTCCCATAAATCGCGTGCCGCGGGATCGAGATCGCCGGCCGGTGAGAGCGACTTGGCAGCGCGCGAGCGGCCCCGCTCGCGTCCCTGGTCTGGCGGATCGAGGCGGAAATGCACCGGTCTGGCGCCGCGCAGGATCTCAGTCGCCGCCGGCGCCAACGACAAACCGCCATGCCCGGCGAGATCGGGCGTGACCAGCCCCTGCGCCGCGAGCTGGCGGAACACCGAGAGCCAGCGGCGGCGGTCGAGCTCGGCGCCGACGCCGAAGGTCTTCAGCCGGTCGTGCCCGAGCCGCCTGATCCGCTCGTTGTCGACGCCGAGCAGCAGGTCGACGAGGTGGTGCGCGCCAAAGCGCTGCCCGGTGCGGTAGATCGCCGAGAGCGCCTTTTGCGCCGCGATCGTTCCGTCCCAGGTCGCCGCCGGCTCGCGGCAATTGTCGCAATTGCCGCAGGGCGGGTGATCGGGCTCGCCGAAATAGCCGAGCAGCGCCTGGCGGCGGCACGCGACCGTCTCGCAATAGCCGAGCAGCGCCTCGATCTTCCGCCGTTCGATGCGGCGCTGGCGCTCGCCGGCCTCGCCGCTATCGACCAGCCGGAACAGATTGTTCACGTCGGCGAGGCCGTAGGTCATCCACGCATCGGCCGGCAGTCCGTCGCGCCCGGCGCGGCCGGTTTCCTGATAATAGGCTTCGAGATTTTTCGGCGCGTCGAGATGGGCGACAAAGCGCACATTGGGCTTGTCGATGCCCATGCCGAAAGCGATCGTCGCGGCGACGATCACCCCCTCCTCGCGCAGAAAGCGCTCCTGGTTGCGTTCGCGCACGGCGCTGTCTAGACCGGCGTGATAAGGGAGCGCAGTGCGCCCGCGCGCGGCAAGCCAGGCCGCCGTCTCGTCGACTGCCCGCCGGGTGAAACAATAGACGATGCCGGCGTCGCCCGGATGCTCGGCGGCGACAAACTCCCAGAGCTGGTCGAGCGGGCTGCGCTTGGGCACGATGCGGTAGAAGAGATTCGGGCGGTCATAGCCGGCGGCGAACACCGGGGCGTGGCCGAGCCCGAGCTGGGCGATGATGTCGCGCCGGGTCGGCTCGTCCGCGGTGGCGGTCAAGGCCAACAGCGGCGCCGTCGGAAAACGCTGTTTGAGGATCGACAATTGCTGGTATTCGGGGCGGAAATCATGGCCCCACTGCGAAATGCAATGCGCCTCGTCGACGGCGAAGAGGGCGAGGCGGGTGCGCCCCAAGAGGTCGAGGCAGCGGGGCGTCACCAGCCGCTCGGGCGAGACGTAGAGGAGATCGAGGCCGCCGGCGGCGACTTTATGTTCGATCGCCGCCGCCTCGCCCGGGGTCAGGCGCGAGTTCAGCGCCGCGGCGCGCACCCCGGCCTGGCCGAGCGCATCGACCTGGTCCTTCATCAGCGCGATCAGCGGCGAGACCACGACCCCGAGCCCCGGTCGCAGCAATGCCGGCACCTGATAGCACAAGGATTTGCCGCCGCCCGTGGGCATCAGCACGACCGCGTCGCCGCCGGCCATCACCTGTTCGATCACCGCCTGCTGGGAACCGCGGAAGCCGGCGAAGCCGAAGACCTCGCGCAGGACGCCTTCGGGCGTGGGTGTTCTCTCGGCCCGATCAATTCGGGTATTTTCAGCCTTGGTCTGCGGCATGCTCTACCTGGTGGTGCGAACCTGACGCTTGCCGCCGGCGACCCCGCGCCGGCCCACATAGGTCGGGTGCAGAGCGGGGTTTGGTGTGGTATTCTCGGTCTGATCGTCGGCGCGACAACCTTGTATCGGCAATCGCGTTATCGGCAATCGCCAATTCCAATCGACAGCCGTCGTCCGGACGGCGCCATGGACCGGCCGTAGCCCGGCAAGCGAGGTGAGGTGCTGATCAGGGCCACGGTTCGGCATCGCGCCGGCAGGCTAGCACTTGCCGGAGCGCTGGCGCTGGGTATCGCTCGCTTGGCGCTCGCGCCGACGCTGGCCGATCCGCCGCAGGCGGCCGCGGCGGCCGGCGGGCAGACGGCCGGCGGGCAGACGGGGCCGGTCAGCCTCGGCCCGCCGACCTTGACCCCGTTCGCCGGCGACACCCAAATCGAAGACCGGCTCGATTCGGCGGGCCGGGTGGCGGTGGCCGGCGAGCGGGTGCGCGAGCACCTGCTGCGCCGCTTCTACAATGCTCACGGATACCGGATATTCTGGGGCGATCATGCGGCCGCGGCGGCGGCGCTGTGGGGTGCGGTGTTGCGCGCCCGCGAGCAGGGGCTCGATCCCGCTTCCTATCATGCCGATTTCCTGCCCGGGCGTTGGGCCGGGTTGTCGCCGATCGAGCGCGATCTGCTGCTGTCCGATGCATTTCTCTCCTATGCCGACGCGCTGGCGGAGGGCGCGGTGAAGCCTGCCGACCGCAGCGCGGACGAGGACCTGCGGCCGCAGCCGGTCGATATTGTGGCCGCGCTCGCCGCCGCGGTCGCCGCACCCGATCCGGCGCGGGCGGTTCTGGCGCTCGCCCCCGCCTCGGCGGAATACCGGGCGATGCGCCGCGCCTACCTCGAATACCGCGCGATCGCCGCAGCGGGCGGCCGCGCGTCGGGCCTCGGCAACCGGCGCGGGTCGCTGGTGAGCGCCGCCGAGGCGCGGCGCCGCGAGCGCCTGCTCGCGGTGAACCTCGAGCGGTTGCGCTGGCTGCCGCGCAACATGCCGGCCGACCGCGTCGTCGTCGACACCGCGATCGCCCAGCTCCAGCTGTTCCGCGACAATCGGCCGGTGTTTACGACGCCGGTCGTGATCGGCGAGGTCGACAAGCAAACTCCGGAGCTTCAATCGCTGATCACCGCAATCCTGTTCAACCCACCGTGGAACATCCCGCGCTCGATCCTGGTCGAGGAAATCCTGCCGGACCTGGCCCGCGACCGCGACTATCTTTCCGAACATCACATGCGCTATCGCGGCCCGATGCGGGTGCAGCAGGTGGCGGGACCCTACTCTGCGCTCGGGCGGATCAAGTTCGAAATGTCCGACGGGTTCGACGTCTATCTGCACGACACGCCGGAGAAATGGCGCTTTCGCGCCGCCAACCGGATGATGAGCCACGGCTGCGTGCGGGTCGAGAACCCGCAGCTGCTGGCCGGCCTGCTGCTCGGGGCCAGTCCCCAGACGATCGCCAAGGCGATCGCGGTCGATCGCACGCATGGGCGGGCCCTGCCGAAGCCGATCCCGGTATTCATCGTCTATCGCACCGCCGTCGTCGAATTGGACGGCGCGATCGCGTTTCGCGGCGATCCTTATCAGCGCGACGAGGCGATCTGGGAGCATCTGCACCGGGCTGAAGAGCGGCCGATGGCGCAGGATGCGACCCCTGGCCATCGTAAAGGGTGAGGGTCGGAAGCCTCGGCCAAACCAATAGATAGAAAATTGTAACAGACCCCGGCAGTTCCGCGGGTTTCGTCCGTTCGGGGTTGTTCGACGCGGTTTCGGATGCTATGGCCCACTCGGGGAATCCGGGGGGAGAAACCATTGCACGCTTCTGAACTATTGAGCCGCCGCCGGCTTTTCGGCGCGGCGGCTGCCGTCGCTGCCGTTGGTCTGGTCAAGCCCGCCAGCGCAGTGTCCTTTGCTCCGCGATCAGTGTCGCTTTACAACGTCAACACCGGCGAGTGGCTGCGCACGGTGTATTGGGCCGACGGCCACTACATCCGCGAGGCGGTGCGCGACATCAATTGGATTTTGCGCGATCACGATTTCGGCGAGATCCGGCCGATGAACGCCGGTGTTCTCGACGTATTGGGTCTGCTGCGCGACCGCCTCGATACGCCCGATCCGTTCCTGGTGTTATGCGGCTACCGGTCGCCAGCCACCAATCAGCGGCTCTATCTCCAAGGCAACGGGGTGGCCAAGCACAGCTATCACATCAAGGGCATGGCGATCGATCTGCGCAGCGAAGGACGCAGCCTGGAGCAGGTGCGCAATGCCGCGCTAAGCCTCCGGGCCGGCGGCGTCGGCTATTATCCGCGTGCGGACTTTGTCCATGTGGATAGCGGGCCGGTGCGCCAATGGCTGTGGCCTCGCCGCGTCTAGGTAGCCGCCGCGCCGCCTCGCGGCGCAGGCCCGACCCAGAGCCGGGAGACGAGCGTGCCGGGCGGTTTTTTTAAACCGGACGGGGAACTCATCCACCGTGGCGCGGGTTTCCTAAGCGGTGATCAACATAACCGCAGGTTAGCGATGCTGGGCACAATCCTTCTGGTCATTCTGGTGCTGCTGCTGATCGGCGCCCTGCCGACATGGGGCTACAGCGGCGGCTGGGGCTACTATCCGAGCGGCGGCGTCGGCATCCTGCTGATTATCGTCGTCGTGCTGCTGGTGGTGGGCCGAATATAAATTCGACGATCAATTTGTCGGGCTGGCGCGGCGCAGCGCCTCGAGCCGCAGCGGCAAAACCCGGCCGAGCCACATTGCATAGCGGGTGTGGTCGGCCAGGCTGTCGCCGGAGAGCGGATGCACCAGCACGTCGAGCCCGTCGCGGTTCAGCATCAGCCACGGCGCCAGGTCCGCGAACGCCTCGGCGCCAAAGGCCACCTGGTACATCGATACCGGATGCGGGCCGACCGGCTCGTCGTGCCAGTTGCCGAGCCGGGCCGCGAAGCGCTCGCCGATGCCTTGGCGCAGCCGCTCGGCCTGGGCGCGGGTGGCGGGGTCGTAATAGATGTGGGCGTGGTAGCCTTCGATCCGGTCGGGATCGGCAAATGGATCAGCCATGTTCACCTCGATATCTTAATCGCCGATTGCTGCGGGCGCGATGGCGGCGCCCTCGCCGAGGACCCGCTGCATCAGAACGGTATCGATCCAGCCGCCGAATTTGAAGCCGACCGCCGGCAATAAGCCGACCCGGGCAAAGCCAAGCGCCGCATGGAGCCGGATCGACGGCCATTGGTCGCTCCCGCCGATCACCGCCACCATCTGCCGGTAGCCCTGCGCCGCGCAGCGCTCGATCAGGGCCGACAGCAATTCGCGCCCGATCCCGCGCCCGGTTTCGGCGGCCTCGACGTAGATCGAATCCTCGACGGTGAAACGATAGGCCGACCGGGTCCGGTATAGGCTTGCGTAACAATAGCCGATGACCCGCTCGCCCTGCTCGGCGACGAGGTAGGGCAGCCCGCGCGAAACAATCTCGCGGCGCCGGCGCGCCATCTCGTCCGGCTCGGGCGGGGTCTCCTCGAACGAAGCCACCCCATGCAGCACATGATGTCGGTAGATCGCGCTGATCGCCGCGAGATCGCGATCCTCGGAAGGCCGCAGCCGGAGGCCGTCGCCGATCATTGCGCCCGACGCGAAGTTCAGATCACCCGGATCGGCGCGCCGTCGAGAAAGGCAGCGACGTTCTCGACGATCTGCGGGTAGGAGCTGCGGTAATTTTCGTCGGTGACATAGCCGATATGCGGGGTCAGGATCACGTTCGGCGCGGTGCGCAGCGGATGGTCGATCGGCAAAGGCTCCTTGTCGTAGACGTCGAACCCGGCATAGGCGAGACGGCCCGCCTTGAGCGCCGCGATGACCGCCTCGGTGTCGACGATCGGGCCGCGCGAGGTGTTGACCAGGATGGCGCTCGGCTTCATCAGCCCGATCTCGCGAGCGCCGACCAGGCCGCGGCTGCGCGGGCTCAGCACCAGATGCACCGAGAGAATGTCGCAGCGGCGGAACAACTCGTCCTTCTCGACCCGCTCGACGCCCTGCGAAGCGGCCTTCTCCGCCGAAAGGTTCTGGCTCCAGGCGATCGCCTTCATGCCAAAGGCGAGCCCGACGCGGGCGACCGCGCTACCGAGCCGCCCCAGGCCCAACAGACCGAGCGTCTTGCCGGCGACGCGGTGGCCGATGCGGGTCTGCCATCCGCCCAGCCGCATGAATTGATGATCCTCCGCGATTCGCCGCGCCGCGCCGAGGATCAGGCCCCAGGCGAGTTCGGCGGTATCCTCGTTGCCGCCGCCGGGACCGCCGGTGCCACACACCGTGACGCCGTGGTCCTTTAGCGCGGCCATGTCGAAGGACGCGTTGCGCATGCCGGTCGTGATCAAGAGCTTCAGCTTGGGCAGTCGGTCGACGACCGATCTCGGAAACGGCGTGCGCTCGCGCATTGCCGCGACGACCTCGGAATTGGCGAGTGCGCGCACAACGGCGTCCTCATCGGCGAAAGCATGCCGCTCGACGGCGATTTCGATACCGCGGCTCCGCACCGGCGACCAATCCGCCATGTCGAGCGCGACACCCTGATAATCGTCGAGGATGCTGAGCCGCATCGTTCTTCCTCCCTTGTTTCGGCCGTCTTCGGTTCAGTTCATTGGCTTATGCACGTCAGAGAGCGGCGAGCGCAGCGTTCAGCGTCGCACTCGGCCGCATCGCCGCCGATGTCTTCGCCGGATCGGGCAGATAATAACCGCCAGTATCCACCGGCTTACCCTGCGCGGCGATCAGCTCAGCATTAATCTTGGCCTCGTTGGCCGCCAGCGCCTCCGCCAGCGGTTTGAAGCGGGCTGCCAGTGCCGGGCTGTTGTTCTGCCCGGCCAGCGCCTGTGCCCAATACAGCGCCAGGTAGAAATGGCTGCCACGATTATCCAGTTCGCCAACCTTCCGCGCAGGCGAACGGTTGTACTCAAGGATCTTGCCGTTGGCCTCATCGAGCGTCTCGGCCAGAACCTGCACGTCCTTGTTCCCGCTTGTCTGCGCCAGATGTTCCAGCGACGCGCCAAGCGCCAGGAACTCGCCCAGCGAATCCCAGCGCAGATAGCCTTCGTGCTGGAACTGCTCCACGTGCCTCGGCGCCGAACCGCCGGCCCCGGTCTCGAACAACCCGCCGCCCGCCAGCAGCGGAACGATCGACAGCATCTTGGCCGACGTGCCCAGCTCCATGATCGGGAAAAGATCGGTCAAGTAGTCGCGCAGCACATTGCCAGTGACGGAGATGGTGTCGAGCCCCTTGCGGATGCGGTCGAGCGAGAACTTCATTGCCTCGACCGGCGCCAGGATGCGGATGTCGAGACCCGATGTGTCCTCGTTCTTCAGGTATGTCTCGACCTTGGCGATCAACTGCGCGTCGTGCGCGCGTTTGGCGTCGAGCCAGAACACCGCCGGGGTGCCGGTCAGGCGCGCGCGGCGCACCCCAAGCTTGACCCAGTCCTGGATCGGCGCGTCCTTGACCTGGCACATCCGGAAGATGTCACCGGTCTCGACCGGCTGTGACAGCAGAACCGTGCCGTCATCGGCGACCACGCGCACTGTTCCGCCCGTGGCGACCTCGAACGTCTTGTCGTGCGAGCCATACTCCTCGGCTTGCTGCGCCATCAACCCAACGTTCGGCACCGAGCCCATCGTCTTCGGGTCGAAGGCGCCATGCGCCTTGCAGTCCTCGATGGTGGCCTGGAACAGCGTCGCGTAGCAACGATCGGGGATCGCGGCGATCACGTCGTGCAGCTTGCCGTCAGGGCCCCACATGTGCCCGGATTCGCGAATCATCGCCGGCATCGAGGCATCGATGATCACGTCGCTCGGCACGTGCAGATTGGTGATTCCCCGGTCGGAATTGACCATGGCGAGGCCGGGCCGCTTCGCGTAGGTGGCCTGGATATCGGCCTTGATCGCCGCCTTTTCAGCCTCCGGCAATGTCTCGATCCGGGTCAGCATGTCGCCCACGCCGTTGTCGGGATCAACGCCCAGGCGCGTCAGTGTGGCGCCATGCTTCTCGAACACATCGGCGAAGAACACGGAAACGCAATGACCGAAGATGATGGGATCGGAGATCTTCATCATGGTTGTCTTGACGTGCAGCGAGAACAGGACGCCGTCCTTCTTCGCGGCGTCGATCTGCGCGGCGAAGAAGGCGCGCAACGCCTTACGGTTCATCACCGCCGCGTCGATGATCTCGCCGGTCTGAAGCGGCGTCTTCGCCTTCAGCACCGTGACCGCGCCATCGCTGCCGACCAACTCGATACGGGCATTGGTCGGCGCCGCAATGGTCGTCGCGACCTCCGAACCGTAGAAATCGCCGCCCGACATGTGCGCCACGCGGGTTTTCGAGTCCTTGGTCCAGGCGCCCATCTTATGCGGATTGTTGCGCGCGTACTGCTTCACGGCGCCGGCGGCGCGTCGGTCGGAATTGCCCTCGCGCAGCACCGGATTGACGGCGCTGCCGAGCACCTTGCCGTAGCGGGCGCGGATTTCCTTATCCGCTGGCGTCGCGTCGCTGTCCGGATAGTCCGGCACGTCGTAACCCTTGCTCTGCAACTCCTTGATCGCAGCCTTCAGCTGCGGGATCGAGGCGGAGATGTTGGGCAGCTTGATGATGTTGGCCTCGGGGCGCATCGCAAGTTGGCCAAGTTCGGCGAGCTCGTCGTTAATCTTTTGCGCTGGCGTCAGTTTGTCGGGGAAGTTGGCGATGATGCGGCCAGTAAGCGAAATGTCCTTCAGCTTCATCTTCACGCCGGCCGCCCCGACGAAGGCTTCGACGATCGGCAGAAGGGAAAACGTGGCCAGCGCAGGTGCTTCATCAACCTTCGTCCAAACGATTTCGAGATCTGACATGCTTGCACCTCCGCGCGCCGCTTTCGTTTCGGCTGAGTTAATCTATTAACGATTATGGCCTGTCTTGTTGCACTGACGCGAGGGCGTCGCAGCTCTCCATGCCAAGGTCGTAGTATTTCAGGTTGACTTCGAGATACGGCTAGATCAGCTTGCTTTTGATGAAGCTCCAGATGATCCGGGTCATCTCGTCGCCGTCGAGCTCGACGACCGGCCGCGCCACCTTGATTTTCGCCATTGTTTTCCATCCTCGCATGCGGCCGGCGCCGGACCGGCCGGCGTCCTCGCCAGCGCGCCAGGATAGAGGCAGCACTCTGGCGCGACAAGCGGCCTAAAGGCGGATCGGCGCCGCCGCTGGGCGCTCGCGCCAGCAGACGCCGCCGCAAATTGTGCACAGCGCCGGCCGCTGAGGCCAGAACGAGGCCAAAATGCGGCATTGTTTCAGACTGTTACCAAATCGTTACCGATAGATGCATGGACTTATCGTCCATCCAGAAAATTATTCCGTGATTCCAGTATGTTAAAATTTTGCCGTATTTTTAGGCATTTGGATCGAACGATTGGAAACCTTGGACCGCGACTGCTTCCTTCCGGGGTTTTGCACCGGTTTATTCACCGCCGGGGGGATATCGCCGGGCTCAACCGGCAAAACCTTACACCATCAAACAGATACGTCCCGGTCCGGGTTGACGACCGCTCAGAAAAGCTCGGGGGCGAGGCCGACGGTCGGTCCCGCGGTTTCGCCGAGCGCGGCCATCAGCGCCGCGACGCTCGGAACGACCTGCATCAGGGCGCCGGTCTGCTGCGTCGCAAAGCCGCGCTCGATAATGTGTTCGAGAAGCGCGCGCAGGCCGGCCCAGTAGCCGTCGATATCGACCAGGAACATCGGTTTGGCGTGCAGCCCCAGTTGCTTCCAGCTGAGGGTGTCGAACATCTCGTCGAGGGTGCCGATGCCGCCGGGCAGAACCGCGAAGGCGTCCGCCCGCTCGGCCATCCGCTGCTTGCGCTCGTGCATGCCGCCGACCACCACCAGCTCGCTGACGCCCTGATGGGCGAGCTCCTTGTCGCGCAGCCGGGCTGGGATGATCCCGGTCACCCGGCCGCCCGCGGCGAGCGCGGCATCGGCGAGCAGCCCCATCAGCCCGACCCGGCCGCCGCCGAAGACGATCTCGATGCCGGCCGCGGCAAGCCGCGCGCCAAGTTCGCTCGCCGCCGCGCGGTATGGGGCGGCGACCGCGCCGGACGAGCCGCAATAGACGCACAATGCCCGGATGGCTTGCATATCGGCTGGGCTTGCCTCGATCGGGTTTGCAGGGTCAGGCGTAGAGCTCTGGCGCCAGCAGCGGCGGCGCCCTTCCGCGCTCGTGCAGATAGGATTGCCAGAACAGGCAGGCGGCGACCGAGCGCCACGGCCGCCAGGCCTCGCCGAGCCGCCGCAATTCGGGTTCGGCCGGCCGCGATGCGAGGCCGAGCCGCGCGCCGGCGGCGATCTGCAGGCCGAGATCGGCGGCGGGCCAGATGTCCGCCCGGCCCAAGGCGAAGATCAGGTAGATTTCGGCGCTCCAGCGCGCCGATGCCCTTGAGCGCGATCAGGAGCTGCCCGCGCGGCTTCGTCATCGGCCGCGGCCAGCCGGTTGAAGTCGAATTCGCCGCGGCTCACCCGTTCGGCGAGCTGGCGGGCATAGCCCATCTTCTGCCGGCTGAAGCCGCAGGCGCGCAGGGCCGCGTCGTCCAGCGCCAGGAAGCCCTCGGGGCCGAGCGGCCGGCACAGGCCGCTCAGCCGGCGGTGCATCGCCGCCGCGGCGTCGATCGACACCTGCTGCTCGAGGATGATGTGCAGCAAGGTGGCAAATCCGTTGCGCCGGCGGCGAAACTGCGGCGGGCCGGCCCGCTCCAGGATCGCGGCAAAGACCGGTTCGGCGGAGAGTGCCGCGATCCCCTCGGCGAGACCGTCGGGCGCGTAGATCGGGGCATCTTGCGCCGGCGAATTCGGTCCGCTGGCGGCGGCAATCCCGCGGTCGGCAGCGGCCGCCGCCCGGGTGCGGCGCGGCGCTGTTCGAATTTCCGGGTTCGCCGGCTGGTCCATGCCGCACCGCCTGGTCGTTGGCCGCCAACTTATGCCATAGTCGCGGCCGGGTCTCCATCCGGGTCGTATCGGCAGAGGTGAGGAATGCGGGCTCGCCCGATCGCGACAGCATTGCTCGGCGTCGGGCTCGCGGCGATCGCCCTCGGCGCTGCGGTGCGGGTGTTGATGAGCCGCCCGGCGCAGGATCGCCCAGCGCCGCAGGAGCGCGTCGACATCGCGGCGCTGCGCCCGCCGCTGCCGCAGCCGAGCTTTCTCGCCTGCCCGCCCGGCTATTGCGCGGCTCATCCGGCGATGACGACGCCGATCTTTGCCCTGCCGTGGCGGCGGCTGCGCGACGAGTGGACCAGCATGATCGCCGCCGAGCCGCGGGTGGTGCGGGTGGAATCGCAAGGGCGCCGCCTCGTCTATATCCAGCATTCGCCGGCCTTCCGCTTTCCCGACATCGTCACTGTCGAGTTCGTGGCGCTCGGTCCCGACCGCTCCGGGATCGCGCTCTACAGCCGATCGCGTTACGGCCGCAATGATTTCGGCAAGAACCGCGAGCGGGTCGAACGCTGGCTCGGCTTGTTGGAGAAAGCGGCGCCTGTGGCGGCGAGCATCCGCGAGAAGCGGGCCGGGTTGCAGCAAGGTGCAGATTGAGGGCCGGCATCAGTCTTGTCGCGGTCGGGCTCGCCGCGATGCTGGGTTTGCCGGCGGCGCTCGCCGCCGGGCTATTGACGAGGCCCGCTCAGGACAAGCAGGTGGCGATCGTTGTCTAGAGTCACCGAAGCGAAGCGCGAAAGCAGACTCTGGCCGAGGAGAAGGCCCCCATCGACCGGGCCGATACTCGCCCTCACATTGGAAATGGTGTAAGGGCCAATCGTTATTTGATGAATAATAAAGCGAGCGCTCTTGAGCGTCGATCCGTCGGCAAGCGTGTAGGGTTGCTCACCGAGGAAATCTTGGGGAATTATCAGGTTGACGTAGCAAATCTGACGGTATATTTCGAAAGCGCGTGACAGGCCGGCAGTTCAGTCAACCGTGATTTTCCCTCTGCGACGCGTGGCTTGGAGGGAAAATCATGTGCGCGGAATGCAAGGGCAATTCAACTGGCGACGATCGCGACGCAATCGTCTTGCGGCTGGCTCGTTATCTGTTTGAAACCCAAGAGCGCTTGGACCCCGGCAGGACAGATTGCGAATGGGAGAAATTGGACAGTTACGATCGCGCTTTTTATGTTGAATGCATATGGGCAATCTTAAGTCGCAGGATGTTGTTGACGAGGTTTTTTGAACTTCCCGACCGCAACTTCGTAATTGGGGGTACCATAACAACAGAAAAGCCGCACGGTAGCACCGATTATTAATCCATCGTCTCCCCAGGTGCCGAGGCTTATTCTGTGGTCGCCCCTAGGTTCAACAGTCTTGTTTTCGCGTCCGGATACGTAATAGTGCAACGCACAATCATCCTTACCTAAGATGAAGCGTGGTAACCAGGGATCAAATGAATCAAGACCATATTCTGCTACGGCCATTGCATGCGCGATCTTTGCTATTAATCGAGTTCAGATCACGCGCGTCGCCCGCGCCATGCAATTGAATACGAGCGCCCGGCACGACAATTCGCGACAGCCCTTTGATATCGTCTTCGTGCCACTGCCAATACGCCGCCCCGAGCGCGCCAGCGTTGGGCGATCTCCCAACGATAATGCCTGGAGGTCCGAGACTCACAAACGCGAGCCAATATCGGGGAATCATTTTCGCTGGAATATGGACACGTCTATGAAATCCGCTCGGCTCAATTATCGTAAACGGAAGAGAGCTAGGTCGTGTTTTAGGCCGCTTAGATTTGTAGTTATGGCGCAACCTCATTGCTGCGAACATGCCTTTGGTTTTATGTGTTAAGCGTTGTTCAACCCCGGCGCCGATAATTCTTTCACAATCTGAGCATGACGCTGATCGAAGGATGATGTTACCACCCAGGGCTTGCGGGATAATGTGCTCATCTCCAAGGTCACAATCTGTCACAAAACAATAAATGCAACGCCCTACCGGCGGGTAGACTCTCTGGCGTCCGAATCCTCTGATGGCGATTGCAGTGCTGAGTGTCGGCTCTGCCATGCTATCCTCCCCGTATGAGCGACCAGGGAAGCGATGACGATCAGGTTGCGCAGCGGTTCGATGCGCTGTTGCTGCGGCTGCTGAAGACGCCTCCCCAATCGCGCGCCGAGCTTGCGGAGCAGGTGCGACGCGCGAAGGGGAAGAAGGCTACTCGGACTCTGCGGCAAGCGCGCCAGCGCAGGAAAGCGCGGAGGCGCTGCTTAGCCGTTCGCGGCTTGGTGAGGCTGTCGGTACAGAAGCCGCTTGCCCTTCGCGGCGGCGAGCAATGCGGCGGCCCGTTCCCCGTCTGTCATGTCGCGGGTGTTCGCCCGGAAATCGAACTCGGCGAGATAGCGCGACAGGTGCGCCTCGCTAATGTTGTGGAATGTGCCGAACACGCCGCGCTTCAACAGCGCGAAATGGCTTTCAACCGTGTTGGTATGGTGAAAGCCGCCCGTGCGAACGTATTCCTCTGCGCCGTGGTTGACCGTGCCATGCCCGGCGAACTCGTCGCCGATCGCTGGATAAACCGCAGCTTCGTCCGTCATCATGTAGGACTTTCGGCTCGCGTGCTTGACGATGATCGGCCGGAGCGTCTTCGCGGTCACATTTGCGACGTGAAAACTACGGGTTTCGCCGTCGCGCTCGACGAGGGCAACAACAGCCATCTTGCCGACTGGCCCGCGACCCGCATGCCGGCGCTTGCTGGCGTGTTTGTTGGCTTCCTTGCCGCCGATGTAGGTTTCGTCAATTTCGACCACCTTGCCTTCACCGCCGATCGGCGCAGGCGAGGGATCGCCAGCCGCCTCGCGAAGCCGGTGAAACAGGAACCACGCGGCTTCGTAGCTGGTATCAAGCATCCGGTGCAGTTGATGCGCCGACATGCCCTTCTTGCTCGCGGCCATCAAGCGCGTCGCCAGAACCCATTTCGACAGCGGGATATGCGAGCGCTCCATAACGGTGCCGACCGTGACGGAAAACGGCTTGCGGCAATCTTTGCAGTTGTAGACGCCCGGCCGCGTGCTCTTGCCCGCCAGCTTCGTGATCCGATTGCCCATGACGCCACAGCGCGGACAAACCGGACCCTGCGGCCACAACACCGTTTCCAGATACTCGCGCGCGGCGTTGTCATCGTTGAAAATTGGGTTGCGGAGATCGATCTTGTCGCGGGCCATGTCGGGACTGCCTCTCAACTCTGAGGCCATCCTACACGATGGCGCGTACTACGTCAACCTGATAATTCCCAAATCTTGCTCGGTAATTGTACCGGTGCGGAATAGCGTAAGGAAGACATCAGCTGGGATCAACACGTCAGTCGCACCACTGTCTACGAGGAAATCAAGCGTAATTGCGTCATTGATCCGCACCGGGACCTTATATATGCCTCCGACAATTTGAAGGGGGATCTGATCTTCTGAGATCGGGGCAAGCCTGGGTAAAGAGGACAGCTGCCCGGCCCCGGACGGCTGATCGCCCTGCTGGGCAAGGGACTGCCGACTTCCAGCCTCTTGTTCGAGCGCGCGGGCGTCGGCATCGCCGAGAAAGCCGGTCACCGCCAACCCGCGGGCGCTCTGCCACGCAGTAATCCCGGCCCGCGTCGCGGCGCCGTAAACGCCGTCGGCTGGTCCCGGTGGGACGAAACCGAGCGCCTGAAGATCCGTCTGGAGCTCGATGTGAGCTTGGAGCGGACGAACCGCTTCTTCATAAGCTGGCCCGGTGAGACGCGCGAGCCAAGCCTTTCGCTCGGCCTTATAGGCGGCTTTGATGCAATCGCTCGATTGCCGCGCCTGCTCGGGCGCTGGCATGCCCGAATCCGGGAGATGGCACTCCTGCTGCACCTGGTTAATAAATGCGATGTCCTCGACCTTTAGTTGCGGCTGACCCGCCGGCCCTAATGTCGCGAACAATGCCCAATAGGCCTGGTTGAACCGGAGGTCGAGGCGCGACAGGTCCGCATCGCCGCAGATTATCATTTCGAGAGGTCGGGTCGCGGCGCTGCAGTCGAAGCTTGGCCCGACGCGGTTCGATATCGCAGCAACAGAGGGGTTCGTCGCCGAGCCGGCATCCATGTCGTAGGCGCGAAGATAGGCGAGGCGCGCCTGTGCGGCGTTGGCAAAACAGGCGCGAACCGAAGTTGGGACGGGATTGGGCGCCGGCCGGTTGGGCGGCACGCCGCAACCGGTGGCATAGGACCGCACCCATATCTTCTGGTCTTGCCATAGCGCCGGCCACCGCTCTTCGCCGATCCGCTCGCGGGCATCGTTGATCGCCTGCTGCCGCTCGTCGGCGAGGCGGATTAACTCTGGGTCGCTACAGATCACGACCGTTGACGGCAAAGTCGGATCGGAGCAGTCGAACGCAGCCGCCGGCGCAGCTTTGATATCGAGCACATGAGCACGAGAAGGAACCGCATCGCACCCTCTCTCTGATGGCGCGAAACAATCATAGAACGAGTTGGGAATCCAGCCCGCAACGTGGTT
Organism: uncultured Alphaproteobacteria bacterium; assembly: GCA_963814805.1. GTDB lineage: Bacteria > Pseudomonadota > Alphaproteobacteria > ATCC43930 > CGMCC-115725 > AP-15. The sequence continues at coordinate 122,592 of CAWFER010000006.1, read as the reverse complement.
AGGATCGCGGGCGAGCCGATACCGAATCGGACCGGCGCCCGAGATGCCGCCGCAGCTGGCTTGGGGAGGGTTAATGCGGGGGGATGCTGTTCGCGCATTCCTTGTTGCCGCTGCGCTAAGTCACGCGCTGGCAGGTGCTCCCGCTGGCGCCGGCACGGGGCCGATTGCGGCGCTACAGGCGCGGCTGGCCGGGCTCGGCTATGATCCGGGTCCGCGCGACGGGGTGATGTCGGCAAAAACGCAGCAGGCGCTGCTGGCCTATCGGCGCGCCACCGGCCGATTGGCCGGGCAGGGCCCGCTGACCGACCCGATCGCGGCGGCCCAGGAAGCGTTGCAGCGGCTGGGGTTTCTGGCGGCGCCGGCGGACGGAGCGATTGGGCCGCAGACCCGCGACGCGATCATCCGCTTCCAGGCCGCCCGGCATCTGCCGATCGATCCCAGGGTCAGCGATCGTCTGCTCGCCGCGCTGGCGCAGGCCGAAGCGCCGCCGGCTGCGGCGAGCGGTCCACCGCCGGCGCCAGCTCCGACGGCGCCTACAGCCGCGGCGCCCGCAGCCGCGGCGCCGGCGGTCACCGGCCGCCAGCCGTTGCCCGCCGGGGTGACGCCGCCGCCGATCCGCTGATCGCGGGCTCGATCCCGCGCTCGGCTGCGCAGATGGCGCGGGCGGCGAGCCCAGATGCGCGGCTCAGGAGCCGACAAGGCCGAGTTGCGGGCTCGACGGCTCGGCGAAATTGCGCCGGGGGATGCGCCCGGCGAGGCGGGCGAGGCGCCCGCCCTCGACCCCGGCGCGCATCGCCGCCGCCATCCGCGCCGGGTCGTGCGATTTGGCGATCGCGGTGTTGGCCAGCACCGCGTCACAGCCGAGCTCCATCGCCAAGGCCGCATCGGACGCGGTGCCGATGCCGGCGTCGAGCACGACCGGCACTGGGCTGCGCCGGCAAATCAGCTCGATCGCCGCCGGGTTGGCGATGCCCATGCCAGAGCCGATCAGTGAGCCCAACGGCATGACCGCGGCGCAGCCGACATCGGCGAGCTTTTGGCAGGCGACCGGGTCCTCGTTACAATAGGGCAGCACGGTAAACCCCTTGCGCACCAGCTCCTCGGCGGCATGCACCAGTTGCTCGACATCGGGATAGAGCAGCTCGCGGTCGCCGATCAATTCGAGCTTCACCCAATCGGTTTCGAGCGCCTCGCGCGCCAGCTCGGCGGTCAGGATCGCGTCGCGCGCGGTGACGCAGCCGGCGGTGTTGGGCAACAGGCGGAAACGGCCGCCGAGCAGATCGACCAGGCTTTCGGCATAGCCTTCGAGACTGATCCGCCGGATCGACACGGTGACGATCTCGGCGCCGCTGGCTTCAAGGCAGTCGAGCAGCGCCTGCTGGTTCGGATAGCCGGCGGTGCCGACGATAAGCCGCGAGGACAGGGTGACGCCGGCGATCGTCAGGGGGTCGGACATGGCTTTTCCCTATTCGGTAAAAATCAGCCGCCGGAGAACGGACGGACGATTTCGACGTCGTCGCCCGGCGCCAGAGGTGTGGCCGGCCACTCCGCGCGGCGGACGACGGCGCCATTGACGGCGACCGCGAGAAACCGCGCCTTGGCATCGACGCCGCGGGCGGTGAGCAACTCGGCCAAGGTCGCCTCCGCGACCTGTTCCTCGACGCCGTTGATGCGCACACGCATCATCGCGCTCATCGCGCCGCCGCGGCCAAGGCCGGGCGCTGGTTCCTCGGCCGGACGCGGCGTTGCCGCGGCGGCGAAGCGCTCGGGACCGAACGGCAGCAGGTTGTCGGTCAGCCGCCCGGTCAACAGATAGGCGCTGATCGCCGTGACCGTCACCGGCGTCAACAGGATGCCGTTCCGGTGGTGCCCGGTGGCGATGACCAGCCCGTCGATGCCGCTTGGTCCCAGCATCGGCGCGTCGTCGCGTGAGCCGGGGCGGAAGCCGACCCAGGTTTCGGCGATCGGCAGCTCCTCGATCGCCGGCACTGCCCGCCAGGCGCCTTCGAGCAGCGCCAGCAATCCGCCGGCGGTCACGTGATCGTCAAAGCCGCGCTCCTCGACGGTGCCGCCGACCACCAGCCGTCCGTCGAGCCGCGGCACCAGATAGCCGCGCGGCAGCCAGATCACGTGGCGCAGCAGCGGCGCCGCCGGGTCCATCGCCAAGGCCAGCATCTGGCCCTTGATCGGGCGCACCGGGGGCAGATAGGCCGGCGGGATGCCGCCGATCTCGCGCGACCAGGCGCCGGCGGCCAGCACCACGATGTCGGCAGCCTCGCGGCCCCGGTCGGTAATGATGGCGCGGGCGCGGCCGTCGACGATTTCGACCTCGCGGACCGGGCAATGCTCGTGCAGCGCAGCGCCAGCGCGCCGCGCGGCCACCGCGAGCGCCGCGGCGACGAGGCGGTTGTCGACCTGATGGTCGCGCGGGCTCGACACCGCGCCGGCGATGCCGGGGCGCAGATGCGGCTCATGGCGGCGCGCCTCGGCCCCGGACAGCCATTCGAGATCGAGGCCGAGGCCTTTTTGGAACTGATAGGTAAAGCGCAGCTGCTCGGCGTCGTCGCGGCTGAGGGCGACGACCATCGTGCCTTCGCCGCGGTAGCCGATCGCGATCGCGGAGGCGGCCTCGAGCTCGCGCGCAAAATCCGGCCACAGACGCTGGCTTTCCAAAGTCAAGGCCAACAGCGGCTCTTCGCCGGGTTCGGTTTCGACCGCGGCGGCGAGCATGCCGGCCGCGGCCCAGCTGGCGCCGTGGCCGGCCTCGCCGCGATCGTAGACGGTGACCGCGCAGCCCGCCTGGGCCAGGCGCCAGGCGATCCCCAGCCCGATGACCCCGGCGCCGATGATTGCGGTTTTGGGACGCTGCGGCGAAGCGACGATGGGCGCGGTAATCACGGACTCCCTTCGCCGGGCATGCCCGGCCAGGTTCATTGGGTCTCATCTCAGCCGCTGCCGCCGCGCTCTAAGGCGTGGCCCTGCGGCACCCCAGCCTCGGGCCAATGTCGGATGCGAGCCGGATCGATGCAAGATTTTTCTCGCGAATCGCCGGCCCTCTCAGGCTGAGAGAGCGCCGTCGCCGGCGGCGCTTCTCCGGTCAGTCTCCGCTTGAACATCGCTGCGCTCGGCCGCCGGGCGCTTGGATACAAAGCTCGCACGAAGCTACCCTATATCTCCTCTGCATTCGTGCTGGAGCCGGGCCATGCCCTCGATTTTGGTGGTCGACGACAACAGCGAGGTGCGCGAGCTCGTTTGCGAGTTTCTGCGCGACAGCGGCCACGTGATTTTTTCGGCCGGCTCGGCGCTGCAGGCCCGCGCACTGCTCGCGCGCGAAACGATCGACCTGGTGATCGTCGATTGCGTGATGAGCGGCGAGCCGGGGGTTTCACTGGCCGCACATGCTTCGAGCCTGGGGGTCCCGGCGATCCTGACCTCGGGCGATCTGCGCTACGGCGAGACGATTGCTCCCTCGGCGACGCCTTTCCTGTCCAAGCCGTTTCGGTTGGGCCAATTGGAGGAGCTGGTCGCGCGAACGGCGCGACCGCCGCGGCAATGACGCGCGCGGCGTGCGGCGCGCTACAGAATGGCTCTTCTGCCGGCCGACGGCCGCAGCGGGACGTAGCCGACGAGATTGGCGAGCCCTGCCCGGTCGAACAGGACGAGAACCCCGTCCTGGATCTCGGCGAGGCGGGCCTGGCGCAGCCGTTCGAGGGTGCGCGCGACATGGACCCGCGACAGCCCGGCGGCGTCGGCGATATCGCGCCGCTGCAGCGGGAACGGGCAGGTCGAGCCGCCATTAACCATGCCGCGCTGCCGCAGCCGGTCGAAGGTTTCCAGCATCAGATAGCCGATGCGCTGCTCGGCGTTGCTGCGCCCGAGCAAGGACAATCGCACGTCGCTGCGCTGCTCTTCCTCGACTCGCGTCTGCAGCTGGTTGAGCGCCACCGCCGGGATGGCGCTCGAACAGTTCGCGCCAGTCGCGGCCGGATAGAACGCACAAGGTTGCCGGGGTGATCGCCTGGACCGAATGATTGATCGTGCCCAACAAGGCCGAAGCGAGCCCGACCATGTCGCCGGGCAGCAAGATGTCGAGGATCTGGCGAGCGCCGTCCGGCAGCTGGCGGTACCGGATCGCCCAGCCTTCGAACAAGGTATAGACCGGGCCGCCGACTTCGCCCTGGCGGATGATGTCGATGCGTGGCGCGACCACGATGTGGTCGGTCTTCATTTCCGCGACAAAGCTGAGCTCAGTCTCCGAGAACGGCCTGAACATCGGTCTGCGCCGTAATGGGCACTGCTCGCATGGCACGAACATCAGCGCGGTTCACCCTCTCCGGGCCGGCTTCATAAACTGACGAACCCTCCGAGGACCAGCTAAATTCCACAAATAAATCAATGTTTTCCCGATCGTAACCAAGTTGCCCGCAAAAGCCCGGCGAAGGGCCATCAAACCCTACGAGCCCGCCTCAAATGTTCGCTCGTTCGCCGCGTTTCATTTACATGGCGATGGGTTCAGCGACGCCCTCGCCAAATCGCTTGGCGAATCCAATCGATATGGGGTCGGCGCGACGCAGCCGGCGCGCGCAACGAACGGATCGCCGCAACGCCCGCGCGGTCTGGTCCGGCGCCCGTCTCCGATCGAGGCCCGGTCGCCGCCAACGCGGATGACATATCCGCGCCATTATAGAATATTCGGGCGTTGTGCGCGTGACCCGACAATGAATAAGCGGCCCAGCTGGCGGAGGAGCAGCCGATGAACAAGGTCTATCCCGATGCGGCGACGGCGCTCGCCGGCTTGCTGCGCGACGGCATGACGATCATGGCCGGCGGGTTCGGCCTGTGCGGCATCCCGGAAGCGCTGATCGCCGCGATCCGCGATGCGGGAGTGGGCGGGCTCACCATCATTTCGAACAATGCCGGGATCGACGGCGCCGGGCTCGGCCTGTTGCTCGAAAGCCGGCAGATCCGCAAGATGATCTCGTCCTATGTCGGCGAGAACAAGCTGTTCGCCGATCTGTATCTCAAGGGCGAGCTCGAGCTCGAATTCAACCCGCAGGGCACTCTCGCTGAGCGCATCCGGGCCGGCGGCGCCGGCATCCCGGCGTTTTTCACCCGGACCGGGGTCGGAACCCTGATCGCCGAAGGCAAGGAGGTGCGCGAGTTCGACGGCGAGAGCTATCTGATGGAGCGCGGCCTGGTCGCCGATCTGGCGATCGTCCACGCCTGGAAGGGCGACCGCGAGGGCAATCTCGTCTACCGCAAGACCGCGCGCAACTTCAACCCGGTGATGGCCACCGCCGGGCGGGTCACCGTGGCCGAGGTCGAGCGCCTGGTCGAGCCGGGCGAGATCGAGCCCGACCAGATCCAGACCCCCGGTATCTTCGTCAAGCGGATCGTCCACCCCCAATCGTTCGAAAAGCGCATCGAGCAGCGCACCGTGCGCCAGCGCGGCGCGTGAAGGAGAGGAACCGGACATGCCCTGGTCACGCGACGAGATGGCGCGCCGCGCCGCGGCCGAGCTCGAAGACGGCTTTTACGTCAATCTTGGCATCGGCATTCCGACCCTGGTGTCGAACTTCATCCCGCCCGGGATCACGGTCCAGTTGCAGAGCGAGAACGGCATGCTCGGCATGGGCCCGTTTCCGTTCGAGGGCGAGGAGGACCCCGACCTGATCAACGCCGGCAAGCAGACCATCACCGAACTGCCGACGACGAGCTACTTCGACAGCGCGCAGTCGTTTGCGATGATCCGCGGCGGACACATCGACCTGTCGATCCTCGGCGCGATGCAGGTGGCCGAAAACGGCGACCTCGCCAACTGGATGATCCCGGGCCGGGTGGTCAAGGGCATGGGCGGGGCGATGGACCTGGTCGCCGGGGTCAAGCGGGTCATCGTGCTGATGGAGCACACCGCGCGCAACGAGCCCAAATTGCTGCGCCGCTGCACCTTGCCGCTGACTGGCAAGGGCGTCGTCGACACGGTCATCACCGATCTCGGCGTGTTCACGATCGACGGGACTGGGATGACCCTCGTCGAGCTGGCGCCCGGGGTCGGGCTCGACGAGGTGCGCGACAAGACCGAAGCGGCGTTCGCGGTGCGCCCCGGCCTCGGCTGAACGGCGGGTGGCCCGATACTTGCCGGTTCAGCGCGACCCAGCAGAAGATTGGCGAGGCGAGGTTCGGGTCCCGAAGCCCGCGACGGCCATCACCACCACACCCATTGCCGCAGCTTGACGAGCGCGACATGCAAGCGGACGAGTTCTCGCTCGTATTCCTGGCGCTTCAAGTTGCCGCTGCCGGCAAGCGCTTCGCTCTTCTCGTCGGGGATCTGCTCGCTCACAAAAGACCAGACAGAATGGCCGGTTACACGTCAACGGCATTCCGGCCGGCGTCGCCGACCCGATCGGCCGAGGAGTCACCCGCCTCTGCGCGCCGGGCTCGCTGTCCCAACCCGGCGGTCGTGACTATCGACAAACTGTCTTAGCTTAACTTCCTGATTATTCGGGAGCGGGCGATAATCCAGATCAAGGTTCGCGCGGTCCCGCCCGTCTATCCTCGCATTCGGGCATTTCGGGAAACAAAGGCTGATGTACCAGAATGCTGCGATCCTCGCCGCCCTTCTCTTGATCTACAGCGCCGTCGCCGGCCGGGTCGAACGGTCCTGGCTCAGCGGACCGATCGTGTTTATCGCGGCCGGCTTGCTGTTCGGGCCGTACGGGATCGGCTTGGTCCGACTCAACCTCGGGGCCGAGGGGTTGCGCAGCCTGGCCGAGCTGACGCTTGCCATGGTGCTGTTCACCGACGCCGCAAACGCCGATTTCAACGTCGTCCGCCGCAACATCGGAATTCCCGAGAGAACTCCTGCTGATCGGGCTGCCGCTGACAATTCTGTTCGGTTTTCTGATCGCTAGGGTCCTGTTTCCCAATGTTGCCTTGCTCGAAATGGCGCTGCTCGCGGCGATGCTGGCGCCGACCGACGCGGCGCTCGGCAAGCCGGTCGTGACGAACCCGAATGTCCCGGCCGTGTTGCGCGAGACGCTCAATATCGAGAGCGGCCTCAATGACGGCATTTGCGTGCCGGTCGTCGTGGTGCTGCTCGGGCTCGCCGTCGGGACCCAGCTCGAGCATGGGACGATGGTGCATGCGATCCGGGTGGTCGTCGAAGAACTCGGCATCGGCGCGCTCGTCGGGCTCGCCCTGACATGGCTCACGACGTTGCTGCTGCGCTCTGCCGAGCGACAAGGCTGGATCAGCGAGCACTGGGAGGAGGTCCCGATCGTGGCGCTCGCCGCGGCATGTTTTGCCGCGGCGCAGGCGGCGGGCGGCAGCGGCTTCATCGCCTGCTTTGCCGGCGGCCTGCTGTTGAGCGGGCTGCGTCAGGCTCATAAGGAGACACTGCTGCGCGGCGCCGTCGCTACCGGGGAGGCCATGGCCCTCCTGACCTGGGTCGCCTTCGGGGTCGGCGCGGCGCCGCTGATTATCGGCGGGCTCACCTGGGCAGGGTTACTTTATGCGGTGCTGAGCCTGACCATCATTCGCATCGGTCCGGTGCTGCTATGCCTCGCCGGCACCGGTCTGCGCGTCGCCGACCGGATGTTCATCGCCTGGTTTGGTCCGCGCGGGCTGGCCACCATCGTCTTCGCTGTCATCGTCTTCAACGAGAAGCTGCCCGGCAACAATACGATCATCGCCGTGGCCGGCGGCGCCGTGCTGTTGAGCGTATTCGCGCACGGCATCACGGCAAATCCCTTGGTCAGGGCGATCGGCAGAGGGCCTCGTGAGGCGGCGCCGACGGGCAACCGCCCATAGCCGCCGCTGGCTTCGCGCGCCCAGGTCGATGACCATGCCATCGGCGTCGAGGCTTTAGGGAGGCGAGCATTGAAATGTACTCTGTTCGTTCTCATGTGTGAACTTATTTGCCGGCACCGCCCGCTGCGTCTGCGGAACATCGGACGGGCGCTCCGGCGGCTGGCCGCAATTGGTTAAAAATCAATGCTGTTTGAAACGAGTGTCGCAAACGCAACGGTTGCCGCAGCAAACGCAACTTGCCGGAGTGCGACAGAACGCCGCGGTTACGGGCGGCGATCGCCGGCGCTGCGCGAGCCATTGCGGCGGCAGGGGATGACAATCGCCGCGGTTAACCTACATTTTTATTGGGATTTCCCGAGACTCAATATATGCTGAGGGGGATTGGGAAGGTGGCCACAACATGTTGTCCGAATCCCGCAAAGTGGCGCATGAAACGGAGCTGGCCCGCGGGCCGAACTCCGGCCGTTGCAGAGCACCGCCGAGCTCCGCACTCTCGCCACAAAAGCTTGGCATACTGCTTGCGACAGTAAGGCTGGATAGGATGCACGGTCGGCGACGATCGTGGGGCGACTGCCTGCCGCCGTGCCGGCGGAAGAGCGGACTATCGCGGGCCGCCGAACCCGCGATCTGGACCGGATGTGAATTTCGGCGAATGTTTTCCCGCGCGCGGCGTTTTCCTCGTGCGGCGGTTTGGAACGGGGCGTCGAGCGTGAGCGCCAGCTGAGGTGTGACATGAGATTCGACGATGACGGTATTTTTGGACTTTACTCTCGGTTGTACGACAATCGGCGGGAGGCTGAGCTTTCCCTCGAGGACTATCTGAGGAAATGCTCCGACGATCCCTCGTACTATGCCGGCGCGGCCGAGCGCATGCTGCGCGCGATCGGCGAGCCGGCGATGGTCGACACCAGCCAGGACGGGCGCCTCGGCCGGATCTTCAGCAACCGCACGATCAAGGTCTACCCCGAATTCGCCGATTTCTTCGGGATGGAGGAGACGATCGAACGCATCGTCGGGTTCTTCCGTCACGCGGCGCAGGGGCTCGAGGAGCGCAAGCAGATCCTCTATCTCTTGGGCCCGGTCGGCGGCGGCAAATCCTCGCTCGCCGAGCGGCTGAAGCAGCTGATGGAAAAGGAGCCGGTCTATGCGCTCAAGGCCGGCAAGGAAGTCAGCCCGGTGTTTGAAAGCCCGCTCGGCCTGTTCGATCCGCTGACGCTCGGCGAGGAACTCGAAAAGCGCTACGGGGTGCCGCGGCGTCGGCTGACCGGCACGATCTCGCCCTGGGCGGTCAAGCGGCTCGAGGAGTTCGGCGGCGACATCACCAAATTCACCGTGGTGCGGCTGCAGCCCTCGCGTCTGAAGCAGATCTGCATCTCCAAGACCGAACCCGGCGACGAGAACAACCAGGACGTCTCGAGCCTGGTCGGCAAGGTCGATATCCGCAAGCTCGAGTTCTTCAGCCAGAATGACCCGGACGCCTATTCCTATTCGGGCGGGCTCAACCGCACCACCCAGGGGCTGCTCGAATTCGTCGAGATGTTCAAGGCCCCGATCAAGATGCTGCACCCGCTGTTGACCTCGACCCAGGAAGGCAATTACGTCGGTTCCGAGAATATCGGCGGCATCCCCTATCAGGGCATCGTGCTGGCCCATTCGAACGAGGCCGAATGGCAGACCTTCAAGAACAACAAGAACAACGAAGCCTTCATCGACCGGATTTCCGTGATCAAGGTGCCGTATTGCCTGCGCTGCACCGAGGAGCGCAAAATCTACGAAAAGCTGCTGCAAAACAGCGAGCTTTCCGCGGCGCCGTGCGCGCCTTCGACATTGGACATCCTGTCGCGCTTCAGCGTGCTGTCGCGATTGAAGCCGCATGAGAACTCGAACCTGCATTCCAAAATGCGGGTCTATGACGGCGAGAGTCTGAGGGACACCGATCCGCGGGCGAAATCCGGGCAGGAATACCGCGACGCGGCCGGGGTCGACGAAGGCATGGACGGGATCTCGACCCGCTTCGCCTTCAAGGTGCTGTCGAGCACGTTCAACTTCGACACCCAGGAGGTGGCGGCCGACCCGGTCCATCTGATGTACGTGCTCGAGCAAGCCATCTGGCGCGAGCAGTTCCCGGACGAAGTCGAGAAGAAATATTTGAATTTCATCAAGGCCGAGCTGGCGCCGCGCTATGCCGAATTCATCGGCCACGAGATCCAGAAGGCCTATCTCGAATCGTATTCGGATTACGGGCAGAACCTGTTCGACCGCTATGTCGCCTATGCCGACGCGTGGATCGAGGATTCGGACTACAAGGACCCCGACACCGGGCAGCTGATGAACCGCGAGCTGTTGAACCAGGAGTTGTCGAAGATCGAAAAGCCGGCAGGGATCGCCAACCCCAAGGACTTCCGCAACGAGGTCGTCAAGTTCGCATTGCGGGCGCGGGCGGCCAATTCCGGGCGCAACCCGTCCTGGACCTCGTACGAGAAGTTGCGTGAGGTGATCGAGCGGCGCATGTTCTCGCAGGTCGAGGATCTGTTGCCGGTGATCAGCTTCGGCTCGAAGAAGGACAGCGACACCGAGAAGAAGCACGCCGACTTCCTCGAGCGGATGGTCTCGCGCGGCTACACCGAGCGCCAGGTGCGCCGCCTGGTCGAGTGGTACATGCGGGTCAACAAGGCCGGATAGGTGGCGACAACGACGCCCGCTCTGGAGGGAAGACGATGAACATTGTCGACCGCCGGCCCAACCCTAAGGGCAAGAGCCTCAGCAACCGGCAGCGTTTCCTGTCGCGGGCGCGCGCCGAGGTCAAATCGGCGGTGCAGAACGCGCTCAGGAAGCGCAAGGTCGCCGATGTCGAGCACGGCGAGAAGGTGGCGATCCCGATGCGCGGGATCGTCGAGCCGGCGTTTAACCACAGCCGGCGCACCGGGCGCAACGAGCATGTCGTGCCCGGCAACAAGGAGTATGTCAGGGGCGACGAGATCCCGCGCCCGAGCGGCGGCGAGAGGCAGGGCGGCTCGCAAGGGAGCCCGGACGGATCGGGCGAGGACGCCTTTGAATTCACCCTCTCGAAGGACGAGTTCCTCGATATGTTTTTCGAGGATCTCGAACTGCCCGACCTGGTCAAGAAGAGCCTGCGCGAAACCTTCGCGGTCGACCTCCAGCGGGCCGGCTACACGGTGAGCGGCAGCCCGGCCAATCTGAGCATTCGCCGCACCATGCGCAACAGCATGGCCCGGCGGATATCGTTGCGCCGGCCGAAGCAGTGGCAGGTTGAGGCATTGCGCGCGGCGCTCGACGAGGCCCGCGCCCGCGACGACGAGGTGGAAGTCAAGAGGCTGGCGGTCGACCTCGAAAAGGCCGAATTCCGCAGCAAGATCATTCCCTACATCGACCCGATCGATGTCCGCTACAATCGCTTCGAGCGGGTGCCGCGGCCCAATACCGAGGCGGTGATGTTCTGCCTGATGGACGTGTCGGGCTCGATGACCGAGGCGATGAAGGATCTCGCCAAACGGTTCTTCATGCTGCTGCACGTCTTTCTGGTTCGCCGCTACCGCCATGTCGACGTGGTGTTCATCCGTCATACCAGCACCGCCGAAGAGGTCGACGAAGAAACCTTTTTCTACAGCCGCGAGACCGGCGGGACGGTGGTGTCGACGGCGCTGGAAAAGATGCTGGAGATCGCCCGCGCCCGCTATCCGACCGACCGCTGGAACATCTACGCGGCCCAGGCTTCCGACGGCGACAATTATGGCGCCGACAGCGGCCGTTGCGTCTCGTTGCTGGGCGGCGAGGTGTTGCCGCTATGCCAGTATTTCGCCTATGTCGAGGTCGGCGACGGGATGGGCGGCAGCCTGACCGGCCTCGCGCGCGACAGCGATCTGTGGCGCGCCTATAGCGAGGTGGCGCCGGCGCATCCGCATTTCGCGATGCGGCGGGTCGGCGATCCGTCGCAAATCTTCTCGGTCTTCCATGAGTTGTTTTCCAAAGGGGGCGTCCGTGCCTGATACAGCTTCCCTGCCGATGCCGCGTTCGCTGCCGGGGCTGCATTCTCTGCCGATGTCGCGGCTCGAAGCGACGGCGCCGCTGTTCAACGGCCCCAATTGGGATTACGGGTCGTTGCGCCAGGTCTATGACGCGATCGAGCGGATCGCCGTCGACGAAATTGGTCTCGATGTCTATCCGGTTCAAGTCGAGGTCATCACCTCGGAGCAGATGCTCGACGCCTACGCCTCGGTCGGCCTGCCGCTGATGTATCGCCATTGGAGCTTCGGCAAGCGCTTCGCCTTTCACGAGACGCTCTATCGCAAGGGGCTGCAGGGCCTCGCTTATGAAATCGTGATCAATTCCAACCCGTGCATCTGCTACATCATGGAAGAGAACTCCATGACCATGCAGACCCTGGTCATGGCGCATGCCGCCTTTGGCCACAATCATTTCTTCAAGAACAACTATCTGTTTCGGCAGTGGACCGACGCCAACGGCATTCTCGACTATCTGAGCTTTGCCCGCGACTACGTCGCCAAATGCGAGGAGCGGCACGGGGTCGAGGCGGTCGAGCGGGTGCTCGACGCCGCGCACGCGCTGAAGGACCATGGGGTCAACCGCTACGCCCATCGCGCGCAAGCCGAACCTCGCCGAGGAGCGGCGCCGGGCCGAGGAGTGGCAGGCCCATGCCGAAGCGACCTATAACGATCTGTGGCGGACCGTTCCCGGCGGCGGGCGGGACAAGGAAGACCCCGACGCCGCCGAAGCGCGGCTGCAGGAGATCAAGCGCGAGCTCGGTCTGCCCGAGGAGAACCTGCTGTATTTCATCGAGAAGCGGGCGCCGCGGCTCGAAGACTGGCAGCGCGAGCTGGTCCGCATCGTCCGCCTGATCGCGCAATATTTCTACCCGCAAAAGCAGACCCAGATGATGAACGAAGGCTGCGCCACCTTCGTCCATTACGAGATCATGCGCCGGCTGCACGACAAGGGGATGATCACCGAAGGCTCGATGCTCGAATTCCTGCATTCGCATTCGAGCGTCGTGTTTCAGCCGGATTTCGACGACCCGCGGTTCAGCGGCCTCAATCCCTATGCGCTCGGCTTTGCCATGATGTCGGACATCCGCCGCATGTGCGAGGAGCCGACCGAGGAGGACCGCGCCTGGTTCCCCGATATCGCCGGCAACGGCGACGGCTATGGCGTGCTGCGCCACGCCTGGGCCAACTACCGCGACGAGAGCTTCGTCTTGCAGTATCTGAGCCCGGCGATGATCCGCAAGTTCCGCCTGTTCCACGTCTCCGACGACAGCACCAAGCCGGCGTTGCGGGTCGAGGCGATCCATGACGATATCGGCTATCGCAAAATCCGCACCGCGCTGTCGCGGCAATACGATCTGTCGCGGCGCGAGCCCGATATCCAGGTGGTCGATGTCGATCTGAGAGGCGATCGCTGCCTAATTCTTGCGCATTATGTGCATAATGGCGTGTTGCTCGCCGAAAAAAGCTGCCGTGCGGTGTTGCGCCATGTCGCGGTGCTGTGGGGCTATTCGGTCAAGCTGCTCGAAATCGACGCGGCCACCGACAAGACCCTGAAGACCTACGAGGTAGCGCAACCGGGCTGAGCGCCGCGGCCGACGCCACCCGAAGCGGAGATCGGCCCCGCGCCGGCGCAGGCTTCGCCCCCGATGATCGTCCTCGGCATCGAGACCAGCTGCGATGAGACTGCCGCCGCGGTCGTCGCCGAAGCGGCGCCGGGTTCGCGGATCCGCGTCGAATTTGGTGCATTCACAGCTGCTCGAGCACGCGCCTTACGGCGGGGTCGTGCCCGAGATCGCGGCGCGCGCCCATCTCGGTCGTCTCGATCGCCTGGTGCGGCGCGCCCTCGCCGAAGCCGCGGTTCCTCTCGGCGAAATCGATGCGGTGGCCGCCGCCGCCGGGCCCGGGCTGATCGGCGGGCTGATCGTCGGCACGATGATGGCGAAGGGGATCGCCTGGGCCGCCGGCAAGCCGTTTATCGCGGTCAACCACCTCGAAGCTCACGCGCTGAGCGTGCGGCTGACCGACGATGTCGCGTTTCCCTATCTTCTGCTCCTCGTTTCGGGCGGGCACTGCCAGCTGCTGGCCTGCGCCGGGGTCGGCCGCTACACCCGTCTCGGCACCACCCTCGACGACGCCGCCGGCGAAGCCTTCGACAAGACCGCGAAGCTGATCGGGCTCGGCTATCCGGGCGGACCGGCGATCGAGCGCGCGGCCCGAGGCGGAGATGCGCGGCGCTTTGCCTTGCCCCGTCCGCTCGCCGGCAGGCCCGGCTGCGACTTTTCATTTTCCGGGCTGAAAACCGCGGTGCGCCGCATCGCCCTCGCGTGCGACCCGCTCGATGCGCGCGATCGGGCCGATCTGGCGGCGTCGATCGAGCTGGCGATCTGCGAGGCGCTGTGCGACCGCACCGCCAACGCCATCGCCTGGTTTCGCCGCCATCAGCCCGCGGGCAGAAGCCTGGTCGTCGCCGGCGGCGTCGCCGCCAACACTCGGCTGCGCCATCGCTTGGCCGCCCTTGCTCATTCGTCCGAGCTCGACTTTGTGGCCCCGCCGCCGGCCTTGTGCACCGACAACGCGGCGATGATCGCCTGGGCCGGGTTGGAGCGGCTGCGCCTCGGCCTCGTCGACGGTCTGGACGCGGCTCCGCGCCCGCGCTGGCCGCTCGATGCCGCAGCCCCGCCGCGGCCGGGAGCGGGGGTCAAGGCATGAGCGTCCGGCTGGACCGGTCGGGCATCGGGCCCAAGCTGCTCGGGCTCCCGAGGGCCGGGTTCGATGAAGCGCCTCGCGATCATCGGCGCCGGCGCCTGGGGAACGGCGCTGGCGATCGTCGCCAGACGCGCCGGATCGAGTCCAATGTTGTGGGCGCGCGACCCGGATGTGGTTGCCGCGATCGGCGAGCAGCACGAAAATCCGTTTTATCTCCCCGGCGTCGCCCTCGACCCGGCGGTCGGCGCCAGCGGCGACCTCGAGGCGGCGGTGGTCGATGCCGACGCTGCGCTGCTGGTCGTCCCGGCCCAGTTCCTGCGCGCCGTGCTCGAGCGGCTGCGACGCGTCGCGCCGGCGGGATTGCCGCTGCTGCATTGCGCCAAAGGGATCGAGGCGGGTTCGCTGGCAATGATGTCGCAGATCGGCCTCGAGGTGTTGCCGGCCTCGCCGTTTGCGGTCATGTCGGGGCCGAGCTTCGCCGTCGAGGTCGCCCGCGGCCTGCCGACTGCGGTGACCATCGCCAGCGCCGACGCGGCGCTCGCCGAGAGTTTTATGGCGGCCCTCGGCGGCAGTCGGTTCCGTCCCTATCTATCGGCGGATCCGATCGGCGCGCGAGATCGGCGGCGCGGTCAAGAATGTGCTGGCGATCGCCTGCGGCATCGTCGTCGGGCGCGGTCTCGGCGACAACGCCCGGGCGGCGCTGATCACCCGCGGGCTGGCCGAAATGGTGCGGCTCGGGCTCGGTTTGGGCGCCGCAGCCGAAACCTTTCGCGGGCTCTCCGGCCTCGGCGATCTGGTCCTGACCTGCAGCGCCGCGCAGTCGCGCAATTATGCGCTGGGTTTGGCGCTCGGCCGTGGGCAAAGCCTTGCGCGGCGCTCGCCGGGCGGCGCTCGGTCGTCGAGGGGGTGGCGACGGCGGCCGCGGTCGCCGGACTGGCGGCCAGGCTCGCGATCGAGATGCCGCTGAGCCAGGCGGTCGATGCGGTGTTGCATCATCGCGCACCGATCGACGCGACGACCGACCGGCTGCTGCGCCGACCTTACCGGGCGGAGTAGGCGACGCGCGGCAGACGCGCATTGCCGCCCGATCACGGAAAATGCTTTTCCGGGCCGGCGGAAAGCCAATATCATCGGAAGACGAGCAAGGCGATCGGCCCGAATCGATATGAGAGATAACGGAAAGCGCGGCGAGGAAGGACCGGGTACCGGCGTCGTCGTCAAGGCCAAGCCGAAGACGAAAAAGCCGTCGATGTACAAGGTGTTGATGCTGAATGACGATTACACGCCGATGGAGTTTGTCGTCCACATTCTGGAGCGGTTTTTCGCGAAGACCCGGCAGGAGGCGACCCGCATCATGCTCCACGTGCATCGCCGCGGGGTCGGACTATGCGGGGTCTACACCTACGAAGTGGCTGAGACCAAGGTGACCCAGGTCATGGATTTCGCCCGGCAGCACCAGCATCCGCTGCAGTGTACGCTGGAAAAGGATTAGGCAAGGAAGGAAGGCGGGAGTGCTGTCACGCAATCTCGAAAAGTCGCTGCATCGTGCGCTGGCCCATGCCAACGATCGCCGCCATGAATACGCTACGCTCGAACATTTGCTGCTGGCGTTGACTGAGGATCAGGACGCGGTCGCGGTGCTGCGCGCGTGCAGCGTCGACCTCGACCGGCTGCGCCGCGAGGTCTTGACCTATGTCGACAACGAGCTCGGCAACCTTGTCGCCGCGCACAAGGACGACGCCAAGCCGACGGCGAGCTTTCAGCGGGTGTTGCAGCGCGCCGCCATCCATGTCCAGTCCTCAGGGCCGCGAAGAGGTGACCGGCGCCAATGTGCTGGTCGCGATGTTCGCCGAGCGCGAGAGCCACGCGGTTTATTTCCTGCAAGAGCAGGACATGACCCGGTTCGACGCGGTCAACTATATCTCGCACGGCATCGCCAAGGCGCCTGGCCGTTCGGAAACCCGCCGGGTCCAGGGCGCCGAGGAAGACGAACGCGGCGAAAAGTCGCAAAAGCGCAGCCATGACGCGCTCGACGCCTATTGCGTCAATCTGAACAAGAAGGCGAAGGGCGGCCGCATCGACCCCTTGATCGGGCGCGAGGCCGAGGTCGAGCGCACGATCCAGATCCTGTGCCGGCGCTCCAAGAACAACCCGCTCTATGTCGGCGATCCCGGGGTCGGCAAGACCGCGATCGCCGAGGGGCTGGCGCGCCGCATCGTCCAGCGCGAGGTGCCTGAGGTGCTGGTCAATGCGACGATCTTCGCCCTCGACATGGGGGCGTTGCTCGCCGGCACCCGCTATCGCGGCGATTTCGAGGAGCGGCTGAAGGCCGTCCTGTCCGAGCTCGAAGCGCAGCCGGGGGCAATCCTGTTCATCGACGAGATCCATACCGTGATCGGCGCCGGGGCGACCAGCGGCGGGGCGATGGACGCCTCCAACCTCCTAAAGCCGGCATTGGCCGGCGGCGTGATCCGCTGCATCGGCTCGACCACCTACAAGGAATACCGCAACTATTTCGAGAAGGACCGGGCGCTGGTCCGCCGCTTTCAAAAGATCGACGTTAACGAGCCCACGGTCGAGGATTCGATCAAGATCCTGCGCGGCCTCAAGCCATATTACGAGCGCCATCACAAGGTGCGCTACACGAACGACGCGCTGCGCGCCGCGGTCGAGCTGTCGCATCGCTATATCGGCGACCGCAAACTGCCGGATAAGGCGATCGACGTGATCGACGAGTCCGGGGCGGCGCAGATGCTGGTCCCGGAAAACCGGCGCCGCAAAACCATCACCGCGCGCGAGGTCGAGGCGGTCATCGCGACGATGGCGCGGATCCCGCCGAAGAGCGTGTCGCGCGACGATCGCGAGGTGCTGCGCAATCTCGATCGCGATCTGAAGACGATGGTGTTCGGCCAGGACAGCGCGATCGAGGCCTTGGTCTCGGCGATCAAGCTAGCCCGCGCCGGCCTGCGCGACGCCGAAAAGCCGATCGGCAGCTATCTCTTTTCCGGCCCGACCGGGGTCGGCAAGACCGAGGTGGCGCGCCAGCTCGCCCGCACCCTCGGCATCGAGATCACCCGCTTCGACATGTCGGAATATATGGAGCGGCATACCGTCTCGCGGCTGATCGGGGCGCCGCCCGGCTATGTCGGCTTCGACCAGGGCGGGCTATTGACCGACGCGATCGACCAGCATCCGCACAGCGTGCTGCTGCTCGACGAAATCGAAAAGGCCCATCCCGATCTGTTCAACATCCTGCTGCAGGTCATGGATTACGGTAAGCTAACCGACCACAACGGCAAGAACGTCGATTTTCGCAACGTCATCCTGATCATGACGACCAACGCCGGCGCCTCCGACCTGGCCAAGCCGGCGATCGGCTTTGGCAGCGGCATCCGCACCGGCGACGATCACGAAGCGATTAATCGCATGTTCACGCCGGAATTCCGCAACCGGCTCGACGCGACGATCTCGTTCGCGGCGCTATCGCCCGAGACGATCGGGCGGGTGGTCGACAAATTCGTGCTCCAGCTCGAAGAGCAGCTGGCCGACCGCAACGTTGCGATCGAGCTCGATCCGGCGGCCCGCAACTGGCTCGCCGAAAAGGGCTACGACCCATTGTTCGGCGCCCGCCCGCTCGCTCGGGTGATCCAGGAGCACATCAAAAAGCCGCTCGCCGAGGAATTGCTGTTCGGGCGTCTGGCCAAGGGCGGGGTGGTGCGCGTCACCAAGAAGCCAGAGGGCGACGCGCTCGACTTCGCCTTCGAGGAGGGGCCGGCGGCCCCGGCCGAGCCCAAAGAGCCGGCGCTGGTCGAGTAGTCGCCGTCGCGCTTGGCGTGCGGACGGGCAGCTCGCCCGCTGCTAAACGCCAGAGTTCATCCCGTCCCCGCCAGCGCCGACGCGGTGTCGGGCGGCGCGGGGGCGCGCTCGATGTGATGGCGGTGCCACAGCGCGTAAAACAGCAGGTTCCAGGCGGCGCGGCCGGCGCGCTTTTGCCCGGCGGCGGCAAACAGGGCTTCGACCGCTTCGGGCCGGCAGAGCTCGCGCACCGCCGGCGAGCGCGCCACCAGTGGGCCGATCGTCTCGGCGCGCCGGGCGATCCAGCGCGCCACCGGCACGGTGAAGCCGCGCTTGCGGGCGAGCGGCTGGGCTTGCGGCATCTGTTCGGCGAGCCAGCGGCGCAGCAGCCACTTGCCGAGCCCGCGCCGGATCTTGAGCTCGTCCGGCAGGCGAAACGCCAGCGCCGCCAGCTCGGGATCGAGAAACGGCGTACGGCCCTCGGCGCCATGGGCCATCAGGCAGCGGTCGAGCTTGGTTAAGAGATCGTTCGGCAGCCAGTCGGCGCAATCGACCGCCTGCGCCGCCTGCAGCGAGGTGCGGCCGCGACTTTGGGCATGCACTTCAGCCGCCGCGATCCCGTCGCGCCAGCCGGCGATCTCGCCGCGCAGCACGCCCAGATCATCGAGCACGCCGCGCGCGCGGGGCCGCCGCCCGCCCGCCCACCACGGCCGCAGCACGCTGCGATAGCGGCCATAGCCGCCGAACAGCTCGTCGCCGCCCTCGCCCGACAAGATGACCTTGAGCCCGGCCGCGCGCGCCGCCCGGGCCAGCGCAAAGGTCGGCAGCATCGCGTAATCGGCTGCCGGGTCGTCGACGGCGGACACAATTTCGGGCAAGGTTCGCCAGAAATCGGTTTCGGAAAACAGGATCTCGACATGCTCGGCGCCGACCGCCTGCGCCGCGGTGCGCGCGGCGGCGCGCTCGTCGGCGACATCGCTCTCGGCAAAGCCGATCGTGAACGCCTTGACCGGGCGCTCGCCGAGCCGGGCCATCATCGCCAGCACCGCGGTCGAATCGATGCCGCCCGATAGAAACATGCCGAACGGCACATCGGCGCGCTGGTGGATGCGCACGCTGTCGGCAAAGGCGGCGTCGAGCCGGGCCAGCGCTTCGTCTTCGCCCAGCGCCAGCGGGCCGTGATCGGGCAAGGCCGCGCGCCGCCGCCGCTCGACGATCCGGCCCTGGCGCACGACCACGGTCTCGCCGGGCAATACCCGGCTGATCCCGGCAAAGATCGTGTCGCGCCCGGTGGTGAACTGCATTTGTAATAGCTCGTTGCGCACCCGGCGCTCAAGCCGGGCGGCGACGACGCCGGCCGCGATCAGCGCGCCCGGCTCGGAGGCAAAGGCAAAGCCGTGCTGCGTTTCGGCGTAATAAAGGGGCTTGATGCCGAACGGGTCGCGGGCTAGCACCAAGCGACCGGCGCCCGGATCGTGCAGCGCCACGGCGTACATGCCGCGCAAATGCTGGGTAAAGTCGAGTCCATGGCGTCGGTAGAGATGCAACGGCAGCTCGCAATCCGATTGGGTCGAGAACGCCAGCGGCCGCGCGCCGCGCAATTTCTCGCGCAGTTCGATGTAGTTGTAGATCTCCGCGTTGGCGATCAGCGCGGCCCCGCCCGGCTCGTAAAGCGGCTGGTCGCCGGTTGCCAGATCGATGATCGCGAGCCTCGTCTGCGCCATGCCGACATCGCCGCTGCGGTACTGGCCATCGCCGTCGGGGCCGCGATGGCGCAAGGCCGCGCCCATGGTCCGCAGCGGCGCCGCGGGCGGCGGCGCGCCGTCGTGGGTCATCAGCCCCGCGATGCCGCACATCGGGGCGTTAGTCGGTCGAAAAAGCCGCGATAGCGGGCGACCACCGCCGTCTCGGTAAACTCGGCCTCGTAAGCGCGGCGACCCGCCTCGGCGAGCCGGCTGCTCAGTGCAGGGTCGGCGACGACGCGCTCGATCGCCTCGGCCAATGCCCGCGCACCGCCGCCCGGCTGATCCGGAAGCGGCACCAGAAGCCCGCTGACCTCGGCCTCGATCAGTGCCGCCGGCCCGTCGCTGGCGGTGGCGACGACCGGCAATCCGGCCGACCACGCCTCGATCACGATATTGCCCAACGGCTCGTGCAAGGATGGGCAGACGAGAAGGTCGGCGTTCGCCAGCAGCTCCGGCACGTCCTCGCGCCAGCCGAGAAAGCTGACCCGCTCGGCAATCCCCAAACCGCCCGCCAGCTGCTCGAGCGGCCCGCGCAACGGCCCGTCGCCAGCGATCGCCAGGCGAACATCGCGCGTCTTGGCCAGCGCCGCGAGCAGCAAGGCAAACCCCTTATTCGGATGCAGGCGGCCGAGCGCGAGCGCCATCGGCGGCTTTACAAGCATGGTTGCGGCGGCGTCTTTGGAGGCTGCGGCGCGCGCATCGGGCACAAAATTCGGCAGGTAATCGATCCGGTCGCGCGGCCACCCGGCAGCCACGGCATAATCGACGATGGCGCGGGTGTTGCCGATCAGGTGATCGCAGCGCCGATAATATTTCAAATCGTAGTACCCTCCGAGCCGGGCAACATGCACGAAATCGCCGCGCGGGCAAAGCCGGGTCGCCCGGCTCATCCAGGTCAGCACGATATCCGGCCGCCAATCCACGATCTCGCGGCGAAAGGCAAACCGGGCGCCGAAATCGAACGGGCCGCCGAAGCGCAGCTCGGCCAGCGCCACCCCGGCGTCGCGCAAGCGTTGCGAGCGTGCGTGATCGCGGCGGATCAGCACCCGCTGCGCCTCGCCGGCCCGCTGCAGCGCCATCGCCAGCCGCTCAAAAAATGTTTCGGCCCCGCCGTGACGCGCCCCCGCGATCGCCTGCAGCAGCCGGCGAGTCACCGGATCAAAGTCTCGAAATGACCGGCCACCGCGTCCCAGCTCAACCCGCGCTGATGTTCGAGCGCGCCCAGATGCCAGCGCCGCCACAGCGCGTCGTCGCCGATCGCCGCGACCGCGGCGGCGGCAAACGCCTCGTCGTCCGGCGCCACCCGCCCGCTGACGCCGTCGCGAACCCGCTCGCCGACGGCGCCCAAGGATGTCACCACCGCCGGCACGCCCATCGCCTGCGCCTCGGCCAAGGCCAGGCAAAAGGTCTCGCCGGGATCCCCGCGATAGAGCATGGCGCGCGCGCCGGTCAACGCCATCGCTAGCGCTTCGCGCCCGACCGGCGCGAAACGGCGCACTCCGGCGCCGCTGAGTGCGTCGGCATGCGCCAGGATCGCCGCCATTTGACCTGCCTTTGCCGCGGCGGCCGCGCCGTAGACGGCGCCGCCGGCATAGATGTGCAACTCGGCGCCGGGCGCCGCGGGGCGGATCCGCGCGACCCACAAATCGAGGAGCCAGTCGAGCCCGCGCAACGGGTTCGAGGTGAAGATCGCGCGCGGCGGCGGCGGCTCGCGCGGCGTCGCTCGGCGAAAACCGTCGAGCACCCCGTAGGGAATGATCCGGCGCCCGGCGCAGGGCAGCCACGAGGGAATCGTCGCCGCGTGGTAGGCGCCGGTCGCGACCAGCAGCGGCCGATAGCGGGCGAGCCGCCACAAATTTCGCGGTTTGCGCAAATAACCGGCCGGGTTGTGCAGCCAGAACAGCCGCCGCCCGGCCCGGCGGACGAGGCCGATTACCCGATGCCCGCGGTTGCCGATATAGAGATCGCAGGCCTCGGGAATATCCGCCGACAGCGGCGCCCAGCGCACGCCCTTATGGGTCAGCGCGGCGGCGCAGCGGTTGCGCACCTCCACCCGATGGCCGCGCCCGGCCAGCGCCTCGGCGAGCGCCACAAAAGCGGTCTCGGCGCCGCCGAGCGGTGCGCTCTCGGCCATCGCCCCGTCAAAGGCGATGCCGTCATCGGCCATCACCACGCTCGCCATCACCGGGGTTCGGACAATTTCGCTTCGAGCTTTGGCTGCGGCCGGCTGGCGCCGTCGCGCTTGGGCCACGCGCTCTCTTTGCATGTGGCGAGGGGGTTGGGGCGAGGGGCTTCGAGCCGCGCCTTCAGATAGGAGAGAATCGGGTAGAGCGCCGCGCACAAGGCGATGACAAAGCCCCATTGCCCCTCGCGATATCCCCTGCGGCCGATATAGCATTTCCAAAAGCGCGACGGGATGCGGCGCAGGTTGCGGCCATAGCTGCCGATGTCGCCGCTGTCGCGCAGATCCTGCGCCCGCGCGCTGGTGTAGCGGTCGAGCCGGCGCAGCATGTCCGAGATGTCGCGGTCGACGTAATGCAGGATCGGCGCGGACAGCGCCGCGCCCTGCTCGCCCGACAGCGACACCGCCGGATGGACCCGCTGCTCGCCCCACAGCTTGGCGCCCTTGCGATAGAGGCCGGCATGCGCCGAGCGCCCGAACGAGGCCCCCCAGCCCCAGCGCACCAGCCGCGCGCCGATGAAATTGTCGACCGGGACCAGATGCCACGCGGCCGGCGAGGCGGCCACCACCCGCCCGATTTCCGCGGCGAGCTCTGGCGTCGCCCGCTCGTCGGCGTCGATCTCGAGGATCCATTCGCCCCGGCAGGCGTCGATCCCGGCGTGCCGGCGCGGCCCCTCGCGCTCCCAGGCCCCTTCAACCAGGCGATCGGTAAAGCCGAGCGCGATGTCGCGCGAGCGGTCATGACAGCGGTCGAGCACGACGACGATCTCGTCGGCAAACCCGAGGCAGGACAGGCATTGGGCCAGCTGATCCTCCTCGTCATGGACGACGACGAGGGCCGAGAGCCGCACCCGGTTCACGCCTTCCGCTCCGTTCCCGGCGGCCTGGCCGCTAGTGCTCCAGGTCGATGGTCCGGACATATAGCCAGTCGTCTTTTGAAAATACGCGCGGCCTGTCAACGACAGAGACTAAGGCATTATGGGAGATAAGCGTCAGTTGGACACCCTTTTCGAACATCTGGCAGTCGTAATGGTTGACAATTGCCTCGATGGTATCCGCGGATTGGTCCACGGCCCGGTACACGGCAATGAGACCATCCTCGGCCGGGCAACCGATGGCGAAATGAGCGAACTTCACCTTTTCTGCAGCTGCGGGGCGGGCGAAGCTCCCCGCCAGGGCAGCCGCAGTGAGAACCCACGCTAATTTGTGCACCCGTCCCTCCTCCCATTTTTTTTCACGCGGCGGGTTCTGCACTGGCGCCCGCTCGTGCGTCCAACACTTCGGGCAACTTCCCTGGGTCCGGTTCACGCCGCTTCGCTCCCGACCCGGCCCCACAGCCGGTGCGCCGCCGCCTCGGCCGCAGCGACCGAGAGCCCGTCCATCAGGGTGCCGGTGGTGCGGTGGTCGAAACCGGGGCCGAACATCGCTTCCGGCGGATCGATCGACGCCACGAAGGCGGTGCGCGGACCCCAGGGCGCGTACTGGCGGCTCGGGCTCGGCCCGAACAGTCCCAGGGTCGGCGTGTCGCAGGCGGCGGCGATGTGCATCAGACCGGTGTCGTTGCCGATGAACAGCGCGCATCGGCGCAGCGCCGCCGCCGCGGTCAACAGATCGACCCGTCCGACCAGGTCGATCCGGCGTTCCGCCGGGATCGCGTCGAGCAGCGGCTGGGCCTGCGCGCGCTCATGGCCGGCGGCCAGCACCGCGACCGGCGCTCGCGGCAACGGCCCGTCGCTGCGGGTCAGCCGCAGCGCCAGCTCGGCAAAGCGTTCGGCGCGCCATTGCTTGCCGCGCCAGTTCGCGGCCGGGCCGATCGCCAGCACCGGGCCGCCGGATGGAATCAGCGCCGCGGCGGCATGATCGTGATGCGGTGCGGTCCACAGCAAGGGGCCGGGCGGCGGATCGAGATCGAAAAGGCGTCCGAGCTGACGCACGCGGTGCTCGTTCGCATCGCCTTTGGCCATCACCCGGCGCTCGCCGGCGCGCAGCAGCCAAGCGAGGGCCGAGCCGCGCAGATCGACGACGATATCCCAACGCCGGGTGGCTACCGCCCGGTAGAGCGGCAGCCAATGCAACGACCAGCGCCGCTTTTCGACGATCAGCACCCGCTTGCATCCGGGCGCCGCGTCGAACAGTGGGGCCGCTGCCGGCCCGGCGGCGATGGTCAGCCGCGCGCGCGGAAAGCGCTCGATCAGGTGCGCGAGCAGACCGGTCGACAGCACGGCGTCGCCGATGCGCGTCGCGGTGACAAACAGGATATCCATCTTGCCGATCCGGCTCACCTCATATCCCCAACCCAGCAGCTTGCCAAGCCGCCTAGCCTCGCCTACGTCTAATCTGCCGCAACCAATCTGCACAGCCATGGCCGACGCTAGTTTTACGCTGCTCGACGACCGTGGCGTCCTCGCCGTCAGCGGGCCCGACCGGCGCGCCTTTCTGCAGGGCCTCGTTTCCAGCGATGTCGACAAGGTAGGCCCCGATCAGGCGCGCTATGCGGCGTTGCTGACGGCGCAGGGAAAATACCTGCACGACTTTATCATGATCGAGGCCGCCGGGGTCACCGCCGCGGCCGGCGCGACGATTCTGCTCGACGCCGAGGCCCGGCGCCTGGCCGATCTCAAACGGCGGCTGTCGATCTACCGGCTGCGCGCCAAGGTGGCGCTGGAGGAGCGACCCGACCTTGCCGTGGCCGCGGTCTTTGGCGACGGCGCCTTCGCCGCCCTGGGCCTCGACGGCGAGCCCGGAACAGCCCGGGCTTTTGCCGGCGGCATCGCCCTTGCCGATCCGCGGCTGGCGGCGCTCGGCGCGCGCTGCATCCTGCCGCGCGAGAGCGCGCGATCGGCGCTGGTTCAGGCTGGTCTGACCGAAGCCGGCGCGCAGCCTACGACCATCTGCGGCTCGGCCTCGGGGTTCCGGACGGCAGCCGCGACCTGCTGCCGGAGAAATCGATCCTGCTCGAAGCCGGGTTCGACGAATTGAATGGCGTCGACTGGAGCAAGGGCTGCTATATCGGCCAGGAATTGACCGCCAGGACCAAATATCGCGGTCTTGTCAAGCGCCGCCTGGCGCCGGTCGCGATCGACGGCCCGATGCCCGAACCGGGAACGATCGTCACCGCCAACGGCCGCGAAGTCGGCGAGATGCGATCGAGCCGCGCCGGCTGCGGTCTGGCCTTGCTGCGGATCGACGCCTTGCTCGGAAGCGAACCATTGATGGCCGGCGCGCCGCGATCGTCCCGTCCGCGCCGAACTGGATGCGTTTCCCCGAAGAAATTCTCGCTGGCTCAAAGCCCTCCTCGGGATGCCTCGATCAGCGGGCGGACGAGGTTGCAGCCGGGCGCCACCGGATTTGGAGCCGGATTATTGCGGATCGGGCTGGTTCAGCTGTTGTTGGATCTCTCGGCTGCGTTCGCTGTCGGGACTGACGCCCTGCTGCTGGAGCTGCCACTGAGAGCCATACAAATTGTTGCGGTAGGCCTGCATTTTCTGCTGATCGACCGGCCCCGGAAGCTGCGGCGGCGGGTAAGCGGGGCTCCCCGGCGACGGCAATTGATAGACCGGGCCGGGCTCGCTCAGCAGCGGCGACAGGCCGCTCGGCGGGGCTGCGGCATAGCCCGGATTGGTCGGCGGCGGCAACGGATCGGCGCGTCGGACGCGCTGCCATATTCGGGCAGCGGCAGCAACTGCGCCGGCCCCGATTGCGCCGCCGAGGCGGCCATGGCGAAGGTTATTAGCAAACCCGATAGCGGCGGCAGCAGGCTGCGCGCCGGCGCGGTCAAGCCGTCGCGTCCCGGCGCTCGCCGGCAAGCGCCGCCTGGGCCGCGGCGAGGCGGGCGATCGGCACCCGGTACGGCGAACAGGAAACGTAATCGAGCCCGACCGCCTGGCAAAAGCGGATCGAGGCGGGGTCGCCGCCATGCTCGCCGCAGATGCCGAGCTTCAAGCCGGGCCGGGCGCTGCGGCCGCGTTCGGCGGCAATGCGCACGAGTTCGCCCACCCCTTCGGTGTCGAGGGTGACGAACGGGTCGTGCTCGATGATGCCGAGGCGCTGATAGACGCCGAGAAAGCTCGCCGAATTGTCGCGCGACAGCCCGTACACGGTCTGCGTCAGATCATTGGTGCCAAAGCTGAAAAATTCGGCGGTCTCGGCGATGTCGGCGGCGCGCAGGGCGGCGCGCGGCAGCTCGATCATCGTGCCGACCAGATAGGGCACGTCGACCCCGGCCCGCTCCATGACGGTTTTGCCGACCTGGTCGATCAATGCCTTCAGGATGTCAAACTCCTTCCTGGTCGAGATCAGCGGCACCATGATTTCGGGTTCGACGCCTTGGCCCAGCTCTTTGGTCACCATCGCCGCCGCTTCGAAGATTGCGGTCGCCTGCATCTCGTAGATTTCGGGATAGGTGATGCCGAGGCGGCAGCCGCGATGGCCGAGCATCGGGTTCGATTCGTGCAGGGCGAGCGCCCGCTGGCGGATCTGGGCGACGTCGCGGCCGGTCAGCCGCGCCATTTCATCGAATTCGGCGTCGGTCTTGGGCAGGAATTCGTGAAACGGCGGGTCGAGCAGCCGGATCGTCACCGGCAGCCCCTTCATGATGCGAAAGATCTCGGCGAAGTCCGCGCGCTGCATCGGCAGCAACTCGGCGAGCCCGGCGCGCCGCCCTTTTTCGTCGTCGGCCATGATCACCCGGCGGATCGGGCCGATCCGGTCGACCTCGAAGAACATATGCTCGGTGCGCGACAGCCCGATCCCCTCGGCGCCAAAGCGGCGGGCGGTGCGGGCGTCGAGCGCCGTCTCGGCGTTGGCGCGCACCTTCATCCCGCGGATCGCGTCGGCCCAGCCCATCAGGGTGGCGAAATCACCCGACAGCTCGGGCTGGACCGTCGGCACCTCGCCGATCATGACCTCGCCGGTCGAGCCGTCGATGGTGACGATCTCACCGGCTTTGACCAGGATGTTGCGCGCCGACAAGGTGCGCCCCGCATAATCGACGCGCAAATCGCCGGCGCCGGCGACGCAGGGCCGCCCCATGCCGCGCGCGACCACCGCGGCGTGGCTGGTCATGCCGCCGCGGGTCGTCAGAATCCCCTTGGCCGCATGCATCCCGTGGATGTCCTCGGGGCTGGTCTCGATCCGCACCAGGATCGCCGCTTCGCCGCGCGCCGCGAGCGATTCGGCCTCCTCGGCCGAAAACACGACCTTGCCGGAAGCCGCCCCCGGCGAAGCCGGCAGGCCGCGGGTCAGGATCGTGGTTTTGGCCCTGGGGTCGAGCGTCGGGTGCAGCAGCTGGTCGAGCGAATTCGGCTCGATCCGGCGGATCGCCTCGGCGCGGTCGATCACCCCTGCCTCGACCAAGGACACCGCGATCTTCAGCGCCGCCGGGGCAGTGCGCTTGCCGGAGCGCGTCTGCAACATCCACAATTTGCCGCGCTGCACCGTGAACTCGATGTCCTGCATGTCGCGGTAATGGTCTTCAAGCACCCGGCGCACCCGATAGAGCTCGCCCAGCACCTCGGGCATGACCTCTTCCATGGCCGGCAGCGCCGAATTGTTCGCTTCTTTTCCGGCGACCGTCAGGTGCTGTGGGGTGCGGATGCCGGCGACGACATCCTCGCCCTGCGCGTTGGCCAGAAACTCGCCATAAAACTCGTCCGCCCCGGTCGACGGGTTGCGGGTGAAGGCGACGCCGGTTGCGCAATCGGCGCCCATATTGCCGAACACCATCGCCTGGACATTGACCGCGGTGCCCCAATCGGCCGGGATGTCGTGCAGCCGGCGATAGGTCACCGCCCGCGGGTTCATCCACGATCCGAAAACCGCGCCGATGGCGCCCCACAGCTGGTCCTGCGGCTGCTGCGGAAACGGCTGGCCGGTTTCTTCTTCGACCACATCCTTGAACCCGGCGACGACGATCTTCCAATCCTCGGCGGAGAGATCGGTGTCGAGCGTCTGCCCGCTTTCGAGCTTGTAGGTTTCTATGAGCTCCTCGAAATGATGGTGCTCGATGCCGAGCACGACCTGGCCATACATCTGGATGAAGCGGCGATAGCTGTCATAGGCAAAGCGCTCGTCCTCGCTGTTGCCGGCCAAGCCCTCGACCGCCCGGTCGTTGAGCCCCAGATTGAGCACGGTGTCCATCATCCCTGGCATCGACACCCGCGCGCCGGAGCGGACCGAAACCAAGAGCGGGTTGTCGGCATCGCCAAAGCGCGCGCCGAGCGCCCGCTCGACCGCGGCGAGGCCGGCGGCGACCTGGGCTTCGAGATCAGAGGGATAGGTTTTGCCGTTGGCGTAGAACCAGGTGCACACCTCGGTCGTGATCGTAAAGCCGGGCGGCACCGGCAGCCCGAGATCGCTCATCTCGGCCAAGCCGGCGCCCTTGCCGCCGAGCAGGTCGCGCATCCCAGCGCCGCCCTCGGCCCGGCCGCCGCCAAACCGATAGACCCATTTCGTCATCGGCCGCTCACCCTTCGATCAGCGAGAAATCGGCGACCTGGTTCATCGTCGCACGAATCGCGGACAACAGCCGCAACCGGTTCTCGCGCAATTTCGGCTCCTCGGTATTAACGGTGACGCTAGCAAAAAATTCATCAACCGGCCGCCGCAGTCGCGCCAACTCAGCCATTGTCTCTTCGAACTTCTCTCCGGCGAAAAATTTGCTTGCCCGTTCCCTAACTCTGTCGAGGGCGAGGGCAAGCGCCTTCTCCTCTGGTTGTTTCAGGAGGGAAAATTCTGCATCTGTTCTTCGGAAGAATCCGTCCTTCCGATCTTCGATCGTGACGATGTTACTAGCTCGGCGATAAGCAACAAGTAGGCTAGCGCCGTCCTCTGAGCCAAGAAATGCCTCGAGCGCGCGAACGCGAGCGAGAAGCCGGACGAGGTCGTCCTCATACCCGCCAGTGTATGGAACAGCCGACACGCCGAGCCGGGCAAAGGCCGCGGCGATCAGGTCATGGCGCACCCCCTGGTCGCGCAGATGAACCTTAAGCCGGTCGGTGACGAAAGTGAGGAGTTCGTCGACAACGACCTGTATTTCGCTCAGATCGACTGCCGCAGGGATACCCGGTCCGCTTCTGGCTCGAGCAAACGCCTCCGCCAGCGGCACGCGGAGCCGGTTTTCGAGAATGATTCGAATCACGCCCTGAGCCGCTCGCCGCAGCGCGAACGGGTCTCTGGATCCTGTCGGCTTTTCGGCAATGGCGAAGAATGCGACCAGCGTGTCGATCTTGTCGGCGAGCGCGGTGACCATGCTTACGGGCTTGGTCGGACAATCATCGCTGGGTCCAAGCGGCTTGTAATGATCGGCGATTGCCTCGGCGACCGCATCCGCCTCGCCATCATGGCGCGCATAGTAACGGCCCATCATACCCTGCAGCTCGGGGAACTCGCCGACCATTCCGGTCGACAGATCGGCTTTCGCGAGATGCGCCGCCCGCCCGGCCAATCGGCGCAAATCCCTTTTGTCATTCCCGCGCAAACGGGAATCCGGGGCAGCAAGGTCAGTCAGGAAAGCGGATATTCTCGGCGAGAAAATCCGCGAGCTGCTCTACGCGCTGACCTTGTCGTAAACGCTGAGCTTCGCGTGGTAGACGCGGCCTTTCAGCGCCTCGACGCGGTCTTCGAGGCGGATCTTGCGGTCCTGGTCCCAGAAGAAGCGGGCGTCGGCGAGGCGGGCGCGCAGCACCCGCTCGTTGCCGGCGATAATCGCCTTGCCGCCATCCTCGGCGAGATTGTTGGCGACGAACAGAAAATGCGGCGCCGGCCGGCCATCGCCATGCACGCAGGAAAAATATTTCTGGTGCGTGCGCATCGCGGTCTGCAGGACTTCAGGCGGCAAGCCCGTCGGGCAATGGTCGGCACGAACTCGGAGTCGATCGCGCCTGCCAGCACGACCGGGAATTCGGAAAGGCCGGTCACCTCGTCGAGCAGGCCGGGATCGGGTTTGACCGCGACCCCCAGCTCCGCCGCCCGCCGGTCGAGGTCGGACCGGATCATGTCCTTGCGGCGATCCTGGTCGAGGATGACGTATGCCTGTTCGAGCTTTTCGGCGTATTCGGCGGCATCGGCGACGCAGATCTCGCCCGGAGCCACGAAAGCGATGGCCCCGTGTGGTGCGGCCGACCGGCACGCCGTCGAGCGCCAGCGGCAATACCTCGCCGTCATAGAGGCAGACGATCGAGGTCAGCGGCCGCACCCAGCGCAGCGGCGACGCCCGGCCAGCGCATCGATTTCGGCCAGGGCAACTCGACGATCGCCGCCTTGATCAGCTCGGGCAATACCTCGGCCGAGGGTCGGCCGGAGCGCTTGACCACGGCGAAATAGAATTCGCCGCGGCCGGTGTCGCGGATCTCGCAGTCCTCGATCGAGCCGAGCCCGGCCGAGCGCAGAAAGCCCTCGATCGCCGGTTGCGGCGCGCCGACCCGCGGCCCGCGGCGTTCCTCGCTGCGGTCGGGCTGGGTCGCCGGAATGCCCTCGGCGATGATCGCGAGCCGGCGCGGCGTCACATATAAGCGCCAGCTCCGAGGCCGGGATCTCGGCCGCGGCGAGCTTGTCGCGCACCAGACCTTTGAGATCCTCGATCGCCCGGCGCTGCATCCGCGCCGGGATTTCCTCCGACAGGAGTTCGAGCAGTAGTTCGCCCATCTCAGCCTGCCGTTCCGGCGAGCCAAGCCTCGCAGCAATCCTTGGCTAGCGCGCGGACGCGCAGGATGTAGGCGGCGCGTTCGGTGACGCTGATCGCGCCGCGCGCATCGAGCAGATTGAACAGATGGCTCGCCTTCAGGCACTGGTCATAGGCCGGCAGGGCTAGGCCGCGCCCATCTGCACCCTTGGCAAGCACGGCGCTGCACTCCCGCTCGGCGTCGACGAAATGCCGCACCAGCATCGCGGTGTCGGCGATCTCGAAATTATAGGCCGAAAATTCCCGCTCGGAGCGCTTGAACACGTCGCCATAGGTGACCCGGCCCGATCCGGCGACGCCGTTGTAATCGAGGTCGAAAACGCTCTCCACGCCTTCGACATACATCGCCAGCCGTTCAAGGCCATAGGTCAATTCGGTCGAGACCGGGTCGCATTCGATGCCGCCGACCTGCTGGAAGTAGGTGAACTGGCTGACCTCCATGCCGTCGAGCCAGACCTCCCAGCCGAGCCCCCAGGCGCCGAGGGTCGGGCTCTCCCAATCATCCTCGACAAAGCGGATGTCGTGCCGGCGGGCGTCGATGCCGATCGCCGCGAGGCTGGCGAGATAAAGCTGCTGGCTGTCGCGCGGCGCCGGCTTCAGGATCACCTGGAGCTGATAATATTGCTGCAGGCGGTTTGGGTTCTCGCCATAACGCCCGTCGGTCGGGCGGCGCGAGGGTTGGACATAGGCCGCCCGCCACGGCTCGGGGCCGAGCGCGCGCAGCGCCGTCGCCGGATGAAAGGTGCCGGCGCCGACCTCGACATCATAGGGCTGCAGTATGACGCAGCCCTGGGCGCCCAATAATTCTGCAGCGCGGAAGATCACCGATTGAAAGCTCACCGGCCCGGCCTCGGCGTGCCGTGCTTAGCGCGGCCGCGGACAGTCCGGCCGGCCGCAGCCGGGCGCCTGCGCCGCGACATAGGCGCCGCACGCGCCGCACGCCACCAGATCCTCGGCCTCGATCGCCTGGCGCGGGCGCGGCCGCGGCCCGCGGCGATGCGGGGCCTGGCGGGCCGGGCCGTTCAGCCAGCGATAGCCGATCCACACCGCGGCCATAACCAGGATGATGACGACGAGCTTGGGAAACTCGAACATCGCCGAGGTTTACCGGGTGGCCCTGAGCCGGGTCAAGAAATGCTCGCGACCGGCGGCGACGGGCGTCCTCATAGCCCGTACCGGCCCCACATGAGGCGGGCTTCGATCCACTCGGCGACGTCGCCGATCGCGGCCAGCGGATCGCCCGCGCCGAACGGCAGGCGGGCCCAGAACGGCCGGCGCCGCTCGGTGGCGACCGGGCGCAACCTGACCTTGTCGCCGTAGCGCTGGCGCATCACCGCGCGCAATTCGCCGATGCCGTCGATCAGCCCGCGCTCGGCCGCCATATGCCCGGTCAGCACGTCGCCGTTGAACAGGCTCTCGTCGGCTTGGTCGATCCTGCCGCCGCGACGCCGGCGCACATGCTCCTTGAAGGCCCGGTGGATGTCCTGCTGTAAGCCGGTCAGGCGTTCGATATCGGCCGGGTCCACCGGCAGGAATGGGTCGAGCAGCGATTTGTGGGCGCCGGCGGTGTAGAGGCGCCGCTCGACGCCAAGCCGCTTGATCAACTCGGTGAGCCCGAACCCGGCGCTGATCACGCCGATCGACCCGACGAGCGAGGTCTCCTCGACAAAGATCTCGTCGCCGGCGAGCGCCAGCCAATAGCCGCCCGACGCCGCCACATCCTCGGCGAAGGCGACGACCGGGATCGCCTTTTCGTCGGCGAGCTGACGGATGCGGCGGTAGAGCAGCGCCGACTGCACCGGCGAGCCTCCGGGGGAATTGACGACGATGGCGACGGCGACCGCGCCGCGAAGATTGAACGCCCGTTCGATCGCCCTGCCATGGCTGGCCAAGGAGATGCCGTTGCGCCGCGCCCGCGGCATGATTACGCCCTCGAAGCGCAATACCGGCACGACCGGGCCGCGCCGCCACAGCCGTTCGATATCGAGATGGTCGCGAATGCTCATCCGAGCAGAGATGGGAAGTGGCGCCCGACGCGGCCACCGGACCGGGCGAGGCCGCGGTTCAGAGCTCGATCCCCCGGCCCTCGCGCAGCACCCCCTCGGCGCGATCGGTCGGCCGCCCGTCCGGCCGATGCAGCACCAGCCCGGCGGCGAGCCTCGCCGGGGCGGCCACCTGCTTGCGGGCGCGCACCAGGACGCGGCTGGCGGGCCGGTCCTCGCCCGGCCATAGCGGAAAGATCACGACTTCACCGGCGCGGCCGGCGATCTCGCCAATCAGCGCATCGATGCGATCGGCGCGGTGGATAAAGGTGACCGTGCCTTTTGGTCGCACCATGCCCAGGCAGAACCGCACCCAGGCGGACAGATCGGCGTCGCCTTCGATCGTGGCGCGGGCCTTGTCCGGGCTCGCCGCCGGCGTGGCGCGGCCAGGCTGGTGATAGGGCGGGTTGGTCATGACATGGTCGAAGGCGCCGGGCGACAGTCGCGGCGGCGGCCGCAACAGATCGCCGATCATGACCGAGACGCGGGCCTCCATGGCGTTGAGGATCGCGTTGTCGCCGGCCAGCCGGACCAGATCGCGCTGCATTTCGAGCCCAACGACGCGCACATGCGGCACCCGCGCCGCCACGCACAGCATCGCCGCCCCGGCGCCGCAGCCGACGTCGAGCACCAGCTGATGCGGCTCGGCCGGCACCGCGGCGGCGAGAAAGATCGGATCGATCGCGACCCGGTAGCCATCCTTCGGCTGGCGCAGACGGACCCGGCCGCCGAGCAGGCGATCCTCGGTAAAGGCCGGCTGCGCGGCGCCCAATTCGCTCACCGGGCGTCCTCGCCAGCCGCCGCTAGGAGCGCGCGGGCGCGGCCGAGATCCTGATCGGCCACCATCAGGCGGCGCGGGATCGCGCCGATGCTGCCTTCGACGAGGCTGGTATGCTGGTCCAGCACCAGGCTTTCGATCCGCGAGTCCTTGAGCAGCGCCTGCAGAAAGGACAGGCGCACGGCATCGTTGGTGCGCAACAGCTCCTTCATCGGGACCGATATTCGCAGCGCATTGGACCGGGCTCGGGTAGTGCGGCTCTTGACCGCTGTCGTTGTCATTCTATGCTCATTCGGGTTCGCGCGCGTCAAGCTGATCGGTCTGTCGATCGGCCGCCCGGCGTGGGCATTTGGGAGAAAAGAGAGGCGCTGGTGGCGGGTGTCGATCGCGCGCAGGCGGGCCGCAAGCCCTCGCTCGACCCGCTCTCGCGGCTGTTGCACGGCGATCTCGAACGCGTCAACCGGCTGATCATCGAGCGCATGCACAGCCCGGTCGGGCTGATCCCGCAGCTCGCCGGCCATATCGTCGCCGGCGGCGGCAAGCGGCTGCGGCCGATGCTGACCCTGGGCTGCGCGCGGCTGTGCGGCTATCGCGGCGACCGCCATGTGGCGCTCGCCGCCGCGGTCGAATTCATCCACACCGCGACCCTGCTGCACGACGATGTCGTCGACGCCAGCGATCTGCGCCGCGGCCGCGACACCGCGAACGCAGTGTGGGGCAACAAGCCCGCCATCCTGGTCGGCGATTTTCTGTTCAGCCGGGCGTTCGAGCTGATGGTCGCGGACGGCTCGCTGCGCATCCTCGACATTCTCTCGCGCGCCTCGGCGATCATCGCCGAGGGCGAGGTCATGCAGCTGATGACCACCAGCGACACGGCGACGACCGAAGCGGACTATCTCGGCGTGATTCAGGCGAAGACCGCGGAATTGTTCGCTGCGGCGAGCCGCATCGGCGCGGTGCTGGCCGAGCGCCCGCACCAGGAAGATGCGCTCGACTGCTTCGGCCGCAATCTCGGCACCGCGTTTCAGCTGGTCGACGACATGCTCGACTTCTCGGCGCATCAGGCCGAGCTCGGCAAAAGCGTCGGCGACGATTTCCGCGACGGCAAGGTCACCCTGCCGGTCCTGCTCGCCTTCGCCCGCGGCGACGAGGAAGAGCGCGCGTTCTGGCGGCGCACCATCGAGGAGATGGATCAGCAGCCCGAAGATCTCGAGCGTGCGATCCTGTTGGTCGAGCGTCGCGGGGCGCTGGCCGAGACCCTGGCGCGCGCCCGCGGCTATGCCGCCGCCGCGATCGAGGCCTTGGCCCCGTTTGGCGACGGGCCCGAGCGCCGCGCCCTGACCGACGCCGCCGCCTTCGCCGGCGACCGCAGCTTCTGACCGCTGGCGTTCGCCGGCAACCAAGCGCCACGCCCCGCCTTGCGCGCCGGCGAGGTAGGCGCTATAGACCGCTTCCGGTCGGCGGAGTGTAGCTCAGCCTGGTAGAGCACTGCTTTCGGGAGGCAGGGGCCGGAGGTTCAAATCCTCTCACTCCGACCAGCCAACTCTTTCAGGTGAATCAAACTAATAGGCCGCGCGCGGCGGCGACGGGCGCCCAGGCCAATGTCCGCTATTACACGCGCATAAATCAGCCCGCAAGGGCTTCATGAGATTCGCTTTTGCGATCAGGATCGCGGCGGCGGACGGCAGCGCTCCGAGCGGAGGAGGTGAGGATGACCAATCCTGAGATCGGGGCAGCGGCGCCGCAGATTGCCTCGCAGCGTATGCGGGGGGGGGCGCTTTCGTGACTGGCTCTTGCTGGGCGCCTGCTCTCGGTCTTATCGTTTCGCTCGCCATGCCAGATTTACCATCTCGCTTCCCTGCGGCGATGGCGAGGTTCGCGTGCCGATTATCGAGGGCTGCGGACGCGACGTCTTGAAATACCCGGATCGCCAGATCCAGGGCGTCATGGTAAAGCTGTATGGCGATGGCCGGCGAGGGTGCTTTGTCGATGTCGGGGCCAACCAGGGCAAGATGATTCTCAATGTGCTGGCTCTCGGGCTCGACCTTTCCTATCTCGGTTTTGAGCCCGATCTAACGGCCGCAGCCTATACCCAGGAATTGATCCGCCTGAATCGCCTCACGAAACACCATGTTCTCCCGATCGCGATCGGGAGCGCCAATTCCAATTTGACATTGCACCGAAAAGGGGCGGCCGACGTCACCTCTACGCTTGGGTTCGCTCTGTACGACCCCCGCCTCTACACCGAGACAGTGTTGGTGCCAGTGTCTACTTTGGACGATCAGCTCGAAACTCTGGAACACCCGATTTTTTTGGTGAAGATCGATACCGAGGGATGGGAGCTTCCCGTGCTTTGCGGCATGGAGCGCATTCTCGCGCAGGAGAGGCCGCCGGTGTATTTCGAAGTGATGGGCTACCGCGCTCTCTTAGAAGGAAGTTATTCGCGCGAATTTCACGGGGGCGAGTTGTCGAAGCACCAGGTGCGGCGCCTGATCGATAACC
The DNA here is from genome assembly GCA_963814805.1 of uncultured Alphaproteobacteria bacterium. Taxonomy (GTDB): domain Bacteria; phylum Pseudomonadota; class Alphaproteobacteria; order ATCC43930; family CGMCC-115725; genus AP-15. The sequence continues at coordinate 86,328 of CAWFER010000006.1, read as the reverse complement.
GGCGGGACAATATGGCGTCTCTTGGTACGTTTTGGCGGCAGCAAGAATATGCGACCTATCTTTGTCGCGAGGACGGCACGCTCGATTTGGCTCAATCGCTCGATCCCGGACGCGACAGCGACGACAATCGCGGTGAAATGAATTACCTCGCGATGTCCAACGAGGGCCTCGCATCTGCGGAGCTGCCGTGAGCGGTGGACGGTAGGGAGACTAGCGCCCGCCACCACCTTGTTCACTTGTTGGCCGAAGTCGTGCTGCTCCCATCCCGGGCGAGTAGACCGAGGCGCTGGCCGCTGCCGGGCCCAGTAACGACGGCGATATTCCAGGCGTTTTCCTCGCTCCCTTTCCGTCGATCTCACAGTTTTTGCGGAACAAAGACCCGACTCGGGGCGGCGAGCTCGTCCTGGGCGGCGATCAGCGCCAGTTCGCCGCCGCCGGCCCGCGCCGTCGCCTCGACCACGCCCCAGATCGCAGCGATCGTCAGCGCCAGCGCCTCGGGCAATGCTTTTCCTTTGAGCAGCCAGCCGAGAAAGAGGGCGGCCACCGCATCGCCGCAGCCGGTGGCCTCGATCGGCAGGCGCGGGGTTTCGATCGCCCAGGCGCCATCGGCTCCGGCCGCGACCACGGCGATCCGGTCGGCGGCGGGTTCGAGGCTGGTGACGAGCACGATGCCGGGCCCCCGCCGGCGCAGCTTCGAGGCCGCGGCCGCGGCCTCGCCAATCGTGCCGATCCGGCTGCCGGTCAGCCATTCCAACTCGAAGCGGTTGGGGATGGCGATATCGGCGAGCGGCAATGCCCGGTCGCGGTAGAATTCGGGGATGCCGGCGCGCACATACCAGCCCGGCCCGGTATCGCCCATCACCGGATCGCAGCAAAACAGCGCCCGCGGGTTCGCTTTTTTGACCCGCGACACGATGTCGAGCAGCACCGGGCCGGTGTCGGCCTCGCCCAGATAACCCGACAGCACCGCATCGCAGCGCCCCAGCACCCCCAATTCGGCGATGCCCTCGAACAGGGCGGCGATCTTGTGCGCCGGCGCCGCCGCGCCGCGCCATTTGCCGTAGCCGGTGTGGTTCGAAAAGGCCACGGTGTTCAAGGACCATGTCTCGATCCCCAGGCGCTGCAACGGGAACAAGGCCGCGCAATTGCCGACGACGCCGCAAGCGACCCAGGATTGGATCGAGAGAACCGTCGGCATGTCGGTCCCGGTCGGCGCCTCGGGGTCAGCGGTAACGCGAATTCGCGCGGTCGAAAACGCGCTTGATGTCGAGAAAGACGATGAGCCCGCTGACCACGAACAGCCCGAGCCCGGCAGCGTGCAGGCTGCCATAGGGCCAGGAAGCGGCGACGAACAGCCCAGCGAGCCCGATCACCGTGAACAGCGGGATCGCCACCGCCAGATTGGTCATATCGTCGACCAGCAGGAACTCGCGCCAGCCCAAAGGGCCGCCGTCGAAGCGCTGCTTCAGCCGCAGGAAGGCCAGCGTCAGGGCGCCGAGGATCAGCAGGATCCCGCAAGCATAGTCGCCCGACCCTTGAGCGGCGCTCGCGGCAAACGCGCCGATCACGGCCAAGAGGCCGAGGATGACGAATTGCAGCCAAAAGCCGAGCCACGACCAGAAGGCTCGTTCCGCCGGTTCCGGTCCCCGGCTCGTCTCGGCCATGCGCTTTCCTCCGATTGCCGCGTTGCGGCTGGCGGTCGCCCCCGGGGCGCCAATGCACGCCCCGCCGCCATGCACGCGGCGCGACAATGCACGCCCGCCGGCGCCGATCGCAACCGATTATGCCGCGGCGGCGAGATGAAGGGTCAATCGCGCACGATATGATTGCTCGCCTCGGCCCAGCGGGCGCGTACCTTCATTCCGGCCGCCAGGGCCGGGGAGGCGATGTTGCCCTGGTTCTGCTGGAAGACGATCAGCGGGTCGCCGTTCGGCCGACGCAGATGGAGGTGGCTGACAAAGCCGTGATAGACGATCTGCTCGACCACGGCGTCGACGGTGTTGCACGTCGCACCATCGGCGCCGGCGAGCAATTCCACCGTCACCGCCTCCGGCCGCAGGGCGATGGTGACCGGGCTGCCGAGCGGGCGCGAGGCCGGCACGGTGAGCGAGACCCCGCCGGCCTCGGCGACATGCACCGACCCTGCGGCCGCGCGGTCGACGCGGCCATGAAAAAAGTTCGCGGCGCCAAGAAAGCTCGCGACAAAGCGCGAGGCCGGGCGCTGATAGATCTGCGCGGGCGATCCGCTCTGCTCCAGCACGCCGTCGCGCATGATGGCGATGCGGTCGGCCATGGTCAGCGCCTCGTCCTGGTCGTGGGTGACCATGACCGTGGTGATGCCGAGGCGGCGCTGCAATCCGCGCAGCTCGAGCTGCATCTCCTGCCGCAGGCTCTTGTCGAGCGCGCCCAACGGCTCGTCGAGCAGCAGGATCGCCGGCTGGATCACCAGGGCGCGGGCCAGAGCCACCCGCTGCTGCTGGCCGCCCGACAGCTCGGCCGGCATGCGCTGGGCGTAATCGGCAAGCTGCACCATCTGCAGCGCCGCGGCGACCCGCGCCGCCCTGGCCGCGCGCCGAACGCCGCGCGCCTCCAGCCCGAAGGCGACGTTCTCGGCGACGCTCATATGCGGAAACAGCGCGTAATTCTGAAACAGCATGCCGATGTTGCGGCGGTGCGCGGGAATCCGGGTGATCGGCCGGTCGTCGAGAAAGATCTCGCCGGCGCTGGGCTCGATGAGACCGGCGATCATCCGCAGGGTGGTGGTCTTGCCGCAGCCCGAGGGCCCGAGCAGGGCCACCATGCTGCCGGGCTCGATCGCCAGCGACAGCCGGTCGACCGCGCGGGTCTCGCGGAACAGCCGGGTCAGCTCGCGCAGCCGCAGTGCTACCGCGGCGCCCCGCGCCTCAGGATTCGAAGACCTCGTTGTACTTTTCGACGAGCTTGGGCCGGAGCGGATTGATGAAGGTCCAATCGGGGCTGAAAATCCCCATCTCGTCCATCTTGCTTTCGGGATAAGCGATGTATTTGGCGACATCCGGTTTGAACTCCAGGCCACTGATGGTGGGTGCTGCAAGGCTCGCCTCGGCCAGCCCCTGCTGCACGCCGGGGTCGAGCATCCAGTTGATAAACTCGATGCCGAGCGCGCGGTCGGGCGCGTTCTTGACCAAGGTCAGCGTATTGATCCCGGCGAAGGTGCCCTCGCGCGGATAGCACATGGCGACCGGCGCGCCCTTGACGGTGTAGGGGTTGACGCTCTTCGAATAGAACAGGCCGGCGACGTCGGCCTGGCCCTGGATCAGCTGCATGACCGCGGTTTCGTTTTCGAAGATGCTGAGCACGTTGGGCTTCAGCGCCGCCATTTTCGGCCAGGCCTGATTGATCAGGTACTGCGCCTGGGCATAGGGCTTGCCGGTTTCGAGGGTGACCGCGGCGATCAGCAGATAGACGCTCTGCGTCGCCTTTGGCGTTTCCATCAGAAAGCGCTGGCGGAATTTCGGCTCCCACAGCTCGGCGTAGGTTTCGAGCGGCTTGATGCTCTGGGTCGCATAGGCGAGGCTGGCCATCGACATGGCGAAGCCGGCGCCGTAGCCGTCGTAGAAATCAAAGCGCTTCAGCAGCCGCTGCATATTCGGGATTTGCTGCTCCGGCAGCTTTTCCATCAGCCCCTCGCTCTTGCCCAGAGCGACGCCGACATCGTCGACAAACATGACGCTGTAGCGCGGGTTGTTGCGGGTGGCGCGCAAGGCGGCGATCTGCTCGAGGGTGACGCCCAGGGTCGTGTAGACCTTGCAATTGTGCTTGGCCTCGAACGGCGGAATGATCTTCTGACGCACATAGTCGCCTTGCGGGCCGGTGTAGATGCCGACCGTGATCGACCGCTCGGCGGCCCGGCTGCGACGGCTGACGAGCAATGGCGCGGCCAGCGCCGCGGCCCCGCCCAATAGGGCGCGGCGTCTGATTTTTGGTGGCAATATGGTCCTCCTCGGGTTTGCTACATCGCCAATCCTCGGCGCAGGCCGGCGATCCGTTCGACCGCCACGACAATGGCCATCGCGAAGCCGATCAGCAGGGTCGAAATCGCCGCCACCGACGGGTCGAACACCGCCGAGATCCGCTGAAAGATCAGCAGCGGCACCGGATTGTGCTGGGCGTCGGCGAGCCACAGCGAGATCGGGAAATTGTCGAACGACACCATAAAGGCGAAGAGCGCGCCGGCGGCGAGGCCGGGGGCGATCTGCGGCGCGGTAATGCGGCGGAACACCCGCCAGCGTGCGGCGCCCAAAGTTTGCGCCGCCTCTTCGAGGGCGGGATCGGCCAGCATCAGGCTGGCGCTGACCGTGCGCACCACATAGGGCATCGTCACCAGCACATGGGCGATAAACAGGTTGAGCGCCGCGTTGTCGGAGCGCAGCATCGCAAACAGCTGAAGCAGCGCCACGCCGGTGATCAGCACCGGAAAGATCAGCGGCGTCAGCAATATCGCGGCGACCGCATCGCGGCCCGGAAAGCGGCCGCGAACCACGGCGAAGGCGGCCGGGACGCCGAGCGCCAATGCCCCGGCGGTCGCCGACAAGGCAAGTTCGGTGCTGAACGTCAGCGAGCTTAGAAATTCGCCATCGTGCAGAATCTGGGCGTACCAGCGCATCGTGAAGCCGTGCGGCGGGAAAACGACAAAGGCGGTGTCGCTGAACGAGATCGCGACGGTGACGGCGAGCGGCGCCAGGGTGAAGATCAGCATCGCCGCGGTGACCGGAACCACAAGCCAGCCGAGCGGCCCTTGCAGTCCGCTGGTGATCGGGCGGCTGCTCATCGGGTGCGCGACCCTCGGCGCCGATCGAGCAGACGCACCGAGGCGATGTTGACCGCCAGCACAATGGCGACGAGGACGGAAGCGACCGTGGCGCCGAACGGCCAGTCATAGACCGTCAGGATCTGCTGATCGACCAGCATGCCCAGCATTTGCGACGAGGCGCCGCCGAGAATGGCCGGGATCACAAACGAGCCGGCGGTCAGCGAGAACACCAACGTGGCGCCGACCGCGAGTCCAGGCAGGCTCAATGGCAAGGTGATGCGGTAAAATCGGCGCCATTGGGCGGCCCCCAAGGTCGTCGCCGCCTCGTCGAGCGACCTGTCGATCTTGCCGAGCGCCGCGGCTAGCGGCAGCACCATCAGCGCAAAGAACACGTGGAGCGAGCCGATCACCACGGCCGCTTCGGTATAGAGCAGCCGCAGCGGCCGATGAATAAAGCCGGTCGCGAGCAGCAGCCAGTTGAGAACCCCGGTCGGGCCGTTGCCGAGGATCACCTCCCACCCGTAGCTTCTGACCACGATGCTGACAATCAATGGCGCGATGACGATCATCGTGATCGCCCGCGCGGCGAGCGCGCCGGCGCCGACCATCGCCAGCGCCACCGGATAGGCCAGGAGCGCCGCCGCCGCGGTCGTCCACAGGCTGATCTTGAGCGTGGTCCACAGCACATGCGCGTAGAGCGCGGCGCCGAAAAAATGCCGGTAATGCGAGAGCGTAATCGGCAGCCCGACGGCGCCGCTCGGCGACTGGGTCAAAAAGCTGTAGGCGAACAAATTGACCGCCGGGAGCGCAAAGAAGAACGCCAGAAACGTCAGCGCCGGCAGCAGCTGCACCGCGGGTGCGAGCATGCCGGGCGGCAGCCGCGCCGCGATCGCGCAGCACGCGTCGAATGGCGATGATGAGCGAATGGCGGCCGCCGGGGCAGGCATCGACGGAGCACTCCTGATGCGTAGCGGCGCCTCCCCCACCGCATCCGCCGCAAGTTCCATGCCAAGCACTTCTGTGCGACGATGCGGATCAGCGGCGGCGCCGACAGCGTTGCCGATGTATCCTCAGCTGACGCACATCACGGAGCCGCCCATGCTTCGCCCGCGCCGCAGCCTGCTATTCATGCCGGGATCGAACCCGCGGGCCCTGGAAAAGGCTCGGGCATTGCCGGCCGATGGGCTGATCTTCGATCTCGAAGACGCGGTGGCGCCAGAGGCTAAGGACGCGGCTCGCGGGATGGTTGCGGCGGCGCTGGCGGCGGGCGGCTATGGCGGCCGCGAGCTGGTGCTGCGGGTCAACGGCCTCGGCACGCCCTGGGGCCATGCCGATCTCGCCGCGGCGGCGACGATGCCGGTCGAGGCGGTGCTGCTGCCCAAGGTCGAGGACCCCGACCGGGTGCGGCTGGCGGCGGCGCTGCTCGACACCCTGGGGGCGCCGCGGCGGCTGGCGCTGTGGTGCATGGTCGAGACCCCGCTCGGCATCTTGAACGCGCGCGACATCGCCGCGGCGAGCCCGCGGCTTGCCGCCCTGGTCGTCGGCGCCTCGGATCTGACCAAGGATCTGCATGCGCGCCACACCCCCGACCGCCTGGCGCTGCTGCCGGCGCTCGGCCTGGCGCTCCTCGCGGCGCGGGCCTATGGTCTGGCGGCGCTCGACGGGGTCCATCTCGATCTCGCCGACGACGAGGGGTTCGCGCTCGCCTGCCGGCAGGGCCGCGCGCTCGGCTTCGACGGCAAGACCCTGATCCACCCAAAGCAGATCGACGGCGCCAACGCGGCCTTTGCGCCGAGCGCCGAGGAGATCGCCTGGTCGCGGCGGGTGGTCGCGGCGCATGGCGCGGCGGTGCGCTCGGGCAAAGGCGTCGTGCTGGTCGATGGCAAGCTCGTCGAGAACCTGCATGTCGACAGCGCCCGGCGGGTGTTGGCGATTGCCGAGGCGATCGAGCGGGCCGCGGCGGCGGCCGGGATCCTGAACCCTCCCGCCGCCCGCCGGGAGATCCGACCGGGCGGGCCCCGGTTGACACCTCCGGGAACGCGGTCTAAGTCACCTTCAGGCGCGGATGTCGCGCCCGCCGTGATACTTATCGAGGATGTCGATGCCTGCGATCACCTGCCGCGCTAACGGCTCCGGGCTGTCGACGCCCCCGCGGTTTTGTCGGTCCCGCTGATTTCGGCGCGCCAGGCCCCGCTCCGCCCAACGCACCTTTCATTCCAGGTCAACCCTCATGAGATCAGCCGACCGGCCGCTGTCGCCGCACCTTCAGATCTACCGCTGGCAGCTCACCTCGGTTTTGTCGATCCTCCACCGGGCGACCGGCGTGGCGCTGAGCGTCGGCGGCGTCCTGCTCGTCTGGTGGCTGGTCGCCGCCGCGTGCGGACCCGATGCCTACCGTGTCGTCGACGATTTTCTCGGCTCCTGGCTCGGGATCGTTCTGCTGCTCGGCTGGAGCGCTGCGCTGTTCTATCATTTGTGCAACGGCATCCGGCATCTTATCTGGGACACCGGCCGCGCCCTCGATCTCAAATCGGTCTATATCGGCGGCTGGCTCGTCCTCGCCGCGACGACGGTTCTGACCGCGATCGCCTGGGTCGCCGGCATCGCCCGCTGGGTCGGCTGAGATGGCGCTATCGCGGATGGGTTCGCCGCTGGGCCGGGCGATTGGGCTGGGCTCGGCCAAGAACGGGGTCGAGCACTGGCTGGGGCAGCGGATCGGCGCGCTGGCGCTGGCGCCGCTGGCGCTGTGGTTCGTGATCGCCGTGGTTGGCCTGATCGGCGCGGATTACGACACCGTGCAGGCCTGGGTCGGCCAGCCGCTGCCGGCGATCTTGCTGGTGCTGCTGCTGATCGCCACCTTTTATCACGCCGCCCTCGGGCTCCAGGTGGTGATCGAGGACTATATCCATGGCGAGTTCGCCAGGTTTGGCCTGGTGATCGCTGCGCGCCTCGCCTGCATCGCCCTTGCCGTCGCCGGCATCGTCGCGGTGCTGACCCTGGCGCTTGGAACCGCGGTCTAGCCGAGCCTGGAGGCGCCTGATGCCGCCCGCCTACGAGATCACCGATCACCGCTATGACGTCGTCGTCGTCGGCGCCGGCGGGGCCGGGCTGCGCGCGACCCTGGGCTGCACCGGCCAAGGGCTGGAGACCGCCTGCATCAGCAAGGTGTTCCCGACCCGCAGCCACACCGTCGCGGCGCAGGGCGGGATCAGCGCGGCACTCGGCAATATCGAAGCCGACGATTGGCGCTGGCACATGTACGACACGGTCAAGGGCTCGGACTGGCTCGGCGATCAGGACGCGATCGAATACATGTGCCGCACCGCGATCCCGGCGGTGATCGAGCTCGAGCATATGGGCGTGCCGTTTTCGCGCACCGAGGACGGGCGGATCTATCAGCGGCCGTTCGGCGGCCACATGACCGATTACGGCGACGGCGATCCGGCGCGGCGCGCCTGCGCCGCCGCCGACCGCACCGGGCACGCGCTGATCCACACGCTCTACCAGCAATGCCTGAAGCGCAACGCGCGCTTCTTTGTCGAATATTTTGTGCTCGACCTGATCACCGACGAGGACGGCGCCTGCCGCGGGGTCATGGCCTGGAACCTTGAAGACGGGACGCTGCACCGCTTTCACGCCCATCGGGTGATCCTCGCCACCGGCGGCTACGGGCGCACCTATTTTTCCTGCACCTCGGCCCATACCTGCACCGGCGACGGCAACGCGATGGCGCTGCGCGCCGGATTGCCGCTCCAAGATATGGAATTCGTGCAGTTCCACCCGACCGGCATCTATGGCGCCGGCTGTCTGATTACCGAGGGGGCGCGCGGCGAGGGCGGCTATCTGACCAACAGCGAGGGCGCGCGCTTTATGGAGGGCTACGCGCCGCACGCCAAGGACCTGGCCTCGCGCGACGTGGTCAGCCGGGCGATGACCATCGAGATCCGCGAGGGCCGCGGCTGCGGCCCGCTGAAGGACCACATCCTCTTACACCTCGAACACCTCGACCCGAAAGTCTTGCATCTGCGGCTGCCGGGGATCTCCGAGACGGCGCGGATCTTTTCCGGGGTCGATGTGACCCGCGAGCCGATCCCGGTATTGCCGACCGCGCATTACAACATGGGCGGCATCCCGACCAATCATCACGGCGAGGTGTTGAGCCCGACCGCCGACGACCCGGAGCGGGTGGCGCCGGGGCTGATGGCGATCGGCGAGGCGGCCTGCGTGTCGGTGCACGGGGCCAACCGGCTGGGGTGCAACTCGCTGCTCGACATCGTCGTGTTCGGCCGCGCCGCCGCGCGTCGCGCCGCCGAACTGGTCCGCCCGCAGACGCCGCACCGGCCGCTCGCCAAAACCGCCGGCGACGAGGCGGTGGCCCGGCTCGACGCGGTGCGCCATTCGCGGGGCCCGCGCAGGACCGCCGAGATCCGGCTCGACATGCAGCGGGTCATGCAATCGAACTGCGCCGTCTTTCGCACCGCCGAGGTGCTCAAGGAAGGGGTGGAAAAGATCGACGGCGTGGCCGGGAGCTTCGCCGACCTCGGCATCGCCGACCGCTCGATGATCTGGAACAGCGATCTGGCCGAGGCGCTCGAATTGGAAAACCTGTTGGAGCAGGCGGTGGTGACCTTGCACTCGGCGGCCAACCGCACCGAAAGCCGCGGGGCGCACGCGCGCGAGGACTATCCCGAGCGCGACGACCGGAACTGGCTCAAGCACACCCTCGCCTGGCTCGACGCCGACGGCCAGGTCAAGACCGGCCACCGCCCGGTCCATCTCTACACCTTGTCGAACGAGGTGCAGCCGTTCCCGCCCAAGGCGCGGGTTTATTGAGCGATGGGTGAGTTCACCCTGCCGGCCAACTCGAAGATTGGCCGCGGCAAGAACGTGCCGGCGCCGCCCGAGGCGACGCGCGCGCGCGAGTTCCGGATCTATCGCTGGAACCCCGATGACGGCAAGAACCCGGTCGTCGACAGCTTTGCGCTCGATCTCGACCGGTGCGGTCCAATGGTCCTCGACGCGCTGATCAAGATCAAGAACGAGATCGACGCCACCCTGACCTTTCGCCGCTCGTGCCGCGAGGGGGTGTGCGGCTCCTGCGCGATGAATATCGACGGCGTCAACACGCTCGCCTGCACCACGGCGATCGCCGACATCCGGGGCCCGGTGCGGATCAATCCGCTGCCGCACCTGGCGGTGATCAAGGATCTGGTGTCCGATCTGACCCATATCTATGCGCAATACAACGCGATCCAGCCCTGGCTGCAAAGCCAGGAGGCGCCGCCGCCCGACCGCGAGCGGCGCCAATCGGAGGCCGAGCGCGAACAGCTCGACGGGCTGTGGGAGTGTATCTTGTGCTTCTGCTGCTCGACCGCGTGCCCGTCCTACTGGTGGAACGGCGAGCGCTATCTGGGGCCGGCGGTGCTGCTGCAGGCCTATCGCTGGATCGCCGACAGCCGCGACGAGGCCACCGGCCGCCGGCTCGACGCGCTCGAAGACCCGTTCCGGCTGTATCGCTGCCACACCATCATGAACTGCACCCGCACTTGCCCCAAGGGCCTCAACCCGGCCAAGGCCATCGCCGAAATCAAAAAGCTGATGGTGAGCCGCCGCTGAGCCGTCCCGGTCCGCATCGGCGGCGCGCCGCGAACGGCTATTTCGCCTGCCCAAAGAGGCCTGCCCGAAGAGGAGTGATCGGCGATGGAACTCGGCAAGCTCGGCGTCTGGGCGTCGATGGACCGGATGAATGCGGCGGCGGCTGCGGCCTTCGCCCGGCGGGTCGAGGCCTGGGGATATGGCGCGCTGTGGACGCCGGAGAGCCGCGGGCGCAACGCGCTGGTGCTGTCGTCGTGGCTGCTCGCCAACACCAAAAAGCTGATCGTGGCGACCGGGATCGCTAACATCTATGCTCGCGACCCGATGGCCATGGCCAATGGCCAGCGCACCCTGGCCGAACAGTCGGGCGGCCGGTTCCTGCTCGGCGTCGGGGTGTCGCACCGCCCGATGGTCGAGGGACTGCGCGGCCACGCCTACGGCCGGCCGGTGGCGACGATGCGCGCCTATCTAGAGGCGATGCGCAAAGCGCCCTACCAGGCGGCGCCGCCGCCCGAGCCGCCGGCGACCGTGGTCGCCGCGCTTGGTCCGCGGATGATGGCGCTGTCGGCCGAGCTCGCCGACGGGGCGCATCCCTACAACACGACGCCGCAGCACACCGCCGCAGCGCGGGAGATCCTCGGCCCCGGCAAATTGCTGTGCCCCGAGGTATGGGTCTTGGGCGAGACCGACCCGGCGGTGGCGCGCCGCGCGGCGCGCGGCGCGCTGTCGCACTATTTGCAGCTCGAAAACTACGTTAACGCCTGGCGCCTCCAGGGCTTCGGCGACGATGACCTCGCCGGCGGGGGTTCCGATCGGTTTATCGACGCGATCGTCGCCTGGGGCGATGACGCTGCGATCCGCGCCCGCATCCAGCAGCATTGGGACGCCGGAGCCGACCATGTCTGCATCCAGCCGATCGGCCCGCAGGGCGGGCGCGAGGTCGACGAAGCCATTCTCGACCGACTGGCGCCGTCGCGGCAATCTTGACGGGCTCGGACACGCGACCGACATTGTTCGCGCCGATCTCGGCACAGGCAGCCGGCGACCGCGCCGGTCCGGACAGTGAGGGCGAGGGACCATGTACTCGGAAACCACCCGATCGATCGTCGTCACGGTCAAACCGTTCTACCTCGAGGACCAATCCTCCCCAGCCGAAGATCACTACGTTTGGGCCTATCACGTGCGCATCGAGAACCAGGGCCGGGAGACGGTCCAGCTGCGCCGCCGGCACTGGAAGATCACCGATGGGCGCGGCCAGCTCCAGGAAGTGCGCGGCCCCGGCGTCGTCGGCGAACAGCCGGTGCTGGGCCCGGGCGAAAGCTTCGAATATACCAGCGGCACGCCGCTGGCGACGCCGTCCGGCATCATGGTCGGCAGCTACGAGATGGAGACGCGCGGCGGCGAGAGCTTCGCGGTGCGCATTCCGGCGTTCTCGCTCGACAGCCCGCATCAGGCCGTCCGGCTCAACTGACCTTGGCCGCCAGCGTCGGCCGACTTGATCTGCAATTGGAAAAGAGAAAATAGATGTCGCGAGTTCTTGCCCCTTCATCGGCGCCGGCGTTCCGCTCCGAGCCCTCTACTGTCGCGGGCCGGCCCAGCCGCGCCGAGGCCGAAGCCGCGGTGCGCACGCTGATCCGCTGGGCCGGCGACGACCCGGAGCGCGAGGGGCTGCTCGGCACCCCCGACCGCATCGTCCGCGCGTATCGCGAATTCTTCAGCGGCTATGACGAGGATCCGGTCGCCCTCTTGCAGCGCACCTTCGAGGAGACCGACGGCTATGACGAAATCGTCATGCTGAAGGACATCCGCTTCGAGTCGCATTGCGAGCACCATATCGCGCCGATCATCGGCAAGGTGCATATCGGCTATCTGCCGAACAATCGGGTGGTCGGCATCTCGAAACTGGCCCGGCTCGTCGACGTCTACGCCAAGCGCCTGCAGATCCAGGAAAAGATGACGGCGCAAATCGCCAACACGCTCGACGAGGTGCTGCAGCCCAAAGGGGTCGCCGTGGTCATCGAGGCCGCGCACCAATGCATGACCACCCGCGGCGTGCACAAGCCCGGAGTCACCATGGTGACGAGCCGGATGCTCGGGGTATTCCGCAACGACTCGACCAGCCGGCGCGAGCTGCTGTCGATGATCGGCATTCCGGGCGGCGCCCAGCTCGCCAACGTCTGATTCCCGCCGGCTGAGCAGATGAGCGAAGCGGCGGTCGCGATCCTCGAGCGGCTGGTCGCTTTCGACACAGTTTCGGCCAAGTCGAATCTGGATCTCGTCGGCTGGGTCGCCGACTATCTCGACGGCTGGGGCATCGACAGCGTGCTGACTCAAAACGCCGATGGCGCCAAGGCGAACCTCTATGCGACGGTCGGTTCCGGCGAGCGCGGCGGGGTCATTCTCTCCGGCCACACCGATGTCGTGCCGGTCGCTGGCCAGGCCTGGACCAGCGACCCGTTCCGGCTCGAGGCGCGCGGCGAGCGGCTTTACGGGCGCGGCGCCGCCGATATGAAGGGGTTCATCGCGCTGGTCCTGGCCATGGCCCCGCAGGCGCTGGCCGCGCCGCTCGAAATCCCGCTCCATATCGCTCTCAGCTATGACGAGGAGGTCGGCTGCCTCGGCGTGCCGGCGCTGATCCGCAGCCTGCCCGAGGGTGCGGCGCGCCCGCTGCTGGCGATCATCGGCGAGCCGACCGGGATGCAGGTGGCGAACGCGCATAAGGGCATCCATTTCCTGCGCACGAGGCTGACCGGCCACGACGCCCATTCGAGCATGCCCGAACGCGGGGTCAACGCGATCGCCGCGGCGGCCGAGATCATTGTCGAGATCGGCCGGCTCGCCGCCGAATGCCGCGTCGCTCCAGGCGCCGACCGCCGCTTCGACCCGCCCTATACGAGCTTCAACATCGGCCGGATCGCCGGCGGCGCCGCGGTCAACATCATCGCCCGCGACTGCGCCTTCGACTGGGAGTTCCGCCCGGTCCCCGGCGAGGACGCAGCGGCGTTGCGTCGGCGCATCGACGATTTCGTCACCGCCGATCTGCTGCCGCGGATGCGCGCGCGGCATCCCGAAGCCACGATCGAGACCGAGACCGCCGCGCTGGTCCCGCCGCTGGTCCCGGATCCGGCCTCGCCGGCCGAGGCGCTCGCCCGCCATCTGACCGGCGCCTACGAAGCCACGACGATCGCCTTCGCCACCGAAGCCGGCCTGTTTCAGGCGGCCGGGATCCCGGCGGTGATCTGCGGCCCGGGCTCGATCGAGGTTGCCCACCAGCCTGACGAATTCATTACCCGCGACCAGCTCGCCGCCGGCGCCGCCTTTCTCGACCGCCTGCTCGCCTGGGCGCGACGCGGCGGGGCCTAATCAGCGCCGCCGCCAAGCAATGCGGCCCCTCGGTTCGCCCAATCGGCGGGCGCCCAGATCCGGTCTCGCGCCGCTGCGCCGCGATGCGCTAGCCCGCGGTCTGTGTTCTTTGGGAGGTGCGGATGAGCGCGTTGGCCGATTATGCCGACAAGTACCAGAGCGCGCGGCTGGAGCGCAGGAACGGCATCCTGCAGGTGGCGCTCCATAGCGACGGCCAGTCCTTGCGCTGGGGCTTTCTGCCGCATGGCGAATTGCCCGAGCTGTTTCACGACATCGGCGCCGATCGCGACAACCGGGTGGTGATCCTGACCGGGACCGGGGCGGAGTTCTCCGGTCCGCGGGCGACGCCGGGAACATCGTCCTTCCCGTCGCGTCCGTAGATCGAGCGCATCGACCGGATTCATTGGGAGGGGCGCCACCTGCTGATGAACCTGCTCGCCATCGAGGCGCCGATCATCAGCGCGATCAACGGCCCGGCGTGGCGTCATTCCGAAATCCCGCTGCTGTGCGACATCGTGCTCGCCGCCGACACCGCGCAGTTCCAGGATTCGGCGCATTTCATGTCGGACGTAGTGCCGGGCGACGGCATGCACATCGTCTACCCGCTGCTCTTGGGGATGAACCGCGGCCGCTATTTCCTGATGACCGGGCAGACCTTGGACGCCGCCGAGGCGTTGCGCCTCGGGCTCGTCGCCGAGATATTGCCGCCCGACAAGCTATTGGCGCGGGCCTGGGAACTGGCCGAAAGCCTCTGCCAAAAGCCGACCCTGCTGTTGCGCTACACGCGCCTGCTGTTCACCGAATACCTGCGCCGCCAGATGCACGACCTCCTCGGCTACGGGCTGGCGATGGAGAGCCTCGCGCTGATCGAAAAGCCCGAATCGCCGGGCGCGTGAGGCCGTGCGGAGCGGGATCGTCCGCCTGAGAGGCGCGCCGGATCAAACCGCTGGCGACCGGCCCTGATGCGCCGGCTGTTCCATCGTCGGCGCATCGCCGGCAAGCGTGGTGCGGCGCACGTCGCGCACCTCGTTCTGATCGAAGCGGCGGGCGCGGTGCATCGTCGTGCGGTTGTCCCACATGACCAGATCGTGCGGCTCCCAGACATGCGAATAGACGAATTCGCGCTGGGTCGCGTGCTCGATCAGGTCGCGCAGGAACATGCGCGCCTCGGGAATAGTCCAGCCGACGATGGCGCCGGCATGGGCCGCCAGAAACAGCGACTTTCGCCCGCTCGCCGGATGGGTGCGCACCAGGCGCTGACGCACCGGGCGGAAGGCTTCGACCTCGTCCGGGGTCAGCTCGGTAAACCCGATCGCCTCGCGCGAATAGATCAGCGAGTGCTCGCAGACCAGGTCCTCGATCTCGGCCTTGGTGCGGGGGTCGAGCGCGTCGTAGGCCGCGCGCATGTCGGCAAACTCGGTGTTGGCGCCCCAGGACGGGATCATCCGTCCCGACAGCAGCGAATATTTCGCCGGGATCGGACGAAACGAGCTGTCCGAATGCCACAGCCGGTCGGCGAGCTTGAAGAACCACACCCGGTCCTCGGCCGACATGATGGCGCCCGATTTGTCGAGGTTGGAGAAATCGGCGATGCCGGGGCCGAGCCGATGGTCTTCCTGGCGGCGCACATGCCCCGCGCTCGGGTAGTGCTCGAGCTCGCCGAAATGGCGGGTGAAGGCGATCTGCTCGGCGTCGGTCAATTCCTGGCTGCGGAAGACGAGGACGGCGTATTGGTCCATGCCCCTCTCGATCGCGGCAACCGCGTCGCGGGCGAGCGGGCGGCGGCAATCGATGCCGGAGACTTCCCCGGTAAAGACCGGATGCAGCGGACGGAGCGATAGGGTCATTCGGGCGGCTTCCTTCCTCTCACTCAACGTGCGGATACTCTGTCTCGTCCGCGCGGCGCCTCTACTCTATCGCGGAAGAGCCCGGCGGCCCTATCGGATATGCTCCGCGGGCTTGCGCGGTTCGGTTGATCGGATTGCAATAACTCGAATTTCCTCCCCGGTCTCCCGCCTGTGCGCCAGAACACGCGCATATCTCGACAGATCTCCTCTACTGCCGCTTGCGCGCTTCCGGCGTTAGGTATGTCGGCCGCCGCGGACGCGGCATGAGTCTCGAACGGGCTTTGAGGCCGGCAACGCCATTCGAAAGACGCAATCACCGCAAGAACAGCTTGAGCAGCACGCCCAGCACCAGTGCGGTGATCAGGCCGAGCTGCCATTGCAAGAAAGTCAGCCGCGCATTGAGCTTATCGACGGCGCTATCGAGATCGCGCTTTGCCGTAGCCCCCGCCGTTTCCATGTCGCGCTTCGCCGTGGCCGTCGCCGCTTCGATGTCCCGCCTCAGTGCCTCGATGTCGCGCTTCTCGGCGATCTCGCCGGTAAAGGCCTCGGCCAGCGCCCCGGCCGTCGCCTCGGCCTGCTGTCCTGGCATGCCGGCCTCGCGCAGCGACCGCGCCAGCTTCAGGGTATCGAAGACCGTCACGATGGTCAGACCTTCCGTGTCTTGCCAGGCGCCGGGCCGGGATCATTCATTTTAGATGTTTCGGCGGGACGGGGAGGGGATTATTTAATTTGTCTCGCCGGATGTTCCGCGGCTGCGATGTTCTGGAAAAACCTTTTCGGCTCGCCCGTTATGCCGCCCGAGGTCGGCGGGCGTAACTATTTGCGCCAGAAACTGGCGGAGGCCGGTCGGCAGCTGCCGGATTCCTGCCTCGACGAAATCGTGAGGCGAGTCCTCCGGACGATCGCCGAAGTTCCAAGCATTCTACTCGAACCCGCGCTGGATATTGAGGTAGATTACGTCGGCTACGCGATCCTCGGCGACGAAGACCCCGCGCGGGCAGCAGGGACCGCGAGAACGAGGCAGATTTTGGCCCGGCACGGCGTTATCGAGGGGAGCGACTACTTTCGGCATCTATTGGCAGTTCGGCAGCTTCCGAAGGCTTGTGTCGATGAGATTTCTGAGCGAAACCCTCTCGTTTTTCGACTTTGTGGGTTGGGACACCCGCGACCGCTGGATCAAGGCACTCGATATTCACGCGCGGCTCGTCTGGTACGTCTTGGACGGCGGTTCCGCTGATCCTGAAAAGGAAGCGCTTGCCGAGCCTATGCGCGCGCTTTTGTTTCGGCATGGCGTGTCTTTTGTGGAGCGCTGAACAACATTTTCGGCCCGGCGTCGCTCGGATCAGGCATCAGCGAACCTGCTCGCCAAGGGCGAGGACGCCGCGGCGGATCTGGTCGCGCTCGATCGATTCAAACAGCGCGCGAAAATTACCCTCGCCAAACCCGTCATTGCCCTTGCGCTCGATGATCTCGAAAAAGATGGGGCCGATCACCGTGTCGGTAAAGATCTGCAGCAGCAGGCCCTGGCCCGCGCCCGGGGCGCCGTCGATCAGGATGCGGTCGCGCCGCAACCGGGCGAGGTCCTCGCCATGCCCCGGGACCCGCGCCTCGACCGCTTCGTAATAGGTGTCGGGGACCGACATGAACGAGACCCCGCGCGCCTTGAGCGCCTCGACCGTGGCGTAGATGTCGGCGGTGGCCAGGGCGATGTGCTGGATGCCCTCGCCGTGATAGGCCGCCAGGTACTCGGCGATCTGCGACTTGTCGTCGGCGCTTTCGTTGATCGGGATGCGGATCTTGCCGTCGGGGCTGGTCATCGCCTTGGAGCGCAACCCGGTCAATTTGCCCTCGATGTCGAAATAGCGGACCTCGCGAAAATTGAACAGGCGCTCGTAGAATTCGGCCCACAATCCCATCCGCCCGCGGTGCACATTGTGGGTCAGATGATCGATCCGCACGAGCCCGACCCCGTGCGGCGCTTGGTCCCGGGTCAAGGGCACGAAATCGACGTCGTAGATCGAGCGCTCGCCGTAGCGGTCGACCAGATAGATCAGGCTGCCGCCGATCCCCTCGATCGCCGGGATGTTCAATTCCATCGGCCCGAGCTTGCCGTGCACCGGCTTGGCGCCGAGCGCGACCGCACGTTCATACGCCTTGGCGGCATCGGCGACGCGAAAGGCGATCGCGCACACCGATGGCCCGTGCAAGCGGGCGAAGGCCTGGGCAAAGCTCTCCGGCTCGGCGTTGACGATGAAATTGACGTTGCCCTGCTGGTAGAGGGTGACGTTCTTCGAGCGGTGGCGCGCCGCCGCGACAAAGCCCATGCGCTCGAACAATGCCGTGAGCGCCTGCGGGTCGGGGCCGGTATATTCGACGAACTCGAACCCGTCGGTCCCCATCGGGTTGTCCCAAAGATCGCGTTCCTGGCGAGCCGCCGACATCAGGAGCCTCCGATCATCGTCATCGCAGGGTGATGTGGTCGGCCCAACCCGGATCGCCAAGGACGGGCGCCCCCGAGCATCGCCGGACGGCGGTCGCCGGTTGTTGCGAGGCCCGGAATCCCGCAGCGCCCCGGTGAACTAACCCTCTTGGTCTTGAAAAGTAACAATGATCACTATTTCACGCAACAATGATTCGGCGCTTTTGGCCGCGCGGCATGTCGAATTGAGACGGACGGACAATCGGTTAGCTCGTATCGGTTGACATTAGCGATGCCGGGCCACAGGATTTTGTTCGATCGCGTTACATCCCCTCGAAAGGGGAGATCCGGCGCTGCTCGCAGTGCTGGCGCGCGCTCGAACCCGCCCGCGCAGACGGGTTGGCCCGTAGAGGAGGACCGCCATGTCGAGTGTCGAGCGGGCGGTGCGCACTCCGCGTATGCGCACCATCCAGAACTCGAGCCTGACGCTGATCTTTCTGATCTGCCTGCTCAATTACATGGACCGTGGCACTCTGTCGGTCGCCAATCCGCTGATCCGCAAGGAACTCGGCCTGTCGATCTCGCAGATGGGGGTGCTCCTATCCGCCTTCCTGTGGCCTTATGCCTTTACGCTGCTCGTAGCCGGCGGCCTCGTGGATCGCTGGCGCCCGCGGCGGATGCTGACGACCGCAATGATTGTCTGGTCGATCGCCCAGGGGATTGCCGGCTTCATCGTCAGCTATGGCCAATTCCTGGCCGCCCGCGCACTGCTCGGCATCGGCGAGGCGCCGATGTTCCCCACCGCGGCGCGGGTGGTGAAGGACTGGTACCACGAAGGCGATCAGGCGCTCGGCGTTGGCATCTGGAACGGCGCCCCGGCGCTCGGCACCGCCTTCGCGCCCGCCCTCCTCACGCCGATCATGCTGGTCTTCGGCTGGCGCTGGATGTTCGTGCTGATGGCGGTGGTCGGTTTCGTCTTTGCCGGCATCTGGTTTGCGGTCTACCGGGATTTTGACTCCACCGCGCTCGACCACGCCGACAGGCGCTATCTCTATGGCGGGCAGGAGGCGCCAGCCATACATGCGGTGCGCGCTTCGGCGTGGGGGCGGCTGTTCCGCTTCCGCACCACCTGGGGACTGATCCTGGGCTTTTTCGGAAATGTCTATATCGGCTGGTTGTTCATCGCGTGGTTGCCCGGCTACCTGGAAATCCAGCGCCATATGAGCATCCCGAAGACCGGTTTCGTCGCCTCTGTACCATTCCTGTTCGGCTTGGTCGGCAGCATTCTTGTGGGTTGGCTCGCCGACCGGCTGACCAAGCGGGGCATGACTGCGATAGGCAGCCGCAAGCTGCTGACGGTCATTGGTCTGACGATCATGGCGCTCTCCACCTTCGTCGCCGCGGAGACGCCGAGCAACCTCGTCGCCGTCGCTTCGATATCGGTCGCCATCTTCTTCGGCTTTGGCTCCTCAGGCACCTCATGGTCGCTGGCCAACGCCGCCGCGCCGCCGAGCTACGCCGCTTCGCTCGGCGCGATCATGGATTTCGGCGGATTTATCGGCGGCGCACTCGCGCCAATGGTCACCGGCTTTGTGGTGCAGGCGAGCGGCTCCTTCACCCCGGCGCTGCTGGTGGCCGGGGTCATCGGTCTGCTTTCCGCCGCCGCATACCTGATTCTGATCCCCGGCCATCCGATCGCGGCCGCGGAGCTGGCCGGCGAAGCCGCTTGACCAGCTTTGGCGCGCGAGCAATCCGCTCAGCGCTCCGATGCCGGGAGCCATCGGGACGGTTTGGCCGCTGACGAGCCGGGGCTAGGCAACATCAAGGTTCGGCGTCAACCACAGAATCCCATTTGGTTCCAACCGCCTGCGCTGACCTGCACTCAGGAGTGCTATCCCGACTAGCGTTCAAGGTGGGCTATCCGCTCGGCCAAGTGATCGGAGCGCGCCGGATTTGGCGGTAGACGCCCCACCCGGCGGTCAGGCGCCGGCGATGAACGAGCGCAGCGAGCGGGCTTCGTACTCGATCTCGTCGAGCCGGTTCTTGACCAGGTCGCCGATGCTGACGATGCCGACGAGCCGCCCGTCATCGGTGACCGGCAGATGGCGGATGCGGCGGTTGGTCATCAGGGCCATCAGGTCGGCGACGCTGTCCGCAGGATCGCAGGTCGTCACCCGCCGGGTCATCACCGCGGCGACGTTCAGCGACAGCAGTGCGCCGCCATGCTCGGCCAGGCCATGGACGATATCGCGCTCCGATATGATGCCGTCGACCCGCTCGCCGTCGTCGCTGACCACGAGGGCGCCGATATTGCGGTCGCGCAGTGCGGTCAATGCGACCGCGATCGTCTGATCGGGGCGGATCGTCGCCACCGCCCGGCCCTTGCCGCGCAGGATTGCTTCGACGTTCATCGGACCCTCGCCTGGTTGGGCGCGGCCCGGATCGGCCGCCGGTCCCAATCAGGATAGGACAAAATGCCGCACCTTGACAGCAAAAATCGCGGGCGCGACGCCGGGCTGCCACGCCGCTCGCGCCGGCATGGACCGCGGCGTCGATGATCGCGATACTGCGGCGGCGACTTCACGGGCGACCCAGCGCAGACCGGGAGGGAATGGAATGGCGGAGATCGTAATCGGCCGATATTCGCTCGACGGATCGGTCAACGGCGCGGGGCCGCCGCTCTTATTCTTGCACGGCGGCGATTACGTCGCGCAAAACGCCGCCTTCCTCGATCGGCTGGCCCGGCGCTGGCGGGTGACCGCGCCGCGCCACCCTGGTTTCGGCCATTCCGAGCGGGCGGACGGGTTTCGCACGGTCCATGACCTCGCCTATCTCTACCTCGACTGGCTCGACGCTCAGCCGCCGGGCGAGGTCGTTGTCGTCGGCTCTTCGTTCGGCGGCTGGATCGCGCTCGAAATGGCCGTGCGCTCGGCCGGGCGGATCGGCCGCCTGGTGCTGATCGACGCGCTCGGCCTCAAATTCGGCGGGCGCGAAGAGCGCGACATCGCCGACATTTACGCCTTGCCGGAAGACGAGGTGCGGCGGCGGACATTCTTCGATCCGGCGCGGGCTTCGCCCGATTACGCCGCGCTCGGCGACGACGAGCTGACCGCGATCGCGCGCGACCGCGCGGCGACCGCGCTTTACGGCTGGCGCCCCTACATGCACGATCCCGCCCTGCGCCAATGGCTGCACCGGGTGCGCGCGCCGAGCTTGGTGCTGTGGGGGGCCAGCGACGCGATCGTGGCGCCCGCCTATGGCGAACAGATGTGTCGATCCTTGCCCAACGCGCGGTTCGAGACGATCGAACGGGCTGGCCACTACCCGCAGGTCGAGCGCCCGGAGGCGGTGGCTGACGCGATCGAACGCTTTGCGGGCACGGAGGCGCGGCGATGAAAGTCTGGCATTTCAGCGAGATGGCCTATCACCCGGCGTGGGAGCATCTCGGCGACTTCGTACCGCGTGGTGATTCCGAGCCGGCTCTACGATCCAAGGATCGGCGCCGACCTCTACCACCGCTATCTCGACGAATGGGCGCTGTGCGACGAGCTCGGCATCAACATCATGACCAACGAGCACCACGCCACCGCCACATGCAGCGATTCGGTGTGCACGATCCCGATGGCGATCCTGGCCCGCGAAACCAAAAAGGTGCGCCTGTTGGCGCTCGGCATGCCGATCGGCAATCGCAACGACCCGATCCGCGTCGCCGAGGAATATTCGATGATCGACGTGATCTCGCGCGGCCGGCTTGGAGATGGGCTTTGTCAAGGGCGTGCCGTTCGAGATCTCGCCGGCCAACACCAACCCGGCCGATCTGACCGAGCGGTTCTGGGAGGCGCACGACCTGATTTTAAAGGCGATGACCAGCCATGACGGCCCGTTCAACTGGGAGGGCGCGCATTTCCAGTACCGTTCGGTCAATGTCTGGCCGCGCCCCGTACCAAGAGCCGCACCCGCCGGTATGGACGCCGGTCGGCAGCACCGAGAGCGCCACCGAGGCGGCGGCGCGCGGCATCACGATCGGCGTCCTCAACACCGGTTGGGTTCGCACCCCCGCGATCTTCGAGGCCTATCGCCAGGAGGCCCGCGCGGTCGGGCGCGAGCCGGCTCCCGACCGCCTCGCCTACATGGCCTTGATTGGGGTCGGCCAGACCCGCGAGGAGGGCTGTCGCCGCGCCGACCAGATCCTCGGCTACAGCCGCACCTCCGGCATTGTCGCGCCGCAATTCGCCAACCCGCCGGGCTACGTCTCGCCGCGTGCGGCGGCCGCGATGCTGAAGGGCGGCGGAGCCATGGCGGCGCGCGCGACCCGGGTTCAAACCAAGGACGGCCGCCCGATCAACCCGCGCACGATCTCGGTCGAGGAGGCGATCGACGCCGGCCTCGCCTTTGCCGGCACCCCCGACGACGTCTACGCCCAGCTGATGGCGTTCTACGACCATGTCGGCGGTTTCGGCCACCTGTTGATGATGGGCCAGGGCGGCCTGATCAGCCACGAGGACACGGTCGACAATCTGACCCTCTTCAGCCGCGAGGTGCTGCCCCGGCTCGGCGATTTAGGCCGATGAAAGCGGGCCGCAGTTCACCCTCGAGCGGGTCGAGCGGGTCGGGCGCAGGATGGATTGCGCGGAGCGAACCCGATCATTGGCGAGAGTTTCCCTGCGTGTTCCATGCCTTTGCAGTGAATAGGTTCGACTGTGCGTTCGCGGCAAATTCCCTGCAATATCACCGAAACCGCGGCGCGGATGGGCGGCGGGAGGGGTTTGGGTTAAGCTCTCGAAGCGAAAGCCCTCGAGGGGAGAGCCGCCTTTGTCCCGCAGATTGAACGCCGCGGTGGCCCAGTTGGGCCCGATCCATCTGGCCGACAGCCGCGCTTCGGTGGTCGGGCGGCTGATCGCGCTGCTGCGCCAGGCGCACGGCCGCGGCGCGCGGTTTGTGGTGTTTCCCGAATTGGCGCTGACCACCTTCTTTCCGCGCTGGTGGATGACCGGCCAGGCCGAGATCGACCGGTTTTTCGAGCGCGAGATGCCAAGCCCGGAAACCCGGCCATTGTTCGATCTGGCGAAGGCGCTGGGGGTCGGCTTTTACCTCGGCTACGCCGAACTGACCCAAGAGAAGGGCCAGGTGCGGCGCTACAACGCCTCGATCCTCGTTGAACGCGACGGCCGCATCGTCGGACGCTATCGGAAGATCCATCTGCCCGGCCACTCCGAGCATCTGCCCGACGTCCCGTTCCAGCATCTCGAAAAGCGCTATTTCGATGTCGGCAATGAGGGGTTCAATGTCTGGCGCGCCTATGACGCGGTGGTTGGCATGTGCATCTGCAACGACCGGCGCTGGCCCGAGACCTGGCGGGTCATGGGCTTGCAGGGCGTCGAGATCGTGGCGCTCGGCTACAACACGCCCCTTGAAAACATTCACCACCGCGAGCCCGAGCATCTGCGCATGTTCCATCATCTTCTGTCGCTGCAGGCCGGCGCCTACCAGAACGCGGCCTGGGTCTTGGCGGCGGCCAAATGCGGCGCTGAGGACGGCTTCGCGATGATCGGCGGCTCGGCGATCGTGGCCCCGACCGGCGAGGTCGCGGCCCGGGCGTTGAGCGAGGAGGATGAGGTCGTCGCAGTCGATCTCGACCTCGATCTCGGCGCGTATTTGCGGCGCACCGTGTTTGATTTCGAGAGGCACCGCCGGATCGAGCACTATCGCCTGATCGCCGGGCGCACCGGCGCCAAGACCGAGGTTTGATAGAGTATTAGCTATTGCCGCGTTAAATTTCTGCCTCGCAATGGTCCCTTATATTCGCACGAGGACATGATGTCGTTGCTCGGCCGTTTCCTGAATTTCAACCGGCGGCTGAGCCGCGCCGCCGAGGAGCGATTGCCGGCGAATTTCAAGCGCCATCTGCATACCCTCTACAAATACGAGGTGGCAGCGCTGGTCAACCGTATGCCGGGGCAAGTCGTCCTCGATATCGGCGGCGGCAAGGACTGTCCGTTCCTGCCCTTTGTCGCCGAGCCGGATCGGCACCTGACCGTCGCCGTCGATTATTCCGAAGAGGAATTGCGCCGCAACCGGGTGGTTCGCTGCCGGATCGTTGCCGACGCCGCGGCGCCGGCCTTCCCGTTTCGCGACGGCTCAGCCGACCTGATCGTGTCCCGCTCGGTTGTCGAGCACCTGCACGACAACCGAGCGTTCCTTGAGAACTGCGCGCGGGTGCTGCGCCCGGGCGGCGTCATGGTGCATACCTTTCCCTGCCGGTTCGCGCCGTTTTCGCTGCTCAACCAGCTGATCCCCAACCGTTTGGCGCGCTACCTGATCGCCGCCTTCCATCCGCAATGGCAAGAGGAGTGCGGCTTTGTCGCCTTCTATGACCGCTGCTACAATTCGGCAATCCGGGACTTGCTCAAGCGCAACGGCTTTACCCAGGCGACATTCTATTATCGGTATTACCAAAGCATTTACTTCGATTTTATATTTCCGTTATACGCGGTCATGCTGGCCTATGATCTGTTGATCTGGCTTCTTGGCATTCGCAATCTCGCCTGCGGCATTCTGGTGGTGGCGCAGCGGCCATCGGCCGAGCCCGACCGCCCTGCCTGCGGCGCGCACCAGCCACCGGCCCGCGCCGCGGCGACGATTGCGGCCGACCTCGGCTAGACCGAACCAGGCTAGACCGGCACGGTGCCCTTGACCACGGTGCGGTGCAGGATGCGCCGTTCGCGCGCCGTGTCGAAATTGGCGACGGCGCGGTGCAGCAGGCAGCAATTGTCCCACATGACCAGATCGCCGACGCGCCACCGGTGGGCGTAGACAAAGCGGCGCTGCGTCGCGTGCGCCACCAGCGCGTCGAGCAGGTCGCGTCCCTCGGCCTCGGGCAGGCCCGCGATATGCGAGGCATGATTGCCCAGATAGAGCGCCTTGGCGCCGGTGTCGGGATGGGTGCGCACCAGCGGGTGGTCGACCGCCGGCTCCTGCGGCCCAGATGTTCGCGTCGTGCCGGGCCAAATCGATCCGGTCGAGATCGCTCCTAGCGCCGAATGGTTGGCGCTCGCCCCCCAGCGAAAGACGACCCGCAGCGCGTCGATCCGGCGCTTCGTCGCCGGCGGCAACGCGTCGTAAGCCTGGGCTGTATTGGCGAATTCGGTGTCGCCGCCGCCCGCCGGCGCCTCAACCGCGTAGAGCGTCGTCAGCCGCGGCGGCAACGGGCGATAAGCTTTGTCGGTGTGCCATCGGTAATTGCTGACGGGCGAGGCCGACCGGTCGACCGGCTTGCCCTCGGCATCGAAATTGGAGATCACGTGCGCGACCCCGTCCCGCTTCAGCGCGCCGGCCGATCCGCCAGACCGCTCGACCTCGCCGAAATTCGCCGAGAAATCGTATTGCTGCTGGCGCGACAAGGCCTGACCGGGGAATACAAGAACGTGGTGGTCGCGAAAAGCGGCCAGAACCTGCTGCTTCACCGCCGGCGCCAACGGCTGCGACAGATCGATGCCGGCGAGGATCGCGCC
This sequence comes from uncultured Alphaproteobacteria bacterium, assembly GCA_963814805.1. Classification (GTDB taxonomy): domain Bacteria; phylum Pseudomonadota; class Alphaproteobacteria; order ATCC43930; family CGMCC-115725; genus AP-15. The sequence continues at coordinate 60,801 of CAWFER010000006.1, read as the reverse complement.
GCCGGCCGGCGACAGGCGCCGCAAGGCGGCCGTTTCGCTCCGACCGGTTTGCCCGATCGTCTCGATACGCCGCGCCGAGGCGGCGTTGCTGGTCATCGCGCGCCCTCCGCCCTGGTGAACCCAATCGAGCATGGAGCCGCAAGGCCGTCCGGGCAAGCCCGAACCCGGCGGCGCGGCGACTGACGCGAGCACGGGCGGCGGTCCCGCCAGGCGGAAATGCGTGTTCTGCGCCCGACAAAGTCGTAACGTCCTGCAGCGCAGGAGGGCGCGGGGGGTTGCGCCATACTGTCCAGAACACGGATATGACATCGAGGGACCCGCAAAAACCGGGCATCCACAGGCGGAGCGAGATCGTGAACATCCTGTTTTGCGGCGACGTGATGGGCCGCCCCGGCCGCGATGCGGTCAAGACCCATGTCCCGGCATTGCGGCGCTCGCTTGCCCTAGACCTCGTCGTGGTCAACGCCGAAAACGCGGCGCACGGGTTCGGGCTGACCGGGCGACTGTGCGGCGAATTGTACGAGTGCGGCGTCGACATCCTGACCACCGGCAATCACGCCTGGGACCAGCGCGAGCTGATCTCGTACATCGACCGCGATCCGTGCGTGCTGCGGCCGGCGAATTTCCCGCCTGGCACGCCCGGCGCCGGCTGGCGGCTGCACCCGGTCAAGGATGGCCGCTCCGTCCTGGTGATCAATCTGATGGGCCGGCTGTTCATGGACGCGCTCGACGACCCGTTCGCCCGGCTCGACGCAATCCTCGCGGATCATCCGCTGGGTGTTGGGCATCCGCCCGGCGCCGGGGCGGCGGCGATCCTCGTCGATTTTCACGCCGAAGCGTCGAGCGAAAAGATGGCGCTCGGCCACTTCGCCGACGGCCGGGTCTCGGCCGTGTTCGGGACCCACTCGCACATTCCGACCGCCGACGCGCAGATCCTGCCGGGCGGCGCCGCCTATCAGACCGATGCCGGGATGTGCGGCGATTATGATTCGGTGATCGGGCTGCAAAAGGCGCCGGCGGTGCGCCGCTTTGTCACCAAGATGCCGGGCGAGCGCCCGCAGGTGGCCGACGGCGAGGGCACGCTCTGCGGCATCCTGCTGGAGACCGACGATCGCGGGCTCGCCCGCCGGGTCGAGCCGGTGCGGATCGGCGGCCGATTGGCGCCGCACCTGCCGCAGCGCTGAAACGGTTCACCGACGAATTTTTCGCCAGATCCGCGACGGGGCGGCGCAGCCGGCAAGCTCGGTGACGCCGAAGGGGGCGAGCGCGTCGAGGATGGCGTTGGCGACGGCCGGGAAGGCGGCGACCGCGCCGGCTTCGCCGCAGCCCTTGACCCCCAACGGGTTGGTCGTGCACCGCGTCGGGTTGAAGCCGAGATCCCAAAGACGGCAGATCGGCGGCGCGCGGCAATGCGTAATCCAGCAGCGAGCCGGTGACGAGTTGGCCCGAACCCGGGTCGTAGGCCGCGTGCTCGAACAGCGCCTGGCCCACCCCCTGGGCGATCGCGCCATGCGCCTGGCCGGCGGCGATCATCGGGTTGACCAGGACGCCGTAATCGTCGACCGCGGTGTAGCGGACGAGCCTCGCCTGGCCGGTGTCATGGTCGATCTCGACCTCGGCGACATGCGCGCCGTTCGGGATAGGTCATCCATTCGCGCGTCCAGTAATGATAGGTGTCGAGCGGCTTGCCCTGGTCGCGGCCGATCGCGGCGACCTCGATCAGCCCGACCCGGCGGTCGGTGCCGGCCACGACGAAATCGCCGTCTGCAAAGCCGATGTCGGCCTCGGCCGCTTCCAGCGCCGCGGCGGCGATGCGGGTCCCTTTGGCGATGATCTCGTCGGCGGCGCGCCAGATCGCGGTGCCGCCCATATAAGTTGCGCGCGAGCTGCCGTGGCCGCCGCCGGCCGCGATCAGATCGGTGTCGCCCTGGACGAGGCGGATGCGCTCGTTCGGAACTCCCAGGCGCTCGGCCAGGATCTGCGGAAAGGTGGTCTCGTGGCCCTGGCCGATGGTCTGGGTCCCGGTGATCAGGGACACGCCGCCATCCGCCTCGAAGCGGATATCGACATTCTCGCTCGGCGCGCCGCCGGTCGCCTTGATGTGATAGGCAAAGCCCAGGCCGCGCAGCAAGCCCTGCGCCTCGCTGTCACGGCGGCGCGCGGCAAACCCGGCGACGTCGGCGCGGGCCAGCGCGCGATCGAAGGTCTCGGGGAAAGCGCCGCTGTCGACCTTGTTGCCGAGCGCGTTGACCATCGGCATCGCCGCCGCCGGAACCAGGTTTATCCGCCTGAGCTCGGCGCGGTCGAAGCCCGTTTGCCGCGCCGCCCGGTCGATCAGCCGCTCGATGATGTTGACCGCCTCGGCAAAGCCGGGGCCGCGGGTCACGCCGATCGGCGCGGTGTTGGTCAGGACGCCGGCGACCCGCAGGGCCACCGCCGGGATGCGATAGACGGTGCCCGGCAGATGCGCATATTGGAAGGTCTGCACCCCGCCGGCGCTGACCAGATAGGCGCCGGCATTGGCGGTGCTGTCGACCCGCAGCGCCAGAAATCGCCCCAGCGAGTCGAGCGCCAACGCCGCCTCGGCAGATTGGTCGCGGGCCTGATGGTCGGCGAGAAAGACCTCGCTGCGGCTGGCGATCCACTTGACCGGGCGGCCGACCCGCCTGGCCGCCCACAGCATCAGCACGTGCTCGGGATAGATGAAATTCTTCGCGCCGAAGCCGCCGCCGACATCCGGCGCGACAAACCGCACCGCGGCGGCCGGCACGCCGAGCGCACGGGCCGTATTGTCGCGGGTGGCGTGGATGCTCTGGCTCGACACATAGGCGGTGTAGCGGGCAGCGCTCCTCGTCCCACACGCCAATGACGCCGCGCGGCTCGATCGGGCTGGTGACGATGCGGTGATTGTCGAGGCTGAGCGCGACGACATGCGCCGCTGCGGCGAAGGCGGCATCGACCGCGGCGCTGTCGCCGGTCCGCCAGTCGAAACAGAGATTTCCCGGCGCCTCAGCCGCGATCTGCGGCGCCACCGCGGCGCGGGCGGCGGCGGCGGCGGTCACCGCCGGCAGCGCGGCATAGTCGACAATCACGGCCTCGGCGGCGTCGAGCGCCTGGTCGCGGGTATCGGCGACGATCAGCGCCACCGGCTCGCCGGCATAGCGGACCTTGCCTTCGGCCAACAAAGGCTGCGGCGCAAAGGCGAAGCGCTCGCCGGTCTGGGCATTGGCCTCGGCGGTCGGGCGCAGCGGCAGCAGCCCATCGGCGGCGGCATCGGCGGCGGTCAGCACCGCCAGCACCCCCGGCATCGCCTGCGCCGCCTGCGTTTCAATTCGATCGACCCGCGCATGCGCGTGCGGCGAGCGCAGCACCACCGCATGCGCCAGGCCGGCAAAGGCGAGATCGTCGAGATAGGACCCGCGGCCGGTAAGGAAGCGCACATCCTCCCGTCGTTTGGGTTTGTCGCCGATGCCGGAGCGAACCGTCGCCATCCCATCCTCCTATTGCCGGTTCGACCGCGCGCCGGTCCCGCCCCCCGCCGCAAAGGAACTGCCAGCAAAGGAACTGGCGACACGGCGCGAATCATGATCCTGTAGCGGCCGATCGAGGCGGACGACAAGTAAATCCTGTCCCCCGCCGATGGGGTGGTGAAGCCGGGCAGATGGCCATCGACCCAGCCGAGCGCGCCGGCGGCGTCCTCGAAATCGACCTCGCGGGCATCGTCGCGAATTGGCGGTTGTTGTCGCGGCGGGTTGCCCCGGCGGACTGCGCCGCGGTGGTCAAGGCCGACGCCTATGGCCTCGGCGTCGCGGCAGTGGCGAGGGCTCTCGCCGCCGCCGGCTGCCGGCGCTTTTTCGTCGCCACCCTCGACGAGGGGCTGAGCCTGCGCGCGGCATTGCCCGCGGGCATCGAAACCAATGATATCGAGATCGCGGTGTTCAACGGCCCGCCGCCGGGCTCGGCCGCGGAGTTCGCGGCGCACCGGCTCGTGCCGGTGCTCAACGATCCGGGCCAGATCGCCGAATGGGACCGCCTCGCCGCCGGGCGGGGGGATAAGCTGCCGGCGATGCTGCATGTCGACACCGGAATGGCCCGGCTCGGCTTGACGGCGCGCGAGTTCGAGCAAATGGCCGACGGTCTGCGCCGCCCCGGCGCCATTTGCTGGCGCGCGGTGATCAGCCATCTCGCCTGCGCCGACCAGCCCGAACACCCGCTGAATGCCGAGCAGCGCGCCCGCTTTGTCGCCGTGCGACGCCGGCTCGCTCACCTGCCCGCGAGCCTTGCCGCCTCATCGGGGATCTTTCTCGGCCGCGATTTCCATTTCGATCTGGTCCGCCCGGGGGCGGCGCTCTATGGCGTCAATCCCCAGCCCGGCATGCCCAACCCGATGCGTCAGATTGTCCGTCTCAATGCAAGAATCCTGCAAATCCGCGACGTTGACGCGGGTCAGCCGGTTGGCTACGGTGCCGCCCATGTGATGTCCGCGGCGGGGCGGCTGGCGACCGTCGCGGTCGGCTACGCGGATGGCTGGCTGCGCTCGATGAGCCATCGCGGATCGGGCCGCATCGGCGGGGTGCGCGTCCCCTTACTCGGCCGGGTTTCGATGGATCTCGCGGTGTTCGACGTGTCTGCGGTCGACCCATCGGCGGCGCAGCCGGGCCGTTTCATCGAACTGCTCGGCGAAGAGTATGGCGTCGACGCCGCCGCCGCCGATTGCGGCACGATTGGCTATGAGATGCTGACCGCGCTCGGCCGGCGCTATCATCGGGCCTATCGCGGCGCCCCGGCCGCTTTGCCGCAATCGAGCACATCACCGCAATCGAGCACATCGCCCGAATGATCAAGTTTCTCGCCTCGATCGGCGCCGCGTTTTTCGGTTTTCTTGCCGCGACCGGGCGGATCGCGATCTTTGCCGGAACCGCGCTGACGACGGCGGTCTCGCCGCCGTTCTATCCGCGCGCGCTGCTGCGCCAGATGGTCGAGATCGGCTACTTCTCGCTGCCGGTGGTGGGGCTCACCGCGATCTTTACCGGGATGGTGCTGGCGCTCCAATCCTACACCGGGTTCAGCCGGTTTGCCGCCGAGAGCGCGGTGGCGACCGTCGTCGTGCTCTCGGTCACCCGCGAGCTTGGGCCGGTGATTGCCGGGCTGATGGTCGCCGGCCGGGTCGGGGCGGCGATGGCGGCCGAGATCGGCACGATGCGGGTCACCGACCAGATCGACGCGCTGACCACCTTGTCGACCAACCCGCTGCGCTATCTGGTGCTGCCGCGCCTGATCGCCGGGCTGGTGACCCTGCCGCTCCTGGTCGTCGTCGCCGACGTCATCGGCGTGTTCGGCGGGTATCTCGTCGCGGTCTATCGGTTCGGCTTCAACCCGGCCGCCTATCTCGCCCGCACCCAGCAGTATCTCGAGCTCGGCGATGTCGTCTCCGGCCTGGTCAAAGCCGCCGTCTTCGGCTTTATCGTGGCGTTGATGGGCTGCTATCACGGCTATTATTCGCGCGGCGGGGCGCAAGGCGTCGGTCAGGCGACGACCGCCGCCGTGGTCTCGGCCTCGATATTGATCCTGTTCTTCGATTACGCGATCACCCAGGCGCTGTTTGCCCGATGAGCCCCCGCGCGCCGAGCCTCCGATGGCGATGACCGCCGCCGCCGCGCCAAAGATCGCCGTGCGCGGGCTGCGCAAATCGTTCGGGCGAAACCGGGTGCTCGACGGCATCGATCTCGATTGCGCGCCGGGCGAAAGCCTCGTCGTCATCGGCGGTTCGGGCACCGGCAAATCGGTGCTGCTCAAATGCATCCTCGGCCTGTTGCGCCCAGACGCCGGATCGGTGGCGATCGACGGCATCGAAACCGCGCGTCTGCGGCGCGCCGCGCGCGAGCGCGTCCTGCAGAAATTCGGCGTGCTGTTTCAGGGCAGCGCCCTGTTCGAATTCGCTGCCGGTGTGGGAGAATGTCGCGTTCGGGCTGATCCAGGGGCGCGGCATGGAACGGCAGGCGGCGCGGGAGGTGGCGCTCACCAAGCTCGCCGCGGTCGGGCTCGGCCGCGAGGTCGGCGAGCTGCGGCCGGCGGAGCTGTCGGGCGGCATGCAAAAGCGGGTGGCGCTGGCCCGCGCGATCGCCGCCGACCCGGAGATCATCTTCTTCGACGAGCCGACCACCGGCCTCGATCCGATCATGGCCGATGTGATCAACGACCTGATCGTCAAATGCGTACGCGAATTGGGCGCCACCGCGGTGTCGATCACCCACGACATGGTCAGCGCCCGCAAGATCGCCGACCGGATCGCGATGCTGCACAAGGGGCGGATCGTCTGGCATGGAGCGGCGGCCGAGATCGATCGTTCCGGCAACTCCTATGTCGACCAGTTCATCAACGGGCGCGCCGAAGGGCCGATCCACATGGATGTTGGCCGCGCATGATCGCGACCCCCTCCGCGGCCACCCCGTCTGGCGCCCGACCCTCGTCCGATCCGGGGCGGTTGAGCCGATGGCGCGGACCCAGGCGCGATTTGTCTGCCAGCGCTGCGGCGCGGCGCACCCCAAATGGACCGGCCGGTGCGAGGAGTGCGGGGCCTGGAACAGCCTGATCGAAGAGCAGCCGCGCGAGCGGGTTCCCCGAGGCCTCGACCGCCAGGACGGCCGCACCCTCGATTTTGTCGGGCTGACCGGGCCGAGCCTGTTGCCGCCGCGCCGGCAGACCGGCATCGCCGAACTCGACCGCGTGTGCGGCGGCGGGTTTGTGTCGGGCTCGGCGATCCTGGTCGGCGGCGATCCCGGCATCGGCAAATCGACCCTGCTGCTGCAGGCCGCGGCGGCGATCGCGTCCGCCGCCGGCAAGCCGGCTGAGCGCCGCCTACATCACCGGCGAGGAGGCGATCGACCAGGTGCGCCTGCGCGCCCTGCGGCTCGGCGTCGCGGCGAGCCCGGTGCAGCTGGCCGCGGCGAGCAATGTGCGCGACATCCTCTCCTCGCTCGACCGGGCCGACGCGCCCGATCTGGTCGTCATCGATTCGATCCAGACCATGTATCTCGACACCCTCGACAGCGCGCCCGGCACGGTCAGCCAGGTGCGCGGCGCGGCGCAGGAATTGATCCGGGTCGCCAAGCAGCGCGGCTTCGTGCTGATCCTGGTCGGCCACGTGACCAAGGAAGGGGTCATCGCCGGGCCGCGGGTGCTCGAGCACATGGTCGACACCGTCTTATACTTCGAGGGCGAGCGCGGGCATCGGTTCCGCATCCTGCGCGCGGTCAAGAACCGCTTTGGCGCCACCGACGAGATCGGGGTGTTCGAGATGAGCGACCGCGGACTGGTCGAGGTGCCGAACCCCTCGGCGCTGTTTCTCGGCGGCCGTCAGGCGGCGGGAGCGGAAGCCCGCGGCAGCGAAAGCGACGATCAATCCGATGGATCGGGGTCCGGCGCGGTCAGCGGCACCGCGGTGTTCGCCGGCATCGAGGGCACTCGCCCGGTGCTGGTCGAGGTGCAGGCCTTGGTCGCGCCGGCCCTGCTCGGGACCCCGCGGCGGGCGGTGGTCGGCTGGGACGGCGCCCGGCTCGCCATGATCATCGCGGTGCTCGATGCGCGCTGCGGGCTGTCGATCGGCGCCAACGACATCTATCTGAACATCGCCGGCGGCTTGCGCATCGCCGAGCCGGCGGCGGATCTGGCGGTGGCGGCGGCCTTGCTCTCGGCGCTGCGCGAGACCCCGGTTCCGGCCGACACCGTGGTGTTTGGCGAAATCGCGCTGTCGGGCGAGGTGCGCCCGGTCGGCCATAGCGACGCCCGCCTCAAGGAGGCGCTAAAGCTCGGCTTTGCCGAAGCCTGGGTCCCGAGAAGCGGCGGCAAGCGGCGCGGCCCCGCCGCCCCGGCCGGGCCGACCGTGGTGGCGATGGCGCATCTGAGCGATCTGGTCGCGCGTCTGTCGCCACAGCGCGCATCGCCGCGTCCCGAGCGAACCGGCGGGTCGGGCGCAGGGCGCACCGGCGGCCAAACCGGGGAACGGACCCGCCGACCGGTCGGGGTGGCGTCGTGAACGCCGTCGATCTCGCGGTTCTCGCAGTCATCGCGCTTTCGGCGATGTTCGCGTTCGCCCGCGGTTTTGTGCGCGAGGCCTTGTCGATCGTCGCCTGGGCGGGCGCCGCGCTGATCACCCTCTACGGGTTCAATGACGCCAGCGGCATCGTCGCCCGGTTTGTCAGCACGCCGCTGCTCGCCGACCTGATCGCCGGCGCCGGACTGTTCCTCGATTTCTCTGATCGGGTTGACGGTCCTGACCGGCTATCTCGCCGGCCGCGTCAAGTCGAGCGCGCTGTCGCCGATCGACCGGACCTTGGGGCTGGTGTTCGGGGTGGTGCGCGGCGCCATCCTGGTTTCGCTCGCCTATCTGGTGCTCGACATCAGCCTGCCGCCGACCGGTCGCCCGGGCTGGCTGCAGGACGCCAGAACCCAGCCTTTTCTGGCGCAAGGCGCAGACCTGTTGCGCGGGCTGATGCCGCAATCCCTGCAGGTGGAAACCGCGTCAACGATTGACGGCGGCGGGCAGGCGCTGAGTCAGGCCCAGGCGGTCCATGATGCGATGGGCGCGCTGTCGGCTCCGGCCGCGCCGATCCCGCCAAAGTCCGCCGATGCGCCGGCGCCGGCCTACAAGCCGGCTGAGCAGCGCGATCTCGACCGGCTGATCAACAACGCGCGATAGCGGGGGTTGCGGCATGGCGTCCCACTCGCATTGGCGCCGCCGGGCGACCATTTTTAGGGAGCCGAGACGAGGATCGCCCATGCTGCCGATCGATCCATCGACCGCCGATCAGCCGACCGCCGCGCGAACGATCCTCCGGCCTGGGGATGCCGCGCGTGAGGATGTTGCGTCTGACGATGCAGATACCGGGGACGCAGATCATCTGCACGAGGAATGCGGCGTGTTCGGGGTGTACGGTCACCCCGAGGCGGCGGCGCTGGTCGCCCTCGGCCTGCACGCGCTGCAGCACCGCGGCCAGGAGGCGGCCGGCATCGTCGCCTATGACGGCGAGCAGTTCAGCGCCCATCGCGGGATGGGCCAGGTCAGCGACAATTTCAGCTCGAAAGAGGTGATCGCACGGCTGCCGGGTCGGGCGGCGATCGGCCATGTGCGCTATGCGACGACCGGCGAGGTGGCGCTGCGCAACGTGCAGCCGCTGTTCGCCGATTTCGAGTTCGGCGGGCTTGCCATCTGCCACAACGGCAACCTGACCAACTCCTACCTGCTGCGCCGGCGCCTCGTGCATCGCGGCAGCCTGTTCCAGTCGACCGGCGACACCGAGGTCATCGTCCACCTGATCGCCACCAGCCTCAAGGACACCGTCGTCGACCGGCTGACCGATGCGCTGCGCCAGGTCCAGGGCGCCTATTCGCTGGCGGCATTGTCGCAGGACGAGATGATCGGCGTGCGCGATCCGCTGGGGGTGCGGCCGCTGGTGCTAGGTCGGCTCGGCGAGGCATGGATACTGGCCTCGGAAACCTGCGCGCTCGACATCATCGGCGCCGATTTCGTGCGCGACGTCGCCGCCGGCGAGATCGTCATCATCGGCGCTGACGGGGTCCGCAGCCTATTGCCGTTCGGTCGCCGCGACAGCCGGTTCTGCGTCTTCGAGCACATCTATTTCGCCCGGCCCGACAGCGTCGTCGAGGGCGCCAGCGTTTACGAGGCGCGCAAGCGGATCGGCCGCGAGCTTGCCCGCGAGAGCCATATCGATGCGGACATCGTCGTGCCGGTGCCCGATTTGGGGGTGCCGGCGGCCCTCGGCTACTCGCAGGAATTGGGGGTGCCGTTCGAGCTGGGGATCATCCGCAATCATTATGTCGGACGCACCTTTATCGAGCCGACCGAGCAGATCCGCCATTTGGGCGTGCGCCTCAAGCACAATGCCAGCCGCGCCAACCTGAAGGGCAGGCGGGTCATCCTGGTCGACGATTCGATCGTGCGCGGGACCACCTCGGTCAAGATCGTCGAGATGGTCCGGCGCGCCGGAGCGCGCGAAGTGCATATGCGGATCTCGAGCCCGCCGACCAGCTATTCGTGCTATTACGGCATCGCCACACCGGGGCGCGAGCAGCTGCTCGCCGCGCGTTACGATGTCGCCGCGATGGCCGAATATATCGGGGTCGACAGCCTCGCCTTTCTGTCGATCGAAGGCCTCTACCGGGCGATGGGCGAGCCCGGCCGTGACCCGCTGGCGCCGCGCTTTTGCGACGCCTGCTTTACCGGCGACTACCCGATCCCGCTGATCGACGCCGATAACGGCAAGGTGTCGGTGCAATTGTCGCTGCTCGCCGAACCGGCCTGAGAGCCGGGCATTGATGAGCGAAAGCGCGGCGCCGGGCGGCCGGCTTGCCGGCAGGATCGCGCTGATCACCGGCGCCTCGCGCGGCATCGGCGCTGCCGTCGCGCGGCGCTTTGCCGGCGAGGGGGCGCATGTCGTGCTGACGGCGCGCACGGTCGGCGGTCTCGAGGAGCTCGACGACGCGATTCGCGCCGAGGGCGGCAGCGCCACCCTGGCACCGCTCGATCTGCGCGATTTTAAAAAGATCGACGAAATGGCGGCGGCCCTGTTCGAGCGCTATCGCCGGCTCGACATCCTGGTCGGCAACGCCGGCGAGCTCGGCGTATTTTCGCCGCTGGCCCATATTTCTCCGGGCATGTGGGCCGAGGTTGTCGATCTCAACCTGACCGCCAACTGGCGCCTGATCCGGGCGATGGACCCGCTGCTCCGCGCCGCCCCCGCCGGGCGCGCGATCTTTGTTACGAGCGCCGCCGCCCGCAGCACCTACGCCTATTGGGGTCCGTACGCTGTCAGCAAGGCCGGCCTTGAAGAGCTGGTGCGGATCTATGCCGCCGAGATCGCCCGGACCACGGTGCGCGCCAATCTGATCGATCCCGGCGTGGTCCGCACCCGGCTGCGCAACCGCGGCTTCCCGGGCGAGGACGCGACCCTGCTGCCGCCGCCCGAAAGTGTCGCCGATTCGTTCCTGAGCCTCGCCGTACCGGAGTGCCTGCGCAACGGCGAACTGGTCCGGGTGCTGGCCGCTGCGGCATAGAAAGCGCCGCGGCGCGGATCGGATCGGCGCCTCGACGATCCCGGTCGCGGCCTTATTGGGCGGTTTTGGCTTTCGTGGTCTTGGACTTGGCGTGCGCGCGCCGGCCGGCCGCGTGAAAGCCCGATTGATCGGCTTCCTTTTGGCACATGAAGGCGCCGTGCTTGGTCTTGCCGTAATAGCGATTGCCCTTGGTATGGTAGGCCTTGGAGCCAGAAAGATTGACCCACACGACGCTATCGCCCGGACAATGGGATTTGGCCGCCTGCTCGGAGGTAAACTGGTCGGCGGCGCGGCTCGACGTTTCCCTCGGCCGCGCTTTTTTGCTGTGTAGGGAAGACGTTGCCGCCGGATGCGCGGCCGGCGTCTGCGCCATAACCTGGGCCGAACCGATTATGACCACGGCCGCCCCGAGCGCAACCATTCGCATCAGTGCGCCGGCGTCGCGAAACGCCGCGATAAACTCCTTCATGCCGCCCATCCCCTTCTCGACCATTGCCAACCCGAACCCGCACGGGCAGCCCATGAGCGACCGCCTTGGGCGAAGCGGCTGACCGGCCTTGACGCAACGCGCCAGCCTTTGCCGCAGCGGATCGCCGTCGACCTATCCCGAGGGCCGCGTCACTCATATCGCGCCATATCGCGGCAGTAAAGAACGCACAAATCCAACAGGGCTTCTTCAATCGCAACGCGATCGAGTTCGAACCGCCGCGCCCGCCCCATGGACGCTGCGCCGGCCTTGGGACGGTGCGAGCGGCCTTTATTGCCCGCCATACGGGTTCTTGCCCTGCCGTAACATCAGCCGGATCGGCGTGCCGGGCAGGCTGAACGCCTCGCGCAGCGCGTTGACCAGGTAGCGCCGGTACGAATTGGGCAGCTCGCTCGGCCTGGAGGCGAACAGCGCGAAGCTTGGCGGCCGGGTGTTGACCTGGGTCATGTAGCGCAGGCGAAGCCGGCGGCCGGCGACGAGCGGCGGCGGATGGCGCTGTTCGGTGGCGGCGAGCCAGCGATTGAGGTCGGCGGTGGCGATCCGCCGGTTCCACACCGTGTCGGCGGCGACCACCGCCTCCATCATCGCCTCGAGGCCATAGCCGGTCAGCCCCGACACCGGGACGAGGGCGACCCCCTGAACCTGCGGCAGCGAGATCGACAACCGCTCGCGCAGCAGCTTCAAGGCCGCGGCGCCGTTCGTCACCGCATCCCATTTGGTCGCGGCGAGCAGCAACGCTCGGCCCTCCTCGGCGACCATCCGGCCGATGGTCAGATCCTGCCGTTCGAACGGCTGCAAGGCGTCGAGCACCAGAACCACGCTCTCGGCAAAGCGGATCGCGCGCAGCGCGTCGCCGACCGAAAGCTGCTCGATCTTGTCATCGACCCGCGCCCGCCGGCGCATCCCGGCGGTGTCGACCAGGCGGATCGGCCGGCCCCGCCACACCCAGCCGATGGCGATCGCATCGCGGGTGATCCCGGCCTCGGGCCCGGTCAACAGCCGCTCTTCGCCGATGAGGCGGTTGACCAGGGTCGACTTGCCGACGTTGGGGCGGCCGATGATGGCGAGCTGCAGCGGCTTCGACGGCATGTCCGGCATCGCTTCCGGCGCCGGCGAAGGCTCAGCGGCAAACGGCGCCAGTCGCTCGTAGAGCATCGCCAGCCCCTCGCCATGCTCGGCCGAAATCGGCACCGGATCGCCGAGACCGAGCCGGTAGGCTTCGCCGATGCCGGTCAGGGTGGCGCGTCCCTCGGTCTTGTTGGCGACGACGACCACCGGCTTGCCGCAGCGCCGCAGCCAGCCGGCAAAATGCCGGTCGGCCTCGGTGACGCCGGCGCGCGCATCGATGACGAGGAGCGCCAGATCGGCTTCGGCGAGCGCCTGTTCGGTCTGCCTCTGCATGCGCCCGCCGAGCGATGCCGGCGCCGCTTCGGCGAGCCCGGCGGTGTCGATCGCCCGAAATTCGAGATCGGCGATGCGGGCGGGGCCCTCGCGGCGGTCGCGGGTCAGTCCGGGCGTGTCGTCGACCAGCGCGGTCCGGCTGCCGACGAGCCGGTTGAACAAGGTCGACTTGCCGACGTTGGGGCGTCCGAGGATGGCGACGACAAGGCTCATCGGGAGGCGCTGCCCCAAGCTATGACCACCCGAGGCGAGACCGGTCAGCGATAGGCCGAAAGCTCGCCGTCGTCGCTCAGGATATAGAGAGTGTTGTCGGCGATCACCGGGTCGACAAACGCGCCGCCCGGGATCTGCTCGCGCCCGAGAGGCGCTCCGGTATAAGGCGAGACCGAAAGCGCCCAGCCGTTCGAGGACAACAGAATAAGCCGGTCGCTGCCGAGCACCGGACCGGCCCATTCGATCGGGTCTTCCTTGGCCTTTTCATCCTCGTAGCTCGGCAGCTGGCGCACCCAGCGCACCTTGCCGTCGTTGCGCGTCAGACAGACAAGCTCATTGTCGTTCGACAGCACATAGACATAGTCGCCGGCGACCCAAGGGCCGTGGACCGAGCCGATGTCCTGCTCCCATTTGCGCTCGCCGGTGCGCAGATCGATCGACACCATGCGCCCGCTGTGGCTGACGGCATAGACCCGGCCGCGATCGATGACCGGGCGGCCGCGGATATCGGCCAGCGCTGAAACCGCATCGGAGTTGCGCGCCGCGGCGAGATTGTCGGACCATAATGTCCGCCCGTTCTCGACGGTCAGCGCGTAAAGCTCGCCCGAGGAATAACCGACCACGACCACTTCGCCCTCGACGGCCGGGCTCGAGCTGCCGACCAGCCCGGCGGTCTCAGGAATCCCGTCCTGGCTCCACAGCCGCCGCCCGTCATCGGTCGCCAGCGCCACCAGCTCGTTTTCGACGGTGACGACGAAGACCCGACCGTCGGCCACCGTCGGGCCGCTGCGCACCGGGTCGCCGACGTCGGTTTTCCAGATCACCTTGCCGGTGGCGGGATCGAGCGCCAAGACCTGGGCGTAGCCGGTGGATACGAACAGACGCCCCTTCCAGAAAGCGATTCCGCCGCCGAAGGAATTGCCGTGACGGCCGGGTTTAACGTCCACCTGCCAGATGCGCGCGCCGTTCGCGGCAGAATAGGCGCCGACCTCGGAGCCGCCGTCCATCGTATAAACCCGTCCGCCCTCCACCACTGGCTGAGCCAGGACCTGGGTGTATCGCCCAGAGCCTTCGCCGATGCTGACCTTCCAGGCCGGGGTCAGCCGGTACGGCAGCGCCAGATGCTGCATCGCGTGGTTCGGATACCCGCCGGGCTCCGGCCAGTCGACATTGACCGTTGGCTTCGGCAAGCTGATCGCGATCCGGGCCAGGTCGGGATCGGGCTTGAGCTCGCGGTCGAGGCTGAGGACCGAGATCCGCTCGCCCGGCAGCGGCTGCTTTTTGGTGGCGAACCAGCTGCAGCCGCCGAGCGCCAATCCGACGAGCAGCAGCACGGCGACGGGGGCAGGACGGAACATCGCGCGATCGGAGCCTGGATTAAGGGGCAAGCGCCGCCGCCATCTCGGCCGCCCGGGCGCGCACCCCGCGCGGCGCGGCCAGATCATCGGCGAGCTTCTCGTAGAGCGCGCGCGCGTCCTTGTCGTCACCGAGTTTGAGCTGCGCCGCGGCGGTCAGCTCGACGGCGGTCGGGCGCCACGGATCGGCGCGAGCGGTCAGCGGCGCCAGGCGGGCGATCGTCGCCCGCGGATCGGCCTCGGGCGTGGCCTGCATGACCGAAAGCAGCACCGCCAGATCGCGAAACGCCGGGTCGACGCCGCCAGCCTTGGCGATGCGATCATAGATTGCGATGGCGCCTTTGCGATCGCCCGACTTGACCCGCATGGCCGCCTCCTCGAAGGAGGCGAGCACCGAGTAGCCGCCGCCTTCCCGCACGATCGAGGCAAACACGATCGCCGCGTCGGCGGTCTTGCCGGCGCCAGCCAGCGCCATCGCTCCGGCATAGCGGGCCGATTGCGCCTGGCGCCAGGCCAGCTCGTGCGCGCGCCACGCAACCACGCCGCCGGCGATCGCCAAGGCCAGCGCCGCCGCGGCGATCACATAGCGTCCGTAGCGCGACCACAGCTTTAAGAGATTGTCGCGACGAAGCTCTTCGTCGATCTCGCGGAAGATGTCGCTCACACAAGCTCCGGCCGGCCCTCGCTGGAAAGAGCGGCTACCATATCCGCTCGACGCCGGGGAGGCAAATCGCACCCGCTCCGAGCCGGGAAGCGGCCACCCGGGCCCGCCTTGACAAGCGGCGCGGTTCCATGCCGTGTACCGGCTCGCTTGCAACCCCGCGCCGGACCAGCCGCCAATGCACGTCTATCGCACCCATACCTGCGCCGCGCTGCGCCTCGCCGATGCGGGGCGGCCGGCCCGGCTGTCGGGGTGGGTCCACCGCAAGCGCGATCACGGCCATCTGTTGTTTATCGATCTGCGCGATCACTACGGCGTCACCCAATGTGTGATCGACGCCTCCTCGCCGCTGTTCCCAGCCGCCGACGCGCTGCGCCTGGAAAGTGTGGCGACCATGACCGGGCGGGTCGCCGCCCGTTCGCCCGACACCGTCAATCTCAAGCTCGCGACCGGCGAGATCGAGCTGGCGATCGCCGAGATCGAAATCCAGTCGCCGGCCGAGACGCTGCCGTTTCCGGTCAACGCCGAGGCCGAATACCCCGAGGAGATGCGCCTCGCCTACCGCTTTCTCGATCTGCGGCGCGAGCAGATGCACGCCAACATCATGCTGCGCTCGCGCGTGATCGCCTCGATCCGCCAGCGGATGATCGCCCAGGGCTTCGCCGAATTTCAGACGCCGATCCTGACCGCCGACTTGCCCGAGGGCGCGCGCCCCTATTACGTGCCGAGCCGGCTGCACCCGGGCGAATTCTACGCGCTGCCGCAGGCGCCGCAGCAATTCAAGCAATTGCTGATGGTCGCCGGGTTCGACCGCTATTTCCAGATAGCGCCGTGCTTTCGCGACGAAGCGGGCCGCGCCGACCGCGCGCCGGGCGAGTTCTACCAGCTCGATCTTGAAATGTCGTTTGTCACTCAGGACGACGTGTTTGCCGCGGTCGAGCCGGTATTGCACGGCATTTTCGACGAATTCGGCAATGGCCGGCCGGTCACGGCGACGCCCTTTCCCCGCATCGCCTATCGCGACGCGATGCAGCGCTACGGCACCGACAAGCCCGATCTGCGCAACCCGATCGAGATGCGCGACGCGACCGCGCATTTTCGCGGCTCCGGGTTCAAGGTATTCGCCAATCTGATCGAGGCCGACCGCCAGACGCGGGTCTGGGCGATCCCGGCGGCAAAAGGCGGCAGCCGGGCCTTTTGCGATCAGATGAATTCCTGGGCGCAGTCCGAGGGCCAGCCGGGCCTCGCCTACATTTTCTTCCGCGACGGCGAGGGCGCTGGTCCCGTCGCCCGCAATCTCGGGCCGGCGCCGACCGAGGCGCTGCGCGATGAACTCGGGCTCGGCGACGGCGACGCGGTCTTTTTCGTGTGCGGCGCACCACGGCAATTCGCCCCGTTCGCCGCCGCCGCACGATTGAAGATCGGGCGCGATCTCGGCCTCGCCAGGGATGGCGTTTTCGAGTTCTGCTGGATCGTCGATTTTCCGATGTACGAGCTTGATGAGGAGACCGGTCGCATCGATTTCAGCCACAACCCGTTCTCGATGCCGCAAGGCGGGCTGGCCGCGCTCGAACAGCAGGAGCCGCTCGAGATCGTCGCCCACCAGTACGACATCGTCTGCAACGGGGTCGAGTTGGCCTCCGGCGCGGTGCGTAATCACCGCCCCGAGATCATGTACAAGGCCTTCGCCATCGCCGGCTATTCGGCGGCCGAAGTCGAAGCCCGCTTCTCGGGCATGCTCAACGCCTTCAAATACGGCGCTCCTCCGCATGGCGGATTGGCGCCCGGCATCGACCGCATCGTCATGCTGTTGGCCGATACCCCGAACATCCGCGAGGTGATCGCGTTCCCGATGAACCAGCAGGCTCGGGATCTGTTGATGCAGGCGCCGGCCGCGATCCCAGCAGAGCGGTTGCGCGAATTGCACATCCGGGTGGTGACCCCCGCACAAGCGGGAGCAAAGCCCTGAGCGGACCGGCGCGAGGTCGCGGCGGCGTCGCTGTGATGATCGCACGGCGCCTTGCTGCTTTGGTGTTTGCCCTGGGGCTCGCCATGGCGGCGGCGCACGCGGCCGAGATCGCGCCGCACCGTGCGCTTTATTCGATGAGTTTGGGATCGACCCGCGCCGATTTGGGGGTGATCGATGCGAACGGCACGATGGACTACGAGTGGGGCGAAACCTGCAATGGCTGGACCATCGAGCAGCGCTATCGGCTCAAGATGCGCTATGCCGAAAGCCACGACGTCGAGATCGCCTCGAGCTTTGTCACCTGGGAGTTGAAGAACGGGCTGCGCTATCGCTTCAACCAGCGGCAGACGCGCAACGGCCGGCTCGATCAGGAGATCCGCGGCGAGGCCCGGCTCGACGGCCCGGGCAAGGGCGGGGTCGCGGTATTCACCAAGCCGCACCCGCAGATCATCCAGCTGGCGCCCGGCGTCCTGTTTCCGAGCGCGCACACGATCCTGCTGATCGACAAGGCCGAGGCGGGAAAGACGTTCGTCTCGCGCCAGGTGTTCGACGGCGCCGCCGATGAGAACGCGGTTCAGGTTTCGGCCGTGATCGGCTCCAGGATTACCGCGGTCCCGGCCTCGGCGGAGCTCAGCCCGCTCCTGGAGCGGCCCGGCTGGTATATACGGCTCGCCTTCTTCCCGGTCGATGCGAATGTCGAGGAGCCGGATTACGAACTCGGCATGCATCTTCTCGACGACGGCGTCTCGCGCGACATGGTGATCGACTACGGCGATTATTCGATCCGCGCCAAGCTCGACGACATCGAGGCGCTGGGCAAGCCGCACTGCTGATCGCGGCCGGAAGCTGAGCTGATCGGGCCCGCGCGGGGCCCCTGCGATAGGCCGGTCGGCATCGCCGGCGAGCAGCCCCCGAGGCGCTTGGCGGCAGCACGAGGCGTCGTCGGCGCTCATCAAATTTTAAACCCGAGCCGTTAAACCCGATCGACAAAATCGCGAACCGACGGATTTGCGCATGGCGCTTACGCTTACCCGTTATTTGAGCGCTTTTTTTTAGGCCCGCGAAGCATGATTCCCGCTGCTCCGACTCTCAATGGCGCAGGCTCCCGGCTGCAGCGCCCGAAGATCTTGATCGTCGAGGACGATGATCTCAATATGAAGCTGTTCAACGATCTTCTTATGGCGCATGGTTACGAGACGCTACAGACCAAAGACGGCCGCGAGGCGCTTGCGCTGGCCCGCCGGCATCGTCCAGGTCTGATCCTGATGGACATTCAATTGCCCGAGGTCTCGGGTCTCGAAGTCACAAAATGGATCAAGGAAGACGAGCATCTTAGATCGATTCCGATCATTGCCTTGACCGCGTTCGCCATGAAAGGAGATCGGGAAAAAATGCGCAGCGGCGGCTGCGAGGATTACATCGCAAAACCGATTTCGGTGGCAAGTTTTCTGGAAACGGTCGGGCGCTTTCTCGCGTGAGAACGCGATCACCCAGAGACGCAATCAACTATTTTGGACGAGAGCGATCGATGTCGGGGCGGGTGCTGGTCGTCGATGACCTAGAAATTAACGTCAAGCTGCTCGAGGCCAAGCTGTCGAGCGAGTATTTCGATGTGCTGGCCGCCTATAGCGGCAGCGCCGCCTTGGAGATTGCCGAGGCCGAACTGCCGGACGTCATCCTGCTTGATGTGATGATGCCCCGGATGGACGGTTTCGAGGTTTGCCGCCGGCTGAAGGCAAACCCGCGGACGGTCGATCTTCCCGTGGTCATGGTGACGGCGTTGTCCGATGCCGCCAACCGGCTGCGCGGGCTGGAGGCCGGGGCCGACGATTTCCTGACCAAGCCGGTCAGCGACATTGCTCTGTTCGCGCGGGTGCGCTCGCTGGTCAGGCTGCGGCGCATGATGGCGGAATGGCGGCTGCGCGACGAGATCTGCGGCCGCTTTGGCGGCGGCGCCGCCGCTGCCGGGGATAGCGGGCCGGCGTGCATCCTGATCGTCGAAGAGGATGCGTTCGCCGCGGCCAGGATTGCCGAAACGTTGGCGATTGCTCACCGGGTGAGCGTGGTCGCCAGCTGCGCCGAAGCCCAATCGCGCCTCGGTCCCCAGACCGAGCTGATCATTGCCAGCCTGACCACCCCTGACCTCGACCCGCTGCGCCTGGTGTCGCAATGGCGGGCCAACGAGCTCTTCCGCCAATTGCCAATCTTGCTGATCGCCGGGGACCGCGATCTGCCCCGCCTCGCCAAAGGGCTTGATCTCGGCGCGAACGATTATCTGATCCGTCCGGTCGATCGCAACGAGCTATTGGCGCGGACCGGCATCCAAATTCGCCGCAAGCGGCTGCAGGACCGTCTGAACGCAAACTACCAGCGCAGCCTGTCGCTGGCGCTGGCCGATGAACTGACCGGTCTTTACAACCGGCGGTATGTGCTTGCCCATCTGGACGAACTGGTTGCGCGGGTCAACCGCGACGGCGTCGGCGCGGCCGTTCTGCTGGTCGACATCGATCATTTCAAGCGGGTCAACGACACCTATGGTCATGCCGCCGGCGACGACGTGCTGCGCGAGCTGTCGGCCCGGGCGATGAACGCGGTCCGCAGCGTCGACCTCGTCGCCCGGCTGGGCGGCGAGGAATTTGTCGTGGTCATGCCCGAGACCGATCCGGCGGTCGCCGCCGCGGTGGCCGAGCGGCTGCGGCTGGCGGTTGCCAGCGAACCGTTCGTCATCCGCGCCAGCGGCGAGCGGCTGCGCGTCACCATCAGCATCGGGGTCACGACCGCAACGCCATGGAGCGAGCATCGCGACCGGCTGCTCAAACGCGCCGACGACGCGCTCTACCAGGCAAAGGCGCAGGGGCGCGACCAGGTCGTCGCCCGGCCGACCGAGATGGGGGCGCGCCCGGGCGGCCTGCCGGCGCAACCGCGCGCAAATACCGCTGTGAGCGCGCTTTGATCGGCGGCCGGCGTCACCAGACCCTCGTGCGGCGATGCGGCAACCGGCCTACAAAGCCTCGTTCCAGGCGGCGATGTCGAGCCAAGTGCTCTGGTAGGTCGCGCCTTCGCCCAGATCGGTGTAGCGGTCCGAGCATAAGAGGTTGATCGTGCCCGATCCGGTCTCGCCATCAGGGCGTTGGCCCGGAACCAGGACGACGCCGGGCTGAACCTCGTCGCCGACGCGCAGCATCAGGCCGACCGAACCGCGTTCGTTGAACAATCGCACCCTTTGGCCGTCGGCCAAGCCGCGGGCCTGCGCATCTTCGGCATGCAGGATGCAGCAGGGCGGCCCCTCGCGCCGGCGCAGGAATTCGACGCCGGAAAACGCGGTGTGGCTCTGGAAATAGCCGGGTGCGGTCAGGAGCCGCAATGGCCAGCGCGCCGCCTGCCGTTCGTCGTCCGGATCGGGCTGCCAATCGGGCATCGGCGGCAGTCCCAGCGCCGCCATCTGGTCGGAGTAGAATTCGAGCTTGCCCGAGGGCGTGCGAAACTGCTGCCCGACCCGCGGCGCCAAACGCACCGGCCCGGCCGCGCAAATCTGCTCGGGATCGAGCGTCCCGGCCGGTCCCCTGGCGCCGCGCAGCATCGCCGCGGCGATCTCGCGCGGCGCCATGCGGAAGACCGGATCGGTCAGCCCCAGCCGCGCCGCCAGGGTCTGCGCCAGGCGGAAATTCGACCACGCCTCGCCCTGCGGTGGGATCGCGGCCGGCGCGTATTGCAGGTAGTAGGTGCCGTAGGCGCGATAGAGGTCCTCGGTTTCGAGATAGGTGGCGGCCGGCAATACGATGTCGGCGTAACGGGCGGTCAAGGACAGAAACGGGTCGTGGACCACCGTGAACAGATCCTCGCGCGCGAGCCCGCGCCGCACCTTGCCGGCGTCGGCGCAGGTCACCGCCGGATTGTTGGCGGCGACGAACAATCCGCGGATCGGCGGGTCGGCGAGCTCGAGCAACGCCGCGCCCAGGCGCAGATGGTTGACGGCGCGGGTCTCGGCCGGACCCGACGGCTTGCGCACGAGGTCGTAATCGAGCTCGCACGAGGCGGCGGTCAGCAAGAGGGCGCCGCCGCCCTCTCGGCCGTAGGCGCCGGTGACCCCGGGCAACAACGCCACCGCGCGCAACGCCTGGCCGCCTTGGGCGAGCCGGGTCATGCCTTCGCCGAGCCGGATGAACGACGCCTTAGCCCGGCCGTAAAGCGCTGCGAAATGCTCGATTTCGGCGATTGCGAGGCCGGTGATCGCGGCGGCGCGCTCGGGCGGGAAGCGCGGCAGAACCTCCTGCTCCAGCCGATCGAAGCCCGTTGTGTGTCGGGCGAGGTAGGCGCGGTCGCATCGTCCGTCGCGCGCCAGGATGTGCATGACCCCCAGCGCCAGGGCCGCGTCGGCGCCGATCCGGATCGGGAGGTGTGAGTCGGCCCGGCGCGCGGTGCGGCTCCGGCGCGGGTCGATCACCACCAGCTCGACGCCGCGTTTTCGCGCCGCCTCGACCTTGGCCCAGAAATGGACGTTGGTGGCGACGAGATCGGCGCCCCAGGCGACGATCAGATCGGCGTGGACGACCGATTTCGGGATCGGCGCCGCCGACCGGCCCGACGGTCAGGTCCCAGGCGGTCTCGCAGCAGGTGTCGCACACCGTGCCGGCGCGCAGGCGGCTCGCGCCCAGCGCATGAAACAGGCCGTTGACCAGACCGCGATTGATCTGGCCCTGATGCGCGCTATAGGCGTAGCCAAGCAAGGCCAGCGGCCCCGATTTGGCGATGATCGCCTGCCAATGCGCGACGATCTCGTCCAGCGCCTCCGCCCAGCCGATCGGCGAAAACCGGCCCTCGCCCTTGGGCCCGACCCGGCGCAAAGGGGTCGAGAGGCGCTCGGGCGAGTGCACCAGCTCGGCGTCGCGATTGACCTTGGCGCAAGCGAAGCCGGCGGTGAATGGCTGATCCGGGTCGCCATCGATGCGCTCGACCCGGCCACCCTCGACCCGCGCCAACAGCGAGCACATGTCGGGACAGTCATGGGCGCAGACGACCCGTACCGTTTCCACGATCATCTCCTTCTGGTGTCACCCTCACCCGCCTCGCCACGCTCGGCGCCCCTCTCCTGCACTGCCGCAGAAACGCTGGATCGGTGAGGGTTGGCCTGGGCTTGACGCTGCCTCCAGTTATCGGCCCGTGAAATTTGCAATCGGCGGAAATTCCTTTGGCCTAGCATTAGGGTTTTCTCCACGGCGGCCTGCCATCGTATTGCGCCGGTGACTTTAGGCCGCATCGCCGCGGAAAGCCACGCCGCCGCCGGGTTTCGCGCCGCGGGGCGGGGTTCGGCACGTGGGTTGCGCACGCCGCCATTGCCGGCGTAACTCTGAGCTCGCCTCGCCGGGGATGGGCGGGGCAGTCATTGCCTGGACGTAAACTGATCCGCAGGTTGCATCGCGATGCCGGTGAACATTCGAACAGAAAATTCGGCGCAAACGGGAATGCCGCCGGCGATTGGCGACACTCCGGCAACCGAGGCGGATGTCGGGGAATTCGAGGCCGCGGTTCTCGCCAAAGTGACCTTGGCGGTCGGCAAGGACGCGGCGGCGGCGACCGATCGCGACTGGTTTGTCGCGACCGCGCTTGCCTTGCGCGACCGGGTCATCCACCGCTGGCTCGCTGCCGACCGCGCAACTCAGGCCCGGGGCGCCAAGCGCGTCTATTACCTATCGCTCGAATTCCTGATCGGGCGGCTGTTCAGCGATGTCGTCGAAAATTTGCGGCTCGGCGAAACCGTCCGGGTGGCGCTCGGCGACCTCGGGGTGGATCTCGACCGGATGCGCGCCGCCGAGCCCGATGCGGCGCTCGGCAATGGTGGTCTCGGCCGGCTCGCGGCCTGCTTCATGGACAGCATGACGGCGCTCGGGATTCCGGCCTGCGGCTATGGCATCCGCTACGATCACGGGTTGTTTCGCCAGGTCATCAAGGATGGCTGGCAGCACGAATACCCGGAGCACTGGCTGTCGTTCGGCAACCCCTGGGAGTTCGAACGACCCGAGGCGGTCTATGACATCGATTACGGCGGCCGGGTCGACCGGGTGGCCTCGGCAGCGGGCCGATGGCGCGCGGTGTGGCGACCCGAGGAGACCGTGCAGGCGGTCGCCTATGACACGCCGATCGTCGGCTGGCGCGGGCGCCATGTCAATCGGCTGCGGCTGTGGTCGGCCCGCGCGGTCGATCCGCTGCGCCTCGACATGTTCAACGAGGGCGATCACATCGCCGCGCTGTCGCAGCAGACGCGCGCCGAAGCGCTTTCGAAGATCCTCTACCCGAGCGACGACACGCCGTCGGGACGCGAACTGCGGCTGCGCCAGGAGTATTTCTTCGTCTCGGCTTCGATCCAGGATCTCGTGCACCGGCACGTTCACAGCCACGGCAGCATCTCGATGCTGCCGCAGCAGGCCGCGATCCAGCTCAACGACACCCATCCGAGCATCGCTGTCGCCGAACTGATGCGCGTGCTGGTCGATCTCTACCATATTCCGTGGGAGGAGGCGTGGCGGATCACCCGCGCCACCTGCTCCTACACCAATCATTCGCTATTGCCCGAGGCGCTGGAAAGCTGGCCGGTGGCGTTGTTCAAGCGGGTGCTGCCGCGCCATCTCGAGATCATCTATGCGCTGAATGGCGATCACCTCGAAACGCTGCGCGGGCAGGAGCCGGGCAATTTGGCGCGCCTGGCCGCCGTGTCGCTGATCGACGAGGCCGATGGCGGTCGGGTGCGGATGGGCCAGTTGGCGTTCTTGGGCTCGCATCGGGTCAATGGCGTGTCGGTGCTGCACACCGAATTGATGCGCAGCACCGTGTTCAAGGAGTTTCATCGGCTCTATCCGGAGCGCATCGTCAACAAGACCAACGGCATCACCTTTCGCCGCTGGCTGCACCAGGCGAACCCGCTGCTGACGAAGCTGTTGTGCGAGGCTTGCGGCGGCGAAATCCTCGACGATCCCTCGGTCCTCGGCCGTCTTGCCGATCAGGCCGGCGATTGCGCGTTGCAACAGCGCCTGGCGGCGGTCAAGCACGCCAACAAGCGCCGGCTGGCCCGTCTGGTCCGCGACCGGCTCGGGCTGCGCCTCGACCCGGCGGCGCTGTTCGACGTGCAGATCAAGCGGATCCATGAATATAAGCGGCAATTGCTGAACCTCTTGGAAACCGTCGTTCGCTACCGCGCGATCCGGGCCGACCCGGAGCGGGATTGGCTGCCGCGGGTAAAAATCTTTGCCGGCAAGGCGGCGCCGAGCTACCTGCAAGCAAAGCTGATCATCAAGCTCGCCAACGATCTCGCCGACATGATCAACAACGATCCGCTGGTCGGCGACCGGCTGAAGCTCGTTTTCATCCCGAACTACAACGTCAGCCTGGCCGAGGTGATCATCCCGGCCGCCGATCTGTCCGAGCAGATCTCCACCGCCGGGATGGAGGCGTCCGGCACCGGCAACATGAAGCTGGCGCTGAACGGCGCGCTGACGATCGGCACTCTCGACGGCGCCAATATCGAAATTCGCGACCGGGTCGGCGCCGACAACATCGTGATTTTCGGGTTGCGCGCCGGGGAGGTGGTGGAGCGCTCGCTGGGCGGGCTCGACGCCTCAGATGCGATCGCCGCCTCGCCCGAGCTCGCCGAGGCGATCGCCGCGGTGGAGACTGGCGCGTTCTCGCCCGATGACCCGCGCCGCTTCGAGCCGCTGACCCACCGGCTCAGACATGCGGACAATTATATGGCGGCGGCCGATTTCGCCGCCTATCGCGCGGCCCAGCAGCGGCTCGAGGCCTTGTGGCGCGCGCCCGGCGGCTGGGGCAGGGTCGCGGCCCTCAATATCGCCGGCATGGCCTGGTTTTCCTCCGACCGCACGATCAGCGAATACGCCCGCGACATCTGGGACGTGCCGGTGTGAATAGTCTCGGCCCCAACAGCGCCGCCGCTGTTATGGCCGCACCCGCTTCGGCGCGATCGGGGGATTCCTCCGTAGGCTGGAAGTTGCGGAATGATCACACCAAATCCCGCTGCATATCATGATCGTCGGTGTCGGAGCGCAGAATGGCCGATGAGGATTTCCTTGAGCGCGGTGCAGGCCTTTGTCGCTGAGAAGTGGCAACCACATCACCCGTGTGACCGCTGCGGCACGTTTCAGTGGTCGATTTTGCCCGGTTACGCCGCTGTGCTGAGCCTGCATGCAATAACCCCGCCGGCGATAGATCGTAGTCAGTCGTCTCCAAGCTATGAAGTAGAATTCATTCCGATCTATTGCAATAACTGTGGGAATACAATAAATATTTACATCGGAGTGTTCATGGAATGGTGGATGAAGCGAGCGACAACATAATCGGCGAGGGCCGGTTTCCGCCTGGGCTGGTGGTTCCTGGCCCGCGCGATCCAGGAACAGAAGCGCGCGTGGGAGCGTTGGAGGCCGCGGTCGGCGAGATCCGGAACGGACGTCAAAGCAATTCGTCTCGATCTTGCCGAGATCAAAGGTAAGCTCTCAAACGTTCCGACCACGTTTCAGCTTGTGTTTATGCAGGCGGCCCTGATCCTTGCGATATTCGCCGGCGCTTTTGGACTTCTGAAGCTCGCCTCTGCGCATTGAACGAGCGCAATCGGTAGATCAGATCGCGGTCAAGCCGCCAGCGCGTCTTCGAGGACCATCGCGGCGCATTTCTCGCCGATCATGATCGAGGGCGCGTTGGTGTTGCCGCCGGGAACCTGCGGCATGATCGAGGCGTCGGCGACGCGCAGCCGCTCGACCCCGTGCACCCGGAGGCGCGGGTCGACCACCGCATCCAATCCGCGCCCCATCCGGCAGGTGCCGACCGGGTGCAGATTGGAGACGCCGCGCACCCGGATCTCCTCCTTCATGTCGGCCTCGCTCTCGATTTGGGGGCCGGGCAATACCTCCTCGACCACGAACGGCTTCAGCGCCGGCTGCGCCGCGATCTTGCGGCTCAAGCGCATGCCATAGATCAGCGCCTGGAAGTCCGCGTCGCTGGCCAGAAAATTGAACTGGATCGCCGGCGGCGCCAGCGGGTCGGGGCTCTTCAGCCGCACGGTGCCGCGGCCGTCCGGGCGCAGATGCACCGGGCTGAAGGTAAAGGCCGAAAACGGGTGCGGCTTGATCCCGGTGCGCAGCCGTTCGAGGGCGCTCCAGCCCGACATGTTGATCTGCAGGTCGGGCTGTTCGAGGCGCGGGTCGGTGCGCACCAGCGCGCCGGCATAGATCCCGGCGTTCGACAGATGGCCGGAGCGGCTCGTCGCATATTGCATCGCCGCCTTGAGCTTCAGCACCGGGCTCATCGCCATGTCGTTGACCGTGACCTTCTGGGGGCAGCGCCAGACCAGATAGGTGTTGAAATGGTCGTGCAGATTGGCCCCGACCGCGGCCACCTCGCGCACCACCGGAATGCCGAACTCGGCCAGCAGACCGGCCGGGCCGATCCCCGACAGCTGCAATAGCTGCGGCGAGCCGTAGACCCCGCCGGAAACGATGATCTCGCCGCGCACTCGCGCGCGTCTTGCGCCCGGCCGGGGTGTGATACTCGACGCCGACCGCGCGGGCGCCGTCGAACAGGATGCGGGTGGCGTGCGCCTCGGTCGCAATTGTCAGGTTCGCCCGGTGGCGCGCCTGGCCGAGATAGGCCCGCGCCGAACTCCAGCGCCGCCGGTTGGCGGTCGTCGTCTGGTAATAGCCGACACCCTCCTGGCGCGCGCCGTTGAAATCGTTGTTGGCCGGGATGCCGGCCTCGATCGAGGCCTGCACCATCGCATCGCCGAGCGGCGAGCGCACCGGGTTCGAGACGTGCAGCGGTCCGCCGGACCCATGAAACTCGTCCGGCCCGCGCTCCTGGTCCTCGGCCTTCTTGAAGAACGGCAGCACCGAATCCCAATCCCAGCCTTCGCAGCCGCGCTGGCGCCAGCCGTCGTAATCGGTCGAGGTGCCGCGCATATAGACCATGCCGTTGATCGAGCTGGTGCCGCCCAAAACCTTGCCGCGCGGCTGATAAAGGGTGCGCCCGTTGAGCTCCTTTTCGGGCTCGCTCTCGAACATCCAGTTGACCCGCGGGTTGGTGAAGGTCTTGGTGTAGCCGAGCGGGATGTGGATCCACGGGTTGCTGTCGCGCCCGCCGGCTTCCAGCAGCAGCACGCGATAGCGTGCCCGATTCGCTGAGCCGCCCGGCCACGGCGCAGCCCGCCGATCCGGCGCCGGTCACGATGAAGTCGTAGGTTTCCTCGGCTGTCGTCATTGTCGTTTCCCCGCCTTCCGACGTTCCCGCACTCGACTTGGGTCGAACGATAACGAAACCCGCGGGCCGGGTGAAGAACGATAGGCATTGCCTCTGGCGGCGCCGCGGGCCACCTTGGCGCCTATGTGCGGTCGCGCCCGTCTCTCATCCGACGTCAGCGAATTGAAGCTGGTGTTTGGGATCCCGCCGCAGCGCCCCGCGCCCAACATTCCGGCCAATTGGAATGCCGCGCCCACCGAGGATTTGCCGGTGGTGCGCTATGACCCAAAAACCCAATCGCGCAGCCTCGACGTAATGCGCTGGGGCCTGGTGCCCTATTGGGCCAAGGACCTCAAGATCGGCTATTCGACGATCAACGCCAAGGCCGAGGGGATCGATCTGCGGCCGGCTTTTCGCGAGGCGTTCGAGCGGCGGCGCTGCCTGGTCCCGTTCGACAGCTTTTACGAATGGCAAAAGCTTGGCAAAGAGCGGCAGCCCTATGCGGTGGCGCGGGCCGGAGGGCGGCTGATGGCGATGGCCGGCCTGTGGGACCGGTGGCGCTCGCCTCAGGGCGAGATCGTGCGCAGCTTTACCATCGTCACCACCGCGGCGAACGCGCTCTTGGCGCCGCTGCACGAGCGCATGCCGGTGATCCTCGATCCCGACGCCTGGCCCTTGTGGCTCGGCGAGGCTGCGGCCGACAGCGACCGGCTGAAGGCGCTGCTCAGACCCTATCCGGCCGAGCAGATGACGGTCTGGCCGGTCGACAAGCGGGTCGGCAACGTCAAGAACAAGGATTGCGGGCTGATCGAGCCGGTGGCGCTCGCGGGGTGAAGCGCGGGGTTGGTGCGTTCACACAGGGGTCAGGGCAGGGGCGGCAGCGGGCGCGGGCGCCGGTCGTCGCCCAACGCCACATAGGTAAACATCGCCTGGGTAACCTGGCGGGCCTCGCCGGTCGCGAGATTGCGCCGCCATGCCTCGATGCGGATCGTCATCGAACTCGTCCCGGTCCGCACCAGTTCGCCATAACAGCTGACCTCGTCGCCGACATAGACCGGCTGGTGAAACACCATGCCGTCGACCGCGACCGTGGCGCAGCGCCCGCGCGCCCGCTGCACGGCGAGATTGCCGCCGGCCAGATCCATCTGCGCCAGCAGCCAGCCGCCGAAAATGTCGCCATTGGGATTGGCGTCGGCCGGCATCGCCATGACCCGCACCAGCGGAGCCGTCAGCGGCGGCGCGGATGGCGGCGGGTCGAGCGGCGGGGTCTGCGGCGCACTGCGCGAAATCGCTGAGCCCATGATCCCTCTCTTCTCCCGCCGCGCAGGCGAGCCCGCCTCCCGGTTATTCCTCGCCCCGGCTCGGCGCTCGATCCTAAACCACCCGCCGGGGACGATGACAATCGGAATGTCCTATCTATATAGGGCGTTATGGTCATAGGCTCGTCATGGTCGGAGTCCCGTCGGGACCGAGTGGAGGAAAGAATGTCTGTTCGCCTGACGTGCAGTCGGTTCGGTCGTGGCGTGGTCGCCGTGACGGCGGTGGCCGCAGCGCTCGTCGTCGGGGCCCCGGCGCGGCCCGCCGCAGCGCAGGCGAGCGGCTATTCCTATACGCAGCCGGCGACGCCCGGCTACAACTATCAGCAACCGGCGGCCACCTACAGCTTACCCGAACTTACCTATCAGCAGCCGGCAGCGACCTCGGCTTACCCGAACTATACCTATCAGCAGCCGGCGGCGCAGGCCTATAATTCGTACTATCCCTACTCCTATCCATATTATTCGTACCCTTATTACTCTTATTATTATCCCGTATTACGGTTATCCGTACTATGGATATCCGGGGTATTGGCCGGTTGGCTTCGGCTTCGGCTGGGGCTGGGGTGGTTGGGGCTGGGGCCATGGTTGGGGCGGCTGGGGCCACGGCGGTTGGGGTCATGGCGGCGGCTTTCACGGCGGCGGCTTTCACGGCGGCGGCTTTCACGGCGGCGGCGGTCATGGCGGCGGCGGTCATCGATAGCTGACCGTGGGCCGACGGCCATCGGCTGGCGGAGATGGGTGAGAAAGGGGCGCTCGTGCGCGCATCTCGGCCAGGTTCTGGCGGATGCGACGATCCCCGAGCTGCCCAGCCATTACGCCGGCAAGGTGCGCGACAATTATGATCTCGCCGATGGCCGGCGGATCATCATCGCCACCGACCGGCTCAGCGCCTTCGACCGGATCATCGCCGCGATCCCGCTGAAGGGGCAGGTGCTGACGCAGATCGCGCGGTTCTGGTTCGATGCGACCCGCGACCTCTGCCCGAACCATGTCATCGAATACCCCGACCCCAACGTCCTGGTATGCCGGCGCCTGGCGATCATGCCGGTCGAGATCGTCGTGCGCGACTACCTGGCCGGGACCACGGCGACCTCGATCTGGTCGATGTACCGGTCCGGCCGGCGCGAGATTTACGGCCTGCGTTTTCCCGACGGCTTGCGCGAGAACGAAAAGCTGCCGGCGACAGTCATCACCCCCACCACCAAGGCTTTCGACGGCGGCCATGACGAGCCGCTGAGCGCGACCGAAATCCTCGATCGCAACCTGTTGACGCCGCAGCAGTGGGGGGCCGTCTCGGCGCTGGCCCTCGGCTTGTTCGCGCGCGGGCGCGAGATCGCCGCCGCGCGCGGGCTGATCCTCGCCGACACCAAATACGAATTCGGCTTTGACCCCGAGGGTCGGATCATATTGGCCGACGAGATCCACACCCCGGACAGCAGCCGCTACTGGCTGGCGGACAGCTATCCCCGCCGGTTCGCCGATGGCCAACCGCCGGAGAGCCTCGACAAGGATTTCCTGCGCCGCTGGGTCGCCGCCCGCTGCGACCCGTACCGCGATCCGCTGCCGGAAATTCCGCCCGAAATTATCGCCGAAGCCGCCCGCCTTTATGTCGAGGCGTTCGAGATCATCACCGGGCAGCATTTCGACTTTCCCGACCCGTCGCTGCCGATCCTCGACCGCATTCGCGCCAACCTCGCGCGCTATTTCTAAGTGGCGGTCAGGCCGCATTCATGGTGCTGACCACAGCATGTTCTTTCTCCGCCCAGAGTAACGCATCGCGAAACCACGCCGGAATAGAAATGCCTCCGTTCTCGAACATTCTGATGTTAGAGATTTTACATCCCAAATAAACTGCGAGTTCGTTCTGATCCATGCCGAGACGATCCCTCGCAAGTTTCGCGAGGAGCCACCAATACCTTCTGTCCTGGTGAAATGACTTCCCATAGCAATGGGAAATCGCTTCCGTTTGTACAACCAACAAGGCATTCGAGTACCACATCGGCAGAATTCTGCGTCGAGTTTCGATTTTGCTAATCAGCGAGAGGCTGCATTCCAACCTTCGTGCAAGTTGACGTTGGGAGAAACCTAGCTGACGCCTCGTCCGTTGTGCTTGAGACGCGGTTATAACGCGGCGGTTCGATGTCACGAAGCAGCTCCATAATGAGATTTCATGATGGATATTATACTATTTAGTTGCGAGCAAAGCAATACTGTAATTTATGATTCTAAATTTTTGTGGACCCAATCCTCCGAAAATGTTTAGCAAACGTTTGCTGAGGCGGATAGACAGTCATTTGAATCCTGGCTCGCGCGCCCCCGAAAGCGGCATATCGTAAGCTGGATGGAGTATAAATTGTCATTTTCGCAATCGAATGTTGACAATTGCCCGGACTACTTCGTGGTCGATGGGATCTTGCGAGGTTCGTCCGCGCATGGACGCCGGTCATTATTGTAGCCCTGTTTTTCCTGCAAATAACAGGTGGAACAGGAGAACCGGGGCGGCTGCGCGGACGCTCCAGCGGCTCGGTTCGCGGCGCTACCCGGCGATCCTCGTCAGGTTTGCGTGTATGCGTGGGGCGTATTAATTTGTGCTGTCGGCTCAGGCTGCGATCGCTTTGATGCGACCGGCTCACCTACC
The DNA here is from genome assembly GCA_963814805.1 of uncultured Alphaproteobacteria bacterium. Taxonomy (GTDB): domain Bacteria; phylum Pseudomonadota; class Alphaproteobacteria; order ATCC43930; family CGMCC-115725; genus AP-15. Next base: position 29,449 of record CAWFER010000006.1, on the reverse strand, counting down.
GAGCAAGGAGGAAGACATGCCTAGAATCAAGCATATCGCGCTGACGACCAAAGATCCGGCAAAGACCGCGGCGTTCTACAAGGAGGCGTTCGGGATGCGCGAGATCCGCCGCAACCCGCGCGGCGCGGTGTTTCTGACCGACGGCTACATCAATTTGGCGATCCTCAACTTCAAAACTGAGAAGGACGCCGATGTCGGCGCGCACGGCGCCAATTTCAGCGGCATCCATCATTTCGGCTTCGAGGTCGAGGATCTCGACGAGGCAGTGGGAAAACTCGAACAGGCCGAGGGTCGGGAGCTGACCGCGAAGGACGGGCTCGATATGGAAATGGCCGGCGGCGGCCATCGCAATTTCGAGATGAAATGGGCCGGCCCCGACGGGGTCGTGGTCGACATCTCGCATACCGGCTGGGACAACGGAACATGACCGCCGCGTTCACGATCTGCATCGGCACCGTCGGCAGCGGGGCCTGGACCAGCGCCGATGGCGGCGACAGCTGGCGCCGCGTGCGCAGCGGGCTGTCGGGCGAGAGCCGGGTCTACGGCCTCGCGGTCGATCCGCACCAGCCGCGCACCGTCTTTGCCGGGGCCGAGGACGGCATCTATCGGAGCGGCGATGGCGGGCAGAGCTTCGAGCGTCTGGATTCGCCGATGGGCGCGATGGATGTGTGGAAGATCGCGTTCGACCCCGCCGACGCCGACACGATCTTTGCCGGGACCAGGCCGGCGGCGCTGTTCCGCTCCAAGGATGGCGGGCGGTGCTGGACGCAACTCGCCGTCGACATGGTCGAGGACTGCCCCAATGTGGGCGTGCCGCGGGTGACGGCGCTGACCGTCGATTCCTCGGACCATCGTATCGTCTGGGCCGGGGTCGAGGTCGACGGGGTGCGCCGCAGCCTCGATGGCGGCGACACCTGGACGCGCATCGCCGGCGGGCTCAGCGATCCCGACATCCATGATGTTGCGGTGCGCGGCGGCGGCAACGCCCGCACCGTGCTGACCAGCACCCCGCGCGAGATCTTCGCCTCGACCGACAAGGGCGAGAGCTGGCAGGGGCTCGGCGTCGGCAAGCAGTTCGGCCTGCCCTATTGCCGCGGCCTGGCGCTGAAGGCCGACGACTCGAATACCGTTTTTGTCGCCACCGGCGACGCTGCGGTCGGCAGCACCGGCGCCATCCAGCGCTCCAAGAACGGCGGCCAGAGCTGGCAGCGCGCGGAATTGCCCGTCGAGCCGAACTCGCCGATCTGGGCGTTCGCGACCAACCCGGCCGATCCCGGTCTGGTCCTCGCCTGCAGCCATTACGGCGAACTCTATTCGAGCTATGACGCCGGCGATTTCTGGAAGAAATTGCCGCGCGAGTTCACCGAGATCCGGGCGCTCGCCTGGACGCCGAACTAGCTGGCCTTTGGCCGCGGCCGGTGCTACAGACCGGGGGCTGATTGCACGCCCGCAGGAGAGGCCGCGGCCCCGCTGGTAATCGGGGACGCGGCGCCGAAGGAGCAACCGCCCCGGAAACTCTCAGGCAAAAGGACTGCGGGCGGAAGGGCGCTCTGGAAAGCAGCGGGCGGGCATCGCGGCCCATCCGCTCACCGAAGGAGTAAGCCTGCCCCTACCCGGCTCGGGTGGGTGTGGGTGAATCTCTCAGGGTCCACGACAGAGGGGGCATAGGGGACGCAGTTGCGTCCGCTCTCTGTCGGAGGCGCCGCTTGTGTCCGCCCAAGACGCCGCGCCCGCCCCAAACGCCGCGCCGCTTAAGCGAACGCCGCTCTACAAGCTCCACCAGTCGCTCGGCGCTCGCATGGCGCCGTTCGCTGGCTATGAGATGCCAGTGCAATATCCGGCGGGCATCCTGGCCGAGCATCGGCATACCCGCGCCCAGGCCGGGCTGTTCGACGTTTCGCATATGGGCCAGCTGCGTCTGGCCGGCGCCGATCCGGCCGGCGCGCTCGAAGCGCTGGTTCCGGGCGAGATCCGCGCGCTCGGGCCGATGCGCATGCGCTACACCCTCTTACTCAACGACGAGGGCGGCATCTTCGACGATTTGATGACCACCCGGCTGGGCGACGGGCTGTTCGTCGTCGTCAACGCCGCGCGCAAGACCGCCGATTTGGCCTATTTGCGCGAGCGCCTCGGCGGCGGCGCGACCGTGACGCCGTTCGACGACCGGGCCTTGCTGGCGCTGCAGGGACCGGCCGCCGCCGCGGTGCTGTCGCGGCTCGCCGGCGGCCTCGCCCTGCTGCCGTTCATGACCGCGGCCGAAATCGTGCTCGACGGGCGGCTGTGCCTCGTCACCCGCTCGGGCTATACCGGCGAGGACGGGTTCGAGATCTCGCTGATGGCGGCCGATGCGCCAGGGTTGGCCGAAACCTTGCTGGCCGAACCCGAGGTGATGCCGGCCGGCCTCGGGGCCCGCGACACCCTGCGGCTTGAAGCCGGGCTGTGTCTGTGGGGCCACGATATCGACGAAACGACGACCCCGATCGAGGCCGACCTCGCCTGGACTATCGGCAAAAGGCGGCGTCAGCAGGGCGACTTTCCCGGCGCCGCGATCGTTCTGCGCCAACTTGCCCAAGGCGCCGCGCGCAAACGGGTCGGCATCCGCCCCGAAGGCCGCGCCCTGGCGCGGGAAGCGACGCAGATCGGCGATGGCGCCGGCAATCCGATCGGCCGGGTCACCAGCGGCGGCTTTGGTCCTTCGGTCGGCGGCCCGATTGCGATGGGTTATGTCGAGGCCGCCCACGCCGCGGACGGCGCCGCCTTATCCTTGCTGGTGCGCGGCTCGTCGCACCCGGCGCGCGTGGCGCCGCTGCCGTTTGTCGCGCACCGATATCATCGCCCCAAATGAACAACCTAATGTCGTCATCTTGTTCGTCATTCCCGCGAATGCGGGAACCCAGAGTCCCGGAGCTCCGACGATTGCCTGGACCCCCGCTTTCGCGGGGGCGACGGGTTACGTATCGACGTACGGGCAATATTCAGAGCGGGCTCTGACCCGGCGCAAAAGGAACATGGCCATGACCCAGCTTCGCTTTACCAAAGACCATGAATGGGTTCGGCTCGACGGCGATCTCGCCGTGATCGGCGTCACCGACTATGCCCAGTCGCAATTGGGCGACGTCGTTTATGTCGAGTTGCCCGAAATCGGCCACCGGGTCGAGCAGGGCAAGGAGGCTGCGGTCGTCGAATTGGTCAAGGCGGCAAGCGAAGTCTACGCCCCGGTTTCGGGCGAGGTCGTCGAGATCAACGAGGCGCTCGCCGCCGATCCAGCCAAGGTCAACGCCGACCCGAGCGGCGAGGGCTGGTTCTTCAAGCTGCGCCTCGACGACCCGAAGCAGTTCGACGGGCTAATGGACGAAGCCGCGTATCAGCGCTTTGTCGCGGAGCAGCATTAGATGCGCTATCTGCCACTGACCCCGCGCGACCGCGCCCAGATGCTGGCGACAATCGGCCTCGCCTCGATCGACGCCCTGTTCGCCGAGGTCCCCGAAGCCGCCCGGTTCGACGCTCTCGTCGATCTGCCGCGGGCGAAGGGCGAGATCGAGGTCGAGCGGGCGATCACGGCCATGGCTTCGCGCAACCTGGCGGCCGGGTCGGTCCCGTTTTTTGTCGGCGGCGGCGCCTATCGCCACCATGTCCCGGCCGCGGTCGACCATTTGATCCAGCGCGGCGAGTTCCTGACCTCGTACACCCCATACCAGCCCGAGGTGTCGCAGGGGACCTTGCAATATCTCTACGAATTTCAGACCCAGATCGCCTTGCTGACCGGCATGGAGGTGGCTAACGCCTCGCTCTATGACGGCGCCACCGCCTGCGCCGAAGCGGTGATGATGGCCAATCGGGTGACCGGCCGCAAACGCGCGGTGCTGTCGGGCGGCCTCCATCCGCATTATCGCGAGGCGTGCGCGACCTACGCCCGCTTTGTCGGCTTCGAGTTGGCGGCGCGGGAGCCGGCGCCGGGCGAGGCCGAGGATCTGGCGCAACTGATCGATGGCGCCGTCTCGTGCGTCGTCGTGCAGAACCCCGATTTCTGGGGCGAATTGCACGACTGGTCGGCGCTGGCGCAGGCTTGTCACGATCAGGGCGCGCTGTTGATCGTCGTTGTCGCCGAGATCGTGTCGCTGGGCGCCATTCGTCCGCCGGGCGCGATGGGGGCCGACATCGTCGCTGCCGAAGGCCAGTCCCTTGGCAACTCATTGAATTTCGGCGGGCCCTATCTCGGCCTCTTCGCTAGCCGCGACAAGTTCGTACGCCAGATGCCGGGCCGCCTCGTCGGCCAGACCGTCGACGCCGACGGCAGGCGCGGCTGGGTGCTGACCTTGTCGACGCGCGAGCAGCACATCCGGCGCGAGCGGGCGACGAGCAACATTTGCACCAATTCGGGGCTGTGCGCGCTCGCCTTGACGATCCATCTGGCGCTGCTCGGCGAAGCGGGGCTGACGCGTCTGGCGCGGCTCAACCATGCCGCGGCGGTCGCGCTCGCCGAGCGGCTCGAAGCGGTGCCAGGGGTGTGCATCGTCAACCGCAGCTTTTTCAACGAATTCGCGCTGCGCCTGCCAGGCCCGGCGGGGCCCGTGGTCGAGGCGCTCGCGGCCAAGGGCGTGCTCGGCGGCATCCCAGTCAGCCGGCTTTATCCGGACCGGCCCGAACTGGCCGACCTGATGTTGGTGGCGGCGACCGAGACCGTAACCGACGGTGACATGGAGCGGCTGGCGCTGGGCTTGGCGGAGGTGCTGTCGTGAACGATTGGAGCCAGGCGGCGAGCGCGCGTTCGATCGCCGGTGCTGCGGCGCCGGCCATGACCTTCAGCGGCAATCGCGGCTTGCAGATCGAAGAAAAACTGATCTTCGAGCAGGATTCGCCGGGGCATTGCGGGGTCGATCTGCCCGAGCCGGCGCGGTTTGCTGCGCGCCTCGGCGGGCTCGAACGGGTTGGCCCGATCGGCCTGCCGGGGCTCAGCGAGCCGCAGGTGGTGCGCCACTTTACCCGGCTGTCGCAAAAGAACTATGCGATCGACAGCGGGCTCTATCCGCTCGGCTCGTGCACGATGAAGCACAACCCGCGGCTCAATGAAAAGCTGGCGCGGCTGTCGGGCCTCGCCGACATCCACCCGTTGCAGCCGCTCTCGACCGTGCCGGGCGCGCTCGAGCTGATCGACACCCTGGCGCATTGGCTCAAGATCCTGACCGGCATGCCGGCGATCGCCTTGTCGCCCGGCGCCGGCGCGCATGGCGAACTGTGCGGCATGATGACGATCCGCGCCGCGCTCGAAGCCCGCGGCGACCCGCGCCGGCGGGTGCTGGTGCCGGAATCGGCGCACGGCACCAACCCGGCGACGGCGGCCGCCTGCGGCTATTCGGTCGATCCGATCCCGGCCAATGCCCGCGGCCGGGTCGACCGAGCCGCACTCGAAGCCAAGCTCGGCCCCGATGTCGCGGCGCTGATGCTGACCAACCCCAACACCTGCGGCCTGTTCGAGGATGAGATCGTCGAGATCGCCGCCGCGGTGCACCGGGCCGGCGCGTTCTTTTATTGCGACGGGGCCAATTTCAACGCGATTGTCGGCCGGGTGCGGCCCGCCGATCTCGGCATCGACTGCATGCATTTGAACCTGCACAAGACGTTTTCGACCCCGCATGGCGGCGGCGGCCCGGGCAGTGGCCCGGTCGCCCTGGCGGCGTCCGTCGCGCCCTATGCGCCCTTGCCGTGGCTGGTGCATGGCGAGGATGGGCTCGATCTGGTCGAGCACAGGCGCGGCGAGGCCCTGGCCGCGATCGGCCGGCTCAAGGGGTTTCATGGCCAGATGGGCATGTTCGTGCGGGCGCTCGCCTACATGATGAGCCACGGCGCCGACGGGCTGCGCCAGGTGGCCGAGGACGCCGTGCTCAACGCCAATTATCTGCGCGTGCTGCTCGAAGGCGATCTGAGCCTGTCGTTCCCCGGCCCCTGCATGCACGAGGTGCTGTTCGACGACCGCTTTTTGCAGGACACCGGGGTCACTACCCTCGACTTTGCCAAGGCGTTGATCGACGAGGGCTATCACCCGATGACGATGTACTTTCCACTGGTCGTGCACGGCGCCCTGCTGATCGAGCCGACCGAGACCGAGAGCAAGGCGGCGCTCGACGAATTCGCCACGGTGGTCAAGGCGCTGGCCGCCGTCGCCCGCGCCGGCGACGCGGCCCGCTTCCGCGCCGCCCCGCAACTCACCCCGCGCCGCCGCCTCGACGAAACCTTGGCCGCGCGCCACCCGCAGCTGCGCTGGCGCCCCGCCCCCGCGCGACGCAATGCCGCCGCGGCAGATTAGCAAGGCATCCGGAACGACGTCATCGCCTTCGAATTCTTCCGTGACTGCACCCCAGCATCCGAGGCGACGCCGTCCGTGGTGGCGGCCAGCCGACAAAGCGTGGCGGGTCGCAATCGCATTTCTTTCGCACCTCGCGATTGCTAGTCTTATCATTGGTGGGATGTGGTGGCTCTCGACCCTGCTTCGTCGTGCAAGCGTTGGACCTCTTTGGGGTGTGGTCGATTGGGACTATCTGTTTCAAACGATCGACGTCGGGGCCGTCGGTTTGATAGGTTGGTATGGATTGAAAGATATTCGCGAAATTTTTGAAGAGGATTGAAATGGTCAATTCGTCCGCCTCCTCGTCCTCGCATCACCGCAGGTTTCCGGCTGGCTACGGGAGGTGGTTGTGGGAGCGTGTGCAAGTCTATTTGCTGGTAAGCTTTGTCCTTGCCAACCTTTTCTTCGTCTGGGCAGCGGTGAAGGCGGGAAGGTACAGCGTGATCGGCGGGATCACCAGTTTCTGGTTGCTTGCCTTGGCGCCGTGGTATGAGCCGTTGCTCGACCGGATGTTTCCCTCGTCGGTGCCGGTCATTGCTGGACCGTTTTTGTTCTTGAGAGCCAAATCGATCCGATTTCCGGTGCTCATGATTATAATCGCTGGAGCCTTGTTGTTGTGGGCATTGTCCTCGACGGGGCCGCGCATTGCCGCGCCCGGCTAAATTCGCCTCTCCGCCCGCGACGCTAATCGCTTACGACGGGGCGATCGTGGTGCCGCCGTCGACGACGATGGTCTGCCCGGTGATGTAGGCGCCGGCGCGCGAGGCCAGCATCAGCGCCACCCCGGCGATGTCGTCGGGCTCGCCGAGCCGCTTCAGCAGGGTCCCGGCCTCGCGGGCGGCGCGCCGCTCGGGGTCTTCATAGAGCACGCGGGCGAATTGGGTGGTGACGACGCTGGGCGCGATGCAGTTGACCCGCACATTGTCGGGGCCCCATTCGGCGGCGAGGTTGCGGCACAGCGCATAGTCGGCGGTCTTGGTGACGCCGTACATGCCGAGCATCGTGCTGGCGCGCAATGCCGCGGTCGAGGTGATAAAGATGATGGCGCCATCGCGCCGCTCGCGCATCCCCGGCGCCACCATGCGCGACAGCCACAAATTGCTCAGCACGTTGTTGACCATCATCCGCTCGAACACCTCGTCGGTCAGCTTGTCGAGCGAGCCGTAATGCGGGTTGACCGCGGCGTTGCACACCAAAATGTCGACCCGGCCCCAGGCCTCCTGCGTCTTGGCGACCAGGTTTTCGAGCTGCGCCTTGTCCGAGATGCGGGCCGGAACCGCGATCGCCTCGCCGCCCTTGGCCCGGATCGCCGCCGCTGCCTCCTCGCAGGGTCCGGCATTGCGCGCCGAGATCGCCACCCGCCCGCCGGCCTCGGCAAAGGCTTCGGCGATCGCCCGGCCGATGCCGCGACTCGAGCCGGTGACAATTGCGACTTTGGCGGACAGATCGAACAGCTTCATCAAATTCCCCAGCGAGCGGCGGTCAGGCCAGAAAATAGGCCATTCCGGCGAGGATGATCACGATCAGGATAAGCGCGTATTTGATCAGCCGGGTAAAGCCGAGCCATGTCCGATAATGCTCGGTGTAGATGGGATCCATCGCCGACGCCGCCATGCCATCCTCTTGCGCTGCAAAGCCGCTGCTGAGGTACATCCTAAGGAGGGGCCGAGACAAGGGGATCGAGGCGCCGCTCCGACGGGTTCAGCGCTTGCAGCTCCGGGACCTGCCAGCCATCGATCTCGACCTTGCCATTGACGATCCGGGTGCGACCCTCGGCGATCAGCCGCACCGCCAGCGGATAGAGGCGATGCTCGGCCGCCAGGATGTGCGCCGACAGGCTCGCTTCGTCGTCATCGGGACGCACCGGCACGACGGCCTGGGCGATGATCGGCCCGGTATCGATCTCGGGACGCACGAAATGCACGGTGCAGCCGGAAAAGCGCACGCCCGCCGCCAGCGCCTGGCGCTGGGGGTGCAGGCCGCGGAAGGCCGGCAGCAGCGAGGGGTGGATGTTGACCATCCGATCGCGCCACGCCTCAACGAAACCCGCGTCGAGCACGCGCATGAAGCCGGCGAGGCAAACCAGATCGACCCGATGGCCCCGCAGCAGCGCCTCGGCTTCGGCGGCAAAGAGGCCGCGATCAGGCGCGGCGACAACCGCGCCCGGGATGCCCGCCGCAGCGGCGCGCGCCAGACCTGCGGCGTCCGGCCGGTTGCTGATGACGACGGCGATCTCGGTCGGACCGGCGCCGGCGTCGATCAGCGCCTGCAGGTTGGACCCGCGGCCAGAGATCAGCACGCCCAGCCGCATCGGCTCCTCGCCAGCGACGACCCATGGTCCCGACGGCCCACGCCCGACCTCGATCGGCTTGGCGGTCGATGGCGCCGCCCTCAAAACTGCGCTATGACCGGGGCCTCGGCGGGTGCCAAAATAGGCGATTGGAGGCGGTTTGCAATGACCCTGGCGCGGCTATCCGCGATCGTCGGAAGCCTCGGGGGGCGGGTCGGGTCGGGTCGCCGCGCCGCGGGCGCGGCCTGCTGTTGCTGGCGATGCTGATCGGGCTCGCGCCGGGCTGGGCCGACGAGCCCAATCCGCCTCCGGCGCCGGACAATCCCTATTCGGCGACGGTCAAGGTCGACGCCACCGCCGATACCGCGGTCGCGGCGCGGACCCAGGCCCGGCTCGACGGGCAGCGCCGCGCGCTCGACAAGGTGGTGGAGAAATTGAGCGGCTCTACCGATTTGTCCAAATTGCCGAAGCTTAGCGACCAGGCGATTACCGACATGGTCAAAAATTTCGAGGTCGCCAATGAGAAGATGTCGGCGGTCCGGTATCTAGCGGACTACACCTTCAATTTTCGCGCGGCCAAAATTCGCCAGCTGATGGGCGGCGCCGGGATTGCGATCGCCCAACCCCCAGGCAAGCCGGTGATCGTCGTGCCGGTGTTCGAGGATGGCGGAAACGGCGTGCTGTGGGACGATCCCAACCCGTGGCGCGCGGCTTGGGCGCAGTTGCCGGCCACCTCCGGCCCGACCCGGCTCAGCCTGCCGCTTGGCGGCCTCGCCGACGTCAGCGCGATCGACGCCAAACAGGCTCGCGACGGCGATCCGCAGGCGCTGACCCAGATCGCCCAGGGCAACGGCGGCGATGAGGCGCTGGTCGCGATCGCCACGGCCCAGCGTCAGGCCGGCCAGCTCACCGGCCTCGACATATCCTTGAAGCGATACCGGGCGGGACAGCTGGTCAACAGCCAGCGCACGACGATCGCCGCCAATCCCGGCGAAAGTGAGGACGCCTTCATGCAGCGGGCCGCCGCCGCCGCCGCCGCCGACATCGAGCACGGCGTGCCGCCCACCACCGACAAGGTGGCGAGCCTTGATGCGGTCGTGCCGATCGCCAGCCTCGGCGATTGGGTGGAGATGCAGCAGCGCCTGGCGGCGGTGCCGGCGATCCGCAGAATTGACCTGCTATCCTTGAACCGGCAGCGGGCGAAGATCGAAATCAAGTATGTAGGCGGCCCCGATCAGCTCAAATCCAGCCTCGCCGAGGCCGATCTCGATCTCGATGGCGGCGACCCCGAGTGGCGCCTGTCGCCCTCGAGTGCCGCGGGTTCGCACTGATTGAGCGCGGCATGGCGATGGCGAGGGCTCATCCGAGATGCGACAATGAGCCGGCTCGGGGTCAACCTCCCTAATCTGATATCGCTGGGGCGGCTGCTGCTGGTGCCGCTGACGATCTGGCTGATTCTCGGCGGGCGCTACGGCATCGCCTTCTGGGTGTTCGTCGCCGCCGGGGTCTCGGACGCGCTCGACGGCTTTATCGCCAAGCGCTTCAACCGGCGCACCCGGCTTGGCGCGCTGCTCGATCCGATCGCCGACAAGACGCTGCTGGTCAGCGTCTATGTGACGCTTGGCCTCGCCCACCAGCTGTGGACCTCGGTGGTGATCCTCGTCGTCTTCCGCGACGTGATGATCGTCGGCGGCTTTCTGTTGATCCAGGCGATCGCCGCGCCGAAGCATTATGGCCCCTTGTACATCAGTAAGATCAATACCGGCCTGCAGATAGCCCTGGTCGCCTTTGTGCTGGCGCGGCTGGGCCTGGCCGCCGAGCGCGGCATATTCGACGTCCTGCTGAGCCTCGCCGTGGTCATGACCACCGTGTTGTCGGGGCTGTCCTACATCGTTCGCTGGGCCCGCATTCTCGCACGCTCGGAGCAGGCCTTGTGACCCCGCGCCTCTATCGGGCGCTGTTCTGGGTCGGCATGATCGCCGCCGCGATGGTCATCGTGGCCGTGCTGCAAGGGGTTCTGGTGCCGTTTGCCGCAGCCTTCGCCATTGCCTATCTGCTTCGCCCGGCAGTGGACTGGCTCGAATTCTGGGGGCTGGGCCGCGGTCTGGCGAGCCTCGCGGTGCTGCTGATCTTTCTGCTCGGTCTGGCGCTGGTCATGGTGCTGATCGTTCCGCTGGTGCAGGCGCAGATCGTCCACCTGCTCGCGCGCTTTCCGGGTCTGGTTGGCGCCGCGCAGACGCAATTCGGCAATTTCATGCGGCTGCTCCGCTCGCATTTGCCGGCCGCCGAAGCGGACAAAGTATATAGTGTGGTCAGCAATCAAATAGGTGACGCGGTTAGCTGGTTCGCCAGCCTGTTCCAGAGGATGATCACCAGCAGCTTGGCGATTTTGAGCATCCTGTCGCTGGTCGTGGTCACCCCGATCGTCAGTTTTTTTCTGCTGCGCGACTGGCGCCAGATGATTGCGGCAATCGACTCGTTCCTGCCCCGCGACTCGGCCCCGACAATCCGCGAGCAGATCCGGATCATCGACCAAACCCTGGCCGGGTTTGTGCACGGCCAGGCGCTGGTCTGCCTGATCCTTGGGATTTATTACACGATCGGATTGTCGCTCGCCGGTCTCGACTCGGCGCTGGCGCTGGGCCTCCTGATCGGCGTTCTGGCGATCATCCCGGTGCTCGGCGTCTCGATCGGCTTCGCCTTGTCGGTGGCGCTGGCGGCGCTCCAATTCGGAACCTGGACCGGGGTCCTGGTCGTGGTCGGCATTTTTCTGTTTGGACAGACGGTCGAAGCCAACATCCTGACGCCGAAGCTGGTCGGCGACCGCGTCCACCTGCACCCGGTCTGGGTGATCTTCGCGCTGCTCGCGGGCGCCAAGCTGCTCGGGCTCGCCGGCGTCTTCGTGTCGGTGCCGGCCGCCGCGGTGCTCGGCGTCATCGCCCGCTTCGCCCTCGAACGCTATCGCGCGAGCGCGCTCTACGAGCCGCGTCGGAGCATGCTTCGCTGTCGGCGCGGGCCCGAGCGATGATCCAGATGACCTTCCCGCTGGCCGGCGCGGCGGCCTACGGGCGCTCCGATTTTTTCGTTTCCGACAGCAACGCCGCTGCTCTCGCCTGGCTCGACCGCTGGCCTAACTGGCCGTCGCCGGCGCTCTTGCTGCACGGGCCACAGGGCTGCGGCAAGACCCATCTGGCGCATTTGTGGTGCGCCCGCGCACCGGCCGCTCTGGTCTCGGCGGACGCGCTCGATGAGACTGGATTGCGCCAGCTTCTCGACGGCGGCCCTCGCCGGATCGCGGTCGATGACGCCGATCGCGCCGAGCAAGCCCCCCTGCTGCACCTCATCAACGCCTGCCGCGAAAACGGCGGCAGCCTGCTACTGACGGCGCGCGCCTCGCCGGGATCGTGGCCGGTCGGGTTGCCGGATCTCGGCTCGCGGCTGCGCGCGGCGCTGGCGGTCGGCATCGGGCTGCCCGACGACGCGCTGCTCGGCGCCGTCCTCGCCAAGCATTTCGCCGATCGGCAGGTGCGCGTCGGGGCCGAGGTCATCGCCTATCTCGTCGGGCATATGGAGCGCTCGCTTGCCGCCGCGGCCGAGATCGCCGCCGCCCTCGACCAGGCGGCGCTGAGCGGCGGCGGTGCGATCGTAATGCCGCTGGCCCGGCGGCTGCTGTCCCGTCGGGCGCTGGCCGAACGCCCGGATCAGCCTTTACCGCCGGACCGCGATCCGACGGTTTCGTAGCCGACCAGATGGTGCCGCCAGAGGCCCAGCGCCGACCAGCGCGTGGCGACGCAAAAGCTGGCGCGCGCCGCAGTCGGAAACTTTCCGCAGGCGAGCGCGCGCGCGGCAGGCGCGCCGGGCTCGGCCAAAGCCAGCGCCAGCTCGTGCAGCCCCGGGTTGTGGCCGATCACCAGCACGTTGTCGTCGCTTTCGCACAGGCGCTGCAGGCGCTGGATCAGCCGGTTGCGATCGGCGAGATAGAGCTCGTCCTCGATCAAGCAGCGCGGCGGTGCGATAAATCCGGCTAGAGCCAGTTCGAGGGTCTCGCGGGTGCGCGCCGCGCTCGAGCAGAGAACCAGGTCGATCGCGCCGGCCGCGACCGGCAGAACCCGGCCGACGATCCGCGCCGCCTCGCGGCCGCGCCGGCTCAATGGCCGCCGGCGATCCTCGACGTCATCAGCGCGGCTCGATTTGGCGTGGCGCAGCAGGTGCAGCATATGCATCGTCGATCTCCTTCGCTGAGCGCGCCGGGTCTGCGCCGCACTACCCCCCGCCGCGCGGGCATGACAGGTCTGCCGCGAGGCGGTAGGATCATGGACAGAGCCGATGTCGTCTCAGCCGCACGGGGAGATTGGGGTGAACACCAGCGCGCAGCCGGTCGAGGCTCAGCCGCTCAATTCTTCCGCCCGAATCCCGCTTCATCAATCGCGAGCTCTCCTGGCTCGCGTTCAACGAGCGGGTGCTGGCGGAGGCCGACAATTTGCGCCATCCGTTGCTCGAGCGGTTGCGTTTTCTGTCGATCTCGGCGAACAACCTCGACGAATTCTTCATGGTGCGGGTGGCCGGGCTCAAAGGCCAGTTTCTCGCCGGGGTCAAGACGCCGAGCCAGGATGGGCTGACCCCGGCGCAGCAGCTCGACGCGATCCGCCAGCGCACCCGAAAGCTGATGACCGACCAGCAGGTAACCTGGCTGGAATTGCGTCGCCTGCTGGCCGAAGCGGGGGATGCGGTGGTCGACCCGACCGATCTCGAGCCAGGCGACCGGACCTGGCTCGAAGAGCGGTTCATGGCGGATGTGTTCCCGGTGCTGACGCCGTTGGCGATCGACCCCGCCCATCCGTTTCCGTTTATCGCCAATCGCGGCTTCGGCCTGGCGCTGGAGCTCGAACGGGTCAGCGATGGCGAGCGGTTGCAGGCGCTGACCCTGATCCCGTCCTCGGTTCCCCGTTTCATGCGTCTGCCGGGAGAGCGGATCCGCTTTCTGCCGATCGAGCAGATGATCGCGCTGTTCCTCGACCACCTGTTTCCGGGCTTCGCCGTCGTCGCTCAGGGCGTCTTCCGGGTGTTGCGCGACAGCGAGGTCGAAGTCGAGGAAGAGGCCGAGGATTTGGTGCGCCATTACGAGACCGCGCTGAAGCGGCGTCGGCGCGGCCACGCCATTCTGCTGGCGGTCGACGCGACGATGCCGACCGAGTTGCCGGCCGACCTTCGCCGCTTTCTGATGGAGAAGCTCGATGTCGCGCCGGGCGACGTGTTTGCCTCCGACGGGCTTCTTGGGCTCGACGACACCCGGCAGCTGATCATCGACGAACGCCCCGATTTGGTCTTCACTCCCTATAATGCGCGCTTCCCCGAGCGCATTCGCGATTTCGGCGGCGATTGCTTTGCCGCGATCCGGCAAAAGGACATCATCGTCCATCATCCTTATGAAAGCTTCGATGTCGTCGTGCAGTTCCTGCGCCAGGCGGCGCGCGATCCCGCGGTGGCGGCGATCAAGCAAACGCTCTACCGCACCAGCGAGGACAGCCCGATCGTGAAGGCGCTCGCCGAGGCCGCCGATGCCGGCAAGTCGGTCACCGCGATGATCGAGCTCAAGGCGCGCTTCGACGAGGAGGCAAATATCCGCTGGGCCCGCGATCTCGAACGCGCCGGGGTGCAGGTGGTGTATGGATTTCTGCAGCTGAAGACCCACGCCAAGGTCTCGTTGGTGATCCGCCGGGAAGCCGGCCGACTGCGTTCCTATGTCCATTTCGGGACCGGCAACTATCATCCCTACACCGCCAAGGTTTACACCGACCTGTCGTTCTTCACTTGCGATCCGGCGCTGTGCCGGGACGCCGCCCGGCTGTTCAATTTTATGACCGGCTACGCCACCCCGGCCAGCCTCGAAAAGGTGTCGGTCGCGCCGATCAACCTGCGCGCCCGGCTGTTCGAGCTGATCGAGGCCGAGATCGCCAATGCGAAATCGGGCAGGCCGGCGCAGATCTGGGCCAAGATGAATGCGCTCGTCGACCCGGCGATCATCGACCTCCTCTATCGGGCCTCGCAGGCCGGGGTCAGCATCGATCTCGTGGTGCGCGGCATCTGCTGCCTGCGGCCGGGGGTTGCGGGGCTCTCCGAAAACATCCGGGTCAAGAGCATCATCGGCCGCTTTCTCGAGCACGGCCGCATCGTCTGCTTCGGCAACGGCAACAAGCTGCCCTCGGACCGGGCCCGGGTGTTCATCAGCTCGGCCGACTGGATGCCGCGCAATTTCGACGGGCGGGTCGAAGCCCTGGTGCCGATCGAAAACCCGACCGTGCATCGCCAAGTGTTGGACGAGATCATGGTGGCGAATTTGCGCGACACCCTGCAAAGCTGGAGTTTGGCGCCCGACGGAACCTATCGGCGGGTGCCGGCCGATCAGGAGCCGTTTTCGGCCCACACCTATTTCATGACCAATCCCAGCCTCTCCGGCCGCGGCAAGGCGCTCCGGCGCGCCCAACCCAGGCTCGTGGTCCGCTGACTCAATGTCCGAGCGGCAAACGAATCCGCCAACCGGCCGCATCGGCATCATTGACCTGGGCTCCAATTCGCTGCGCCTGGTCGTCTTCGAGCGGCACGGCGCCGCGCTGTGTCCGCAGATCAACGAAAAGGTCATGTGCGGGCTGGCGCGCGGGCTGTCGACGAGCGGCCGACTCAACCGCGACGGCACAGCCCTGGCCCTGGTCAATCTGCGACGCTTTGTCGCCCTCGCCCGCGCGATCGGCGTCGATCACCTGGCGGTGCTGGCGACCGCCGCGGTGCGCGACGCCAGCGACGGCCAGGCCTTTGCCGACCAGGTGGCGAGCACCTTCCGGGTCCCGGTCGCGATCGTCGACGGGGTCGAGGAGGCGCGCCTGTCGGCTGCCGGCGTGCTCGCCGGCATCCCCGAGGCGGCGGGAATCGTTGGCGATCTCGGCGGCGGCAGCGTCGAGCTGGTCCGGGTGGGCCCGGGGGCTGCCGCCGGCGGCGGGCGGATCGGCCAAGGGATCACCCTGCCGCTCGGACCGCTGCGCCTGGCCGAGCTCGGCGACAGCGCAAAAGCCGTCTCGGACACCGTCGAGCGCGCCCTGGCCGCCGCCTCCATCGCCCGCGCCGGGCCGGGGCGGAACCTGTACCTGGTCGGCGGCGCGTCACGCGCGATCGCCCGGCTGCACATGGAGCACACGCACTACCCACTCCACATCATCCACCATTACACGATCGCCCGCGCCGAAGCCGATAGCTTCTTCGAGATCATCGGCCGGCTGTCGCGCAAATCGCTCGAACGGATCACCACGATCTCAAAGAAGCGCCTCGAGATGGTGCCGTTGGCGGCATCGATCCTGCGCAAGCTGGTCGCTGCGGTTGGTCCGCAGCGGGTAATTTTCTCCGCCTATGGATTGCGCGAAGGCTACGCCTACGGGCTGATTCCGCCGGCCGAACGCAGCCCCGACCCGCTGCTCGCCGCCTGCATCGCGATGGCCCGCACCGGAAGCCGCTTTCCACCGGACGGCGACCGCCTGCTGGAATGGACGGGGCCGCTTTTCCCCGGCCTGCCCGATCGCTTGCGCCGGCTGCATCATGCCGCCTGCTGGCTCGGCGACATCGCCTGGACCGAACACCCCGACTATCGCGCCGAGCAGGCCTTCGCCCGCAGCCTCAGGATGCCGTTCGCGGCGATCGACCATCCTGATCGGGTGTTCGTCGCCGCGGCGCTGCATACCCGCTACGGCGGGGCCGCCGACGATCCGGTCAGGGATCCGACCCGGCCATTGCTCGATCCGCAAGCCGCCGCCGCGGTGCGCACCCTGGGCCTGGCGTTGCGTCTCGCCTACACCTTGTGCGGCGGCAGGATCGAGCTGTTGTGCGGAACCTGGCTCGGGCGCGAGGGCGCGAGCCTGGTGCTGGAAGCGCCTCCGGCGGACGGGTTGTTTGTCGGCGAGACGGTGCAGCGCCGGCTCGACGCGCTCGCCCGCTCGCTCGGTGCGACGCCGATGTTGCGGCGGCGCGAGCCGAGACGGCTGGCCGGCGAGTAGAAGCCGCGCGGCTCTGGCGTCCTCGGCAATCCGCTATACTATGCGCAGCGGCCGAACGTGGCCGCTGACGAGTTTTCGGAGCTGGTCGATCGGATGAGCAGCGGCAACGGCGTCGATATCGCGGCGGTCTACCAGCTGCTGACCGAGGTTGCGCGCACGCTCGCCGGTCACGACCGCAAATTCGACAGCCACGACCGCAGATTCGACGCCCAAGACCGCAAGCTCGACGCCCAGGACCGAAAGCTCGACGCCCAGGACCGAAAGCTCGACGCCCAGGACCGAAAGCTCAATGAGATCATCGGCGTCGTCAACGATCATACGGCCAAGCTCAACGAACTCGCCGAAATCGTCAACCGCCACGACCGCAAGCTCGACGATCTGACCTCGGACGTTACCGGTCTGCGCGAGGCGGTGACGCACTATCACGCGACGGTGCTCGGCCACGGCATCCTGTACAGCGAGCTTGATGAGCGGGTGCGCCGCATCGAGCGCCACCTGAAGCTCGGCTCGGCCGCGGGCTGAAATCGCCGCGGGGCCGGCTACCGCGCCGCTGGCTCGACTAGCGCTATCCGGTTGTCGCGGACGGTTAGCGCGAGCCGGCCGTGCTTGAGCGCGATGGCGTCCCTGCCGAACACCTCGTAGCGCCATCCCGATAGCGCCGGCACCGGCGAATGATCGTCGGCCGCGATCGCCTCGATGTCGTCGGCCGAGGCGACCAGCTTTTGCGCCACCTGATGGGTCTCGCAGCGGTGCTTCAGCAGCACCCGGAACAGCTCGATCAGCGGGCCGAGGCCTGGCGGCGTTTCGGCACGCGACGGCGCCGGCTGGTCGAGCGCCGGCGGCTGCGCCAGGCCGCGCCGGACCGCCTCCAGGAGATCGCCGCCGAATCTGCCTTCGGCTACCCCCTTGCCGAGGCTGCGGGTGCGCGCCAGCGCCTCGATCGTCTTTGGCAGGTGGGCGGCGATTTCGAGCACGGCCTCGTCCTTGACGACGCGGCCGCGCGGCAGGTTGCGCTGCTGCGCCGTGGCTTCGCGCCAAGCCGCAACCTCGCGCAGCACGCCAAAGAAACGCGGGTCGACGCGACCGCGCAGGCGAAAGCGGCGCCATGCCTCGTTCGGATCGGTGCGATAGGTCGCCGGATCGCACAATACCGCCATCTCCTCGGCAAACCACGCGGCCCGCCCGTTGGACGCCAACAGCTGCTGCAGCTTGTCGTAGACCGTGCGCAAATGTACGACGTCGCCCAGCGCATAGCGAATCTGCCGCTCGGTCAGCGGCCGATGCGCCCAGTCGGTAAAGCGCGAGGATTTGTCGAGCGGCTCGCGAGCGAGCTTGCCGACTAGGGTCTCGTAGCTGGCGGCGTCGCCGAAACCGCACACCATCGCGGCGATCTGGGTGTCGAACAGCGGCGCCGGGACCGATCCCGACAGGTTAAAGAAGATTTCAACATCCTGGCGCGCGGCGTGAAACACCTTGAGGATCTGGTGATCGGCCATCAGCGCCAGCAGCGGCGCCAGATCGATCCCCGGGGCCAGCGCGTCGATCGCCCCAGCTTCGTCCGGGCCCGCCACCTGCACCAAACACAGGATCGGCCAATAGGTGCGCTCGCGCATGAATTCGGTGTCGACCGCGACGAACTCCGCGCCGCGCTGACGGGCGCAGAATTCAGCCAGCGCCGCAGTGTCGGTGATCAAGGTCATCGCGACGCTATACAGCGAAAACCCAGGCGGCGAAACCATTGCCCACAGGCCGCGCGCCGCTCGGGCGCAGCCGGCTTCAACCCCGGCGGGCGAGACGCTGCGCGCGGCGCTCGACGAGCGCGATGACGAGGCCCGGCCGGTGCGCGGCGACGCGCTCCTGGGCGGCCTCGATAATCAGCCGTAAGAGGTCGCAATACCGCAGCCCGGCCATTTCGGCCATCAGGTTGAGCTTGCCGTCCCAGCACCAGCCGGGATTGGGGTTGACTTCGAGCAATTTGATCTCGCCCTCGGCATCGGCGCGGAAATCGAAGCGGGCATAGTCGCGACAGCCCAGCCGCTCGAATAAGAGGTTCGAATAGTCGACGATCTTGCGCCGCGATTCTTCGTCGAGCCGGGCCTCGCGGTAGCCGATCTGCGACCAGTAGGGCGAGTCCGGGACCCACTTCAACTCATAGGCCAAGAGCCGCGGCAGTCCCGGGTCGAGCCGGGAATAGTCGACCTCGAGCGGCGGCAAGACGCGGTAGCCCTGCCCGGGGTTGCCGATGATCCCGATCGAATATTCGGGTCCGGTCAGAAACTCCTGGATCAGGATCGGGCAGCGCGGCATCTGCTCGCGTAACCGGCCGAGGCAGGCGATCGCCTCCTCCCAGCTGTGCACCACCGCGTCGCGGCCGATGCCGATCGACGAATCGCCGTAATTGGGCTTGATCAGGGCCGGAAACACCGAAGGGATCGTCGCCGCCAGATCGTCCGAATTGAAATAGGTCTCGGCCGGCACCGGCAGATCGATCGACTGGGCGATGCCGCGGACCAGCGACTTGTCGTAGCACAGCCCGAGGCAGCTCGGCCCGGCGCCGCTATAAGGTATGTCGAGCGTCTCCAGCAATGCCGGCACGTGCAATTCCATGAACGCGTCGTTGTTGAAGCCCTCGTCGCATAAATTGAGGACAAAGCTCGGCCGGTTGGCTCTGAGATCGGCAAACAACGAGGCGTGATTGTCAAGGAAGCGGAACCGATAGTCGGACAGCGCGCGCAGCGCCGCCTTCAGACGCTCGATCGTGTCGAAATCCTCTTCGTTGCACTGCCCGTTGCGCTTGACCGGATCGGGCAGGCGCGGATCGCCGAGAATCACGGCGACGTCGGGGATCAGCGCCGAACGGCGCGGCGGCAGCCTCGCCCGATGCGGCGCCTGGCAGGTCAGGAAAAGCCGGTGCGCCACCATGCCTAGATCCTGATTGCGCGGCGAATCCGGGGCTAATAGCTGGTGGAAGCAGACATTGGTAAAGCCGGCGCCGGTCAGCAGCGTTTCGAGCCGCTCTTTCGAATAGAGTCGTTCAGCATAGAATTGATCGGCAATTACGCCGCGCTCGGCGTGGACCACGACCTCGCGGCTGATCAGCCGGTCGCCGTCGCCGGCGAGGTCGCGTTCGCGGCACACGAAATGGTTCTGGTCGACCCATTCCCACGAACGCGGGTCAAAGTGCCGGCGCATCCAGTCGCCGTCCATTAGGTCCATGACCAAGGCCCCGCCCGAGGCCAATGAGCGCTTGACCGCTTCAAGGACGGCAAGATCATCCTCGGGGCGCTCGAAATAGCCAAAGGAATTTCCCAAGACGCACACGCAATGAAATTCGCCGTCGCCGAGCCGAAAGCGGCGGGCGTCGCCTTCGTGGAACGAGACCGGCAAGTTTCTCTGCCGGGCGCGCTTGCGGGCGAGCCGGATCAGATAGCGCGAGCGGTCGAGCCCGGTGACCCGGGCAAAGCCGCGGCGGGCGAGTTCGAGCGAATGGCGGCCCTGGCCGCAGCACAGATCGAGAAGCCGGTGGTCGCGCTCGATCCCGGCGCTGCGGATCAACAGATCGACCTCCTGCGCGGTGTTGCGATCGTTCTCGATCACATCGCCGTCGGTTTCGAGGTAAAGCGAGTTGAAAAGCGTGCGCCACCAATCCGAGGGCAGGTGACGTTCGAGATCAGAAACCGGACCCAATGTCCGCGCGCCGGCGTTGGACGGTCCCGGCCGCGCTGGCCGTGGAACGGTGGTCTTCTTGCCCATGATCCCAACCCCCGAACTTTCTGCGAGCATCAAATCTGCGAGCATCAAAAAGGCGGCTGCCCGATCAGGGGAACCGCCGAGAAACCGCGTCGCCAGGAGCCGCGGCCAATTTGCGATCGGAGCCGACCGGCAACCCGCGCCGGACGCATCCCCGCCGTCCCCCGCGCCGAGGCGACGCCGCCGCAGCCGGCGCGGACGAGGGACGGGCGTTTGCTGGTCATCGGGTTTCCGCAGGGGCCAACGTCGGTGTGGGCGAGAAGTTCGTAATAAATCGCTAAGCTTTCAAGATGGATTTTCCGCTCGAATTTCGCTCGCGCCGGGACCGCGGCGCTGGGTCCGCAGAAGCTGCGGCGGGGCTCCTGCGGCGCTGCCCGGCCGCCGCGATTTACCGGGCGGAACGCAGCTCTATAGTGCCGAGCCGGGCCCCAGTCGCCAGATCGATGACGACGAGCCGGCGCTCGCCGTCAGCCAACGCCAGATCGAGGATGAGACGATTTGGCGCGGCGGTCATCGCCTCGATTCGCGCGCCCCGCGGGATATCGATCGCGCTCGCGGCAAACGGACGTGCGGCGCTGGCCGCCGGCTGGATGCGCGACATCTTGCTGGCGATGCCTGCGATCAGCGCCGCGGTGCCAATGACGATCATAACGCCCATCACCACCACCAGGACCTTGAGCCCCTGCATCGGCCTAGACCGGACGCGGCCGGACGGCGCGCGGGTCGGCCCGCGGGTCGAGAGCGCCGATGGCGCGAACCACTGAACTAGCCGCCCAGCGCCGCGCCGGCGCCTCGGTCGCGATCAGCGCCGCGCCGGACGAGGCGGGAGTGCGCCTCGACCGCATGCTGGCGCTGCGTTTGCCGGCATTGTCTCGCACCCGACTTAAGCGGCTGATCGAGGAGGGCCGTGTGGTCCACGACGGAACGCCGTCGCGCGATCCATCGTTGCGGGTCAGGCCGGGCCAGGATTTCGTCGTATGCCTCCCCGAGGCGGCGGACCCGGCGCCGGCGGCGCAGCCGCTGGCGCTCGATATCCGCTTTGAGGATGCACATCTGATCGTCATCGACAAGCCCGCCGGTCTCGTTGTCCATCCGGCCCCGGGAAATCCCGACGGGACCCTCGTCAACGCGCTGATCGCCCATTGCGGCGCCGAACTTGCCGGGATCGGCGGGGTGCGGCGGCCCGGCATCGTCCATCGTCTCGACAAGGACACCAGCGGGCTGATGGTGGTGGCCAAGACCGAGGCCGCGCACCAGGCGCTGTCGCGCGACTTCGCGCTGCGCCAGATCGATCGCGCCTACGCCGCCTTTGTCTGGGGCGTGCCGAACCCGCCGGTCGGAGAGATCGCCGGCAACATCGGCCGCAGCCCGGCAAATCGTAAAAAGATGGCGGTCGTCGGCGCATCGAGAGGGCGTTCGGCGCTGACCCGCTATCGGGTCGAGCGCGCGTTCAACGGCAAGGCCGCGCTCGTCGAATGCCGGCTCGCCACCGGGCGCACCCATCAGATCCGGGTGCACATGGCGCATTGCGGCCACGCGCTGATCGGCGACCCGGCTTATGGAACTCGCGCCGGCCGCGCGGTCGCCGGATCGGGCGAAGCGGGCGCCCGGATCGCCGCTTTCCCGCGCCAGGCCTTGCATGCCCGTCGGCTCGGCTTCAGCCATCCAGCCGGAGGCGGCTTCCTCACTTTCGACAGCGCGCTGCCCGGCGACCTTCACGCGCTGTTGACCGATTTAGAGCGACTTTAAACTGGACAAAACCCGACCATATTACTAGGGTATGCGCATTCGCCCGTCGAGCGGGATAGATCACGCGCATTTCAGCGTTTACCCCTACGACAGGCACCAACCCGGAGCAACGATTGCCAATGGCCACCCTTTCGGTCCCCTCCATCTCCGCTGAAGGAAACCTGACCCGGTATCTCCAGGAGATCCGCAAGTTTCCGATGCTGGAGCCGGAGGAGGAATACATGCTCGCCAAAAGCTGGAAAGAGCATGAAGATCCCCAGGCCGCGCACCGCCTGGTCACCAGCCATCTGCGACTGGTCGCCAAGATCGCGATGGGCTATCGCGGCTACGGGCTGCCGCTCTCCGAGCTGATCTCGGAAGGCAATGTCGGCATGATGCAGGCGGTCAAGCGCTTCGATCCCGATCGTGGCTTTCGCCTCGCCACTTATGCGATGTGGTGGATCCGCGCGGCCATACAAGAGTACATCCTGCATTCATGGTCGCTGGTCAAAATGGGCACCACCGCCGCGCAGAAGAAGCTGTTCTTCAACCTGCGCAAGCTCAAGGGCCAGTTGCAGGCGATGGAGGAGGGCGATCTTTCCCCTGAACATCTGCACAAGATCGCCACCGAGCTCGATGTGCCCGAAGCCGACGTGATCAGCATGAACCGCCGGCTGGCGAGCCCCGACCATTCGTTGAACGCGCCGCTCAGGAGCGACAGCGAAGGCGAATGGCAGGATTGGCTGGTCGACGAAGGCGAGAGCCAGGAGACCCGCCTCGCCGATCGCCAGGAGCTGGGGCTGCGCCGCGACCTCCTCGAAAAGGCGATGACCCATCTGAACGACCGGGAGCGCCATATCCTGACCGAGCGGCGGCTGCGCGACAACCCGACGACGCTCGAGGATCTGTCGCAGCAATACGGCATCTCGCGCGAGCGGGTGCGCCAGATCGAGGTTCGCGCGTTCGAGAAATTGCAAAAGGCGATCAAGACCGCCGCGGTCGAGCGCCGCCTCGTTACCCACTAGATAGCAGCGGCGGCGCACGGCGCGTGCCCCAGGCGCGCGGCCCGTGCTACGATCCTTGCTCGCCGCGAGCCTGCAAAGGCTCGCCATCGCAGGGGAAGGATCATGCCGAAAATCGCCGCGGAACGTCTGACCGAAATCGGCCAAGCTCTGTTCGAGGCGGCGGGGACGCCGCCGGCCGAGGCGGAACTGGTGATGCGCCACATTGTCGGCGCCAACCTCGTCGGCCATGATTCGCACGGGGTCATTCAGATCCCGACCTATATCGACCGGATCAAGGCCGGCCATATCGTGCCCGGCGCGCCGTGGACGATCGTCCAGCAATCGCCGACCACGACCGTCGTTGACGGGCATTGGGCCTTTGGCTACGTCGCCAACGAGCGGGCGATGCGGCTGACCATTGACAAGGCCAGGACCGCAAACGTCGCCGCCGCGACGGTGTTCCGCCAGGGCCATATCGGCCGGCTGTCGAGCTATACCCAGATGGCCGCCGAGGCCGGCATGATCGGGCTGATCACCGCCAATTCCGGCCGCTCGCCCAAGGCGGTGGCGCCGTTCGGCGGGCGCGAGGCGCGGCTCGGCACCAACCCGATCTCGATCGCGATCCCGTCCGACCTCGAAGCGCCGTTATATCTCGACATGGCGACCTCGGCCGCGGCGGCCGGCAAGATCGCGCTCGCCGTCGCCCGCAATCAGCAGGTCCCCGACGGCTGGGTCATCGGCAGCGACGGCCGCCCGACCAACGACCCGCGCCAATTGCGCCAGGGCGGCGCGCTGCTACCGCTCGGCGGCCCCGAGGGCGGCTACAAGGGCACCGGGCTCGCGGTCATGGTCGAGATCCTGTGCGGCCTCTTGACCGGGCTCGGCTTTGGCGTCGAGCCAACCGGGCGGCACAATGACGGCTGCTTCATGGCGGTGTTCAACGTCGCCGCCTTCCGCCCGCTTGCCGATTTCAAAAAGGATGTCGGCGCGTTCGCCGCCTATCTCAAATCGACGCCGCCCTCCGAGGGCAGCAGCGGCGTGCTCTATCCGGGCGAGATCGAGCACATGCGCGAACAGGATCGCCGGCGCAACGGCATCGAGGTCGAAGACGCGACCTGGTTCAAATTGCAAACCCTGGCCGAGGCCTACGGTCTGACCGACCAGCTTGAATTCACCGAGCCGGAATAAAGCGCCGGCGCGTCAAGGCGTCGCGGCGTCGAAGCGGGTCCCGATCGGGCGGAACGCCGCCGGCTGTGGCGCGGGTCGTCGAGCGATAAACCGCCGGCGACCGCTTACCCGGCAGACGAACTCATTTTCTCCCAGTATCCGACCGCGGCGCTCGGATCGCGGCAAGCCGGAGGTCGTCCCGACGGCGGAGCTCGAGCGCTACTGCGAGACGATCGCGGCGGCGGTCATCGCGGCAGAAAACCCGTTCAGGATGAGGTTTGCAGACGAAGAAATCCTATACGAATTTCCTTCCCATTGAGAACCAGGAAATCGTTCTGGAAGCGATGGAAGAGCTGATGTTCGCCAGTCTCCTACTGCGCATTGTGGTGATCGGTCTGGTTCGCGGAAACCGGTCAAAACTCTTGAATTCCACACTCCTTGCCAAGGTGAGCGGCTTACTACAACTCGGCGTCGCGGTCCGCTCTGTTCGAGCCGGCACAGAACAATAATCATGCGTAGAAGGAGACGCCAATGGGGCGATCTGATGTTTATAGAAGACAAAGCCTGCTTGGTTAGAATACCAACCAGGCTTTCAAGCGATGAAGCGGCCCGCCGATCTTGCCCCCGACAAACCCCGCTGCTCTACCGCCGTTCAGACGACGGTGATGGTGGTCTGCGCTTTCATGGGGCAGGGCAGGTTGGGGTCGAAGGTGAGGGTGATGGCGCTCGCGACGAAGAATCCGCCGATATGCTGCGCCGCGATCTCCGGCGGCGTCCCCGGTTTGGTCAGGTTGACGTCCTGCGCGAAGACGAAAACCCGCCAGACGCCGTAGACATCCTCACCGTTGTCCAGCAGCAGCCGCCTCGCGGCTTCTAGGTTGAGGCTGCCTGAATAGACCCCGTCGTTCGCCGCGCTGTCGAAGCCGAGGCCGTCATCGGCGAAGTTTACGACGAAATAGAGGCCGTTCTGGGGCGCCTGGAACAGCGCGAAGGCGTAGAGCGCGTTGCCGGTGAAATAGCCGCCGCCGCTCTTCTCGAATTTGGCCTTGACCCAGAGCGGGGCAAAGGCCTGAACCTGCGCCGGCGTATCCACTTCCACGTCGCCGGCCACATGCACGTTGGTCTGGGTTTCGCTCACCGAATAGGTGTAGGTCTGGCCGGTGGTGATGCGCTGGTAGGTCCATTGCACGTCCGCCGGATAGGGCAGGCCGGCGTTCGGCGCCTCTGGCAGGGCCCACTTCGCCACCACCTGCTCGCCGATTGTGGTTTCGCCGGCCGCCGGCGGCGTCGCCGCTTGGCCGCGGAAGAACGGATCGGCGGCGTCGGACAAGGCGGTGGCGAGCCCCGCGGCCGCGACCGCGGTGGCGACTCCCGCAACCGTACTGCTCTTGCCGCCGCCGCCGGGAACCATGGGCGTACAGCAATGCACGGTCGGCTCGTTTTCGTCGAAAGTTCCACCGGCGCTGAAATTGACCGACCCATGTCCGGTCGCCGCCGCCACGATCGCGACGATCGCCGCGATAATCGCAACGATCAGGCCGAGAACCTTCCACCATGGGTCCGAGAACGGAAGGTCGCCATGCACGCCGGCGTAGGCCGGGTTCGGCGCCCACACCATCGTGGCCCCGGTCGGTATGGTGACCGGGAAGGGTGACGGACCGCCGCCGCCCCGTCCGCCGCACTTGCAGCCGCAGCCGGAGCCCCCCTTGCCCCAGTTCGCGCCCGAACCGATGGCGCTGATGTTCGAAACGGTCAGCGTGCCTTCGCCGACCGTGCAGGTGTAGGTGTTGGTCGTGGAATCGAACCGCGTCTGCGAGACGAAGATCTGCTGGATCGAGCGGCGCGGATCGAAGCCGTCGGCGGTCGCGATGAAGCTCACCAAGGGCTTGCCAGGCGTCGCATTCTGGAAATTGGCGTCCCAGCTCACCATGACCGATGCGCCCGCGGCGATGCTCGGGAAGGTGAAGGTCTGCGCGACCGGCGCGACGCCCGGATCGCCGACGCTTTCCAGGTAGAGCGTCACGTTGGTCAGCGCGCCGCTCGACATGTTGGTGAAGTGGGCGGCGATCCTCAGATTGTAGATGGCGTTGTCGAAGACGCCGTCGGGCAGCATGATATTGGTGACCGGCTCGATGGCGAACGGCCGGGTCAAAACCTGGATCGGGGTGGCGCTCATGATTTGTTCCCCTCGTGCGAGTGCACCACGGCGTAGGAGATCCCGCCAAGGGTGCGGTCCTTGCTGCGTTCCACCACGTGGACAAGCTGATATTCGCGTTGCGCCAGCCGCTCCGCGTTTATCGACGCGAAAACGCCGGCCGCCATGCCGCGCGGCACGTGCAGCTCGAGTTCGCGCGGGTGGCGGTCCCCCCTACGAGCTGGAGGGTTGGCCTCGCGGCTCAGCTCAACCTCTACAACCTCTTTCGCCGCTGGACGGAAACCTCTGAGGCCAAGCTGTGGCAGCAACTTCTCGTCGAGCGCTCCGCCGATCTCCACGGCGACGGTTACGTCCTTGTCGGCGCGCGCGGGGGCGACGACCGTGAGCGGGAACCGGATCGCCATTGCCGCCGCCACGACGCTCAAATTGCGCTGCGCGATCTCGTCATAAGCCGGGGGATTGAAGTCGAAGCCATTGGGAAGCGGGTCTGGCAGCGGGGTCTGCTCGGCCGGATTGTGCGCGGCCGCAAGGACGCATTCATGTCCGCCGTTGACGATGCTCGGCGTCCACGGCACGAGACACAGCACGTCCTGGCTGCCGCCAGCCGGAACGTCGGCATATGCCGAGCCGATCTGCGTCGCCGAGCCGACCACGATCTGCATGGCCGGGTTGGCCCAGTAGAAGTCGATGCGCGTGCCGCTCGCGGCGACATCGCCGGTATTCGCGACATGCGCCCAAAGGTAGGCAGGCTGTCCTGCTATGGGATTGCCCGGCGGGCCGTTCGGGTCATTCCCTGGCACGACCCATAAGTCCGGGCTGAGCCACCATTGCGGCGAGCCGTCTCGTATCAATAGGTGCGCGGGCATGGCGTCGCCTCCTCATATCAGTGCTTGCGAAAGACCATCCTCGGACAAAGCGTTGTTCTAATAAATGAGAACAACGGCACCCGCTTGCTTGCCGGCGGGGCAACCCTCGACCTTCAAACGATAGCACGATTACCTGGCGTTCGGTGTGACCTTGATCACAGATCAGAATCTAACCTGAAAAATTCATTGGACTGGCTAGAAGAGACGGTGGGAGCGGCATAAACCGTTAGTTTCATATATGATTTGGTTGCTAAGTCCGGATCAAACCGAAGCAACGGAGTTCGCGCTCGCCATGGCGGAAGGTACGTGTAGCGACCCGCAATCATCGGCGGCTGGGATCGCAATCATCAGCGGGTCGGGCCCAAAATCATTGCAACGGAGCTGAGGGGTGCGACTGGGATCGCAATCATCGGCGCCGTGCCCACGCTGATTGCACGGGATGGCGGCCGGGGTGGGCAGGAAAACGACCGGTTTGCTTGCCCATGGGGGTCAGAGCGGCAGTCCGGCGGCGAGCATCTGCTCCTTCAGTTCGCGGGCGCGGTCGACCTCCAGTGTCTGCTTGAACAGCGCCTTTATCTCACCGGGTTTCGTACCGAGCATCTCGGTCAGCACCTTCGCCGTGTCGCCATGCCGGGTCAGCGCGCCGGCGACCGACCCGCGAGGTGCGCGCCGATCGTCAGCGCAGCGGAGCTGACCGAGTTGCCCAGGCGGCGAGGCGCTGGCGCGCAATCCCTTCGGCGCGTTCGTGCTCAACTTCGGCGAGAAGCCGGCTTTTAAGCGCCCCGGCGGCGCGCTCATGTTCGGCGTTCTCGAGCGCCAATGCTCGGGCCTTGTGAATGACGGCGCGCAGCTCGCCGATGCTGCCGCAGCGATCATTAAAGGTTACCAGGCCCATCTGTCGCTGCGGCAGCGCCTCCTCGAGGAGAGACATCACCGGGGTCTTGGGCAGGCCGAGCTTGACGCTAAAATGCATGACTGCGTCGACCAGGCAGCGGCGGTCGCCGCGGCCGCGAAAATTGTTTCTCAGCCAGTGCCGCTCATCGGCGAAAAAGCGCGGCATAAGATCGAGCACCTGTCCGCTTTTAGCGGCGATATCCTCGGCCACGGGGTCCTCCCTAAAGGCGGTGACGAGGCGATCCTATCACCCGGCGGCGCCGCTCCGCAGCGACGCATGGACAGAGCAGCCGACCGGCGCCGATCTACGGCAGCGTAATCGGCGCGATCAGGCTCGGATCGTTGTTCTTGACGTTTCCGACCCGCGCGCCGGCCGGCCACGCGGTCATCTCTTCGGCCGGGTAAGGGACAAGCAGCTCCTTGAGCTGCGGCGGATCGGCTGGCTCCTCGCCGCGCCATAGGGGCCACGCCGCAGCCTTCAAGATCACCGGCATCCGGTTATGGATTTCGCCGCACAGCGCATTCGGCACCGTTGCGACGATCGCAAGGCTGCGCACTAGCTCGCCGGCCGGCGAGCGCCACGTCTCCCATAGCCCGGCCAAGGCCATGACGCCGCGATCGGCCAAGGCGATTGTGTAGGGTTGTTTGCCGGCGGGGGTCTTGGCCCATTCGTAAAAGTTGTCAACCGGCACCAGGCAGCGCCGGCGCTGAAACGCATCGCGGAGCGCTGGCCTTGTGTCGATGCCCTCGGCCTTGGCGTTGATGTTGGCGAAGCCGACCTTGATGTCCTTGGCCCAGAACGGCACTAGGCCCCAGCGCAGCACATCGAGGCTGCGCTCGTCGGTCTTGCCATTGTAGGGCACGACCGGCAGCGGATCGGTCGGCGCCACGTTCCAGCTCGCCCCGACGTTCGGCGCGGGCCGGCTGGGTGGGATCGAGAAGACCTCGATCAGCTTTTCGACGTTGGAGGAGAGATGCACACGGCCGCACATGGCCGGGCATATGGCGTCGCCGTTGGCCCTTGACGACCGGCGCCGGCCGGGAATTCAGAACGAAAAACGAACGCACAGGACCGGCGATGGACAAGATGCCGCCGCGCTACGCCTTCCGGCTGGAAGATTTGCGGGCCTGCCATGTGGTCGAGGCGGCTTGGGACAGCTGCCGGCACCGGGCGGTGATCGAGCATGCGAGCCTGACCCACGGCCGGACTGGA
>CAWFER010000005.1:0-91649 GCA_963814805.1 uncultured Alphaproteobacteria bacterium | reverse complement strand
GGTCAGCACGAGCGGCGAGCGTTTCGCATCCAGCGATTTGAGCACATCGTCGAAAATCAAGTCATTGCGCGGCTCGTCCTGGGCGAGGGCGGCATAGACGGCCGGCATGGCGGGGCGGTCGGAGGCCGCTAAGGGCGGCGGCAACTGAAATTTTGTCGTCCTATGTTTGGCACGGTGAGCAACGCCCCTTTCGGTGGCTTGCGCGCGAGCGTCAACGCGGTGTCTCACGGGACCGCACTGCATAAAGATGATGGGATGGTGCCCGTCCTTGCGAGCGACGGTCGCCGACAGGCCGAGGACATATCGGGCCTTCGCGCGCCGCGCCACCAGCTCAAAGCTCGCGGCCGAGAGGTGATGGGTAAGCGCTCGGTGAAGGACGCCTGCCGCTGATTGTCGCTTGGGGCGAAGATGCGGTCATGGCGGCGACAGCAAAGGAAGTGTCCACTACGGGCCTAGCGGACACTAGGCGCAGCTCCGGCAGGCCAAAGCGGCGGCAGTGGCCCGATGCGTTGAAGCGTCGGATCGTCGCCGAGACGCTGGAGCCGGGGGCGTCGGTTTCGATCGTCGCGCGGCGCCATGATGTGAACGCCAACCAGCTGTTCAAATGGCGGCGTGAGATGGCGCCGGAAGAGCCGCGTGCCGCGGCGGGAAGCGTCACTATGTTGCCGGTCGAGATCGTCCCGGAGCCGAGCGCGGCACGCCGCCCGGAACGGGCGCGGCGCAGCGGCACGATCGAGATTACCTTCGCGTGCGGCGCGCGGGTATGCCTGCGCGGCGAGGTGTCGGCCGCGACGCTGCAGCGGGTGATCGAGTTGCTGCGATGATCGGGCTGCCGGCGGGCACGCGGGTGTGGCTGGCGGCGGGTGTCACCGACATGCGCAAAGGCTTTGACGGCCTGGCGGCGCAGGCCCAGACGGTGCTCGGACAAGACCCGTTCTCGGGTCACGTGTTCTGCTTTCGCGGCCGCCGCGGCGATCTGATAAAGCTGTTGTGGTGGGATGGCGACGGGCTGTGCCTGTTCGCCAAACGGCTGGAGCGAGGACGATTTGTCTGGCCGCGCGCCGAGGACGGCGTGGCCGCGCTGACGCGTGCGCAATTGTCGATGCTGCTGGACGGGATCGACTGGCGGATGCCGCAGAAAACCTGGCGGCCGGAGCTGGCCGGCTAGCGGGGCTGCGGCTGATTGACTTAGCGCCAGTTTAGACGAACCGAGCCGGCGGTAATCCTGTTCCAATTCCGGCGTGACGATCGCGCCCGAGAGCCTGCCCGACGACATCGCCGCGCTGAAGCGCATCATCGCCGAGATGGCGCGAGACGCGGTGGCGGCGCGGGCCGAGATCGCCAAACTGAAATTCCAGCTGGCGCGCTATCGGCGTGCCGAGTTCGGGCGCTCGTCGGAGAAACTGGGGCGCGAGATCGAGCAGCTCGAGTTGGCGATCGAGGCCTTGGAGACCGACCAGGCCGAGCGGCTGGCGACGGCTTCGCCCGAGGTAGTGGCCATGGTCGACGCCGCGGTGGAGGCGCAGAAGCCGGCCCGCCGGCCGCTGCCCGACCACCTGCCGCGCGAAGAAGTGAGGCATCACGCGCCAGGCGCTTGCCCGTCCTGCGGCGGCGGGTTGCGCCATATCGGCGAGGATGTGACCGAGACCCTCGACTATGTGCCCGGCCGGTTCAAGGTGATCCGGCATGTCCGCGAGAAGCTGTCGTGCCGCGCCTGCGATACCGTGGTCGCAGCGCCGGCGCCCGATCACGCGATTGCCCGCGGCCGCGCCGGGGCGGGGTTGCTCGCCCATATCCTGGTGTCGAAGTACGACGATCATCTGCCGCTCTATCGCCAAGCCGAGATCTTCGCCCGCGAGGGCGTCAATCTGGAAACCTCGACGCTGTCCGGTTGGGTCGGGGCGACCGCGGCGTCGTTGGCGCCGCTGGTCGACGCGCTCGCCACCGAGGTGATGGGCTCGGAGATGCTGCATGTCGACGACACGCCGGTGCCGGTGTTGGCGCCGGGCACCGGCAAGACCAAGACTGGGCGGTTGTGGACCTATGTCCGCGACGAACGGCCGTTTGCTGGCGCGCGCCCGCCGGCGGCGCTGTTCTTCTATTCGCCCGACCGCAAGGGCGAGCACCCGAAGGAGCATCTGAAAGACTTCCGCGGGATCATCCACGCCGACGGCTACGCCGGCTTCAACGCGCTGTTCGCCGGCAACCGGATCACCGAGGCGGCCTGCTGGGCGCATGTCCGCCGCAAGTTCTTTGACGTCCACGCCGCGACCGGCTCGCCGATCGCCGAGGAAGCGCTCAAACGCATCGGCGATCTCTACCGGGTCGAGAGGACGATCACGGGTTCGCCGCCCGACCACCGGCGTCGCGAACGCCAGCAGCGTTCGAAGCCGATCGCCGAGGCGCTGCGCACCTGGGCGGAACAGACCCTGCCCAGGCTCTCCCGTAAATCCGAACTCGCCAAGGCCTTTCGCTACATGCGGTCACGCTGGAAGGCGCTGTTGCGATGCTTGGACGACGGACGCCTCGCCCTCGACAACAACCCGGCCGAACGGGCACTGCGCTGCGTCGCGATCGGACGCAAAAACTATCTCTTCGCCGGCTCCGATGCCGGCGGCGGCGCGCCGCCGCGATCTACTCGCTGATCGAGAGCGCCAAGCTCAACGGCCTCAACCCGCAGCGCTATCTCGCCGACCTGCTCGCCCGCATCGCCGATCACCCGGCCCGGCATATTGCCGAACTGCTGCCTTGGCATTGGCAGCCCGCCGAACTCGACCGCGCCGCTGCCTAACCGGCGTCTTCACCGAGCGGTTACGGTGATGGCACTCGTCAAACACCAGATGACCGTAATCGACCACCAGATCGGACACCTCACCTCCCCGCACGAGACTCTGGATCAGGGCGATATCGATGACGCCGGTTGGTTTGCGCCGACCGCCGCCGATGACCCCGATATGCTTCGGATCGATATCAAGGAATGTCTTGAGGCGCTCAACCCATTGGGCGAGCAGCTCTCGGCGATGGACAAGGATTGGGATGCTGCCGGTTTGGTGGACACGCGGTTTAGCTCACGGCGTTGATCCTCTCGAACTCCCATAGGGCTGAGATAGCCGATCGTCGAGTGGCGCCGCTGGGGGTTGTAGAAGCGTTCGATGTAATCGAACACATCGGCTCGGGCCTGGTCGCGGGTGCGGTAAATCTTGCCCGCGACGCGCTCGGTCTTCAGCGAGGAGAAGAAGCTCTCCATCGCTGCGTTGTCCCACACATTGCCCGATCGGCTCATGCTGCACAGCACGCCGTTGTCGGCCATCCGGCGCTGGAAGGGCTCGCTGGTGTATTGGCTGCCGCGGTCTGAATGATGCAGCAGTGCGCTGGGCTTTCCACGACGCCAGATCGCCATCATCAGCGCATCGGTGACCAGTAGCGCGATCTCCCAGCGTTCGAGCTTATTGCCGCGCCTGCGCACCGGCATCGACTTCATTCCCTGCCTGTCACGTAATCAATCCTCGGCGCCAGCCCTCATTCTCATGAAGCGGCGGGCGCTGGCCGATCATATGTCGCGGAGAAGATGGTGTCGGCCAGCCATCGCTTGAATTCGGGGTTGTCGCTGAACTGTTTGAACAGTTCCGTGTCGTCCTTCATCAGCCCAATGATGACGCTCCCGAGCGCCTTGTCGTGTTCGATGCGAGCATTCTGCTTGTCTGAGTTCTGCTTCGCATTCTGATAGGCGGCGTTTGCGGCCACCTTATTCGGAATCTCGTTTGCGATCAGTTGCCGGATGCGGTCCCCGTCCTCCCAGGCGATGTTCCCGAACAGATCGTTGAAACCGCGGATGATATTGGACAGCCGGTCGAGTTCAGGGTCGGCCTTGTTACCGCCGCCATCGGTGGGGACGGGATCGATCTCGACATTTTGGTCCGCCAATTGCACGCGCTGTGCGGCTTGCTTCTCGACCCGGTAACTATCCATGTCGATCGCTTCGAGAATGCCCTTCGAGAGGTCTTCCTCGCGCGGCGCCGGTAGTTTGGGCACCAGGAAGTTGAGGAAGATCGAGAGTTTCTCCCATTCGGCGTTCGTGAAGGGCAGGATGGCCGAGATGAAGGCGTAGGTCCGGGCGAAGGCTTTCGCCTTGCCCTTGAAATCGACCTGCCCGTCCTCGTCCAGGTCCGCATTGTAGACGGCGACGCACGCATCCAGGATAGGGTCCAGCCGATCCCGGTCTGCGCCGCCCAGATAGAGCTCCACAAGCTGATCGATCTGGCTGGTCTGATACACCTGATAGCCGTCGAGAACCGCCTTGAGGTCATGCAGCCGGTTGGGGTCGGTTTCGTCGCTGAGAATGGTTGTCCGGTAGAAGGTCTCGAACGACGCGCGGATCGTCTCGCTATCGTTCATGAAGTCGAGCACGAAGGCGTCATGCTTCTGTGGGTGCGCCCGGTTCAGCCGCGACAGCGTTTGGACCGCCTTGATGCCCGACAGCGCCTTGTCGACATACATCGTGTGCAGCAAGGGCTGGTCATAGCCGGTCTGAAACTTGTCGGCGCAGATCAGGAACCGGTAGGGGTCCTTCTCGATCTGATCGACGATATCCTTCGAGGGAAACCCGTTCAGGCTGGCCTCGGTCACCTTGGCCCCGCCAAACTCGTGTTCGCCCGAGAAGGCGACGATCGCGCGGTAAGGGCTCTTGCGTTCGATGAGATAGGCGCTGACCGCCTGAAAATACTGGATGGCGCGCTCGACGCCCGAGGTCACCACCATCGCGCGGGCCTGGCCGCCGATCTTGTTCAGCGCCAGCACCTGCTCGTGGAAATGATCGACCATGATCTCGGCCTTGAGCCGGATGGCGTGGTCGTTGCTCTCGACATATCGGCGCAGCTTCTTCGTCGCGCGCTTGGTGTCGAATTCCGGATCGGCCTCGACCGTCTTGACCAGCCGGTAGTAGCTGTTGACCGGCGTGTAATAGCGCAAGCACGTCCAGGATGAAGCCTTCCTGGATCGCCTGCTTCATCGTGTAGCTGTGGAAGGGGCGGTGCTTGACCGCATCGCCTTCGGGGAACGGCTCGCCGAATATCTCGAGCGTCTTGTTCTTCGGCGTCGCGGTGAAGGCGAAATAGCTCGCGTTCGGGAGCATCTTCCGCTGCTCCATGATCGCGTTGATCTTGTCCTCGATCGTCTCGTCCTCGTCACCATCGTCTGACCCGGTCAGGGCGGCGTTCAGCGCAGCGGCGGCCTTGCCGCCCTGGCTGGAATGCGCCTCGTCGATGACGATCGCGAAGCGGCGATCCCGGTGCAGCGCGCCGATATCGTCGAGGATGAAGGGGAATTTCTGAACCGTCGTGATGATGATCTTCTTGCCGTCGGCGATGAAGCGCCGCAGGTCGCCGGAATGCTCGGCGTGGCCGACGGTCGCGCCGACCTGCGCGAACTGCTTGATGGTGTCGCGGATCTGCTGATCGAGAATGCGCCGATCGGTGACCACGATCACCGAGTCGAATACCTGGCCTTCGTCCTTGGCGAGCCGGACCAACTGGTGCGCCAGCCAGGCGATGGAGTTCGACTTGCCCGATCCCGCCGAATGCTGGATCAGCACCCGCCGCCCCGCGCCCTTCGACCGGGCATCGGCCAGCAGCTTGCGGACGACATCGAGTTGATGGAAACGCGGGAACAGTTGGTCGCGCTTCACCTTGCCGGTTTTCGGGTCCCGCCGCTCAACGATCTGGGCGATAGTTCTCGATGATGTCCGTCAGGCCGAACGGCGTCAGGATATCCTTCCAGAGATAATCCGTCTTCAGCCCGCCGGGGTTCGGCGGATTGCCCGCGCCGTCGTTGTATCCCTTGTTGAACGGCAGGAACCACGACGCCTTGCCCTTGAGGTGGGTGCAGAACATCGCCTGCGCGTCATCCACCGCGAAGTGGACCATGCAGCGGCCGAATTCGAACAGCTTCTCGCGCGGATCGCGGTCACGCTTGTATTGCTCGACGGCGTCGTCGACGGTCTGCTTGGTCAGGCTGTTCTTGAGTTCGAACGTCGCCACCGGCAGGCCGTTGATGAACAGCGCCAGGTCCAGCGCGTGAGCGGTGTCGTCCCGGCTGTAGCGAAGCTGGCGGGTGACGGAGAAGCGGTTCAGCGCGAAGCGCTCGGCGGCCTTGGCATTGCCCGGTGACGGCGTGCCGTAGAACAGGTCCAGATCATGCTGCCCGTGCTTAATTCCATGCCGCAGCACATCGATGACGCCGCGCTTGCCGATCTCGCCTTGCAGCCGCGCCAGGAATTTCTGGCGCGTCGGGCTGTCCTGATCGAGATCGAGCGCCGCCAGCAGGGGCGGCTGCGTCGCGGCGACGAAGGCGCGCAATTGGACAAGATCGACGGTCCATGCCCGATCATAATCCTTCGGATCGCCCAGCAGCCAATTGTGCAGGCCGACGAAAGGCTCCGGCTCCTCGGAAAAGCCGCCGGCCGGCGCGGCGGTGCGCCCGGTCATTTCGGCGACGATGAGGGCTTCCAGGCCCTTCTCCGAGGTGTCGGTTGTCATGTCACTTCGACCAGGAAGCGCATCAGGCCACGCGCAGTACGGGATGATCGCTCTGCCGCGCCGCGTATTCGAGGGCGGCGGTGATGTCGCCTTCTTCCAACAACGGATAATCCGCCAGGATTTCCGCGCGGTCGGCGCCGGCGGCCAGCAGGTCCAGCACGTCGCGGACGCGGATGCGCAGGCCGCGCAGGCAGGGCCGGCCGCCGCACTGGCCGGGATCGACGGTGATCCGATGGGTTTCGCTCATCCTTTGGCTCCTGATCGGGACATCATTGCGGTTTTGGTCAGCATAGCATTGTGGGCCGGAACGGGCATGGTCAGGCGGCGACCTCCTCGTTCTCTGCGGCCTCGTTGCCTTCCTCCAGGTCGTCGTCCTCGGCCAGATCGTCGATGGGCTCAATCTCGGTGACCTCGGGCAGGCTGGCCGCGGCGGCGCGGACATCGAGCTTGCCGGTGACGACATCGGCAATCAGGCGCGTGCGGAATTCCTGGATGAGGGTGAGTTCGCGCTCAATTTTGCTGATCGCTATGTTCAATTCGCCGGTTTCTGAATTCGAAGGCTCGAACTAGCTTCCGTTGCTCGTTAAGTGGCGGGACCGGTATCCCCAACGGGGAGATGCGTTCGACGGCCAGCCCTGGCTGGGCAGCAGCAATGGAATACTGATTTAGATTCATTATCGTAAGTAATTCTCCCAGCCATCTGGTTTCGAAGGCAGTTTTCGGATGGGCGACGACAGCGTGCTCGGATGCGAAGAATTTCCCAGAGGCATAGTTGATGTTGCCGCACAAAGCACCTTGGCGACCGATCAACACAAAATCGCCCTCATGCGTAAAGCGGGTCGTGTAGCCCCTTAGCCCATTGCTGCCATACACCGGAAACGCGCCTTCGTCTTCAATGTCGAATGCGGTGATGCTCTCGCCACTCCGCAACCGAACCAAATCCTTAAGCCGCTTCACCTCCCATCCCTCGGGCACATCGCCGAGCCAGGGGATGCCGGAGGGTTTGAGTTTAGCGTTCGGATCGAGGCCGCGGGTGACGGCGCGGTGGATGATCGCCTGCTTCTGCTCGTTCAGCAGCGCGATGATCTTCTTCTTGGCGCGGACCAGCTTCGCCGTCTGCACCCCATGCCAATCCAGAAACCGCACAATCAGCCGCTGCTCGTCGAGCGGCGGGTACGGAACGGGGATCGGACCAAATCTGTCCGTATAGAGCCTCAGGAACCCAGATTTGCCAGTGCCCAAGCCTTTGGATTCGGCGCGAAACACTAGTGCGAGCGATGGTAACTTGAACGTTTCGAGCAGATATCGGTTGTAGGAGTCATCTGCTGGCTGGAAAACCGCATAGTCCGGGCTCACCAGCCCGCGCACGTCGGCGAGGCCGAACAGCCCATACGCCGCTCGCATTCGGTTCATAACAATCTGACCGGGCTCGATGACTTTGAAGCCAACCAGCGCGTCAGGCGGAATAGGCTTTCCGCCTGAATTGTGATGGTCGACGAGTCCTCGACGCATCCGTAGAGATAGAAGGCGCTCCTCCCCCGATTTTGTGCGGTGATCGATTTCCTTCAACAAAGTCTTGATGCGCCGCACGTCCCAATGCGCCGGCACATCGCCAAGCCACGGCAGTCCGCACGGCCTGGTTTCCGCATAGGGTTGCAGCCCGTCGATCATCGCGGTTTCCCGTCGTCGGTAGGGGCGGGTTTCAAACCCGCCCCTACACCCGCCACACCCGCCCCGCCATCGTCCGGCGCCGACCCAACCGACCCGGCGATCCGCGCCGGATTGTCCGGGTCCTGCGCCCAATTCGCCGGGTTGCCGGCGATATATCCGCGGATGCGATCGAGGGCCGCCTCGTCGCGGACGATGTGCTCGTAATAATTGCGTTGCCACACGGGCGCCGCGCGCACCCCCCGGTTTTCATTGATGCGTCGCGCGGAGAACGTCTTGAACGCCCGCACGATTTCGGGCAGGCCATGACGTGTCGCGGCGGGTTTCAAACCCGCCCCTACGACGTTGTCGGTCAACACGATAATTCCGTGGATGTGGTTGGGCATCACCACGAACGCGTCGAGGATCACGTGCGGATAATGGGCAGGCAGATTTTCCCAGGTCTCCCGCGCGAGCGCGCCGGCCTCGCTCAACCGCATCTCGCATTCCTCGATCTCGCCGAAACGGCACAGGCGTCGATGAGCGCAGATGGTGACGAAATACGCGTCGGGTCGCGAATAATCGAAACCCTCGAGTTGGATCGAGCGGCGGCGATGACGCCGGCTGTCGAACGTCATCGCGCCGCCCCGATGATATCCGCCATCAGCCCCTCGGTCTCGCGCTCCAGCGCCAGAATGTCGGCGCGGATGGCCTCCAGCGGGCGCAACGGCTGCGGCTTGTAGAAATAGCGGGTGAAGCTGATCTCGTAGCCGATGGCGGTCTTGGCCTCGTCGATCCAGGCGTCGGGCGCGTGCGGCAGCACCTCGCGGCGGATGAACGCCTCGATCCCGCCGGGCTCCTTCAGCGGCACTGTCTCGGTGTCGCGCAGATCGCTGTCCGGCTCGTATTCCACGACGCAGCGCTTGCCGTCGATCGTCACCGGGAACAGGCCGCGCAGCGGATCGGCGGTCACCTTGCCGGGCTTGTGAATGCGGCGGATGACCGGCGCGCCGTCCTCGGCAATGCGGCCTTCTTCCTTCAGCGCCTTGATCTCTTTCGGCGCATAGGCGCGCGTCGCGTCGATGCCGGTGGCGCGCAAGGGCCGCTCGACCGTCACCTTCCAGTAGCCGAACTCGGCGTTGTCGAAGATGCGCGACTGCTCGGTCTCCTCGAAGGCGAGGAACGTCTCGACGATGCGCTCGATATCGGCCTCGGCGAAGTTCGCAGTTCTTCTTGCCGAGGTTTTTGCGCAGCGGCCGGAACCACGCCGTCGCGTCGATCAGCTGCACCTTGCCGCGCCGATGGCCCGGCTTGCGGTTCGCTCAGCACCCAGACATAGGTGGCGATGCCGGTGTTGTAGAACATGTTCAGCGGCAGGGCGACGATGGCTTCCAGCCAGTCGTTCTCGATGATCCAGCGCCGCACATTGCTCTCGCCGCTGCCGGCGTCGCCGGTGAACAGCGACGAGCCGTTGTGCACCTCGGCGATGCGGCTCCCGAGCGGCGTGTTGTGCTTCATCTTGGACAGCATGTTCGCCAGGAACAGCATCTGCCCGTCGCTCGACCGGGTGACGAGGCTGTATTCGGCGTCGCCCGCGTGCTCGATCACGAAGCGCGGATCGCGCATGCCGCCCTTGCCGCCCATGCGCTCCTGATCGCTCTTCCAGCTTTTGCCGTAGGGCGGATTGGACAGCATGAAATCGAATTCGCGCGACGGAAACGCGTCGTTCGCCAGCGTCGACCACTCTGGCCCGCCGACGATGTTGTCGGCCTCCTCGCCCTCGCCCTTCAGCAGCAGATCGGCCTTGGCGATGGCGTAGGTCTCGCCGTTGATCTCCTGCCCGAACAGATGGGTGGAGACCTGCTTGCCGTGCTGCTCGGCCAGTTCGTTCAGCGTTTCCTCGGCGACCGTCAGCATGCCGCCGGTGCCGCAGGCGCCGTCATAGAGCAGGTAGGTGCCGGAGGTCGATCTGGTCGGCGATGGGCACGAAGATCAGCTTCGCCATCAGCTTCACGGCGTCGCGCGGCGTCCAGTGCTCGCCGGCCTCCTCGTTGTTCGCCTCGTTGAAGCGGCGCACCAGTTCCTCGAAAATCGTGCCCATGGCGTGGTTGTCGAGGCCCGGATGCTTCACCGAACCGTCGCCGTTCAGCACCGGCTTGGGGCCGAGATTGATCGACGGATCGAGGAATTTCTCGATCAGCGTGCCCAGAACGTCGGCCTTGGACAGCTTCGGGATCTGATTGCGGAACTCGAAATTGTCGAGAATCTCCTGAACGTTCGGCGAGAAGCCGTCGAGATAGGCTTCGAAGTCGGCCTTCAGTTGCGCCTGCGATCGCGCGGTTGCGGAGATCGCGCAGGGTGAAGCGCGAGGTGTTGTAGAACGCCTGTCCGGCCGCCTGGCGAAGGGCGGCGTCCTGGTTGGTGATGCCCGCCTTGTCGAGGTTGTCCTTCATCGACAGAACGGCCGCTTTGGTCGGCTCAAGCACCGCATCGAGGCGGCGCAGAACCATCATCGGCAGGATGACGTCGCGATATTTGCCGCGCACATAGAGGTCGCGCAGCACGTCGTCGGCGATGCCCCAGATGAAGTTCGTGATCCAGTTGAGATCGCCGTTGCTCATGCCCGTTCCGTTCCCCCGCGATTGCCAGCGCGTCCGGTCGGGGCGCCGCCGGATTGGTGTCCCGCTGTCGTCGCGGCGCCGTTCAGCCGTTCGTATTCCTCCACCGAGATCACCATGACCACGCCCCGTCCATGTTTCTCGATCCGCACTGGTTCCGCGCGCGCAGTGTCGATCATCAGCCCAAAGGCGTTCTTCGCCTCGCGCGCCGACATGGTTTTCATGGCCGAATCCTGTGGCGATCCATGCGGCCATTTAGGGCAAAATAGCTCTTTTTGGCAACGGCGCATTTGCGGCTTTGATTCGGGACCATTGGTGTGTTCTGAGTTCGAGAGGTACCCCGAAGAAGAGGGGAAATATGAGGGCAAGATAAAGCGAGTTGCCTCGCTGCCGGAACTTCGTTCCTAAGTGTTGTCTACACATTGTTTTTTGGCGACTGCCCGCCATAGGGGCAAGGTGGTCTGGCGTCGGTGAAGTCGAGTTCCATAATGTTTTCAATGGTATTTTGGGTGGCGCCTGCAACGTGCGTGGTGCGCGGTTCCGCCGCTTCTACTCTATAGCAAGTATTTCTACGCCACAGCCCTACGCCGTCATTTTCGACCTTGTGTCGGTCGTTTGCTCTTCCAATCGTTGCGTCATGGCGACCGACGAAGTCCATTTCCGCATCCGTCCCGGCCGTGTCCGCGACCGTGCTGACAGGCGAACCACGCGCGCCGTCCGGCCGCGCCCGAAGACGTTCCTGGCCGAGGTGCATCAGGCCATCAGGCGTGCCGGCGGCGACCCCAATCGGCTGGGCTCGGCCGGGAAGGGAAGCGGCCGGTTCAACGCGCGAGGCCGGGGCGCTACGGCCGCCGGCGGGCTGAAGGGCCGCAGCGCCTGGAGCCTGGACGCCAGCGGCGTGCGGACCCGCGCCCGGCGCGTGACCGTGAAGGCGCGGATCGTGAAGCTCAACCCGCAGCGCGGCGCGGCGCGCGGACGGTCGTTCGTCAGCGGGAAGGCGGTGGACGCCCACCTGCGCTACTTGGAGCGCGATGGGGTCAACCGCGACGGCGAGAAGGGACAAGTCTATTCAGCCGAGCGCGACGCCGTGGATGGCCGCGCCTTCCTCGACCGGGGCCGCGACGACCGCCACCAGTTCCGCTTCATCGTCTCCGCCGAGGAAGGCGTAGAGCTGGCCGACTTGCGGGAGACCACCCGCGACCTGATGAAGACGATAGAGACCGACCTCGGCACCAGGCTCGACTGGATCGCGGTCGATCACCACAACACCGGCCACCCGCACACCCACATCCTGCTGCGCGGCGTCACCGACGACGGGAAGATACTCAACATCGCCGGCGACTACATCGCCCACGGCATCCGCGAACGGGCCAGCGAGATCGTCACGCTGGAGCTGGGCCGGCAGACCGAGCAGGAGGTCAGCCGCCAGCTTGAGCGCGAGGTGGACGCCGAGCGCTTGACCCGCCTCGACCGTATGCTGATCGCCGAACAGGAGGCGAGCCACGCGTTCGCCGATCTGCGCCCCGACCAGGACATGCTGGAGACGGCGCGGCGGAACCGGGCGCTGCTGATCGCCCGCGCCCGCAGGCTGGAGAGCATGGGGCTGGCGACCGAGGTGGAGGTCGGCCGCTGGTCCATCTCAGCACAGGCCGAGCCGACGTTGCGCGAACTGGGAGAACGCGGCGACATCATCAAGACCATGCACCGGGCGCTGGCCGACCACGGCCTCTCTGACGAACGCGCCCCGGGGCAGTATGCCACCCACGGCAAGCAGATCACCGAACCGATCGTGGGCGGCGTGCTCGCCAAGGGGTTGGCCGGCGACGAGATGGGCGACCGGTTGCACCTCGTCATTGATGGCGTGGACGGGCGCATCCACTATGTCGAGATGGCGGACGCCGGCAGCATCGACGAGATCAGACGCGGCCACATCGTCGCGCTCGATCCGGCGCCGACCAAGGCCGAGCCCCGGCCGGCGGATGTCAACATCCAGATCATGGCGGAGGCCAATGGCGGCATCTATCAGCCAAGCCTTCATCTGGAAGCAACGCGGGACATCATCGAGCAGCGCCACGGCGACCCCGACGCCTTCATTCGCTCCCATGTGCGCCGGCTGGAAGCCTTGCGCCGCGCCGGGCATGTCGAGCGCATCGACGCCGACCATTGGAAAATCCCCGAGGACATCGCCGAGCGGGGCATGGCCTATGACGCCATCGGCCGGCCCAAGGATTTCGGCATCCGCACGCTGTCCACGCTCGACCTCGACCGGCAGGTTGGCGGCGACGGGGCGACCTGGCTCGACCGTGAGCTGGTTGCAAAAGACCATCTGCCCCTTGCCGGGGCGGGCTTCGGCAGGGAGGTGGACGCCGCGCTGGACCGGCGCGCCGCGCGGCTCGTCGAAATGGGCTATGCCAGCGTGAAGGACGGCTTCATTTCCATCCCTCGGCGCACGATCGCCGCGCTGGAGCGCCGGGAGATTGATCGCGTCGGCAAAGATATGGCCGCCGAGCGGGGACTGACCTATAGCCCGTCCGGTCCCGGCGAATACGTATCCGGCCGGCTGGCGGGTGTCGCCAACCTCGCCAGCGGGCGCTTCGCCATGATCGAGGATGGACTCGGCTTCCAGCTCGTGCCCTGGCAGCCTGTGCTGGAAAAGCGCCTCGACCAACACATCAGCGGCGTCCGTCGCGACGACGGCGGGATCGAGTGGAGCTTTAGCCGCAAGCGGCAGATCGGACTCGGGCTGTGAAGCGCCTTGATTAATACGGCATTATGCCGTATATGATGGAGGCAAAGGAGGCCCCTATGCCCAAGCCCCAAATCGAAGCCGAGACCGCCCGACTGGAAGCGCGCGTCCCAGTTCAGGTCTACGACCAGATGCAGCGCGCCGCCCGTCTGCGCGGCATGACCCTGACCGGCTATCTCATCTCCACGGCCGGCGAGGACGCCCGCCGAGTCGTCGAGGACGCCGACATCATGCGCCTGGCGCGTGAGGACCAAATCCGCTTCGCCGAGGCGCTGATCAATCCACCCCAGCCGAACGCGCGACTGGCTCGCGCGGCGAAGCGCCATGCTGAGCTGATCGAGCGCCGGTGAGCGTCCGCTTCGCCATCGAGCCGCTGGCGAAGGCGCACAAGCGGGATGACTTCACCTGCGGCAACGACCGGATCGACAGCTATTTTCGTGAGACCGTCTCCCAGGACGTGAAGCGTAAATACGCCACCTGTTTCGTCGCCAGGGAGATCGCGACGGATCGGGTGGCGGGCTTCTACACGCTGTCGTCCAGCAACGTGCCGCTGACCGAGGTTCCCGAGCCGCTGGCGAAGAAACTGCCGCGCTACCCGACCGTCCCGGCGGTGCTGATCGGCTGGCTTGGCCGCCATAGCGACTACGCCGGACAGGGGCTTGGCGAAGTCCTGCTGTTTGACGCCATCAAGACCGTCGCCACAGCACCGATCGGCGCCCACGCCATCTTCGCCGACGCGATTGACGACCAAGCAGCGGCCTTCTATGCGGCTTTCGGCTTCGCGCCCTTGGTGCGGCGTCCGTGCACCCTCTATCTGCCGGTGGCGACGGCATTGAGCCTGATATCGCCATGACGTGGCAACGCCCAATCACGCCGCACCCGCCTGCCGCCGCCGCGCGCAAGTCTTTTTGCGCCATGGTGCGCGGGGTCTTCCGGCGTAGAAAAAGGCTATTCTTTGAAGGGCCTCGTTCGTCGATTCTGGACCAATGGCCAGATCTCGCAAAGAACGCCCCCCGACCGCATCCGAGCAGCTTGAAGCGTTGCTCGGTCAACCCTGGCCGTTTACGGGCCGGCCACCGAAGCACGACCTTTCGACCTGGACCGTCACCGACGACTGGCCCGAGCATATCCCGGTCACGGAGGCCGAGGTGGACGTGTTCGAGGCATGGTTCGGCGACGTGTTCGATGACCTGTTTGGGACCGACGGATGATCTGACGAGGAGACAGACGCCATGACCGTGCCGCTACGCGCCGCCCTTTACTTGCGCGTCTCGACGGCGCGGCAAGCCGAGCACGATGTCTCCATCCCCGATCAGAAGCGCCAGGGCGAAACCTATTGCGCTTCACGCGGCTACCAGCTCGTCGAGACCTATGTGGAGCCGGGCGCGTCGGCGACCAATGACCGCAGGCCTGAGTTCCAGCGGATGATCGAGGCGGGCACGTCGAAGCCCGCGCCGTTCGATGTCGTCGTGGTCCATTCTTTCAGCCGGTTCTTCCGCGATCACTTCGAGCTTGAATTCTACGTTCGGAAGCTCGCGAAGAATGGGGTGAAGCTCGTCTCCATCACCCAGGAGATGGGGGACGATCCGATGCACGTCATGATGCGGCAGATCATGGCGCTGTTCGACGAGTATCAGTCCAAGGAGAACGCCAAGCACGTCATTCGCGCATTGAAGGAAAACGCCCGGCAGGGTTTTTGGAACGGTTCGCTGCCGCCCATCGGCTACCGTGTCGTCGCGGCCGAGCAACGCGGCGCGAAGGTCAAGAAGAAGCTGGAGATAGACCCGCTCCACGCCGAAACGGTGCGCCTGATCTACCGGCTTGCGCTCCACGGCGACGGCGCCAAGGGCCAGATGGGCGT
The DNA here is from genome assembly GCA_963814805.1 of uncultured Alphaproteobacteria bacterium. Classification (GTDB taxonomy): domain Bacteria; phylum Pseudomonadota; class Alphaproteobacteria; order ATCC43930; family CGMCC-115725; genus AP-15. Next base: position 76,244 of record CAWFER010000005.1, on the reverse strand, counting down.
GAAGAACATCGTCAGCCACCTAAACCGCAACCGCATCTTCACGCGCGACGGGGGCCGTTGCGGCATCGGCCAAGTCCATCGCATCCTGACCCGACGCACCTATATGGGCGAGCATGAGTTCAACAAGCGGGCCAAGTCCAAAGAGCTGAAACCCGTCAGCGAGATCGTGGTCGTGCCCGTCCCGCCGCTCATCGACCGCGAGACCTTCGACGCGGTGCAGGCGCTACTCAAGGCCCGACATCCCATGGTGACGCCATCCGCCGTCATCAGCGGCCCGACGATGCTCACCGGCCTGATCCACTGCGCCAAGTGCGGCGGCGCCATGACCATCCGCACCGGCAAAGGCGGGCGCTATCGTTACTACGCCTGTTCGATGAAAGCCCGGCAGGGGCCGACAGCCTGCGAAGGTATGGCGGTGCCGATGGACAAGCTGGACGATCTTGTCGCCAGACATCTCGAAGACCGTCTCCTCCAGCCCGAAAGGCTGGAAACGATCCTCGCCACCGTGCTCGACCGGCGGCAGGAGCGATCCGAGCGCCAGCATGAGCACATTGGCGAACTGAACCGGCGTGCGGCGGAATCCGAAGCGCGCCTCAAGCGCCTCTACGACGCCATCGAGGCGGGCGTCGCCGACCTGAACGATCCGGCGCTCAAGGACCGTATCGACAGCCTCAAGGCCATCCGCGATCAGGCGAAGGCCGATGCCGAGCAGCGCCCAGGCCATGCTTGAGAACTCCGGCACCAAGGCCGTTACCCCGCAGATGGTGCGCACATTCGCCGAAACCGCGCGGCGGCATATCCGCCTTGAAGGGGGTGGCTATCGCCGTGACCATCTTCGCGCGCTCGCCCAGCGCGTTGAGGTCGCAGATGGCGAGGTCCGGATCATGGGATCGAAGTCCCGGCTGCTACAGGTGCTAACCGGAAAAAATGGCGTAAATTCAGTGCCCACTCAGGGACTGAAGTGGCGGATGGGGTGGGATTCGAACCCACGGCGGGCTCGCACCCGCGCCGGTTTTCAAGACCGGTGCCTTAAACCGCTCGGCCACCCATCCTGGAGACCACATCGTGCAGCGACAGAACCAAAGTTGAAAGAGCCGCACCGGGACCCACCTGGCATCCGACGGCGCCGATATCAAGTCTGTCGTTTCAGCTGCGCTCGCAACCTCGCATCGATCCGTGCCCTGGGCGAACCCGGCTGCCCGACATCTTGGCTGATCCCTGATAAGCTCCGATAACAGAGCCGTCGCCGTCTGCCTCGCCGTTTTGTCGAAGCCGATCGCGCGGCGGTGGCGGAAGCTGCGGAGGGCGCCGCGGTCGCACGCTGCGAACGCCGGTCGGCGGAAGTGGTTTCCGTCGAGGCTTGGGCAAATGAGAGGGACGTCAGCTTGACGAACAGAGAGGGGTTGATGGGACGCCTGCGCGCCGCCGCCGCCGCGGTGGTCGGCCCTCGTCTCACCGCGCCCGGCTGGCTGCGCCGGGCGCTGCCGCTCGGCGCCGCCGATGGGCTCGAGCCGAAAATCTACGGGTTCATCCTGCGCTACAGCTGGCGCGAGCAGATCTATGTCGTCGTCATGACCCTGCTCTCGTTCCCGTTTCTGTACTATTCTCTTGATTTACCTAAAGTAATCATCAATCGTGCGATATCCGGCAAGCACTTCCCGCAGCATTTCTTGTCGTTCAGGCTCCAGCAGATCCCTTATCTGCTAGTGCTCTGCGGGATTTTTCTGGCGCTGATCCTGATCAACGGCTGGTTCAAGCTGCACGTCAACGTCAAGAAGGGGCAATTGGGCGAGCGCATGCTGCGCCGCCTGCGCTACGAGCTGTTCGAGCGCCTGCTGCGCTTTCCCTTGCATCATTTCGACCGAACCGCGACCGGGCAGATCGTCGCCATGGTCACCGCCGAGCTGGAGCCGGTCGGCGGCTTTGTCGGCGAGGCTTTCGCGGTGCCGATTTCGCAGGCCGGCACCCTGCTGACGATCCTCTTTTTCATGTTTGTTCAGAACCCGGTGCTGGGCGCCGCGGCGTTGGCCTTCTACCCGCTGCAAGGCTATCTGATCCCAAAGATGCAGCGGATCATCCGCGCCCTCGGCCGCACCCGGATACGCAAGATCCGCGGCCTTTCCGACCGGATCGGCGAAGCGATCGCCGCGCGGGTCGAAATCCGCGTCAATCACGCGGCCCCCTATCAGTTGGCCGAAATCGCCCACCGGCTTGGCGAGATCTACGACATCCGCCTGGAAATTTATAATCGAAAATACTTTGTCAAATTCCTTAACAACCTGATCGGCAATATGACCCCGTTCTTTTTCTTTGCCATCGGCGGGTATTTTGTCATAAGCGGAAAATTGTCGTTCGGCGCGCTGGTCGCTGTCCTCGCGGCCTATAAAGACATGTCGTCGCCGTGGAAGGAATTGCTCGATTATTACCAGAACCAGCAGGATGTAGCGATCAAATACGAGCAGGTCGTCGAACAGTTCCATGTCGCCGACATGGTCGATAAGCGCCTGCTCCTCGAAGAACCAGCTGAGGTCCAACCGTTCGCCGGCGAGGTCGCCGCGGCCAATGTCGACGTCGTCGACAGCGACGGCATCCACCTGCTCGAAGGCATCAGTTTCGCCTTTCCGCTCGGCGCCGATATCGGGATCGTCGGGCCCAGCAACAGCGGCCGCAACATGCTGCCGCAGCTGATCGCCCGCCTGGTCAGCCCGACCAGCGGCCGCCTGACGATCGGCGGCGCCGATCTCAATACGATGCCGTTTGCGGTTTCCGGCCGCCGCATCGGCTATGTCGGTGCGGCAACCTACCTGCTGTCGGCGAGCGTGCGCGACAACCTGCTGATTGGCCTCAGGCATCAGCCGCACGAAGCGTCCGAATACGATGCGGCGGCCAAGGCCGAGCGCGAACGCCTGGTCGCCGAGGCGCGGCTGTCCGGGAACAGCGCGTTGGACATCGCCGGCGACTGGATCGATTATGAACAGGCTGGAGTGGCCGACGCCGCCGGGCTCGAGACCCGCATCATCGACGTACTGCGGCTTGTCGATCTCGACGGGGATGTCTATCTGTTCGGCCTGCGCGGCCGGCTCGACCCCGAGCAACAGCCTGCAATTGCCAAACGCCTGGTCGAGGCGCGCCATTTGCTGGCCGATCGGCTCGCCGAAAACGGGCTCGCGCATCTGGTCGAGCGCTTTGCTCCCGACCGCTACAACACCAATGCGGCGGTCGGCGCCAATCTGTTGTTCGGCACCGCGATCGGGCCGGTGTTCGAGGGCGACGAGCTGGCCCACAACCGCTACATGCTCAGCGTGCTCGATGATCTCGGGCTGCCCGCCGATCTGATCCGGATCGGGGTGCAGCTGGCGCGCGTCAGCGTCGAATTGCTTGCCGGCGTGCGGCCGGAGCAGCAGATGTTCGAGGAGTTCAGCTTTCTCGGAGCCGATGATCTGCCGGCGTTCGAGCGGATTCTCTCCCGCCTCGACAAAGTCGGCATCGACGCCCTGCTGCCGGGCGAGCGGGCGCGGCTCTTGGCGCTGGGATTAAAAGTGATCGCGGCGCGCGACCGGCTCGGCCTCATCGACGAGGCGATGCAGCAGCGCATCCTCGAAGCACGCCACGTCTTCGCCGCGCGACTGCCGGAGGAGCTGCGCGGCTCGGTCGAGTTTTTCGATCCCGAGCATTACAACACCGCCGCCTCGATCCAGGAGAACGTCCTGTTCGGCACCATCATCCGCGGCGAGGCCGGGAGCCGCGAGCGCGTCCATGCCGCGATCGGCGAAGTTCTCGACGCGCTCGGCCTGCATGAGACGATCGTTACGGTCGGTCTCGACTATCCGGTCGGGACCGGCGGCTTGCGGCTGTCGGAGACCCAGCGCCAGAAGCTGGCGATCGCGATCGCCATTCTAAAACGCCCGGATCTGGTCGCGTTCAACGATGCGACCGCGGTGCTCGACGGCGCCACCGAGGCCGCCATCATCGAACGGCTCAAGCACGAGCTCGACGGCCGCAGCCTGGTTTGCAGCCTGAACCGCCCGCGCCTGGCCCAGGCCTTCGACCGCATCCTGATCATGGAGCAGGGTCGCCTGGTCGACCAGGGGCCCTTTGACGAGCTGCAAAAGCCCGGCAGCCCACTGGCCCCGCTGATGGCCGCCGAATGAGCGAGGCGGCTTCTGTCGATCGAAGCGCGGACCTGGGAGCGGGTGAAGGGAATCGAACCCTCGTCGTACGCCTACTGATAAGGGTAGCGGCATGGGCGTTCAGGCGGCCGGCAGCAGGGCGCGAGCGCGACGACGGCGCATGCCGATCGAGCGCATGACGGCATATTGGATCAGGAGCAGGGAGCTTGCGAAGGCCGTAAACGAAACCAGCATGGCCGCGCCCCAAGCTGAACTTCAGAGCCACCCATCTATGTCCTCCAGTCCTCTCGAAAGGAAGATCTCCTCCGGCGTACCCTCAGCAACGTCAAAAAAACCTTGAGGATGCGCTTTCGCAGTTTCAATCCGCAGGAAATCGACCGTCTGACCGCCACGGAGGCTTTCGAGCAGGTCGCGCAGTCCTTCGGTGTCGTTGCGATCTGGCACGACACGTCGGCTTCTGAATCGCTGCGCCAGAACCAGAGAGCGGCATAATCACCGTCGGGATAGCGCGAGGGATCGATATCCCCTTCCTGTTGCTTGCCCATAATAAAACGCGGCTACCCCTCGATCTGGATGAGCATGCTACCCGTTGGGATGCGGTGGCCGACGTCGACGCAAAAATGCGCGATTTCCGGGATGCCGTGGCGGAAGCGCAGCGCTCGCACGTCGAAGTACGCCCCATGGCCGGTCGATACCTCGATGCGGTTTATTGCGGCGATCCGGCTGCGGAAAACGAGGCCACCCAACTCGATACCTATTTCCTCGAAACCGAGCAATTCCGGCTGACCCTCACCGGAGACTTGAACATCATCCTTGGTCGCAAAGGTAGCGGAAAAACCGCCATTTTTCTCCAGGCCCGAAATAAAATCCGCGCCAACAAAAACAATATCGTCGTCGATCTCGCACCTGAAGGCTTTCAGCTTATCAAGATGAAAGAGCTTATCCTTGATCAACTGTCTCACGGTACCCGAAAGGAGTTCATTGCAGCCTATTGGGAATACATTATTTGGCTAGAAATCGCCTATAAGCTTCTAGAAAAAGATGAGCAACGAGTTCGATTTGATTCCCGAATCCTCGAGCCTTATGAGCGCCTGAAAGCCGCATACGACGCGCGAGTTGATGGTTCGGGCGATTTTGCCCTCCGGCTCTCCGATCTCACAGCCCGTATTGTCGATAAGTATTATACAACCGTTCACGGCGACCAACCAATCGGCGTGATTTCGTCCCGGACGCTCCAAACCATCTACGGTTCTGAAATCCGTACGGTGCGGAATGAGGTGCTACGTTATCTGAAGCTCAAAGGTATAGTTTGTCTTCTGTTTGACAACCTTGACCGCTTTTGGACACCGACCGGATTTGCCGATATTGATACTCTTATCATAATCGGTCTCGTGGAATGCTTGCAGGATATCCGCAGGCGATTTGCGCGATCTAGTGTCGATTTCCAGTGGGCTATATTTCTTAGAAGCGACGTTTACGAATTTGTCGTCCATGGGATGGCGGACTAGGCAACTGCAACGGCCAGCACGATGGCCGAGCGCGACCGCGAGGGGAATATCTGAGCGCCGTATTCTACACGGGATAGATCACAAACCGCCTAACTTTCGGAGCGTCTGGGAGGCTGTTTCCGTCCCTACCGTAGGCGGGCGACCCACGCTGGATTTCCTACTCGACGCCTCCCTCATGAGGCCGCGTTATCTCATAAGGCTTTTCGAAACAGCCCGGCGGCGAGCCGTCACACTTGGCCGCGAGAAAATCGATGATTCCGATTACAAAAATGGGGTCGAGGAGCTTGGTTGGCAGGTCCTTGAGGATTTCGACCGTGAACTAGCCGACATTGTCCCGGACGCCAAAGATCTTCTGTTCGAACTCGCCCTCTTGGCGAACGAACTTCGTTGATGCAACTGGTCGAGTCAGCCAAAAGAGGTCGGCAAAGAAATTCTCATTGAATTCGTCATCGGCAATTGATTTGGGCTGGTTGTATCGGCGTCCTGCGAGCCGGGGGCCGTCTACATATCCGATTGCGGCTTCAAACGGCCTTATATCCGTGCCCTGATGCGCAACGACGACGTCGCTCTCCATCATCTTTCATCCGACGCTCGCTTCCATCTCTCGCCACGCCAACTGCGCCGCCACGATCCGCCTCTTCACGTAGGGATCGCGCATTACGTGACGACAGGCAGGGTCATCTTCTTTAGCGGAAAAGCTATCTCGGAATATCGCCGGCTCGTCATCCACTCGTTCTGGCGCGATCTAGAAAACGATGGAAGCGGTTAACCTTTTGTCCGCCCGAGCCATTGGAGCGGGTGAAGGGAATCGAACCCTCGTCGTAAGCTTGGGAAGCTTCTGCTCTGCCATTGAGCTACACCCGCAGCGCCGCCGATGATAAGCGATCGGCGGCAGCCTTCAAGGCCTTTGAGATTTGGCGCTTTCGGGCTTAGGCGCCCTTTGCCGGCGGCTCGCACGGCACCGTGCCCATATTCGCCGGCAAACAGACTTCGAGGATCTCGACATCGTCCGAGGTGCGGATCTCGTTGTGCGGCAGGCCGCCGGGGATGAAGCAGGAATCGCCGGCTTCGAGCCGGCATTGCGCGCCGTCGGCGAATTCGAGCTCGACAAAGCCCTTGAGCGCATAAACGAACTGGCCCTCGCAGACGTGATAGTGCCAGCCGGTGGGCTCGGTCATGCCGGTGATCGCCGACATGACCTGCGCCTTCATCCAGCCCTGGCTCGCCGCTGTGACGCCGAGGTCGCGGTATTTGAAAAAGCTGCGCCGGCCTTCGGCATAGTCCGGCTGCTTGGCGTTCGTCACCGCGACCTTCATCCTTGGCAGGGCCTGCTTCGGCTCGGCCTGGGCCGCTGGCTTATCCAATGTCGCCGCTGCGCTTGCCATCTTGCATCCTCCCGCTGAAAACCGCGGTCATCATAGCAGCGCTTTACCGTGCGGTGCTATCCTCGCCGTTGCGTCTTGAGAGGAGGATCGAGAATGGCCAACCTACCCGGTGCGGTGACCGACCCCAGCCGCGTGCGCGGCGAAAACTTCGAGCTCAAAAGCGGCGGCGACACGATCACCGGCTATCTGGCGCGCCCGAGCCAGTCCGGGAACTATCCCGGCATCGTCGTCATCCACGAAGCCTTTGGCTTGGTCGAGCACATCCGCGACCTCGCTCGGCGCTTTGCCAATATCGGCTTCAACGCGCTCGCGCCCGATCTCTATGCCCGCGCCGGCGGGCCGTCCGACCCGGGCAACATGGCCACGGTCATGCCGGTCATGTTCGGCAAGTCGGATAAGGAGGCGGTTCAGGATCTCGAAGCCGCCGCCGCCCATCTGCGCGCCTTGCCCGGCGCCACCGGCAAGATCGGCGCGATCGGCTTTTGCTCGGGCGGGCGCCAGACACTCCTTTTTGCCTGCAGCAGCGACAAGCTCGATGCCGCGGTCGATTGCTGGGGCGGCTTCATCCATCGCGCCACCCCCGACGCCGAAACCACGCCGTCGCGGCCGACGCCGATCCTCGATCTGGTGGGCGGGCTGCGCTGCCCGCTCTTCGCGGTGTTCGGCGAAGAAGACCAGAACCCCTCGGTGGCGCAGTCCGAGGAACTCGCCAAGCGCGCCCGCGCCGCTGGCAAGGACGTCACGGTCAAGGTGTACAAGGGCGCCGGCCACGCCTTTCTCGCCGATTACCGGCCCAGCTATCGCGAAGGTCCGGCCGCCGAATTGTGGCGCGACGCCACCGCCTTTTTCGGCAAGCATCTGAAGTCCTAGCGCTCCGGCGCGGCCAGAGGCGTCGCTCAACCATCATGGCCGAGCAGGTCCCCGGCATGTCCTAGCCATCCATCCTGCCGGGCATGACGAGTGCGGTGAGCCTGCGCATCTGAATGCGGCGCGGCATGGCGCTCGGCCTGATCGACCGGCCCGGGCCTGGGGACGGCTTTCCGGCATTGTCTCGCCGACGCAGATTGACACTTGCACGGCCGAACTGTTGCGCGACAGCCGCGACGCCGCCGGTGAGCGCGGGCTGCCGTTCACCGTCCATGTCGGCGCAGGAAATGCTGCGCCGCTAAAGCGAGACGTCGGCGCAGTGGGCCGACGAGATGGCAGCCTCGGGCCCGAGACGATCCGCGGCTGCGCGCTGTTCCGCGATACCCATTCGTGGGTCCGGTGGTGGACCAGAACCGACCGCAGGATTGTCGTGCCGCGCGAGAAGAGAGCTTCAAAGATTAGCGACGACGCCGTGTTATGACGGCCCCCAAGCGTCGACGGCGGCGCCGCGATGACAGCGCAGCGATGCGCTGACGGGCGGGCGCGGACGGACCGAACGACTGCGCCAGGCGCTGACGAGCCGCTGAACGCTGACCGCCCGCGCGACGACAGCCGGCGTTGGCGGGCTGGCGCTGGCGACCGGTGCGGCTGACGGACGGGCGATGCGACGATGACCGAGTGACGCCGAGGACGGACGAACGATGACGCCCGGGCGATGCGAAGATGGTCTGGCGAAGACAGGCGGCGAAGACGGCGGGCTAATCACCAAGCCAGCCCCGTCCCGATTATTCGATCGGATCAAGGCGCTGCGACGCGCTGCGGGTCCGCCAAAGGGGCGGGGCGCGCGGTCGCCGCCGGCTGGCTGCTAGCGCCAGTCTGCCAGCGCCAATCCGCTAGCCGCCAAACCGCGGTTGGCGTTGCATCCTTGGGCTGGGCTGCGGGATTCTCCCCCGCCGGATCACCCGCGGGCGCGGCGGGTTTTGGCCCGCATCCGGCCGCGCTTGCGGCCGAGCCCCAGCTGTTTGGCCATCGCCGAGCGCTGCTCGGAGTAGGCCGGGGCGGTCAACGGATGATCGCTGGGCAAATTCCAGCGCCGCAAGTATTCGGCGACCTGAAGGCCATGCTTGGTCCCGAGATGGCGCCGCAAAGTTTTGCCGCGGAAGCCGCATTCCAGGCAAACCACGTGGCTGTGCTGCACCGATCGTTTGATCGGGACGGCAGGCAGGCGCAGCGATGATTGCTGAGCCGGCATTCCGAGGCGGCGAATTGCCTGGTCGACCGAAATAATCAGCGCCGAAAGCTGCTCCGGCGCCAAACTATGGTTACCGACATAGCTGGCGATGATCTTCGTCACCGGACGCAAATCTCCGCTTCTTGGCGTGGTGTCATCGCTCATCGCCGCATATCTCCCGGCAGCTTGGTTTAAGCCGCCCCTTTTACGGCAATTCGCGAAGAGATCAAACAAATTCTCGGCCTCCGGGGCAATGTTCGTCTACCTCTCCTTGCGATCGGCCTTGGCAATGTCGGGCAATTCCCGATACCGATAGAATCTTCGCCACGCCGCCGCCCGAAGCAAATCCCGGCCGCGAGCTGCGGCGCGTCGTCCGCGGCGCCGACCGCACCTTCCGGTACCGGCCGAGCCACCTCAATACTTCGTCGAATCGATCGCAGTTTTCGGGACAGGCGAGACCCTGCGCTATTTCCAGAAACCCCAGAAATTGGCGGGTCGGCGTTGCCGCAACCGGATGCCGGGAAGGTCCGAACGACATCGTCCACGGCATCGGACCGCATTCGGCGGCGCCCGCCGCCGCGGCTCCGCCGGCGGCGATCCGGCGCCGGGTGGACAGAATTGGGCTCGGCGTCACGGGCTTCCGGCCGAAGGTCTGGGTCCAGCCGCCTCCTGCCGCACGAGGGCTCTCCCGTGTACGGAGGTCATCAGCGCCGGCGCTTGCCCCGGCGATAGCCAGAGCCAACCGCCGCCGCATGCTCAACGCCGTCTTGCTGGCGACTTCAAGCCGCAAATGCAGCTGGTGGGCGCTGATCGCGCAATTCGAGGCGGCCAACAGAAAACACGCCTGAAACCATTTGTAGAGCGGCACATGGCTACCCTCGAACAGGGTCCCGAAGGTGGCGCGAAACTGTCTGCCGCAGCGGCCGCAGAATTTTGCCCGCTCGCGCGCGCCCTTGCCGACCGCGGCGATCCGATCGACCTCGCCGCAATGCGGACAGACCGGGCCTTGCGGCCACACGATCGCTTCGAGCTTGGCGCGCGCCGCCTGCTCGTCGCCGAGGTAGGGGTGGGAAATGCTGTACAAATCGACGCCTCGCGGCGATGCCACGACCGCCCCGCGATCCCGAGCCGGCCCGCGATCAGTAGATCCGAAGCTCCTTAACATTGGATTAAAATTCATGTCGCTTTTGATCGGAGTGTGATCGCCGTCGAGGAGCCGGGCGTTCGCCGATGCAAGTTCGCTCTTCGCCCCGCCGCGGCGTCTATTGAAGCGCCAGCCGTGCCCGGCGATGCGCGCTAGTTTCGAGTGCCGACACCTATCGGAGCGCCGCGTCATCGATGTGGGGGCCGCTTAACCGCACAGCGGGGCCACGATCGCGCGCTTGTGGCGCCTGCCGGGCGGCCGGGAATAAAAGCGTAGCGCGCGATATCTAACCGATGACCGGCAGGCTGTCGGTTGCTCCGCGTGCAGCAGAGGCGGCAACGATGACAAGGCGGATAGCACTTGCGCTCGGTCTGGTCGCGCTCGCAATCGCCGGATGCGCCCCAGGGACGACCGCCGCGACCACCACCCGTTCGATCGAACCAGCGGGTCCGCAATACAATAGCGGCGACCGATTGGGCGGGGGCGGCGGGGGCGGTGGGATGTAGCGGTCGGGCGCTAATGGGATCGGGCGCCGATCGCCCGCTTGCCGGCGCTCCGACGGCGTCAGGCGGTCAGCACCTCATAAAGATGGCCGTTCGGGTCGCGAAAATAAAAGCCACGGCCGCCATGGCGATGGTTGATCGTCATGTCCTCGGCCGAGCGCGGCCCGCTGCCATAGACGAGCCCCTCGCCGCGCACCCGGTCGTAGATGCCGTCGAACTCCGCCTCGTCGACCTTGAAGGCGTAATGATGCCGCTCGAAGCTGTCGCGATCGTCGAAATCGATGGTCAGGTTTTCATCGACCCGGACCGGAGCGAAATGCGACACCGGCCCGCCGTATTCGAGCCCGAAGATCCGCGCGAAAAACCGCGCCGACGCCTGCTTGTCGCGGGCCGGCACAATGGTATGGTCGAGATGGATCGTCATGGGCGCCTCCTCCGCTTGTTTTGCTGAGATGAGCATCGTCGCCGCGATCGGCAAGCGCTTCAGCCGGAATCTGGCGGGGCGCGGCGCCCCAGCCTAGCGCTGACGGAACGATGGGCATGTGGGCTGCGGCGGCAGGCGCGTGCCGTTCGGCTGCAGCGGGCCCGGGGTCAGTTGATGTGGGCACGGCAGGTTGGTGGTTCCGCCTACGCTGATGATCAGCCCATCACCATCTAAGAGCACAAAGCCGACCGAGTTGTCGACCGAGAATGCGTACGCGTTCGATTTGAGGGTCTTATGTATAAGCTGTGTCCAGGGATTGAATATGGACGCTGCGGGCACCGGCGCCGCCGGGCAGTCCGGTTCGGGATTGCCGACTTCTCCGCAATAATTATACTGCAGCTTCAAATAATCTTCAAAAGTCCTTTTCTGGGCCGGAGTTGCTGGAGTGCCGGGACGAAAATCGCTTGTGCAACCGCTGTTTACCCATCCGTACACAAGGTCGAGCTGTGTCGCCGGGACCATGCCCGGATTATAGAGCGGGTTCGGGCACCCGGCATCGTCGAGAGCAGTCTTGATCGTGGCGATTGCGGCACAAGTAGTGGCCGGGTCCGCGGCAGAACAGTTTTTCCACAACTTTATCATATCCGACACCGCGGTACCGGGCGTCACCGACTGATCACCCGGCAAATTTGACGTGACCAGGGGAGGACTAGGGATAAATCGAATGCCGTTGGCATCAGTGCGATATGTTTCCGTAAAGACGTTAAACGGACCGACCGCTACCGTGCCCGGATAGGCGCCATCAGGATACGAACCCGAAGGCGGCGTCGTGCTATAGGGGGCGGGAGGCGTACCACCCGGAAAATAAGCGGGAAAGTAAGTGGGCCATTGTTTGCCGGTGATGAACTGGTTCAGCAGGAACCTAAATTGCTCTACCGTCATTCCCGTGCCTAAATAACCATAAATGTCATTGTGCAGCGGCGCCACCGCCACCGGCAGGTACTCGCTGTCGATAGAAGATACGTCATAACCTACCCTGTACTTGTTCAGGTAGGGTGGAGATTGTTGAGTCCCCTGTAGCATAGGGGGGCTGCCGCCATAGTTGGCAAACGTGTATTCCACCAACTGGAACGGAATGTTGAACGGCGGGTTGACGGTATATTCCGTGATGTTTTCGGGATCTTGACAGTCGGCACAGGTAGGACTCGCCGCCCCAGGAAGAGGTGCGACCACCGGCGCGACGCCACCTTGGTAATATTTATAAGCGCCTACGACAGCAGTGTGGCTGTCAAATAAAACAAGGCGCATGGCATTCCACCAATCGATATATTCGTCGGTTGTCGCCCCGACACCTCCAGCGCCGGGCTGCTTTAGCTGAGTGAAAAAAGGCACCGCGATGCTTATGGATTTCCCTGGGGCGATACCGTGATCTTTATTAAAGAATACTTCGTAAACATTTGAGGTGTTAAATACTTGTGTCGAATCGTTCGTAACTGCAAAATAGCCCTGCAGCCAGATATCGGGATTTTTAGGATCCGACATCTCTGGAGCTTGCAGCATTGGATAAATCGTCTCGGTCGGGGAATCGTTGTAAATGACGATCTCCTTGGTCGGCGGCGTCGCCACTTGGGCGCTGGCGTTGCCGGTGTAGCCGACCGCCGATAGACACATGAATGCGGCAAGACCCGTCGTCCGACGGCGGAAAATCGTGGCCACAGAGATGCTCCGATGTCGTAAAGGTTAATCCAGGGTCTCCTGGACGCTCTCAATTAAGATGGTACTCACTGCTGCGGCTGTATTTCAAGACGAAACGGCTTCTGTGACGGGATCGGGGCTCCGGCGTTCGAATCCCTGCGGCGGCCCGCGGCGCAGACTGTACGTGCCGGCCGAGGTTTCGATCCCCGACGGGCCGAACGGCTTGCCCGCGGGGATAGGCGCGACGCCTAATGTACCGGCGATTGCCTGTTGGTGAAACCGGTAAAGGGGAAGGAGAGAGCGAGCGGGCCATAGCTTATACCAACAAGGTTCGCTGGAAAGCCGCCAGAAGCATAGGCCACCCAGCGTACAATACAAAGGCCGCTCGTCCTACCTGCTCCTACACCCGGTTGGATAGTTCTTAGCTGGCCAGCGTCTTCGCGCGCCGTCTGCAGCCTGAACTTATGTTCGAATAGCGCGTTTTAGGACAATTACGCAGTAGCGACGCTCGGGCGCTGCATGCGCTGGGTGAGGCGGTCGCGCGCCGGCGGCAGGGCATGGCCTTGCGGCAGCAGCACATGATGCAGCAGAAAATGCCCCGTCAGCCGCAGGCCGGCGACGATCTCCTCGCTGTCGGCAACCGCATCCCGCCACAGAAAATCGGGCAATGGCAATAACTTGTCATGATAGGGCCGCCCCGCCGCCCGCGATACCGCGCGGCCGGAACGGGGCGAGACATAGGCGAGGCCAGCGGTGGCGCCGGTCGCGGCGCAACGGCTCAGGTCGAGGCCGAACCCTAAGGCCGCCAACAGGCTGCACTCCCATGTAACATAGCGCGCCGGCCAGTCGGCCGCCGAATCGAGTGCGTCGAGCATCGACGCAAACGCCACGAACACATCTTCGTGCGGTTCGCGCTCGGGCAGGGTCGCGGCCACCAATGCCGTCGCCGCGGCGAGGGCGGCCAGCCGGTCGGGATCGTCGATCAGGCGGGCGGCGTGGGCGCGCACCAACTCGCAGGCGAAGGCGCCGAGATGCTCGGCGAGCCGTCCGCGCCAGGCCGCCGCGACCTCGTTGCCCGCCTGCAAGACCGGGCGCGCCTTGGCCGACTGGCCGGCGTGCACCAGCCCCAGATGCCGCCCGTGCTCGCGGGTCAGGAGCTCGACGATCAGCCCGCTTTCGCCATGCCGGCGCACCGCCACGACAAACCCGGCGTCGCGCCACTCCATCAGGCGTCGTAATCGAGGCCGAGCGCCGCAAAGCGCTCGCGGTCTTCGCCCCAGTGCTGGCGCACCTTGACGAACAGGAACAGATGCACCCGCCGCGACAGCATCTGTTCAAGCTCGGCGCGGGCGCGCGCGCCGATCGTCTTGATCCGCTGGCCGCCTTCACCGAGCACGATCGCGCGCTGGCTCTGGCGCTCGACATAGATCACCTGCTCAATGCGCACGCTGCCGTCGGGCCGGTCCCGCCAGCTCTCGGTCTCGACCGTCGAGGCATAGGGCAACTCGTCGTGCAATTGCAGAAACACCTGCTCGCGGGTGATTTCGGCCGCGATCAGCCGCTCGGGTGCATCCGACAGCTGATCAGGGGGAAACAGCCAGGGCCCCGGCGGCACGGCGGCGGCGAGATAGCGCTTCAGATCCTCGACCCCATCGCCGCCGAGCCCGGAGATCATAAAGACCGGGTCGAAATGTCCTCGGGCCGACAGGGTCGCGGCGAGGCCGAGCAGCGCGTCGCGGCGCACCAGGTCGATCTTGTTCAGCGCCAGCACCGAGCGGCGGCCGCGCTCGGAGAGGCGATCGAGGATGCGCCCGGTATCGTGGTCGATCCCGCGCCCCGATCCCGACCGCTCGGCGTCGACCAGGAGCACGGTCTCGTCGGCGTCCTCGGCCCCCGACCAGGCCGCCGACACCATCGCCCGGTCGAGCCGGCGGCGCGGCGCAAAAATGCCGGGGGTGTCGACATAGACGAGCTGCGCTGGGCCTTCGATGGCGATGCCGAGGAGACGCGCGCGCGTCGTCTGCGCCTTTGGGGTGACGATCGCCAGCTTACGGCCGATGAGCCGGTTCAGCAGGGTCGATTTGCCGGCATTCGGCGCGCCGATCAGCGCCACATAGCCGCAGCGGGTTGGCGTGGTCGCAGACCCGTCAACCATCAGGTCGCCGCCTGGTCATCGTACCGCGTGCCGCCTTGCCCAATCGACCACTTGGGCGTGGGTCGCAAACCACACCCCCTCTTGCGCCTTGGCGTGGCGGATGATCTCGTCGAGGATCCAGATGCGCGAGCGATAGCCGATCACGTGCGGATGCATCGTCAGTTGAAAGATGCCGCCCTCGGCATGGGCCGCGTCGAATTCGCGGCGGAAGATGTCGAACACGTCGCCCGGCGGCGTGTACGGCCGCAACGCTGAAAATCGGTTCATCATCAAATAGACCGCGTCGTCGCGCACCCATTCGACCGGCAATTCGACGACCCCGGTCGGGGCGCCGTCGAGCAGCAATTCGTAGCAATCCTCGTCCGCCATCAGCGACGAATCATAGACGAGCCCCATCTCCTGCTCGATCTCGAGGGTGTGCCGGCTGAAATCCCAGGACGGCGTGCGCAGGCCGACTGGCCGCACCCCGCTCACCTTTTCGAGCGTATCGGCCGAGCGCAGCATCAGGTCGCGTTCGGCCTCATAGGGCAGCACCGAGTTCAGCTCGTGGATCCAGCCGTGGATGCCGATCTCGTGGCCCTCGGCGATGACCCGGCGCTGCTCGTCCGGATGCAGCAACGCGGTCACCGCGGGCACGTAAAAGCTCGCCTTGACGCCATGCTTTTCGAGCACCCGCAGAATCCGCGGCACGCCCACCCGGTTGCCGAACTGGCCCCAGGCGAGCCGGCCGATCGAGTTGCCGCCGTCGCGCAAATCGCTGGTCTCATGATCGCTGTCGAACGACAAGGCCACGGCGCAGCGCGCCCCGCCCGGCCATTCCACCGGCCGCAGCTTGCGCCCGGCGCGGACCCGGTTGACCCGCTTGCGCCATTCCGCCTCGGGCCATTGCCAGGGTTCTGGACTGGCTTGGCGATACGGGTCGCGATCGGGTTTGTCAGCGCTCATGCCGTCCTCCTGCGCGTCGGCGCTATGTCCGGCGGCGTGGGAGACGGGATTGGTCGGAGCGGAGAGATTCGAACTCTCGACCCTCAGCACCCCATGCTGATGCGCTACCAGGCTGCGCTACGCTCCGACCAGGGCGGCTCCCGCCGAAGACGGAACCATAGCCGTCTGCCATCCGCCGCGCAACCGGCCGCGACTTAACCTTTGCATAGCGTCTAGGCTCTAAGGTCCACAGGGCCGTGAAACTGGGCGGAGGCGTGATCATGATAGGTTCTGACGCATTCATTAGAATTACAAGGTCTGCGATACCGTCTCATGGCTCAGAGCGTATGTGTGATCATCGGCGCGGCGGACCGGGAACGGTTGCAGGCGATTGCAGAGGAGCGCAACCGGCCGCACAAGCATGTCGAGCCGGCGCGGATTGTGCTCGCCTCGGCCGATCGAGGACCGGCGCAGCAGGTTGTCCACAGCATCGGGGTCAGCCGGCTGACGGTGTGGCGCTGGCAACAGCGCTTTGCTGAAGCGGGGATCGAGGGTCTGGTGCGCGATCAGACCCGCAAGCTTGGCAACCGCTGATAGCGGCCGATAAAACCGCCCGGGTGGTGACCCGTGGCGGCGGCGTGCGCATTGCCGCCCTTGTGGGTCGGGATTTTCTACGATCAGACGGCGCTCAACGCCGCCTACGATTTGGTCGCCGATTGGACCGCCGCGGAGCGCGAAGCGATGCGCTGGGACGTGCCGCGGCTGGCGTTGGCGACGCCATTGCGCACCCGCACCCTGCGCGAGGTGGCGCTCGAAATGCTCGACATCGTCCGCGAAGGGCTGCACCGCCGCGCAAGGCGCAGTGCGGCCGGCGAGGACGAGACCCATTTTCTCGATCCATTATTCGCGATCGCCGGCTCCGGCCGCACCTCCGCCGAAGAATTGCTCGAAGATTTCCGCACGGCGAAATTAACCCGGTCTTCACCGATTACGCTTATTAGCAGCGGGAATTTGCGGGCTGGCGTCCACGGGAGCTTGATGATCTGTCCGGTGCCGCTCGGCAAAGCCGTATAGCCGATCGTACGGAAAATTGGTGCGGCGCTTGGTGCATAAATCTACTATATGGAAAATTATGGTGGCGCGGTGAATTAACCATGTTTGGAATGTGGTAGGCGCACGGGCCACGGAAGAGCGGAAGCCATAGTGCGAAATCAGGATGAAGCGATTTCTGCCACTTATATGCCGTGGGCATATATAAATCGGCGTGGGACAGTACGGGGTACTGCATTTGGCGCATTTTCTAGCTTACTGTGGAGTATATTAATACTGATAGCTGCGCTTTGTATCGCTGTGATTTTGTTCTTCTTCCATCCGATCTTAGGGGTAGCCGTCGCCATGCTCGGGCTTTATTCATTCTTTAGCAGGAATTTCACGCCTCGGCGTGGATTGTGGGCCGGTCTCTGCCCCCATTGTTCCCGCAGTGTGTACGCTGCCTCGAAACAAACCGCCTTCAGCTGTCCAATCTGCACCCGCCGCATAGCAATAGAGAACGGCCGCTTCGTCGCGGTCTGATCGCGCCATCGGGTCTTAGCAGGCGGGTGCTGCGCGGACCATTATTGGTAACACGTCACGCATGAAGCGCCACTTTTCCAGGTATTTTTCTGAAGGCTTATGCCGTTATTTCCGGGAAACCAACATTTGGTAGGTGAAGGGGGTGTGGCCGGCGGCGATGGCGAGTAGCGAACGGAAGGCGGCGTGCCGGGTTTGGCGGCGGTTGAATTGGAAGACGAATTCGTCGAGGTAGGATTGGAGATGGCGGCGACGCAGGCCGTGATAGACGCCCAAAGCCCAGACCTTGAGGTTGGAGAAGATGCGGTGCACCCAAGGCAGGACGACATGGGCGGCCATCTTGCCGATGACGTGAGGATCGTGGCCGACGCCGGGCGCGCCGGGATAGGCGGACCATCCGTCGGTCCTGGCGGTGGTTCCCGGGGCGAGGTTGTCGGCGATAAAGGGATGCAGGCTGGCGGCCGAGTAGTCGGGCACCTCGGCGAGCCGGACGCGGCCCGGACCGGCGCCGCCATCCTCGACCTCGACGGCGCCGACGACCAGCATCTTGCCCTGGTGGCTGCGTCCGCCGCCGCCGGTCACAGGATCGTTCTTGCTGCGGCAGGCGATCTCGGTCTCATCGACCTCGACCAGACCGGCGAGCGGGCTGCGGTCAGGCGCCACCATGCTGCGGCGCAGCTTGGCGCAGATCAGCCAGGCCGTCTTGTAGGAGCCGAGGGCGAGCTGACGTTGCAGTTGCCAGGCCGAGATGCCGTTGGAGTGGGTGGCCATCAGATAGGCCGCCCAGAACCAGATGGTCAGCGACAGTTTGGAGTGGTGCATGATGGTGCCGGCGGTCACCGAGGTCTGCTTGCCGCAGGCGGCGCATTCCCAGGTCCACGGCTTGGTCTGCAGTTCCCAGGCCTTGGCCTTGCCGCAGGCGCGACAGACGAAGCCCTCGGGCCAGCGTGCCGCGAACAGGTATCTGACGCAGGCGGCCTGATCCGGGAAGCGCTGCTGGAACTCCATCAGGGAGCGGGGAAAATCGGTCATGCCGGCCTCGCGAGAGCAGATGTTCGATGTTTGTTCCTAACACCGATCCGCCCGCTCCACCACAACTAATTGATCCACCGGACGCAGAGGGATAAGCCTTTTTTTCTGGAGCGGTATTGGCAACCATCGTAGAGATTGTTTGGAAAATAACCTTTTCGATGTCCATCCATGATGCTGGGTTGTGCCGTTTTACGGAGCACAGGATGTTTAATATTGGCCGTCCGAGCTGATCGTTTATAATGATGTTAGGCAACTGCATGTTCTTTGATGTACTCAATCAAGCTGTTACTGCACAAGATTCTGGGGTAAATAGCTTCCTTTTCCAAACTGACCGCCTCGATGAGCGCAGGCCCAAAAATCACATTCTCGACATGGCGAAGCTCACCTGCTGCAACGCCTCCGCGGGTCAGGAAGCCCAGTGTCAGCAACTCACGACACACAAAGGATATAAATTTGAAGAAAGTATCATGGTCGGTTTCAATGGATGTTGATACAGCAATATTGTCAGAAAACGTAACCACTTCCATCTTTTGGTGAGCGGGATCGACCGTGATACCGGGGGTTTCTAGCAGTTGTTGTTTGAGTTCGTTGCGAAAATTATTGGGGAGCTGGCCGAGACGCTGCGCAACATCGGTAACTCGTGCATATTCGTTTTTATCGTTACATGACTTTGTCCATCCAATAATATCAAAATACGCCACTAGGAGATGTTCATAAGGGTCTGGTGGTGGAGACGTTGGCGGTTGCCCCTAGAACTCACGGTTGCGGCGGCAATTATCCCGTTGAAGTTTCTTGGCTTGCGAACGCGACGAGTGGGAAAAGGCTGGCTACGATGTTACCGCTAGGATGGTTGAGGCGGGCGTCTTTGCGCTGCGCGGGAAATGTCCATTTGACTTTGCTTTTCCTTACGGCGGCGAAGATGAGGCCGTGCAGGCTGTTCTGCGAGCAGCAATGGCAGTGAAGTATCTTGAGGATTTAGGAGATACTGAACGATCTTACCTAAATATTCTCTCTCCTTGGTAATGTCATCTACTACTTCTCTAACCTCCAATAAGGTTACATATTTATTTTCCCAAGGGTTGGATGCTGCGTTCTCCGGATATAGGGTCACGTTGCGGCCGTGGAATTATATCTATTCCGAAGGCTTATCCCTCTGCGTCCGGTGGATCAATTAGTTGTGGTGGAGCGGGCGGATCGGTGTTAGGAACAAACATCGAACATCTGCTCTCGCGAGGCCGGCATGACCGATTTTCCCCGCTCCCTGATGGAGTTCCAGCAGCGCTTCCCGGATCAGGCCGCCTGCGTCAGATACCTGTTCGCGGCACGCTGGCCCGAGGGCTTCGTCTGTCGCGCCTGCGGCAAGGCCAAGGCCTGGGAACTGCAGACCAAGCCGTGGACCTGGGAATGCGCCGCCTGCGGCAAGCAGACCTCGGTGACCGCCGGCACCATCATGCACCACTCCAAACTGTCGCTGACCATCTGGTTCTGGGCGGCCTATCTGATGGCCACCCACTCCAACGGCATCTCGGCCTGGCAACTGCAACGTCAGCTCGCCCTCGGCTCCTACAAGACGGCCTGGCTGATCTGCGCCAAGCTGCGCCGCAGCATGGTGGCGCCTGACCGCAGCCCGCTCGCCGGTCTGGTCGAGGTCGATGAGACCGAGATCGCCTGCCGCAGCAAGAACGATCCTGTGACCGGCGGCGGCGGACGCAGCCACCAGGGCAAGATGCTGGTCGTCGGCGCCGTCGAGGTCGAGGATGGCGGCGCCGGTCCGGGCCGCGTCCGGCTCGCCGAGGTGCCCGACTACTCGGCCGCCAGCCTGCATCCCTTTATCGCCGACAACCTCGCCCCGGGAACCACCGCCAGGACCGACGGATGGTCCGCCTATCCCGGCGCGCCCGGCGTCGGCCACGATCCTCACGTCATCGGCAAGATGGCCGCCCATGTCGTCCTGCCTTGGGTGCACCGCATCTTCTCCAACCTCAAGGTCTGGGCTTTGGGCGTCTATCACGGCCTGCGTCGCCGCCATCTCCAATCCTACCTCGACGAATTCGTCTTCCGATTCAACCGCCGCCAAACCCGGCACGCCGCCTTCCGTTCGCTACTCGCCATCGCCGCCGGCCACACCCCCTTCACCTACCAAATGTTGGTCTCCCCGGAAATAACGGCATAAGCCTTACTCTTGAATTTGATCTACCTACCCTGAAGCGTCTTTTTCAGAAGCCGCTCAACCTCGGCCCGCGTCGCGTCAAGACCTTGGTTGCGGAGATCACCGTAAGTCCCGAGATCATCGCCGCAATTCGTGCAGATGAGTTTCAGATCGTCGGTGGCGTCATCGGGCCAGACAACGCGAGCGCCGCACTTTTCACACGAAAATCGGATGGAAACCTTGGCGGTTGACATGTTCGCTCCTAGCGTTGGTTGGCACCTGCTAGGATAGCGGAAGGCGGGACCGGGTGCGAATCCGGTCCCGCCATGCTACATGGTGATCATGAAATCGAAGCCGCCGCCCAAGCCCAATGAGATCGAGGAACTTCCTGACGCATGGGAGCGATTTGAGAAAGCGTTCGATACGGTGATGAAGGCGAAGCCCAAGCCGCTGCCGGCTAAGAGAGATCGCCGCGCGCCTTGCGCCAAAGCGCGGCGGAACTGGCGGCGGCTCAAAGCCGGCTTAGACGTTCGGCCGCTGATCAGGCCGCCGATAGGTGAGCCGCTTGCCGTAGATGCCAGCGGCGGCGATTTCGGTGCGCTGCATATCGCTGTAGCCAAGGGCAACGCGATGGTTGTAGCGGAAATCGAACTCTGCCGCGTAGCGGTGCAGGTGCGCTTCGCTAACCCAATGGTAGACGCCTACGATGCCGCGCTTGAGGATGCTGAAATAGCCCTCGACTGTGTTGGAAAGCACGGCGGTCTTCGCGGGAACCTTGTTTTTACGATTGCGAGCTTTGCCACCGACGTAGGTTTCATCGGCTTCAACCACCTTGTTCGCGCCGCCAAGACCGCCCGGCAGCTTGCCTTCTCGCATCGCCTCGCGGATGCGATGGCTCATGAACCAGGCGGTCTTGTAGCTGCCGCCCATCATGCGGTGCATTTGCAGCGCCGATATGCCTTTCTTGCTCGAATTGAGCAGGTAGATCGCCATGCACCATTTGTGCAGCGGGATTTTGGAACGCTCGCAAACGGTGTTGACCGTGACGGTGAATTGCTCGCGACAATCGTTGCATTGAAACAGGCCGGGGCGATGCGCCTTGCCGTGTAGTCGGGTGACGGTCTGCGAACCACAGTGTGGGCAGAACGGGCCGTCGGGCCAAATCCGCGCCTCAAACCATGCGCGCGCTGCCTCGTCATCGTGGAAAATGGGGTTGTCGAGTTGGCTGGGCATGTCCGCGCTCCGATCTAATGATCAGAGCATATTAGACCCACGCCGCTTTGTCAACGGGATAATTGCCGTTGCGGCGGTTAATCTCCGCGTAAGTCGTCATACTGGTGCCGCTCGGTCAATTTCGGCTCGGTTGTATGTTGGGGTGAGCACGGCTGAATCAAGCAGGGGGTGGTTGGGCGACCATTCGATAAGCCGCATGAGGGCCATTATGTAAAACTATTTCGAATACGCGCGAAGTCCCGGTTTTGACCTCTCAGAATATCACGCCGCCCCGCCCTGCTATTCCCGGTCGAGGGCGGCGCCTTGGGCGAGTTCGGCGTAGAATTGGAACGAATTTTTGGGGCGGCGCTCCTGGGTTTCGTAGTCGACGTGGATGAGGCCGAAGCGCCGGCTGTAGCCGAGGGTCCATTCGAAATTGTCGAGTAACGACCAGACGAAATAGCCCTTGACCGGGACCCCGGCGGCGATCGCGTCCTGCACCGCGCCGAGATAGGCGCGCAGGTAGGCGATGCGCTGCGCGTCGCGGATATGCCCGTCGGCCTCGACCCGGTCCGGAAAGGCGGCGCCGTTTTCGAGGATGTAGACCGGCAGGTCGCCGCTGTAGCGCTCCTTGGCCTCGATCATGACCGCGCGAAAGGCGTCGGGGGCGATCTCCCAGCCCATATCGGTGACCGGCGCGCCGGGCGGCGGCGGCAGGGTCGCGGCCTCGAACGGATGGTCGGGGTCGCGGCGCACCCGCGAGCGGGTGTAGTGGTTGAAGGCGAAGTAATCGAGCGGCTGCTTGATGATCTCTAGATCGCCCTGCTGCGCCAGTGGCTCGATCATCTCGGCGGCGAATGGCTCGGGGTAATGCCCGAGCATCTGCGGGTCGGGGAACGAGCGGTTCCACAGCGCGTCGAGCATCTGGCAGGCGATCTCGTCTTCCTCACGCTCGCTCGCCGGCTCATAGGGGTGGAAATTGTAGATGTTGCCGAGCAGCAGGTCGGCGCGGGCCGAGCGCATCGCCTCGATGCCCCGGCCGTGCGCCAGGTTCATGACGTGGATCGCGGTCAGGGCGCTCGCCCGGCCGCGAATGCCGGGGGCGTGCTCGCCGTCGCCATAGCCCTTGATAGAGGCGCAGTTGGGCTCGTTGAAGCTCGCCCAATGCTTGACCCGGTCGCCGAGCCGGCGCACCGCCAGATGCGCGTATTCGGCAAACCAATGCGCGGTGTCGCGGTTCTGCCAGCCGCCGCGGTCTTCGAGCGCTTGCGGCAGGTCCCAATGGTAGAGGCAGATCCATGGCTCGATGTCGGCTTCCATGACGCCGTCGACCAGCCGGTCGTAGAATTCGAGCCCCTTCTCGTTGGCGGCGCCCCGGCCCTCGGGCAGGATGCGCGGCCACGAGGTCGACAGCCGGTAGGCACCGAGGCCGAGCTCGCGCATCAGCGCCACGTCTTCGGGCCAGCGATGATAATGGTCGCAGGCGACATCGCCGGTATCGCCATTGGCGATCTTGCCGGGCAGATGGCTGAAGGTGTCCCAGATCGACGGGCCGCGGCCGTCCTCGCGGACCGCGCCCTCGATCTGATAGGCGGCGGTCGATGCGCCCCACAGGAACCCGTCGGGAAAATTTGTCGTCATTGCCGCCTCGCCAGTCGATTGTTCACCAGGCGAATGATGCCGTCCCGGCAGCGCCGTCGATCCGGTCGCCATCGTGGCATCAGTCGGACCATTAGTCGGGCGCCCGGGCCAGGATCGGCCAGCCTTCGACGGTCTGCGCGCTGTTGCCGAGACGCATCGGCCGCCAGCCGGCGGGATCGCCGAGCGCCGCGCCCGGGGCCCGGCCGGACAGCGACATCCAGCGATCCCGGTCCCACGAGGTGACGGCGATTTCGACCCGCAGCTTGGCTCCCGCGGCCGGTTCGCTCACCCCCAGCGCCGACCATGGGATCCGCGCCTCGGCGGTGATGCGCGGCTGGTCGGCGCCGAAATAGACTGCTTGCGCTCCGGCGACCGGGCTGCAGCCCCTGGCGATGGCCCGTGACGCGGCGCCGGCGCAAAGCTCGGCCTGCATTTCCGGATAGTCATGGATCTTGGTGCGCGGCGGGATGAAGAACAAGGTGAAGCGGCGCGGACCGGCGCCGAAATCGACCCCGAACTCGACCCGGTAGGCTTCCTCGAGCGGGAACGGGCCGTGATAGGCCAGCAGATCCATGTCGTAATAATCCTGGCCGATCGTCGCCAATTGCAGCCCGCGCCGGCTCCAGGTCAGATAGGCCTCGCCGAAATCGACCGCACCGGGCGAGGCGGTCAGCCGGGGCAGCAAGCTTGCCGGCTTCGGCCAGTCGGACAAGGAGCGGGCGCGCAGGGCCACGTCAGCGTCCGGGACCAGGAAATCCGCTGCTGGGGAGGCGGGCTCCGCCGGGGTCGACGCCTGGTGGGCCGAGGCCTGGTGGATTGCGAAGGCGCGCCGGTTGGCCGCCGCCAGCGCCGCGGTCAGCCGGCGATAGGGGCGGTCGTCGATGTCGACCAGCCCGAAATTGTAATCCTCGCCGTCAGCGCGGCCGCCTTTGGGGTGATCGTAATATTGAAACCAGTGGGCGCCGACGACTTCCGGGATCGCGGCAAAGTTCAGGGTCGCCGCCGCCGCCCCTGCCGCCCGCTCGGCCTGGGTTTCGACGGTCATCAGATGGCCGTTGTTGAGGTTGCCGGTGCGGTTGTGCTCGGCGGCAAAGAACCATTCGGAGACCAGCACCGGCTTGCCTCCCGACAAATTCTTCAAGCCCTCGAAATAATAGGGAGCGACCCAGCCGTCGCTGCTGTCCACATTGTAGTTGGTGGCGATCGCGTCGACATAGGGGGCCATCGCCCGCACCGCCGCCGGGTCGTAATAGATCGGCAGCCGGTCGCCGAAATAGAGCGCATCCGGGTCGGCGGCGTGGATCGCCCTGGCGGCGAGCGCGTAATAATGGCGCGCGACGATCCCGGTCCATTCGCGCACCACGTGGATCCCCTCGCCGCCCGGCCGCATCCGGGTCATCTGGGTGGCGGCGAGCAGCTGCGCCCATGAGCCAACCCCGGCCGGCGGCAGAAAATCGGCGGCGAAGGCCTGCCAATCGCCGGCGTAGTGCTGGCGCAGCGTTTCGACCCAGCGCTGTTTGGTCGCCGAAGCGGCCGGCTTCATCGAATAGTACACAAACAGCGCGCCGGCCCACCAGCCGACCTCGTTGTCCGAGAAATAGCCGATTCGGTAGGGGTCGCCGCGATAGGGCGCGACGAGCTTTCGCGCGAGCGCCATCATCCGAATTGCGGTCGCCGGGGCAAACGGATCGAACCAGTGAAAGCGCGCCTGACGGCCGAGCTCGAGGTCGATGATCGTCGGCAGTCGCAGGACCTGCGGCGGCAACGACCAGCCGCCGGCGCTGTTGAACCCCCAGACCTTGAGCCGCCGGCGGGCGGTGTCGACCCACTGCCCGCGGGTCCGGTCGAACGCGGTCCAGCTGTACCAGATTTTACCGTCCTTGTTGCGATAGGGGTAGCCGCCATCCAGCGCGTTGACGCCGAGGCTGTAGAAGCGCTGGCCGCAGGGCGTCACCAGCCAGGCGACGCCATGCTCGGTGGCGAGCGACCAGCGCGAGGACGGAGCATCGGCCAAATCGGTGCAAGCTGCTGCGGCGCCGACCGGCAAGCTCGCCACCATTGCGGCGAACGCCAGCGCCCGCCCACGGCGGCAAAACCGCATGATCCCCCCAGAGGTCGTCCTCGAAGCCGCCGTCAAGCCAGCCGGCGCGCGGCGGGCCGGCGCTACGCGCTGGTGCCGCCGACGGTCAACCCGTCCATGCGCAAGGTCGGCTGGCCGACCCCGACCGGCACGCTCTGCCCGTCCTTGCCGCAGGTGCCGATGCCATGGTCGAGGGCGAGGTCGTTGCCGATCATCGTGACCTTGGTCAGCGCGTCGGGGCCGTTGCCGATCAAGGTGGCGCCCTTGACCGCCGGGCCGACCTTGCCGTTCTCGATCAGGTAGGCCTCGGAAGCGGAAAAGACGAACTTGCCCGAGGTGATATCGACCTGGCCGCCGCCGAAATTGACGGCGTAGAGGCCGCGCGGCACCGAGGCGATGATCTCCTGCGGGTCGCGGTCGCCGGCCAGCATGTAGGTGTTGGTCATCCGCGGCATCGGCGCATGGGCAAAGCTCTGGCGCCGGCCGTTGCCGGTCGGCGCGGCGCCAAGCAGCCGGGCGTTCATCCGGTCCTGCATGTAGCCCTTGAGGATGCCGTCCTCGATCAGGGTGGTGCAGTTGGTCGGCGTGCCTTCGTCGTCGACGGTCAATGAGCCGCGCCGGTCGGGCAGGGTTCCGTCATCGACCACCGTCACGCCCTTGGTCGCGACGCGCTCGCCGATCATGCCGGAAAAGGCCGACGTCTTCTTGCGGTTGAAATCGCCTTCGAGTCCGTGCCCGATCGCCTCGTGCAGCATGACCCCGGGCCAGCCTGGCCCGAGCACGACGGTCATCTCGCCGGCCGGCGCCGGCACCGCGCCGAGATTGACCAGCGCCTGGCGCAAGGCTTCGTCGACCTGCTCCTTCCAGTGTGCGGGATCGAGATAGCGCTCATAGGCGAGCCGGCCGCCGGCGCCCGAGGAGCCAGTTTCCATATGGTCGCCCTCGCCGACCACGACGGCGACGCCAAAGCGCACCAGCGGGCGGATGTCGGCGACCCGGCTGCCGTCGGCGCGGATGATCTGCACCGCCTGCCAGACCCCGGAGAGCGACGCCATGACCTGGCGGACCCGCGGATCGCGGCTGCGCGCATAGGCGTCGACCTCAGCGAGGAGCCGTGTCTTGGCCCGGAGATCGACCTGACCGAGCGGGTTCACATCGGTATAGAGGCTGCGATTGGTGCCCGGCGGCGGCCCGGCCATCACCCCGGAATAGCCGGCCGCCACCGCCCGCACCGTCGCCGCGGCGCGGCGGAGCGTCGCCTCGGAGAGATCGGAGGCATGGGCATACCCCGCCGCCTCACCGGCCACCGCGCGCAGCCCGAACCCCTGGGTCGTATCGAAGCTGGCGCTCTTGATGCGGCCGTCGTCGAGCGCCAAGCTCTCCGACTGGCTGTATTCGAGATAGAGCTCGCCATCGTCCATCCCGGCGAGCGCCTGGGCGACGATCGCCCCGACCCGGCCAGGGTCCATGCCGGTGCGCTCGAAAAACAACTGGTCGGTGACGGCGAGATCGCTCATCCGCTGCTGCTCCTGATTTGATGCCGGGTGACAATATGGTCGCCGTCGGCGGCGAGCGGAAGTCGCGATCGCTGCTTGCCGGCCGACGGCGCGCGCGATCGGCCGGTCGCCGTCAGCCGTGCGGCGGCTTGACGCAATGGGCGGGGCCGGTTGTGAGGCGCGCCGGTGATGGTGTAGGCTCCGCTTGGTTTCGCCGTCTCGGCCGGCGCGGGTAGGTTTGCCGGGGACGCGCGGCGCTGGCGGCGGCGCTCGGGTCGGCTGTGAAGTCCTGAGTCCTTTGTAGTCTCGGGTCCTTTGTAAGGTGCAGCCGCTGTCGGCGCCGATCGGCCGGGTGGAACGGATCATAGGCGGCAGGGAATGGTGCGGTTGACGGGATTGCTGACCAAGAAGCGGGCGGCGCAGGTGCTGATCGTGCTGGCGCTCGCGGTGGCCGCCACCGGGGCGCTCGCGGCGGTGGCCTGGGCGGCGCAGCCGCGGCCGTGGGAACTGGGGATGCAGACCCCGGCCACCCCAGTCAAGGACCGGCTGAACGCGTTCCACAACGAACTCCTGGTGATCATCTTTTTGATCTCCGCGTTCGTCATGGCCCTGCTGCTCTATGTGATCGTGCGCTTCAACCACCGGCGCAATCCGGAGCCGTCCTTGACTTCGCACAACACCGTGATCGAGCTCCTATGGACCGTGATCCCGGTGCTGATCCTGGTGCTGATCGCGATTCCGTCCTTCAAGCTGATGTACTACATGGACCGGGTGCCGAAGGGGGCAATGACGATCAGGGTGACTGGGCATCAGTGGTATTGGACCTACACCTATCCCGACGAGAAGAACCTGTCGTTCGACAGCAACATCATCCCGACCGCCGATCTGAAGCCGGGGCAGCCCCGGCTGCTCGACGTCAACAACCCGCTGGTGGTGCCGGTCAACACCAACATCCGGGTGCTGGTGACCAGCACCGATGTGATCCACAGCTGGTTCATCCCGTCCTTCGGGGTGCAGGAATATGCGATAATCGGCCGGCTCAACCACAGCTGGTTCAACGTCGAGCGGCCCGGCGCCTATTATGGCGAGTGCAACCAGATCTGCGGCCTCAACCATTCGTTCATGCCGATCAAGGTCGTCGCCGTATCGAAGGCCGCGTTCCAGCGCTGGCTGGTCGCGGCTCAGAAAAAGTTTGCGGACAATCAACAGGACGGCAGCGCGGTGCGCGTCGCCGCCAATCCGGCGCCCGCCGGCAACTGACAGCGAGAGGGTCGATGACCTACGAGCGCGAGGCGGACGGCGCCGACACCCAAGGCTATGGCGCGCATGGCCACGACAGCCACTATCCGGGGTTTTTCACCCGCTGGCTGTTCTCGACCAATCATAAGGATATCGGCACCCTATACCTGATCTTTGCGGTCTGCGCCGGGCTGATCGGCGGCGCCTTTTCGATCGTCATGCGCATCCAGTTGATGCACCCCGACAACCACTTCATCGCCGACGACCAGATCTACAACGTGCTGATCACCGCGCACGGGCTGATCATGATCTTCTTCACGGTCATGCCGGCGATGATCGGCGGGTTTGGCAACTGGATGGTGCCGCTGATGATCGGCGCGCCGGACATGGCCTTTCCGCGCATGAACAACATCAGCTTCTGGCTGCTGGTGCCGTCGTTCGCGCTGCTCTTAGGATCGACGATGGTCGATGGCGGCGCCGGCACCGGCTGGACGCTCTACCCGCCATTGTCCACGGTCGGCCAGCCCGGACCCGCGGTCGACATGGTGATCTTTGCGCTGCATCTGGCCGGCGCCTCGTCGATCTTGGGCGCGATCAATTTCATCACTACGATCTTCAACATGCGCGCCCCAGGCATGACCCTGCACCGGATGCCGCTGTTCGTGTGGTCGATTTTGGTGACCGCGTTCCTGTTGCTGCTGTCGCTGCCGGTGCTGGCCGGGGCGATCACGATGCTGTTGACCGACCGCAATTTCGGCACCAGCTTTTTCAATCCGGCCGGTGGCGGCGACCCGCTGCTGTTCCTGAACCTGTTCTGGTTTTTCGGCCATCCCGAGGTCTACATCCTGATCCTGCCCGGTTTTGGCATGATCAGCCAGGTGGTCTCGACCTTTTCGAAAAAGCCGATCTTCGGCTATCTCGGCATGGTCTACGCGATGGTCGCGATCGGCGTCGTCGGCTTTACGGTATGGGCGCACCACATGTTCACGACCGGGATCTCGGTCGACACCCGCGCCTATTTCACCGCGGCGACGATGGTCATCGCGGTGCCGACCGGGATCAAGATTTTCTCGTGGATCGCAACGATGTGGGGCGGCTCCATCGAGTTCAAGACGCCGATGCTATGGGCGATCGGCTTCATCTTTCTATTCACGATCGGCGGCGTGACTGGAGTTGTGCTGGCCAATGCCGGCGTCGATTTTGCGCTGCACAACACCTATTACGTCGTCGCCCATTTCCATTACGTGCTGTCTCTCGGCGCGGTGTTCTCAATTTTTGCCGGTTTCTATTACTGGATCGGCAAGATGTCGGGGCGGCAGTACAACGAGACTTATGGCAAGATCCATTTTTGGATGACGTTCATCGGCGTCAACCTAACTTTTTTCCCGATGCACTTCCTCGGGCTGGCCGGGATGCCGCGGCGCATCGCCGAATATCCCGACGCGTTCGCCGGCTGGAACTTCGTTGCGTCGATCGGCGCCTACATTTCCTACGCCTCGACCTTGTTCTTTGTCTTTATCGTATTTAACACGCTGTTCTTCGGCCGCCGCGTCGGCGCCAATTATTGGGGCCCCGGCGCCACAACGCTCGAATGGAAGGTGTCCTCGCCGCCGCCGTTCCACAGCTATGATGAACTGCCGGTGATTTCGTAGCGAGCCGGCGATTTCTAGGGAGAACGCAGCTTCGTGACCGAATTGTCCGACATCCGGCCGGCCGCGGCGCTGGGCCTGGCGGGGTCGTCCGCTGCATGGGCCGGCGCGGGGGTTGCCGACTATGTTGCGATCCTGAAGCCTCGGGTGATGTCACTGGTGGTTTTCACCGGGCTGGTCGGGCTGGTCATGGCGCCGGGGCGCCTCCACCCAGTCCTCGCCGGTGTGGCGGTGCTGTGCATCGCCGTCGGGGCGGGCGCCGCCGGCGCCATCAACATGTGGTATGAGCGCGACATCGACGCGGTCATGCGCCGCACCGCCGACCGGCCATTGCCGGCGGGCCGGATGCTGCCCGGCGAAGCGCTCGGTTTCGGCGTCGTGCTGGCGGCGGGCTCGGTCCTGGTCATGGCGCTGGCGACCAATTGGCTGGCGGCCGGATTGTTGGCGCTGACCATCGGCTTTTACGTTTTTGTCTACACCATCTGGCTCAAGCGGCGCACCCCGCAGAACATCGTGATCGGCGGCGCGGCTGGGGCGTTTCCGCCGCTAATTGGCTGGGCGGCGGTCGATGGCAGCCTCGGCTGGGGGGCGATCGCGCTGTTCGCGATCATCTTTTTCTGGACCCCGCCGCATTTCTGGGCGCTGTCCCTGTATCGCGCCGACGATTACGCCAAGGCCGGCGTGCCGATGCTGCCGGTGGTCGCCGGCCCGAGCGAAACCAAGCGCCAGATGCTGCTCTATACCCTGGTGCTATGGCCGGTCAGCGCCGCACCCTGGCTGCTCGGCATGGCCGGCACCGTTTACGGGATCTCGGCGCTGGGGCTGAGCGCGCTCTTTACCGCTTCGGCAATCCGCACTTGGCGCGATCCGGGCGAGCGCAGCGCCCGGCAGATGTTCGCCTTTTCGCTGCTCTATCTGCTGCTGATCTTCAGCTTGCTGCTGGTCGACCGCAGCGCGGTCGGATGGACCGCGGGGCCGTGGCGATGACCACCATCGAGGCCGCGGAGCGCGCGCGAGAGCGGACGATCCGGGCGCGCAATCGTGCTCTTCTCGCCGTGCTGGCGGCGCTGGCGGCGCTGTTCTACGCCATCACCATCGTGCGAATCGGGGGCTAGCGCGTGAGCGAGGCAGCGGGGTGCAGGCGGCGGGGCGCCGCCTTGCTCAGCCCGCGCCGTCACCGGCGAGCGTCGCGTTTTCTGTGAATTGATCGATCGAGGCCGCAACCCATGAGCGAAACGCATGCGGCGCACGCCGCGCCGAAGCACCCCTATCACCTGGTCGACCCGAGCCCGTGGCCGATCCTGGGCGCCATCGCCGCGGGCATTCTGTTCGGCGGCGCTGTCCTCTATATGCACGGGCATGGCTGGACCGTCCTGATCATCGGCGTCTTGTGCGTGCTGGGGATCATGGCGGTTTGGTGGCGCGACGTGATCCGCGAGGCGACGTTTCAGGGTTATCATACCCCGATCGTGCAGCTCGGCATGCGCTATGGAATGGCGCTGTTCATCGCCTCCGAGGTGATGTTTTTTGTCGCCTTTTTCTGGGCTTTCTTTAATTCGAGCCTGTTTCCGGTCGGCGGCGTGTGGCCGCCCAAGGGCATCCACCCGTTCGACCCGTTCGAGTTTCCGTTCCTCAACACGCTCATTCTGCTGCTGTCAGGCACGACGGTGACCTGGGCGCACCATTCGCTCCTGGAAAACGATCGAAGCGGCATGCTGCGCGGTCTGGCGGTGACCGTCGTCCTCGGCCTGTGCTTCACCTCGGTCCAGGCCTATGAGTACAGCCACGCCGCTTTCCATTTCAGCGGCGGCATCTTTC
Organism: uncultured Alphaproteobacteria bacterium; assembly: GCA_963814805.1. Taxonomy (GTDB): domain Bacteria; phylum Pseudomonadota; class Alphaproteobacteria; order ATCC43930; family CGMCC-115725; genus AP-15. The sequence continues at coordinate 44,393 of CAWFER010000005.1, read as the reverse complement.
CGTCGACATTTTTCATGGCGACCGGGTTTCACGGCTTCCACGTGATCATCGGCACGACATTCCTGATCGTCTGCCTGGTGCGGGCATGGCTCGGGCATTTCCGGCCGGACCATCATTTCGGCTTCGAGGCGGCGGCGTGGTACTGGCACTTTGTCGACGTCGTATGGCTGTTCCTGTTCGTCTGCATCTATTGGTGGGGCGGCGGCGGCGCGGTCTATGAAGGGGCCGCCGGCTGATCGCGGCGGCGGCGCGCGCACTGCCGGACGGCGGCACTGGGGTGGAGAGCGACACCGGAGTGGAGAGCGACACCGGGGCGGAAAGCTATCCCGCGGTCTCGCTAGCGCGCGTTGCCTTCGGCTGCCGCTGCCCGCGCTGCGGCAAGGGTCCGCTGTTTACCGGGTTGTTGCAGGTGCGGGCCCGCTGCCTGGTCTGCGGCCTCGATCTATCGGCGCAAGATGCCGGCGACGGCCCGGCGGTGTTCGTGATCCTGTTTCTCGGTCTGATCGTGGTCGGCCTGGCGGCGCTTGTGGAAGTCTGGTTCTCGCCGCCGCTCTGGGTGCATCTGGTGCTGTGGACGCCGCTGATCTTGGGTGGTGCGGTGGTCATGCTGCGGGTGTTCAAGGCCGGCCTGATCGCGCTGCAGTACCGCCATCATCTGCTCGGCCCGCCGCCCGATCGCTGAGCGGCCGGCCCGAATGACCGGGTTCCGCCCGCAATTCTGGCCGACCGTGATCGCCGTGCCGATCGTGCTGCTGTGCCTGGGGCTCGGCGCTTGGCAGATCAAGCGATTATTTTGGAAGGAAGGGCTGATCGCCGAGCGCGCCGCGGCGGTGGCCGCGCCGCCGATACCGGCGCCGCGCAGCGCGACCGTCACCCCCGACATGGACTTTCGCCACGTCAGCGATGAGGGCGTCTTCCTGAACGACAAAGAGATTTTTCTCGGCGCCACCTCGCGCAGCCTGCAAAGCGGCTTCCAGGTGCTGACCCCGCTCGAGGAGCCCGGCGGGCGCATCGTCTTCGTCAATCGCGGGTTTATCCCGGGTGCGCTCAAGGACCGGAACAAGCGGCTGGCCGGCGAGCCCAAGGGTCCGGTGCGGGTCGTCGGATTACTGCGGCTGCCGCCCGATGGCCGGCCCAACTGGTTTCTGCCCGACAACCGGCCCGACCTCAATTATTGGTTCTGGGTCGATCTGCCGGCGATGGCCAAGGCCGACAAGCTCGGCCACGTGGCCTCATTCTACATCGACGCCGACGCCACCCCCAACCTCGGCGGCTGGCCCAAGGGCGGGGTCACCAGGCTCGCCCTGCCGAACCACCATCTGCAATACGTGATCACATGGTTTTCCCTGGCAGTTGCGATGATCGTCATCTATGTCCTGTTTCATCGCCGCAGCGCGGAGCCCCGATGACCGCCTATCAACAGTTGGAAGCGCGATTTCGCCGCCTTGGCGCGATTGAGGAGGCAATCGGCGTGCTCAATTGGGATTGCGCCACGATGATGCCGGCGGGGGCGCCGCCACTCGCGCCGAGCAATTGGCGAGCTTGAGCCTGCTCGCCCACGAGCAGCTGACCGCCGGCGAGATCGACGAATTGCTGGAGGAGGCGCAGGGCGAGCGCGGCGCGCTCGGCCCGTGGCAATGCGCCAATCTGCGGGAGATGACCCGCCGCCATGGCCATGCCGCGGCGCTGCCGGGCGCATTGGTCGAGGCCCTCTCCCGCATCTCCTCGCAATGCGAAACGGCGTGGCGAACAGCCCGGCCGGCCGATGATTTTGCCGCCGTGCTGCCGTTCCTCGAAGAGATGCTGCGGCTGCAGCGCGAGGCCGCCGCGGCCAAGGCCGAGCGTCTGGGCGTGAGCCCCTACGAGGCTCTTCTCGACCGCTACGAGCCGGGCGGCTCAGTCGCCGAAATCGATCGGCTGTTCGACGAGATCGGCGATTTTTTACCCGACCTGATCGAGGCGGTTCTGACCCGCCAAGCCTCGATGGCGCCGATCGCCGAGCCGATCGGCCCGTACCCGATCGCGGCGCAGCGCCAGGCGGCGGCGCGCTTGATGCAAGCGGTCGGCTTCGATTTCGCGTACGGCCGGCTCGACGTCAGCGCCCACCCGTTTTGCAGCGGCGCCCCCGACGACGTGCGGATCACGACCCGCTACGACGAGGGCGATTTCACCAAGGCGCTGATGGGCGTCCTGCACGAGACCGGGCATGCGCTCTATAAGCGCAATTTGCCGGCGGATTGGCGCTTGCAGCCGGTCGGCGCCGCCCGCGGCATGGCGGTCCATGAGAGCCAGTCGTTGCTGCTCGAGATGCAGGTGTGCCGCAGCCCGGCCTTTACCCGCTTCGCCGCACCGATCCTGCGCGAGAGTTTCGCTGGCGACGGGCCGGGCTGGGAGGCCCTGGCGCTCCATCGTCGCCAGATCCGGGTCGCCCGCAGCCTGATCCGGGTCGAGGCCGACGAGGTCACCTACCCCGCTCATGTGATCCTGCGCCACCGCCTCGAACAGGCGATGATCGGCGGCGATCTCGCGCCGCGCGAGCTTCCCGGCGCCTGGGCCGAAGGGCTGCGGGCGCTGCTCGGCGTCGCCCCCGACGACGATCGCGACGGCTGCCTGCAGGACATCCACTGGTACGACGGCTCGTGGGGCTATTTCCCAACCTATACCTTGGGTGCGCTGATCGCGGCGCAGCTGTTTGAGGCGGCGCGCCGGGCGATCCCGGAGCTGATGGCTGAAATCACTGCCGGCGATTTTGGCCCGCTGTTCGCCTGGCTGCGGCGGAACGTGCATAGCCAGGGCTCCCTGCTGTCGACCGCGGAGCTGGTCGAGAACGCGACCGGCAGACCGCTCGGCGCCGCGGCCTTTGAGCGCCACCTGCGCCGCCGCTATCTCGGCGGGGGCAACGAACCGGAGATCGCAGTGTTGACAGGGACAACGAAATAGCACTGACCAACGAAATTGCACTGACCAACGAAATAGCTCGGGGGATGCTCGTGTTCGACAGCGCTGCCCAGCAGCAGACCGACAACGCCGATCGGCAAATCGCGCTCGATCGGTTCGAAGCCGTGCGGCAGGACACCGAGGCGCTCGCCGCCAATCTGACGGCCGAGGACCAAGCCATCCAGTCGATGCCCGACGCCAGCCCGACGAAATGGCATCTGGCGCACACGACATGGTTTTTCGAGACCTTTGTCCTCACCCGGCTCGACCCGGACTACCGGGTGTTCGACCCGGCGTTTGCCTATCTGTTCAATTCCTATTACGAGGCGGTCGGTCCGCGTCATCCGCGGCCCGAGCGCGGCCTCTTGTCGCGCCCGACGGTCGATATCGTTGGCGCCTATCGCGACCATGTCGGCGCCGCGGTCGCGCGCTTTATCACCCGCGCCGGCGAGCCCGCGTGGCAAGAAGCTGCACCGCTCCTCGAGCTTGGCCGGCACCACGAGCAGCAGCATCAGGAGCTGATCCTGATGGACATCAAGCACGTCTTTTCGATCAATCCGTTACTGCCCGCCTACCAGGCGCCGCAGCCGCAGATCGCCCCGCGGGCCGCCGCGCTCGACTGGCTGGAATTCGCCGGCGGGTTGGTCGAGATCGGGCATCGCGGCGCCGGCTTTGCCTTTGACAACGAGACGCCGCGGCACAAGGTTTGGCTCGAACCGTTTCGGCTCGCGGCGAGGCCGGCGACCTGCGGCGAATTCCTCGAATTCATCGACGCTGACGGTTACCGGCGGCCCGAATTCTGGCTGTCGGACGGCTGGGCGGCGATGCGCGAGCAAGGCTGGGAGGCGCCGCTCTATTGGCGGCGCGAGGGCGACGCCTGGTCGATCTTTACCTTAAGCGGCCGGCGCCGGCTGAACCCGGCGGAGCCTGTCTGCCATGTCAGCTATTTCGAGGCCGATGCCTACGCCAAATGGGCCGGCAAGCGGCTGCCGAGCGAAGCCGAGTGGGAGATCGCCGCCGAAGGCGTTCCGGTGTCGGGCAACTTCGCCGATCGCCGGCAATTTCATGCGACGGCCGAGGCGGCCTGCGTGGCGCCCGCCGCAGATGGTCGGTCATACCCGCGCCAGATGTTCGGCGATGTTTGGGAATGGACCGCGAGCCCCTATATCCCCTATCCGCGGTTTCGCGCCGCCGCCGGCGCCGTCGGCGAATACAACGGCAAGTTCATGTGCAACCAAATGGTTCTGCGAGGCGGCGCCGCGGTCACCCCGGCCGGGCATGTGCGGGCGAGCTATCGCAACTTTTTCCCGCCCTCGGCGCGCTGGGCTTTTGCCGGGTTGCGGCTCGCGGAGGATGGTGAATGATAGACGGTTCGCGTTTCGCCTTTCACGATCTGGCGCCCGGGGAAGAGAGCTTTCGCGACGCGGTGCTGAAAGGCCTCGCCCGGACGCGCAAGGCGATCCCTTGCAAGTTCTTCTATGACGCGCGCGGCTCGGCGTTGTTCGAGGAAATCTGTCTCCTGCCCGAATATTACCCGACCCGCACCGAGATCGCGATCCTTGAAGAAAACGCCGGCGAAATTGCGGCGCAGATGGGCGCGCATTGCCGAATTGTCGAATTTGGCAGCGGCGCCAGCCAAAAGGCGCGCATCCTGCTTCAGGCGCTCGATCGACCGGCCGCCTATGTGCCGGTCGACATTTCGCGCGACCATCTGCGCGACGCCGCCGCCTCGCTGGCCGAGGATTTTCCGGAATTGCCGGTGACCGCGGTCTGCGCCGATTACACCCGGCCATTCGACCTGCCGCCGCTGCCGGGCCCGCGCGGCAGACGGGTCGGATTTTTTCCTGGTTCGACGATCGGCAATTTCGAGCCGGGCGCGGCCGAGGATTTTCTGGCCAATTGCGCGGCCATTCTGGGGCCCGGCGGCGAGATGCTGATCGGCGTCGATCTGAAGAAGGATGTGCCGATCCTCGAGGCCGCCTACAACGATCGGGCCGGGGTAACCGCCGCCTTCAACCTCAATCTGCTCGAGCGGATCAACCGCGAGCTCGACGGCGATCTCGATCTCGACCTGTTCGAGCACGTCGCCTTTTACAACGCGGCCGAGGGCAGGGTTGAGATTTACGTGCGCAGCCTCGCCGACCAGCGGGCGACGATCGCCGGCCGCCATGTCGCCTTTGCCGCCGGAGAGCTGATCCACACCGAGTATTCCTACAAATACTCAGTGCCGGAGTTTCGCGCGCTTGCCGGCCGGGCCGGCTTTCGTCCGGTCGACACCTGGACCGACCCGGCCGAACTGTTTAGCGTCCACTATTTCCGGCTGCGCTGAACCGCCGCTTTCTTAGGGCTCGGGCTCGCGCCGCTCGTTCGAGACCGCCGCCAGAAATCCCGGCAGGTCGGGCCAGCCATAGGCGACCGCCTCGACCACGCTGCCGCCGACCGTGATCGCCTTGCGGCTCACTTGCCGGCCGCCGATGCGCTCGTAAAAGAACCGGCTCGGATTGTCGCGCAGCACCCAGACGACCGCCGCATCGAGGCCGGAGGCGACCAGGCGGCGGAACAGCGCGATGACCAGCCGGCGGCCGATTCCTTGATTTTGCCGATCGGGGGCGACGTAAAGGGTGAACACTTCGCCTGGAAAATGCCGCTCGCCGCGGCTCGGCCCGCAGCTGCCAAAGCCCACCAAGCCCTCCGCAGCATCGAGCGCGACGCGCACATCGCGCGGCTCGCGCTGGATCACCATCCGCCAGCCGAGCTCGCGCCGGCGCTGCGACAGCCCGATCAGATAGCTGGCGGACAGCAGCCCCGCATAGGTCGCCCGCCAGGTCTCGATATCGAGCCCGGCGATGCCGCGCGCGTCTCCCGGCCGCGCGGGGCGGATCGTGATCTCGTTCATCGCGCGCATTTTGCCCGGTTTCGCCGGCCGAGGGGAGAGCCATGCGCAGCGCCGCCGGATCTGCTAGGATCGGAAAATCGACGCGCCGGAGCACCCCGATGCCCAGCGATTATTTCGCGACCCTCGCCGGCTATAACGCCTGGGCCAACCAGCGGCTCTATCAAGCCTGCGAGCGCTTGAGCGAGGACGAGTACCTGCGCGAGCGGCGAGCGGCGTTCGGCTCGCTGCATGCGACCCTGAACCACCTGCTCGTTGCCGACCGGATCTGGCTCGCGCGAATCGCCGGGCGCAACCCGCCGCGTCTTGCCGCCACCCAGGTCCTTTACGCCGATCTGGTCGGCCTCAAGGTCGCCCGTCAGGCAGAGGACGAGCATCTGCGCAATCTCATTGCCGGTCTGTCGCGGGCGAACCTCGACCGGCCATTGGTCTATCGCAACGGGCGGGGCGATCGATGCGAGACGCGGCTATGCCTGGCGCTGGGCCATATGTTCAACCATCAGGCGCACTATCGCGGCGAGGCCAGCGCTATGCTGAGGCAGACCGAAATATCGCCGCCGCCGCTCGATCTGATCGAGTTCGTCGGCAGGCGCGAGGGGACGCCCCCCTGCTAGCGCGGGGCGCGCCCATATATGCAACTCTATGGTAGGGATCATGACCCGATCTTGGCTAACCCGGCTCCGCTGGTCGGTGCTGATTTTTCTTGCTCTGGCGACGCTCGGTCATGCCGAAGCCGTCAAGAAGCACCCGATGCCGACGCACCCGGCGAAGACGGTCACGGGCCGCCGGCTCGGCGGCGCCGGTCCCTGGAGCGCGTACATTCATCAGGGCAAATCCGGACCGGTATGCTATCTAGCAGGCGCGCCGCAGAGAACCGAGCCGGCCAGGTTCAAGCGCCGGCCGCCCTCGGCGACAGTTACTCACCGGCCGCGAGAAAACGTCTTCAACGTGGTCAACTTTGACGAAGGCTACCTGCTGAAGCCGGGCAGCGATGCCTCGCTCGATATCGACGGCAAAAATTTCGATCTCTTCACCAAGGATGACGGCGCTTGGTCGCGCACCTCCGATCTCGACAAGACCATCGTCGAGGCCATGGCCAAGGGCAGGCAGGCGGTGCTCAAGGCCAGCCCCGCGAAAGGGCCGCAGACCACCGACACCTATTCGCTCGCCGGATTTACCCAGACCCTGGCGTTGATCGACAAGGCCTGCGGCGTCAAGCGCTAACGCCGGGTATGGCGATGGGGCGAGGCTGCCGCCATATCTGCCGATGATGTCGAACCAGACCGCAAGCAGCGAGCCGCGCCGTAACCTCGTCGGTCTCGGTCGCGAGGCGCTCGTCGCCGAGATGACCGGGTTCGGCGCCGAGCCGTTCCGCGCGCGTCAGCTGTGGCACTGGATTTATCATCGCGGCGCCACCGGGTTCGGCCAGATGACATCCTTGTCCAAGGCGTTTCGCGACCGCCTCGCCGAGCATTACGAGCTCACCCGGCCGGCGGTGTCGCGGGCTCTCACCTCGGTCGACGGCGCCCGCAAGTGGTTGGTGCGCTTTGCCGATGGGCAGGAGGTCGAAACCGTCCACATCCCGGAGGAGGATCGCGGCACCCTGTGCGTCTCCTCGCAGGTCGGCTGCACCCTCAGCTGCACGTTCTGCCATACCGGGACCCAGCTGCTGGTGCGCAATCTCGAGCCGGCCGAGATCGTCGGGCAGATCATGGTCGCCCGCGATGCGCTCGGCGAATGGCCGTCCCCCGGAAACGGCGCCGGCCCGAATGGATCTGGAGACGACCGGCAGGTGACCAACATCGTGCTGATGGGCATGGGCGAGCCGCTCTACAATTATGACAATGTCGCCGCCGCGATGAAGATCGTCATGGACCCCGAGGGCCTATCCATCTCCCGGCGCAAGATCACCTTGTCGACCGCCGGGGTGGCGCCGCTGATCCGCCGCTGCGGCGCCGAGATCGCGATCAATCTTGCCATCTCCCTGCATGCGGTGTGCGACGAGGTTCGTGACCGGCTGGTGCCGCTCAACCGCAAATATCCGATCGCCGAGCTGCTCGACGCCTGCCGCTGCTATCCGGGCAGCAGCAACGCGCGTCGGATCACCTTTGAATACGTCATGCTGAAGGGCGTCAACGACAGCCCGGCCGAGGCGCGCGAACTGGTGCGGCTCTTGGCCAGGATCCCGGCCAAGGTCAATCTGATCCCGTTCAACCCGTGGCCCGGCGCCCCCTACGAATGTTCGACCGAGGCGGCGATCGCGGCGTTTTCCGATATCGTCTTCGCCGCCGGCTATTCCGCTCCGGTGCGCACGCCGCGCGGCCGCGACATTCTCGCCGCCTGCGGCCAGCTCAAATCGGCGAGCGTCAAGCTGCGCCGCAGCGCGCGCGAGCCGGCCCCATCGTCAGCCGCCTGACATCCGGCCGCCCGGCTCCGTCGCGCTCGCGTGCTCTACCCGCTTCTCGGCGCCGCGCTCGCCGCTTATGGCGGGATGACCGGCGCGCTCTATCTGTTTCAGCGCCGACTGCTCTATCACCCCGGCATGACCCGGCCGGGTCTTGGCGATCTGGCGCTGATCGGGGTGCGAGAGGTGACCTTGACGACCGCGGATGGTCTCTCGCTGTTCTCGTGGTACCTGCCGCCCAGCGTCGGCCGGCCGGTGATCGCCTATTTTCACGGCAATGGCGGGCATATCGGCTATCGGACCGAGCGCCTGCGCCGCCTCGCCCGCGAAGGCTACGGCGTGTTGCTGGTGGAATATCGCGGCTATGCCGGCAACCCGGGCGCCCCCTGCGAAGCCGGCTTGTACGCCGACGGCGCCGCTGCCCTGGATTTTATCGCCGCCGAGCGGATCGCGCCGGATCGGATCGTGCTGTGGGGCGAGTCGCTTGGATCGGGGATCGCCGTCGAGCTCGCCACCCGCCGGAGGGTCGCGGCGGTGATCCTCGAAGCCCCGTTCACCAGCATTGCCGACGCGGCGCAGCGCCATTACCGGTTCATCCCGGCGGCGCTGCTGGTGCGCGACCGCTTCGAACTCCTTGTCGCGCATAGGCCGGCTCAACGCGCCGGTGCTGATCCTGCACGGCGAGCGCGACCGGATCGTGCCGGTCGGCCACGGCCGCACCCTCTTCGAAGCCGCGGCGGCGCCCAAGGAGGGCTGGTTCGCGCCCGAAGGCGGGCACCAGAATCTGGCGCAATTCGGCGCGCTCGACGCCGCCATCGCCTTCATCGACCGCAGGCTTTGCCGCTCAGCGCCGCGGAACCCGTTGCCGCGGGCTGAAATTTCGACGATTAGTGCAGCCCGGTCGATCGAGAGAAGGGAAAAAGGCGATGCCCGATGCGGTGAATAAAGTCGTGCTCGCCTATTCGGGCGGGCTCGATACCTCGGTGATCCTGCGCTGGCTGCAACAGAACTATCGCTGCGAAGTCGTGACCTTCACCGCTGATCTGGGCCAGGGCGAGGAATTGGGCCCGGCGCGGCGCAAGGCCGAATTGCTGGGTGCGGCGCAAATCTTCGTCGACGATCTGCGCGAGGAGTTCGTCAATGATTTCGTCTTTCCGATGTTCCGCGCCAACGCGCTCTATGAGGGCGCCTATCTGCTCGGCACCTCGATCGCCCGGCCGCTGATCGCCAAGCGCCAGATCGAGATCGCCCGCCTGGTCGGGGCCGACGCCGTCGCCCATGGCGCCACCGGCAAGGGTAACGACCAGGTGCGTTTCGAGCTCGGTTATTACGCGCTCGCCCCCGACATCAAGGTCATCGCGCCGTGGCGCGAGTGGGACCTGACGTCGCGCACTCGCCTCCTCGATTACGCCGACCAGCATCAGATCCCGATCGCCCGCGACAAGCGCGGCGAGGCGCCGTTTTCGGTCGACGCCAATTTGTTGCACGTCTCGGCCGAGGGCAAGGCGCTCGAAGACCCATGGGCCGAGCCCGAGGAGTTCGTCTACAGCCGCACCGTCGCCCCCGAAGCGGCGCCCGACGCGCCGCAATATGTCGAGATCGAATTCGCGCGCGGCGACCCGGTGGCGGTCGATGGCGAGAAGCTGTCGCCGGCGAAATTGCTGATGCGGCTCAACGAGTTCGGCGGCAAGCACGGGATCGGCCGGCTCGACCTGGTCGAGAATCGCTTTGTCGGGATGAAATCGCGCGGGGTCTATGAGACCCCGGGCGGCACGATCCTGCTGGCGGCGCATCGCGGCATCGAGAGCCTCTGCCTCGATCGCGGCGCCGCCCACCTCAAAGACGAGCTTATGCCGCGCTATGCCGAACTGATTTACAACGGCTTCTGGTTCTCGCCTGAGCGGGCGATGCTGCAGGCCTTGATCGACCGGAGCCAGGAAAACGTCGAGGGCGTGGTGCGGTTGAAGCTCTATAAGGGCTCGGTCACGGTCGTCGGCCGCAAATCGCCGAAGAGCCTCTACAGCCAGGCCCACGTCACCTTCGAGGAGGACGCCGTCTACGACCAGCGCGACGCCGAAGGCTTCATCAAGCTGAACGCGCTGCGCCTGCGCCTCGTCGCCAGGCGGGAATAGTGGCCGTTAAACAATAGACCGACCACTGGCCTCCTCTAACGCGGAAACAAGTTGCTCTGCCAATAAGTTTCCTAGCGCGTCCTCAAGCTGGGCTAGATCAATCTCTTGCCGAGTTGCCCAGCATTCATCCGCCGCCTCCAGAGCGTCGTAATAGGGCGTCTTATTTTCTGCGATCAAGTCCGGGATAGTTCTGGTCCCCGGAATCCGGCCACCCATTTTCATGCACAGTACAAGATAAGCAACTGCGCGCGCTGTACGCCCATTCCCGTCCGCGAAAGGATGGATCCAATTCAGTTTCCACATCACGTAGGCAGCGAGGTGCAGTGGTGTGGAGCTGTCCCAATTATCGTTTACGTAGTCGCAAAGCTCCTCGACGAGTTGCGGTACCTGCCAAGCGTCGGGAGGTATGTGCCTGCTGCCTTTAATCTCTACCGTGGATGGTCGAAAGTTACCTGCCAGGGCGTGAACCCCAAGTAGGGCGTCCCTGTGCAGTCCCAGGATTGTTGAGACACGTAGCGCAAACCGCCAGTGCTCGGCGAGATAGCGCTGGACAAGACCGATTACGGAGTCAAATTGCCTTAGTCCGTTCTCAGCCTCGCGCCGAGCACGTTCGTCAGCGTCCGATATCAGAAAGGCCGCTGCAGCCTCGCTGTAGCGGCTCCCCTCGTCCGGGTCACCCACGTGAGCGCCTCAACGCCTCCGCTTGCTCATCGACCATCTCGCGGGTGATGCGTTCATTTTCTATTTTTGTGTTGCCGTAAGCAAAGCTCCGCCGTTGCTCCTCGGATGCACGTGGGGACATGCGCACCGACCGTGCCTTTTCGATTAGAACCGATAGCTTCTCGATCATGATGCAGCCTTCCAAATTGGCACGTCAGCAGGGGTCATCGCTTTTCCCGTTCCTTCTATCTCAATTCTGATACGTCAGTCATTCTTCGTGATCGATCATCAACACGTGGATTCTAGAATACTCGCGGTCAAGGGGGACGAGCGCTTAGCGAATTCGGCTTGGCGGACCTAATCACCGCGCCTTTCGCTGGGCGTCGAGCCAGGCGAGCATGATGCGGTTGAAGGCGGCGGGAGCTTCGACGTTGGGGAAGTGGCGCATGCCGGCGATCTCTTCGTAGCGCGCGCCGGGGACGAGGCCGGCGAGGCGGCGGTTTTCGCTGGCCGGGGTGCCGGCGTCCTTTTCGCCGCAGACCACCAGGACCGGCAGCCGCAGGGACGGCAGCCGCGCGGTGAAATCGAAATCGAGGATCGCCGCCGAGCAGCCGAGATAGCCGGCGGGTGTGGTGCCGATTACGGTGTCGCGCAATTGCTTCCAACGGCCGGGATTCCGCGCTTGGAAGGCCGGGCTCAGATAGCGGTCCATGCTGTTGTCGGCGATCGGCGCCAGCGAATTCGCCTCGCGCACCGCTTTCATCCGAGGGCCCCAGATGCCGGCCGCGCCGGGCGGGCTCGCCGGCAGGGTGTCGCACCACAAGGCCGAGATCAGCTTGTCGCCGTGCTCGAGGGCGAAGGCCTGGCCGATCATCCCTCCGATCGACAGGCCGAGGTAATGCACCCGCGCCAGGCCGAGCGCGTCGAGCACCGCCGCGACGTCACCCGCGAGTCCGCGCATCGTGTAGTCGCCGGCAACCGGGTCGCTGCCGCCATGGCCGCGCATGTCGAGCCGCAGCACGCGGAACCCGGCCTCGAGCAACGCCGGCGCCTGCTCGGCCCAGCTGCCGCCATCGGAGGCGAGCGAATGGGTGATGCACACCACCGGGCCGTCCTCGGGGCCAACCAGGTCGTAGTAGAGGCGGCGTCCAGCAAGCGGCAGCAACATGGCTTATCTCCTTGGTCGAAGCGAATAGGTGCAACGGCGCCAGTCTAGCGGTGCAAAATCCACGGAGCCACCACCGGCACGCCAGCGAAGATCGGGTGGGCCAAATAGAGGACGGCATAGAGCAGCAATGCCGCGACCGGCCGCAACAACCCGATATCGCGCCAGCGCAGTCGGGTCCGGCCGGCGGCGAGCGCCGCGAACGGCAGGTTCGAGGTTACGGCAGCCAAGCGCTGCCAGTGGGTGCCGAGGGCGAGCTGTTTTTTGCGGTCGATCAGCACCGTGCCGCCGAGCGCCAGCGCCGCGATCAGTCCGAAAAACCACACCGAGGCGAGATCGCCATTCGCCGCCAGGTGGCTCAGCCCCCACAAGCCGACCGCCCACATCACCGGGTGCCGGGTGACCCGCAGAATGCCTGGCGCCGGATCATCGGCGCGGGCCGAGCGCTCCATGCCGATCGCGGTCGGGTTGGGCGTGGTATAGCCGGCGACCAGCAGCAGGGTCGCCAATGGCATGGTCAATACCGGAACCCAGGCGAGCCACCGCGGCGGCGTCCATAACGGCACAACCGGCGCCCGCACATAGGCGAGGACGAACCAGGCGAAGGTCGCCAGCGCGGTCAGCGAATAGACCAGCAGAAACCCCTGCTCGCCGAGCTGGTCGCGCAACGACCCGCGCAGCCGGGTGCTCGATAAGAGGGTGTGCGACCCGCAAAAGGCGACGCCGGCGATGAACAAGGACAGCAGCGCATGGGGCATCGCGCGGTCATCTCATCGGCTTGGCAGGGCGGCGATCAGCGCGCCGAGTCTGCCCGCCAACTGCTGCGGATCGCCCGCAACGCGCACGATCTTGTGCCGGCTGGCGAGCCCGGCAATGATCGCCAGATCGCGCCGCGGCAGCCGCCACGCCCCCGCCAGAAGCACCAGCAGCGCTTCGTTGGCGCGTCCGGCCTCGGGTGGTGCGGTGACCGAAACCTTGACTACCCGCTTGCCGTCGGCGCTCGCGGCGACGGCGTGCACGCGATTGGCCTTGGCCCGCGGCGTCAGTCTGACCGCTACGCAGAGGCCGTCGCGCCCCGGAGTCAGCGGACCGTCAGCCAAGATATTCAAACATCAGATTGTCGATAAACCAGAGCAGCAGGATCAGGATTACCGGCGAGATGTCGACCCCGCCAAGATCGGGCAGGATCCGGCGAATCGGGCGCAGCAGCGGCTCGGTGACCCGCCACAGAAAATCGCCGACCATCGCGACCGCGCGATTGTGTCGGTTGACGATGCCGAACGCCACGAGCCAGCTCAGCACCGCCTGGATGATCAACAGCCAAATGTAAATGGTGATGACGGTGTGGACGAGGTTCAGCAACGCGTACATCGAGCAAAACCTCGGCAGCCAATAAGGCGGCGACCGTAGCCCCCGCAGGGGGGGTCCGCAAGCGGAGCGGCGCGATCCCGCCGCGCGGGCCTGACTTGACAGCGGGAGCCCTGCCCAGCATATTCGGCGCTCCCCGGCGAGGCGTCGAATCGGGTGATGGGGCCGTAGCTCAGCTGGGAGAGCGTCGCGTTCGCAATGCGAAGGTCAGGGGTTCGATCCCCCTCGGCTCCACCAACATCCCATCTCGCCGAGCAAGATCCAATGACGCCAATTTTGGGCTGGCTGGCGAGTTGCAGCCGTTCCGGGCGAATTTTCCCGTTCCAGGCTTGGTCAATACGGCTTGCGCACGACCGCGGCGCCGTGCGGCCCGACGCATCCCGCGCGATAAACCCCGTTGGCGCAGGTGACCGAATGCCCGCGGTAAGGCGCCCGGTAGGGTGCCCGATACGGGGCCTTGTGCACGACGGCAGCCCCATGCGGGCCGGCGCAACCGGCGCGATAGGCGCCGTTTACGCAAGTCACGGCGTGGGCTTGTTGGGCGACAGCGAGCGTACCGAGCGCCATCACGATAGCGAACGCGATTTGTTTCATCTCGACCCCCCCTCCAGGATTCGACGACCCAGCAGATACGCGATCTGGCCGGCGCACAATATATTTCGGCACCGATCGGCGCCGCGCTCGGCTCAGCGTGATGCTTTCGCGCGGCCGGTTCGCGACCGGCGACCGATCCGGACGCCGATCAGCAGGCCCACCAGCACCGCGACGCCGAGCCGATCCGGGTCGATAAACGGGATAAACCGCGTTCCACCGGCGGTGATCTCCAGCGCCCCGACCGGGCGCGCGCGCAGACCGGCGCCGCCGCCGCTGCCGTCATCCTCGGGGCTCGCCGCCTGGTTCCCCCCTGCCCTGCCGCCGGCGCCAAAGCCATAGCCGATACGGGCCACCGGGATCACGGTGCGGCCATGGGCCTCGACCGGATCGCCGAACACGGCCCGCTCGCTGGCGCCGGATTGAATGCGATCGCCGAGCAGCCCCAGGATCTTGGTCACCGTCGCCATCGCCTGGAGCCTCCATGGACGCGCGTGTATGATCGACATGCCCTGGCTGGCCCGGCACGAAGTCCGCGCCGGCCACATCCTGACGAACGGCCGGGAGAATCGCGATGACCGAGGCTATCGAAGGCGGTTGCGCTTGCGGCGCGGTGCGCTACCGGCTCGATTCGGCGCCGATGTTCGTGCACTGCTGCCATTGCCGCGATTGCCAGCGGCAGACCGGCAGCGCGTTCGCGATCAACGCCCTGATCGAGACCAGCCGGATCGCGGTGCTGTCGGGCGAGCCCGAGCCGGTCGCGGTCCCGACCGACAGCGGGCGCCCGCATCGGATCTTTCGTTGCCCGGCCTGCCGCACTGCGGTGTGGAGCGAATATGGCGGTCGCTCGGCGCTTCGCTTTGTCCGGGTCGGCACGCTCGACAACCCTGCGGCACTCGCCCCCGACGTGCATATCTACACCCGCTCGAAGCTACCCTGGGTCAGCCTCCCGGAGAACGTCCCGGCGTTTGACGCCTATTACGATGCGCGCCAGCTATGGCCGGCCGCCAGCCTCGAACGCCGGCGCGCCGCTCTCGGCTGACGGAGCCGTCGCGGCCCCTCGGGCGGCCGCGCTCAGCTCAGCGCCACCTCGAAGCCGCGCTTGGTGCCGGGGCGGGCCATCATGGTCTCGTACCAGCGCTTGACGTTGGGGAAGTCGGCGAGGTCGACAAGATGGCGCTCGTGCCGCCAGGCCCAGCCAAGGATTGCGAAATCGGCGATCGAGATGTCGCCCCCGACGAACTCGGCCTCGCCCAACCGCTTGTCGAGGACGCCATAGAGCCGGCGGGTTTCCTTTGAGTAGCGCTCGAGGCCGTAGCGCCGGTCCTGCTCGTCCTTGACCTGAAGAAAATGGTGCACCTGCCCCGGCATCGGCCCGAATCCGCCCATCTGCCACATCAGCCATTCCAACACCGGCGCCTGGCGACGCAGGTCCTTGGGCCAGAATTTGCCGGTCTTCTCGCCGAGATAGATCAGGATCGCGCCCGACTCGAAGATGCTGATCGGCTGGCCGCCCGGCCCTTCGGGATCGACGATCGCCGGGATCCGGTTGTTCGGGCTGATCTTCAGAAACGCGGGGGCGAACTGCTCGCCCTTGGAGATGTTGATCGGATGAACCGTGTACGGCAGACCCATCTCTTCGAGCGCCACGCTGATCTTGCGGCCGTTCGGGGTGTTCCAGGCATGGAGTTCGATCGCCATCGAGGGCTCGCCTTTCCTATGATTGATTGCCGGCGCCGGTCCGGCGTCAGCGGTTGACCCGGCGGATCAGTTCGGCCCAACGGTCGAGCGCCGGCAGGGTCTTGTCGGCCGGCTCGGCCGGGAGGCTGACGACCACCCGCGCCACATCCATGTCGCGGTAGCGCCGGAGCAGATCGGCATCCTCGACGGCGCCGAACAGCGTGATCGGCAACGACGCCGGGTCGCGCCCGGCTTCTTTCGCCATCTCCTTGAATTTCGGCAGGAAGTCGTTGACGTCGCCATAGGGCGCGCGGCCGGCGATCGGGACCCAGCCCTGGCCATAACGGATCGCGCGGCGCGCGGCATGCGGAAAGGCCCCGCCGACGATGATCGGCGGGTGCGGCTTCTGCACCGGCTTGGGCCAGGCCATCATCGGCCCGAAATCGACGAATTCGCCGTGATATTCGGCCTTGGTCTCGATCCAGATCGCCTTCATCGCCTCGATCCGCTCGCGCATCAGCTTGAAGCGGGTTTTGAACGCGGCGCCGTGATCCTCGATCTCCTCGGCGTTCCAGCCGCCGCCGACCCCGAACAGAAACCGCCCGCGCGAAATCTGATCGATCGAGGCGACGAGCTTCGCGGTTTGGATCGGGTCGCGCTGCACGACCAGGCACACCCCGGTGCCGAGCTTCAAGGTCGTGGTGACCGCCGCCGCGGCGCCGAGCACGACGAACGGGTCCATCGCGTCGTAATAGGCCTTGGGCAATTCGCCGCCGCCCGGAAATGGCGTGCGCCGCGGCACCGGGATGTGCGAATGCTCGGGCGCCCACAAGGATTCGAACCCGCGCTGCTCGAGCGCCGGGGCCAACTGCACCGCCGGCATCGAGTAATCGGTGTGAAACATCGACACGCCAAAATCCATCGCCCCGCTCCTCTCCGTCAGTTCGCCCACCGAGCTTACCTGCCGGCAGCCACCCCGGCTAGCCGGCGGCCGCTGTGCGGCGGGCTGGTTTGCTGCGGCCGAGGGCGAAGCGCTCGGCCAGGCGCAAGGCGACGCGCGGGCTGACGAAGTGCGAGACGTCGCCGCCCAAGGCGCCGATCTCCTTGACAAAACGCGACGAGATGAACTGAAAGCGATCGGAGGCCATCAGAAAGACGGTTTCAACCTGCGGGTCGAGCCGGGCGTTCATCCCGGCCATCTGAAACTCATACTCGAAATCCGACACCGCGCGCAGCCCGCGGATGATGGTGCCGGCCCCGACCGATTGGGCGAAATGCATCAGGAGCGTGTCGAAGGCGCGCACTTCGATGCGCCCGGCGGCGCCGTTTTCGAGATGGGCGACCTCGTCGCGCACGATCTCGACCCGCTCGTCGGTCGCGAACAGCGGCCCCTTGCCGTCGTTGCGGGCGACGCCGATGACCAGCCGGTCGACCAGCCGGGCCGCCCGGCGGATAATGTCCGAATGGCCGTTGGTGATCGGGTCGAAGGTGCCGGGATAGACCCCGACGCGCGGCTCAATCATGTGTCCCCCGTCTCGGACGGTCGGCCGTCATCGGTCGGCCGATCGTCGGCTGGTTGATCGTCGGTCGGTTGATCGTTGTCCGGTTGATTTTCCGCGGCGTCCTCGGCGGCGTCGCCGTTGTCGTCGGCGACCTCGGGCAGGCGCGCCACCGAGACGACATGCTCGCCGTCGCCGATCTTGAAGATCACCACGCCCTGGCTGCGCCGGCGGGCGATGCGGATGTCGTGGACCGGGCAGCGGATCACCATGCCGCCATCGGTCACCAGCATGATCTGGTCGTTGTTGCCGACCGGGAAGACGGCGACGACCGCATCGTCGCGGCGGCGCAGATCCATGTTGTCGATGCCCTGCCCGCCGCGCCCGGTGATCCGGTAGTCGTAGGCCGACGTCCTGACCCCAAAGCCCTTCTCGGTGACGCTCAGGACGCATTCCTCGCGCCCGGCCAGATCGGCGTAAATCTCCTCGGCGATCGAGGCTTCGTCATCGCCGGGTCCGGCGTCGGCTTCCTCCGGCTCCGGCGGCAGTTCGGCCGTCGCCTCGCCTTCCTCGCCGATCGGCCGCCGGCGCCGCGCGGCAAGGCTCAGATAGGCGTTGCGCACATCGGGCGCGACCTCCTGGTGGCGCAGGATCGACATTGAGATGACCAGATCGTCGCCGAGCAGCCGGATGCCGCGCACGCCCACCGAGGAACGGCCGGTAAACACCCGGACGTCGCCGACCGAAAAGCGGATCGCCTTGCCGTTGCGGGTGGCGAGCAGGACGTCGTTGGCGTCGGTGCAGGTGGCGACCGCGATCAGCCGGTCGTCGGCATCCTCGCCCTCGAACTTCATCGCGATCTTGCCGTTGGCGCGAACGTCGCCGAAATCGCTCAAGGCGTTGCGCCGCACATAGCCATTGGCGGTGGCGAACATGACGGTCAGATCGGCCCAGCTCGCCTCGTCCTCGGGCAATGGCATGACCGTCGAGATCGTTTCGCCGGGCACCAGGTTGGGCAGCAGATTGACCATCGGCCGGCCGCGCGCCTGCGGGGTGCCGAGCGGCAGGCGATGGACCTTGAGCTTGTAAACCCGGCCGGACGAGGTGAAGAACAGCACCGGCGCGTGGGTCGAGGCGACGAACACCTCGTTCAGAAAATCTTCCTCGCGGATCGCCATGCCGGCCCGCCCGCGACCGCCGCGGCGCTGCGCCCGATAGGTCGACAGCGGCACCCGCTTGATGTAGCCGGCGTGGCTGACGGTGACGACCATCGCCTCGCGCTGGATCAAGGCCTCGATATCGGCTTCGAACTCGACATCCTCGATCTGAGTGCGGCGCGGGTTGGCGAAGCGCTCGCGGATCGCCAGCAATTCGCCGCGCAACACTTCGATCAGCCGCGCGCGCGAGCCGAGGATTTCGAGATAGCCGGCGATCTCGGCGATCAGCCCCTGCAATTCCTCGGCGATCTTGTCGCGTTCGAGCCCGGTCAGGCGCTGCAATCGCAGTTCGAGAATCGCGCGCGCCTGCTCCTCGGAGAGCCGGTAGGCGCCGTCGGCCGCGACCTCCCGACCCGGCTCGCCGACCAGCGCCACCAGGGGGGCCACATCGCCCGCCGGCCACGCCCGGCCGATTAGACCCTCGCGCGCCGTCGCCGGATCGGGGGCGGCGCGGATCAACGCTATGATCTCGTCGAGATTGGCGACCGCGATCAATAGGCCAATCAGGGTGTGCGCCCGCTCCCGCGCCTTGCCGAGCAGATGGCTGGTGCGCCGGGTGATGACCTCCTCGCGGAAGGCGATACAGGCGACGATGATGTCGCGCAGGGTCATGAGCTCGGGCCGGCCGCCATTCAAGGCCAGCATATTGACGCCAAAGCTCGTCTGCAGCGCGGTGTGGCGGTAGAGCTGGTTGAGGACGATTTCGGGCTCGGCGTCGCGCTTCAATTCGATGACGACGCGCAGGCCGTCGCGGTCGCTCTCGTCGCGCAATTCGGAGATGCCCTCGATCAGCTTCTCGCGCACGGTCTCGGCGATGCGCTCGACCAGCTTCGACTTGTTGACCTGATAGGGAATTTCGGTGACGACGATCGCCTCGCGGTCCTTGCGCACCTCCTCGACATGGCTTTTGGCGCGCAGGATTACGGCCCCGCGGCCGGTCTTGAACGCGGCGTGCGCGCCGGCGCGACCGATGATCGTCCCGCCGGTCGGGAAATCGGGGGCCGGGACGTACTGCATCAGCTCTTCGACGGTGATCGCGCCATTGTCGAGATAGGCGCAGCAGGCGTCGATGACCTCGCCCAGATTATGCGGCGGGATGTTGGTCGCCATGCCGACCGCGATCCCCTGGGCGCCGTTGACCAAGAGGTTCGGGAAGCCGGCCGGCAATACCTTGGGCTCGCGCTCGGTGTCGTCGTAATTGGGCTGAAAGTCGACGGTGTCTTTGTCGAGATCGTCGAGCAGCGAATCGGCGACGCGGGCGAGCCGCGCCTCGGTGTAGCGGTAGGCCGCCGGCGGGTCGCCGTCCATCGAGCCGAAATTGCCCTGGCCGTCGATCAGCGGCAGGCGCATCGCGAAATCCTGCGCCATCCGCACCATCGCGTCGTAGATCGCGAGCTCGCCATGCGGGTGGTATTTGCCGATCACGTCGCCGACGATGCGCGCCGATTTGCGGTAGCCGCGATTCCATTCGTTGCCGTTGACCTTCATCGAATAGAGGATGCGGCGGTGAACCGGCTTCAGCCCGTCGCGGACATCGGGAAGGGCGCGCGCCACGATCACGCTCATCGCGTAATCGAGGTACGAACGCTTCATCTCGTCCTCGATCGTGACCGTGGTGATGTCGGGAGCAGCGGGCGGCGGCGGGGCGGAGGTTACGGCCACGGGTGCCTACGATCTCTTTCGTCGGGACAGGCAATAACGCCGCCATGCGACGTCCGCCGGCGCGCGCTTCCACGACCCTGAATATAGGGGTTTCTTTCCCGCATTGCCGCATGATTCCGCGGGTCTGAAGGGCGGGCGTTCGGGTCGGAACGCCGATGCCGGCCGCAGGCCGCCAGGATCAGCCGCTGGCCGAGGCGCGATTCAGCTCAGTGCGCGATCGCCTCCAGCTCCAGATTGTTGGTGCGCGGGCCGAGCCCGGCGACCGAGATGATCACCACCGCCATCGACGCGGCGACGAACAGAAACACGCCAGGCACCCCGAAATGCCGCAGGAAAAAGGCCACGAAGAACCCGGTCAGGATGCCGCTCAGGCGGCTCCAAGAATAGACGAAGCCGACCGCGCGGGCGCGGATTCGCGTCGGGAACAGCTCGGACTGGTAGTTGTGCAGCGAGTAAGCCAGCCACGAGGTCGACATCGCCAGAAAGCCGCCGAGCACGATCAATGCCGCCGGCGTCGTCTGGGCGGCGAACAGAATGCCGAACACCGAAATCGCCAGGCATGACAGGCAGACCTGCCATTTCCGTTCGATCCGGTCGGCGAACAGCATGTTGAAGAATGGAAACGCCATCGCCGCGAATTGGATGATGAAGGTATATTCGAGGCTCTGGGTAATATGGATGCCCTTGGCGATCAGCAAGGTCGGCGTCCATCCGAAGAAGCCGTAGAACCCGACCGTCTGAAAAAAGTTGAACAGCATCAGCATGATCGTTCGGGTGCGGTATTGTGGGCTGAAAATTTCGGACACCCGGCCCCGGCCCGGCTCCTGGATCTGGGGCGGTCCGGGCGGCGGCAGCTTGCGGCCGGATTCGGCCTCCACCCGGGCTTCGATCCCCGCCATCAGCCGCTCGGCCTCAGCCACCCGACCTTGCTGGGCCAGCCAGCGCGGGCTCTCGGGCAGACCGAGCCGGACCCACCAGACGATGATTGCACTGGCCGAGCCGGCCCACACCACCCAGCGCCAGCCCTCGATGCCGAACGGCGCGATCGGCACCAGCTTCCAGGAGAGAAAATAGATGATCGGCCCGCTCGACGCGCTGACCCCCAGCAGCAAGGCAAACGCCTTGCCGCGCGCGTTTTTGGGGACCAGCTCGGACAGGTAGGCGTCGACCGTGACCAGCTCGACGCCGAGACCGATCGCGCTGATAAACCGCCACAGATTGACCCCGTTGGGCGTGCTCTGAAGGGCCATCACAAAGCTGGCGACGCCGTACCACAACAGCGAGAAGGCGAAGATGCTGCGCCGGCCAAACCGATCCGCCACATAGGAAAAGGCGATGGTGCCGACGAACAGCCCGGCAAACAGCGCCGCGATAAAGCTCGCCAGCCCGGTCATGCCGAAAAAGCTCACCGTGGTCGCGGTGAAGATCTTGGCGCGATAGAGACCCGGCGCCGCCGCGCCGATCAGCGCCAGGGCGTAGGCATCGAAAAAGCCGCCGAGCGAGACCAGCGCCGCCAACGCCCAGATGTGCCGGGTCATCGGCAGGCGGTCGAGGCGGGCCGTGATCCGCGCCGCCGGCGCCATCGAGAGTGCGGTCGGATCCATTGCTGCGTTTCTCCCTCTGCAATTATCGATCACGGCGACGCCGGTGCGGCACCCCGTCCGGCCCGTTAGCCAGTTGCTTAGACCCCCCAAACTATCGCATGGCGCGGGCGCAGGTAAACCGTGCACGCGCGGCAATTGGGGCGCATGTCGCGGAGGCGGGGCTCCTCGGGGGCGGGCCAGACGTCAGGGATGACCGCCGACGATCGCCCGATAGATCGCCAGGATCAGCACCGCGCCGACGATCGCGCCGATAAACCCGGCATTCTGGCCGGGCGCGTACCAGCCGATGCGCTGGCCGAGCCAGGACGCGAAGATCGCGCCGACAATGCCGAGCAAGGTGGTGACGATAAACCCACCCGGCCCGTGCACGAACAGCTTGGCGATCGCTCCCGCCAGAAACCCGATGATGATGACCCACAACCAGTGCAACATCCGCCCCCTCCGGGTCTCCGCCGCCGGCTGCCGCCAGCCGGTGCGCTCGCCTTTGGTTCCGCCGCAACCGGCTGCCGGCTTTCCGGGGTGCGACACCGTGCGCCAAAACTCGCGCGGCTACGCCGTTATAGTGCGCGCTCGCCGTCGCGGACCAGCCCGATGGCGCGATGCTTTGTTCAAACGCCGACATGCGCCAGGGCGAGGCGACAACGGTGAGCGCGGGACCAGACGGCGAGTCGCGGCCGACCGGCGCCGGACGACCGAGCGGGGGGCCTCGCCCGCAGCGCCGGTTGCGGCAGACAAACCGGCTGCTCGCAGTGCTGCTGGCCGGCGTCGCCGCCTTGGTGCTGGTCACGGCGCTCAGCGTGGCCATGGTTTTGCACTATGCCGAAGCTCACCACCTGTTCTCTGGCCGCTGAGTCGCCTGCCGCGACGGGTCTCGGGGCACGGCCGATAACGCGGCGGCGCGCGGCCGGGCTCGCCGCCGCCGGGCTGTGGCTGGCGCTGCTCGCTGGGTGCGGCAATCCGGCGAAATGGCATTCGATCGACGTGTCCGGCAGCCTGCCGCCGCTGTCCTTCACGATGACCCGCGCCGCGGACGGCAAAGAAGTTACCCAGGCCGCTTATCGCGGCAAGATCGTGCTCCTCTATTTCGGCTATACCAACTGCCCGGATCAATGCCCGACCACAATGTCGAACCTGGCCGAAATCCTGCGCCGTCTCGGGCCCGACGCCGATCGGATACGGGCGCTGTTCGTCACCGTCGATCCGAACCGCGACACCCCGGCCGTGCTCGCCGCCTATGTCAGGAATTTCGCGCCGCAGATCGAGGGGCTGCGCGGCACGCCCGACCAGCTCGCGGCATTGGCGCGGCGCTATCGCGTGGTTTATTCGGTGACCCCGGCGACCAACGGCCACCCCTACGAGGTCACCCACAGCGCGGCCGTCTATGTGTTCGATGGCTCGGGCGCGGCGCGGCTGATCATCGCCTCGCTCGAACTCGGCCACGCCCGACATCGCCGGCGCCACCGCAGATCTGAAGCGCCTGGCCGACGAGGGTCGGCCGCAAGGCTGGCTGGCCCGGCTGCGGCGCCTGTTGTGAGCCGCGCCGATTTGCCCGGGCCTATTTGCCGATCGCGTTGCGCACCGGGAAGCTCGCTGTTAGCGAGGCGCCATCGGCAAAGCGCAGGGTGACTGGGACCGATCGCCCGGGCCGCAGCGCCGCCTTCGGGGAGGCGCACATCATGTGATAGCCGCCAGGCGCAAAGCGGACCTTGCCATGCGGTGGAACAGCGACGCTCTGCACCATTACCATCCGCTCCTGGCCGCCCTGATTGACGCTGCGGTGCAGCATCAACATGCCGCAGCCGGGCGAGCTCGCGCCGACCAGTGATTGCGCCGTCGCGCCCGAATTCGACAGGGTGAAATAGCCCGCGGCCGGCAATGACGGCATCACCAGGCGGAACCATGGGTGGCTCAGCGCGAGCCCGCCCTCGCCGGCGCGCGCGCCCAATGGGCCGGACAGCGCAGCCACGACCAAGCCCAGCTGCAGCAAGGTCCGGCGCATCGGGCTAGCGCCCGGTCCAGCTTTTGGCGAGGGTCGCCAGCTGTGCACCCTCAGGGTCGCCCTCACCGGCCGATTCCTCGTGCATTCGCAAATTGTTCACCACCAGCAGCACGGCGATGGCGCTCATCATCGCCGGCGGGATCCAGATCACGATGCCGCCGATCCGCTGGTCGGTGAGCGCGCCGATCGAAGGGAACAGCCGGCCGCAAAGATCATAATAGGGATAGAGGTCGCGCTGCGAAAAGGCGATCGCGGCGCCCAACACGATCTGCGGGAACATGACGCCGAAAGCCAGCGCCGCCCTCATGCCATAGGATATGCGGGCCGGCGGCTTCGGCCGCGGGTCCAGAACCAGGCACCAGAACAGGAGGCCGTCGAGCACCATGCTCCAGTTCATCACCGCGTAGAGTTGCCAATCGATCATCGCGCGGAAATGGATCGGCGGGATCAGCCAGAAGTAAATCAAGCCGACAAACAGGAAGGCCGCCAGCAAGGGCTGCTGCAGCACGCCGATGACGCCGACGACAGCCGGGCTGTCGATCGCCTGCCGCGCCCATTGCGGCATGCCCCGCCTGATGGTTGCGCCGGCGCCGCCGAGGGCGATCAGGAATGGCCCCAAATGATGCATCGTCACATGCTGGAGGCGATGCAGGAAAAACATGTGCTGCGCCCAATAGTCGAACCGGGTCTGCAGCACCGCGTATATGAGGGCGAGGCCGGTCACAAAGAGGACGCGGCGCCAGATCGGGGGCCGCTCGCGTATCGGGGCCGAGGCGAGACCGCGACAGAACCACAGTAGCACCAAGGCCGTCGCCAGATATTGGGTCGGCGAGAAATCCCACGGCCCCCAGAACGGCATCAGCGCCGGGTGGCTCGCCGACAGCCACCACAACGCTCCGCCCAACCCCAGGATCGCCGCAGAGGCCATGAAATCGGCCGGCGCACGGGCCTGCCTAGCCAAGACATGCGACACCCGCCCTTGCGCCATGGTGAACCAGCTAGGCCCGGCCGGCGAGCTTGTCAAAGCGCAAAACGGCGCAGCGCTGGCGGCGCCGAGCGGGTCGCCCGTCCCAGCGGCCGCGTGGTCATTCAACGAAATTTCCGATCGATCCGCGACATGCACTTGAAGGCCGTGTTTCGATCCTTATTGAAGCCCACCCGCCATGCATTCAGTTGGCCGAACCATGAGGGGACTGTACTGGCTGCTGCTCCGAGTAATATTCCTTCGCCAGGGGCTGCGACGCCGGTCGGTCCGAAGAAGTAGGCCGCCAGTGTGGTCACCACGCCAAGGCCGACCGTCACACCCATCAGCGCACGCCTCTCACTGGTCCATTTATCAAAATCCGCCCGGATCTTTTCTGCTCTCGCGGCGTCATGCTGCCCCTGGGCCTGTGCAAGGCGGTATTCGTGCTCGATCATTTCCCAAAATTCTCTGAGCCCATGAGCTTGAACATCGGCGCGCAAATCGAGAATCTTTTTCGGCTCGATTTGCGACAGCTTGGGAACGTTCAAGAAGATCACACTCTGTGCGAGATTGACATCGCTTTGCGCGATCCCCAAATCGAACATCTCGGTCCCCGGAAGATCTACTCGCGTAAAATGAAAACGGAGCGCCAACCTTTCGTAAATCGATCTCGGCCCGCCGACGATCTCAGCGACGGATTTGTCCGAGAACTCATCGCGGTGCGCGGCATGGTCAACCGCGCTGGGCCCGGGCAACCGCTCGAAAATCTGCTCGGTGAAGAGATCATCGTAATCGGCATCCCACGCATAAATCGCATCGCGTACCGGGTCTTCTTGCAGCGCGGCGAGCGCGGCCGGCAGAGCGCCCTCTTCTTCGAGCACCTTCTGCATGGTGTCCCCGACGCTCTGGTAAGGCAGCCAGGTCTTGTCGCAGAAGATGGCAAGGGTGGCGAGCAGCGCCGGATCCTCGATCCGCAGGCCTTGGCTATAGGTAAGCACCCGCATGACGACGGTTCCTCCCTCGGTTCGGCCACCCTCAGCCCCACACCTCGCGCGCGGTGTCGACGACGAGGCGCAGCTTTGCCCGCTGCTCGTCGATCGACAGCGCGTTGCCATCGACAGTCGAGGAGAATCCGCATTGCGGGCTGAGGCAGAGCTGGTCGAGCGGCACGTATTTTGCGGCCTCGTCGATCCGGCGCTTCAACTCGTCCTTGCTTTCGAGGGCGGCGCGCTTGCTGGTGACCAGGCCCAGCACTACCCGCTTCCCTCCCCTGGGGACAAAGCGCAATGGCTCGAACCCGCCCGAGCGCGCATCGTCGTATTCGAGAAAAAAGCCGTCGACCGCAAGCTCGCCGAACAACGCCTCGGCGACATGGTCGTAGCCGCCCTCGGCCATCCACGACGAGCGGAAATTGCCGCGGCACAGATGGGTGCAGATGGTCATGCCGGCGGGCCTTCCGGCGAGTGCCGCGTTGATCACCTTGATGTTGGTCAGGTGCTGGGTCGAGCCGTCGCCGCCGATCGCGTCGACATAGGCGCGCTGCGCCGGGTCGTTTAGGTAGGCGAGGCTGGTGTCGTCGAGCTGCAGATAGGTGCAACCGAGGTCGTGCAACGCCGCGATCTCTTTCGCGTAGACGCCCGCGAGGTCGCGCCAGAACTCCTCCATGTCGGGATAGATCGCGGCGTCGATCGCCGCCCGCCCGCCGCGATAATGCAGCATCGACGGCGACGGGATCGTCAGCTTCGGCGTCGCGCCCACCGGCGTCACCGATTTGAGATAAGTGAAATCCTCGCCGAAAATCGTCTCGTCGAGCATGAGTTTTCCGCGAACCCGGTGCGCGTTCGGGCTGAACTCGACGGCGCCGCCCTCGTTCCTGAACCGGATGTTCAGCACCTGCTCGGCCTTGGCCACCCCGCCGATCCGGTAGAGAAAATCCATATGCCACGAGCCGCGCCGGAACTCGCCGTCGGTGACGCCCTGGAGCCCGACCTCCCGCTGCATCCGCACAACGTCGTCGATCGCGGCATCCTCGACCCGGCGCAACCCCGCGGCCGCAATCCGCCCCGCCTCCCGCTCCGCCCGCGCCCGCAGCAACTCCGCCGGCCGCAGCAAGCTCCCAACATGATCCGCTCGAAACGGCGGCCCCGACAGATCGCTCACCGCTACCTCCCCGTATTTGACCATTTCTCACTGCCGCGCAGCCGGTGGGCGGCCCGCAATCCGGCTTGCTCGTATTGCCCAGCGGAATAATGGCGGCGGACCCCACCACAGCAACAGTCTTCTCGGCGCTGGCGATCACCCAATCTGCGGAGCAATCTCTTGATAAAGAATCGACATATCGTCTAGCCCGCCAACCGGGCTAGATCCTCGCGCGCGGCCAGCATGTCGTCGAGCGAGCCGAACGCGTTCATGTAGTGGCCGGCAAAGCCCTTGGCTTCGATCCGGCGGAACATGTCGGCGAAATCGAGATCCCCCGCGCCAGGCGGCAGATGCGCCTCGTCGCCGTTGCGCCAGCAATCGGCGAGCCGCACCTCTTCGACCCGCGCCATGTCGAGCGCATCGACAAACCCCGCCACACCTTCGGGGACGAGATGCGCGTGATTGACCGTGAACGACAGCCTGAGCGCCGGCGAGCGGATCGCCTGATAATAATATCGCCACTCGGCGATAGTGTGCGCGAGGTAGTGAATTTCGGCCGCCGGCGGCTCCTTGTTCAGGTTTTCCAGCAGCAGCAGCGCACCGTGCCGCTCGGCATGCGCGACGACGCGCGCCAGCCGTTCGCGGCCGGCAATCATCCGCATATCCTTGTCCGAGGTGAAATGATAGCCGGCATGGACGATGATCCACTCGGCGCCGAGCCGCGGCGCCATTTCGACATAGGCTTCGAGATAGCGGTCGACGGCGTCGCCGACATAGGGCGCATATTCGGCGACATTGACCGCCGAGGCGGTGTGCAGACCGAGATGAACCTGGTGGCGCTGGCAGGCCCGGCGAACCCCGGCCGCGCGCGCATCGTCAAAGCGGGTCAGCGCATTGGCGCCGGTATCGAGCTCGATGTCGATCCAGCGCACCTCGTGCCGGGCCGCCCACTCGATCGCGTCTTCGAGCTTCAACTTGCGCCCGACATCGACGCCGATCCGATCCCGCAATCCCATGCCGTCAGTTCCAGATGCAATGGCGGCGGTCCGACTATGGCCGCACCGACGCCGGCCGTGCGCGGGCGCTGCCGGGCTGGTCAAGCGCATCGTCGAGCTCTTCCAGCGACCGCCCTCGGGTTTCGAAGCCGAGCAGTATGAACACGAGCCCGGAGAGTGCGTACCAGCCGCCAAGATACATCATCGCCGGCTCGATCGCGTCGAGCGTCGCCTTGGGGTTGACCACATTCGACGAACCGACGATCAGCGCCAGTCCGAGAGGGCCCAGAACCTTGCCGAAATTGCCGATGCCAAAGCCGAAGCCCATACCGCTTGCCCGCAATCGCGACGGCCAGACCTCGGCCGCATAGGGTCCGACGATAGCGTAGCCGCCATCGCCGAAAAAGCGCTGACCGAAAAGCATCAGGTAAAATACCGATATGCCGCCTATGAAGGCGTAGTGGTAGTAGCCGGCAAGGGCTAACGACAATGCTGCGCCAAAGCTGAGCAAGACTCCAGACGGCCGGCGCCCGATGGCGTCGGACAGATAGCAGAAGACGAATCGCCCGATGAGGGCGACAACGCCGAGATAGATCATCAGGTAAGACGCCTCGGCGGGTTTGATCTTGAGCAGCAGCACCAGCAAGGTGGTGCTCCACAGCCCGATTCCGATCCCGCCGGACTGGCAGCCGAGACTGGTCAGAACCGACAGCGCCATGCTGCGCGGATAATAAAACAGCTCGCGCCATGTCGTCGGCCGCGGCTCGGCGATGGCGCTCGGCAGCGCGATCTGCGCCGGATCGATCTCCAACGCCCAAGCGAGCGACCGGCGCGCCTCGTCGAGCCGACCCATGCGGATCAGCCAACGTGGCGATTCGGGAACCCAGGCGCGGATCTGCAGGGTCACGGCAGCCGGAAGCAAACCGATCGCGAACAAGCCGCGCCAGCCGATCAGCGGCGTGACAAATGCCCCCAAGGCCGCGCCCATGATGCCGGCGATCGGCAACAGCGAGGTCACCAGACCGCCGACAAAGCCGCGCTTTGCCGTCGGCACGAATTCCTGCACCAGCGGCAGATCGACGGTGAACAGGCCGGCAACGCCAAAACCGACGAAAAAGCGGCAAACGCTGAGAAAGATCCAGCCGCCCTGGTCGGGGGTCAGCGCCATGACCCCGGTGGCGAACGAGAAATTCACGGCGGTGGCGATGAATACCTTACGCCGGCCAATGCGGTCGGCGAGCCAACCATAAAACAACGCGCCGGGAACCCCGCCGATGCCCGAGGTCAGCAGGATCATCGCCGACTGTCCGTAGGTCAGCTTCCATGGGCCGATGATAAACGCAAGGGCGAAGCCGATCAGCCCGAAGTCGAAATAATCCAGCATGTCGCCGATGACGGCAGCTGCGACGATCTTCTTTTGGTTTCCCGTCAGCCGCTTCTGCTGCTCCAGGAGATCCAACATCGCGCTCCTCCATTTTTCGGCGCCGGTCTTGCCGCGGATTGGAAGACACAAGTCGCGGTGTCCCTGTCGACCTCTGACCGGAATCTTGCATGGGCGCGGCCATGATCGGCTGCTAACGCCGCTGCGGCAACGCCCCCGTGCGCACTCGCGCCATGCACCGCGCACGCAGCCTCGGGTCCGCGCGCCAATTGGGCTAAGCTCGCCCTCGGGAATTCTTTATCCGCGAGGAAGCCGCCATGTCGATGAGCCGGGAATTTGCCGCCTTCGCCGCCAACCTCAAATACCAAGATCTGCCGGCGGCGGTGGTCGACCGGGCCAAGGGGGTAACGTTGGAGGCCCTCGCCTCGGCGCTGGTGGCGCATCGAATGCCGGCGAGCCGGCAGGCCTTGGCGCTGATGCAGGAAGAGGAGGCCGGCGGCGGCGGGGCTGCGAGCGTGCTGAACACTGGCGCGAAGCTGACCAAGGCCGGGGCCGCCTTTGTCAATGCCGAGACGATCTTCGCCGGCGGCAAGTGGGACACCTTCCGCATGCTGACCCATCCCGGCACGGCGATCCTGCCGGCGGCATTGGCCGCGGCCGAGGCGGCCGGCGCTTCGGGCCGGGAGTTTCTGACCGCAATTGCCGCCGGCTACGAGGTCATGGAGCGGATGGCCGCCGAGTTCATCCCGACGGTCATGTCGCGCGGTTTCCACGCCGGGCCGGTATTCGGCATCTTCGGCGCGGCGATCGCCGCAGCCAAGCTCGGCGGGCTCGACGAAAACCAGATCAACGGCGCCATCGCCCAATGCGTCAATCTCGCCGCCGGCAATCTCGAGGGCGCCCGCAGCGGCGGGCGCTCGCTGCGCGAAGGGGGTGCGGTGCGCAACGCGCTCTTGGCGGTGGCCTTGGCCAGGCGCGGGGTTCCCGGCGGCGAGACCACATTGGAGGGCGAGGCCGGCTTTTATCATGCCTATGCCGGCAACAATCGCGGCGAATTGCGCTACAGCTTTACCGGATCAAACCGCACCGACATGGCCGCGATCACCCAAGGGCTCGGGCGGGACTGGATCTTTCTCGAGACGCTCTATCGGATCTACTCGACCGCCGGCTACAACATCGCCCATATCGAGGTGACGGCGCGTCTCTGTGAAGAGAACGCCATCCGCTGGGAGGACATCGAGCGCATCGAGGCATTGGTCAACTGGTTTGAGACTGAATATCCGAGCCCAGCCTTTCCGAGCCGCGGCATCGAAGACCCGCCGCAAATCGGCAGCACGCAATATTTCACCGCCTATGGCGCGGTCGAGCGCGGCTATCCGCTGCTGCGCGGGGATCGGCCAGGGCCGGGCGAGAGCGACCCGCCGGCGGTGCTCGATTTGATGCAGCGCGTGACCCTGATTCCGACCGTTGGGCGCACCTTGTTCGGGCCGCGGATCACGATCTTCTTGAAGGACGGCCGCAGCTTTGCCAAGGAGGGCTCCGGCCGCGAATTCATCTGGGATTTCGAAGAGGAAGCCCGGCGCATCGATTCGATCGCCCCCGGGCTCGCCATCCCCGCGACGCAATTCGCCGAGCTGATCGACGCCTGCCGCCACCTCGACCGCGCCGAGCGCGCCGCCGAGAAGCTGATCGCGCTGACCATACCTCGATGACCGCAGGAAGGCAGGGCACGAGCCTCATGACGCGCAGCGCCGAGCCCTAAACCTCAGAGACCGAATTGCAAGCAGATTGCCCGCTCGACAGCAATCAATGTCCTCCGGGCTGAGCCGGCCGACTTTGACATGCGCGAGCTCCTTACGTGTATAATACACGTGTATGCTGAGTTGTCGAGATACAGGCGCGTACCGCGCGACCGTCCGACGCGAGATTCGGATGTTGACGACATCTCAAAGCTGCGCGACATCGGGCAGCGACAGACGCGGCAACGAGCGAAGGGAAACCCGGACGATGGCGCTTTCGGATGTGAAGGCTCTGACTTTCGACGTGTTCGGCACCGTGGTGAACTGGCGCGACAGCATCGCCCGCGAGGCTAAGGCCATACTCGGGCCGAAGGGCTACGACAAGGACTGGCATGATTTCGCCGACCGGTGGCGGGCGCGCTATCAGCCGGCGATGGCCAAGGTGCGCAGCGGCGAGCGCCCGTGGGCGCGGCTTGACGATTTGCACCGGGAGAACCTGGTCGACTTGTTGCCGGAATTCGGCATTACCGGGCTCAGCGAGGCCGAGATCGACCATCTCAACCGCGCCTGGCATCGGCTCGACGGCTGGCCCGACACGGTCGAAGGGCTGAACCGGCTCAAGCGCAAATTCATCCTGGCGACGTGCTCGAACGGCAATGTCGCGCTGATGGTCAACATGGCCAAATACGCCGGGCTGCCGTGGGATGCGATCCTCGGCGCCGAGGTGGCGCACGCCTACAAGCCGCAGCCCGAGGCTTACGACCGAACCGCCGCCTTCCTCGACCTCGAGCCCGAGGAATGCATGATGGTGGCGGCGCATAATGGCGACCTCATGGCCGCCCGCGGCCGCGGCTTTCGCACCGCCTTTGTCAGCCGGCCGCTCGAGCACGGCCCCAACAAGACCCGCGATTTCAAGGCCGAGCACCATTTCGACGTGATCGCCGACAGCTTCATCGACCTTGCCGCCAAGCTCGGCTGCTGACCTGGCCGGTCGGAAGAGAATGTCTCAGCCGACCGTGACCGGCGCGATCTCCTGCAGGCGCGGCAGCACCTCGCGGGCGAAAAGCCGGATGCCCTTCTCGGATTCGGCATGGGTCATAAAGCCGGAGCGGCCGATCATGCTCAAATGCCCGAAGCCGCCCACCCGGTCGTAAAATTCGAGGATCTGGCGGGTGACGCTGTCCGGATTGCCAGCGAAGAGGATGCCCATCGCCTTGGCTTCCTCGGCGTCGATCGACATCAGCCGGCGGATGTTTTCGCCGGCGCTCGGGACCCCCTTTTCGGCGTTGACGAGGTTCGGCTCGGCGGCCGGGCGCGGTGAGGTGCGATAGGCCGCGGGGGCGCGCTCGGGCGGGAACGAGCCCGGCATCAGCCGCGAATGCTGCGGCGCCGATTTGAGGCTGGTGTTCAAGAACCATAGGAGCTTGCCGCCGACTTCGAGCCCCTCCTCCTCGGTGTCGCCGACATAGACGAAGGCGGCATAGGCGAAATTGTCGGTGGTGACCCGGGGCAGCCCGGCCTCGGCCCGCGCCTTCCTGTACGCTTCGTAGGCGCGCTTGGTGCCGTCGGGGCCGCGCAGCACAAGCACATGGACCATGCCGCGACGGCCGACTTCTTCGGCGGTCTCAGGATCGCCGGTCGCCGACCACAGCCGCGGGTGCGGTCGCTGATAGGGCGGCGGCCAAATGTTGACGTGGCGGTGGGTGAAGTGCTTGCCCTCCCAGCTGAACGGGCCGTCGTGCTCGGAGAGCGCCTTGCGGATCAGGTCGATCGCCTCCCAATAGCGCTCGACATTACCGACCGGGTTGGCGTTGGCCGAAGGCATCTCGGTGCCACCCGACTTGACAAAGCCGATCTCGAGCCGGCCGCGCGAGATCACATCGGCGGTGGCGTATTCCTCGGCGATGCGCACCGGGTCCTGACGCAGCGAGACGAGCGTGCCGAGACTGAGGATGCGCGCCTGGCGCGTCTGCCGGGCGAGAATGCCGACCAGCATCGGGTTGGCGCCCAACAGCGAGTTGATGCCGGCATGGTGCTCGATCGCCAGCACGTTCATGCCCATCTCGTCGCACAGCAGAAATTCGTCGATGACCTCCTCGAACAGATCGGCCGCGATCTTCGGGTCGCAGTACTTGTTGGGCAGGCTGCCGCGCACCGAGGGGGCGGCGTCGAGCACGTCCTTCGGTACAAACGGGTAGGGAACTTCGCACTGCCACCAGGCATCCATCGGTTTGTCCTTGTTGGTTCCGCGTCAGATATCGGCTTCGATCGGCGCCTTCACCAGCCCGTTCGAACCCGTTGGCTTAATCGACCGGCTCGACGATGCTGCACGCTCGGCCGCCAATTCACAATCCCGGCCCGGCGCGCCTCGTTCTCCCCAGGATTTGCCCGAGACTGGCTGGGCGGAAACCGCAAACGTCGACGCCGACCGGAACGGGTAGCGGGAGCCATTGGCGGGATCTTCGCACTAGCCCGGCATGGCGTGAACCGCAACAAAAGGATGCTGTGGTGATTGCGCCTGCGCCGCCGCGGCGAATTGATGTAAAAGCATTTCACATGACGAGGTTCGCTCCGGCTCTGCTGGTCGGGTGCTCGCGATGAGCCGGTCGGGAAGATGACGGGGTGGGGGCGCGGGCCGGACGGGCGCCGCGGCTATCACCACGGCAATCTTCGCGAAGCGCTGATTCAGGCGGCGCTCGATCTGATTGCCAAGAAAGGGCCGGCCGGGTTCACCTTTGCCGATGCAGCGCGCTCGGCCGGGGTCAGTTCGGCCGCGCCCTACCGGCATTTCCGCGACCGCGACGCGCTGATCGCCGATATCGCCCGCCGCGGCTTCGAGCGGTTTGCCGCACATCTCGGCCGCGCCTGGGACGACGGCCGGCCCGAACCGTTCGGCGCGTTCGAAAACGTCGGCCGGGCCTACCTCGCCTTCGCCCGCGGCGAGCCCGCCTATTATTCGGCGATGTTCGAGGCCGGCCTGTCCTTTGACGGCGATCCGGCGTTGCGCCAGGCGGCCGACCGCAGCTTCGCGGTGCTGCGCCGCGCCTCGGAGATGCTGTGCGCGCGCCTGCCGCCGGAAAAGCGGCCGCCGTCGTTGATGATGAGCCTCCATGTCTGGGCATTGGCGCACGGCATCGCCTCGCTGTTCGCCCGCGGCGACGGCGGCCGGCGGCCGCTGCCGATGACCCCCGAAGACCTGCTCGAAGCAGGAATGCTGATCTATCTGCGCGGGCTCGGCGTCATCGCCGAGGCGGCCGAGCCGGAGGACCCGCGCGGCCGCGCTTGACAGCCGGCCGGCGCGAAGTTATGTAAATGTTAGATACATTCACATGGTGCGGCGATGCATCACCTCGCGGGATATTTGGACGATGTCGGCAAGCCGGCGTGGATCGGGCTGACGGTGCTGAGCTTCATGTTGTGGTGGCCGCTCGGGCTGGTGGTTCTCGGTTTCTTGATAGGGAGTGGACGAATGGCATGCTGGGCGCAGGGCGGCGGAACCCGCTGGCAGCGGCGCATGGAGCGGATGCAGCAGCGCATGGGGCGCATGCAGGCGGCAGCCGAACGCTGGGGTTGCGGCGGCGGCGGCCGAGCCCGCTCGGCCACCGGCAATCGCGCCTTTGACGAATACCGCGAGGAAACCCTGCGCCGGCTCGAAGACGAGCAGCGCGAATTCCTGGAGTTTCTCGACCGGCTGCGGCACGCCAAGGACAAGGTCGAATTCGACGAGTTCATGGCCGAGCGCCGGCGTCGCTCGGAGGGTCCGGCGCCGCAGCCGCAAGACCTGTAAGCGGCGACGCCCGGCAGGTTCGGTTTTCGGCCAACGGGGCGGAGGCTTGGTCCGCCCCGCTCATCGTGCTCGGGCTTGGCAAGGCCGGCGCTCGGCGAGGCCCGCCGACAGCGCAGCGGCGATCTCGTATCGAGCAAACTAAAAATATTTAACCCAAAATTTCAAAACATACGTTTAATTTTCATGTCACTCGGTTCGGCGCAAAGAATCGACAACCACGTTCTTTGCCCACCTGTCATTGTTCTTTAACGCTCGCATTCCATTCTGTCGGCAACGACCAATCGACGGGGGTATGGGTCGGATTCCGAAGAGGATACCGAGCATGCTGCGCTTTGCTTTGTTTTCTGCAGCCGCAGGACTTTTGTTTGTTTCCGCGGCGAGCCATGCAGCGACTTCACTGCCTTCAGGGGTTACCAACTCGATCACGGTCAGCAATGCGAGCGGCGGGGCGATCAGCAACTATCCGTTTCAGTTCGGCAGGCCGTTTATCGACGGGGCGATCGCCGCAGCGCCGCAGGTGCTCCTCAACGGCACGCCGCTCACCACTCAGGCCGACATCAAAAACCGCTATCCGGACGGCTCGGTCGAGTTCGCGGTGATCGCCGTGGTGATCCCGAGCATCCCGGCCGGCGGCTCGTTGACCCTGACCTTCCAGAACCAGACCGCGAACAGCAACGCGCCGCTGACTCAGGCGCAGATGCTGCTGATGCAATACATGTTTGACGCAAAGATGAAGCTGACGCCGACCACCGGAGGGAGCCCCCAGGTGGTGGACGCGCGCACGATGCTGCAGAACGGCGACTATAAGCTGTGGACCTCGGGTCCGGTGGCGCAGACCATTATCCTCGGCGACGACACCGTCACGCGCAAATACGATATCGGCTTTGGCGACGGCTACCACCCGTTTCGGCCGCACTTTTACGCGACCTTCTGGCCGGCGACGCATCAGGTCTTTGTCCGCGCCGTCGGCGAGAATGACAACACCGAGGAACTCGAGGACCTGACCTACAACCTGACCCTGACCGCCGCCAACGCCATCGCCTACACCCGATCGGGCTTGACCCACTACGCGCTCACCCGCTGGTCGCGCACCTTCTGGCTCGGCGGGACGCCGCAGCCGGAAGTCAACATCAACAACAACCTCGCCTATCTCGAAAGCACCCGGTTCCTGCCGAACTACGATCCATCGGTCACCGTGCCGGCGAGCGCCATCGCCACCGAGTACAACCTATGGACGGGCTACCCGCACGACCTTTACGACGGCACCTGGGATGGCGGCGTGTGGCAAGTCGGCATGAACGCGCCGGGCGCCCGCCAGGAGATCGGACCCTACCCAACCTGGGACGTGATGTGGCTCTATACCGGCGACTGGCGGATGCGCCAGATGGCGCTCGGCATGGACGATCTGGCTGGCGCCTTCCCGGCCAATCTGCGCGAGGGCGACCCGACCAAGCGCCTCAGCCGCGCCGACCCGACCGGGCTCAGTCCCGAGACCGGGCTCGGCCATGTCGTCTCGATCACCGATCGGCAGACCTTGACCACCTATACCGAGGGGCTGCTGTCCTACAGCTACACCACGCCAAGCGATGCAGTCAAAATCGTCGGCCCGCTCGACATCAACCAGCCCTGGTCGTTCGGCACCGCGCATGAGCCGCAGCCGTTCTTTGTTCCCTACGTGCTGACCGGCGATCCCTGGTATCTCGACAGCGCCTATATGTGGGCCGGGTTCAGCGCCGCTGGATCGGTCGACGCCACGACCGCAGCGGATGGCCGCGGACCCGCCGGAGATTACGGCGCGATCAACGGCGAACTGCGCGGGGCCGCATGGATGATCCGCAGCCGCGCCGAAACCGCGTTCATGGCCCCCGACAGCGATCCCGAGAAAACCTACTTCACCTACCTGATGAACGACGCCATCGCTCGCATGGAAGGCAGCCTCGGGATCACCGGCACGCCTTACGACGGCACGGCGATGAAGACATGGGGCGCGACCACTGGCGATTTCTGGACGCAAAACAACGGGCCGGAGAACGGCAAAGCCCCGACCCTGGGCAACTGGGATAGCAACGGCGGCCCCGGCGCAAATTCGCAGACCGCGGCCAATTCCGCGATCTGGGACAACATCCAGAACGGGGTCTATGCCACCGGCGGGGCCAGCACGATCACTGACCCATGGATGAACGGCTATCTGACCTACGCGCTTGGCCGCGAAGCCGAGCTCGGCTTCGCCGCTAGGCCGCTCCAGGAATACACCGGCGCGTGGGCGACAAGCCTGATCGACAGTTCGGGGCAGCCCTGGGCGATCAACGTCTACGAAATGCCGGTCGAGCAGGCGGCGGGCGGCTTCTTCCCGACTTGGAGCGCGGTCTTCGCGGCGTTCACCCCGCAATATCTGTCGCCAACCGGGGTGCCGATCGACCCGACCACGAACGTCGCCAGCGGCACGCAGAACGGCCCCACCGCCTTCGCCAACGATCTCGGGGTCGAAGGCTACCCGCTCTATCAGCTGGGAGGCATGGCGATGCTCGACGACGCCGGCGAGACCGGCGCGGCGCAGGCCGAGGCGTGGCTGAAAGCCAATGTCATCACGCCGGCCATGCCGGCGATCGTGACCGCGCCGACATGGGACATTGTCCCGCGCACCGATGCCAACCCGCTGCCGGCGATCCCAACCGCGACACCGCCCGGCTGAACCGCAACCCCCACGCGCCCCGCGCCAAATGCTCCGGCAAATCCTCAGCCCGGCTACAGGCCTCTGGCGGTTGCTGCTTGGCCGGCGGCAGCGCCCGGCGCGGCGGGCCGCCCCTCGGGTGGTCTGCCGAATTGCAATCCGCGCCGGGATTGCGATCGCAAGGCCTGCGCGGTATGGCCGTGGCCAAATGCCGGGGCGGCGCCGCCCCGGCAGGCGCGCGGTGGCGAAAGATGGCTCGCTTGCTTCGCACGCTTGTGCCGTCCGGCGGGTCATCTGCGCGGCAGCGGCGATTTTGGTTGAGGTCGGCCGCATCGAGAGGCAACATCGCCAAACTCATGCGCCAGTGCGCCGCAGCGCCGACCCCGATAGCGCAGCTTCTCCACCAACCGCCGCCCTTGCCCGCCCGCCCGGATCCGCTGCGGCGGCGTCCCCGCCCTGAACCCCCGACAATGCCAGAGCGTAAAACAATGCCAGAGCGTCCCAACAATGGAGGATATTCATGAAGCTGAGGCATGTCGCGATTCTCGCCGCCCTGCTCGCCGTCGGCCTTGCCGGCGGGAGCCGGTTGTCGATCGCAGCGCCGTCAGCCGCCACCGCGGCCAAACCGTCGATCAGCCCCGAAGCGAGCGCGGCGGTGACCCGCATGGGCCAGGCCCTGGAGGCCAAAGAATTCTCGTTTCAGGCGCGCACGATCCGGGTCTACGCCGATCCGGCTGGCCAACTCCTGCACATCTTTCACACCCTGAAGGTGACGGTGCGCCGTCCGAACCGCCTGCTGGTCGATAGAACCGGCGATGACGGCTCGGGGAAGCTCGTCTATGACGGTAAGACCGTCATCGTCTACATGGCCAACGGCAACAAATATGCGAGCATCCCGGTGCCCGGCACGATCGCCGGAATGATGAAGGTGGCGATG
This sequence comes from uncultured Alphaproteobacteria bacterium, assembly GCA_963814805.1. GTDB lineage: Bacteria > Pseudomonadota > Alphaproteobacteria > ATCC43930 > CGMCC-115725 > AP-15. The sequence goes on along the minus strand of CAWFER010000005.1, from coordinate 5,969 downwards.
GGGCGGCTGGGCGTCGACTTTCCGCTCGCCGATTTTCTGACCGACGCGCCGAACAAGGCGTTTCTGAGCGGTGTGACCTCGGGGCGGGTGGTCAACACCGTGATGATCGACGGCGTCCCCTATCTTCATTTGTTCTTCTCGCAGCCGCCGCAAATCGACCTTGAATTGTGGTTGGAAAAGAACGGTCAGTCGCTGCCGCGCCGCCTGATCGTGACCTATCGCTCATTGCCGGGTCAGCCCGACTTTGTAGCCGAATTCTCCAATTGGAATTTCGCGGTCCACCCGACCGACGCGGATTTCGTCTTCCACCCGCCAGCTGGAGCGGTCGAGATCGCGTTGAAGCCGCCCGCGGCGGCGGCGCCCGCCAAAGCGACCGGGGGCAAGCCATGAACCGGGCCGCCCTGTTCTGTCTAGGCGCATTCTTTGCCGCGGCGGGGGCGCCGCATGCCTTCGGCTGGGGCGCGGTGCGCGGGCCCAATGGCGGGGCCGCCTATCGCGGGCCGATGGGCGGCGGAGCGGTGCGCGGGCCCAACGGCGGCGCCGCGGTGCGCGGCCCTTACGGCGGCGGCGCGGTGCGTGGGCCCTATGGCAACACCGCGGTTCGCGGCGGCTATTACGGCGGCGCCGCATATCGCGGCGGGGCCTATTATGGCGGCGCCGGGGTGGCCGCAGGAGTGGCGGCCGGCGTGGCCGTCGGTGCGGCGGCGGCATCGTCTTATCCGCCGGCTTACTACTATCCGCCCCCGTACTACTATCCGCCGCCCTATTAGGATCGCGCTGGCGTTGGTGCAGCGCGCGGGTTGGCTTTCGCCGGCGGCGCGTGTCAAGAAGAGGGCATGAAAGCCATCCCGATCGTTGCGGCGCTGACCGGGCTCGCCGTGATCGCCGCGCTGATCGCGGTGTTTGGCGCCGGCGCCGTGCTGCGCTCGCTGGCCGCCATCGGGTGGCGAGGGTTCGCCGCGATCTGCCTTATCCACCTCGGGCTGATCGCGGTCATGGGGCTAGCTTGGCGGGGGCTGACGCCGGGGCAGCCGATCTGGCCCTTTTTGTCGGCGCGCCTGCTGCGCGAAGCCGGCTCCGAGGTTTTGCCACTGTCGCCGGTCGGCGGCTGCGTGATCGGCGCGAGGGCACTGATGCTGGCCGGGGTGCCAGGCTCGACCGCGGCGGCAAGCACGATCGTCGACCTCACCCTGGAATTCCTCGCCAAGCTCGCCTATACGGCGCTCGGCCTCGTTCTGCTGGTCGGACTGCGGCCGGGGTCGGAGATGACCCTGCCAGTGGCCGTCGGCCTCGCCGTCGCGAGCCTAGGGGCGATCGGTTTCGTTGCGGCGCAGCGGCACGGATTTCGGCTGTTCGAGCGGCTTGCCGGCAATCTCGGCCGCGGCTGGGCCGAGCGGACCGCCTCCGGCGCCGCCGCATTGCAGGAGGCGCTGCGTCGGACCTATCAGCGCACCGTCGGCCTGTGGGCCGGCTTTGCGCTGCACCTGGCCTGTTGGATCGCCGGAGCGCTCGAAGCCTGGCTCGCCCTGCGGCTCGGCGGCGCGGGATTGCCGTTCAAGACCGTGCTGGTGATCGAGAGCCTGCTCTACGCGGTCCGCACCCTGGCTTTTGCGGTGCCGAATGCGGTCGGCGTCCAAGAAGGCGCCTACGTGCTGATCGGGGCCAGCTTTGGTCTGGCCCCCGATATGGCGCTCGCCCTGTCCTTGGTGAAACGGGCGCGCGATCTGGCGATCGGGCTGCCGGCGCTGGGCGTGTGGCAAATCGTCGAAAGCCGGCGGCTGTGGCGTGGACGCCTCGCCGCCGCCAATCGGCAGGGCATGGGAGCGCCGGCCGATCGACCCCGGCCGGCCGGTATCGCGGACAGGAGAGAATCATGAGCGCACCCCTTTCCCTCGTGTATGTCGCGCGGCACGGCGAGACCGCCTGGAGCCTGTCTGGCCAGCATACCGGCCGCACCGACCTGCCGCTGACCGAGCGCGGCGAGGAACAGGCGCGCGCCCTCGGCCGGCGGCTGCGCGCAATGGACTTCGCCACGGTGCTGACCAGCCCCTCGCGGCGGGCGGTGCGGACCTGCGCGCTGGCTGGCTTCGGCGCCGCCGCCGAAATCGATCCCGACCTGGCGGAATGGGATTACGGCGACTACGAGGGCCGCCGCACCGCCGAGATCCTGGCCCTGCGCCCGGATTGGCAATTGTTTCGCGACGGCGCTCCGGGCGGCGAAACGCCCGAACAGGTGGGCGCGCGCGCCGATCGGGCGATCGCCCGCATTCGCGCGATTCGCGGCGACGCGCTGCTGGTCTCGAGCGCGCACATCTCGCGCGTACTAGCCGCCCGGTGGCTCGGGCTCCCGGCTTCGGGCGGCCGCTATCTGGTGCTCGGCGTCGCGAGCCTCAGCCTGTTGGGCTACGAGCGCAATTTGAGCGAGCCGGCGATCCGGCTGTGGAACAATACCGACCACCTCAAAGGCTGATCGGACCAGATTGCGCGGGCTCGGGAGCGGCGGGATGAGCGGGGATACTATTCGACCGAAGACGGCGGAGGCTACGCGTCTCGACGAGGAGCGCCGCGATCGGGCGCCGTGGAAGCAATGGGGGCCATACCTCAGCGAGCGCCAGTGGGGCACAGTGCGCGAGGATTACAGCGCAGACGGCAACGCCTGGGACGACTTTACCCATGATCACGCGCGCTCGCGCGCCTATCACTGGGGCGAGGACGGCCTCGCCGGTCTGTGCGACGACAAGCAGCTGCTGTGCTTTGCGCTAGCATTGTGGAACGGCGCGGATCCGATCCTCAAGGAGCGTCTGTTCGGCCTGACCAACAACGAAGGCAACCACGGCGAAGACGTTAAAGAATATTATTACTATCTGGATAATACGCCGACCCACTCGTATATGAAATTCCTCTATAAGTATCCGCAGCAGCAATATCCCTACCGCGACCTGGTCGACACCAACCGCCGCCGCGGGCGCGACGAGCCGGAATACGAGCTGATCGACACCGGGGTGTTCGACGGGGACCGTTATTTCGACGTGCTGGTGGAGTATGCGAAGGCCGCCCCGCGCGACATTCTGGTAGAGATCAGCATCGCCAATCGCGGCTCCGAGCCGGCGGCGATCCACGTCCTGCCCACCCTGTGGTTCCGCAATAGCTGGGCATGGTGGCCGGACCTGGCGAAACCCATCCTGCGGCGAATGACGGCGGCAAAGGGCGCCCCGACGATCGCCGCGGCGCACCCCGAGCTCGGCCGCTGGTATCTCCAGTTCGAAGGCGACGCGCCGCTGCTGTTCACCGAAAACGAGACCAACAACGCGCGCATTTTGGGCGCACCCAACCCGGGCCGCTATGTCAAGGATGGAATCGGCGAGCGGGTCGTCGCCGGCCGCGGCGATGCCGTCAACCCCGAGTTCTCTGGCACCAAGGCGGCGGCGCATTATCAGCTGGTCATCGCCGGCGGGGCGACCGAGACGATCCGCCTGCGGCTCGCGGACAGCATCGCCGACCCGGCTTTCGGCAGCGAGTTCGGGCAGATCCTCGAGGCGCGCCGGCGCGAGGCTGACGAGTTTTATCGCGCGCTGACCCCCGCCCGGGTCGGCGACGACGCGGCCCGGATCATGCGGCAGGCTTTGTCCGGGATGCTGTGGAGCAAGCAGTTCTACCTCATTGATGCCCACAAATGGCTCGAAGAGCACGGCGCCGACCCGATGCAGCCATCCTCCCGCCGGGTCCGCAACCGCGAATGGTTCCATATGCTGGCCGGCCATGTCATTTCGATGCCGGATAAATGGGAATATCCGTGGTTCGCCGCGTGGGATCTGGCCTTTCATTCGATTGCGTTGGCCGCGGTCGACATCGGCTTCGCCAAGCAGCAGCTCTGCCTGCTGCTCGACAGCGCCTATCTGCATCCGACCGGACAGATCCCCGCCTATGAATGGAATTTTAGCGATGTCAACCCGCCGGTGCAGGCCTGGGCCGCGATCTTTCTTTATCGGATCGAACAGGAGGTGCACGGCAACACCGATCTCGATTTTCTGAAGCGGGTCTTCGGCAAGCTTTCGGCAAATTTCAGCTGGTGGATCAATCGCAAGGACCGCCTCGGTAAGAATGTCTTCGAAGGCGGGTTTCTCGGGCTCGACAACATCGGCGTGTTCGATCGCAGCGCGCCGTTGCCGACCGGCGGCTATCTCGAACAGGCCGACGGCACCGCATGGATGGCGCTGTTCTGTCAGAACATGCTCGAAATCGCCTTCGAGCTGGCGGCGCACGACCCGACCTATGAAGAGCTCGCGTCGAGCTTTGCGGTGCAGTTCGTGCTGATCGGGCGCGCCATGCACGGCATCGGATCCGACGGCATGTGGGACGAGGAGGACGGGTTTTATTATGACGTTCTGCGCCTGCCGGACGGCAGCGCCACCCGGCTCAAGATCCGCTCGATCGTCGGGCTCTTGCCGCTGTGCGCCGCCACCGCGGTCGAAAAATGGCAGCGCGAGCGGGTTCCTCGCCTGACCGCGCGGATGGGCGACATGGTGCGGCGCATGCCGCTCCTCGGCGAAAGCGTTCATGCCACCGGTCCCGGCCATTTCGGCGTCGCCGAGCGCGGCCTGATCGGGCTTGTCAGCGGCGATCGGCTGCGCCGGCTATTGACCCGGATGCTCGACGAGAACGAATTCCTCAGCCCCTACGGCATTCGCGCCCTGTCGCGCTGGCACGCCGAGAACCCCTACGTCTTTTCGGTCGAGGGGCGGGAATATCGGGTCGGGTATCAACCGGCCGAGTCGGAAAGCGGCAGCTTTGGCGGCAACTCCAACTGGCGCGGGCCGATCTGGATGCCGATGAACGCGCTGATCATTCGCGCGCTATTACATTATTACTCGTATTACGGCGATAATTTTAAGATCGAATGCCCGACTGGGTCTGGGAACCTGCTGAACCTGTTCGAGGTCGCCCGCGAGATCAGCGATCGGCTGATCCGGATCTTTCTGCGCGACCCAACCGGCCGGCGGCCGGTGTTCGGCGGCAGCGACAAGTTTCAAACCGACCCGCATTGGCGCGACCATCTGCTGTTTTACGAATATTTTCACGGCGACAACGGCGCCGGCATCGGCGCCAGCCATCAGACCGGCTGGACCGGCGGGGTGGCGAGCCTGATCCAGCTGTTCGGGCGGTTCGACGCAAAGAGCTATCTCGAGCGCGGCGCCGCGGCGGCCTTTGTCCGCGACCGCTAGGTGAGAGATGGCACCCCGCGTGTTTCGGCGCTCAGCGGCGGATCAGTCGGCGGCGGCGGGATGCATCACCTTGCCCTTTTTGCGCGCCTTGCGGGCTTCGTCGAAGCGTTGCAGCACGGCAAAGAACGAGGGCACGAACAGCACCGCCAGGCAGGTCGAGGCGATGATCCCGCTGAACACGCTGATCCCCAGGGATTTCCGCGAATTGGCGCCAGCCCCGGTCGCCAGCACCAACGGCAGGACGCCCAGCCCGAAGGCGAACGAGGTCATCAGGATCGGCCGAAACCGCATGCGCGCCGCCTCGATCGCTGCTTCGAGGATCGGCTTGCCGTGGATCATCCGGCCCTCGCGCGCCATCTCGACGATCAGGATGCCGTTCTTGGCCGAGAGCGCGATCATCAGAATGAGGCCAATCTGGGTATAGAGGTTGTTGGCGACGCCGAGGCTGGTCAGGGCGATCACCGGCCCGAGCAGCGCCAACGGCACTGCCGACAGCACCGCCAATGGCAAAATCCAGCTCTCGTACTGGCCGGCAAGGCACAGATAGACCAGCAGCACCGACAGCCCGAACAGATAATACAATTGGTTGCCGGTCAGCTTTTCCTGGTACGACATCGCCGACCATTCGTAGGAAACCCCGGCCGGCAAGGTTTTCTTGGCGATTGCTTCCATCGTCGTGAGCGCCTGGCCCGAGCTGTAGCCCCGCGCCGCGTCGCCGACGATCGTCGCCGACGGGAAAAGGTTGTA
>CAWFER010000004.1:0-15139 GCA_963814805.1 uncultured Alphaproteobacteria bacterium | reverse complement strand
CTTCGCGGATCGCCCGGCCGAAATTATAGCAGCGGCGCGGGGTCGGCTGGTTCGGCGGGAAATAGGTGTTGAGGAACACCGGCACGACCGGCAGGTCGGGGTTTTCCATCAGCCGCTTGCGAACGAAAGCGTGAGCGTGGCCTTCGCCGTGCCCTGGCCGCAACCCGTTCGACGAGGCGATGTCGAACTCGCGGTCGATCAACTCGCCGATCAGGTGCAGCGCCAACCGAGCATCGACCGGGTAGTTGCGCGGAACCTTCTCCTCGTAATAGCGTGCGGTGGCGAGCCGTGACCATTCCGGGCCCTTGAAGTCGGATGAGAGCGGCACGTTGCGGATCGTGTCGCCGTAATAGACGAGGATCGACGGCAGGTGATCCTCATGAAACAACTCCTTCTGGTCGTCGCCGAGGATGATCAGCGCGTCGAGCTCGGCGCGGCGGATCGCGCGCTTCAACTCTTCGACCGCCGTCTGGGCCGCGCCGTGGCGGGCAACGAAGCGCTCCGGCGTCAATTCCGGCAGCGCCCTGGGATCGGCGCGGCCCAACAACTGCGCATAGGTGGCCGGGTCGCCCTCCTTGTCGAGGAAGTCGCGGACGCCGTCGCGGTCGATAAAGCTCGGCCAATCCTTGGCCGGGGTGTTGAGCATCGGGGTGTGCGAGGTGGCGATCCCCAAAACGATCCTGGCCATGCAATCTGCTCCTGCCGGCTGCCGCGCGCATGATACGTGCGCGCGACGCGATCGTCGAGCGCGGCGCCGATCGACCGGCGCTCGCCGCCGCAAATACCGCCTCCCACCTTGCTGCTGCCTTTGTATCGTCCCGGTCGCGACCCTATAACGAGATCCGCGGCGCGCTGACGAGCGGCTGGGACCGGGCAGCGGTGGGCTTTACCGAGCGAGGATTTGCGAATGATCGACATCGCCATGGCGAGCAATTACATCGACCAGTGCTGGGGCGACGAAATCGTGCCGACCCTGGCCGAATATATCCGGATCCCCAACAAATCGCCCGGCCTTCGACCCGGACTGGGCGGCGCACGGCTATATGGACGAGGCGGTGGCGCTGTTCGAGCGCTGGGCGCGGGCGAAGATCGCCGTCCTTGCCGGGCGCCACGCTCGAGGTGGTGCGGCTGCCGGGCCGCACGCCGGTCATCTTCATCGACATGCCCGGGCAGCGAGCGCCGACACGCGTGCTGCTCTACGGCCATCTCGACAAGCAGCCGGAGATGATCGGCTGGGCCGAGGGCTTCGGGCCCGTGGACCCCGGTGCTCGACGGCGACAAGCTCTATGGCCGCGGCGGCGCGGACGACGGCTACGCGATGTTCGGCGCGCTGTCGCGCGATCCTGGCCCTGCGCGAGCAGGGCGTGCCGCATGCGCGCTGCGTGATCCTGATCGAGGCCTGCGAGGAATCGGGCAGCCACGATCTGCCCCATCTACGTCGATCATCTGGCGGCCCGCATCGGCAGCCCGTCGCTGGTCGTGTGCCTCGATTCCGGCTGCGGCAATTACGACCAGCTGTGGCTGACCACCTCCCTGCGCGGCTTGACTCGGCGGCACGCTGACGGTGCGCGTGCTGGACGAGGGCGTGCATTCCGGCGACGCCTCCGGCATCGTGCCGTCGAGCTTCCGCATCCTGCGGCAGTTGCTGTCGCGCGCTCGAAGACGAGGCGAGCGGCGCGATCCGTCCGCCGGAGCTGCACGCGCAGATCCCGGCCGAGCGCATCGCGCAGGCCCGCCGCGCGGCCGCGGCGCTGGGCACGGACGGTCTACACCAAGTTCCCGTTCGCGCCGGGCATGGCCGATGGACGACGATCTCACCGAGCTGGTGCTGAACCGCACCTGGCGGCCGGCAGCTGGCGCGTCATCGGCATCGACGGGCTTGCCGAACCGGGCGACGCCGGCAACGTGCTGCTGCCGTTCACCGCGGCGAAATTGTCCCTGCGCCTGCCGCCGACGCTCGACGCCGAAAGGCAGGCGCGTTGCTCAAGCACGCCTGCTCGAAGCCGACCCGCCCTATGGCGCGAAGGTGACCTTCAAGCTCGAGCCCGAGTGCCACGGGCTGGAATGCGCCGGCGCTGGCGCCGTGGCTCGCAGCTCGCTGGAGCGGGCCTCGCAGGCGGCCTTCGGCGCCCCGCCCGCCTATATGGGCGAAGGCGGCACGATCCCGTTCATGGGCATGCTGGGCGAGAAATTCCCGCAGGCGCAGTTCGTCATCACCGGCGTGCTCGGACCCGCATTCCAACGCGCACGGCCCGAACGAATTCCTGCACATCCCGACCGGCAAGCGCGTCACCACGCGCGCCCAGGTGCTGGCGGACCATTACGCCCGGCCGGAGGCAAGATAAGGCCGAACCTTTCCCGCCGTTTTGAGGTAACACAGCGTGTGGTCGCGGATGCCCAATCCAGAGCGCCGATCGGCGATCCCCTATCAGGTCCTAAAGCGCCCGCCCGGAGACTGAACGGTCCGCAGACATTCCGCGTAGGTATCCAATATCCATTTTCGATCGGCACTTTCCGCGAAACCTGGCTGGAATTTTTTCGCTTCCGCTCGGACGATGGTTTGAAACAATGCCATGGCGACGCTCTCCGGGGTGGAAACGCTGGGGGTAACCACGAGCTGAGTCTCATCGAGCATGGCGTCTTCCTGGGCTGAGGGTGGAGTTTGTAACCGCAAGCAGCCGACCCCAGCCGCCGCAGCTAGGATGGTTGCAACCTTTTCTTCAAGATGGCTTTTCTTCAAGCTGGCGCAACCGGTTGCCAAAACGGTGTTGCTGCGTCGTCAGCGTCCATAATTGGTCGAGCACGGCTTTGAGCGTATTTTCCTGGCGCACGACAATTGGCGTCAACACGGTGATGTCGTCACGGATCGTCACGAACACGGTGCGCATGGCGGCCATCTCGACGCGGATCGCGCTAATTCGTCGAGTGTGCGACGTTGCTGCGCGGCAAGAAATTCGAGCGTGATCGTTTCAGCCATCGGCTCCGCAATTCCAAAAGATAGCGCGTCTTCGCCGGAGATTGAAGGCCGCGGTTCGGGTCGGCCGCGCTTGCAGACCGTGATACCCTTTCGAAAACGGAGTTTGAGCTCGGCGGAGGCGCTGGAGATGATCGAGACTTATGAAGGCAGTTGTCATTGCGGCCGGGTGCGGTTTCGGGTGCGCGCCGACCTGGCCGATTTGCTCGAATGCAACTGCTCGGTCTGCGCCAAGAAGGGCATCCTGCATCTGATCGTGCCGCCCGCGGAGTTCGAGCTGCTGCAGGGCGGCGAGGAGCTCGCGACCTATCAGTTCAACACCAACACGGCCAAGCACACCTTTTGCCGGCATTGCGGCATGCACCCGTTTTATGTGCCGCGGTCGGACCCGGACAAGATCAGCGTCAATGCCCGCTGCCTCGACGGCGTCGATCCGGCGGCGCTGCGGCCGAGCCATTTCTTCGACGGGCGGAATTGGGAAGCGGCACAGCAGGCCCGGCGCGCGGCGGAAGGAGAATGAAGGCCCCTCACCCGGACGCTCTATCCGCCTCGCGCGGCGAGGGAGAAGGGCGCGAAGACGGCGGCCTCGAAAATCGGGCGCTGTCCCGATCGGTTGGGTGGCCTCGGCGAGCCAGCGGGCGGTGTCGGGGTCGACCAGCGGGGCCAGCACCTCGCGAACGTGGGCATGGTATGGGTTGAGCCAGGCGATCTCGTCGTCGTCGAGCAGCGAGGGATCGACCAGGGCGCGGTCGATCGGGGCCAGGGTCAGGGTTTCGAAGCACAGCATTTCGCGCTCGGCCGCACCGTCCGAGGGCTGCACCACCACCAGATTCTCGATGCGGATGCCGTAGGCGCCGGTTTTGTAGTAGCCGGGCTCGTTCGAGACGATCATCCCGGGCAGCAGCGGCTGGGTGTTCGGCGCCTTGGAGATGCGCTGCGGCCCTTCGTGCACGCCGAGATAGCTGCCGACGCCGTGGCCGGTGCCGTGGTCGTAGTCGAGCCCGGCCTGCCACAACCCGCGGCGCGCGAAGGCGTCGAGCTGCGTGCCGGTCGTGCCCTTCGGGAAGCGCGCCGTGGCCAGCGCGATGTGGCCCTTCAGCACGCGGGTGAAGCGGTCGCGCATCTCGGCCGAGGGCTCGCCGATCGCGATCGTGCGGGTGATGTCGGTGGTGCCGTCGAGATATTGCGCGCCCGAATCGAGCAGATAGAGGGTGCCGGGTTCCAGCCGCTTTTCGGTTTCCGGCTCGCGCGGTAGTGCACGATCGCGCCGTTCGACCCGGCGCCGGAGATCGTCGGAAAGCTCAGGTCGCGGAAATGTTCGCCCTCGCGGCGGAAGGCTTCGAGCCGGTCGCTGGCGGCGATCTCGCAGAGGCCGCCCTTCGGCGCCTCCTGCACCAGCCAGGCCAGAAACCGGGTCAATGCCGCGCCGTCGCGGCGATGCGCCGCGCGGGTGCCGTCGACCTCGACCCTGTTCTTGCAGGCCTTGGGCAAGATGCAGGGGTCGGCGGCGCGATGGAGCTTGGCGCCGGCGGCTTCGAGCCGGTCGAAGATCCACGACGCCGCACTCGCCGGATCGGCCTGCACCCGGCCGCCTTCGCCGGCCAGCGCGTCGAGCGCCGGCCCCAGCTGATCGGGCTCGGCGACGGTCACCGCATTGCCGAGATGCCGGTCGAGGCCCGGGGCCAGCTTGCGGCGGTCGATGAACAGCGTAACCGCACCGTCCTTGTGCAAGATCGCAAAGGACAGCGGCAACGGCGTGTGCGGCACGTCGCCGCCGCGGATGTTGAGCAGCCAGGCGATCAATTCGGGCATCGTCAGCACCGCCGCGGCGACGCCTTCGTCGGCGAGCGCGCGGGCGAGCCGGGCGCGTTTCGAGTGCGCGCGCTTTCGCCGGCAAATTCGTCGGGGTGCGGCACCACCGGGGCCAGGGGTGCGGCCGGCTGACCGGGCCAGACCCGGTCGAGCGGGTTGTCGCCGACCGCGCGCAAGGTCGCTCCGGCCTTTTCGGCCGCGATGCGGAACCGCTCGACCTCATGCGGGGTGTGCAGCCACGGGTCGTAGCCGAGCACGGCGCCGGCGGTCAGCGCGCGCCGATCCAGCGCGCCGGCGGCTCGTCGATCAGGTGATGGATTTCGAACAGGTTGCCGTCGACCTGCTGCGCCGCCTGCAAGGTGTAGCGGCCGTCGACGAACAGCGCCGCGCGCTCGCGCAGCACCACCGCCAGCCCGGCCGAGCCGGTAAAGCCGGTGAGCCAGGCGAGGCGCTGGCCGCGCGGCGGCACGTACTCGCCCTGGTGCTCGTCCGAGCGCGGCACGATGAACCCGTCGAGGCGCCGCGCCGAAAGCTCGCGGCGCAGGCGCGCGAGCCGCTCGGCGCCCGGCAGAACGGCGAAATCCTCGCGGGCGAGACCGTCGCGATAGCCGGCCGCCATCTCTCGGCGCAGCGCTTCCAGCGCCTCGGCCAGGGCCGGTGTCACCGGGTCGGCGACCAGCATGTGCCAGCTCGCGCCGACCTCCTGCGGAGCGCCGAGCACGCCGGCGATCAGCGCTTCGAGGCCCTCGGGATCGTAGGCCGATCGCGCCTCGCCCAGCAGTCGCGCGAGCTCGCCTCGGTTCGGGGCCGATCCATTGCCGAGTCGTCCAGGGTCATCGCCTGCTCCTCATCCCGCGCTGCGCATGCAATCAGAAACCGGGCATAGCTGAATTGCAACAAGGCTGTGGCAGGTGCTGCGACGCAACACCAAATTTGGTGCAGTGCAGCAGAACGATGCACGGGGAGTATGCATGATGTCTTTTCTCAACCTCTTCATCTCGGCCGGGAAGGCGATTTCAGCCTGGCGGCGGCAGCAACGCGCCTATGACGAGCTGATGGCGCTCGACGACCGCTCGCTGGCCGATATCGGCATCCGCCGCTCGGAGATCCGAGCGGTCTTGGCAGCCGATCGGAAGGCGGCCCGGTCGCCGACGCCCGCGCATCGCCAAAGCCGGCAGCTTTCGGCCGGCGGAAGGCAGCCTGACTGGCGTTTCGCCGCGAGCCAATCTCAAACCTGATCGATAGATGGGGGCTGCGGCCCCCATCGTCATTTCTCGGATCGATGCCCGCACGCAATATCAGGGTCGACCAGCCGTCGATGACGATACGGCGCTCGAGCACGATGCCCAAGCCGCGATGCGGCGCCAGCACAATCGGCTCCTGCCGACGCAGCAATCCGGACAGCACCGCCCGCCCGCCGGGCGCCAGAGCACGGGCCAGATCGGCAGCGAGCAGAGCCAGCGGGCGCGCCAGAATATTCGAGAGGATCAAATCGTGCCGCCGCCGGCGCAGGCCGCGGCCGCGATAGCCGGGGACGCGGCGCACCCGCACCAAGGACGCGACGCCGTTGCGCGCCATGTTGTGGCGGGCGACCGCGACCGAGCCCGGATCGATATCGCTCGCCCGCACCTCACAGCGCAGCAGCCTCGCTGCCGCGATCGACAGTATTCCGGTGCCGGTACCGATATCGAGCGGAGCGGCGATGCGCCGCCGCCGGGCCAGGGCTTCGAGCGCGATCAGACAGCCGCGGGTCGAAGGATGCTCGCCGGTGCCGAACGCGGTCGCCGCATCGAGCACGATCCCGATCGCTCCAGCCGGCACATTGCCGTGGTAATGCGAGCCGTAGACAAAAAACCGGCCGATGCGCAATGGCGGGAACGCGAGCTGGTTTTCCGCGAGCCAGTCGCGGTCGGGCAATTTCTCTTCGCCGACCTCGACCAACTCGCCCGCGGCCGCGGTGGCCGCAAGCGCGAGGCGCGCCGCCAGATCCGGGGTCAGCACCGATGCGCGCGGATAGGCTTCGAGCCGCCACTCTTCGGGCGCGGTCTCGAAAGCGGAGACCGCGGCGGCAAGCTCGTCCAACATCGCAAAGACAGCACCGGCGGCTGCGGCCCCGCGCACGCGCGCATGCAAATGCAGCACGCCAGCGCTCACCGGCGGATATCCCGATGTGCGCCGGCAAACCGCTCACGCCCCCGACGGCAGGTGGTCGGGACCCATGAAGTTATCGAACTTGGTGGTTTCGGCCTCGAAATGCAGCTTGATCGTGCCGATCGGCCCGTGCCGCTGCTTGGCGATGATGACCTCGCCGAGCCCGTAGACCTCGTTGAACCGGTCCTGCCAGCGCTCGTAGCGGTCGTTGTACTTGTCATCGGTTTCATCGGCTCGGCGCAATGGCTGCCCCCGAGATAGATAGTATTCCTCGCGGAAGATGAACATGACGACATCGGCGTCCTGCTCGATCGAGCCCGATTCGCGCAAATCGGCAAGCATCGGCCGCTTGTCCTCGCGCTGCTCGACCGCGCGCGACAATTGCGCCAGCGCCAGCACCGGGACGTCGAGCTCCTTGGCGACCGCCTTCAGGCCGCGGGTAATGTCGGAGATCTCCTGCACCCGGTTTTCCAGGCTGCGCACCTGGACCGACGGGCGCATCAGTTGCAAATAGTCGACGACGATCAGGCCGAGACCCTGCTGGCGCATCAGCCGCCGCGCCCGAGTGCGCAAGGCGGAGACGCTGAGCGCCGGGGTGTCGTCGATGAACAGCGGCAGCGACTGAAGGTGATGGCTCGCCTGCACGAAGCGGTCAAAATCCTCATGGCTGACATCGCCGCGACGAATGCGGTCCGAGGAAATCCCGGATTCCTCGGCGAGGATGCGGGCCGCCAATTGCTCGGCCGACATTTCGAGGGAAAAGAAGCCGACCACGGCGCCGTCCTCGGCGACGACGCGGCCGTCGGCGGCGCGGCCCGCCCGGTAAGCCTTGGCCGCGTTAAAGGCGATGTTGGTGGCGAGCGCCGACTTGCCCATCGACGGCCGCCCGCCCAGGATGACTAGGTCGGAGGGATGCAGTCCGCCCAGCTTCTGGTCGAGATCGACAAAGCCGGTGGCGACGCCGACCGTCTTGCCGCTGCGTTTGAACGCCGCCTCGGCCATGTTGATGGCACTGGTCAGCGGCACGGTGAAGGCGTGAAAGCCGCCTTCGTTCTGACCCGCGGTGGCGAGATCGAACAGTTTTTTCTCGACCCGTTCGATCTGCTCGGTCGCCCGGTCGTCGAGATCGTGGCGAAAGGCGTCGTTGACCACGTCCTCGCCGAGCGCGATCAGCTGACGCCGCAGGAAGAGGTCGTGGATCGCGCGGCCGTAATCCTCGGCGTTGATGATCGTCACCGCGCCGCTGACCAGATGTACGAGGTATTGCGCCCCGCCGATCTCGGCGAGCGCGCCGTCCTGATCGAACAGGTTTTTCAGGGTGACGGGGTTGGCGATCTGCCCGCGCTCGATCAGCTTGCCAATCGCGGCGAAGACGCGGGCGTGCACCGCGTTGCCGAAATGCTCGGGCAGCAGAAACTCCGACACCCTCGCGAAGGCCATGTTGTTGATCAAGAGCGCGCCCAACAGCGCCTGCTCGGCTTCGGTGTTGTAGGGTGGGGTGCGGATCAGTTCGGGGTCGGTGTCGCGCAGCGGCGTGACCCGAGAGGCCAACATTGTTTCCATGGCGGCGAAGCTATCACCGGCGGCGAGCAGACGGCCGGCAATAACGATCCACAAGCTGTGGAAGGCGGGGGTGGTCCGGCGGTGCGGTGCTGACGGTCCGGCGCCGACGCTGCAGGCGAGCGACAGCCGCCGCGTTACCGGGAGCGCAGCAGCTTTCGGCGATCACGACCTGGGATCGGGGCTGCGCTTCTTACCGCGCATTGCCGATTGGTAAGCGCGCAGTTTCATCGGCCGACCCGCGAGCTTTTGGCGCGCATGGTTGAGCTCTTCGAGGCTCGCGAGGGTTTCCTCGGGTCGTTTGGTCGCCACCCCGACGAGCAGTGCTTCGATGAAACCGAGGGTGGCGGTGTGCATGCTCAGCATCTCGGCGTGCCCACGCGCCACGGGGATGACCAGATCGACTCGGTCTCGCAGAGATGCGGCAAGTGTGTCCGTCAACAGGAACGAGCGCAGCCCGAGCCGCTCGATTTCATCCACGAGGGCGGCCAACTCGGCATAGACGCGCCCATAGGCCAGCATGATGACGAGATCGCCTTTACGCAGCTTGCGCAGATCATCGGCAAACAAGAGGCCGGTGTTGGTCAGGCTGGCGGCATCCAGACCGAAGCGGCCGAGCTGGATCACGAGATAGTCGGCGATTGCGCTCGACGGTCCGATGCCGAAGACAACAGTTCGCGGCGCCGTGGCGATGGCGTCGACGACCTGCCCAAATTGCTCGAGAGAGATCGAACGGCGAAGGCTTTCAAGGCAGTGCAGATGGATATCCAAGGTGGTCTCGAAGGCGGCGGACAGGCTGCTGCCAACCTCGCCCAAGGTTCGCGTGAGGCGCTCGGCCGGCGACAGCGAGTGGCGCAGTTCGTCGGCCAAGGTGCGGCGCAGATCGGCGAGACCCGAAAAGCCGAGCGCCTTGGCGGCGCGCACCACCGTCGCGTCGCTGGTCTGCGCCTTTGCCGCCAACGCCTCCGCCGAGGCGATTAAGACCTCCTCGCGATGGTTCCGAAAGAACCGGGCGACGCGTTGCTCGGCCGGGCTCATCTGCCCGAACCGTTCGGCAATCCTAGCCTCGAAGCTTGGCACCGCCGGCACAGGCCGCTCCTTGTTAACATGCACCATATTGACGTTCGTCGCATTCGCTACCATTATGTTGGAGGCATCGTCGTATATACTACATAATTCGAGGATTGGAAATGGACCCAATAGCCTGGAGCGTGACGGCACCCGCCGTCGGCTCTGCCTTCCTTGCGTCGCTGGTCGAGGCAGTCGAGGCCTTCACCATTGTTCTCGCGGTCGCAACGCTGCGCGGCTGGCGGCCGGCGGCGTTTGGCGCCGCCGGTGCGCTTGGCGTTCTGGGGGTGCTGATCGCCGGGCTCGGCCCGCTTCTCGGTCGGGTCCCCCTTCATCCCCTCCAGCTCGCGATCGGGGTTCTGCTTCTTCTCCTTGGGATGGGATGGCTGCGCAAGGCGATCCTGCGCGCGGCAGGCATCATCCCGCTCCACGACGAGGCGGCGATTTTCGCGTCCCAGGCAGGGCAACTGGCGGAGTCCACCCGTCATCAGCCGACCTCGCTTGATTGGATCGCCGGCCTAACCGCCTTCAAGGCGGTCCTGCTGGAAGGGCTCGAAGTCGTGTTTATCGTGATCGCCGTGGGCGCCGGGCGCGGCCTTCTGTGGCCCGCCGGGGTCGGGGCGCTGGCGGCGTGCCTTATCATCCTCGCCATCGGCGTCGCCGTCCGCAAGCCGCTCGCGAAGGTGCCCGAGAACACCCTGAAATTCGGCGTCGGCGTCATGTTGTCGGCCTTCGGCGTGTTCTGGACCGGAGAGGGGCTCGGCATCGATTGGCCGGGCCAGGATTTCGCCCTGGGGGCTTTCACCATCCTGTTTCTTTCGGTCGGCATTGCCGCTGCATCCATGCTCCGGCGGCCGGCAGCGGAGGCAATTCAATGAACATCATCGGCGAGGTTTTGGAAGAGCTCGTCGGCATGTTCCTCGCCGATGCCTGGCTCACCCTGGCTACTCTTTTCCTGGTGGCGGTGGTCGCCGCCCTGGTCGGAGTATGGCGGGTCGGGCCGCTGGTCGGCGGCGGCATTCTCGTTGTTGGCTGTCTCGCCATCCTCGTCGAAGCAGCTAGCCGAGAAGCACGAAGGGTGAGCCGTCGATGATCGGCGGCGCCAAGCGGGAAAGCGTGGGCCTTTGCCCGGAGAAGATTGGGCTCCAGCCGGTCCCCGGCCCAGCAGAGCATTGCCGGGCCGGGTGGAGTGGGCTCAGTTCGGGTGGAAGACGAGGGTGCGCAGTTCGATGCTTTCGCGCGGGAATGCGTCGGGCGGGGTGGTGGGGTCGGTGAACGAGGTGTGCGGCATAAAGCGCGCGCGGCCATCGGTTTTGGTGTCGGCGATCTTGAGCAGAAGCGCCTGATCGCGCCGCATCTGCGGCACGTAGTACCATTGATGCGCCGGGTTCCACGTGACCGAATAGGTCTCGCCGACCCGATCGCGATAGACCAGGTCCGACGGCACCAGATCCTTCTGGTCGACCGTGCGGGCATCGCACACCGCGAGCGGCGCGTCTTGCAATGGGCCGCGGATCGGGCGCCACAAATTGATCACCTGGACCCGCCCTTTCAGCAATTCCTCGGCCTCGTCGCCCATCAGGTCGCGGACCCGCTGCGGGCCGGAGCGCGCGGTGTGGTCGACATGGACGCGCGTTGCCGGCTGGCGCGGCCCGCCGGCCGAGCGGTCGCTCTGGCCCGGCACGCGGCGGCGCTGCAGATGGTCGAAGATGAAGACGCGGCTGGCGCCGGTCTGCTCCGCGATAAAGCGCTCCGCCTCCGGGTAATAGACCCGGCGCACCTCGTCATCGTCCCAGAAGTCGCGCACCGCGGTGTTCTGCTCGACGAGCGCGAAGCCCTGGCGGTCGAGCTCGATTTCCGAGGCGACCGGCCGCATGTCGCGGATATGCACTCGGTGCGGCTCATGCGTCATGTTGGAGCGGTGCTCGCCGGGCGCCGTCTCATAGGCGTAGTAGCGCGGTCGCTCGGTCATCGGCGCGAGATAGTTCAACTCGCCCTCGACATACGGCAGTTCGGCAAAATTGGTCATCGTTCGATCCTCCGTTGGGGGTGTCAGATTGCGGGCCGACCGGTCAAAACAAGCCAGAGCGAGTTAAAACCACAGGAATTTGCGCCATTCCGGCGAATGTTGTAACTCTTTCGATAGGTTCGACGCCGGCGGGACCGGGGCCGATCGAAGAACCAAGGTGCTGACGGCGCGGCGGACGGCGTGGAGCGCGCCCATCGCCCACCCGCCGGGTGCCGCCGCCGTTCCCGACACCCATCCGCCGGTCACGTTGATTACCGGAGGCATCACTCCCTCCAGAACGGCTTGTTGGCGAGAAACTCGGCATCGACTCGACTGACGCCGATATCGGCGAGCATCCTGTCGTCGAGGGCGCCGAGACTGGCGCGGTCACGGGCGCGCCGGCGCCACTTGCGCAACATTGTCCACATCCGTCGTGCACCAGACCTTACGCGTTGCCGCGTGGCGCCCTCAGGCACCCTGGCGAACTGCTCGCGCGCCGCTTCGAACCGGATCGCGCTCATATGAAATCTCCTAATCTCAGCGTTCATTCTCGACATACCGGTCGAGATCTTGTCTGCGGTGGATATAGAGGGTATAGACAGCGCCAACAAACGAGAGTTTTTCAGGAATGGCTTAGATTTACTCATGCCTGACAACAACCGTCTGCCGCCGCTCGGGGCGCTGCGCGCGTTTGAGGCGGCGGCGCGCCACATGAGCTTCAGCAAAGCCGCTGAGGAGCTGTTCGTCACCCCGGCGGCGATCAGCCATCAAATTCATGCCCTGGAGCAGGATCTGGGGGTCAGGCTGTTTCATCGCCTCAGCCGGTCGGTCGAGCTGACCGCGTCGGCGCGGGTGCTGTTGCCCGGCCTGTCCGAGGCGTTCTCCGGAATACAGTCGTCGGTCAGGCGCTTGCGGGCGCACAACGATACCGGGACCCTGACCGTGACCGCGTCGCCCTCGTTCGCCGCCAAATGGCTGGTGCTGCGCCTGCATCGATTTCAGGAACTATGCGCCGAGGTCGATGTGCGGATTTCCGCCACCGACGAGGTCGTCGACTTGACCAAGGGCGATTTCGACATCGCCATCCGCTATGGGACTGGGCACTACCCGGGGCTCGAGGTCGAGAAGCTGTTTACCAACGAGGTGTTTCCGGCGTGCAGCCCGCAGCTGATCGCCGCCGGGCCGCCGTTGCGCACCCCGGACGATTTGCGCCACCACGCGCTGATCCATGATCAAGCGATCGAGCGCGATCCGTTGGTGCCGACCTGGCCGATGTGGCTCAAGGCCGCCGGCGTCAAGGATGTGCCAGCGACCGCCGGGCTCAGCTTCAACAACATGCACCTGGCGCTCGATGCGGCGATCGCCGGCCATGGCGTGGTGCTGGCCTACAGCACGATCGCCGCCGCCGATCTCGCCGCCGGGCGGCTGGTGCGGCTGTTCTCGTTGGCGCTGCCCGACCAGTTCGCCTACTACATCGTCACCGCACCGGGCGCGCTCGAGCGGCCCAAGATTTCGGGCGTTTCGCAAATGGCTGCGCGAGGAGGCTGATCGGCGGCCCGAAGCGGCAGCATCAACACCGGAATGAGAGCCGTCCGACGACCACCGGCGAATTACACGCCGGCCGGGCTCACCGCAGCAGAGCGGCTTGGCGGCGGTCGCCTACCGCACTGCGCCGCCAGCCCAACATCCCCAGGGCGAGCAAGGCCGCGCCGAGCAGCGACAGCGATGCGGGCTCGGGCGTGTCGACGATCGCGGCATCGATGCTCGTCAGGCTGTTCGGACCCGCGGTTATCGTCAGGATCTCGGTCAGGGAGTAAGGTCCGGTAATCGGCGGTGCCCAGACGAGGCTCGACTGATTGTCGGATAACCCGCTGGACAGCAGCGTACCCGTTCCAAATTGCGTGTTCGCCGTATCGTAATAGGTCGCCATCAGCGCGCTGCTGTTCGAATAGATGCCGGTGATGCTGCTCAGAAATTCCTTGGCGGCGGTGGCGGTGGTGAAATTGGTCTCGGTCAGCGAAACCGTCAGGGTGCCGCCCGACGTGCCGGTGGTCAGATCGAGCGACGTCAGATCGAGGATCGGGTTCGACGCCGCTCCTACCGCCGGGAACCCGGCGCCGATGTCGATACTGGTGGTGAAATTGCCGATGGTCCCGGAATAGGAAGCCGTTCCGGGGCTTCCGGAATCATTTGCGGTGCCGGTGTTGACGCCATCGGTGGCCGACAGAAAGATCTCTGCGCGAGCCTGGGATGCATATCCCGCGGCGATGGCCAATGCTGCAATCGTCAGCGACTTGCACAGGGTGTTCATAACGCTGGTCCTCTTTGTAAATTCTTATGCCGCCGGCGGCCTCTGCCCGCGACGGACGAATTTACCGAATAAAAACTAATTTCTCGATAAAATAGAGGGTTAATATATCTATATTCGTTGTTAATTTAACCATATTTAGATTTGGCGCTGCCGCATTGCGATCACCACTGTCTTAACCAGCGGCGACTGCCCGTGGTCCGGATCACAGCATCCGAACCGGTTCACAAGACGCCTGCCGGGGATCGGGAGAGGCGCCGCTCCGCGCGAAGCGGCGCCGGGCCGGCGACGTGGACTTTATCCCATTGTCGAGTTGAAGGCCCCGCCATCGAGCAGCAGGTTCTGGCCGACGATGAAGCCAGACGAAGCGCCGCACAGAAAGGCGCAGGCATCGCCGAACTCGGCCGGATCGCCGACCCTTCCGGCCGGGTTCGCCTGGCCGCGTTTGGCCAGCAGCTCTTCGAAGGTGATGTTCTGCCGCCGCGCCTCGTACTCGATGCCCGAACGCAGCCGGTCGGTCAGAAACGGGCCGGGCAAGAGGCCGTTGATCGTCACATTGTGCTTCGCCACCTGGCGCGCGATGCCGGCGCTGAAGGCGGTGAGCCCGGCGCGTGCGCCGTTGCTCATGCCGAGATTGGCGATCGGCGACTTGACCGAGCCCGAGGTGATGTTGACGATGCGGCCAAATTTGCGCTCGCACATGCCGTCGACCGTAGCCTTGATCAGCATGATCGGGGTCAGCATGTTGGCGTTGACCGCCTTCTGCCAATCCTCGACCGACCATTCGCGGAAATCGCCGTGCGGCGGGCCGCCGCAATTGTTGACCAGGATGTCGGGCGCGGGGCAGGCGGCGAGGGCGGCGGCGCGGCCGGCTTCGGTGGAGATGTCGCCGGCAACCGCGGTCACCTTGGCGCCGGTCTCTTTGCGGATCTCGGCGGCAGTCTCTTCCAAGGTCTCCCGGGTACGCGCGGTGATCGTCAACTCGACCCCGGCGCGCGCCAAGGCGGTGGCGCAGGCCCGCCCCAGCCCTTTGCTCGCCGCACACACAATGGCCTTGCGGCCGCGAATGCGCAAATCCAGCATCCCGTCCTCCCGCCTTTAGATCAGCTTTGCCGCCATGGTGTAGCCTGGATCGTCATCGTCGGCGACCGCAAAGAACGGGGTCGGTTACCGCAAAGAAAGACGCGAAAGGCGGCTGCGATGAAGCTGACGCTTACCCTCGATCTGGCCCCGGCCGGCGTGTGCGCGAGCCTCATTG
>CAWFER010000003.1:0-13442 GCA_963814805.1 uncultured Alphaproteobacteria bacterium | reverse complement strand
CCAGCTTTCGACCGCCGCGCGGATCGCTTGGCCGAGCTTCCAGCAGCGCCGCGGGGTCGGCTGGTTCGGCGGGTAATAGGTATTGAGGAACACCGGCACGATCGGCAGGTCGGGGTTTTCCATTAGCCGCTTGCGAACGAAGGCGTGAGCGTGGCCTTCGCCATGCCCTGGCGGCAGCCCGTTCGATGTGGCGATGTCGAACTCGCGGTCGATCAACTCGCCAATCAGGTGCAGCGCCAACCGGGCGTCGACCGGGTAGTCGCGCGGCTCCTTCTCCTCGTAATAGCGAGCGGTGGCGAGGTGCGACCATTCTGGGCCCTTGAAACTGGAAGAGAGCGGCACGTTGCGGATGGTGTCGCCGTAATAGACGAGGATCGACGGCAGGTGATCCTCATGGAACAGCTCTTTCTGATCGTCGCCGAGGATGATCAGGGCGTCGAGCTCGGCGCGGCGGATCGCGCGTTTCAGCTCTTCGACCGCCGTCTGGGCCGCGTCGTGGCGGGCGGCGAAACGCTGCGGCGTCAATTCCGGCAGCGCCCTCGGATCAGCACGGCCCAACAACTCGGCGTAGGTGGCCGGGTCGCCCTCCTTGTCGAGGAATTCGCGGACCCCGTCGCGGTCGATGAAGCTCGGCCAGTCCTTGGCCGGGGTGTTGAGCATCGGGGTGTGCGAGGTGGCGATCCCGAGGACGATCCTGGCCATGCCGTCTGCTCCTGCCGCGTGTCGCGGGCATCGTGAGGCGACCTAAAGGTATCGTCGGGCGGAGGCGCCCGTCAACCTGGGAGGCGTTTCGGGGCACGCTCGGGGAACCCGATCGTCGCCTTTGTCTCGACGCGATCGTGGTCCTATAACTTGGCTGCGGCGGGATCGGCGGGGCCGGGGAACCATGCGCAAGCCGGTGCTGTGGACCGGGGTGATTAGTGGCGCTTTCGTCGGCGCCTGCAGCCGGGTCATGGGGTTCGCCTTTGGCAAGGCGATCGCCTTCACCTATGCCGTGATCGTCAGCGTCATCGCCAACCTCGTGTTCGACTTCGTCCGCGAGCCGCCGCGCAGCCTGGCGCCGCACCCGATCACGGCAGCGGCGGTCGCCATCACCGACGGCGCGGACGCCGCTCGAGCGTCGTTGCCCGCGTCGGCTGCGGCCGCAACGGCGCCGGTCGCGCCGCCGCAATCCTCTGCCTTGCCGGCCGCGCCGCCGCCGGCTGGAAATTTGCGGCCGGGGCCCGGCAGCGGCGGCCTTTACTGATCGCGGATTTGCCAATGATCAACATTGCCAAGGCGAGCCAATACATCGACCGGTGCTGGGACGGAGAGATCGTCCCGGCATTGGTCGAATACATCAGGATCCCGAACAAATCGCCGGCCTTCGATGCCGATTGGGCCGCGCACGGCCATGTGGACGAGGCGGTGGCGCTGTTCGAGCGCTGGGCAAGGGCGCATCGTCCTCGCTCCGCGGCGCCACCCTCGAAACGGTCCGGCTACCGGGGAGAACCCCGGTCATGGTCATAGACGTGCCTGGCGCGAGCGGGCCGGGCGCGGGCGCAGGCGCCGCCGACACCGTGCTGCTCTACGGCCATCTCGACAAGCAGCCGGAGATGATGGGCTGGACCGAGGGCTATGGCCCGTGGATGCCGCGTCTCGAAGGCGACAAGCTCTATGGCCGGGGCGGCGCGGATGACGGCTACGCGATGTTCGGCGCCTTGAGCGCGCTCTTGGCCCTGCGCGAGCAACGCGTTGCGCACACGCGATGCGTGATCTTGATCGAGGCCTGCGAGGAATCCGGCAGCCCCGATCTCCCCTACTACGTAGATCATCTGGCCGCACGGCTCGGCAGCCCATCCTTGGTCGTGTGCCTCGACTCGGGCTGCGGCAATTACGAGCGGCTATGGCTGACGACCTCATTGCGCGGTATGACCGCCGGCACTCTGGAGGTGCGGGTGCTCGATGAGGGGGTGCACTCGGGCGACGCCTCGGGGGTGGTGCCGTCGAGCTTCCGCATCATGCGCCAGCTGTTGTCGCGGCTTGAAGACGAAATGACCGGCGCGGTCCAGCCGTCCGAATTCTATGCCCAGATCCCGCCCGAGCGGGTGATGCAAGCTCGCCGCGCCGCCGCTTCCTTAGGCGATGCGGTCTACACCAAGTTTCCATTCGCGCCCGGCATGACGCCGGTGACCGACGATCGCACCGAATTGGTCCTGAACCGCACCTGGCGGCCGCAACTGGCGGTGATTGGCATCGATGGATTGCCGCGCCCAGGCGACGCCGGCAACGTGTTGCTGCCTTTGGGCAGCCTGGCCCGCCTATATGGGCGAAGGCGGCAGCATCCCGTTCATGGCGATGCTCGGCGAAAAATTCCCGCAGGCGCAGTTCGTCGTCACCGGCGTGCTCGGTCCGCATTCCAACGCGCACGGACCCAACGAATTCCTGCACATCCCGACCGGCAAGCGGGTCACGACCGTGATCGCCCAGGTGCTGGCGGACCATTACGCCCGGCTCGAGGTAAGATAGGCCGAACCTTTCCCGCCGTTTTTGAGATAACACGGCGCTTTCGTCGCGTATGGGCCCGATCCAAACCGCCGATCGGCAATTCCCTATCAGGTCCTAAAGCGTCCACCCGGGGACTGAACGGTCCGTAGACATTCCGCGTAAGTATCCAAAATCCATTTTCGATCGGCGCTTTCCGCAAAACCAGGATGGAACTTTTTCGCTTCCGCCCTGACGATGGTTTGGAACAATGCCATGGCGACGCTCTCCGGGGTGGAGACGCTGGGGGTAACTACGATCTGAGTCTCATCGAGCATCGCGTCTTCCTAGCTGAGGGTGGATTTTATACACGCCAGCAGCCGACCCCAGCCGCAGCAGCTAGGATGGTTGCTCAGCCTTTTCTTCAAGCTGGCGCAATCGATCGCCAAACCGAGCTGCTGGGTCGTCATCGTCCGTAATTGGTCGAGCACGGCTTAGAGAGTATCTTCCTGGCGCACGACGATTGCGGTCAATACCGTGATGTCGTCGCGGATTGTCACGGACTCGGTGCGCATGGCGGCCATCCCGACACGGATCGCGCCTAATTCGTCGAGCGTGCGACGTTGCTGCGCGGCGAGAAATTCGAGCGTAATCGTTTCAGCCATCGGCTCCACCCTCCGAAAGATAGCGAGTCTTCACGGGAGATTGAAGGCCGCGGTTCGGTTCGGCCGCGCTTGCAGACCGTGATACCCTTCAAATGGGGTTCGAACTCGGCGGAGGCGCTGGAGATGATCGAGACTTATGAAGGCAGCTGTCATTGCGGCCGGGTGCGGTTTCGCGTGCGCGCCGATCTGGCCGATCTGCTCGAATGCAACTGCTCGGTCTGCATGAAGAAGGGTATTTTGCATCTAATCGTGCCGCCAGCGGACTTTGAGCTGCTGCAGGGCGGCGAGGACCTCGCGACCTATCAGTTTCACACCAACACCGCCCGGCACACCTTTTGCCGGCATTGCGGGATGCACCCGTTCTATGTGCCGCGGTCGGACCCGGACAAGATCAGCGTCAACGGCCGCTGTCTCGACGGCGTCGATCCGGCGGCGCTGCGCCCGGGCCATTTCTTCGACGGGCGCAATTGGGAAGAGGCGCAGCAGGCCCGGCGCGCGGTGGAAGGAAAGTGAAGGCCCCTCACCCGGACCTTCTGCCAGCCGCACGTGGCGAGGGAGAAGGGCGCGGAGTACGGCAGCCTTGAAAACTCGGGGCCTGTCCCGATAGGCTGGGTCGCCTCGGCGAGCCAGGAGGCGGTGGCCGGGTCGACCAGCGGGGTCAGGGTGTCGCGGACCTGCGCGTGGTAGCGGTCGAGCCAGGCGAGCTCGTCGTCATCGAGCAGTGAGGGGTCGACCAAGGTGCGGTCGATCGGGGCCAAGGTCAGGGTCTCGAAACCCAGCATCTCGCGCTCTGAAGCGCCATCCGAGGGCTGCACCAGCACCAGGTTCTCGATCCGGATGCCGTAGGCGCCAGTCTTGTAGTAGCCGGGCTCGTTTGAGACGATCATACCGGGTAACAGCGGCTGGGTGCTCGGCGCCTTGGAGATGCGCTGCGGCCCTTCGTGCACCCCGAGATAGCTGCCGACCCCGTGCCCGGTGCCGTGGTCGTAGTCGAGCCCGGCCTGCCACAGCCCGCGCCGCGCAAAAGCATCGAGCTGGGTCCCGCTCGTGCCCTTCGGAAACCGCGCCAAGGCCAGCGCGATGTGGCCCTTCAGCACACGGGTGAAGCGGTCGCGCATCTCGGCCGAGGGTTCGCCGATCGCCACCGTGCGGGTCACATCGGTGGTGCCGTCGAGATATTGCGCGCCCGAATCGAGCAGATAGAGGATGCCCGGTTGCAGGCGCTTTTCGGTTTCTGGCATCGCCCGGTAGTGGACGATGGCGCCGTTCGACCCGGCGCCGGAGATCGTTGGAAAGCTCAGATCGCGGAAATACTCGCCCTCGCGGCGAAAGGCTTCGAGCCGGTCGCTGGCGGCGATCTCGGAGAGGCCGCCCTTAGGCGCCTCCTGCATGAGCCAGGCGAGAAAGCGGGTCAATGCCGCGCCGTCGCGGCGGTGCGCCGCGCGGGCGCCCTCGACCTCGACCCTGTTCTTGCACGCCTTGGGCAAGGTGCACGGATCGGCGGCGCGATGGAGCTTGGCCCCGGCTCCCTCGAGGCGGTCGAAAATCCACGACGCGGCACTCGCCGGATCCGCTTGAACCCGCTCGCCTTCCCCGGCGAGCGCATCGAGCGCCGGCCCCAGCTGATCGGGCTCGGCCACGGTCACCGCATTGCCGAGATGGCGGTCGAGGCCGGGGGCCAGCTTGCGGGGGTCGACAAACAGGGTGAGCGTGGCGTCGTTGCGCAGGATGGCGAAGGATAGCGGCAACGGCGTGTGCGGTACGTCGCCGCCGCGGATGTTGAGGAGCCAGGCGATCAATTCGGGCATCGTCACGACTACTGCCGCGACGCCGTCCTCGGCCAGGACGCGGGCGAGCCGGGTGCGCTTCGAGTGCGCGGCCTCGCCGGCAAATTCGTCTGGGTGCGGCACCACCGGGGCCAAGGGAGCGGCCGGCTGACCCGGCCAGACCCGGTCGAGCGGATTATCGCCGACCGCGCGCAAGCTCGCCCCGGCCTTTTCGGCCGCGATGCGGAACCGCTCGACTTCGTGCGGCGTGTGCAGCCATGGGTCATAGCCGAGCACGGCGCCGGCGGTCAGGGCGCTGCCGATCCAGTGGTGTGGCGGGTCGTCGACCAGATGATGAATTTCGAACAGGCTCCCATCGACCTGCTGCGCCGCCTGCAAGGTGTAGCGGCCGTCGACGAACAGGGCCGCGCGCTGGCCCAGCACCACGGCCAACCCGGCCGAGCCGGTAAAGCCGGTGAGCCACGTGAGGCGCTGACCGCGCGGCGGCACGTACTCGCCCTGATGCTCGTCCGAGCGCGGCACGATGAACCCGTCGAGGCGCCGCGCGGAAAGCTCGCGGCGCAGGCGGGCGAGCCGCTCAGCGCTCGGCAGAGCCGCGAAATCCTCGTGGGCGAGACCGTCGCGATAGCCGGCCGCCATCTCTCTGCGCAGCGCTTCCAGGGCTTCGGCCAGGGCCGGCGTCATCGGGTCGGCAACCAGCATGTGCCAGCTCGCGCCGACCTCCCGCGGGGCTCCGAGCACGCCGGCGATCAGCGATTCGACGCCTTCGGGGTCATAGGCCGATCGCGCCTCGCGCAGCAGTCCCGCGAGCTCGCCGCGGTTCGGGGCCGATCCATTCGCCAAGCCGTTCAGGGTCATCGCCTGCTCCTCATCCCGCACTGCACATGCAATCAGAAACCTGGGCATAGCTGAATTGCAACAACGCTCTGGCAGATGCTGCGATGCGATACCAAATTTGCTGCATCGCAGCATAACGATGCCCTGGGGAGTATGCATAGTGTCTCTTCTCAACCTGTTCATCTCGGCCGGGAAGGCGATTTCGGCCTGGCGGCGCCAGCGACGCGCCTATGACGAGCTGATGGCGCTCGACGACCGCTCGCTGGCCGATATCGGCATCCGCCGCTCGGAGATCCGAGCGATCTTGGCGGCCGACCGGAAGGCGGCGCGGTCGGCGACGCCCGCTGCTTTGCAGAAGCCGGCAACTTTTGGCCGGCGAAAGGCGGCTTGATCGGCGTTTCGTCCCGATCCGATGTCAAACCTGATCGATAGATGGGGGCTGCGGCCCCCATCGTCATCTCTCGTACCCGCGCTGCACGCAAGATCAAGGTCGACCAGCCGTCGATGACGACCCGGCGCTCCAGCACGATTCCCAAGCCGCGATGCGGCGCCAGCACGATCGCTTCCTGCCGGCGCAGCAATCCCGAAAGCACCGCCCGTCCTCCGGGCGCGAGAGCACGGGCCAGGTCGGCGGCCAGCAGCGCCAGCGGGCGCGCCAGGATGTTCGAGAGGATCAAGTCGTGCCGCCGCCGACGCAGCCCGCGACTGCGATAGCCGGGTGCGCGGCGCACCCGCACCAAGGACGCGACGCCGTTGCCCGCGATGTTGTGGCGGGCGACCGCGACCGAGCCCGGATCGATATCGCTCGCCCACACTTTGCGGTGCAGCAGCCTCGCTGCCGCGATCGATAGTATTCCGGTCCCGGCGCCGATATCGAGCGGAGCGGCGATCCTCCGCAGCCGCGCCAGGGCTTCGAGCGCGATCAGGCAGCCGCGGGTCGAAGGGTGCTCGCCGGTCCCGAACGCGGTCGCCGCATCGAGCGCGATCCCGATCGCCCCAGCCGGCACATTGCCGCGGTAATGCGAGCCATAGACAAAAAACCGGCCGATGCGCAATGGCGGGAACGCGAGCTGGTTTTCCGCGAGCCAGTCACGGTCGAGCAGTCTTTCCTCGGCGATTTCCGCCAGTTCGCCGCCGGCAGCGGCGGCGGCGAGCGCCAGGCGCGCTGACAGCTCCGGGGTCAGCACCGAGGCGCGGGGATAGGCTTCGAGCCGCCACTCTTCGGGTATGGTCTCGAACGCGGAGACGGCGGCGGCGAGCTCGTCCAACATCGCAAAGACGGCGCCGGCGGCTTCGGCCCCCCGCACTCGCGCATGCAAATGCAGCACGCCCGCGCTCACCGGTTCCGATCCTCTGATCGCTCACGTCCCTGGCGGCAGGTGGTCGGGACCCACGAAGTTGTCGAATTTGGTGGTTTCGGCCTCAAAATGCAGCTTGATCGTGCCGATCGGCCCGTGCCGCTGCTTGGCGATGATGACCTCGCCGAGCCCGTAGACCTCGTTGAACCGATCCTGCCAGCGCTCATAGCGGTCATTGTACTTGTCATCGGTTTCATCGGCTCGGCGCAGCGGCTGTCCCCGCGATAGATAGTATTCCTCGCGGAAGATGAACATGACGACGTTGGCGTCCTGCTCGATCGAGCCCGATTCGCGCAGATCGGCCAGCATCGGCCGCTTGTCCTCGCGCTGCTCGACCGCGCGCGACAATTGCGCCAGCGCCAGCACCGGCACATCGAGCTCCTTGGCCACCGCCTTCAGGCCGCGGGTGATGTCGGAGATTTCCTGCACCCGGTTTTCCAAGCTGCGCACTTGGACCGAGGGCCGCATCAGCTGGAGATAGTCGACGACGATCAGTCCAAGGCCTTGTTGACGCATCAGCCGTCGCGCCCGCGTGCGCAAGGCCGAGACGCTGAGCGCCGGGGTGTCGTCGATGAACAGCGGCAGCGCCTGAAGGTGGTGGCTCGCCTGCACGAAGCGATCGAAATCCTCATGGCTGACATCGCCGCGACGAATGCGGTCCGAGGAAATTCCGGACTCCTCGGCGAGGATGCGAGCAGCCAATTGCTCGGCTGACATCTCGAGCGAAAAGAACCCGACCACCGCGCCGTCCTCGGCGACGACACGGCCGTCGGCGGCGCGGCCCGCGCGGTAGGCCTTGGCCGCATTGAAGGCAATGTTGGTGGCGAGCGCCGATTTGCCCATCGACGGCCGGCCGCCCAAGATGATCAGGTCGGAGGGGTGCAGCCCGCCCAGCTTCTGGTCGAGATCGAGAAAGCCGGTGGCGACGCCGACCGTCTTGCCGCTGCGCTTGAACGCCGCCTCGGCCATGTTGATGGCGCTGGTAAGCGGCACGCTGAAGGCGTGGAAGCCGCCTTCGCTCTGCCCCGCGGTGGCGAGATCGAACAGCTTTTTCTCGGCTCGTTCGATCTGTTCGGTCGCGCGGTCGTCGAGGTCGTGGCGAAAGGCGTCGTTGACCACGTCCTCGCCGAGCGCGATCAGCTGACGCCGCAGGTAGAGGTCGTGGATCGCGCGGCCGTAATCCTCGGCGTTGATGATCGTCACCGCGCCGCTGACCAGATGGACCAGGTATTGCGCGCCGCCGATCTCGGCGAGCGCGCCGTCCTGGTCGAACAGGTTTTTCAGCGTGACCGGATTGGCGATCTGCCCGCGCTCGATCAGCTTGCCGATCGCGGCAAAGATCCGGGCGTGCACCGCATTGCCGAAATGTTCCGGCAGCAGAAACTCCGACACCCTCGCGAAGGCCAGGTTATTGATCAGCAGCGCGCCCAACAGCGCCTGTTCGGCTTCGGTGTTGTAGGGCGGGGTGCGGATCAGCTCGGGATCGTTGTCGCGCAGCGGCGTGACCCGCGAAGCCAACATTGTTTCCATGCCCGCGAGGCTATCACCGCGGGCGAGCGGGACGGCCGGCAATAACGATCCACAAGCTGTGGAAGGCGGGGGCGGTCAGGGCGCGCGATCAAGGTGGACCTTTGCGTTGCCGTTGATGTCAGCGCCGTTGCGGGTCACCCCTGCTACTCCTTCCTGCGGGCGGCAGTTGCCGCCCTGGTTGGGATATTGCGGGTCGGGCTGCGGGTCGGCGGCGGCGTCTCGTTCTCGGCTGTCTAGCCACGCTGGTCGAAGCGGCCGCTGAAGAAGCAAGACGGGTGAACCATCGATGATCGACGGCTCGAAGCGCGAAAGCGTAGCCGAGTTTGCCCGGAGAAGACAGGGCTCCGGCCCGTCCCCGGCCCCGCAGAGCATTGCCGGGCCGGGTGGGAGCGAGCTCAGTTCGGGTGGAAGACGAGGGTGCGCAACTCGATGCTCTCGCGCGGGAAGGCGTCGGGCGGCGTCGTCGGATCGGTGAACGAGGAGTGCGGCATGAACCGCGCGCGACCATCGGTTTTGGTGTCGGCGATCTTGAGTAGCAGCGCCTGGTCGCGCCGCATCTGCGGCACGTAATACCACTCATGCGCCGGGTTCCACGTCACCGAATAAGTCTCGCCGACCCGGTCGCGATAGACCAGGTCCGATGGCACCAGATCCTTCTGATCCACTGTGCGCGCGTCGCACACCGCGAGCGGCGCGTCTTGCAACGGCCCGCGGATCGGGCGCCACAGATTGATCACCTGGACCCGCCCCTTCAGCAATTCCTCGGCCTCGTCGCCCATCAGATCGCGAACCCGTTGCGGGCCGGAGCGGGCGGTGTGGTCGACATGGACGCGGGTTGCCGGCTGGCGCGGACCGCCGGCCGAGCGGTCGGAGAGGCCCGGCACGCGGCGGCGCTGCAGATGATCGAAGATGAAGACTCGGCTGGCGCCGGTCTGCTCGGCGATGAAGCGCTCGGCCTCCGGGTAGTAGACGCGGCGCACCTCGTCGTCATCCCAGAAGTCGCGCACCGCGGTGTTCTGCTCGACCAGGGCAAAGCCCTGGCGGTCGAGCTCGATTTCCGAGGCGATCGGCCGCATGTCGCGGATATGAACCCGGTGCGGCTCGTGCGTCATGTTGGAGCGGTGCTCGCCGGGCGCCGTCTCATAGGCGAAGTAGCGCGGGCGCTCGGTCATCGGCGCCAGATAGTTCAGTTCGCCCTCGACATAGGGCAGAGCGGCAAAATTGGTCATGGTTCGATCCTCCGTGGGGGTTGGTCAGACTACGGGTCGATCGGGCAAAAAAGCCGGAGCGGATCAAAAGCATAGGAATTTGCGCCATTCCGGCGAATGTTGGAACTCTTTCGACAGGTGCGGCGCCGGCGGAGCTGGGGCCGCTCGAAGAACCAAGGTGCGGATCGCGTCGCGAACGACGGAGAGCGCGCCCACCGCCCACTTGCCGGATGCCGCCGCCGTTCCCGACCGGACCCATCCGCCGGTCGCTTCGCTCCCCGGAGGCATCACTCCCTCCAGAACGGCTTGTTGGCCAGAAACTCGGCATTGGCTCGGCTGATCCCGATATCGGCGAGCATCCTGTCGTTGAGGGCGCCGAGACTGGCCCGGTCACGGGCGCGCCGGCACCAGTCGCGTGACATTGCCAATACCCGCCGCGCGCCAGCGCCCGCCCGTTGCCGCGCGGAGCCCTGCCGGGCCTCGGCGAACTGTTCGCGCGCCGACTCGAGTGGGATCGCGGTCATATGAAATCTCCTAAACTCAACGCTTATACCGGCTTACCGGTCGAGATCTTGCCCAACGTGCAGATAGGAGGTATGGACTGCTTCCACAAACGAAAGTTTTTCAGGAACTAATTAGATTTACTCATGTCTGACGATGGCCGTCTGCCCCCGCTTGGGGCGCTGCGCGCCTTTGAGGCGGCGGCGCGCCACATGAGCTTCAGCAAAGCCGCCGAAGAGCTGTTCGTCACCCCCG
The DNA here is from genome assembly GCA_963814805.1 of uncultured Alphaproteobacteria bacterium. Lineage (GTDB taxonomy): Bacteria > Pseudomonadota > Alphaproteobacteria > ATCC43930 > CGMCC-115725 > AP-15. Next base: position 2,838 of record CAWFER010000003.1, on the reverse strand, counting down.
CGGCGATCAGCCATCAGATCCGCGCCCTGGAGCAGGATCTCGGGGTCAGGCTGTTTCATCGCCTCAACCGGTCGGTCGAACTGACCGCGTCGGCGCGGGTGTTGCTGCCTGGCCTGTCCGAGGCGTTCTCCGAAATCCAAGCGTCGGTCTGGCGTTTGCGGGCGCACAACGACACCGGGACCTTGACGGTGACCGCATCGCCCTCGTTCGCCGCCAAGTGGCTGGTGCTGCGCCTGCATCGGTTCCAGCAGATATGCGCCGAGGTCGATGTGCGGATTTCCGCCACCGACGAGGTCGTCGACCTGACCAAGGGCGATTTCGACATCGCCATCCGCTATGGGACCGGGCATTACCCCGGGCTCGAGGTCGAGAAGCTGTTTACCAACGAGGTGTTTCCGGCATGCAGCCCGCAGTTGCTCGCGGCCGGGCCGCCGTTGCGCACCCCGGAGGACCTGCGCCACCACGCGCTGATTCATGATCAAGCGATCGAGCGCGATCCGCTGGTGCCGACCTGGCCGATGTGGCTCAAGGCCGCCGGCGTCAAGAATGTGCAGGCGACCGCCGGGCTCAGCTTCAACAACATGCACCTGGCGCTCGATGCGGCGATCGCCGGCCATGGCGTGGTGTTGGCCTACAGCACGATTGCCGCCGCCGATCTTGCCGCCGGGCGGCTGGTGCGGCTGTTCTCGTTGGCGCTGCCCGACCAGTTCGCCTATTACATCGTCACCGCACCGGGCGCGCTCGAGCGGCCCAAGATTCGGGCGTTCCGCAAATGGCTGCGCGACGAGGCCGACCGGCGGCCGGAGGCGGCAGCGTCATCGCCGGAATGAGCGCCACCCGACGGCCACTGGCGCATTCGCTATACACGCCGGCAGGGCTCACAGCAGAGCGGCTTGGCGGCGGTCACCTACCGCAGTGCGCCGGCAGCCGAACACTCCCAGCGCGAGCAAGGCCGCGCCGAGCAGCGAGAGCGATGCGGGCTCGGGCGCGTCGACAATCGCGGCGTCGATGCTCGTCAGGCTGTTCGAGCCCGCGGTTATCGTCAGGACCTCGGTCAGGGAGTAAGGCCCGGTAATCGGCGGCACCAAGTCAAGGCTTGCTTGATTGTCGGATAAGCCGCTGGACAGCAGCGTACCCGTGCCAAATTGGGTGTTCGCCGTATCGTAATAGGTCGTCATCTGCGCGCTGCTGTTCGAATAGATGCCGGTGATGCTGCTCAGGAATTCCTTGGCGGATGTGGCGGTCGTGAAATTGGTCTCGGTCAGCGAAACCGTCAGTATGCCGCCCGACGTGCCGGTGGTCAGATCGAGCGACGTCAGATCGAGGATGGGGTCCGACGCCGCTCCTACCGCCGGGAACCCGGCCCCGATATCGATGCTGGTCGTGAAATTGCCGATGGTCCCGGAATAGGACGCAGTTCCGGGGCTTCCGGAATCATTGGCCGCGCCGGTGTTGACGCCATCCGTGGCCGACAGAAAGATCTCTGCGCGAGCCTGGGATGCATGTCCCGCGGCGATGGCCAATGCTGCGATCATCAGCGACTTGCGCAGGATGTTCATAACGTTGGTCCTCTTAGTAAATTCTTACGCCGCTGGCGGTCTCTGCCCGCGACGTACGAATTTACGAAAGAAAACCCAATTCTTCGACAAAATAGAAGGTTAATAAAGCAGAGATTCGTGATTAATTTAACTATGCTTAAGTTTACCGCTGGGGTGCAGTCATCGCCGCTGCCCTACCAGCGGCGGCTGGCCGTTATCCGGATCACGGCATCCAAACCGGGTCAGAACCCCGCTTGCCGCGGATCGGGCGAGCCGGCGCTTCGCGCGAGCGGCGCCGGAGCTGGCGGCGCGGGGTTCTATCCCATCGTCGAGTTGAAAGCGCCGCCATCGAGCAGCAGGTTCTGGCCGACGATGAAGCCGGACGAAGCGCCGCACAGAAAGGCGCAGGCGTCGCCGAACTCGGCCGGATCGCCGACCCTGCCGGCCGGGTTGGCCTCGCCGCGTTTGGCGAGCAGCTCTTCGAAGGTGATGTTCTGTCGCCGCGCTTCGTACTCAATGCCCGAACGCAGCCGGTCGGTCAGAAACGGGCCGGGAAGCAAGCCGTTGATCGTCACATTGTATTTGGCGACCTGACGGGCGATGCCGGCGCAGAAGGCGGTGAGGCCGGCGCGGGCGCCGTTGCTCATGCCGAGATTGGCGATCGGCGACTTGACCGAGCCCGAGGTGATGTTGACGATGCGGCCGAATTTCCGCTCGCACATGCCGTCGATCGTGGCCTTGATCAGCATGATCGGGGTCAGCATGTTGGCGTTGACCGCCTTTTGCCAATCCTCGATCGACCACTCGCGGAAATCGCCATGCGGCGGTCCGCCGCAATTGTTGACCAGGATGTCGGGCGCAGGGCAGGCGGCAAGGGCGGCGGCGCGACCGGCCTCGGTGGAGATGTCGCCGGCGACCGCGGTCACCTTGGCCCCGGTTTCCTTGCGGATCTCCTCGGCGGTCTCTTCCAAGGTCACCTGGGTGCGCGCGGTGATCGTCAATTCGACCCCGGCGCGCGCCAAGGCCGTGGCGCAGGCTCGTCCCAGCCCTTTGCTCGCCGCACACACGATGGCCTTACGGCCGCGAATGCGCAAATCCAGCATCCTGTCCTCCCGCCTCTAGATCAGCCCTGCCGCCACGGTGTAGCCTGGATCGTGATTGTGGGCGACCGGAAAGAATGGTGTCGGTGACCGGAAAGAGCGGGGTCGACAATCGGAAAGAATGGCGCGAAAGGCGGCTGCGATGAAGCTGACCCTGACCCTTGATCCGGCGCCGGCCGGCGTGTGCGCGAGCCTGATCG
>CAWFER010000002.1:0-141035 GCA_963814805.1 uncultured Alphaproteobacteria bacterium | reverse complement strand
GTCGACCGCGAGGGTCGCGTAGTCTGCGCTAGGTCACGCTCAGGGCCAGCCGGTGGGTTTTTCTGCCGGCGGCTTGGGCCGGTTGCGGACCGGGCTCGGCGAGCGCCTTCGACAACGCTTCGAGATCGGCGGCGGCGGCGGACTGCGCCGCGCTCTCGACCGCCCGGTAGTGACCCACGACCGCGCGGCCGAACCCGGTCAGCGCGGCGCCGCCGCCATGCTGGCCGCCGGCCTGCGAGGCCACCACCGGCTGCCGGAAGCAGCGGTTGACGCTGTCGACCAGGAGCCAGGCGCGGCGATAGGACATGCCCATCCGCCGGCCGGCGGCGGCGATCGAGCCCAAGGCGTCGATCAGCTCCAACAGCTTGATCTTGCCCGGGCCGATGGCGCGGCCCTGGTCGAAATCGATGCGTAAGGTCAACCTCGACATGGCGCCTCCGGCTCGCCCGGCGGCGACCGCGCGCCGGCCACCGCCGGCCGTCCCGCGGCCCCGCCTCAGCGGTCTTGATCCAAACCGCCTTGACGTTCAAGCATTCTTCGATCCGCCCTCGCCCGGATTTTCGCCGCTCTCGATCAACCGCGCGGCCAGACCTGGACCGCGTGCGGGTCGATGCTCAGGCGGCACCGGCTGCCGCATGAGCAATCGGCGCGCGCGCCGATGACCCGGATGCGCGCGTCGCCGAGGCGGATGGCGAGCTGGCTGCCGATTCCGGCCGGAAATACCGCTTCGACCAGGCCCGGATAGGGGCCGCCGGGATCGAGGCGAATTTGACCCGGCGGGAGGCTCCAGCCGACCCGCTCGCCCGGCCGCAGCGCCGGCCCGGCGATTGTCAGCACAACGTCGCCGCCGATGGCGATCCGGCTTTCGTCGATGGCGATGCCCTCGCCGAAATTTTCGGCGCCGAGGAGCCGGGCCACGGTCTCGTCGGCGGGGCGGCGAAAAACCGTTTCGGTCGGGCCGGATTGCAATGGCCGGCCGGCCGCGAGCACCAGGATCTCGTCGGCGAGGAGCGCGGCTTCCTGCGGATCGTGGGTGACGAGGATCGTGGTCGCGCCGACCTCGTGCTGCAATGCCAAGAGCTCGTAGCGCAGGCTCGCGCGCAGCGGCGCGTCGAGCGCCGAGAACGGCTCGTCGAGCAGCAAGAGCCGGGTCGGCCGCACCAGCGCGCGGGCCAGCGCCACCCGCTGTTGCTGGCCGAGCGAGAGTTCCGCCGGATAGCGCTCCTCCAGGCCGGCGAGGCCGAGACGCTCGATCCAGCGCTGCGCCAGAAAAGGGTCGGCGCCGAGCGGAAAGCGCAGCTGCGCCGCCACGCTCAAATGCGGAAACAGGCCATAGTTCTGTGGGACGTAGCCGATAGCGCGAGCCGCCGGATCGAGTTGCGACAGGTCCATGCCGCCGAGCTTGACCTCGGCCCGGTCGGGGCGATCGATCCCGGCGATCAGCCGCAGGCTCAGCGACTTTCCCGAGCCGGAGGGTCCGAGGATCGCGAGCCGGCGCGCCGGCGGCGACCACGCCAGATCGAGGCGAAAGCCGCCGAGCTGCTTTTCGAGACGCAAGGAGAGGCCGACCAGGCTCGCCGGCGCGGCTGACGCTGCCCGATAGCCGCCGCCAGGACTTGTCCTCGGCCGGGTCCGCGGGGCGGGGATGGCGCGCCGGGCCCGGCGTTTGCCAGCCGCGCTACCGCTCAGCGCCATCACCGCCACCGCGATGATAAGGGTCGGCAGCAGGATCGGCAGCATCGCCGGCAGGCCTTCGGCGCCGAACGCCACATAGGTATAAACCGGCAGCGAATACGGGTGGTAGGCGACCATCACGGTGGCGCCGAACTCGCCAAACGCCCGCAGCCAGGCGAGGAGCAGCCCGGACGAGATGCCGGGCCAGGCGATCGGCAGGCTGACGCGGAAGAAGGTCGCCATCGGCTGGCGGCCGAGCGTGGTCGCGACGCCTTCGAAGACCGCGTCGATCGAGGCGAAGGAGGAACGCGCCGCGATGATCAGAAACGGCGCCGCGACAAAGATTTCGGCAAGCACGATGCCGGCGAACGAGTCGGTCAATGCGCCGCCGGTAAGCCGGCCGAGCGGCGCGCTGTAGCCGATCAGGAACAATAAGAGGATGCCGCCAGTGAGGGGCGGCAACGCCAGCGGCAGCTGCACGACAAAGCCGAGCGTCGCCATCGCCCGTCCCGGCAGCCGCGCTAACAGATAGCCGAGCGGGATGCCGCCGATGGCGATGATGATCGTCGCCAGGGTGGCGCTGCCGATCGAGATCGCGCAGGCGCGGCTCAGTGCTGCAACATCGACCGAATGCCAGTCGGCAAATCCGGCCTCTCGAATGCCCGCGGCCAGCGGAGCGATCAGGTAGATCGCCAGCAGGCCCGCGAGCCAGGGCAGCGGCGCCGGGATGCGCCGCGTCACTTCGCCTGGTCGACCAAGGACCGGATCTGCGATGGCGCCGCCGAGGCTGTCCCGGCGATGACCGGCTTCTGCAACGCCAGCCCGTGCTGTTTCATCAGGCTCTGCCCAGTCCGCCCCGAGCAGGTAGGCGACAAATTGCTCGGCGCCGCCCGGATTGGGCGCGTCGCGCACTATCGCGACGGTAAAGACCGCCTTTGGCGTCATCTGAGCCGGCAGCGCGATCGCCGGTATCTTGGCGTCGGCGGTCTCGGTCGAATAGAAGAACCCGGCATCGAGCTGACCCGATTGCAGACGGCCGACCAGCGTCTCCTCCGGCAGGACCTCGGCCGGGTTCTCCGGCGCGCCGAGCACCCGCTGCGACAAGCCGGGGATCTTGTAGAAGGTTTCGGCCCGCTGCATCAGCGCGATGGTCAAGGCGCCCTTGGGGTCGAGCTTCGGGTCGGTTCGCCCGATCCTGATCCCCGGCTCCGTCAGCACTTCGTACCACGGCTTCGACTTGAAGTCCGCGGCGAAGCGGCTCGCCGGATTGTAGCCGATCACCAGCGGCGATTGCGCGAACGGAATGTACCAGCTGACCCAATCGCCATTCGCCGGCCCCATCAGGCTGTTGTTGACCTTGGGGACCGCGCTGATGAACACGTCGGCTTGCCGCAGCTTGCCCTTGATCTGGTTGGCCAGCAAACTCGAGCCGCCGGCATAGCCCTGAAACCGATCGCCGCTCGCCTGGTCGAAGGCCGGCCCGAGGCTCCGCTCCATCAAATTCACCAGCGACCCGGCATAGAGGACGCTGACGGTTCCAGCCGCCCGCGCCGCCGGCGACAGCGCGACGCAGGCGGCGGCGACGAGCAATCCCACACGCAGCAGCAGACGATTTGCGCAACTCCGCCCGCTCCGGCGGATTAGCTTTGTTCGCCAGCCTGCCTCGGCGCAGGCCTCGATAATGGGTAGTGAAACCGTTCTTGCCGCCATTGCGCGCTCCCCCTCAAACTCGACCAGCGCTATATTTCTTAGAATATCTCGGTAAGTAAAGAGATTGTCGCGCCGCCGCCGTCCGGCCGCGACCGAGCGACGCCGCGAGATTCTTCGGCTGCCGCAATCGCCCGGCTGTTACGGCGTGTCCTCGCCAGCAGGGCGCGCCGCCTGGATGGCGCGCCACACCCGTTCGGGCGTCGCCGGCATTTCGATATGGCGCACCCCGAATTCGGCGAGCGCGTTGACGATCGCGTTGATCAGCGCCGCCAGCGCCGGCGTCGTGCCGCCCTCGCCGCCGGACCTGACGCCGAGCCGATTGGTCGGCGACGGCACTTCGCTGAGCGCCGTGGCCAGCAACGGCAGGGTCCCGGCGCGCGGCATCGCGTAATCCATAAAGCTGCCGCTGAGCAATTGCCCGCTCTGCCGGTCGTAACGGCTCTCCTCTAGTGGATAGAACCTGACAGAAAAGTCCTGATTTTGGTGTTTCCGCGGGGCCGGCTGTGCCACAGTGCGGCATGCGCAAGGGGATCACCATCGAGATTACGCCGGCCGATCGGAAGCGCTTGCAGTCGATCATCCGGGATCGCAACAGCCCGCAGAAGCACGTCTGGCGCGCGCGGATCGTCATGCTGACGGCCGATGGAGCGGGGACCACCGCCATCATGCGCGCGGTTGGCAAAGGCAAGACCGTGGTCTGGCGCTGGCAGGAACGCTTCATGCATGAGGGGGCCGAGGGGCTCGCCCGCGACAAGACCCGGCCCGCGCGCATCCCGCCGCTGCCGGCCGCGACCGTCGATCGGGTGGTGGCGCTGACCAACCAAGCCCCGCCGCATGAAGCGACCCATTGGACGGCTTCGGCGATGGCCAAGGTGGCGGGGGTCAGCCCGTCCTCGGTGCGCCGCATCTGGACGCGGCACGGGCTGCAGCCGCATCGGGTGCGTTCGTTCAAGCTCTCCAACGATCCCAAATTCGCCGCCAAGCTCAAGGAGGTTGTCGGTCTTTATATCGATCCGCCGGATCATGCCGTGGTCCTCAGCATCGACGAGAAAAGCCAGATCCAAGCCCTTGACCGCACCCAGCCGGGGCTGCCGATGAAGAAGGGGCGCTGCGCCACGATGACCCACGATTACAAGCGCAACGGCACCACCACCCTGTTCGCCGCCCTCGATATCCTTGAGGGCAAGGTCATCGGGCGTTGCATGCAGCGCCACCGGCATCAGGAATTCATCCGCTTTCTCAACACCGTCGAGCGCGAGGTCGCGGTCGACAAGGCGATCCATGTGGTGCTCGACAATTATGCCACCCACAAGCACCCCAAGGTGCGCGGCTGGCTCGCCCGCCATCCGCGCTTCACCTTCCACTTCACCCCGACCTCGTGCTCCTGGGCCAACGCGGTCGAAGGCTGGTTTGCCAAACTCACCCGACAACGGCTCAAACGCGGCGTCTTCACCTCGATCGTCGAGCTGCAGACCGCCATCAACCGCTTCATCGCCGACGCCAACGGCAAGCCCAAGCCGTTCGTCTGGACCAAATCCGCTGACGCCATCCTCGCCGCCGTCACCCGCGGGACACAAGCGTTAGAAGCGATCCACTAGCAGTGCCTGGCCCACTCCCTGGGCGATGCCGCCATGCGTCTGGCCGTGAAGGATCAACGGGTTGACCGCGCGGCCGATATCGTCGACCGCGGCATAGCCGACGATTTCCACAGTGCCGGTATCGACATCGATCTCGACCTCGCAGATTTGCGTCCCATAGGGGAAGCTCGCGACCGGCAAGGTCTGGTCGCAGACGCCGGCGAGCGGCCCTTGCAGATCGGACGGCAAATCCGCGCGCGCGGCCGCCGCGGCGACGTCGAAGATGCCGATCTCGCGATCGGTGCCGGCGACCCGGTAGCGGCCATGCGCGAACTCGATATCGTCCTCGCCGGTTTCGAGCAAAAAGCCGGCGATCCTGCGGCCCTTGGCGACGATCTCGTCGGTCGCCTCACCGACGATCGTGGCCGCGAGCTTCATTGAGCGGCCGGAATGCGAGCCGCCGCCGGCCTCGACCCGCGCGGTGTCGTGGGCGACGTAGTCGATGCTGTCGAACGGCACGCCGAGCCATTCGGTGACGAGCTGGGCGAAGCTGGTCTCATGGCCTTGGCCGGAGGACATCGTGCCCATCACCAGCTCGACCCGGCCTTCGGGCTTGACAGTGATCTCGGTGCGCTCGCGCGGCGCGCCGCTGGTGATCTCGACATAATTGGCGATGCCGATGCCGCGTCGCCGGCCGCGCCGCCCGGCCTCGGCGCGACGCGCGGGAAAGCCAGGCCAATCGGCGAGCGCCAAGGCCTGGTCCATCGCCTCCTCGTAGCGGCCGCTGTCATAGGTGAGGCCGAACGGGTTGGCGTAGGGTTGGGCCTGCGGCGGGATCATGTTGCGCCGACGCAGCGCGACCGGGTCGAGCCCGAGCCGGTCCGCCGCCAGATCGATCAGGCGCTCGACGACAAAAATGATTTCGGGCCGGCCGGCGCTGCGATAGGGGGTGGTCGAGACCGTGTTGGTGACGGCGCCGCGGCCGCGGACATAGCCGACCGGGATGCGGTAGACGCTGGACATCAGGCCGAGCCCCTTCTGCAGCGACACAAAGGCCGCGGCGTGGCCGCCGAGATTGCTCAAATTCGAGCCGCGCACCGCGAGGAAATTGCCATCCTCGTCGAGCGCCAGCTCGGCCTCGACCGCGAGGTCGCGGCCCTGATAGTCGCTGAGAAAGCACTCGCTGCGCTCGCCGGCCCACTTGACCGGTCGGCCGACCCGACGCGCCGCCCAAGGGAGCACCGCGTATTCCGGATAAAAGAAATTGCGGGTGCCGAAATTCCCGCCCATGTCCCGGCACAGAACCCGCACCTGTTCCGGCGGCACGCCGAGGATCTGGGCGAGGTCGAGCCGCAGCTTGGCGACGCCGCGGCCGCTGCCCGAATAGAGCGTGTAATGCCCGCTCGCCGCGTCATATTCGGCGCTGGCCGTGCGCGGCTCCATCGGCGCCCCGGTGACGCGCTGCACCCAGGTGTCGAGCCGCACCACATGCGCGGCGCCGGCGAAGGCCCGCGCCGTCGCGGCCTCGTCGCCAACTTCAATATCGATGCACAAATTGTCCGGCGCCTCGTCCCATAGGCGCGGGGCGCCGGGCTCGATGGCGTCCGCCGCGCGAGCAACCGCCGCCAGCGGCTCATAGTCGATGTCGAGCAGCTCGGCCGCATCCTTGGCCTGCTCGACCGTCTCGGCTACGACGATCGCGACCGGCTCGCCGACAAACCGCACCTTGTCCGCCGGCATCGGATAGTCGCGGGTCGCAATCGGCGCGACCCCTCGCACCCGCACGGCCACGTCAGGCGGCGCCATCAGTCCGGCATTGTGCGGGATCGCCCCGAGCCCATCGGCGACATAATCGGCCCCGGTCAGCACCGCGAGCACGCCGGGCGCCGCGAGCGCGGGCGCCTTGTTGACCGAGGCGATGCGCGCATGGGCATGGGGCGAGCGCACCATCACCGCATATGCCAGCTCCGGCAGGACGACATCGTCGGCAAAGCTGCCCCGGCCGGTCAGCAGGCGAAAATCCTCCTTGCGCCGCACCGGCTGGCCGATGCCGTTGCCTACACCGGGCCCCGGGCTCATGTGCTGCACCCTGCAAACATCACCGTGTTCTCAGTCCTCGCCCAGGACGGCCATCAGGTCGCACTGGATCTGCATCGGCGGGGTAAAGTCAGCGCTGGTCAGGGTGTGGCGCGCCGGCCGCGAATGCGGGTCGGGAAACATCTCGACCCAATGCTTGTTGAGGATCGGACGTAGGGCGCGGTCGGTGATCCACACAGTCATCTTGACGATGTCCTCTGGCGCGCCGCCGGCGGCTTCGATGACCCGGCGGACATTGGCGAACAGCGCACGACATTGGCTGTCGAGGTCGGCCGGGACCTGACCGGTTTCGGGATCGGCGCCGGAGATCGCCCCGCTGACAACAAAGGGGCCGCGCCGGCAGGCGCTCGGGATCGGATTGACGTGCTTTGCCCCCGCCACATCGACGCTGCGCCGCTTGTCCATGATCGCCCTCCGCATTCGGATTGCCCGAAACCGCGACCTGCCGCCGGCCGCGCGCTATGATCGTAGCACCTTTGCCGAATTGGGGGTCTGATGCTGACGCCGCCGCAGCGCCGCTTTCTCGCCGATCGCAGGGTCGGGCATCTGGCGACGGCCGACCCCCGCGCCGCGCCGCATGTCATGCCGGTGTGTTTTGCGGTTGGCGACGATGCCCTCTACATCACCATCGACCGCAAGCCCAAGAGCGATCCGCGCGCGCTGAAGCGGCTGCGCAACATCGCCGGCAATCCCACCGCCGCCTTTGTCGCCGACCATTACGACGAGGACTGGACCCGGCTCGGCTGGGTCATGGTGCGCGGCCGCGCCGAAATCCTCGACGGCGGGGCGGAGCATGGCTGCGCGCAGGAGTTGCTGCGGGCGCGCTACCCGCAATACTGCACGATGTCGATCGGCGACCTGCCGGTCATCGCCATTCGCCTCGAACGGGTGATCAGCTGGGGCGATTTGTCGGCTGCTGCGCGACCGACGCCGTAGCGTTGCCGGTGTCAACGCGGCGCGGGACGCCCCGCATGCGGCCGTTTTGCTTGCGCCGGGCGCCGGGCGCGCGTATGGTCCGGCCGCCGGCTTGTTTCGCGTCGGCGCTGTTTGCGGCTGGCGGTCGATCGATGACGACGGTATCGCGTATCATGTTTGATCGGCCTGTTGCGGGACAGCCGCACGGCGAGCCGCGGGCGGCTGCCGCAGCCGGCAGTCCGGTCGAGTGGGAGCAAAAGCAGGAGCCCGCCGAATATTACCGGGCCGCCGCGGCCCGCGCCCGGGCGCTGGTGCAGGACGCGACGACGCCGCGGGTCAAACGGCATCTGCACGAGCTGATCGACCGATACGATCGCCTGGCCGGCGAGATCGAGCGCACCACCGACGGCGAGCCCGGCGCGGGTACGGCCCGCTTCCGCTAGGCGGCGGCGGAACTCGGCCTCGATCGACAACCTCGCTCATTCCCGTTTGAAATCGGCGGCGCAGCGCATCCCTGGCGCGTGCGAGAATGCGCCTGCGCTCGGCCGGCAGATTGCGCCCGGCGCGGTTGATGTAGAAATTCAGCATCGACATGGCCGATTGGAAAGCGCCGGCTTTGCGGCGCTTGCTGCGCTCGGCCGATCGTTTGAGGGACGCGGCGATCCGATCGGGATCTTCCTCGGTGAACACGCCGGGTTCGAGATCGAGGGCGTCGCTTTCCTTGGTGACCTTGCCGGACCAGTATTTTCGCGGGTGCGCCGCGCGCTTGGTGCTGCGTGTCATTGGCTCCTCGGCGGCTCCTCGGCGGCTCCTCGGCCGTGCGGCGACTGGCGACCGGACGGCCGGTCGGCTCTTCCTTTACGAAGCGCCCGCGCGCGCGGTTCCGCCCAGCGGCAAAGACGGCTAGAAAATACCTGGCGACCTCCCGGCCTCACCAGGAGAGCGCCCCATCTCCGAGCCGATCGCGAGCGCAGCTCATGTCACCCGACGACATCAACGCCTTTGTCCCCGGCCCGCGCGTCCACATCGACGGGCGGCCCGGCGGCCCGCTCTCCGGCCTGACCTTCGCGGCCAAGGATCTGTTCGATGTCGCCGGCCATCCGACCGGCGGCGGCAATCCCGACTGGGCGAAGCACAATCCGATCCCGACCAGGCACTCCTGGGCGGTCGGGCGCCTGCTCGACGCCGGGGCGACCCTCGTTGGCAAGACCATCACCGACGAGGTCTCGCTCGGCATCGTCGGCGAAAACGCGTTCTACGGCACGCCGGTCAATGTCCGCGCGCCAGGGCGGGTGCCGGGCGGCTCGTCCTCGGGCTCGGCCGCGGCGGTCGCCGCCGGGCTGTGCGATGCCGCGATCGGCACCGATACCGGCGGCTCGGTGCGGGTGCCGGCGAGCTTCTGCGGGCTTTACGGCATCCGGCCGACGCATGGCCGCATCGACGTCGCCGGCATGCTTCCGCAGGCGCCGAGTTCGGACACGACCGGCTGGTTCGCCGACGACCCGGCGACCTTTGCCAAGGTGTCGAGCGTCATGCTCGGCGAAGCGATCCCGACGGCCTTGCCCGGCCGGTTGGTCGTCGCGGTCGACGCCTTCGCCTTTGCCGATCCGGAAGTCGGCGACGCGCTGCGCCCGCTGGTCGATCGATTAAAGGCGCTGATCGGCAACGCCGGCGAGGAGATCATGGCGCCGGGCGGCATCGTCCAGTGGGCCCGCGCCCAGCGCACCCTGCAGCCGGCCGAAGCGTGGCTGACCTTCAGGGACTGGGTCGAGCGGGACAACCCGCGTCTGGCTTACAGCGTCGCGCGCAATATCTACATCGGCTCGCAGATCCCGGAGAGCGAGCGGCAGTGGGCGAATTTGGTGCGCCAGGAGGCGCGCGGCCGGCTGCGCCAGCTGTTGCCGCCCGGCACGATCCTGTGCCTGCCGACGACGCCGTTCCCGGCGCCCAAACGCGGCGAACCATTGTCGGTCGCCAGTCTGCAGCGCGACCGGATTTTGTGCCTGTGCGCCCATGGCGGGCTCGCCGGCATGCCGCAGGTCAGCATTCCCGGCGGCGCGGTCGACGGCTTGCCGGTCGGCCTGTCGATCCTGGGCGCCCGCGGCGCCGACGCGACCCTGGTTGCGGTGGCGCAGGCGCTGGCCGGCGACTGATCCACCAGCCGCAGCGGCCCCGTCGGTTGGGTTGGCGGTCGCGCTGAGCGTCGCCTCAGGCGTCCGCGACCAGAGACGCCATCGCTGCGTCGACGCCGCCCTTGCCGTGCGGGATGCCGGCGAGATCGAGCGCCATTTCGATCGCCGCCAGCGCGCCGAGGATCATCGGCTCGTTCAGATCGCCGAGATGGCCGATGCGGAAGACGTGGCCCTTCAGCCGGTCGAGCCCGCCGCCGAGCGAGACGTTGAACCGGTCGAGGCATATTTGGCGCATCCGGTCGGCGTCGTGCCCATCGGGCAGCAGGACCGCGGTCACCGAGTCGGATTGGGCGCGCGGGTCGGCGGCGAAGATTTCCGGGCCGTCATTCTGCCGCCATACCCGCACCGCGCGCCGCGTCGCCTCGGCCAGGCGATGGTGACGGGCGAACACCGCGTCGAGGCCTTCCTCCTCGAGCATGCGCAGCGCCTCCTGCAGGCCGAAGAAGAAATGAACCGGCGCGGTGCCGCTCCACACCGCCTGCGAGCCCTCGCCGACGAGCCGCCGCCAATCCCAATAGACGCGCGGCAGGCTCGCCTTGCGGCCGGCGGCCAGAGCGCGCCCGCTGACCCCGGTAAAGGCCATGCCGGTCGGCAGCATCAGCCCCTTTTGCGAGCCGGCGACGGCGACGTCGACGCCCCATTCGTCCATGCGGAAATCCATCGAGGCCAGGGACGAGATCACATCGACCAGCAGCAAGGCGGGATGCCCGGCGGCGTCGATCGCGCGGCGCAGTTCGGCGATGTCGTTGACGACCCCGGTCGAGGTTCTCGTTGTGCACGACCAGCACCGCCCGGAGCGCGTGCTCGCGATCCTGGCGCAACCGGGTTTCGAGCTTGCCGGCATCGGCGCCGGTGCGCCAATCGTTGGCCAACGTCTCGACCTCGATCCCGAACGCCTCGCAGCGCAAGCCCCAATTAAGCGAGAAATAGCCGCTTTCGACCACCAGCACCCGGTCGCCCGGCGAAAACAGGTTGACCAGCGCTGCTTCCCACGCGCCGTGCCCGGAGGCGGTATAGGCGAGGATCATCTCTTCGGTCTTGAACACCCGCTTCAGCCCGGCGAAGCACTCCTCGGCGAGCCCGCGAAACTGCCCGCCGGTGAAATCGATGGCGCCGCGGTCCATCGCCCGCAAGATGCGCTCGGGGATATTGGTCGGGCCGGGATTTTGAAAAAAATGGTACCCACGACTGACGGCCATCTACGCTTCTCCGGTCCGATGCTGCGCGTGCTTCGCGCGTTTCGGTGATTGCACCATAACCGGATTAAGATTGGCTGTCTGCGGCAAGCACGAAAGGCGGAACCGCGGTCCCGCCTTTCGCTTCCTTACGCCGCTCGCGTGACCGGGCTGCCCATTTCAGCAGTCCGGGCGATCGCATCCTCCCTAAACTCGGGCCGGCGCGCTTGCCCGCGCCATTGGGTCGATCACGCATTATAGGCACGCCTGCGACCGATCGTCACGCAAATCTTAACAAAATCTTCGAGGCCGGCAAATCGCCGCCGCGACCCGCCCATTGCGGCCCCCGCGGCCCGGCGGCGCGCCGCTTGGTGGACAGGGTCGGGCCGGTTGCCTAGAGTGCGCCGCCCGTTGGCGCCGCGCGAGGATCGATGCGTCTATCCGAATATTTTCTGCCGTTGCTGCGCGAGAACCCGAGCGAGGCGCAGATCGTCTCGCATCGGCTGATGCTGCGCGCCGGGATGATCCGGCAGTCGAGCGCCGGGATCTATTCGTGGCTGCCATTGGGCCTGCGCGTCCTCAAAAAGGTCGAGGCGATCGTGCGCGAGGAGCAGGACCGCAGCGGCGCCCAGGAAATCTTGATGCCGACGATCCAGCCCGCCGAATTGTGGCGCGAGAGCGGGCGCTACGACGATTACGGCAAGGAGATGCTGCGCATCCGCGACCGTCACGAGCGCGAGATGCTGTACGGGCCGACCAACGAGGAGCAGGTCACCGACATCGTCCGCGGCGCGATCCGGAGCTACCGCGACCTGCCGAAGAATCTCTATCACATCCAGTGGAAGTTCCGCGACGAGGTCAGGCCGCGCTTTGGCGTCATGCGCGGGCGCGAGTTTCTGATGAAGGACGCTTACAGCTTCGACCTCGATGCCGCCGGTGCTCGGCATTCCTACAACAAGATGTTCGTCGCCTATCTGCGCACCTTCGCCCGAATGGGCCTCAAAGCGATCCCGATGCGCGCCGACACCGGGCCGATCGGCGGCGACCTCAGCCACGAGTTCATCATTCTCGCCGACACCGGGGAGAGCGGCGTTCACGTACATTCCGAATTCCTAGAGATGGCATGGGGCGAGTCCGACATCGATTACGCCGATCGGCCGTATCTCCAGTCGGTCGTCGACCACTTCACTTCCCTCTACGCTGCAACCGACGATGTGCATGACGCCGAGGCGGCCGCAAAATATGGCGACAAGATCGTCAGCCGGCGCGGCATCGAGGTCGGCCAGGTGTTCTATTTTGGCAGCAAATATTCGGCGCCGATGGGCGCCGTCGTCGCCGGTCCCGACGGCGAGCCGGCGCCGCTCGAAATGGGCTCCTACGGCATCGGTGTGTCGCGGCTGGTGGGCGCGCTGATCGAGGCCAATCACGACGACCATGGCATCATCTGGCCGCGGAGCGTCGCTCCGTTTCGGGTCGGGCTCGTCAATCTGCGCGCCGGCGACGCCCGCTGCCGCGAGGCCGCAGACGATCTTTACGGCAAATTGCGCGGCGCCGGGGTCGAGGTGCTCTACGACGACCGCGATGAGTCGCCGGGCGCCAAGTTCGCCGCGATGGATTTGATCGGCCTGCCCGAACAATTGGTCATCGGCCCGCGCGGCCTCGCCGCCGGCACGGTCGAGATCAAGGATCGCCGCTCCGGCGAGCGGCAGGATGTGCCGCTCGATGGCGTGGTTGCTCGCTCGGCCGCGCCTTGATCGCCAAGACCCAAACGCTCGGATGAAACATTCCCCGTCAGCCGAACTGGAGGAAGTCGCTGCCGAGGAGAGCGCCGGGCAGGCGACGTTTGACATGGCGGATTTGCGGCCCGAGCAGACCGGCCTCCCCTTTGTCGTGTTCATCTCGCAAAGGGGCGGCGTCCGCCATGATGTCCGGATCAAGCTCGCTCGTGCCGCGAAGGCGCGTCGCTCGGAAATGCTCACCGTCGCTGTCCGCCCCGTGCCTCGCCTGATCCGCGGCAAGCTGAATTCTGGCGAATTTGATCTGGTCCGGCGGTGGATAGAATTGAACCAACACGTGCTGACCGACTATTGGGATGTAGTCATCGAATACACCGAAGATGCGCTGAACGCCGTCAAGCCGATCGATCATTCCACATGATAATGTGACATTATTAAACTTAGGTGTGACGCTTATCTTGTCATTTCCGCGAAAGCGGAAATCCAGGGCCACAGCGATTCACCGGTGTCCCTGGAATTCGGCCTCCTGAAAGCACGAGCGAATCGCACCAGTGATCTTCAATCTGAAAACGCAGCAGATGCTGAACTCGCTCGGGCGGCAATGATCGAGGGGGAAAAGAAATGAAGGGAATCGCATCAACCGCCGTCGCCCTATACCGAATGATAAGGAGGCAGCGTATAGATAAAAACATAATAAACGAAGCCAAAAAAGTTGAAGAAACCTATGATATAAAAAATGCAATCTTACAGTCAGCTTTCCCAGAGTACGATCCAAAAAACCTTATCCAGAGCGGCGACCCATTGTTGTGGGTCACCATCCCTGACGGCACGCATTGGCGCATCGGGATCGACCACATCTACGGGATCAAAGATGTCGCCATATTTGCTCGAGTTTTCTTTGAACCTCACGACTTTCGAGGCCGCCGGTTCTATGCCAACAAAACCTCAGGGAAAGTGGTCGTCAATCCACAAGAAAGGCTTATGCCGTTATTTCCGGGAGACCAACATTTGGTAGGTGAAGGGGGTGTGGCCGGCGGCGATGGCGAGTAGCGAACGGAAGGCGGCGTGCCGGGTTTGGCGGCGGTTGAATCGGAAGACGAATTCGTCGAGGTAGGATTGGAGATGGCGGCGACGCAGGCCGTGATAGACGCCCAAAGCCCAGACCTTGAGGTTGGAGAAGATGCGGTGCACCCAAGGCAGGACGACATGGGCGGCCATCTTGCCGATGACGTGAGGATCGTGGCCGACGCCGGGCGCGCCGGGATAGGCGGACCATCCGTCGGTCCTGGCGGTGGTTCCCGGGGCGAGGTTGTCGGCGATAAAGGGATGCAGGCTGGCGGCCGAGTAGTCGGGCACCTCGGCGAGCCGGACGCGGCCCGGACCGGCGCCGCCATCCTCGACCTCGACGGCGCCGACGACCAGCATCTTGCCCTGGTGGCTGCGTCCGCCGCCGCCGGTCACAGGATCGTTCTTGCTGCGGCAGGCGATCTCGGTCTCATCGACCTCGACCAGACCGGCGAGCGGGCTGCGGTCAGGCGCCACCATGCTGCGGCGCAGCTTGGCGCAGATCAGCCAGGCCGTCTTGTAGGAGCCGAGGGCGAGCTGACGTTGCAGTTGCCAGGCCGAGATGCCGTTGGAGTGGGTGGCCATCAGATAGGCCGCCCAGAACCAGATGGTCAGCGACAGTTTGGAGTGGTGCATGATGGTGCCGGCGGTCACCGAGGTCTGCTTGCCGCAGGCGGCGCATTCCCAGGTCCACGGCTTGGTCTGCAGTTCCCAGGCCTTGGCCTTGCCGCAGGCGCGACAGACGAAGCCCTCGGGCCAGCGTGCCGCGAACAGGTATCTGACGCAGGCGGCCTGATCCGGGAAGCGCTGCTGGAACTCCATCAGGGAGCGGGGAAAATCGGTCATGCCGGCCTCGCGAGAGCAGATGTTCGATGTTTGTTCCTAACACCGATCCGCCCGCTCCACCACAACTAATTGATCCACCGGACGCAGAGGGATAAGCCTTCCACAAGATATGGAGGGCTTGCGTGTAGCAACAACAGATGAGATAAAGCGGGACATTCCAAACATACGACACAGCAAAGATTACGTCGCGAACGTTCTATTTGATACGTTGTGGATGAAGCATATTATTGCACACCTGAAGTTTTTAGAGGAAACCCATCGTAATCTTGCTGACGCCCATTTGATTAGCGATAAGCCGGTGCCCGGTTATGACTATGCGCTAGCACTCAAAGCTTATGTCCCGAGCAACGTAGCGGAAGTCCTAAACAAGGATAGCGTTCTCACCGGGCTTGAACGGCCGGATATCTATGAATATCATGCGTAGCACTACGCGATGGGACTGCGCGGGGGCATGCCCTTTCGCGATAACACGCTCCGTCTGAAGGGGACTCCAATGCCCGAAGCGTTCCGCCTCGCCGTCAAGGACCCAAGCCATGAGAGCTGGCGATTTTCTGTTACTAAAAAGGTTGTTTACATCATTGCATACAGCGAAGAAGACGCACGCAGGCTGGTAGGGGATAGCCTCTATCGAACGAATGAATTGCCTACACCAGGGAAATACCAGAAGCAAATCTACCCACCTGCGCCGTGGTATCTGCATGATGTGACTTCTTGCGACCAAGATACATCTGGGGTTCCGCGCGACGGAATCCACATCGTCGCGGAGGATGGCGAAAAATGGCCGATTTGGCGGCCGGGAACGTGAAAACGGCCCTTAAATGCCGGGTCGCTTTTGCCTCCGAACGTTGAAGCTCGGACTTGGCTGCGCCTCGACCATTTCCGAGGTGATATCACGCAGCGACAGGTCCAGACGCGGCGCAAGGGGCGGCCGGCCTTGGGATCGATGCCGCCATATTTGGACCGGAACTTCCCACGCTCGCGGCTCGCGCGTCGTCGAGGTTGAACACGTTGATCGGGCTGATAGTGACCCGCTGCGATACGCCGCTTGCCAAGCGATGCTGGGTGACGTAGGTCCGAGCCGATGAGCAGCCGCTCGACAACACCCCGAAACCTTTCAGCTCGGCGTCCCAAACCAGGTGCTGCTTGCCCTCGGCGGTCGGCGCAACTAGCCGTTCGATCGCCTCTTGGTCAGCTTCAGCAGTGAGTGAACCCGGCGCGTGATCTTCAACACCTTTGAGCGGATGGTCGCGTTCCGCTATCTGCGGGCGCGGCGGGCGGAGGGCTTTGTCTCGGTCATCGCGATCTTTTCGCTGCTCGGGATCGCCCTCGGCGTCGCCACCCTGATTATCGTCATGTCGGTGATGAACGGCTTCCGCGCCGATCTGATGGGCCGCATCCTCGGCTTGAACGGCGACCTTGGGGTCTATGCCCAAACCGGCTCGCTCGGCGATTTCGCCGCCGCGGCGCAGAAGGTGCGGCGGGTTCCGGGCGTCACCGCCGCGATCCCGATCGTCGAAGGCCAGGTCATGGCGACCAGCGACGCCGGCGCCTCGGGCGCCCTGGTGCACGGCATCCGGCCGGCGGATCTGCGCGCCCTGAAGCTGGTATCGGGGCGCATCGTCGCCGGCTCGCTCGCCAATTTCGACGATGACGGCGTCGCCATCGGCTGGCGCCTGGCGCAGCAGCTCGGCGTCGGCGTCGGCGGCCTGGTCACGGTGATCTCGCCGCAGGGCACCGCCACCGTCTTTGGCACGATGCCGCGGATCAAGACCTATCATGTCGTGGCGTTGTTCAATGTCGGCATGTACGAATACGACAGCAGCTTTATCTATGCCCCGCTCGCGGCGGCGCAGCTGTTCTTTCAGCTGCCGGGAGCGGTCACCGATTTGCAGGTGTTTGTCGCCAACCCGGACCGGGTGCAGCGGGAGGCGCGGCTGATCGAAGCCGCACTCGGCGGGCGGGTGCGCATCGTCGACTGGCAACAGGCAAATTCCAGCCTGTTCAACGCGGTCGAGATCGAGCGCAACGTGATGTTCCTGATCCTGACCCTGATCATCGTCGTCGCCGCGTTCAACATCATTTCGAGCATGATCATGATGGTCAAGGACAAGGGCCGCGACATCGCGATTCTACGCACGATGGGCGCTTCGCGCGGCATGATCCTCAGAATTTTCATGCTGTCGGGGGCCAGCATCGGCGTTGTCGGCACCTTGGCGGGATTGGCGCTCGGCGTCGCCTTTACCCGCAACATCGAGGCAATCCGCGAGTTCGTTCAGAACATCCTCGGGGTCAACCTGTTTTCCGCCGAAATTTATTTCTTCACCCGCATCCCGGCGCGGATCGACACGCGCGAGGTCGCCACGGTGGTGATCATGGCGCTCGCCCTGTCGTTTCTGGCCACCCTCTACCCGTCCTGGCGCGCGGCCCGGCTCGACCCGGTCGAAGCCTTGCGCTACGAATGACCCCAGGGACGACGGGACCGGCGCTGGAGCTGCGCGGCCTGCGCCGCGTCTTCAGGACCGGCGGAACTGAGATCACGGTGCTGAACGGGGTCGATCTCGCCTTGATGCCGGGCGAGGTGGTGGCCCTGGTCGGCCCCTCCGGCGCCGGCAAATCGACCCTGCTGCATCTCGCCGGCCTGTTGGAGCGCCCGGACGGCGGCTCGGTGCTGATCGGCGGGCAGGATTGCGGCGCCCTCTCCGATCCGAAGCGGACATTGCTGCGCCGCTCTGAACTCGGTTTCGTCTACCAGTTTCATCATCTGCTGCCGGAATTTTCGGCGCTCGAAAACGTCATGCTGCCGCAGATGATCGCCGGGGTTGCGCGCGGCCGCGCCCGGCAAAAGGCCGCGGCTCTGCTGGACGGGGTGGGCCTTTCACCCCGCGCCGGACACCGGCCGGCCCGGCTATCAGGCGGCGAGCAGCAGCGCGTGGCGATCGTGCGCGCCTTGGCCAACGACCCCAGGATCCTGCTCGGCGACGAGCCGACCGGCAATCTCGACCACGCCACCGGCGACAGCGTGCTCGCGGCCCTGCTCGGGCTGGTTCGCCGGACCGGCCTCGCCGCGCTGATCGCGACCCACAATCTCGACCTCGCGCGCCGCCTCGACCGCATCGTCGCCCTCGAGGATGGCCGCCTCAGACCGCTCGATTAGCGGCGCCCCAAAGGGGTGACCGCGGCTATTCGGCCGCCGCGGCAATCCGCTGCGGTTCCGCCGCGGTCGCGAAGAACCGCCTGCCGGCAGCCCGCTGGTTCTCGTAGATCGAGCCCTGATGTTCGGCCGGCGGCAACGGCAGGCGGACCGGGACCGCGCTGAGCCGCGGCGTCAGGGTCGGCGACCCGGCGAGCAGCAGCTCGTCGAATTTATCGATGCCGTCCTTAAAGCCGAGCAACGGCCAGGCGTCGGCGGCACGGTATTGGAACAACAGGAAGCGGCGCTCCCGGCCGGAAAAATTGGTCGCCGAGCCGTGCACCGCGCGCACGTGGTGCACCGTGATCGAGCCGGCCTTGCCCAGGCACGGCATGGCGCGCGACACCCCGATGTCGCAGGTCTCGGGGTCGATCGCGCCGCAAAACCGTCCGTCTGGGCCGTGATGGTCCCAGATCTGGCCCTGGTGGCTGCCGGGGACCACCATCATCGGCCCGTTCTCCATTTCGCAATCGTCGAGCATGATCCCGACCGCGGCGAGATCGTCGTTGGTATGCGGATAGAACGCCCAATCCTGGTGCCATTCGACCGGCGCGCCATACCCTGCCGATTTCATATTGAGCTTGCCGGTGTCGAAGCGCACCGAGCCCCACAGATCGCTTAGCGCCGCGACGATCTTCGGATGGCGGGCGGCGCGCGCGTACTCGGGATGATGGAGATGCGGCGCCTTGATCCGCCGCACCCGCGGCTCGGCCGCCGAATGCGAGTCCTCGAGGTCGTAAATCTCGTCGTTGGCGGCCACTTGGCGGGCGCCTTCGACAAACCCGTCGGTAACCCGGCGCAGCGTCTCGATTTCGGCCGGGCTGAAGATATCGGGGAGCACGATGAATCCATCGCGCCGATAGGCGGCCAGGGTGGCGTCCGAGAGCATGCGACCTCCAAAGCGCGGCATTGCAGCGAATTGCTGGACCCGACGGCGCCCATTGTCAACCTGGCGGAATTTCCCGGCCGGAGCGCTTTTAGCCGGCCCCGTGGGGGGCTAAGCTCAACGCGGGCAACGAGGAGCCGAGCCGATGACCAGCATCAATAGCGTCACCAGCCCTGAAGTGCCCGAGCCGCCGGCCGGCACCTGGTCGAATTGCCTGGTGGTCGGCGGCATCGCCTATGTCGCCGGGATGACCGCGCGCGGCAGCGACCCGTCGGGCGCTGGGGGCGACGAGTATGTCCAGGCCAAGGCGATCTTTACGAAGATCCGCCATCTGGTCGAGGCCGCCGGCGGCGGCATGGCCGATGTGACCAAGGTCACGATTTTTGTGACCGACATCACCCGGCGCGACAAGGTATGGCAGGCCCGGCGCGAGTTCTTCACCGGCAATTTCCCGGTCTCGACCCTGGTCCAGGTGGCGGCCCTGGCCGATCCCTCGCTCAAGGTCGAAATCGACGCCATCGCCCATATCGGCGCCAGCCGGCGCTAATAGACCACGACGCTGCGGATCGACTCGCCGCGCTCCATCAGCTCGAAGCCGTCGTTGATCCGCTCCAACGGCAAGCGATGGGTGATCAGATCGTCGATGTTGATCTTGCCCGCCATGTACCAGTCGACGATCTTGGGCACGTCGGTGCGACCCTTGGCGCCGCCGAACGCGGTGCCCTGCCAGCGCCGCCCGGTGACCAGCTGGAACGGCCGGGTGCTGATCTCCTGACCCGCGGCGGCGACCCCGATGATCGTGCTGACGCCCCAGCCGCGATGACAGCATTCGAGCGCCTGCCGCATGGTCTGCACATTGCCGATGCATTCGAAGCTGTAATCGGCGCCGCCCTTGGTCAGATCGACGAGATAGGGGACGAGGTCGCCCGCGACCTCGCGCGGGTTGACGAAATCGGTCATGCCGAACTGCTCGGCGAGCGCCTTGCGCGCCGGGTTGAGGTCGACGCCGACGATCATGTCGGCCCCGACCAGCCGGCAGCCCTGCACGACGTTGAGGCCGATGCCGCCGAGGCCGAAGACGACGACCTTGGCGCCGGGCTCGACCTTGGCGGTGTTGATCACCGCGCCGATCCCGGTGGTGACCCCGCAGCCGATATAGCACACCTTGTCGAACGGCGCGTCCTCGCGGATCTTGGCCACCGCGATCTCCGGCAGCACGGTGAAATTGGCGAAGGTCGAGGTGCCCATATAGTGGTGGATCGGCTTGCCGGCGCGCGAGAAGCGGCTGGTGCCGTCGGGCATCACGCCCCGGCCCTGCGTGGCGCGGATCGCGGTGCACAAATTGGTCTTGCCCGAGAGGCAGGATTCGCATTGCCGGCATTCGGGCGTGTAGAGCGGGATGACGTGATCGCCCGGTCTGAGCGAGCTGACGTCCGGCCCGATCTCGACCACGACGCCGGCGCCCTCATGGCCGAGGATCGCCGGAAACAAGCCCTCCGGATCGGCGCCCGAGAGCGTGTATTTGTCGGTGTGGCAGATCCCGGTAGCCTTGATCTCGACCAAGACCTCGCCCGAACGCGGACCGGCGAGATCGACGGTTTCGAGGGTCAGCTTTTTGCCCGCTTCATAGGCGACGGCGGCGCGCACCTGCATCCGGCTTCTCCCTCGCGCGATCTGATCGGAAACGCGCCGATGATTAAGCCGAACCCGGCAGCCCGCTACAAGACTTTACCGCGCAACCGGGAGACGCCGCCTTCAGCCCGCGGCCCCACGGTTGAACACCGCAAGGCCGCGAAGAATATCCAGCGCCTGGGTCAATTGCAGATCGTTCGCGCCGCCGATCTCGCCGATGGCGACCGATGGCGTGCTCTTGTGCGGCGTCGGGGTCGCCCCCGGGGGCAGCGCCTGCTTGACCGGCTTGGCGGTCGGCGCGGCTTTTCCGGCCGCTGCCGCGGCGCCGGGCAAGGCGGGCAGCGGCTGGTTCGGGTTTTTCAGGGCTCCGGGCAGATCGACTTCGTGAATCTCCTCGCCCTGGGCGAGCTTTTCGAGCTTGACCGGGGTCACGGTCAGATCGGGCTTTAGGCCCTTGCCCTCGATCTCCCGTCCATCGGGCGTGGTGAAACGGGCGGTGGTCAAGCGGATGGCGCCGCCGCTGGCGAGCGGGATCAAGGTCTCGACGTTGCTTTCGCCATAGGTCTTGGTGCCGAGCAGGATGGCGCGGTGGTTGTCCTGCAATGCGCCGGCCACAAGCTCGCTCTCGGCCGCGGTGCCGCCATTGACCAGCGCCACGATCGGCAGCCCCTTGACCAGATCGTCCGGGGGGGCGGTGACGTGCTTTAGGGTGTCGGGATTGCGGCCTTTGAGCAGCGCAATGTCGCCCTTGTCGAGAAATGCCGCGGCCACGGCGACGGCGTCCTGGAAATTGCCGCCGGGATTATTGCGCAGATCGAGAACGAGGCCGGCGAGCTTGCCGCCGGTCCGCCGCCGCAGATCCTGCACCGCCGCAGCAAGCGCCGCCGGCGTGGCGTTGTCGAAGCCGGCCAGACGCAGATAGCCGAGGTCGCCGTCTTCGACCTTGTCGGTCACCGTCTGAAGGTGGTCGGCGGCGCGCTTGACCTTGACTTTGATCGGCCCGCCCGAACCGCGCTGCAAAACCAGCGCCACCGTACTGCCGGGAGACCCGCGCAGCGTGCGCTCGGCCTCGGCCAGGGTCATCTGGAAGGTCGGCTCCTTGCCGATCGAAAAGATCAGGTCGCCGGGCTCGATCCCGGCCGCCGCCGCCGCCGAACCGTCACGCGGCGAGATCACTTTGAGCTGCCCCTTGTCGAGCGCCAGCGCCACGCCGATGCCCACCTCGTCGCTATTGGTCGGCGCGTTCAAGGCCTGATATTCGGCCGGATCGATGTAGGCGGCATGCGGATCCAGGCCCGACAACATGCCGTTGATCGCGGCATCGACCAGCTTTTTGTCGGCGACCGGATCGACCGCGTCCTGACGGATGCGCTCGAAGGCTTCGTCGAACAGATTGAGCTGGTCGTAAACGGCGTCCTTGTCGCTTTGCTGCGGCGGCTGCGCTTGTTGCTGCGGTTGCGGCTGTTGTTGTGGTTGCGGTTGTTGTTGCTGCGGCGGCGGCTGTTGCTGCTGAGCGAGCACGACGCCGCTCGGAGCCAGCAAACCCGCCACCAAGACCGATACCGACAGTCTACGCACGCGCCCCACCCTCCGCCGCAGCCCCGCCGGTCCGGTCACAATGCCCGTTGGCCAGGATCGGTCATTCGGGAAAGGCGCGGGATCGGGGGCTCATCGAGAATAATCGCACCCTAGCCGATCAAAGATGGCATTACCATGGTCGTCGCCGCCGGCGGGGCGCGGCGGCATCCGAGCCGAGGCCGAACGACTGGACATGCTCGACCGCATCAAGGAGCGGATGCTGCCTTTCGCCACTCTGCTCGGCGTCGAGTTCGTCAGCGCCGCGGCGACCCCGGTTCACCGCGGCCGACGGACCCTGGTCTGGGCAGAGCCGGGTGACAACGCCCGAGGGCCGGCTCGCAGCGCTCGTCCCCCAAACCCAGCTGATGCTTTGAGCCGAGACCCGGCTCAGAGGAAGTCGCGCACCCGTTCAATATCGTCGAGTGCGGCGGCGGGGGAGACCACCAGGATCTCGTCGAAACCGATCTGCTCGATGCGCTTGAGCCGGCGGCGCACCTCGTCCGACGTCCCGATCAGCGAGACCTGGGCGAGCTCGCCGAGATTGCCGGTTTCCGGCCGCTCGGCAAGATCGATCGCGACATTGGCGAGGATCGCGTTGGCGCCGCCGGCCTGGCGATAGATCTGCATGCCGCGTTCGAGGTCTTCCCAGCTGCTGTAATGGCCCGACGCGGTCCAGCCGTGGCATTCGGTCGCGGCATAGGTAATCCAGCGCCGGTTGCGCCAGGCGCCGAGCACGATCGGCGGTCCGCCCTCACAGCCCGGCCACGGCGACAGGGCGCCGCCCTTGAGCGGCTCGCCCTTCCAGGCCCGACGCATGATTTCGAGCGAGCGCATCAGGGTGCGAAAACGCTCGGCGAAATCGGCGTCGACGAGGTCGAAATCGGCCTTGGTCGAGCCGCTGCCGACGCCGAGCCGCAGCCGGCCGCCCGACAACGCCTGAACCGTCTGCGCGCAGCGCGCGAGCTCGACCGGGTGGCGCAGCGGCGCCTGCAGCACCGAGGTGCCGAGCTCAACCCGCCGGGTTGCGACCGAAAGCGCCGCCAACACGCTGAGCGGATCGAGGGTCGGCTGGCCGCGGCCCAGCGAGTCGGTGACCCAGATGCCGGGGAATCCGCGCTCCTCGACCCGGCGGGCGTAGCCGACAATCTGGTCGAGGGTCCGGTCGCGCGATTGCGGCCCGGGGCGCAGGGTGGTCATGACGCTGATTCTCATCGCCGCACGCCTCGGGGAAATTTTGCCGCCATGACCGCTCCGTTGCCGAGTGGATCATGCCGCGCCGCCTCGCCCGGCGCTACCGACGAATTTGCTCAGCCGTCTCAGGCCAGTTCAGCCGGCCGGCGCGCGAAACAGGATCGTCCCGCCGACCGCGGGCGGCAGCGGCGCCGCCGCGCCGCCGGCGATCCTGCGGTGGGCCAGCCCGGCGCCCTCGAGATGCCGCAACAGCCGATCGAGGCTCGCGACCTCGATCTCGCAAGCGGCCAGATACGGCAGCGACGGTCCGTCGGCGACGCCGAACTCGGCGGCGAGAAATTCGGCGGTGGCGAAGTGCAGCGCGCCGCGCTCGAGCGCGATCGTGACGATGGCGCCGTCGCGTCGGTCCGGGCGGCCGGTGAAGCGGGCGAACCGCCGGGCCGGCTCGGCCGGGTCGGCGGCGGCGATCCAGATTGCCGAAAGCGCCTGCGCCCCGTTCGGATGGTCGAGGTCGGGCTCGCGCCAAACCAGATGCGGGGTGTGGTGGGTCAGGAACTGCATGCGTCCTTCGGCCATCGCGCCCGGAGCGATCCGGGCGATTGAAAACCACGCCTCCTCTTCGCCGTTTTCCGTCAGGACCGGGCGGCGCATGTCGACGAGCGGCAAAACCGGGAACCCGGCCGCCATCAGCCGGCGATGCTCGGCCGCGGCGTCGGCGCTGCCGAAGGCGGCGAGGTGCAGCCCGACATGGCGGACGAGCCGCTCGTTGAGCTGTTGCGCCAACGGCGTGTCGGCAGTGGCGGCGAGGATCTCCACATAGCCGCGGCGCAGCATGGCGCAGCGATTGCCGGTGCCGGCGGCGACCGGTTGGCCGTCGACCCGGTTAGTTTGCGCGGTGAACCGGGTCAGGCGAAAGCCGCAATCTTCCAGCGCCGCCGCCGCCGGGTCCATCGCCGGCACGAAATGCGCGACATGGTCGAGAAACACCGCGCCCGTATCGGGCAATTGCGCCGGCATCGCCACTCTCCGCTGAGGCCAAATCGTTGCCGCCATCAAGCCTCGATGTCCGGTGTTTGTGAAGCGCCTGATCGGCGCCGCCGGCGCCCCCTTCCGTTCGGGTGGCTTTCGGATGGAA
Source organism: uncultured Alphaproteobacteria bacterium (assembly GCA_963814805.1). GTDB lineage: Bacteria > Pseudomonadota > Alphaproteobacteria > ATCC43930 > CGMCC-115725 > AP-15. The sequence goes on along the minus strand of CAWFER010000002.1, from coordinate 116,436 downwards.
AAGATAGAATAACACGCCTGGACAAAGTATAATCGGGGCCATATCTGGTCGCTTGATCATCGGCGGTAGCTTGAGCATGGGGTTGGCGTTCGCCCGCATCTCGATTTCGACGCGCAGGAAACTCTCTTCGATCCTGCTGGCCGTGGCGATTTTCGCGCTGCTGGCCGGGCTGGCGACAGTGGCCAAGGGTCGCCCGCTCGCCTTCGGCGTTTTGAACGCCATCTTTGTCGGCACCGGGGTCGGGCTCTTCGAGCAATTCTATGTGCAGAGCCTGCGCGGGCGTTGGTTTCGCGGCATTCACCCGCTGCTTTCGATCCTGATTTATACAATCGTTGTAGCCATCCTGTTCGTCGTGGCGGTCAACCTTTCGCATTTGCTGCTCTACGGCTTATATCCCGCGCCGGTCCCGTACCGCAGGTTGCCGTTTGTTCTTCCGGACGTCATCGTGTTTTCGGTGATCGGCATCGTGGTCATGCGCGCGGTGCATTTTATCGGGATCGAGACCTTGTTTCACCTGATGATCGGGACCTATCATCGCCCAGTAGTCGAGCAAAAAATTCTGGTCTTTATCGACATCAACAATTCGACCGGGCTCGCCGAGAAGCTCGGCGCGCTGCAGATCAAATCCTTGGTCGGCAAGTTTCTGTTCGACATCTCCAAGCCGATCACCGATTTCGGCGGCGAGATCTACCTCTATAAAGGCGATGGTCTGATCGCGATCTGGGATTGGCGCGAGGCGGTCCGGAACAACAAAATATTGCGCGCGATCGATGCGGTGTTCGCCGCCGTCGAACGCGAACATGGGCGCTATCTGGCGCAATTCGCAATGGCGCCCACGTTTCGGATCGGGGTTCATGGCGGCGACGTCGTCGTCAGCGAGCAGGGCGACACCAAGCGGTCGATCGGCATCTACGGCAGCACGATCAACATCGCCTCGCGCATCGAAGAGGCGGCCAAGGCGCATGGCGTCGCCTGCGCCATATCGGGAGATGTCGCCCGCGCCCTGAGCGAACCGGCAACCCGGCTCTATCCGATCGGCTTCGAGAGGATCTCGGGCATTGAAGCCGAGATTCCGATCTTTGAGTATCGGCCCGACGAGGCGGCGGCGCGGCCGATCGGAGAACGCTGGAAAGCCGGTTCGGAGCCAGCCGGACGCGGCGTCGTCGCCCGGCTCAAAGCGCTTTCCGAAAGGTCAAATTGATCCGGCGGCGGCGGGTTAGCGGATCTTCGGCCTCGGCGAGCGGGGCCACGCCGTGATAGACAAGGCGCGCCGGGCCGCCCCATACCACGACGTCGCCGCTGTCGAGCCGAATGCGCCGCACCGAATCCTTGCGGCTGAGCCCGCCCCACAGAAAAGTAGCCGGCAGACCGAGCGAAACCGAGACGACCGGCGCCGCGAAGTCGCGCTCGTCCTCGTCGCGGTGTAACGACAGCTTTGTTCCTGGCTCGTAACGGTTGATCAGGCAGGAATCAGGCATGAACCCGCCATATCCGGCGGCGACCGCCGCCCGCGCGGCCAGCGCCAGAAACCCGGCCGGCAGCACCGGCCAAGGCTTTTCGCTCAGCGGGTCGGTCGCGGCATAGCGGTAGCCGCGCCGATCGGTGACCCAGCCGGCCTGACCGCAGCTGGTCATCGCCACCGACATGCGGAACCCGCCGGGCGTCGCCATGTGGCGGAACGGGGCGACAGCGGCGATCTCGTCGACCGCCGCCACCAGCGCCACGGCTTCGTCGCGTGCGAACCGGCGCAGCACGACCGCACCCTCGGCGAGCCGTTCGCCGCCATCGACGCCGTCGCGCGGCGGCGCCGGGTCGAACAGATCGCCGATCGCGGCGCTCGCCTCAGCCGCAGGCGACGGCGTAGACGTCGCGCACGCCTTCGGGCAGGCGATGCTCGCGCCAGCTCTTCCCGCCGTCCTGGGTCCCGAACACCTGGCCGAAGCGCGAGACGCCGTAGATCTGGTTGGGGTCTTGCGGATGCACCGCGACCCCCATCATCGTCGCCTCGGCCTTGATCCCATGATCGAAGCGCTTCCAGCTCTGCCCGACATCGTCGCTGCGATAGATCGCCCCATCGGTGCTGCGCGCCGCCGGGCTGAGGCAGGCGTACATGACCTTCGGGTCCTGCCGCGAGACGCGAATGTCGCGGCCATAGGTCAAGGGCGAGAACCGCCCGATCTCCATGTCCTGCCAGCTGTGGCCCTTGTCGTTGCTGCGGAAGAGGCCCATGCGGTTGGCGAGGAACACGGCGCCCGGCGCAGCGGCGCTGCACGCCAGCGCATGGCCGTCGAGCATGCCCTCGATCTCGGTCTGGCTGCCGATGCGGCTCCTGTATTTCGGCTGCTCGCAAAACCGGATCAGATCGGCGGTGCAATCCTCCCAGCTCTCGCCGCCGTTGCGGCTGCGCATCGCCCCGTTGGCTTCGAGCGTCGCATAGACGTCGTCGGGCGAATTCGGGTCGACATCGAGCCGCATGACCCGGCAGGCGAACTGCATGATGACCCGGTTGGGCAGGCCCGGATCGGCCATCTTGCGCCAGCTGTCGCCGCCATCCTCGCTGCGGTAGACCCCGGGCGGGGTGGCGCCGGCATAGATGATCCGCGGGTTCTTCGGGTGGATGCAGATCGACCAGATGTCGGCCTCGGCATCGGGCAGCGCGAGCCGCTCCCAGCGCGCCCCGCGATCGGCGCTGCGATAGGTTCCCTTGGTGGTGCCGATGTAGACGGTGTCGGGATGTTCCGGATGGACGGTGATCGCGTGGACCTCGGCCCCCTCAGGCAGGCCGCCGGTCAGATGCTGCCATTTATCCTCGCCCACGGTCTGGCGGAAGACGCCGCCCAAAGTCCCGCCCATCGACCGCGCCGCGCCGGCGTAAACATTCGTCGCCGCCATGATCTCCTCCCTTTGCTGAAATCCACCGGCGATCATACGCTTGCGCCGAGCCTCGCGGCAAAGCTTTCGCGTTGGGAGTTATCGGGCTGGCGAGAGTGGCTGCCTACGTCGCCTTTCGGCCGCTGTGCCTGAGAGGGTTTATGCGACCGCGCGGAACAGCTCTGTCTGGCGTCCCAAAAGTCCAGCGCTGTCTTGGTTAGAGGAAATCGCCCTCCAGTCGAACCAATCAACTATGCATTTCTGGCTTGATCTACTGTCCCATACGAACCACGCGAAGCAAGTATTACTAGGCGCGCGCGGCCCTTGCCAGCCATGCCGATGCATCATGGGCAACCGTCGAGAGGATACCCATATCCGGGCTGGTCGGTGCTCACGAAAAAATGGCAATCTTGCCGTGCTTTCAAGAAAATTCGTCCTCAATAGCAGTGCCAGATAAAAGGTCTCATGAAGAGCTTTTTCTGCGAACTTCATTGCCAGTTTGTAGGGCGGATTTGTTACAATGCCATGAGGCTCCGTAATAGCCTTTGCCTTGAGATAATCGAGCCCCGTCCGACAACCTTCAAGCCCGTAATCGATGAGATCAGAAGCAATTACCGTGAACCCTGCATTCAAGAACGGCCGAACGATGGCACCATCTCCTGCGGCTGGTTCCCATATACGCTCTGGAAGATATTGTGCCTCAACATGCAGCAGGCTTAGAGCGGCCTCAGGTGGGCTGAAATAAGCATCAAGTCCGCGATCTGCGTGATGATGGCTACTCTGGATTCTCACGACCGCTTTCCCCTCAGCGCTTCAGATACCCTGCCAGGGTTGAGATTAAGTCGTCGGCCGATCTCGGCATGGGACAAGCTGGGGTCGGCGTCCTTCATCGCTCTTATCTGTTCCCTCAGGGCGTTGGTCATGGGAGTTGAGGTTATCGGAGCGCGCTGCCCAGATGGCCGGCGCCCGATTTCGTCAGCCAGGCCGTTCAGCTCGTCACAGTCTAACTCGATCGCTAGCACACGTAGCCGCGCAGCTACCTCAGGTAGCCTCATCAATTCCCCCGCCTCTATCAGTCCGAATCAAATGGACGGCGCGCTCACGAAGGGTTTATCGTCGTCCCCGCGAAGGCGGGGGCCTAGGGGCAACCGCATCGGCCTTGCCGTCCATGGATTCCCGCTTTCGCGACGCTTTCGCGGGAATGACGAACGCAGCTCAATCGAGGTTGCGCGGTTCATTTCGAATCAGGCTCGTGGTCCCAACGAATGGGGAATCGTGGCGAGCCGCCAAAGAACCGTCAACCAAAAATTTTACCATTTCTCTTCCGATCCGGGATGCCTGCATGCCGCTACGACTCGGACCAGACACTCCTGTTTTCGCTTGCCAGTGCGATGCGGGGCCAACCATCATCAACCCGCTACCGATCGCTAAAGACGCCTTTTTTCTGAAATTCAGCGAGGCGGGAGGGTTCAGCCATGGATTTTGCCGACAGTCCGGAACACGCCGCCTTCCGCGCCGAGTTTCGCCACTGGCTCGAAACCAATCTCCCCGAAGAAATCAAGGTCGACGACGCCGCCGATCAGCGGGTCGCGCCCGACCGCGAGATCCTCGAACAGCGCATCGCCTGGCAGAAAAAGATGCACGCCGCCGGCTGGGTCGGCATCTCCTGGCCCAAGGAATATGGCGGCCGCGGCGCCGAATTCATGCAGCAGGTGATCTTCGACGAAGAGTATTTCCGCGCCCGCGCCCCGGTATTGCCGACCGCGAACGCGCTGAACCTCTTGGGCCCGACCCTGATCCACTGGGGCAGCGAAGAACAGAAGCAGCGCCACCTGCCGCGCATCCTCAGCGCCGACGAATTGTGGTGCCAGGGCTATTCCGAGCCGGGCGCCGGCGGCGACCTGGCGAGCCTGCGGACCCGCGCGGTCGACCGCGGCGATCATTTCCTGGTTAACGGCCAGAAGGTGTGGACCTCGGGCGCGCATTTCGCCGATTGGTGCTTCCTGTTGGTGCGCACTGATCCCGATGCGCCCAAGCATCACGGCATCAGCTATCTGCTGGTCGACATGAAGACGCCCGGCGTCACCGTGCGCCCGCTGGTGCTGCTGAACGGCCACCGCCACTTCAACGAAGTGTTCTTCGAGGATGTCGCGGCGCCGAAAGAGAACCTGGTCGGGCCGCTCAACGAGGGCTGGAAGGTCGCCATCACCACCTTGATGTTCGAGCGCAGTGGCGCCGGCGGCCGCGATCATGCGGCCCAGGTCGCGCGCCTCGCCGAACTCGCCCGGCAATTCCCGAGCCGCCAGGAGCCGGCCTGGAACGACAGCCATATCCGCCAGCAGCTGGCCCAGCTGGCGATCGACGTCAAGGCGTTGCAGGTGACGCGATTGCGCGGACTGACCCGCCGGTTGCGCGGCGAGCCGCCCGGCCCCGAAGGCTCGATCCTCAAGCTGTTCGGCTCGGAACTGGCCCTGCGCATCGCCGATTTCTCGTCAACCCTGCTCGGCCCCTACGCGACCGTCGACGCGCCGACCGAGGCGGTGCCCGACGCCGCGCGCTGGCATAACCGCGTGCTCGGCGCCCGCCAGTACACGATCGCCGGCGGCACCAGCGAAATTCAGCGCAACATCATCGGCGAGCGCGTGCTGGGGTTGCCGAAGGGGTGACGGGATGGACATCGGTTTTACCGAGGAGCAGGAATTGCTGCGCGAGACCGCGCGCAAATTCCTCGACGCCGAGTGCGACAGCCGCTTCGTGCGGGCCCGGATGGCCGAGCCGGCGGCGGTGACCGACGAATTCTGGCGCAAGCTCGCCGAACAGGGCTGGCTCGGCATTGTCTATCCGGAAGCGGACGGCGGCAGCGGGCTTGGCCTGGTCGATCTCGTCGTCCTGATGGAGGAGATGGGGCGCCGCGGTCATGCCCGGACCGTACCTCGCGACCGTATTGCTCGGCGGCGCGGTGATCGCCGAGGCCGGGACGCCGGCGCAGCGCCGCGAATGGCTGCCGCGGATCGCCGCGGGCGAGAAGAAGGCGGCGCTCGCCTGGACCGAGCCCACGCTGCGCTGGGACGCGGCCGGCATCGCCCTCGCGGCGCGCGAGACCGAAGCAGGCTTCACCCTGTCCGGCGCCAAGCTCTTTGTCGGCGATGCGCATCTGGCCGATGTTCTCGTCATTGCCGCGCGCACCCGCGACGGCAGCACGATGGAGGACGGCGTCAGCCTGTTCCTGGCGCCTAGCGACACGCCCGGCCTGTCGATCTCGGTCATGCCAACCATCGACGAGACCCGAAAATTGTGCGAGGTCCGGCTCGACAATGTCACCCTTGCGGCCACGGCCCTGCTCGGCGAGAGACATGCCGGCTGGGCGCCGTTGGCGCGGGTCACAGCGCGGGCGACCGTGGCGCTCTGCGCCGAGATGTGCGGCGGGGCGCAGCAGGTGCTCGACATGACCGTCGACTACGCCAAATTTCGCGTCGCCTTTGGCAAGCCGATCGGCAGCTATCAGGGGGTCAAGCATCAGGCCGCCGACATGCTGGTGGCGATCGAGAACGCCAAATCCTTGACCTACTACGCGGCCTGGGCATTGGATCAGGGGGCGGATGACGGGCCGCTCGCGGTGGCGATGGCCAAGGCCGCGGCCTCCGACATGGCGCGCCGGGTCGCCGGCGCCGGCATCCAGCTGCATGGCGGCATCGGCATGACCTGGGAGCACGATCTGCAGCTCTATTTCAAACGCGCCAAAGCCAGTGAGGTCGCCTTTGGCGACGCCAGCTGGCACCGCGAGCGCGTCGCCCGCCTGATCAACGGGTGAGGGCAGAGCGTGGCGCCTGGACCGGCCGCAGCCGCGCGCCGTAACAATTTCGACGCGCTGCGCCTCTTGGCCGCGGCGTCGGTGATCTTTTCGCATTCGTTTCTGATCGCCGAGGGCACGCAGAAGCACGAATGGCTGATCCGGCTAACCGGCAACCAGTCGATCCTGGGCTTGTGCGGCGTGTTCGTGTTCTTCGCGATCAGCGGCTTCCTGGTGACCCAAAGCTTCGAACAGACCGCAGATCCGTTGCGGTTTCTGGCCAAGCGGGCGCTGCGGATTTTCCCCGGCCTGTTCGTCGCCAGCCTCATTTCGGCTTTCGTGCTGGCGCCGATCGTCACCACGCTGGCGCCCAGCGACTATTTCAGCCGGCCGCAGCCCTACCAGTTTGTCGTTGGCAACACCTTGCTCTATCAGGTGGTGCACGAACTGCCGGGGGTGATGTTCGTCAATAATTCGGCCGGGCTCGAGGTCAATGGCTCGATGTGGACCCTGCGCCCCGAATTCATCATGTACCTGATGGTGCTCGGGCTCGGCGTGAGCCGGCTGCTGACCCTGCCGGTGGCTTTGCTGCTGCTGGCGCTCGGCATCGCCTGCCTGCGCTTCGGGGCGCTCGACATCCTGGGCGGCTGGGGCTGGACGCTCGGTTTTTTTGCCGCCGGCATGGCGCTCTACAAATTGCGCGCGACCCGCATCTTCGACAACTGGGTGGCGCTCCTGGCCTTGGCCGGCCTCGTCCTCAGCGTGCCGTTGCGCCAGTTTATCCCGCTGTTTCCGTTGTTCGGCTGCTATCTGGCATTGTGGCTGGCGCTCAACCCGAGGCTGCCGGTGATCCCGGCGGCGCACTTCGGCGACTTGTCCTACGGCCTCTACATCTATGGCTGGCCGGTCGAGGAGGCGGTGATCTGGTTGTTGGGCGGCCGGGCCATGTGGTGGCAGGTGTTCGCGATCGCGTTGCCGGCGACCGCCGCGCTGGCCTTCCTGTCTTGGCATCTCGTCGAGCGCCCGGCGCTGCGTCTCAAGCCGGGCTCGCGCCGGCGCCCCGCAGGTTCCGCCCCGACGGCGCCGCAGCGGGCCTGATCGGCGGCGTCATCCTCCGGCCGGGTGGGCGTCGAGAGGGCTGGCGCCGGGGTCGGCTCCGCCGTTAGTATGCGCCATCAGCCAGATGCCGGGGAGAGACGCGATGCGGGTCCACAACCTTTATGCCGACGCCCAGGGTCAGTCGCATTGGCGCGACGTCGAGATCGAATGGGTCGAGGAAACGCGCTCGGGCAAATTGTCGAAGCGCCTGCCGGCCACCGGCATCATCTTTCGCGAGGTGCCGCCGACATATGATCTCGACTGGCATCCGGCGCCCCGGCGGCAATACATCATCAACCTCGACGCCGGGGTCGAGATCACCGCGAGCGACGGGCAGGCGCGCAAGATCGGCGCCGGCGAAGTCGTCCTGGTCGAGGACACCACCGGCAAGGGGCACCTGTCGAAGGCGCTCGACGGCAAGATCCGCAATTGCATCTTTGTCCCGATCGAATAGAGGGAGGCTGACATGAAGCTCGTGTATTTCGACGACTGGAAATTGGGCGTGGTGAAGGGCGACAACGTCGTCGACGTGTCGCAGGTGGTGCGCGACATCCCGCATACCGGCCCCGGCGATCTGATCAACGGGCTGATCGCGAATTTCAGCCAATATAAGGGCAAGCTCGAAGACGCGGCGGCGAGCGGCAAGGGCGCGCCGTTGTCGTCGGTCAGGCTGCGCCCGCCCCTGCCCAAGCCGGATAATATCGACTGCATGGCGGTCAACTACATGGAAGACGGCACTCGCAGCGCGCCGGCGCCGATCAACGCCTTCCAAAAGACGGCGAACGCCATCTGCGGGCCGGGCGACACGATGGTTTTGCCCGACGCGCCGGCGACGATTTTCGAGGGCGAGGCCGAATTGGCGCTGGTGATCGGCAAGAGGGCGAGCCACGTCAAGGCCGCCGACGCGATGGATTACGTCTTCGGCTACACCTGCTTTATTGACGGTTCGGCGCGCGGCCTGCCGGCCCCCGGTTTTTTCGCGATGAAATCGCGCGACACCTTCGCCCCGATCGGGCCGTGCCTGGTGACTAAGGACGAGATCCCGGACCCGCAGAAATTGCAGATCCGGCTGTCGAACAACGGCGCCCTGATGCAGAATTTCAACACCAGCGATATGGCGCACAAGATCCCGCGCTGCATCGAGTGGCTGAGTTCGATCCACACCTTGGAGCCGGGCGACATCGTCGCCACCGGCACCAATCACCGCGGCCTCAACCCGTTTATGGACGGCGACAAGATCGAGCTCGAAATCGAGCGCGTCGGCAAGCTCGCCTTCACCGTCAAGGACGAGTTGAAGCGCAAATGGGAACGGCGCACCCGGCTGCAAATGCACGAGCAGGCGGCGCAGAAGACGGCTGGCGCCTATCCCGACATCACCCCGCAGGTCTCCGGCAAGCACGCGCCCGGCGCGCGCTGACCTCTAGTCGAGCTGCCTTCCTCACTCGTCATGGCCGGACTTGTTCCGGCCATCCATGCCTTGCAACGCTGACGCAAGGAAGGCGTGGTCACCGGGACAAGCCCGGTGATGACGATTGGGTTATCGTGAGAGGACGTCGCAATCATGGCCGCCACCGGTTTCGCCTATAGCCATCTGTTCGCCAAGGATCTGCCGGCGGCGGCGCCGCGCTGGACCGGCTTTCCCAAATACAATTTCATCGGCGGCCACAACGACCGCGAGCACGTCCCGGCGGCGGCCCTGGCGGCGGCGGCCGAGGCGGTGCTGCGCCGCGAGGGGGCCGATCTCGCCCTCTACAACCCGCATGGGCCGCAGGGTTTCCGCGCCACCCGCGACTTCGTCGTCAGCAAGGTCAAGGGGCGCGGCATCCAATGCTCCGCCGACGAGGTGCTGATCACCTCCGGCTCGGGGCAGGGCCTCGACCTCGTCAACCGAGTGCTGCTCGACCGCGGCGACACTGTGATCCTCGAGGAATTCACCTATGGCGGGGCGATCAGCAAGCTCCAGCGCCTCGGCGTCAATGTCGTCGGCGCGCCGCTCGATGATGACGGTCTGCGCCTCGACGCGCTGGAGCGGATCCTCGACGAGCTGAAGCGCAAAGGGACCGCGCCGAAATACATCTACACGATCCCGACCGTGCAGAACCCGACCGGCTCGATCCTGCCAATCGACCGCCGCCACGCGCTGCTCGCCCTCGCCAAACGCCACGGCGTCGCGATCTTCGAGGACGAATGCTATGCCGATTTGACCTGGAGCGAGGGGGCGCCGCCGGCGATCTATTCGTTGGACCCATCGCAGGTAATCCATGTCGGCTCGTTTTCAAAAACCCTGGCGCCGGCCTTGCGCCTCGGCTACCTCGTCGCCGACTGGACCGTCATGAGCCGGCTCGTCGGGTGCAAGCGCGAAACCGACAGCGGCACCGGGGCGCTCGAACAGATGGTCGTCGCCGAATACTTCTCGCACCATTTTGACGAGCATGTCGACGAATTGACCGGGGTGCTCAAAGAAAAACTCGACACCATGGTCGACGCGCTCGAACGCGAGTTCGGCACCACGGTCGAAAAGATGTGGCGGCCGCAAGGCGGCATCTTCCTGTGGATCAAATTGCCCGACCGGGTCGATGTGACAAAACTGGTGACGCCCGCCGCCAAGGAGGGGCTGGTGTTCAACCCCGGCCCCGAATGGTCGTGCAACCCGGCCGAGACCAAGTCGCATATGCGGCTGTGCTTCGCGCTTCCCTCCAAAGACGAGATCCGCAGCGGCGTCGCCGCCCTGGCGCGCATCTGCCACCAGGAAACCGGCCTCCCCGAGCAGAGCGCCAACATCCGCCGCGCCGCCAATCGGCCGGGCTGAGGCGGCCGGCGTTCATTTCCCCGGTATAGGCGAGGCGCCAGAGCAGCTCTCGTCGATCTCCAACCGGCCGTCGAGCGGGTATTCCAGCCGCTCGCTCAGCGCTGGGGCTCGCTGGTGCGCCATCGATCAGCCGCGGTGTCGTAGCGCAAGCTCGCTCGCGCGCCAGAAATAGCGCCGACACGCCGCGCTTGCCCTGCGTTATCAACTAGCCAGGCCGCGGCAAACCATTCAAAAACGTGCGCTCAGCAATGGGCGGCGCGCCGGCGCGCCGGCGGAAGGGGATTAGTTCAAATGCCGGCTCGTCAGGCGGCGACCCGCAGGCCTGCCGGTCGCGCCGGCCCACGCCCGAGCAGCCGCATCAAGGCGCCGATGACGATCAGGGTGGCGAGGTAGAACACCACCTGGATGCCGGCCGGCTGCGCCGAGTAGCCGATCAATATGTGCAGCACCAGCCCGAGCATGCTGTTCTCGCTCAAGATCCAGGACGTGTTCCAGAGGTTGTTGCCGAGCGTCGGCAGCAGGTTTGCCTGCGTCAGAAAGGCGGCGCCCTGCATGCCGGCGGCCAATAGCAGAATGAGCCAGCTGGTGACCGTGAACAGCCGGCGCAGCGGGATCGCGAGCAGGCCGAGGTAGATCAGCGCGCCGACTGCGATCGCAAATGCGAACAGGTCGCACGTTGGCCCGGGTCCACCGCTGCGAATCAATCGCAAAACACCGGCGCATTCGCCGCCGAGGCATGCGCCTCTTGCATCCCTTGTTGGCTGACCAACCCGCTTCGGCCGAGCGGTTACCGATCGAGCCGACCCAGCAGGTCGGCGAACACTTGCTCGAACATCGCCGCGGTCAATCTTCCCGTGTTGGTATTGAGCCGCGAGCAATGGTAGCTGTCGGCGAAGAGCTTGCCGTCGGGCAGCGCGTGGATCGCGCCGTGGGCAAAGCGAAACAGCGCGCGGCGCAGCCCCAGCGCCCCGAGCACGGCGTGATGAGCCAGGCCGCCGAGCGCCAGGATCGCCCGCAGCCGCGGCATCGCCGCGATCTCGGCCGCCAGAAAGCGCCGGCAGGCGGCGATCTCGCCGGGTTCGGGCTTGTTCTGCGGCGGCACGCAGCGCACCGCATTGGTGATCCGCGCGCCCCTGAGCGAGAGGCCGTCATCGGGGCGGGCGTGGTAATTTCCCTCGGCCAGGCCGAATTTGCGCAGCGTCGCATACAGCAATTCGCCGGCGTGGTCGCCGGTAAACGGGCGTCCGGTGCGATTGGCCCCCTTGAGACCGGGCGCCAGGCCGACGATCAAGAGCGCGGCCCGGCCGTCGCCAAAGGGCGGGACCGGCGCGTTGAACCATTCCGGGCGGGTCGTGCGCTGCGCCTGGCGAAACGCGGCCAGACGCGGACACAGCGGGCAGTCGCGGGACGGCAGCGCCGGGTAGGTCGGCGCCGCATCGTCCGGCATCGGGGGCGAGACCGCCGGCAGCGGGACGTTCACGCCTCGTCGATGGGTTCGGTGCGCGGCCGCTGCATCTCCTCGCGACCGTGATGATTGCGCATGATGTTCGGCGCCAGTTCCTGCAGCTCGATGAAATTGTCGGCCTGGCGGCGCAGATCGTCCGACACCATCGGCGGCGACGAGCGGATCGTCGACACCACCGAAACCCGCACACCGCGGCGCTGCACCGCCTCGACCAGCCGGCGGAAATCGCCGTCGCCCGAAAACAGCACGGCATGGTCGATGTACTGCGCCATTTCGAGCATGTCGATGGCCAGCTCGATGTCCATGTTGCCCTTGATCCGCCGCCGCCCCATCGCGTCGGTGAATTCCTTGGTCGGCTTGGTCACCATCGCATAGCCGTTATAGTCGAGCCAGTCGACCAATGGCCGGATCGGCGAATACTCCTGGTCCTCTACCAAAGCGGTATAATAGAAGGCCCGGATCAGACGCCCCTTGGTACTGAACAGATCAAGTAGGCGGCGATAATCGATGTCGAATGCAAGACCCCGAGCCGCTGAATAAAGGTTGGCGCCGTCAATGAATATGGCGATCCTCTCTTCTGGATAGAAAATCATCGTATATAATGCTCCATTGAGTGCGATCGTAAAAGTGTCGTACAGGCCGCGGCCGGGGTCAAGCGCAACCTCTGCGACCGGCTCCCGAAGATTTCGCCCCCGATCCTCGTATTTGTGCGGTCGAGAGGCGGCTGAGAGGCAGCCCGGCGCCGCGCGCAAATGGGCTGTGAACGCGAAGGGGCTGTGAGCGCGAATGGGCTGGAGGAACGAGCGGATGGCCCGCGAGCCGTCGTTAGAAAGCGCTTGCGTCGGCTGCCTCGCCCCGCTAGCGTGGCGCGATGATGCGAGCCAAGGCCGCTGTCGGCCGCCGCCAGATCGCGCGATTTTGGTACTGCCGGTACAGGACGGCGGCCTAGGATTGCGCCCTTGCGTTTTTTCCGAAGCCGCCCTGACCCGAGGCGGCTTTCGTGTTTCAGGCTCTCGCTGATCCGAATGTCGCCGATGGTGCAGCGGCCTCCAGCCCCGGAGGTGATGCATGACCAGATCGACCCACAAGATTGGACCCCAAAAGCGCGACGAGACGGCGCGGAGGAATTGTGAGATGAGCGACAAATGGGCTCCGGACAGCTGGCGCGGCCTGCCGATCCGGCAGGTGCCGGGCTATTCCGACGAGGCGCGCGCTCGCCCGGGTCGAGGAAACCCTGCACAATTTCCCGCCGCTGGTGTTTGCCGGCGAGGCCCGGCGGCTCGAGGAGCGGCTGGCCGCGGTCGCCGCCGGCAAGGCCTTTCTGCTGCAGGGCGGCGACTGCGCCGAAAGCTTCGCCGAATTCCACCCCAACAACATCCGCGACATGTTCAAGGTGCTGCTGCAGATGGCGGTGGTGCTGACCTTTGGCGCCGGCTGCCCGGTGGTCAAATTGGGCCGGCTCGCCGGCCAGTTCGCCAAGCCGCGCTCGTCCGACATCGAAACAGCGGAACGGCCGCACCCTGCCCTCCTATCGCGGCGACATCATCAACGGCCTCGATTTCGACGAGGCCGCGCGCGAGCCCGACCCGCAGCGCATGATCCAGGCCTACAGCCAATCGGCCGCGACCCTCAACCTGTTGCGCGCCTTTGCCCAGGGCGGCTATGCCGATCTGCACCGGGTCCATGCCTGGAACCAGGATTTCGTCGCCGACTCGGCCGCAGGGCGAGCGCTATCGCGAACTCGCCGACCGGCTGACCGAGACGCTCGATTTCATGGCCGCCTGCGGGCTCGACTCGGAGACCACGCCGCAGATCCGCGAGACCGAGTTCTATACCTCGCACGAGGCGCTGTTCCTGTCCTATGAGCAGGCGCTGACCCGGGTCGATTCGACCACCGGCGAGTGGTACGACTGCTCGGCCCATCTGGTCTGGCTCGGCGACCGCACCCGCCAGGTAGACGGCGCCCATGCCGAATTCCTCTGCGCGGCATCAAAAACCCGATCGGCATGAAATGCGGGCCGACCCTCGAACCCGACGATCTGTTCCGCCTGATCGACCGGCTCAACCCGCAGAACCGGCCGGGCCGGCTGACCCTGATCACCCGGATGGGCGCCGACAAGGTCGAGGCGAAGCTGCCGCGGCTGATCCGCGCGGTGCGCCGCGAAGGGCGCGAGGTGGTGTGGTGCATCGACCCGATGCACGGCAACACGATCACCTCGACGAACGGCTACAAGACCCGGATGTTCGACCGCATCCTCGACGAGGTGCACAGCGCCTTTGCCATCCATGCCGCCGAAGGCAGCTATGCCGGGGGCGTCCATTTCGAATTGACCGGGCAGAACGTCACCGAATGCATCGGCGGCGCCCAGGCGATCAGCGAGGCCTCGCTCGCCGACCGCTATCTGACCCATTGCGACCCGCGACTCAATGCGACCCAGGCGCTCGAACTCGCCTTTGAGATCGCCGAGGCGTTGAAGCGCGCGCGCCGGGCAATGGCTTCTACGGCAGGCCTCGGCTCGCCGCATTCTCCTGAGATTTCGCCGATGGCGGCGGCGCACGGCTCCGGCCCTGGGCCGGACCCGGCCATGGGTCGCAGCCGCCGTCGCTGGCGGCGCAGACCGACAGCTATTTCCTGAAAACCAAGGCGATCGTCGGCCATTTCGGCGATCGCCCGGCGACCTATGCGGTATTTCTGCGGCGGCCGGTGATCAGCGCGCCGCGCCTGGCGGTCGAATTTCTCGAAACGGCCGCGGCCGAGCGCGGCGCCCGTTTCGAGATCGAGCTGCACCATGCCGAGGGGGCGCTGGTCGGCGCCGGCGAGCCGATCCTTTATGTCACCGGGCTCGCTCTATCACCTGGTCGACCTCGAAACCGTGCTGCTGCAAAGGCTGGGGCCGGCCTGTGTGGCCGCCTACAACGCCTATGCGATGTGCGCCGAGCTGCCCAAGGTCGCGTTCATGGCGATGGATGCGCGCCACTGCGCCGGCGCCGAGATGGCGGCGATGATGGCCTATGCCGCCGCGGTCGGGTCAGAGGCCGGCGAGGCGCGTGGCGGGCGCCGTCGGCTTTGTCGGCTGCGCCGCGGACGCCACCGCCCGGTTCTTCGGCGGGGCGAAGGGCCTCGGCACGATGCCGCATGCGCTCGATCGGCTATGCCGGCTCGACGGTGCGCGCGGCCGAGATGTTCCGCGAGGTCTTCCCGGACGAGCCACTGACCGTACTGGTCGATTATTTCGGGCAGGAGATCACCGATGCGCTCGCGGTGGCGCGGCGCTTTCCCGATCTGGCCGCGGCCGGCCGGCTCGCGGTGCGGCTCGACACCCCCGGCGGCCGCTATTGCGAGGGGCTCGATCCGGCAGGCTCCTATGCGGTGATCGAGCGGCGCGCGCCGCAATCGATCCGCGGCTATCGCAACGAGGAAGAGCTGCGCTACCTGGTCGGCGCCGGGGTCACGGCAGCGGCGATCTGGCGGCTGCGCGAGAGCATTGGACGAGGCCGGGTTCGGCAGCGGTCAAAATCGTCGCCAGCTCGGGGTTCGGCCCGGCCAAGTGCCGGATCATGGCCGTCGCCAATGCGCCGATCGACGTGATCGGCACCGGCTCCTATCTGCCGGAATTGTGGAGCGAGACCTACGCCACCGCCGACATCATCGCCTATGACCGCCGCCCGATGGTCAAGGCCGGGCGCGAATTCCTGCTGCGCCAGCGCGCCGTAGACTAGCGGGGAGGCCTCGGCCGGCCGGATGCGCCGCCCGCCGTTTTTGGCGGATGACAACTTGCCGCAGCTGGGCTAGGCTCGCGGTATGACCCAACCAGGGTCGGACAGGCGAGCAAAAAAGAAATCGCCGCCTGGCGTCGAAACAGGAGCAACACGTTCGATCCGGCGGCAAATTGTGCGGCTGCCAGAACCCGCGAGGCGTCGATAGCAGAACCGGTAAACCCAGTCAGAAACTGATCTCAAATAGCTGCGACGCGCCAGCCTCGTCCGTTTCGCGCTGCCGCATGGTCCCCCGGGTCCGACAAATCTGGGAGGTCACCATGGCAGAAATCCGTCCGATCGCCCGAACGGCAACGGGCGCCGGCTATCTGCTCGGGCGCAAGCTCGACAGCATTCCGTTCGGCGGGTATCACATCTTGATCATCGGCGTGCTGGCTCTCGTCGGCTTTATCGAGGGCTACGATCTGGTTCTGACCGGCTCGCTGTTGGTGCTGGCCAAGGCGCCGCTGCACCTGACCGGGTCCGACATCCGCTGGCTCGCGGTCGGCCCGACCTTCATGCTGTGCATCGGCGGCTTCGCGTCTTCGGCGATCTCCGACCATTTCAGCCGCAAGACGGTGATGCTGATCGGGGTGATCGCCACCACGTTTTTCACGTTGCTGATCCCGCTGGTGCAAAGTGCTGAGCAGCTGATCATCGTGCGCCTGTTGACCGGCCTCGCCGCCGGCGGCGCCGTCTCGGCAGCCTTCCCGATCGCCGCCGAGTTGATGCCGGCCCAGCATCGGCGGACCTACGGCGCGTGCTACGAGATGGCGCTGGCGATCTCATTCACCGTGGTGCCGTTTGTCGCCCTGCTGCTGACCGGCAACCCCTCCGCCTTCCGCTACCTGGCGTTGCCCGGCGGGCTGGCGATCACCGTCGTCCCGGTGCTGATCTATTTCGTGATCCCCGAAAGCCCGCGCTGGCATTTGCGCCGGGGCCACCCGCAGGCCGCGGCCGACATCGTCAATCGCATCATCACGCGCTCCGGCGCGCGGGTCCCGCCGCTGACCGTCGAGGCGCTCGGCGACCACGCCGAAGCCGCCCGCGAGAAGTTGCCGCCCTACTGGGCCCTGTTCGCTCGCGGCCAGATGCGCTGGACCACGGTCGGCATTCTGAGCGGCGTGTGCGCCGGCACCGCCTATTTCCTGATTTCCGTCCTGCTGCCAAAGGCGCTGGTCGATCAGGGCGCCGCCGTGAGCCTGAGCTTTGGGCTGACCTCGCTGGTGTATTTCGCCAGCATCCCGGGCAAGGCCTTCACCGGCTTCCTGATGGAGATCATCGGCCGGCGCTGGACGATATTCTATGCCCTCGCCGGATCGCTTGCCCGGGCATATTCCTGATGATGATGGCGCACCGGGCCGGACAATATGCAACAGTTGTGATGGTCACCGGCGCGTTGATCACCGGCTTCACCGTGCTGTCGGCGTTCACCGCGACCCGGGTCTATCTGTCCGAGCAGTTTCCGACGGCGTTGCGCGGACGCGGACATCATCTTCGGCGAGTCGTTCGGCCGGCTGTTCGCTGGCGTGCTGGCGCCGTTTCTGATGGAGCCGCACACCGGATCGCCGACCATCTTTTTCGGCACGATCCTCGTCGTCGTCGCGATCGGCGCCTTCATCCCGGTGCTATTCGGCAAGGAAACCGTCGGCCAGCTCGAAACCGTCAGCGAGGGTATCCCAGCGGTGGCATAAGGAATAAAGGGGCGCGTCTGGCATCCAGCGCCAGGCGCGCCCGCCCGACAGTTTTAGGATTTCACCACCGGCCCCGACGCAGCCCTCGAGGCCGCAACCGGGTCTGCAGAGGCTTTGACCGGCGCTGTTGGCCGTTCGAGCTCCGCGTCGAGCTTGGCGCCAACCAGAACGACGAAGATCGATACCCACATCCACGTCATGAAGCCGACGATCGCGCCGAGCGAGCCGTAGGTCTTGTTGTAGCTGCCGAAGTTGGCGACGTACCAGGAGAAAAGGGCGGAGGCCGCGAGCCAGGCGACGGCGGCCAAGGCGCTGCCCCAGGTGATCCACCGCCATTGCGCCGTGTTGCGGCTGGGACCATACCGGTAGATGACGGACAGCGCCAAAACCACGAGCACGAACAGGATCGGCCATCTGATTATCTTCAGCAGCATCGGCGGCGCTGCGGGATGCGCGATATGGTCGAGGACCAGCGGCAGCGCAATCAGGATGGCGAGAGACAGCAGCACGAGGACCATCGTTCCGACCGTAAACGCGAAAGTCGTGGCGTAGTATTCGACGAGGCCGCGCTTTTCTTTTTCTTCGTAGACCGCGGTCAGGGCGTCGAACAGCGCCGACACGCCGTAATTGGCGGTCCACAGCGAAAACACCATGCTGACGGCGAAACCGAAGCCGAGCGCAGCCCGGTTTTGATGCGCGAGGTGCGTCAATTGCCCGCGCATCAAGTCGACGGCGCCGCCCGGGGCAAACCCCGACAAGGTGTCGAGATGGGCGGCGATGCTGCTGGGGTCGGCGAACAGGCCGTAGATCGAGATGATCGCCGCGATGCCGGGAAACAGGGCAAGAATCACGTAATAGGTGACGCCGGCGGCGATCAACATGATCCGGTCTTCCGAAATCCCATGGAAGACGCGAAGGAGAAGGTTTGTCGGTCCTGGTTCGGGGATCGGCGATGGGGTCCGGGTTTGCCCGCCTGGCCTCGCCTGGCCGAGCGCGCCGTCGCCTTCCGCCAGGATCGGTGCGTGACGTTGCCGCCCGGAAACGGCAAAAGCGACCAAGAATGCGCTCAGCACGATGGCCCAGGAGGGCGCGGAGCGAGCGGCGGAAAGCGTCTCGCCGGCCCGGATCGGCTCCATCTGGTCATCCATGGTCGCTTCCTTGCGCCGCGCCGCGCTGCCGCCGGATGCGCAGCGCCGTTCGGCGGGGGCCGCCGACTTAGGAAACCACGCCGCTCGCGGGCGAGTTCCGAGCCATGTCGGGTTTGCCCGGCGCCGGCGCGTTGGGTCTCGGCCTCCGCGGCTCGGGCTTCAGGCGAGCGCGCGGATTTGCGCCGGCGTCAGAAAGCGGGTTCTGGCGCCGCGCAGCAGCAGATAGAGCTTGGCGGTTTCCTCGAGCTCCTCGATCGCGTTGACCGCGGCGTCGAGGCTCGACCCGGCGACGACCGGCCCGTGATTGGCCAGCAAGACCGCATGGTGCCGGCCGGCAAAGCCGCGCACCGCCTCGGCTAGCGCCATGTCTCCTGGGCGGAAATACGGGACGAGCGGCAGCCGGCCGACCCGCATCACATAATAGGCGGTGATCGGCGGCAGCACATCGGCGGGATCGATTTCAGCGAGGCAGGAGACCGCGACCGAATGGGTCGAATGCAGATGCACGACGGCGCCGGCGCCGGCGCGCTCCTCATACATGACGCGGTGCAAAAAGCTTTCCTTGGTCGGCGGATCGCCCGAGACCAGACGCCCCTCATCGTCGAGCTTGGAAAGGCGGGAGGGATCGAGCCGGCCGAGCGAGGCGTTGGTCGGGGTCATCAGCCAGCCATCCTCGATGCGCAGGCTGAGATTGCCCGACGACCCGGCGGTCAGGCCGCGGGCGAAGATCGAGGCCCCGATCGCGCAGATCGCCTCGCGCGCCTGGGCTTCGCTCATCGCGCGCTCCCTAAGCAAAGCGGCCCGCACCCCAACCCTCCCCCGCGTGCGGGGGAGAGAATGGGAGGTGGCGCCGCGGGTGATGTTAATGTGGCGGCAAGCTCGGTCATGCTTCGTCTCCGGACAGTACGGCGAAGGCGCGCAGGAAAAAGTCGGGCGCGCCGAAATTGCCGGATTTGAGGGCCAGCGCCAAGGCCGGCTCGCCCGGGTTCGCGGGGAGACTTACCGTCCAGGGCACGCCGGGGTCGATCTGGCGGCCGATGCGCAAGCCTCCGACGTCGAGCGCCTTGACCACCGCGCCCGCGGTCTCGCCGCCGGCGACGACGAGCCGCCGCACCCCGCGCTCGACGAGACCCCTCGCGATACCCGCCATAATGCCTTCGACCAAGGCGCCGGCGCGCTCGCGGCCGAGCCGTCGCTGGACCTCGGCGACCCGGTCGGGCGCGGCGCTCGCCGAGATCAGGATCGGCCGCCGGCCCAGCCGCGGCAGCGCCCAGGCGAGCGCCTGCTGCGCGATCGCGGCGCCCTCTGTCGCGGCGAGCGGATCGACCGTGAAACGGGGCGCACGCTCCTGCATATACGCGACCTGCGCCAGGGTCGCGGTCGAGCACGAGCCCGACAGCACCGCCGCGGCGCCGCCGATCTCAGGTAGTTCATCAGCCCCGCCTCCCTCGCCGAGCAGGCCCTGGCGACGGAAATTCTCCGGCAGGCCGAGGGCGATCCCGGAGCCGCCGGTGATCAGCTTGAAATCGGCCGCGGCCTCGCCGATCGCCTCGAGATCGCGGTCGACGATGGCGTCGACGATCGTATGGACGAAACCCTCGGCGCGCAGCCGGGCGAACGCGTCCCGGATCGCCGCGGCGCCGCGGCCGACGATCGCCGCCGGCACCAGCCCGACCCGGCCGCGGCTCTGGCGCTGCAACACCCGCACCAGGGAGGGGTCGCGCATCGGCGTCAGCGGGTGGTCGCGCATCCCCAACTCCGACAGCAGCACATCGCCGACGAACAGATAGCCCTGATAGATGGTGCGCCCCGCCTCGGGGAAGGCCGGGCAATAGAGGGTGAAATCGGCGCCGAGCGCGGCCATCAGCGCCTCGGCGACCGGGCCGATATTGCCAGCCTCGGTCGAATCAAAGGTCGAGCAGTATTTGAACAGGATCTGCCGCGCCCCGGCGCGCTGGAGCCAGGCGAGGGCGGCGAGGCTGTCGTCGATCGCTTGCGCCGCCGGGACGGTGCGGCTCTTCAGCGCCACGACGACGGCCTCGGCGTCGGGCGCGGTGGTCCCCGGCCGCGGCGCGTCGATCAATTGCACCGTGCGCATGCCGCGCCGCACCAAGGTGTTGCACAGATCGGTGGCGCCGGTGAAATCGTCGGCGATCGCCCCCAACAGCACAGCCACAAGCGGCCTCCCTTGCGTTCCCCGGCGTCAGGGCGAAGACTAGCGGCCTGCCGCGCCGGCCGCAAACGGGCTGACCGGCCGCGTCTCGATGCCGCCCCGGGGAGGACCAAGCCGTGCCGAAATTCGCCGCCAATCTGAGCTTTATCTTTCAGGAGGTCGGGTTTCTCGAGCGCTTTGCCGCCGCCGCCCGCTGCGGCTTCAAGGCGGTCGAATATCTCGGCGCCTACGACCATCCGCCGCAGACCGTCGCCGCGCAGCTGAAGCAGAACAACCTCGTTCAGGCGCTGTTCAACATGCCGCCCGGCGACTGGGCGGCGGGCGAGCGCGGCATCGCGGCATTGCCCGGACGCGAGGCCGAATTTCGCTCGGGCGTCGAGCAGGCGCTCGCCTATGCCAAGGCGACGAATTGCCGGCTGCTGCATGCGATGGCCGGGTTGTGGCCCGAAGGCCGCGACCGCGCCGAGGCGCTGCCCGTCTATGCCGCGAATTTGCGATATGCCGCCGACCGGCTCGCCCCCGAGGGCATCACCGTGATCATCGAGCCGATCAACAACCGCGACATCCCCGGCTATTTCCTCAACACCACGACCCAGGCGATGGCGGTCATCGAGGCGGTCGCGCGGCCCAATCTGCAACTCCAGCTCGACCTCTATCACGTGCAGATCATGGAAGGCGATCTGGCCCATCGCATCCGCGCCCTGGCCGGCCGTTACCCGCATATCCAGATCGCCGGCAATCCCGGCCGGCACGAACCCGACATCGGCGAAATCAACTATCCGTTCCTGTTCGATCTGCTCGACGAGATCGGCTATGCTGGCTGGATCGGCTGCGAGTACCGGCCGCAGGGCGAGACCGCCGCCGGATTGCACTGGGCCGAGCGCTACGGCATTCGCGGCCAAGCGGCGAAAGGGTGAGAAGCGAGGTTCGTATTCCGGAGAGACCCGTTGGGGCGGAGCGACTGATCGTCAGTGAACAACAGCACAAAGGAGAAGGACATGCCCAAGCTGCGTCATATCGCGATCGCCGCGAAGGATCCCGACGCGATGGCCGAGTTCTATGTGAAGGCGTTTGATTTCAAGATCGTCCGCTCGAATGATGGGCCGCTCGCCTATGGCCACCATCTGAGCGACGGCACCATCGACCTGGCGATCCTGCGGTTCAAGACCGACCAGCTCGGCCGCGGCCTCGACTATACCGGCCTGCATCATTTCGGCGTCTTGGTCGAGGATGTCGAACAGGCCGGCAAAAAGCTCGAGAGCTTGGGCGGCAAGCATTACATGAATCAAAGCGAGGCCGAACGGATCGGCGGCTTCGAGGTCAAGTTCTATGGGCCGGAAGGCATTCTGTTCGACGTGGCCGAACATCCGTGGACCGGCACCGAGCCGCTGCCGGTCGAGCGCGAGCCGGCCGAAGCCGCCGAATAACCGCCGGCGCGGCCGCGGCCGGCGTCTGATAAGGCTCGCCCGCGGCAACTCCGGCCGCCTCTACGGTTTTTCCGTCTCAGTCGAGGATCCGGGAAACTCGACCGGCGGCCGATTGCGCCTCAGCCGGTGCGGGCTTGGCTGGGCTTGGCCGGTCAGTCGGTCCCGCGGGCGGTTCCGGCCGATTGGACCGGCTGAACGAGGAACGGCGTCGTGACGACATTGGCGCCCGAGGCCTTGCTGCAGCCGCTTGCGCCCGGGCCGTTGGCGCAGCCCCACCAATTCTCGCTCGCATCGACCGGTCCGGCGCCGAGATTGTCGACGCCGATGGCGCTGTGTCCGACCAGATTGTTCAGATGGGCGGCGACTACGCCACTGACGGCGTTGTGGACTGCGATGTCGACCGATTCGCGCTCGATCTGATTGAGCGTGATGAGGGTGCCGGTGGCGGCGGCGGCGCCCAGCAGGCTGATGCCGGTCGGACCCGTGGTTCCGACATCGCCATCCGGGCCGTTGCCGGCGATATAGTTCCCGGTAATCACGTTGTCGGCGAGCCTGATGTTCGGGTTCGGCACATGGGTGTGCATGGCGACGCCGCCGGCGCCGTTGTCGGTCAGGGTGTTGCCGATTACCACATTCCCGTAGGTCAGATTGTTGCCGGGGCCGGGGGCGAACATGCCGACGCCGGCGCCCGAGCCGGGCAGCTTGGTGCCGTTGCCAGTCGATTCGTTTTTGGCGATGGTGTTGTCAAAGACGCCCAACGGCGCGGACGCGCCCGTTACCGTCGCCGGCGCGTGCGAAGCCAAGGTGATGCCGCAGTCATAGAGGTTGTCGCGGACCTCGTTTTCTTGGACCACATTGGCGTGGGTCGGGCCGGTATCATCGCTGAGCAGGATGCCGCCGGCATTGTTCTCGACAGTATTGTTGACGACAATCGAATGATCGGCGCCGAGCAGATGGATGCCCTCGCCGCAATCGTCGCCCTCGTTGGTCTCGAAGCCCGGGATGCCCGGGCATTGCCCTTCGCCGATTTCGAGCGCTCGATCGTTGCCATTGACGCGGTTCGCCCACAAGGTGACGTTCGAGGCGTTGAGAGCGAGGATCCCCTCGAAATTGGCGTTCTGCACGGTGAAGCCGCTGACCGTGACATTGCTCAAGGTATTGCTGCCGGGAATTATCGTGGCGGCGCCATTGATGCCGTCGATGAAGATGCCGTTCGCCAGGCCCTTGGCGTTGATCACCGTCCACCCGGCGCCTGCCCCGATCAAGGCGACCGGCTGGGTGATATGCACGTCTTCAGTATATTGGCCAGGGGCGACATTGATCGTATCGCCGGCCTTGGCGGCGGCGACCGCGGCGCCGATCGTTGCGTAGGCGCAGCCCGATCGCGGGTTCTGATTGACGCACAAGCTCGCGGCCGAAGCGCCCGCGGCGCTCATTGCGGCAAGGCTTGCCGCAGCAAAAAGAAAGGGGCGCCAAAATACTACACGCACTCGTTGCATACGTCACCTTATAGTTAATAGAAGAGTAGATATTTTATCTCGATATGCGCGCAGCCCGCAATAGGCTGACGGCCTTGGGAACGTCGGGAGATTGGCCCGCGCCTGAGATTTGGTGCTGCTTTACTGCTGGTCGTCGCCTGCGGCCGCGGCCCGGTTGCCAATGCCGGCGGCGATATCGAACAGCGGTAGAAACATCTCCGGCTCTTGCGCGCCGGCGATCGCATAGCCGCCTTCGAGCACGAAACATGGGACGGCGTGGATGCCGAGCCGTCGCGCCCGGCTTTCCTCGGCGCGCACTTCGGCGGCGCCGCCCTCCGCGGCGAGATAGGCGCGGGCCGCATCATGGGCGAGACCGCTGCGCGCGGCGATCGCCGCCAGAGTGTCGATATCGCCGATATCGAGCCCTTCGATGAAATAAGCGCAAAACAGCGCCTCGATGACATCGCCGCCACGCCGCTCGGACGCCGCCAGCCGGATCAGCCGATGAGCGCGCAAGGAGTTCGGCGTCCGCCGAATGCGCTCAAAGGCGAATCCGATCCCCTCGCCGCGCCCGGCGGCGGCGATCGCCGCATCGTTTCGCGAGGCTTGGCGCGGGCTGCCGAATTTCGCCGCCAGATAGACCTCTCGCGCAATCCCCTCGCTCGGCATGTCCGGGTTTAGCTGGAAGGCGCGCCACGACCGGGTTGCAACAAGGCCGGGCCGCAGCGCCAGGGCGCGCTCGAGCCGCCGCTTGCCGATGAAGCACCACGGACAGGCGATGTCCGCGACCATATCGATGTGCATGACCGGCTCCTGCGCTTGCGACGAAGCGGCGTCGCTTGACCTCGGCCGCGCCGCCCCCGAGGATGCCGGGGCAATCGGCTGAAACCGAAGAGGCTTGGTCTTGTCCTCGGCCGCGGCTCCGCACCAATATGAGGCGCCCCATCTCGCCCGCAACGCCGCCAACTTCACGGCGCTGACGCCGCTGTCGTTTTTGGCCCGCGCGGCTGCGGTCTACCCCGACAAGCTCGCCGTCGTCCACGGCGACGCGCGTTTCACCTATCGCGAGTTCTACGCCCGCTGCCGGCGGCTCGCCGATGCGCTGCGCCGGCGCGGCATCCGGCCGGGGGACACGGTCGCGGTCATGGCGCCGAATGTGCCGGCCCTGCTCGAGGCGCATTACGGGGCGCCGATGGCGGGCGCGGTGCTGAACGCGCTGAACTACCGGCTCGACGCCCGCTCGATCGCCTTCATCCTCGCGCATGGCGAGGCCAAGCTCTTGATCGCCGACCGCGAATTCGCCCCGATCGTCAAGGCCGCGCTGGAGCGGCTGGGTCGCCCGTTGCCGCTGATAGAGATCGCCGATGGCGCCGGCGGCGAACCGCTCGGCGGCGCCGAATACGAGGCTTTTCTCGCCGAGGGCGATCCGGCGGCCGATTGGGTCGGCCCGGGCGACGAATGGGACGCGATCGCGCTCAACTACACCTCGGGCACCACCGGCGATCCCAAGGGTGTCGTCTATCACCATCGCGGCGCCTTTCTGAACGCGCTCGGCAACGCGATCACCTTCGGGCTCGATCGCGATTCGGTCTATCTGTGGACCCTGCCGATGTTCCACTGCAACGGTTGGACCTATCCCTGGGCGGTGACCGCGGTTGCCGGGACCCATATCTGCCTGCGCCGGGTCGAGCCGGCCGCGATCTTCGCCGCGATCGCCGAGCACCATGTCACCCATTTGTGCGGCGCGCCGATCGTGCTGAATATGCTGGTGCACGCGCCGGAGGCGGACAAGCGCCGCTTCGACCATGTCGTCGAGGCCGCGACCGGCGGTGCGGCGCCACCCTCGGCGGTGATCGAGGCGATGGAGCGGATGGGGTTCCGCGTCACCCACCTCTACGGCCTGACCGAGAGCTACGGCCCGTCGACGGTGTGCGCCTGGCAGCCGGAATGGGACGCATTGTCGCCGGCCGAGCGCGCCGGGCGGATGGCGCGGCAAGGGGTGGCGAGCCTGATCCTCGGCGGCCAGCGCGTCATCGATCCGGCGACCATGGCCGATTTGCCGGCCGACGGCATGGCGCTCGGTGAACTGGTCTTGCGCAGCAACACGCTGATGAAGGGCTATCTGAAAAACCCGGCGACCACCGAGGCCGCGTTCGAGCACGGCTGGTTCCACACCGGCGACCTCGCGGTCATGCACCCCGACGGCTATGTCGAGATCAAGGACCGGGCCAAGGACATCATCATCTCGGGCGGCGAAAACATCTCCTCGCTCGAAATCGAAGAGGCGCTCTATCGCCATCCGCAGGTGATCGAGGCGGCGGTAGTCGCCCGGCCCGACCCGGTGTGGGGCGAGAGCCCCTGCGCCTTCGTCACCCTGAAGCCCGATGCAGCGCCGGTCGCGGCGGACGAGATCATCGCCTGGTGCCGCGAGCATCTGGCGCATTACAAGGTGCCGCGCTCGGTCGTCTTCGGGCCGTTGCCGAAGACCTCGACCGGCAAGATCCAGAAATACGAGCTGCGCGAGCGGGCCAAGGGGATCGCGTCGTGACCGCGCTGCCGAGCTTCGACCTCTCGGGGCAGGTGGCGCTGGTCACCGGCGCGTCGAGCGGGATCGGGCGGCATCTGGCGCTGCTGCTGGCCGCCGCCGGGGCCAAGGTGGCGTTGGCCGCGCAGGCGAACCGAGCGGCTTGCCGAGGCGGCGGGCGAGATCGAGGCCGAGGGCGGCGGCGCGCTGCCGATCGCCCTCGACGTGACCCGCCCGGATAGCGTTGCCGCTGCGATTGCCGAAGCCGAGCAAAAACTCGGGCCGCTCAGCCTTCTGGTCAACAATGCCGGGGTCGTCGTCTCCAAGCCGGTGCTCGAGCACACCGAGGCGGAGTGGGATTACGTCGTCGACACCAATCTGAAGGGCGCCTGGCTGATGGCCAGCGAGTTCGCCCGCCATCTGGTCGAACGCCGCCGGCCGGGACGGATCGTCAACATCGCCTCGGTACTGGGCTCGCGCACCATCGCGCGGGTCCCGAGCTATTGCGCGGCCAAGGCCGGGCTGATCCATCTGACCCACGTGCTGGCGATGGAGCTGGCGCGCCACGGCATCCTGGTCAACGCGCTGGCGCCCGGCTATGTCGAGACCGATTTCAACCGCGAGTTTTTCCAGACCCAGGCCGGCCGAAACCTGATCGGACGCATCCCGCTGAAGCGCCTCGGACAGGCGGACGATCTCGACGGCGCGATGCTGCTGCTGGCCTCGCCGGCCGGCGCCTACATCACCGGCGCGGTGATTGCGGTCGATGGCGGCCACGCAGTCGCCGCGATCTGACCCGGCCTTCGCCCCAGCCGCCGGCGCCGCCGATAACGACGAGCGCCGGGCGGCGCTGGCCCGGTTTCTGGCCGAGGCGAGCGGAGCTGCGGCCTGCGAAATCACCGGGCTCGCCCCGCTCAGCGGCGGCTCGATCCAGGAGAATTGGGGTCTCGACGCCAATTTCTCGGGCGGCCGGCTGGCCGGCGCGCAGCGGCTGGTATTGCGCGCCGCGGCCATGACCGGGGTGCCGTCGAGCCTCGACCGGCTGCAAGAGTTTGCCGTGTTGCAGGCGGCGTTCGCGGCCGGGGTGACCGTGCCCGAGCCGCTGTTCGCCAGCGCCGACCCGGCGGTTTTCGGCAAGCCGTTCCTGGTCATGCGGCGGGCGGCGGGGAGCGCGGCCGGGCATCGGATCACCCGCGATCTGGCGCTCGACCCGGCATTGCCGATGATCGCCGAGCGGCTCGGCCAGGAGCTGGCGCGGATTCACGCGATCCGGCCGCCGCGCCTCGATCTGGGCTTTCTGACGCCGCCGGAGAAGACCGGGCCGGCGCCGCAGATCGCCGGGTTTCGCGCCTATCTCGACCGTCATCCCTCGCCGCGGCCGGTGCTGGAATGGGGCATGCGCTGGCTCGAAACGCATCTGCCGGAGCCGCTGCCGCCGGTCTTGTGCCACCACGATTTCCGCACCGGCAACTATCTGCTCGACGGCGCGAGGCTGACCGGGATTCTCGATTGGGAATTCGCCGGCTGGGGCGACCCGCACGAGGATATCGGCTGGTTCTGCTCGAAGGGCTGGCGCTTTGCCCGGCTCGACCGCGAAGCCGGCGGGATCGCAGACCGCGCGCCCTTTTACCGCGGCTACGAGCGCGAGAGCGGCGCCACGATCGACCCGCTGCGGGTCCATTTCTGGGAGGTGCTGGCCAGCGTGCGCTGGGCGGTGATTGCGCTGCAGCAGAGCGAGCGCCACATTGCTGGCGGCGAGCGCAGCCTCGATCTGGCCTTGACCGGGCGGCGGGCCAGCGAGTGCGAGCTGGAGATTCTGATGCTGCTCGACCCGGGGCGCGAGTTGGGTTCCCCTCCGCTCGACGCGCGAAGCTGCGCGTCGCCAGGCGGGGCGGAGCTCCCGAGCATAGGTGATCTGCCCGAGGGACCGACATTGCTGGCGCTGGCCCGCGACGTGCTGGTGCAGGATCTGTTGCCGCTGCTGCCGTCCGAGCGCCAGTTGGATGCGCGGCTGGTCGCCAATTGCATGGCGATCGCCGAGCGCGAAGCCGCGGCGGACGGGCCAGCGGACGCGATTTTCCGCGAGCTGGCGATGTTTTATGGCGCTGACGCCCTAATCGACCCAGCCCCCTCCCATTCCTCCCCCCGCCAGCGGGGAAGGATTAGGGTGGGAGCTGCGGCCGAGTGCAGCGAAGGGGATGAGGGTGCGCATGAAATGCTCCGTCGCCTGGCCGGCGAACTGAGGATCGGCGCCTTCGAGAATTCGCCCGAGCGCGCGGCGCGCGCCCGCGCTATCCTGTGGCGGCTGACGATCGCCGGGCTGCGCTTGGCGAACCCGAGATTTCTGGCCGCCAACGGCTTTGCCTAGCCGGGCGGCGGCCGTGGAGAGGATCAACGTGCCGCAATCCCGTGTGCGCCAGGCGATCGAGGCGTTCGCCGCCGGCGAGATCGTCGTTGTCACCGATGACGACGACCGTGAGAACGAGGGCGATCTGATCATCGCCGCGGTCCATGCCACGCCCGAGAAAATGGCGTTCATCGTGCGCCATACCTGCGGCATCGTCGCTGCGCCGCTGACCGGCGAGATCGCGCGTCGGCTCCACCTGGCGCCGATGGTCGCCGACAACGACGCGATCCACGGCACCGCCTTTACCGTTTCGGTCGATTATCGCCACGGCACCACCACCGGCATCTCGGCCGAAGACCGCACCGCGACGATCCGCAACCTGGCGAACGGCAATGCCGGCCGCTCCGATTTTGTCCGGCCGGGCCACATCTTTCCGCTGATCGCCAAGGATGGCGGGGTGCTGATGCGCTCGGGCCACACCGAGGCGGCGGTCGATTTCTGCCGACTCGCCGGGATCGAGCCGGTGGCGGCGATCTGCGAATTGGTCAATGACGACGGCACGGTGATGCGCGGCCCCCAGGTCGCGGGCTTTGCCCAGAAGCACGCGCTGCAGCGCATCTCGGTCGCCGATCTGATCGCCTACCGGCAGGCGCGCGAAAAGCTGGTGACCCGCGTCGCCGAGTTCAAAGTCGCCAGCGAGATCGGCGAACTCGCCGGCTATGCCTATGTGACGCCGTTCGACAAGGTGCATCACTACGCCTTCGTCTACGGCAACATCGGCGACGGCGCGCGGGTCCCGACCCGGCTGCATCGCGCCAATGTGCTCGAAGACGTGTTCGGCGGGGCCAAGCCGATCCACGCCGCGCTCGACCATTTCAAGGCCGCGGGTCAAGGCGTGCTGGTCTATCTGCGCGATGGCGCCTCCGGCGTGCCGACTTCCACGGTCGGCGAGGAGGCCACCCGCTCGGAGCGCGAGCGCAACGTGCAATGGCGCGAGGTCGGGCTCGGCGCCCAGATCCTGCGCGATCTGCGGATCTCGTCGATCCAGCTACTGGCGACGCGCTCGCGCACCTATGTCGGCATCGCCGGGTTCGGCATCGAGATCGTCGAGACCGAGCCGCTCGAAGGCGAATAGCAAAATGGCGGCGATCAAGCCGGAGATCCTGCTGGTCGGGCCGCTCTACCCGCCGACCCAGGCGCGGCTCGAAGCCTTGTTCGAGGTCCACCGGCTGTGGGAAGCGAGCGACCGCGACGCGTTGCTGCGCCAACTCGCCGAGCGGGCGCGGGCGATCGCGGTCTATGCGCTGCACGGCTGCCCGGCGGCGCTGATCGACGCGCTGCCGCGGGTCGAGATCGTGGCCTGCCTCGGCATCGGGGTCGATGCAATCGCCGTCGCCCACGCGAAATCCCGCGGCATCCATGTCACCAACACCCCCGATGTGGTGACCGAGGACACCGCCGACACCGCGCTGGCGCTGCTGCTGGCGGTCGAGCGGCGGATCGTCGAGGGTGACCAGTTCGTCCGCCGCGGCCGATGGCTTTCGGGCGAACTGCGCTTTGGCCGGGCCTTGCGCGGGCGCCGAGTCGGCATTATCGGGCTCGGCCGCATCGGCCAGGCGATCGCCGAGCGCTGCGCCGCCTTCGGCACGACGATCGCCTATCACGGTCCGCGCCAAAAGCCCGAGGCGCCCTATCCCTATTTCGCCGATCTTGTCGAGCTTGCGCGCTGGAGCGACATCCTGGTGGTCGCCGCCACCGGGGGCGAGCGGACCCGGCATCTGGTCGACCGCGGGGTTCTCGCGGCGCTGGGGCCGGACGGCACCCTCATCAACATCGCCCGCGGCTCGATCGTCAACGAGGCGGCGTTGGTCGCGGCCCTGCAATCGGGCGCCCTCGGCGCCGCCGGGCTCGACGTGTTCGAGCATGAGCCGCGGGTGCCGGCAGCGCTGACAGCGCTGGAAAATGTCGTCTTGATGCCGCATACCGGCAGCGCCACCCACCAGACCCGCGCCGCGATGGGCGATCTGTTCATCGATAATCTGTTGGCGCATTTCGCCGGCCGGCCATTGCCGACGCCGGTCGGCTGAGGAGCGGGAATTGGGTTCAGCGAAAAAGCTGCATTACGCCTGGGTCGTCGCCGGCGTCACCTTTGTGGTCGGGCTGCTGACCGCCGGGGTCCGCGCCGCCCCGGGCGTGCTGATCGTGCCGCTCGAACGGGAATTTTCCTGGTCGCCGGCGACGATCTCGTTGGCGATCGGCATCAATCTCTTGCTCTACGGCCTGGTCGGCCCGTTCGCCGCGGCGTTGATGGACCGCTGGGGCGTGCGCCGGACGATGGCGCTGTCGATGACCTTGACCGCCGCGGCGGTGGCGCTGTCGCCGGCGATGCATCACGCTTGGCAATTGATCGTGCTATGGGGTGTGGTCGTCGGCGCCAGCACCGGCGTGATCGGCAGCTTTATCGCGGCCTATATCGCGGCCCGCTGGTTCCGCAGCCGCCAGGGGTTGGTGGTCGGGCTGCTGACCGCGGCCAATGCCGCCGGCCAGCTCGTCTTCCTGCCGAGCCTGGCCGGGCTCGCCACCCATTTCGGCTGGCGGGCGATGTCGGTGGTCCTGGCCGTCGTGGTGATGGCCTTCGTGCCGCTGGTGGCCTTGCTGATGCGCAACCGGCCGGGCGATCTGGGTCTGGCGCCCTATGGCGACGCCGGCGGTCCGAGGACGGAACCGCCGCCGGCGCGGCAACCCGCTGACCATCGCCTTCCGGGCGCTTGGCGAGGGCGCGCGCAAGCGCGATTTCTGGCTGATCGCGGGCGGCTATTTTGTTTGCGGCGCCACCACCAACGGGCTGATCGGGACCCATCTGATCCCGGCCTGCGTCGATCACGGGTTGAGCGAGGTCGCCGGCGCGGGCCTCCTCGCCGCGGCCGGCGTGTTCAGCTTCATCGGCGGGACGTTGTCGGGCTGGCTCAGCGACCGCTGCGACAACCGGCTGCTGCTCGCCTGGTATTACGGGCTGCGCGGCCTCGCCTTGATGTATCTGCCGTTCGCCTTTGGCCGGTCGATCTGGGGACTGCCGCTGTTCGCGGTGTTTTACGGCCTCGACTGGATCGCCAGCGTGCCGCCGACCGTGCGGCTCCTGAACCGGGTCGTCGGCACCGAGAAGACCGGGATCATGGTCGCCTGGATCACCGTGATCCACCAAGTCGGCAGCGCCTCGGCGGCCTATCTCGGCGGGGTGTCGCGCACCGCCTTTGGGACTTACTTCGAAGCGTTCATGCTGGCCGGCCTGTTGTTGCTGGGCGCCGCGGTGATGGTCCTGTTCATCGGCGTCGGCGGTCGGAGCGGCGACCCGGCCGAGGCCGCTCTGGCGGCCGAATAGCCCGCTCCGGGCCGCGCCATCCGGCTTTCCGGCAGCTTCAAAAAGGGAAACATCATGGCGTGGGCGGGTGGCGTTGCGGCGTGGTTGCCCGAGTTGCTGGTGCTGATTTTGGCCGCGGTCGCGATCGCCGCTTGCGGCAGAGCGCCGGCTGGCCCGGCGCAACGGCGGCTGCGCGTAGCCGGGATCGCCTTGTTGGGCGGGCTCGCCATCGTGACGACGGTCTGGCAGCAGCGCAGCGCCACGGCGCGGATCTCGCACCTGATCGCAGAGGTGCATTCGGCGGCGCTGACCAAAGAGGTCAATGCTCTCGAAAGCGAGATCGACCAGCTGAGGCAACGCGAGCACGGGCGCACGATCAGCAGCGATGCCGCGGCCAAGCTCGCCGATTACCTGCGGTCCTTCGGGCCTCATCAGGTCGTGGTCTCGTGCACGCCCGACGACATCGAGGCCTATCGCTACGCCACCGAAATCGTCGATGTCCTGAAATCGGCGAATTGGGATGCCCGCGGCCCCGAAGCCACGACGATATTCGGCGACATCAAAGCCATGGGAATCAACGTCTACGACGCCGGCGCCGGTCGTTCGGACACGACAAAAATATTGCTGGCCGGTCTGACCAAGTTCGGCATCCCTTTCCAAAGCCGGGTCCCGCCGAGCGAAGCCCTGCCAGACAACCAGACCGTCGAACTGTTCATCGGCGCCAAGCCGGCGCCGCCGGCGACCCTCTCCGGATCGGCCGCGGCTGCGCGCTGAGCCGTCGGCGAAAGCCGGAACGTATCGGGACCTTGAACGAGGTTACCGGCCGATCCCGCCGGCATGGTCGCGCAGAAGGATGCTCCCGCCTTCCCCTCGGTGGCATCGGCGAACACCGTAATCGATTGTTCCCGCTGGAATCCGGGGAGACATCCGTCATGGCCGGCGCCGGTTCGCGCAGCCACATTGCCGCTCTGCACGTATCGGATTGGGCAGAGAGTGGTGGGCGCGATGAACGGCAAAAAACCAGTGCGAATTTCGGCCGAGCGCGGCGGCGAGGCGGCGGTCGCCGAATTCATCCGGACGAGGGGCATCACCCGCTGTCCGACCGCGTGCGTGCTGCCGACCCAGGGCTCGGTGGCCGCCGCCGACCGCGCCGCGCTCGAGGAATACGCGGCCTCGCGCGAGCGGGTGCGCCAGGCGCGCGCCGCCGCCCGGCAGAATTGCTTCTTTCCGGCGGCATTGGCCCGGCCGGCGGCAGAGTAGCGGCGATTGCCGTCAAGCCCGCCCGGCGCGATGGCGATCTGGCGAAGCGGCGAGCGGCGGCGCATAACCGGCGAGCCCGGCAAAAGCGGCGCTCGGGCTGACCTGTCGGGCGATCCGGGCTTGATCCTCTGCCAGTCGAAATCTTCGAGGAGAGCCGAAGATGAGCACCCGCATCGCCTTGATCCATGCCGTCAAGGTTGCGATCGCGCCGGTCGAGGAGGCGTTTGGCGAATTGTGGCCCGAGGCCGAATGCGGCAACATTCTCGATGATTCGCTGAGCCTTGATCGCGAGCGCGACGGCGAGCTGACTCCGGCGATGACGCAGCGCATCATGGCATTGGCCGACTATGCCGCCGGCGCCGGCGCCGCCGGCATCCTGTTCACCTGCTCGGCGTTCGGCGAGGCGATCGAGGCTGCGGCGGCGCGCGTCGCGGTTCCGGTGCTGAAGCCCAACGAAGCGATGTTCGAGATCGCGCTGGCCGCCGGCCGACGCATCGGCATGCTGGCGACCTTCGCGCCGAGCGTTCAGTCGATGGAGGACGAGTTCCGCTCGATGGCCGGTTCGCGCCGATCGCCGGCGACGATCGAGAACCTATTGCGTGGCCGGAGCGATGGCCGCGCTCAAGGCGGGCGACGCGGCGACCCATGACGGATTGATCGCCGCGGCGGCGCCGCGCCTGGCCGATTGCGATGCGCTGCTGCTCGCCCATTTCTCGACCGCGCGGGCGGCGCCGGCAGTAGCGGCGGCGCTCGATCGGCCGATTTTTACCAGTCCCGGCAGCGCTGTCGCCAAGCTCAAGGCGATGATCGAAAAAAGCTAGGGGTCGAGATCAGAATAATCGGATCCGCCAACAAGCCCTCACCCGCCGAGCCCGCTGCTGCCGGCGGCAACAGCGCCCGCCCGGCAAGCTGCAACAGCGGCGCCGACCGATCGCGCGGATGAGCATTCCGGCCGAAATTATCAGGGTTGTTTGCGCCAGACGAAATCATAGCTGCACGAGTTGCTGATCTGGCGGGCGCGCGCCGTGCCGGTATTGTCGATATTGCCGTTGACGATGATGTCGAGCGGCTGGTAGCCGTTGCTGCCGGGCGGCGTCAGCGACCGCATCGCCAGCTGGCCCTGCGGCCCGACCGGCCCCTCGAGCACAAAGCCGGTCTCGGTCGTGTACCGCGCCTGCCCCTGGGCGACGGTGAGCGGCCCCGCTGTCCGGTCCGCGCACACGCCCATCTGCCCGCCCCTGGTCCGATAGGTTGGCGTGACTTTGGTCGAAGAAACCAGTGCGTAGGCGCCGTCAAACTGGCTGCCGGCGACCGACGGCGACTGCGCATTGGCGGCGGCGAGCACGCCGAAAAAGCCGATGATCGACAACCATCCGACGCGCTTTTGCATTTGCCTACCCTCCGATTTTGGGGCCGTTCGGTCCTCCCCAAAAAACCGTGCGGTGTTTGCGGGCGGGGACGATCTTTAGAGCCAACCGCGCGAGGGCACAAGCCGGATCGGCGCAAGCGGCTTGCCGGCGTTCGGCGGCTGGGCTAAGGGGTCGCAAAAGGGTCTGGGACAGCAGCGGACGGGAGGCCTGCATGAGCGAGGCGAAGGCAATCACGGTCCTCGGCATTTGCGGCAGCTTGCGCAGAGGCTCGTACAATATGGCGGCGCTGCGTACCGCGATCGAATTGAAGCCGCCCGGGATGACGATCAAGATCGCCGAAATCGGCGCGATCCCGCTCTACAATGAAGACGTGCGCGCTCAAGGCTTTCCGCCGCCGGTCGAGACCTTGCGGCGCCAAATCGCCGCCGCCGACGCGCTGCTCTTTGCCACCCCTGAATACAACTACTCGATGTCGGGTGTGCTGAAGAACGCGATCGACTGGGCCTCACGCCCACCCGACCAGCCCTTCGCCGGCAAGCCGGTGGCGATCATCGGCGCCGGCGCCGGAATGGCCGGCACGGCGCGCGCGCAATAGCGATTTGCGGCGCTGCTGCGTGTTTCTCGACATGCATCCGGTCAACAAGCCCGAAGTGCTGATCGGTCAGGCGCAGACCAAGTTCGACGCCGCCGGCCGCTTAACCGACGAGGCCGGGCGCGGCTTTATCCGCGATCTGATGGCGGCGCTCGAAAGCTGGGCCCGGCTGATCGGCGGCAAGGGCTGAGGCGCCCTCGCCG
This sequence comes from uncultured Alphaproteobacteria bacterium, assembly GCA_963814805.1. GTDB lineage: Bacteria > Pseudomonadota > Alphaproteobacteria > ATCC43930 > CGMCC-115725 > AP-15. Next base: position 81,073 of record CAWFER010000002.1, on the reverse strand, counting down.
AGGGCTGTTTTCTGATTTCAAAGACCGGCGTCACCCCCGCGGAAGCGTCGCTTGCCCGGGGATGACGGGGAAAATATGGGAGGAACGTCATGGAGCTCGATTTTACCGGCAAGGTGGCGCTGATCACCGGCGCCGGCAACGGCATCGGCCGCGCCGCGGCGCTGGGTTTCGCCAGGGGCGGCGCCAAAATCGTCGTGGTCGACCGCGATGCCGAAGGCGGCGAGGCGAGCGCCGGCATCATCCGCCAGCAGGGCGGCGAGGCGCGCTTTGTCCGGGCCGACGTCACCAAATCGGCCGAGGTGCGCGATTACGTCAAGGCGGCGCTCGACGCCTACGGCGCGATCGACTGCTTTTTCAACAATGCCGGCATCGAAGGCAAATGGGCGCACACCGCCGACTATGACGAGGACATGTTCGACGCGGTCATCGGCGTCAACGTCAAGGGCGTGTTTCTGGGTCTGCGCCATGTGCTGCCAGTGATGTTGCAGCAAAAGCGCGGCGCCATCGTCAACACCGCCTCGGTCGCCGGGCTGGTGGCGACGCCGGGGATGCCGGCCTATGTCGCCTCCAAGCACGCCGTGATCGGGCTGACCAAGACCGCCGCCGGCGAGGTCGCGCGCCAAGGGATACGGGTCAACGCCGTCTGTCCCGGCCCCGTCGACACCAGGATGATCCATTCGCTCGAAGCCCAGCTCAACCCGTCCGACCCGGCGAGCGTCAGCCGCCGCTATCAGGCGGCGATCCCGCTGGGCCGCTATGTGACGCCGGACGAGATCGCCAACACCGTCCTGTTCCTGTGCTCGGACCTCGCCGCGGCGATCACCGGCGCGCAATATGTCGTCGATGGCGGGCGCACCGCGGTCGGTGGCGCTGTGACCCAGGCGATGCAAAGCTAGCGATGCAGAGCTGAGCCTTGACTGAGGCTGGCGCTGGCGGCGGGTCGGGGGCTGCGCTATGGTCGCGCCGCGCGCCTCGGCCGCGAGCCGGACGGGAAAGGAAGAGATGAGCGAACCCCGCACCTTGGCCATCGATATCGGCGGCACCGGCATCAAGGCGGCGCTGCTCGACGCGGCCGGCCGGATGATCACCGAACGCCGGCGGGTGCCGACCCCGTCGAAGCCGCTGGCGCCGGCGGCGCTGGTCCACGCGATCGACGAGGTAACGAAGCCGCTCGGGGCCTTTGAGCGGGTGTCGGTCGGCTTTCCCGGGTATGTGCGCGAGGGTGTGGTGCTGACGGCGCCCAATCTCGGGACCGCGGCCTTGGCCGGCTTCGACCTGCAATCGGCGCTGGCCGAGCGCTGGGGCAAGCCGGTCCGAGTGCTCAACGACGCTGACGTCCAAGGTTTCGGCGCGATCAAGGGCCAAGGGATCGAAATGGTGCTGACCCTGGGAACCGGCGCCGGCACCGCGATCTTTCGCGACGGCGAGGTCATGCCGCATCTCGAGCTCGCCCACCACCCGATCAGCGGCAAGAAGACCTATGACGAATACATCGGCAACGCCGCCCGCCGCAGAAAAGGCAAAAAAGCCTGGAACAGCCGCGTCGCCAAGGTCATCGACATCCTGCGCGTGGTGGTGCGGTTCGATCACCTCTATCTGGGCGGCGGCAACGCCAAGGATGTTGGCGTTGCGCTGCCCGAAGACGTGACGATCGTGGCCAATACCGACGGGTTGACCGGCGGGATCGGCTTGTGGCGGTCGGACCCGCCGCGGCATACCGCTGCCGGAACCTCCTCCGCCGACGATTTGCCGGATGCCGGCGCCGCGGCCGCGCCCGAGCCGCCGAGCAACCCCGCCGCCTAACCAACCGACGTCCCAAGCACCTTCGCAGGTCGAACCGGATGCGGCGCTCAGCTGCCATACTTGCCGTGCTGATTCTGGGCGGCTGTGTCGCCAAGCCGCCATCCGTGCAGGCCCCGCTGCCGACGCCGACGCCGACGACGGCGCTCAACGCCCACATCCCGCCCTTCGCGCGCTGGCCGTATGAGCCGTTTTCGCGCGAAGCGGCGGTCCAGATCGCGCTCGGCGAATGGCGCGCCTTTCGCTCGCCGGTGGTCTACCCGAACATCCCGCTGCCCGAGGACGAGGAGCGCGAAAACGGGCTGTGGCAGCGGGTCGGTCTTTATTGGTGGCTCGGCCTCAATCCGAGCTGGCGTCAGTCGGGCTGGACCGGCAAGCACGACGAGAACGGCCAGGTCTTCCCGGCCGATGTCGACGGCGATTACGCCTGGTCGGCGGCGTTCATCTCCTACGTGATGCGACTCGCCGGCGCCGGTGACAGCTTTCCCTATTCGGAGACCCATTCCGATTACATCGACGCCGCCGCCCGCCACGATCCGGGAGTGGCGCTCGTGGCTGAACGGGTCGAGACATACGCGCCGCAGCTCGGCGACCTGATCTGCCTGTGGCGGGGCCGGCCGGTGACCTTCGACGAGTTGCCGGCCGGCCGCTTCCCGGGCCACTGCGACATCGTCGTCGCGATCAAGCCCGGGCAGCTCGACGTGATCGGCGGCAATGTCCAAAATGCGGTGGCGATGAAATACATCCCGACCACCGCCGATGGCCATCTGGCAACACCTGATGGCACTGTGGTCGATCCCTACCACAACTGGTTCGTCGTGCTGAAGGTCCTGTATCAACGCGACGGAAGCGCGCCGCCGGCGGCGATTTCGGCGGCGCCTGCTCCGGGGGGCGGCCCGGCTTAGCGTTGCCCGGCGGCGGCGACCTCGCGCCCGCGTCCGCCCTCGATCATCGCTGCGGCCAAGCCGGGATCGCGAGCGAGCACCGAACGGTAGAGAGCGCGCACGGCGGCGACAATTTCGCCGTCGCGCCCGAGCAGCGCGTCGCCGAGCTCGATGATGCGCAAATTGGGCCACGCGCGCGGCCGCAGCCGCAGGATCTCGCCGGCCACCTCGCGCGCCGGCCGGGCCGGATCGCGCTGCGCCAGGATCAGGATCGCCGCCGCGGTCGAGCGCGACACCCCGGCATGGCAGTGGACCAGCAGATGGGGCCGCCTCGGCTCCTCGCCGGCGGCGCCGTCGATCGCGCCGAGATCGCGGCCAAAGGCCAGCAACAGCTCGACATCCCAGCGCTGCGGCGCGGTCCAGCCCGGCAGCGGCTCGATCACATCGTGAAAGTGCAGCTTCAGGCGGCGGTCGACGGCAAAGCCGCGCAAGGCTTCGGGCTCGGGCCAGCCCGGATCGAGGATCGAGAGCACATGGGTGATCCCGCCGCGATGGTGAGCGGCGAGTTCCTCGATCCCGCAAACGCTGATCCGCAAGGACATCGGTTCGGATTTGCTCAACACCTGCTTCTCTCCGGCCGATTAGGCTCGGTCAGAGGATCGCGCATAGTTGTGGCAAATCTGTGCGCCATCCCTCGCGTTGAAACCACCCTCGCCCGCCGCGCCGGCGCCGGTCGACCCCGCCGGTGGCGAGATCCTGCCGCAGAATTCCCTACGAACATGCTAACGCCGTTCGGGTGAGGGTTGAAAATGGCGCGGCGGCAATCGCCGGTCGCAGCCGGGATTATGACGCGGCTGTGATGCTCCTCACAGCCGCAATCGCCACCTGCGCGCATGCTGTGGCGAGCAAACCGGCGGAGGATCGCGTGGTGGACCGCAATTCTGGCCTGACCTATGCCGCCTGCGGGCTGTTGATCCTGGCCTATGCGTGGGCGCGCTTCAACACCCCGCCCTCCAACCGCTCGTCGACCCGCCAGGCGCTCTATTGGTCGAGCGGCGTCGGCTACGTCCTCAGCGCGCTGGCGCTGTTCGCCGCGCTCTCGATCCTGCTGAAGGCCGGACCTTGGCGCAAATTTCTGCTCGGCGCGGCTGACGATCCCTCGCTCCCGGCCCCGCTGATCGCCACCCTGGCGATGACCACTCTGCTGCCGGCGGTTCCGGCGCTTAGGCGGATCGATCAATGGTTTCTCTCGATCTTTCTCGACTGGGCGGAAATCCCCGGCGAGGCCAGGCGCCGCGCCGCGGCGATGACCTTGGAAAATTTCACCGTGACCAGAGACGATGTGGCCGCGCTGCGCCGCAGCTATGGCGAGGCGGGTTTCGGCGACAGCCTGGCCGCGCATTTGCGCCGGCGCGGCGGCGACGGGTTCGAACAGTCGCAGCAGCGGTTGACCCGCGTGGTGACGCTCTACGACCGGCTCTGCAAACTCGCCGCCGAACCGCGCTACGCTGGCTTCTTCGCCGAGGCAGCCGGCGAATTCGACGAGATCGGGCGCAAGACAACCGACTTCCTGCGCCGCGCCGGCAACTCGCTGACCCTCGCCGGGCGGCTGCGCGCGGCCGAGAAGGAGGGCTCCTACGACGAGCTGGTGAAAGAGCGGCGCGAGGAGTTCGCCGATGGCTGCCGCGAGATGTTCCGCGTGCTGGCCCTCTTCTTGGTTCGCGCGATGTTGCGGTCGGAGACCAGCGAAGCCGGCATCGTGGGCCGCCTGCGCGAGGCCGGATTTGACACGGCCGAGCCGATGAACCTCCCGGGCTTTCCGATCCATAGCCTGACCGCGCTGGCGCTCGGCATCTTTATTTATCTGCTGGTCGCCACCCCCTTCTTCGGCCGGTTGACGGAGCTGCCGCAGCATCGTCAGACCGACGCGCTGATAATGGCCGCCAAGGTCGCCGCGGTGCGGCTGGGGACGATCGGCGTGACTGTGTGGCTGCTGCAGCGCCATGCATTTTTTCGCCGCGCGCCGGGCGATCCGCCGCGCCTCCTGGCCTATGTTCTGAGCGGCCTGATCGCCGCCGCCGCCGCCGCCGGCATCTGCCTGCTGTTTCATTTGGGCGACGCCGACCCGCTGGCCGCGGCCGGCGGCGAGCTGCCGCTCGTCCTCTTGAGCTTCATGCTGTGCGCCGCGCTGGCGCTGTGCTGCGACGATTGGGTCGCAGAGACAGAGCCGCCCCTCTGGCTGCGCCCGGCCGAGGCGGCAGGCTGCGCCGCCGCGGTGGCCCTGGGCATGGGCTTGATCGTCCTTTATTTCAGCGACGACCTGCCATTGCCCGCCAGCCGGCTGATCGGCTGGAATCTCGCGATGTTGTTCGCCTTCCCAACCGCCATGGGGTTCGTGGTCGGCGGCTGCGTGCCGCACATCTATCGTTCCGCCCGACGGGCCGCGACCGCCCGGCGCGCCGAAGCCGGCGGCCGGACTGCGCCCTCCACGCGCGCCCCGCCTCGGTCGAGCGCAGAGGGTTTGGCCGCAGCAGAGGGTTTGCCGATTGAAGCCCTCACCCAGCCAGCCCCCTCCCATTCCCTCCCCCGCGTGCGGGAGAAGGTTAGGGTGGCGGTCGAGCGCAGCGAGGCGGGTGAGGGCTCTGCTTACTAAGTCTCAGCTTCGCGCCGCTAGGAACGCGCGCTGGCTAGACCGGGCGGCGCTCGGCGCGTTGGGCCAGCCGGGCCTCGATCGCGTCCCAGATTTTGCTGGCGATATCGACCCCGTCGAGGCGGGCGATTTCCTGGATCCCGGTCGGCGAGGTCACGTTGATCTCGGTCATCCAGTCGCCAATCACGTCGATGCCGACAAAGACCAGCCCCTGGGCGCGGAGGGTCGGTCCGATCACGGCGCAGATCTCGTGCTCGCGCGGGGTCAGCTCAGTCTTGATCGCACGGCCGCCGACATGCAGATTGGCGCGCGCCTCGCCCGCGGCCGGCACCCGCAGCACCCCGCCCACGGCCTCGCCGTCGACCAGAATGATGCGCTTGTCGCCGGCCCGGATCTCCGGCAGGTAGCGCTGCACCATGACCGGCTCGCGCTGGATCTCTTCGTACATCTCCAGGAGCGCCGTCAGGTTCTCGTCGCCGGCGCGCAGCCTGAACACGCCGGCCCCGCCATTGCCGAACAGCGGCTTCAGGATGATGTCGCCGTGCTCCTTCCAGAAGGCGCGGATCTGGTCGCGGTCGCGGGTCAAGAGGGTCGGCGGCATCAGCTCCCGGAAGCGCAGCACAAAGAGCTTTTCCGGCGCGTTGCGCACCGCGGCCGGATCGTTGACCACGAGCGGCCCGTCCGCCGGCAACAGTTCGAGCAGATGGGTCGCGGTGATATAGGCCATGTCGAACGGCGGGTCCTGGCGCATCAGGATCACATCGACGCCGGCGAGGTCGAGCTCCTCGAAGGCGCCGAAGCGGTGATGATGGCCGTGGCGGCGGACCACTTGGAGCGGCCGCCCGCGGGCATGGAGCCGCCCGTCGCGCAGGGTCAGCGCCTCGGGCAGGTAATGGAACAGCGCATGGCCGCGGGCCTGCGCCTCGAGCGCGAGGGCGAATGTCGAATCCGCATCGATGTTGATCGTGTCGATCGGATCCATCTGGATCGCGACGGCGAGACCCATGGCTCATCTCCTCGTGTCCGGCACTGATATACCGGGCCGCGCAATCCGCCGCCACCGGCTCCGCAGGCGGGGATTCTGGTGTAATGGGACATCGGCGGATCGGCGGGGGCGCGGCGCAGCCTCGTCGCGCCGAAGCTTGATGCTGGCCCGTATGTGTGCGCCTATTCATGCATTTCTTAATAGCAGCCTGCCTACTCTGCCGGCGCGCGTCGCCGCAGACGCAGGGTGCAACGATGCGGCCGCGTCTATGGGAGCGAGGATGACAGGCTCGGAGTTTGATCATAAGTATTATGATGCGCTACACTCAACGGACAGAAATTTAGCGCAACCTCTCAAGAGCCCGTATTACCCGTTGTATCGCAAAGTGCGCGAGTTTTTGCGGCGCCAGGGCGTGCATGCGGTGCTCGAGGTCGGCTGTGGCAGCGGGGTGCTGGCCGAGATGCTGATCGCCGACGGATTGGCCTATGAGGGTTTCGACTTTAGTCCGGTCGCGGTCGAAAACGCCCGCTCCCGCAGCCCGGAAGGCCGTTTCTTTGTCGCCGACGCGACCGCGCCGTCAGCCTATCAGACGTCCTACGATAGCATCGTATGCTGCGAGGTGTTGGAGCATATCGACGGTGATTTGACCGCGGTCGAGCATTGGAAATCCGGCGCCTGCTGCGTGTGTTCGCTGCCGAACTTCGATTACGAAAGCCACGTCCGATTTTTCCGCTCCGAAGACCAGATACGACAGCGCTACGGCGGGTTGCTCGACATCCGCCAAATCGCACGGGTGCCCTGCTCGGCGCGCGCAAATCTCAGCTGGGCCGCATATTGGCGACGGGTCAGGTGGGCGCGCGACGAGCCGACCCGGCTGCTCGGCATTCTGGGGATCAACTGCTTCGCCTGGTATGGCGGCTGGTTCGTGCTGGTCGCACGGCGCCGTTGAGGCGCCGGCGCAAAGTACCGGGCGCCTCAGCGATCGCCCAAAGCCAACCCGACGGGATGCCGGCCGACTAACGCTGGAAGAGGTTGGCCAGTTCGGCCAGAACCGGGCGCAGGAACAGCGCCGCATAACCCAGATAGATAATGGCGCCGACGGCGACCAGCCATAATAGGCTGAGCCAGCTTCCCAGGCTCGGCGGCAATACGCCAGCGACCAGCCGCACCGTCAGATACATGATCAGCGAGCCGGCGAGCGGCGGCAGCAGCGGCAGGATCAGCCCGGACGTCGACGACCTGGTCGCCAAGGCGACGCGATGAAGCAGGGCGAGCATTTGCAGCGGAGAAGCGACCAGCCAGGCGCCGCATACACCGAGCAGCCCCCAATGGCTGCCGGCGATAAAGGCCGACGGGAACAGGATTGTTGCGTAAAGCGTGTTCTTGAAGCTCGCGACGTATTCGCCGAGGCCGATCAGGAACGATGGAAGCAGGTCCCCGATCGGCCGCAGGGCCAGGCCGAACGCCACGATGGCCAGCGGCGTGGCTGCCTGCGACCATCTTGGTCCGAGCACGCTGGCGACGAATTGCGGCGATGTCGCCGCGATGCCGAAAAACACCGGAAGCGACAAGACGGCGAGGATGCGTATCGCCTTTTTCAGGTATCGCAGGGCCTCGCCGCGGTCGTCCTGCACCCGCGAGACGGCAGGCAGGATGACCGGGCCGATCGCCAGCGCCAGCTTTTCCGACGGCAACGCCGCGAGATAGCGGCTGACCGAATAGATGCCGAGAATTTGCGGGCCGAGCAGCCTGCCGATGATGAACACGTCGGAGCTCGAATAGATTGTCCAAAGCAGACTTTCGACGGTGCGCAGGCCGCCGCAGCGCAGGATCTCGGACGTGTCGCGCAGGGTGAAGCGGGGCCGCCGGAAATAGGGCGCGGCCAGGCACAGCCCGATGGTCCGCACCAGAGCGCCAAATAATGCGCCGGCGACCAGCGACCACACCCCGGCCCCATGCCAGGCGAGGAACAGAACAACCACGCCACCGCTAGTATTCGACGCCAGATCGACCAGCGACAGGGTCTTCAGATCGAGCCTCTTTTGCAGGATGGCGCGCGGGATCGCCTGGAACGCGAACGCAGCAAACAACAGGCTCGATGCCTGCAACAGGGAGACCAGACGAGGCTCGCCGTAGAACCAGGCGGCGACGTAGGCAAGCTCGCACAACAGCGCGATGCTGGCCGCGTTCATCATCAAGACGATCCCGAATACGCTGCGCAGCGCCTCGTCGCTGATCTGCCGGCTCTGGACGATCACATTGGCAAAGCCGACCGAGCTCACCGAAGCCAGAAAGTTGGCGACGGCCATGACGATCGCCATCAGCCCGTAATCGCGCGGGTCGAGGATTCGCACGGTGACAAGGGTCATCGTCCAAGTGACCAGCTGCCCAACCATGCGGTTGGCGCCGGCCCAGCCGACCGCGCGCAGCACGCTTCCTTTCAGCGCGCCGGCATCGTCCATGTCGCTCTCCCGCCGAAGCAGCCCCAACACGGGTCATCCGGGCATGGGCTCGGCCGATCGGCTGCCGTCCCGGCGCGCCGCCGATTGTCGTTGTCGCGACGATCGCCATTCGCCCGCCGCGGCTGCCGCCCTGGACGCATTTTGGGACGCGGGGAAGGCCCCCTGGCTCGCGCTCCGGGCGGCGCCCCGCCGCAGCCGAACCAGCAGGCGTGAAGATACAGCAGTAAAGGTTAAGGAAGTCTATCGAATGGGGACGGAAGCACCACGCTAGAACAGCGCAGGTTGAACGCTGCGCACGGAGTGCTGCGCCAAGACCCAGATAGAGCGGCCGCAGCCCGAGCGGCCGGGCGGGCTTCGCCGCTGACCGCGGTCAGCGCACCGCCGCGCCGGCGATCTGGGGCCAGCGCATGGCCAGCAATTCGAGCTTTTCGATGGCCCGGATCGCATCGGAGATTTCCGATTCCAGCGCCGCCTCGACGGCGCCGGCGCCGGCATAGCCGACGATCGTAAAAAACCGCGCCCCGACCACCAGCCGCAGAATGCTGAGTTCGCGCTGATCCTTGCCGATGGCGAGCGTCACCGGCTGGCCGATATGGGCGCATTGCGCCGCGATGATCCGTTCGGCCGGGCGCAACGGGCCGAGATCGCGGCTCAGATCGAGGTTGAGCAGCTCGAACAGGCGCTGGCATTCCTGCGCGCCGAGCGAGCGGCGGCGGCCGGGCGCGGCGGCCGCGGCGACGCGAAGCAGACGATCGAGCGGGTGGCGAGATCGGCCGGCGCGTCGTCACCCGCATCCCTTGGCGGGTCGGGCGGGTCGATCGAGGTCAGCCATTGGCTGCGCGCCAGCCGCTCGATGAGCCGCGCGCGGAAGCGATCAAAGGCCCAGCGGCACAGCGAGGCCGGCAGCGCGCCGGCCAGATCGGCCTCGGCCAGCGCCGGGACCCAGCGCAGCAACAGCCCAAAACTCGCCGGGTCGCAGCCGGCCGACGGCGCCAGACAGGCCCGCCACCACGGGTTCCAGTCTTCCGGCCGGCCGACCCCCGGCGCGGCTTCCAGCAGCTCGCGCACCCGGCCGGCGCGGGCGCGAAACTGCGGCGGCGCGCTCAGCGCGCCCGAGAATGGCGGGCCAGTGAAGAACTTCGAGCCCGACAGCTGGATCATCCAGCCGCGCCGCGCCCAGAGGGCGATCTCCGCGAACGGGGTGCGCATCTGGCAGGCGTCGACGACGACGTCGATGCGCTCGGGCGCGAGTGCTGCGAGTTCGGCGACGCAGGCCGCCGACGGCGCGCTGATGCCGGTCTTCGAGCAGGCGAGCATATGCAGCAACACCCGGCGACCGCGCCCCAGCTCGGCGACAACCAGCGCGCGCAATTCGGCCTCGATCGCCTCGGGCGCGCGCGGCCGGCCATCGGCGGCGCGGATCGCCACCTGGACCACCTCGATCGCGCGGCCGGGCCAGGCCTCCTCGCCCTTGCGCACCGGCGCGCCCGAGCCGGCGATGTCGTCGAAATAGCGGCCAGCTCCGGCCAGAGCGACGGCGCGGCCGGTCTCCTCGGGCGCGATCAGGACATTGGTCAGCGGCCGGTCGGCCGCCGCCAGCGCCAGCATGACCGCCACCAGCTCGGTATCCGATCCCGACGGGGCGAGCACCAGGTCGGCCTCGGCCGGAGCGATGCCGATCAGCGCCGCGAGCCTGTCGCTCACCGCGTCGGTCATCCGCCGGCGCAGTTCGTCGACGGCCATGCAATCATGGACCGCCGCCCGCGCCAGCTCGCGGCGCAATAAATCGGCGAGCATGAAGCCGTAATCGCTGACGCTCGACGCGGTCGACGAGGAGAAATGCACCGCCTCCGGCCGCGGCCGCGCGACGGCGCCGTAACGGTTGAGTCCGGTCTTGCGATCGAGGACGAGCCGGCTGTCGCCGCCGGCCACCAGGATGTGCTCGAGCGGCAGCGCCAATTCGCCGCCCGCCTGCTGCTCGATCGGCGGCGTTGGATGCGGCGCGGCGAGGCCCTCGACCCGCGAGGCCTGCCACCCCAGCAGCTCCGCCGCTACCGGCGATCCCGGATCATCGCCGAGAGCGGCGGCGACCGCTGGCGGCAACAGATCGACAATCAGATCCCGCTCGGCCTCGCCCAGCTGGCGGACCAGCGCCGCGCCGTGGCGCAACGTCGCCGCCAGCGCCGCCATCAGCCGATCGGGCGGCAGCGGCGGCCCGGCGAGGAGAATTGCCGCCTCAAACCCCCAGCGCGCGGCGGCGCCGAGCGCGCCGCTGCTGCCGAGCAGCGCCGGCGGCAATAGCAGCAGCCCGGTGCTGCTCAGAAAAAACGGCGCATGCTCGGCAAGGCCGAGCGCGATCGGCGCCGGCGCCGCGGGCAGCAACGCCGCCGCCGCCGGGTCGGCCTGCAACAGGCGCAGCAGCAGCGGATGGGCGACTTTCGCCGAAGTCGGGCCGCGCGCCGCAATCCGCCCGGCCAGCGGCCGGAATTCCCAACGCTCGGCCGAGGCGCCGATAGGTCCGCGCCAGCACTTCGGCGCGGCCGGCGCGAATCTGGGTCGGCGGCGAGGCCGTCGCGCAGGGTTTCAGGCATCGCAGGCTCCGGAACGTTCGAGGCAAGAACGAGCTGGCCCGCCCGTCGTTCCGGCTGGCCCGGCGGCGCTCAGAACGGCCGGTCGCCCTTGATCTGCGAGCGATGCATCAGCCGCCGGCTCGCCGGGTCGAACTCGTCGCGGCGGTGCATGACGCAGCGATTGTCCCACAGGATCAGGTCGCCGACCCGCCATTGCTGATACCAGGTCAGCTCGGGCCGGGTCGCATGCGCCCACAGCGCATCGAGCAGCCGCTCGCTATCGTCGAGGTCGAGCCCCTGGATATAGGCGTTGCGCCGCCGCCCGAGAAATAGAGCCTTACGCCCGGTCGCCGGATGGGTGCGGATGATCGGATGGTCGGCGCCGGGCGCCTGGCGCGGGTCGGTCACCTCGCTCATCCCGCGGCGCAGCTCGCCGGCGCTGTTGCGGCTCGAATCGTGCCGGCAGAAGCGCCCCTCGACGCTGGCGCGCAGCTCCGCCGGCAGGGTGTCGTAGGCGCGGTACATATTGGCGAAGCCGGTGTCGCCGCCCGAGGGCGGGACTTCGAGCGCATAGAGCGCGCTGCCGATCGGCGGCTCGGGATTGTACGACATGTCGGTGTGCCAGATCGCCTCGTAAGCGCCGAGCGCGCCGATCGCGACGCCATTTTCGACGATGTTGGAGATGATCGAGATGTATCGATGTCCCTCCTCGGCCGAATTGACATAGCGGTCCTCGCCATGCACCTTGACCCGCGCGGCGGCGATCACCGGCGCAAAATCGAGCTCGCCGAACAGCGCGCTGAAGCGCATCAATTGGTCGTCGTCGAGATGCTGGCCGCGAAACCGCAGCACCAGATGGTCGGACCAGGCCTGTTTGATCGCCGCGACCGCCGCCGGCGGCAGCTCGCGGGCGAGGTCGACGCCCTCGACATCGGCGCCGAGCGCCGCCCCGGTCGGCCGCACCGCTACTGTCTGGCGCTCCAAGACTGCTGGCATCTTTCGCGTCCTCCATTCAAATACGACTCGGAACAGTCGCCTCCGATCACATCAGTGCTCGCCTGGGTACCGTCCACGTCATGCCCGGCCTTGTGCCGGGCATCCACGCCCGGACCCGCGGCATCAGCAGACGTGGATGGCCGGGACAAGCCCGGTCAAGATGGAACTATCGGGCTTCGCCCTCGGGTGGTGGTTCCAATGGCTTCAGATCACGGCCAAGATGAATGCTGGTCCGATTGTTAGGCCACCTCACTGTCACGGCCTCTCCATCGATCACAGTCACCTCGCCAACAGCGCCGTTGAGCGCGCGCCTCACGTACGAACTTACCTCGAACGTTGAGCGAATGTCGGCCACCTTCTTGCTTTCGCCAGGGCGGAACCGAAATCCGCACTTCAAAGCACGTCAACCAAATCTTGCTGGCGCCTACGAACCCAGTCACAAGCCCCACGCCCGGAGCTATGGTCAATCCGAGAGCAAGTCCCCTCTTCATATTAAAGCCGCGCTTTTCAGCATGGATGTGCTGCGACCCGCACTTTGGGCAATTAAGTTGGTCGTCGTCGCTCATTATCCTACTCCGCACTTCAGCCGCGAACCGATCTCAGCCGCGGGCGAGGGCGTAGATCTGGCTGCCGCCGGGCGGCCGGGGATGGGTGGTCCAGCTGTCGCCGCCGTCAACGCTCGAATAGACCTCGCCGCCATTCGTCGCGCAGGACATATGCGCCGGATGGTGCTCGTCGAAGGCGATCTTGAACATCGTGTGCGGCACCGCAGCGCCGATATCGACCCGCGACCAGCTGTCGCCGCCGTCGCGGCTGTGCAGCAAGGTCGCCGGCTTGTCGCTTTGGAAACCGGCCCCCGCCGCCACCCACAAATGCCGCGGGTTGCCCGGCACCTCGCGGATGTCGCGGCAATAGATGTAGCCCTTAGGGTTGAGCGGCTCCAACGGCACGTGCTGCCAGTGGTCGCCGCCGTCGTCGCTGCGGAACATGCCGGCGCGGGCGATGCCGAAGACCGATGCCCGGCCGCCAGCGGCTCACCAGCACGCCGTGCATATCGACCATGTCGTCGTTGACATATTGGCCGTGGCTCAAATTCTCCCAATGCACGCCGCCGTCGGTCGAGCGGATCGTGCCGCCGACCTCGATCGCACCGTAGAGGTGATCGGGCTCGCTGGCGCTGGCGTCGAGCATCAAGACGCGCTTGGCGGGGTTGGCGCCGGGGGCGGTGGTGATCTCCGGAAAGCGCACATTGACCGGCAGCCGGGTCCAGCGCTCGCCGGCATCGTCGCTGCGGTAGATCTCGCAATTCTCGTAGCCGACCAGGATCACGTCGGGATCGTGCGGGTGGAACAGCACCGACCAGACCGGCAGGCCGTGATCGGGCACATCGACCTTTTCCCAGTGCTCGCCGCGGTCGGCGCTGCGATAGGGGCCGGACTGGGTCCCGGCATAGACGATCTCGGGCTGTTGCGGATGCACCGCCAGCGCGCGCACCGCCGGCATCTCGGGCAGGCCGCGTTGCAGCGGCTCCCATTCGTCGCCGCCGTCGGCCATGCGGAACAGGCCCGAATCCACCACCCGGCCGCGCCCGGTTTCGCCCGCCAGACCCAAATAGATGTACGACGCCCGGTCGTTCGCTCCATTGCTCTGCATCGGATGTTCCTCCTCGCCTGTTCGACGGATTATAGCCTCACTCGAACTGCATGCTGATGGTTTCGGCGACGAGGGCCGGGCGCGAGGCGCCCTCGACCTCCATCGTGCTCTGCGAAGTGATGCGCACGCCGCCGCCGGGGACCGGCTCGACCGATTTGATCGTTTGATGCAGGCGGACGCGCGAGCCGGCCGGCACCTGCCCGGTGAAGCGCACCCGGTTCGACCCGTAATTGAGCCCGCGCGAGCGCTTGTTGACGCGATACAGGGTGGCCGTCAGCCGCGGCACCAGGGACAAGGTCAGATAACCGTGGGCGATCGTTTTGCCGCCCGGCATCTCGCGCCGGGCGCGCTCGACATCGACGTGGATCCATTGGTGATCCCCGGTCGCCTCGGCGAATTTGTCGATAATCGCCTGATCGATGGTGAACCAGTCGCTAACCCCGATCTCCTGGCCTATATATTGCGCGAGATCGGCCGGCCGCTCGATCTCTATCATGTTTTCTTCCTCTCTGGCATGGGCGCTCCACCCCGGTGGCGGCGTTGTTCTATTGCGCGGCACATTAGGAGACCGCTCTCTCGGCTGCAACGGATGCGCTACACCAAGATCGCCCTCCTGACGTTCGGCGCCGGCCTGGCGCTCGGGCTCATCGTCGTCGTGATCGAGTTCGATTGGCTGGATCGCGTCGCCAGCAGCCTGATGGCGCTGGGCCTGATGGCGATCCCGCTCGGCATGATCGTCGACTGGCGGCTGGCGACAAAGCCGCCGCGGCGCCCGGCCAAGACCCGCGGCAGGAGCCGGCCGCCGCGCCCGGCCGGGCAGCCGCACGGCGCTCCACGGCCGCGCAAGAGCGGCCCGCCAAGGCGATCGCCGAAGCGATAGGGTGACGCGGGCGGCGCCGCCGTACTAGGATCGGCGGCCAGCACGCGGCGCTCAGCCGCGACCTGATGCGGAGGAACACGGAATGGCGAAGAACAAGATCGCGATCGTCGGCGCGGGGGCGGTCGGCGGCTATGCCGGGGCGCATATGGTTCAGGCCGGCGAAGACGTCACCTACATCGACCCATGGCCGGAAAATGTTGAAGCCATCCGCAAGGACGGTCTGCGCATCACCCATATTCGCGACGTCGAGCCGTTCACGGTCAAGCCGCGCGCGTTGCACCTGACCGAGGCGCAGCATCTCGCCAAGGAAGCTCCGATCGACATCGCCTTTGTCTGCATGAAGTCCTACGACACGGCGTGGGCGACGATGATGATCAAGCAGTATCTGGCGCCCGGCGGCTATATCGTCTCGTTGCAGAACTGCATGAACGAGGAGACCATCGCCGGCATCGTCGGCTGGGGCAAGACCTTGGGCTCGGTCGCCAGCTCGATCACCGTCGAGCTGCACGCGCCGGGCCAGGTGCGCCGAGCCGCCGGCAAATCGGGCTCGCGCCACACCGTGTTCCGCGTCGGCGAGGTGCATGGCCGGGTCACCGAGCGCGCCAAGGAGGTCTGCCGGCTGGTCGGCTATGCCGACAGCGCGATGGTGACCGAGAATCTGTGGGGCGAGCGCTGGTCGAAGCTCGTCACCAACGTCATGGGCAACGGGCTGTCGGCCTGCACCGGCATGATCTCGCGCGACATGATCAAGAACGACTCGATCCGCCGCTTTTCGAACCGTCTGGGCAGCGAGGCGATCCGCGTCGGCCAGGCGCTCGGCTACACCTTCGACGAAGTCAGCCACATGGACCCGGAGACGCTGGCCCGCGCCGGCGAGGGCGACGCCGCCGCCACCAAGGAGATCGACGAGCATCGCCTGGCCGAGGCCAACCGCCCCGGCGGCGGCGAGCACCGCCCGTCGACCGGCCAGGACATGTTCAAGGGACGCCGCACCGAAATCCAGTTCCTCAATGGCTTTGTCGTGAAGAAGGGCGAGGAGGCCGGCATCGCGACGCCGACCAACGCGATCCTGACCGACATCGTCAGCCGCGTCGAAAAGGGCGAATTGAAGCCCGACCCCAAGCACATCACCGATCTGCGGCTGAACTGACGATGATCGACTGATCATCGTCGTGACCGGGCTTGACCCAGTCATCCACGAACCTTGCCGAGTTCGAGACGTGGATGGCTGAAACACGTCCGGCCATGACGCCGGCAAAGGGGCCAAAATCTGATGCTCGCTCTGGTCAACACCCCCGGTGGCGCGGCGCCGGTCGAAATCCGCGAAGCGCCGGAGCCGACCCCGGCGGCCGACGAGGCGGTGGTCGAGGTGCATGCCTTTTCTTTAAATCGCGGCGAGTTGCGGCTGATGCAGGTCCGCCCCGAAGGCTGGCGGCCGGGCCAGGACATCGGCGGCGTCGTGGCGCGGGCGGCGGCGGACGGCAGCGGCCCCAAGGCTGGAACGCGGGTGGTCGCCCTCCTCGACAATGCCGGCTGGGCGCAGCGCGCGGCGGCGCCGGCGCACCGGATGGCGGCGCTCCCTGATAATGTGCGCTTCGAGGAAGCGGCGGCCTTGCCGGTCGCCGGTCTGACCGCGTTGCGCACCTTGCGGCACGGCGCGCCGTTGCTGGGCAAGCGGGTGCTGGTCACCGGCGCCGCCGGCGGGGTCGGCCATATGGCGGTGCAGATCGCGGCGCGGTCGGGCGCGCATGTGACCGCGATCGTCGGCAGCCCCGAGCGCGGCCGGCATCTGCGCGGCGCCGACCAGATCGTCGACGGCATCGAACGGGCCGAAGGCAGGTTCGGCCTGATCCTCGAAGCCGCCGGCGGCAGCTCGCTCGCCGCCGCCATCGCGCGGGTCGAAGCCAAGGGAACGATCGTGATCTTCGGCAATTCTTCGGGCGAGCCGACCGCGCTCAGTTTCCGCGACTTCGCCGAGCATCCGAACGCGCGCCTCCAAAGCTTTTCCTATTTCACCTCGGAGCCCGAGGAGCGCTTTGCCCCCGACCTCGCACTGCTGGCCGCGCTGATCGGCGACGGTTCGCTGAAGCCGGCATTGGTCGAAAGCAGCTGGCGCGACCTGGCGCGGATCGGCCCGCAACTGCGCGATCGCCGGATCGCCGGCAAGGCGGTGTTCCGGGTCGAGGCCGCCTAGGGGAGGAATATGGCGTCAGACCGCGTCCATTTGAGCGTCGCCGAGGCGCGCGAGCATGCCGAACGGGCGCTCGCCGGCATCGGCTATGACGCCGAAGAGGCCCGCATCCTTGCCGATCACATGATCGACGCGGCCTTGTGCGGCTACGAATATTCGGGGCTGGCGAAGATCCTCAACCTCCCCGAGCACCGCCGCTTCAAGCAGCCGCGACGGCCGATCAGCGCGATCCGCGAGAGCGAAATTTCGGTGCTGTACGACGGCGGCAACAATGTCGGCATGCTGGCGCTCCACCACGCCACCCGCGCCGCGATCGCCAAGGCGGCGGCGCACGGGTTTGCGGTCGTCGGCGTCACCAACAGCTGGATGAGCGGGCGCAGCGCCTATTACTGCGAGATGATCGCCAACGCCGATCTGGTCGGCGTCCACACCGCGAGCTCCTCGCGCAGCGTCGCGCCGTTCGGCGGGACCCGCCCGGCGCTCGGCACCAATCCGATCGCCTTCGGCATGCCATCCGCCGGGGGACCGGTCGTGCTCGACATGGGCACCTCGGCGTTCATGGGCACCGAAATGGCGCTGCGCGAGCGGCTGGGGCAGTTGCTGCCCGAGGGTGTGGCGATTGATTTGCAGGGAGAGCCGACCCGCGACCCGGCGGCGGCGCGAGAGGGCGCGCTGCTGCCGTTCGGCGGCTACAAGGGCTATGGGTTCGGCTTTATCGTCCAGGCGCTGGGCGTGCTCGCCGGCTCGGGCATGGATCCGGACCAGGACGACGGATATCTGTTTGTTGTCTTCAAGCCCGACCTGCTGGTTCCTCTCGACCAGTTCAAGCGCGAGGTCAGCGCGCTCGTCGAGCGGATCAAGAACGTCCCGCGCCAGCCCGGGGTCGAGGAAATCCGCATCCCGGGAGAGCGCGCCTTCCGCAGCCGCGAGCGCCTGCTGCGCGAAGGCATCGAGATCGACCGCCTGGTCTACGACGCGCTCGCCGCGCTGCACGCCTGACCGGGTCGGGGCGATGCGGCGTCGGGCGCGGGCAATCAGATCGGGGCCGGGCTCGTGGCTCTTGGCGCCGATCCATGTCGCGGCGCTGGCGACCGGCGCCAAGTCGTTCCGCGACAATCCGATTATCGGCAGCCCGACCCTGAACCGCGCCGGGCTGCATGTCGCCCGCATCCGCCTCGCCGAGCGCATGGCCGAGCGGCGCCGGCAAAGCTTGGCGGCGCTGGTCGGCGACGACGACCGGGCGGCCTTCGCGCGCGACGGTTTTGTCGTCAAGCGCGACTTCCTGCCGGCCCCGGCCTTCGCCGAGCTCGAGCGCCAGCTGCGCGCGTTCGCGGCGCCGGCGCGGCAGCAGGCGCAGGGCGATGCGATCACCCGCCGCATCGCGCTCGACCGGGCGGCGCTGGCGCGCCTGCCGGCGGTGCGCGCCATGGTCGAGAGCCCGCAATGGCTCGGCCTGGTGCGCTATGTCGGCTCGTTCGCGCTCGAACCGTTCCTTTACCTGCAGACGATCTTCGCCCAGGCCCGCGCAGGCGCCGCCCGACCCGCAGACCCGGCTCCATGCCGACACCTTTCATCCGACCGTCAAGGCCTGGTTCTTCCTCTCCGATGTCGGCGAGGATCAGGGGCCGCTGATCTATGTTCCGGGCTCGCACCGGCCGACGCCGCGGCGCCTCGCCTGGGAGCGTCGGGCGTCGCTCTCCGCTTGGCAGAGCCCGGATTTCCAATCGGCGCGGGGCTCGCTGCGGATCAGCCCGCCGATGCTGCGCCGTCTCGGCTTTGCCGAGCCAAGGGTGTTCGCCGTGCCGCGCAATACGCTGGTGGTGGCCGACACCATGGGCTTTCACGCGCGCGGCCTCGCCTCGCGGCCGGCGGCGCGCAGCGAGATTTGGGCTTACGGCCGCCGCAACCCGTTTTTGCCGTGGCTGGGACTGGATCCGGCCGCCATGCCGCTGGTCAAAGGCCGGGCCGTGCCGCTCTATTGGGCGGCGATGGACCTTTTGGAAAGGTTGCGGCTGGCTCGCAACCCATGGCGCCCGGCGGGCAGCGCCACCGCGTTCAGCCCGCCCGATGCCTTTCTCGGCTGAGGACCAATTGGTCTCGGCTGAGGACCAATTGCCTTGCCTGAACCGCCCGTCTCACCGCGGCGCCGGCCGGCGGACGCTGATTGGCGCGGGAGCAGCAGCACCGTCATCCGTCCTCGCCGCGGTTGACTTTATGAGCGTCATCGACGAGGACAAATGAACGTGATCGACAGCTGACTGAGGCCGTATGCCGTGCGCAAACGGCTGGCGACCATGAGGGGACAAATGGGGGAAGCTGGTGCTCCGGGGCAATCCTGCGATTGCCATGCCCGCGCTTGCCATGCGTGACGGATCGATCGCGATCGTCGGGGCATCCTGCCGATTTCCCGGAGGCGACGGCATCGAGGAGTTCTGGCGGCTGCTCGCCGGCGGCGGCGATGCGATCTCGCAGGTCGGCCCGGAGCGATGGTCGACCCGATTTTTTTATCATCCCGCTCGCGGCGAGGCCGGCAAGAGCTATACCTGGTCGGCCGGTCTGATCGACGGGATCGCCAAGTTCGAGCCGTCGTTCTTCGGGATCTCGCCGCGCGAGGCGGTGCAGATGGACCCGCAGCAGCGGCTGCTGCTGGAGCTCGTCTGGCACGCGATCGAAGACGCCGGGATCCCGGCGAGCCGCCTCGCCGGCACGGATTGCGGGGTTTATATCGGGGCGTCGGCGACCGACTACTCCGATTTGCGGCTGGGCGACCCGGCCGGCGCCGATTCGTATTTCATGACCGGAAATGCGCTGAGCATCCTCGCCAACCGCATCTCCTACGTCTTCGACCTGCGCGGACCGAGCCTCGCCGTCGACACCGCCTGCTCGTCGTCGCTGGTGGCGTTGCATCACGCCTGCGAGGCGATCCGCGCCGGCCGGGTCGCCAGCGCCATCGTCGGCGGCGTCAATCTGCTGCTCGCCCCCTATCCGTTCATCGGCTTCTGCCGCGCCGCGATGCTGTCGCCGCGGGGCCGCTGCTTCGCCTTTGACGAGCGCGCCGACGGCTATGTCCGCGGCGAAGGCGGCGGCGTGGTGCTCCTGAAGCCGCTCGCCGAGGCGCTTGCCGCCGGCGACCCGATCCGCGCGGCAATCCTCGCCACCGGGACCAATTCGGACGGCCGCACGATCGGCCTGTCGCTGCCGAGCGAAGCCGCGCAGGCAGCCCTGCTGGAGAGGGTCTACGCCGAGGCGCAGATCGATCCGGAGGCGCTCGCGTTTTTTGAAATGCACGGCACCGGGACCCCGGTCGGCGACCCGGTCGAAGCGGCGGCGGTCGGCCGGACGATCGGCCAGAGGCGGCGTGAGACGCTGCCGATCGGCTCGGTCAAGACCAATATCGGCCATCTGGAGCCGGCCTCGGGAATGGCCGGGCTGCTCAAGGCGGCGCTGGCGCTCGAGCGCGGCCTGATCCCGCCGACCCTCAACTGCGACAGCCCGAGCCGGAGCATCGCCTTCGAAGCGCTCAATCTGCGCCTACTGCGTGAGGCCGAGCCGCTGCCAGGCGGGCGCCGGAAGCACTACGCCGGGGTCAACTCGTTTGGCTTCGGCGGCGCCAACGCGCATGTCGTGCTTGCCGCGCCGCCCAGCCGGGAACAGCGCCGGCCGGATCCGCGGGAAGAGCGCCGGCGACGCGATGAGCCGCCCCCGCCGCTGCTGATCTCGGCCGCCGGCGAAGCGGCGTTGCGCGAACTTGTCGTCGGCTGGCGCAGCGCTCTCGGCGCGGTCGCGGACGAGCGGCTGGCCGGCGCGGCGCGCGCCGCCGCCCGTGGGCGCGACCACCACCGCCATCGGCTGGCGGCGCTCGGCCGCGACCGCCGGGCCAACGCCGACCTGCTCGGGGGTTTCCTCGACGGCGAAGCCGCGGCGCAGATCGTCAGCGGGACGGCGGTGGCCGAGGGCAAGCTCGCTTTCATCTTCTCCGGCAACGGCGCGCAATTTCCCGGAATGGGATGCGCCGCGCTGCACGCCAGCGCCGCCTTCCGCGGCGCGGTCGAGATGGTCGATGACGTCTTGCGCCCGCGGCTCGGCTGGTCGGTCGCGGAGCTGATCGCCGGCGCGGCCGAGGCCGAGCGGGTGGCGCGCACCGACATCGCCCAGCCGATGCTGTTCGCGATTCAGATCGGCATCGTCGAGGCGTTGCGCGAGGCCGGCGTCACGGCCGGCGGATTTCTCGGCCACAGCGTCGGCGAGATCGCCGCCGCCTGGGCCGCCGGGGCGCTGACCCTGGCCGAGGCCGGGCATGTCGTCGTCGCCCGCAGCCGCAGCCAGCAGCGCACCCAGGGCGCCGGACGGATGGCGGCGATGGCGCTCGATGGCGCCGCCGCCCGAAGCTTTCTCGCCGAGCTCGACAGCGGCGCCGAGATCGCGGCGTTCAATGCCGCGCGTTCGGTGACCCTGTCGGGTTCGGGCGCGGAAATCGATCGGCTCGCTCTCGAGGCGCACCGGCGCAATCTCTGGTTTCGCCGGCTCGATCTCGACTTCGCCTTCCATTCCAAGTCGATGGATCCAATCCGCGAGGAGTTGCTGGCGAGCCTCGCCGGGATCGCCTCGCGGGCGCCGCCGGCGCGGCTGGTGTCGAGCGTCACCGGGACGGCGGTCAAGACCGGCGGCCTCGACGCCGATCACTGGTGGCGCAACATCAGAAACCCGGTGCGCTTTAGCGCGGCGGCCGCCGCGCTGATCGACGAGGGCTATCGCATCTTTGTCGAGATCGGCCCCAGCGCGATCCTCCATTCCTATCTCGCGGACGGGCTGCGCGCGGCGGGAGCCGAAGGCCGCGTTCTCGCCACCCTGTCGCGCAACGACGGCGACGGCGATCCGTTTGCGGCGATCGCGGCGCGCTGCTATGTCGCCGGCTACGATCTGGCGGCCGCGCCGGGGTTCGACGGCCCGGCCGACCCTCGCGGCCTGCCATTATATCCGTGGCAGCGCCAGGATTATTGGCTCGACAAGACCGTCGAAGCCAATGATCCGGAAAGCCCGCCCTTCGATCATCCGCTGCTCGGTTTCCGCCAGCACGGCCCGGCCTCAAATTGGCTGAACCATCTCGACGCGCAGGTGCTCCCGTGGATCGCCGATCACGCGGTCGAGGGCGTGGCTGTATATCCGGCCGCGGCAATCCTCGAAACCGCGCTTGCGGCGGCGCGCTGGCGCTGGCCCGAGGCGGCGGCGCTGGAAGCTGTCGATGTCGAAATGCGCCGGCCGCTCCCGTTCGCCGCCGGAGAGATGCGCGAGATGCGCACGACGCTCCTCTCCAACGATGGCGACTGGGAGCTGGCGAGCCGTGCGCGACTGTCGATCGAGCCGCTGACGGTCCACGCGGTCGGTCGGATCGCCGCGGCGAGCGACGCGCGGCCGGTCTTGCGCTGGGCCGATTGCCCGCCTGGCGGCCAGCGGATCGAGGCGGAAACCCTCTATCGGCTGGCGCGGCGCATGGGGCTCGACTATGGCCGCCGGTTCAGAACCGTCGATCACGTCGCCATCGCCACCGCCGACGGCGCGCTCGTACAGCTCGACGCCAGCCCGATCGACGAGCCTCTCGACGCCTATCTGCTGCATCCAGCACTGCTCGACGGCGCATTGCAGGGATTGCTCGGGCTCCTCGCCGGGCATGGCCGAGAGCAGACCGGCGGCGGCTTTCTGCCGTGGCGGTTCGGCCGCGCCCGGCTGCTGGCGCCGTTTGGCCGAGTGGCGAGCCGCGCCCGGCTGCGCCTGACCCGGACCGGGGTCAGATCGGCCTCGGCCGACATGGCGCTCTACGATGCCGCCGGCGCCGTCGTCGCCGAGATCGAGGATTGCTGGCTGCGCCGCGTCGATCTCGGCCGCAGGGCGGCAGCCGACGGGCAGATGTTTCACGTCGACCTGGTTCCGGCGCCGCTGGCGGAATTTGACCCGCCGGTAGCGCTGGAGCAAGCCGACGCGGCGCTGGCCCGGCTAGCCGCATCACGCAAACCCGACCTGCGGCGGCGCGACCAGGCATTGCTGCTCGACGCCCTGATCGGGGCCGCGGCCCTCCCGCCATTAACCGGCTGGGCCGCGCCCGACGGTTCCTTCACGATCGACGAGCTGGTCGATCGCGCGGTTGTCGCGCCGGCCTCGCGCGGGCTTCTCCAAT
This sequence comes from uncultured Alphaproteobacteria bacterium, assembly GCA_963814805.1. Taxonomy (GTDB): domain Bacteria; phylum Pseudomonadota; class Alphaproteobacteria; order ATCC43930; family CGMCC-115725; genus AP-15. The sequence continues at coordinate 57,830 of CAWFER010000002.1, read as the reverse complement.
GTCTGCTGGCGGCGCTCGAACGACTTGGCGCGGCGAGCGAGAGCTACGGCGAATGGCGCCTCGATCCGGCGAGCGAGCTGCCCGACGCCGGGGAAATCTGGCGCCGGCTGCTGGCCGACGCCCCCGATCTGGTGGCTGAGCTGGCGCTTGCCGCGGCCGCCATCGAAAGGCTGCCGAACCTTCTCGCCGACGGTCCGGGGCGCGCCGCACTATGGCTGTCGCCGATGGCCGAGCAGCTGCTTCAGGCCTCGCCTGCGAGCAGCGCCGGCCTCGATTTGCTGGGCGATGCGCTGCAGGGGATCGCTGCGGCATGGCCGCCCGACCGGCCGTTGCGCATTTTGGAGGTCGGCGCGGTCGGCGGCGCCACCCGGCAACTGTTACATCGACTGGTTTCGGCCGGGGTGGCGCTCTCCTATCTGGCGACCAGCGCCGATGCCGAGCAGGTCGACCGGCTCGGCGCGGCGACGCAATCCGTGGTCGGCGCGGCGGCGCGCAACTGGTCGCCCAGAGATGGAGCGGATGCTCTGGGCGAGGTCCGGTTCGACGTGGTGCTGGCGGCGCATGCCTGCGCCCGCTTGCAGCTCGACGCCGCGGGGCTCGCCGTCCTGCGCGATCTCTTGGCGCCGGGCGGGTTGTTGGCAGCGGTCGACCCCGAGCCCAATGCGTTTTGGGATGTGGTGTTCGGGCAGGCCGCCGACTGGTGGCCGAACGGATCGCCGAGCGTAGCGCTATCGCCGCTGCGTTCGGGCGAAGAGTGGCGGGATGAACTCTCGGCCGCCGGCTTCCGCCGCGCCGGCGCCGCCGGCGTGGTCGCGGCGCCATGGCCCAGCGCGGTGTTCTGGGGCAGCGCGCCCGCGCGCGTGGCGACGGGTGGGGCTGCGCCGATGCCGCCCGGCGTCGTCACCCCCGGCGTGATCACCATCGTCGCCGGCGATACCGCGTTGCGGGCGGCGCTGCTCGACCGCTTGGCGGGAGCCGGCCATCAGGTAAAGATCGAGCCCGATCGCGATTTCCTGGAGGTGGTCGAGCCCGGCCCGGAAGACGCGCGCGAGGCCACCCGCGAGCGCGTTGTTTTCCTGGCCGAGCCGGCCGAAGGCGAGGATCGCGGCGCGGCGGCGCAAATTGCCGCACTGGCTCGGGTAGCGCTCGCGGCCGAGCGCAGGCAAGCGGCGCTGTGGGTCGTCACCGCCAATGCCCAGCAGGCCGCATTCCCGCCGCCGCATCCGGCCGCCATCGAGGCGCCAGGCGAGTCGGTGGCGGCCGGGGCCGCGCTGTGGGGCTTTGCCCGCGTGCTCGTCAATGAACTGCCGCGGCTCTCGGTTCATCGGGTCGATCTAGCCAGGGGCGCCACGGCCGGCGAGCACGCCCGGCAGATCGCCGATGAATTGGCGGCTGCGAGCGCGGAGAGCGAAATCGTCTGGACGCCGCAAGGGCGCCACGTGCTGCGGCTGCGCCTCGGCCTGCCGCTGCGGCTGGCGCTGCGATCGCAGCCGCTCAACCTGGCGAGCAGCCGGCCGGGCGGCTTCGACGCGCTGGGTTGGGAGGCCGCGGCCCCGCGCGCCCCCGGCCCGGGCGAGGTCGAAATCGACGTGCATGCCGCCGGCCTCAACTTTCGCGACGTGATGTGGGCGATGGGGCTGTTACCCGAGGAGGCGCTGATCGACGGCTTTGCCGGCGCCGGCTTCGGGCTCGAATGCGCCGGAACCGTGCGCGCCGTCGGACCGGGGGTCGAGGGCCTCGCCTTCGGCGACCGGGTCATGGCCCTGGCGCCGGCGGCGCTCGGCACGCGGGTGGTGACGCCAGCCGCTGCGGTCGCGCCGATCCCGGCCGAGACGAGCTTTGCCGCGGCCGCGGGATTGCCGGTCGCCTTTATCACCGCGATCTATGCGCTGGGGCATCTGGCGCAGCTCGCCACGGGCGAGCATGTCCTGATCCATGCCGCTGCCGGCGGCGTCGGGCTGGCCGCGATCCAATACGCCAAGCACCGCGGCGCCATCGTCATCGCCACCGCCGGGTCCGATGTCAAACGGGCATTTCTGCGGCTGGCCGGCGCCGACCACGTGCTCGATTCGCGCGATTCGGGCTTTGCCGACGGGGTCCGCGAAATCACCCTCGGGCAGGGGGTCGACGTCGTGCTGAACTCGCTGAGCGGCGAGGCGATGGAGCGCAGCCTCGAAGCGCTGAAGCCGTTCGGCCGCTTTCTCGAGCTCGGCAAGCGCGACTTCTACCTCAATCGTCGCCTGCATCTGCGCCCGCTGCGCCAGAACCTGTCGTATTTCGCGATCGATGTCGACCAGCTGCCATTGCGCCGTCCGGCGCTCGCCCGATCGTTGCTGGCGGAAGTTTCCGCGCTCCTCGCCGAGGACGCGATCCGGCCGCTGGCGCACCGGGTCTTCCCGTTCTGCGAGATCCATGACGCCTTTCGCCTGATGCAGGCGTCGGGTCACATCGGCAAGCTCGTCCTGGTCCCCGACCGCGATGCCGGCATTGCCGCTGCGCACGCCCGCCGATTTCGCGGCGCGGCGCGACGGCGCCTATCTGGTGACCGGCGGGATCGACGGGTTCGGCTTCGAAGCCGCGCGCTGGCTCGTCGCCCACGGCGCCGGCTCGCTAGCACTGCTCGGCCGCCGCGGGTCGCAGACGCCGGGATGCGCGGCGCGGGTCGCGGAGCTCGAAGCGGCCGGCGCCGAGGTCCGCGTTTATCGCGGCGATGTCGCCGATCGCGCCAGCCTCTCGGCGGTGCTCGACCGGATTCGGGCGACGCAAGCGCCGCTGCGCGGGGTGGTGCACGCGGCCTCGGCGATCGACGACCGGCTCGCCGGCGATATCGACCCCGGCAACGCCGATCTGATGCTGCGGCCAAAGCTCGGCGGCGCGCTCGCCCTCGACCTGTTGACGCGCGAGGACCCGTTGGAGCTGTTCTGGCTGTTCTCCTCGGCGACGACATTGCTCGGCGCGCCGGGCCAGGGCGCCTATGTGGCGGCGAATGCGGCGCTCGAGGCGCTCGCCCGCCAGCGTCGCGCCGCCGGGCGACCGGCGCTCGCCATCGCCTGGGGGCCGATCGAGGATGCCGGATACCTGGCGAGCCGGCCCGAAATCCGCACCGCGCTGGCGCGGCGCCTGGGCGCCAGGCCGATGCCCGCCGCCCAGGCCCTGGCCGGTCTGCCGGCGATGATCGCCAGCGGCTTGCCGGTGGTCGGCTGCGCCGAAGCCGATTGGACGCAGGCGCGGCGCTTTCTGCCGATATTGGCGACCCCGCTGTTTTCCGAGCTGCGCGCCAAGGCCGGCTCGTCGGCCGAAGACGAGGCCATCGCCGACCGCCTGGCCCTGATCGACCCGCAAGCGGCGCTCGATCTCTTGCGCGCCGTCGTCGCCGAGGAGGCGGCGCGGATCCTGCGCCTGCCTGCCGACGGCGTCCAGCCGCTGCGTCCGCTGTCGCAGATGGGGATGGATTCGCTGATGGCGGTCGAGCTTCGCCTCGCCCTCGAAAGCCGGCTCGGCGTCGACCTGCCGCTGATGTCCTTGGCCGAGGGGACCAGCGTCAGCTCGATCGCGGCGCGGCTTGCCGGCGCGCTCGGCGCCAGAACAAAGAACGCCGAAATCGTCGCGCTGGTGGCGCGCTATGAGGGCGGCGGCGAAGTCGCCGAAGGCGATGAGGAAGCCGGCGCGGCGGCCATGCCGCAGCCGAAACCGGTCGCGGCGGAGTAGCCCGATGGCGACCGGGCGAAACATTTTTGGGTTGTCGTCGCAGGCCAAGGCGCGCCTGTTGGAAAAGGCCGCGGCGGCGGCGCCGCTGCGCACGGCGCCGGCGCGGCGCCGAAGCGGCAGTCGCCGAGCCGGCCTCGCGGCTCGCGGTGGCGGAACTCGAAGGCTTCCGCGAAATCCGCATGATCCGCGAGGCGGCGGCCTTTCTCGGGATCGCCGATCCGTTTTTCCGGGTGCACCAGGGCATCGCCGGGGCCGAGACGGTAATCGACGGCGAAACCTACATCAACTTCGCCTCCTACAATTATGCCGGTCTCAACGGTCACCCGGATATTTCCGCGGCGACGAAGGCGGCGATCGATCGCTACGGCACCTCGGTCTCGGCGAGCCGCCCGGTCTCCGGCGAACGGCCAGTTCACCGCGAGCTTGAACAGGCGCTGGCCCGACTGCACGGCGCCGAAGACAGCGTCGTCCTCGTCGGCGGCCATTCGACCAATGTCACGCGTCATCGGGCGTCTGCTCGGGCGCGACGACGTCATCGTTCATGATGCGCTGATCCACAACAGCATCGTCCAGGGGGCGGCGCTGTCCGGGGCGCGCCGGGCGCCGTTCGCCCATCTCGACCACGAGGCCGCTGACCGGCTGCTCGGCGAGGCGCGCCGGCGCACCGGGCATGCGCTCCTGGTCATCGAAGGCCATTACAGCATGGATGGCGACATCCCCGATCTGCCGGCCTTTATCGCCGTCGCGCGGCGCCATCGCGCGTGGCTGATGGTCGACGAGGCGCATGCGCTGGGGGTGCTGGGGCCGCGCGGCTTTGGCATCGCCGACCATTTCGGCGTCGATCCGAGCGAGGTCGACATCTGGATGGGGACCTTGAGCAAGAGCCTGGTTTCGTGCGGCGGCTATATCGCCGGGCGGGCCGAGCTGATCGACTATCTGAAGCTGACGGCGCCGGGCTTCGTGTTCTCGGTCGGAATGGCCCCGCCGGCGGCGGCGGCGGCGCTCGCGGCCCTCGAAATCCTGGAGCGCGAGCCGGAGCGGGTGCGTCGGGTCAACGAGCGCGGGAGCGCTGTTTTTAGCGGCTCGCGCGCGACGGCGGGCTCGATGTCGGCGGCTCGGTCGGAGCCTCGATCGTGCCGATCATCACCGGCGGCTCGATCCGCGCCGCGCGGCTGGCGCAGGCGATGTTCCGGCGCGGGGTCAACGTCCAGCCGATCCTCTATCCGGCGGTGCCGGAGCGGGCGGCGCGGCTGCGATTTTTCCTGACCGCCGAGCATAGCGAGGACCAGGTCCGAGAAAGCGTGCGCATCCTGCTGGAAGAGAGCCGTCGACTGCCCTCCGAAACCAGGGACCTGGCCGCGGTCGCCCGCCATCTCGGCACGCTCGCGTTCTCCTCGCGTTAGACTGGGGCCGGCCCGGCCGCACGCTCGTTGGCGACGATCATCGGGTTGGTCCGGCGGCGGCCGCGGTTTGCGCGATCAGCGCTTCGACCGCGGCGAAATGGTCGGCCCAGCCGGTTGCCGTCCAGCCCTCGAGGCGCGCGAGCTGGCGCTGCCGCCGCGGCGAGTTGTCGAGCTGATAGTCGAGGATCGCCTCGCGCCAGCCGCGGGCGTCGAGCGGATCGAGATACTCCGGAACCTCGCCGCCGTTTTCGCGCAATGCGGCGAAGATCGCTGCACAGCACCGGCACGCCGAGCCCCAGAGCCTCGATCATCGGAAACCCGAAGCCCTCGGCGAAGGACGGCAAGAAGAGCGCGCGCGCCCCGGTCAAGAGGCGGGTCATCTCGCTGTCGGCCAGATGATTGCGCTCGATGACGAGCCCGCGCAGCGCCGGACAGCGGTCGAGCATGTCGATGGCGCTGCCGGTTTCCCAGCCGCGCTGGCCGATCAGCACCAGGCGGGGGGCGAGCGAACCGCGTTCCGCGGCCAGCTGGCGCCACAGATTGAGCAGGAGCAGGTGGTTCTTGCGCGGCTCGATCGTGCCGATGCAGATGAAATAGGGTGAACCAGGCGGCGGTGGGCCATCCACGGGGGCCGGCGGCAAGTCGATGCCGAACGGCGCCACCAGCATCGGCGGGGCTCGGCCGCCGCGGTCGAGATGCGGCCGCAGAGCGTCGCCGGTAGCCGCCGAGCCGACGATAATCGCATCGGCCAGGGCGGCGGCGGTCTCGATGCGCCGGCGATGCCGCAGATCCTGGCCGGGCCGGGCGTATTCGGGAAACTCCATCGGGATCAGATCATGGATCAGGCAGACAAAGCCCGCCCCGCTGCGCCGCTTGAGCCGGGCGATCAGCCGGCGGCGTTCGAGATGATGGTGCGACACCAAGAGATAGACCGGCCGCTCGGCCGCGGCTGGCGCCGGCGCCTGGAGCCCGTGTAGGCGAGGCCGCAGCGGCTCGAACCGCAATTGCCGCGCCAGCCGGCGCACTTGCCGCCGATGCGCCGAGGTTTGCGCGGCGCCGCGCCACATCGCGGCGAGTGCGGCGACATAGGCCTCGGCCGCCGGCCGCGGCAAGATCCCCAGCCCGCCCCACGGGGTAGTCGCGGCGAAGCGCAGCGGCGGACCCGACCCGATCAGATGCTCGGCATAGGCGAGCTCGACCCGATCGATCCCGGTCGGCGTGCCGCGCCGGGCGCGCGACAGCAGGCGCGAAATGTCAAAGACGATCACCGGCTCCGGCTTGCCTAAATCCCCGCCAGGCTGATCAGGCGCCGTGCGCGAGATAGTCCTCGATGCCGGCCTCGAGCGAATGAAATGCGCCGGCAAAGCCGGCAGCGCGCAGCTTGCTGACATCCGCCTGGGTAAAATACTGGTATTGCCCGCGCAATATCTCGGGAGGGTCGACAAAGCGGAGGTCGGGCCGGCAGCCCAGCTGCGCGCCGACAATCTCGACGAGGTCGAGGAAGCTGCGCGCCGCGCCGCTGCCGACGTTGAACAGGCCGTTGACGGTCGCGTTGTCCAGCAGCCAGCGCACCACCGCGACGCAATCTTTGACATAGACGAAATCGCGGAGCTGGCCGCCGTCGCGGTAGTGCTGGTTATCCGAGCGGAACAGGCTGACCGGCTCGCCGGCCATGATCGCCGGCACGAGCTTGCTGGCCATCGACTGCATCGCGCCCTTATGACTTTCGTTTGCGCCATAAACATTAAAGAATTTGAGCCCGGCCCATTGCGGCGGCAGCGGCGCGCCGCGCTCGAGATCGTCGATGACCCGGCGATCGACCAGGTGCTTGCTCCAGCCGTAGGCGTTGAGCGGGCGCAGGGCCGCGAGAGCGGCCGGGCTCTGGTCGTCGACAAAGCCGGCGCCGCCGTCGCCATAAGTGGCCGCCGACGAGGCATAGATGAACCGCGTCCGGTTCTCCGCGCACCACCGCCAAAGATCGAGGGTCAGACGCACATTGACGCTGACGTAGCGATCGATGTCGGGCTCGGTGGTGGTCGAAATCGCCGCCATATGGACGATTGCCGCGACCTCTGCGCGATGACCATCGAGCCACTCGAACAGCGCTTCCGGGCGGACCAGGTCATAAACCGGCGCCGCTGCGATGTGTCGCCATTTGGCCCCCGATCGCAACAGGTCGCAGACGGCGATCCGCTGCCCGGCCGCGGCCAGATCGACGACGATGTGCGACCCAATGAACCCCGCGCCGCCGGTCACTACGATCACATTGTCACCTCGCAACTCCTCGATTGTCCGGTCGATTGTCGACATCAGCCGATGCCGCGGAACGCCGATGACGGGCCGGCAGATCCCGCCAAGGCCGGCTATCTCTCGGTTCAAGACTACCCGAGGCGGGAGTGCGCAGGCAAACCCGGTTATCGGCGCTGCGAGCCGCAGGCCGCAGCTGCGGCCGCTCGCGCCGCGGCTAGACCACCTGCAGCTGGGTCGCGATCAGACGCGAGGCGTAGACGCCGAGCCACCCGGCCGGATCGAGCCAGTTCTTTTCGTCGCGCGGCGGCCGGATGGCGCGAATATGGGCGTTGGTGATCTCGCACAATTCCTTGATCGGATGCGGCGGGTCGAACTCGGTCGACCAGAAAAAGCGCACATTGCCCGAAACTTCATGCTTGGCGACGAGGCAGTTTGGAGCGCCGCCATCCCGATTATAGAGGCCGACCGCCGAATAGCTTTCCTGATGGCTGACGACCATAATGCCTTCGGTCCCGGGAAAGGCATATTTCATCGCCGAGAACCAGCGGCAAAGAACCGGCAGCTCGGTTTCGCTGAATTCGTAGCGGTTTGGCGTGGTAAAGTATGATCCGTCGGTTGCTGCCGGCGGCCCCTGCGGCCTTGGCGGAAAAACCACGATATTCGAGTGTTCGGACGCTTGTTCCACGTTGCCCCCGCTTCCCAGGCCACGTCGCCGCGGCCAAGTCCCCGCTTCCACCCCATGCGCCCGCTGTGGCGCGCCGCTCACGGTTCCCGTTACCGCAGAGCAGCGAACGGAAACCGCGCATTACCGCCGACTACTGCCCGATCAGCGATCGATACAGGGCGTGATCCAAATTCGACTAGAGGCAATACTATCGGGGGCCTGATCCGAGTCAATCGAGCCAAGCCCGATTTGGGGTTTTTGAGTACGACTGTGGCTATGGGGCAACAGTGGCAGAAAGGATACAGACTGTTAAACTTGCGGTTTTGCGGGCCCGCCGATATCCCATCGCCACACCCTGGTTTCGCGCTGTAGAGATCGATGCCGCGGATCGGACTTGACCGCTAAGGCCGGTTCTGTTAGCGCTCATGCGATGACATTCGAGCGTGAGCAGCTTCGACTTACCGCCGCGGCGTCCTGACGGGCGCCGGCGCTGCTGCGTTCGTTCCCGGAAGGGAACCTTCTCCGCTCGGTCTCCCAGATGTCTCCAGTCAAGATAACCGACGATTTTAGCTGCTGCAGCCTTTTGCGTGCGGGCGCTTCATGGCCTCTGCCGCTGCGACTTAGCGGCGGCCGGCGGCGCTGACCGATCTCCGCCGGCCGTAAGGCCCCTCGATCCCGATTGCATCGCCGCCGCAGCGGCGGCCATTCCGCGCCCAGGAGTTTCCGATGTCCGAGATGCCGATCCATAAATACCGCCCGTTCGCCCCGATCAATCTGCCCGACCGGCGCTGGCCGGCGCGGGTCGTCGACCACGCGCCGTTGTGGTGCAGCGTCGATCTGCGCGACGGCAATCAGGCGCTGGTCGAGCCGATGGGGCCCGAGCGCAAGCGCCGCATGTTCGACCTGCTGGTCAAGCTCGGCTTCAAGGAGATCGAGGTCGGGTTTCCGGCCGCCTCCGAGACCGATTTCGCCTTTGTCCGCGAGCTGATCGAGCAGGATCTGGTGCCCGAGGACGTCACCATCCAGGTGCTGACCCAGGCGCGCGCCGAGCTGATCGAGCGCAGCTTCGAGGCGATCCGCGGCGCCCGGCGCGCGATCATGCACCTCTACAACTCGACCTCGACCTTGCAGCGCCGGGTGGTCTTCGGGCTCGACAAGGGCGGCATCGTCGACATCGCCGTCAACGGCGCGCGGCTGATCCGCGACCTCGCCGCGGCGATGCCGGAAACCGAAGTGCTCTATCAATATTCGCCCGAAAGCTTCACCGGCACCGAGCTCGATTTCGCGGTCGAGATCTGCGAGGCGGTGATGGATGTGTGGCGGCCGACCCCGGTCAAAAAGACCATCCTCAACCTGCCGGCGACGGTCGAGATGGCCACGCCCAACGTCTATGCCGACCAGATCGAATGGTTCGGCCGCAACATCCGCGACCGCGACAGCATCGTCCTGAGCCTGCACCCGCACAACGACCGCGGCACCGCGGTGGCGGCGACCGAGCTCGGGGTCATGGCCGGCGCCGACCGGGTCGAAGGGCACCCTCTTCGGCAATGGCGAGCGCACCGGCAATGTCGACATCATGACCCTCGCCTTGAACCTGTTCAGCCAGGGGATCGATCCGGGTCTCGTCATCACCGACATCGACGAGATCGTGCGCACCGTCGAGCACTGCAACCAATTGCCGGTGCATCCGCGCCATCCTTATGCGGGCGAACTCGTCTACACCGCGTTTTCCGGCTCGCACCAGGATGCGATCAAAAAGGGCTTTGACGCTTTGGCCAAGCGCAACGACGCGCTGTGGGAGGTGCCCTATCTGCCGATCGACCCCAAGGATCTCGGCCGCAGCTACGAGGCGGTGATCCGGGTCAACAGCCAGTCCGGCAAGGGCGGCGTCGCCTATGTGCTGCAAGCCGATCACGGGCTCGATCTGCCGCGCGGGCTGCAGATCGAATTTTCGCGGATCGTCCAGGAGGTCGCCGACCGCACCGGCAAGGAATTGACCAGCGCCGATATCTGGGCGCTGTTCCAGACCACCTATCTGAGTGGCGAGGCGATCGAACTCGTCGATTACAGCATCTTCCCCGAGCCGCGCGCGCCGGATCAGCGCCGCATCGCCGCGACCGTCACCGTCGATGGGGCCGAGCGCCAGATCGAGGGGGTCGGCAACGGGCCGATCGACGCCTTTGTCGACGCGTTGCGCGCGGAATGCGGGATCGAGCTGACCGTCGCCGACTATCGCGAGCACGCGATCGGCGCCGGGGCCGATGCCCAGGCCACCGCCTATGTCCAGGTCCGCGACGCCGGCGAGGCCGGCCTTTACGGCGTCGGCATTGACGCCAACATCGTCACCGCCTCGCTCAAAGCCGTCGCCAGCGCCGCCAATCGGGTCAGGAAATAGCCGCGGCGGCCCTCGATCAGCTTCGGGGTCGATCGCCGGATGAAAGCCGCGGCAATGCGGTTTTTCAGCTGGCCCGAGCGGCGGGTCGATCTGGCGACGGTCCATGCCCGCACGCTCGAGCGGATCGAGATCATCGACGGCAACGCCTACGATGCGATGTGGCTCGCCGACTTACCTGAACGCGAAATTGGTCAGCGAGGCGGCGATCCCGCCTTCGCCCGGCGTCGCAACGGCCAGGCGGATATGCGGCAGCGGCGAGAACTCGGCGAGCCGCCAACGGGTCGGGATGCCGAGTTCAGCCGGGATCAGCGCGTGGCCGCGATCGGGGTCGACCGCGAAACGCTGCGGCTCGATGCGCAGCCCGTGCCCGGTGGCTTTGACGATCGCCTCCTTCAGGGTCCAGATCCGAAAAAACATCTCGGTGCGGCGCTCTGCCGGGAGCTGGGCCAGGAGCCGGCGCTCGGCGGGCGCGCACCAGCGCGCGGCGACCGCGGCCGCGTCGATCGGGCGGCGGATGTCCTCGGCGTCGATGCCGATCGGCGCGCCGCGCAGGATGGCGCAGGCAGCGAAACCGCGCGTGTGGGTGAGGTTGAACGACGGCGCCGTCGCGTCGCCGGCCAGCGGCAAAAGCTCCGGCCGGCCGAGCGCGTTACGGGTGAATCTGCGGCTTCTCGCCGAGCGCCGCCCGCAGCGCCCGCCGCAGCATTGCATGCGCGGCGGTGTAGGTGGCCCGGTCGCCGTCGAAAACGAACGCCTGCGCCCGGCGCGCTTCGTCCTCCGGCAATTCTCTCGTCAGACGCTGAATTACGGCGCGATCGAGGTCTTCGGCCGCGGTCCAGTACGCCAGCGGCTGCGACAGTCGGCTAAGGAGCGCTGCATCGCCGGTTGCTGCCGGGGCGGCGCTGTGCTGGGATAGAGGCATCGACATGGCGGAGGACGATCGATGACCATCAAGGTGGGCGACAAGGTGCCGTCGGCGACATTGCGCTATATGGGCCCGGACGGGGTCCAGGCGGTCACCACCGACGAATTTTTCCGCGGCAAGAAAGTGGCGCTGTTCGGGGTTCCCGGCGCTTTCACCCGGACCTGCTCGCAACGTCACCTGCCGGGCTACGTGACCCACGCCGACGAGCTGAAAAAGAAGGGCGTCGATACGATCGCCTGCATCGCGGTCAACGACCAGTTCGTCATGGACGCCTGGGGCAAGGAGCACGGGGCCGGCGGCAAGGTGGTGATGCTGGGCGACGGCAGCGGCGATTTTGTCAAGGCGATCGGGCTCGAGCTCGACCGCGTCAAGGAAGGCATGGGGGTGCGCACCCAGCGCTATTCGATGCTGGTCGATGACGGGGTGGTCAAGGCGTTGAATGTCGAGCAGCCCGGACAATTCGACGTCTCCAGCGCCGAGGCGATGCTGAAGGCGCTCTGAGGGGGCGATGCGGCGCCCGGCCCTGATCGCTGTCTTCGCCGGGCTCGTCGCCGCCGGTTGGCCGCCGCCGGCGCCGGCGCGGCAGATGATGCCGGACTGGGGCAAGCTCGTGCTGCCGCAGCCGCTCGACCCGACGGCGCCGCCCGAGGGTCTCGTCATGCCTGATCGCCGCCTGCCGTTCCCCGCTGATCCGGACCGCGACGGGCGCCGCGGCTGCATGCCGGCATGGCCTTGCCGGCTTCAGCTGTTCGGGGTGATCGATAAAAATGGCGGCGTCGGGCTCAAGGGCGCCGTGCTGACTTGGTAAGCGCGGCCGAGGCCATGCGGCGAAGCTCCGATCGGCGACATAGGGACTGAGCGCGATGAGCGACCTCGACTCTCCCCTACCCCGACGCGCAATTGCGCGCGATCCTTGAGCGGGTGCGCACGATCGCCATGGTCGGCGCCTCGTCGAACTGGAACCGGCCCAGCTACTTCGTCATGAAGTATCTGCAGAACAAGGGCTATCGGGTGATCCCGGTCAACCCCGGCATCGCCGGGGAGATCCTGCTCGGGGAAAAGGTCTACGCCAATCTGCGCGACATCCCGGAGCCGGTCGACATGGTCGACATGTTCCGCGCCGCGCGCGAGGCCCCCGCCGTGGCCGCGGACGCGATTGCGATCGGCGCCAAGGTCCTGTGGATGCAGCTCGGCATCCGCAACGACGCGGCGGCGGCGACGGCCGAGGCGGCCGGCATCGAAGTGGTGATGAACCGCTGCCCGAAGATCGAGTTCGGCCGGCTCGGCGGCGAATTGTCGTGGAGCGGGGTCAACAGCGGCATCATCCGAAACCGCCCGCCCGAGCCGCCATTGGCGCGCCGGGCCAAGCAGCGGCCGGCGGCCTCGGCCTCGCCCAACATGGTCCACGGCTTCGAGACCCGCGCGGTCCATGCCGGCGCCGCCCCCGACCCGGTGACCGGCGCGCGCTCGACCCCGATCTATCAGACCGCGGCCTATGTGTTCGACGATGTCGACCACGCCGCCTCGCTCTTTAATCTGCACAATTTTGGCTACATCTATGCGCGGCTCAACAACCCGACCGTGTCGGTGCTCGAAGAGCGCGTGGCGAGCCTCGAAGACGGCCGCGCCGCGGTCGCCGCCGCCTCGGGCCATGCCGCGCAATTCCTGATCTTTTTCACGTTGATGGAGCCGGGCGACGAGTTCCTCGCCTCGCGCAATCTTTATGGCGGCTCGCTGACCCAGTTCGGGCTGTCGTTCAAGAAGCTCGGCTGGAAGTGCCATTTTGTCGATCCGGCCGACCCGGAGAATTTCCGCCGGGCCTTGACCCCGCGCACCAGGGCGATCTTTGTCGAAAACTTGGCCAACCCTGGCGGCATTGTCGTCGACATCGAAAAAGTGGCGGCGGTCGCGCACGAGGCCGGCATCCCGCTGATTGTCGACAACACGCTCGCGACACCCTATCTGTGCCGGCCGTTCGAATGGGGCGCCGACATCGTCTGCCATTCGACGACCAAGTTCCTGTCCGGCCACGGCCACGCGCTAGGCGGCATCGTCGTCGAGAGCGGCCGGTTCGACTGGGCGCAGGGCAACCGGTTTCCGTCCCTGACCGACCCTGAGCCCGCCTATCACGGCCTCAAATTCTACGAGAATTTCGGCGATTTCGCATTCACCACCAAGGCGCGCGCGGTGGCGCTCAGGGATTTCGGCCCGACCCTGTCGCCGATGAACGCGTTTCTGACCCTGACCGGCATCGAAACCCTGCATGTGCGCATGGAGCGTCATGTCGAGAATGCCGGCAGGGTCGCGGCGTTTCTGGCCGCCGATCCGCGCGTCGCCTGGGTCTCCTATGCCGGGCTCAAGGACAGCCCGTACCACGATCTCGCCCTCAAATACTTGCCGAAAGGCGCCGGCGCGGTGTTCACCTTCGGCGTCAAGGGCGGTTTCGAGGCGGGGACCCGTCTCGTCGAAAGCGTGCAGCTGTTCTCGCACCTGGCCAATATCGGCGACACCCGCAGCCTGATCCTGCACCCGGCCTCGACCACCCACCGCCAGCTCTCCGACGAGCAGCGCGAGGCCGCCGGCGCCGGCCCCGATGTCGTGCGCCTGTCGATCGGCCTCGAAGCCGCCTACGATTTGATCCGCGACCTCGACCAGGCCCTCGCCGCCGCCGAGCGCTGACCGGCTGCCCGGATCGATTCGGACAGCATCATGGCGCGCGCGACGTATCTGCGGTCTCCCCTCGATTGGGCAGCAGCAATCGCCATCGCCGTTGCCCTGTCGGGCGCTTGTGGAGCTGCAGCGGCGCAGGACAATGCGGCCGAGGAGGCGGCGCATCGCGCGGCGGTGCTGGCGATCCTGCCGCAAGACGCCGCCCAGCGCGTCTTTGGCCTGGAGACGACCCCGGCGCTGGGGCGCGCGCAAGCGATCGGCGGCTATGAGCGCGGCTGTCTCCAAGGGGCGGTCGAGCTGCCGGCCGACGGGCCGAACTGGCAGGTCATGCGCCCGTCGCGCGACCGCGCCTGGGGCGATCCGGCGCTGATCGCATTCATCGAACGACTTTCGGCGAAATTGCCGGCCGAGGCGGGCTGGCCCGGGTTCCTGGTCGGCGATATCGCCCAGCCGCGCGGCGGCCCGATGTTGACCGGCCACGCGTCGCATCAGATCGGGCTCGAAGCCGACATCTGGTTGACGCCGATGCCGAACCGGCGGCTCACTCGGGCCGAGCGCGAAGAAATGTCGGCGACCGATGTCGTCGCCGCCGATGGCCGGCATGTCGACAAGGCGGTGTGGAACCCGTCCTATCGCCGGATGTACGAGGCGGTGGCGCGCGAGAAGCAGGTGGCGCGGATTTTCGTCAACCCGGCGATCAAGCGGGAATTGTGCCGCGAGGCTGGGACCGACCGCGCCTGGCTCAACAAGATCCGGCCTTGGTGGGGCCATGATTATCATTTTCACCTGCGTCTGTTGTGCCCGCCCGGTCAGAGCGCAATGCCATGATCAGGCCCCGCCGCCGCCGGGCGACGGCTGCGGCAAGCAGCTCGCCTGGTGGTTCAGCCCCGAGGCGCGGCATCCGCCGCCCTCGCACGCCAGGCCGCTCTTGGTCGACAATCTGCCGCGCGCCTGCGCCGCGCTCGCCGCGGCTCCGCAGGATTGAGGGAGACGAAAAATGGCGGGAGGTTCTTCGGGCGAGGTCCGGAAACCAACGCAGCGGCAGCCGCCGCGCATCGCGCTCGCCGCAGCAATGCTCGGCGCGCTGGTGATCCTCGGCTCGGCCGCGTTTCTCGCGCTCGAACTGCACGACAGCGCGCACGGCGTCTCGGGCACCTTGCTCGGCAGCGCGATCGGCGGCCCCTTCACCCTCGTCGATCAGGACGGCAAGACGGTCACCAACACCGCGCTCGAAGGGAAATGGCTATTGGTTTATTTCGGCTATACCCACTGTCCCGACGAGTGTCCGACGACACTCAACAACATCGCCATCGCGCTCAGGGATCTCGGAGCCAAGCGCAGCGAGGTGCGGCCGGTGTTCATCACCATCGACCCTGCGCGCGACACGCCGCAGGTGCTGAAAAACTATGTGGCGGCCTTTGGCGCCCCGATCCTGGCGCTGACCGGCAGCGCCGCCCAGATCGCCAAGGCGGCCGACGCCTACCGGGTCTATTACGCCAAGCACCCCGAAGCCGGCGGCGACTATTCGATGGATCACAGCTCGATGATCTATGTGATGGACCCGAAGGGCCGCTTCACCGCCAGCTTCACCGATGAGGACACGCCGGCGCAAATGGCCGAGCGGCTGCAAAAACTGCTGACCTGACCGGTGCTCATACTGTTTTGATACGCTATCGCGCAGCGTCGGCGCCGAGCGTGCGCATTCCCGGCATGCCTGATCGCTGCCCCGGTCGCGATTGACAAGCTCGCCATTGTCCTCTGACAGTCAGCCGGCATTTCGGGAGATCGCGATGGGTCTCGACCTTTTGATCAAGAACGGCACCGTGGTGGATGGCTCGGGGCTGCCGCGCTATCGCGCCGATGTCGGCGTCAAGGGCGGCCGGATCGTCGAGATCGGCCGCATCCGCAGCACCGCCGAGCGCATCATCGACGCCGACGGGCTGATCGTGGCGCCGGGGTTCATCGACGGCCACACCCATATGGACGCGCAGGTCGCCTGGGACCCGCTCGGCAGCTGCTCGTGCTGGCATGGCGTCACCAGCGTCGTGATGGGCAATTGCGGCTTTGCGCTGGCCCCGTGCAAGCCCGAGGACCGCGAATGGTTCGCCCGCTGCCTGACCGCGGTCGAGGACATCCCGACCGAGGCGATGATGGCCGGCATCGACTGGAATTGGGAAACCTTTCCCGAATACCTGGCCAATGTCGAACGCCTGCCCAAGGGCTTGAATTACGGCATGTATATCGGCCACTCGGCGTTGCGCATGTATGCGATGGGCAAGCGCGCGCTGACCGAGACGGCCAGCGAGGACGATCTGCGCCGGATGGAGCACGCGGTCGGCGAGGCGATCCGGGCCGGGGCGCTGGGGTTCTCGACCTCGCGGGCGACGACGCATGTGACGCCCGGACGACACCCCGGTCGCCAGCCGCATCGCCGATTGGCGTGAGATCGACCGCCTGGTCGGGGCGATGGCGGCGCTCGATTCGGGGATCTTCCAGATCGGCCCCGACATTTCGGGCGGCGAGGCGCAGCGCGCCTGCCTCGAAGAATTGCGCCGGATCGCGCTCGACAGCGGCCGGCCGATCATGTTCGGCATGCTGGCGACCAAGCAGGGGATCGATCCCAACCCGTGGGACTACCAGACCCGGCTTCATGGACGAGACGGTGGCGCTGGGCGGGCGCATGTATGGGCAGGCGACGACCCGCTCGATCAACGCCGTGTTCTCATTGAAATCCTATCTGCCGTTCGACGTGCTGCCGGGCTGGAAGGCGATCCGCGCCTTGCCGCTTGGCCGAACAGAAGCGGCGTCTCGCCGACCCGGAAGTGCGCCGCCGGCTGATCGCCGAGGAGGCGACGATGAAGCCGCGCGACCGCACCCTGCAGGGCGGCGGGGCGGCGACCACCAACCCGCGCAAGCCCGATTACGACAATCTGTTCCCGATGCTAAGCGTCGACTG
Organism: uncultured Alphaproteobacteria bacterium; assembly: GCA_963814805.1. Lineage (GTDB taxonomy): Bacteria > Pseudomonadota > Alphaproteobacteria > ATCC43930 > CGMCC-115725 > AP-15. The sequence continues at coordinate 40,859 of CAWFER010000002.1, read as the reverse complement.
GGACGATCCGAGCGTCGGCGAGTTGTCGCGCCGGCACAACAAGCACCCGGTCGAGGTGATCCTCGATCTGGCGCTCGAAAACGACAACCGGGTGTTCGTCCAGCCGATCGTCAACGAGCAGCCGGCCGATGTGCTGGGCCTGCTGAAGCATCCGCGCACCCTGGCGACGTTCTCCGATTCGGGCGCGCATGTGTGCCAGGAAATGGGCTCGTCGCTGCAGACCCACCTGTTGAGCTACTGGGTGCGCAACAAGCAGCAATTCACCCTCGAAGAAGCGGTGCGCATGCTGACCTTCGACAACGCCTCGGCCTGGGAATTGCCCGATCGCGGGCTCATCCGCACCGGCTATGCCGCCGACCTGGTCGTGTTCGACGAGGCAGCGGATCAAGCCGCAATTGCCGACCGTCGAGCAGGATCTGCCGGGCGGCGCGCGGCGGCTGGTGCAAAAGGCCGACGGCATCGCCGCGACCATCGTCAACGGCGCCGTCGCGGTCGAGAACGGCGTGGCCACCGGCCACAGCGCCGGCCAGGTGCTGAAGGGACGGCTCGCCGCGTAGACGGGCCGCACGAGATTGCGTCGCTCTCGCTCGCAATGACAGCTGAGAATTGTCATTGCGAGGAGCCGAAAGGCGACGGTCATCCCGATTGCGAAAGCGCCGGCCGTCTACGCCGGCCTCACCATTTGTTGCGCAGTTCGCGCAGCTTCAGGAACACGGTGCGCTGGTCGGGATTTTCGGGAGGTCGGGAAAGGCCTCGCGCAGGCGGCGGATCACCGATGGGCTCGTCAGGCGGAAAAAAGTGTTGATCTCGCGCTCCAGCGCCAGAGGTGGTCACCAACGCCCGGTTGGTGTCCTGCTTTCTCGGCCTGCGGCAGCATCGCCTTGGCCTTGCCGTTGTCGGGCTCGCGGTCGAGGGTGAAGGCGAGGTTGCGCGCGATATAGTCGTGGCCCGGATAGATCAGGGTTTCTTCCGGCAGCTTGGCCAGTTGGCCGACAAACGTGTTGTAGAGCTCGTTCGGATGCCCGCCATTGTGGCAATTGCCGGCGCCGGCATTGAAGAGAGTGTCGCCGCAGAACAGGGCCGGGGTGTCGCCATGCGCGGTGACGCAGATGTGCGACATCGTGTGGCCCGGGGTGTCGAGGCATTCGAGCTCGACCGTCTTGCCGATCTTGATCACGTCGCCGGCGCGCAACCCCTGATCCATCTCCGGGATCTTGTCCTTGGCGTTGACATGCGCCAGCACCTTGGCGCCGGTCGCCGCGACCATCTGCGGGTTGCCGCCGGTGTGGTCGCGATGCTCGTGGGTATTGAGGATCTGGGTGATGGTCCAGCCCCTGCGCCTTGGCCGCGGCCAGGCACTTGGCGTGATCGAGCGGGTCGACCGCCAGCGCCTCGCCGGTTTCCCGGCAGGCGATCAGATAGTTGAAATTGCGGCCGGCATTTGCGGTCCAGATCTGTTCGACGATCATTGCTCGTCCCTTTCGCGGGTGACGCCGATCGGGAAAGAAAACCGGCGCGTGGCGGCGCCTCTCCGGCTTTTATTGCGCGGCGCCGGTCTTGTCCATCGCCGAGCACCCTGGCGCACTGCCCCGCCTCGCCCGAGGCCGGCCTTTGATCGGCGCCGGCGGTCGTCGGGCCGGTGAGTTCGGCCCTGCCAGCGTAGCGGCCGTGGTGAAGTGCCGCAGCCCGCTGTGAGGACTTTGCGGCGGCCGCCATCTAGTCTGTCGCCCGCCGCGCGAGCCTATGCATGATCGGCAACCGATCGGATCGAACCATTGCGATTCGAAATCTCGCCGGGGGATGCCGGCGCTCTGGCGCCGCATACAGCATATTCGAAGTTCTTGACGGTTCCGGACACTCCAGGTTTTGACGTTTCTGGGACGGCGGCTTTCCTAGTCTAGAGGACATGCGTTCATCTTTTCCCGTCGTGGTCGTCACCGGCGCTTCGAGCGGGCTCGGCGCCGCCTTGGCCCAGGCCTATGCCCGGCCGGGCGCGGTGATCGGGCTGCTCGGCCGCGACCGAGGGCGGCTGGCGGCGTCGGCCGAGGCCTGCGAGGCCAAGGGGGCCAGCACCAGAACGGCGTCGATTGACGTCGCCGACGCCGCGGCGATGGCCGCCTGGTTCGGCCAATTCGACCGCGATCACCCGGTCGATCTGGTGGTCGCCAATGCCGGGATTTCGGCCGGGCCGGACCCCGAGAGCCCGTCCGAAGGGGTCGAGACCGCAGCGCGCCAGATCCGCGTCAACCTGCTGGGCGCAATCAACACGGTCGAGCCGCTGCTGCCGGCCTTGTGCGCCCGCGGCCGCGGGCGGGTGGCGGTGGTGGCCTCGATCGCCGCCTATCGCGGGCTGCCCTACAGCCCCGGCTATTGCGCGAGCAAGGCCGGGCTGCGCGCCTATGCCGAGGCGCTGCGGCCGCGCCTCGCGCCGCGCGGGGTCGGGGTGACGATCGTGTGTCCGGGCTTTTTCGATTCGCCGATGACCGACCGCTTCGACGGGCCGACCCCGTTCCTCGCCAGCGGCGAGGCCGCAGCCCGCATCGTCAAGCGCGGCATCGACCGCGGCCGGCGCCGGGTCGCCTTCCCCTGGCCGCTGGTGCTCGGCCTGCAATTCTGCGACATCGCCCCGGCCTTCATCGGCGACGCGATCCTGCGCCGCTTTCGCTTTCATATCCAGCCCGCCTGGGCGCCGGATGAGTGAGCCGCTGCAAGCCGCGGCCGGCGCGATCCTGGCGCTGGCGGCGTGGCTGATCCCGCGCCGGGTCGCCAAGGCGCGGCTGGCGCTGCCTGCCGGCGGTTCTGCTCGACCTATTTCCGGTAGTGCTCGCCGCCGGCCTGTTGCTGCTCGCCACCGGCCGACCGATTTTCGCCGGGCTCGTCGTGCTGTCGCTCGGCGCCGGTCTGGCGCTCGCCGACCATGCCAAGCGCGAGGCGGTGCGCGAGCCGGTGGTGTTTTCCGACATGTCCGAGCTGCCGCATGTCTTTACCCATCCGCAGCTCTATCTGCCGTTCGCCGGGCCGGGCCTGGTCATCGGCGGGGCGCTGGCGGCGATCGCCCTCGGCATCGGGCTGCTCGTTCTCGAGCCGGCCTTGTGGCGGCCGGGCGCGCCGTCGATGCTGCTCGCGGCGGCGGGCGTGTGGGCGGCGCGGGGCGGTGCTGGCGCGCCAGCCGGCGCTGGGCCGGGCGGCCAGGCTGCTGCGCCGCCTCGATCCGAGCGGCGAGCCGTTCGCCGACGCGGCGAGGCTCGGGCCGTTCGCGATCCTTCTCGTCTACGGGATCATCGCCCGCGCCGAACGCGAGGCGCGCCGCCGCCGCCACGCCCCGCCCAGCGGCGCCGGCCGACAAGCGCTCAGGCGTCGGCGCGGGCGGGCGCGCCGCCGCCGATGTGCCGCTGGTCCTGGTGCAGTGCGAATCGTTCTTCGACGCGCGCCGGACCTCGCCGCGCGTGCCCGAAGACCTGCTGCCGGGCTTCGACGCTTGTGTGGATGAGGGCGCGACCTTCGGACGGCTCGATGTCGCCGGCTGGGGCGCCAATACGATGCGCGCCGAATTTGCGGTGTTGACCGGCATCCCCGATCAGGATCTCGGCTACGACCGCTTCAACCCCTATCACGCCTTTGCCCGGGCGCCGATCGCCTCGCTCGCCTGGCGGCTGCGCGCCGAGGGCTATCGCACCCTTTGCCTGCATCCGTTCGACCGCGGCTTTTTTCACCGCGACCGGGCCATGCCGGCGCTCGGCTTCGATGCGTTTCTCGGCCGCGAAAGCCTGGGCGGCTCGCGCCGGCCGCCCTATTTCGCCGATCCCGAACTCGCCCGCCGGGTGCTGACGATCCTCGACGAGGCCGGCCCGCGCACCTTTATTTTCGTCATCACCATGGGCAATCACGGCCCCTGGCTCGAATCCGGAGCGCCGATCGATCCCGGCGCTGCGGCGGCGCTTCGATCCGCACGGCATACCCCAGGGCGGCCAATTGCTGCGCTATCTCGACGGGCTGACCCGGTCGGACGAGATGCTGGAGATTTTGTCGGAGGGCCTGGGACCGCGCCGGCGCGATGGCGTTCTCGGCTTTTACGGCGACCACCTGCCGAGCCTGCCGCAGCGCCTTCCAGCATTTCGGCTTCGACGAATGGGCGAGCGACTATGTCGTGCTCGACGGCGCCGTGCCGCACCCGCGGCGGCTCGATTTGCCGGCGCACCTGCTGCCGCAGCTTCTGCTTGACCGGCTGCGCCGCCGGGAGGCGATCGAACCCCGGCTCGCCGAAGCGCTCGGCGCCGCTTGACGCAAAGAGGCGCTGACCCGCGCCATCCCGTTCCGCCGGATAGCGCGGCCGATCGAGATCGCCCAGGCGGTTCTGTTTTTCTTGAGCGCCCGATCGGATTACATTACCGGGCAGGTGCTGAGCGTCAGCGGTGGGCTGACCATGGCCGACTGATGGAGATGGACCCGATGCCGAGATTTCTGCCGGCGACGCTGGCCGCGTTGCTGATCGCCGGCGCCGCCGCAGCGGCCGCGCGGCGCAGCCGATGCCAACCAACAACCCCGCCGCTCAAGCCAATGTGCGCCAGAGCGAGCGCTATTCGCAGGTGCTGCGCAGCAACCCTTCGTTCCGCGCCAAGCGCGATGGCCGAGGAATGCGGGCCGATCACCGATCCGCAGCTGCACGCTCAGTGCGTCGCCTCGTTCAACGGCGACAGCGCGCCGCAACACTAAGGTTTCGAGCGGAGGGATCACGATGCCCAACCCTGCCCCGGGATTTGCCAGCCGCCCCGAGCACCGCGTCGACCTGGTGCCGGATCATCGGCGCCTCAAGGTCGTCTTCGCCGGCACCACGGTCGCCGACAGCGCGGCGACCTTGCGGGTCGAGGAGACCGGCCACGGCCCGGTCCATTACTTTCCGGAAAAGGATGTCCGGCTCGACCTGATGTCGCCGACCCCGCACCATACGACCTGCCCGTTCAAGGGCGAGGCGTCGTATTGGACGATCGAGGCGCCGGGCGAGGCCCCCGGCGGCGAGACATCCGCCGCTCGGAGAACGCGGTCTGGGCCTACCCGACGCCCTTATGACGAGGTGGCCGGGCTCGCCGGCTACTATGCGTTTTATCCGAGCCGGGTCGACGCGATCACCGCCGATTGAACACCCGGGCGCCATGCAGCTGACCCAGAACTGGGAGATCGGCAAGCCGGGCGCCTCCTCGCGCGGCGGCATCGTCGCCGCGCAGAGCCGCACCGCCGCCACGGTCGGGGCCGAGGTGCTGGCCGCCGGCGGCAGCGCGGTTGATGCCGCGGTCGCCACCGCATTCGCTCTGGCCGCGGTCGAGCCGTGGAACAGCGGGCTCGGCGCGCATCGGCTTCATGGTCGTGCATCGCGCCGGCGCCGATCATGCCGAGGCCATCGATTTCGGCCCGGTCGCCCCGAGCGGCCTCGATCCGGCCGCTTATCCGCTGACCGGCGCCACCAAGACCGAGCTGTTCACCTGGCCGCAAGTCGAGGGCGACCGCAACATCCACGGCCCGCTCGCCTTCGCGATCCCGAGCGCGGTGCGCGGCTATGCGATGGCGGTCGAGCGCTTTGGCCGCATGCCGTGGCGCGAATTGGCGGCGCCGGCGGCGGCATTGGCGCGCCAGGGCCTGCCGGTCGACTGGTTCACCACGGTCAAGGTCGCCAGCGCGGCGGCGGAATTGCGGCTCTATGACGAGAGCCGGCGAATTTGGCTGCCCGACGGCCTGCCGCCGGTCTGCCCGCCCGAACGCGACGCGATGAACCTGCCGCTCGGCCGGCTCGCCGACACTCTGGAGCGGCTTGCCACCGCGGGACCCGACGATTTCTATACGGGCGACATCGCGCATTCGATCGCCGCCGACGTGCGCGCCGCCGGCGGCGCGCTTTCGGCCGAAGATCTTGCCCGGTGCCGGGCGCGGGCGATGCCGGCATTGGCGATCCCCTATCGCGGCGCGATCCTGCAAGCGGCGCCGGGGATGACCGCCGGCCCGACCTTGGCCTTCGCCGTCGAACGGCTCGCCCGGCAGCATTTTTCCGCGGCCCCCGACCTCGCCTATTTCACGGCGCTGATCGAGGCGTTGCGCGCGGCCTATGCCGACCGGCTCGATCATGCCGGCGATGTCGAAACCGCCATGCCGACCTCGACCAGCCACATCACCGCGATCGACCGCGAGGGCACGATCGCGGCGCTGACGACGACATTGCTGTCGAGCTTTGGCAGCCGCTATGTGCTGCCCGGCGCCGGCATCCTGATGAACAACGGCGTCATGTGGTTCGACCCGCGTCCGGGGCGGCCGAATTCGATGATGCCGGGCAAGCGCGCGCTGACCAATATGTGCCCGGTCGTGGCCATGCGCGACGGGCGGCCATGGTTCGGGGCCGGCGCCTCGGGCGGCCGGCGCATCCTCGCCGCGGTGCTGCAGATGGCGAGCTTTGTCGTCGATTTCGGCATGGACCCGCGAGCGGCGGCGCACCACCCGCGGATCGATGTCAGCGGCGGCGAGCGCATCGGCATCGACCGCCGCTTGCCCGCCGCGATCGCCGGACCGCTCGGCGCGCTCCCGGGCGCGAGCCTCGTCGAGCACGGCGTCTTCCCGACCCGGTTCGCCTGCCCGAACCTCGTCCTGCGCGACGATGACGGGCTCAATCACGGCATCTCCGACGTGATGTCGCCGTGGTCCGCCGCGGTTGCCGAGCCCGATCGCGCTTAGCGTTTCGACCCAAGCACGAGCGTCACTTTGCCGTCATGGCCGGGCTCGTCCCGGCCATCCACGCTCGGCAGCTCGACCTTGCCCGGTTTCCGTGGATGCCCGGAACAAGTCCGGGCATGACGATCAGGTTGTCGCTATGCCATCTGAAGGAGCCGGGGCATTCATCATGTCGGGACGCCTTACGCCGCGTCGTGGAAGATGATGCCGAGGGTGTAGCGCTCGCCGCTGCGGATCCGGCTGACCCCGTGGCGCATGGTCACCCGATAGGGGCCGCGCGCGCCCTCGACCGGGCGATGATGCACCGGGAAGATCACCGCCTCGCCCTGGCGCAACGGCACGACCTCGCCGCGCGACTGCAGCCGCGGCCGCTGCTCGACCAACAGGAACTCGCCGCCGGTGAAGTCCTCGGCCGGGTCGCTGAGCAGCACCGTCAGCTGCAACGGAAAGACCAGCGGACCGTAAAGATCCTGGTGCAGGCAGTTGTAGTCGCCGGCGCCGTATTTGAGGATCAGCGGCGTCGGCCGTTGCTGTCCCGCCTGGTGGCATTCAGGCGATGTAGGCGTCGAGCGCCGCCGGAAATTCTCCTTCCTCGCGCAGCCGCTCGCGCCAGCGATTGGCGATCGGCGCCAGCTGCGGATAGATCGCCCGGCGCAGCGCCTCGACCGGCCGGCGGCAGCGGATAGCGGAAATATTTGTACTCGCCGCGCCCGTAGCCATGGCGCTGCATGACGACGCGGCTGCGAAAGGCGTCGTCATCGGCATAGCGCCCGGCAAGTTCGCGGCATTCCTCGGCATCGAGCAAATCCGGCGCGGTGGCGTAGCCGCGCTCGTCGAGCGAGGTTGCCGCCGCCGCCCAGTCGATCCCGGCGACACGATCGCGCGCCGCCGCCTCAGGCGGCTTCATCGGCCGCCGCCGCTTCCCGCTCGCGCTCGAGCAAGGCGCGCTTGCGCTCCAGCCCCCAGCGATAGCCGGCCAGATCGCCATCCTCGCGGATCACCCGGTGGCACGGCACGATCAGCGCCAGATTGTTCGCCGCGCAGGCCTGCGCCACCGCGCGCACCGCCCGTGGCTGGCCCAAAGTCCGCGCGATCTCGCTATAGGTCGCGGTGCGGCCGAGCGGGATCTTTTGCAACGCCCGCCACACCCGCGCCTGGAACGCGGTGCCGCGAATGTCGAGCGGCAGGTCGAGCGTGTGCGAGGGCGCGGTGATGAAGCGCACGACCTGGTCGGCCCAGTCTTTGAGCCCAGCGTCTTCGTCGATCACCGTCGCCGCCGGAAAGCGCTGCCGGACCATCGCCGCGAGGTGCTTTCGGTCATCGCCGAGCGCGGTCTGGCACACCCCTCGCGCCGTGGCGGCGACCAGGGCCCAGCCGAGCGGGGTCGCCACCGTCACATAGCGAACCGTCTCGCCGCTGCCGCCGCGCCGCCGCGCCGCCGGGGTCATGCCGAGCGCCGCCGGCGCCGCGTCATAGGCGCGCGAGCTCGACCCGAACCCCGCGCCATAGATCGCCTCGGTCACTTTCTCGCCGTTGTCGAGCCGTCGGGCGAAGTCGCCGAGCCGGTGGGTGCGGGCATAATCGCGCGGGGTCGCGCCGGTGATCTGCTTGAACACCCGGTGAAAATGAAAGCGGCTGATCGCCGCCGCATCGGCGAGCTCGGCGAGGCTCGGCATCGTCTCGCTCGCGCGCAGCAGCGCGCACGCCCGCTCGATCGCCGCGACATGCCGCGATGCGGTCGAGGCGTCGGTCGGGCGGCAGCGCTTGCACGCCCGCAGCCCGGCAGCCTCCGCCTCTGCGATCGTCGCGAAAAACGCGGTGTTGGCGCGGAGCGGCCGCCGCGACGGGCAGCCCGGCCGGCAATAAACGCTGGTCGTCCGCACCCCATAATAAAAGCCGCCGTCGGCGCCGGCGTCGCGGCGTTCCACCGCCGCCCAGCACTTGTCGAGATCGAGCATCGTCATCTCCTGCGCATGATCCATGTGGAGAAGATGGCGCAGCTTCGGGTCCGCCTCTATCCGCCGATTGCTTTCTAATTCGCGACCCTGGCGCGGCCGTTGGCATAGCGCTTGGGCAGCATCGCGTGGATGCCCTTGTTGCCGTCGACCAGCTGGGTCACCCGCATATCGACGGCGAGGCTGCAAAACATATAGGCGTCCTCGCGCCCGAGCCCCATGCGCTCGCCGATCAGCGCGATCATCCGGCGCAAGGCGGTCTTGGCCGCGTCGTCGAGATCCTCGTCAAACCCCATGGTGATCAGATGCGTCGGCGTCTCGGCGCGCGGCAGGTCGATCTTCATGTCCTTGCGCAGGGTCAGGCGAAAGGTGCCGGTCAACGCGGTTTCGAGTGCCGTCACGCAGACCTCGCCGTCGCCCTGCACGCCATGCCCGTCGCCGGCCGAAAACAAGGCGCCCCGCGTCCACACCGGCAGATACAGAGGTGGCGCCGGCGGTCAGTTCCTTCAGATCCATGTTGCCGCCGAACTCGCGCGGCACGATCGAGGTGACCGCCCCGTAATTGGCCGGCGGCGCCACCCCCATGACCCCGAAAAACGGCGCGAGATCGATCTCGGCCCCCCATGGCACGGTGGCGACGCCGCGCTGGCGGTCGATCGCGGTATGCCAGATCCGGCGCACCGGAAAATCCTCAGGGAGGGTCCCGGACAGCGGGCGAATGCGGGTGTAGCCCCAATTTTGCCGCGGATCGATCGCCAGTATCTCGATCGCCAGCACATCGCCGGGCTCGGCCCCTTCGACTGCGATCGGCCCGGTCAGGATGTGCGCGCCGAGCTTTGGTTCGAGGCCTTGATGGATCGCCAGATGGTCGGGAAGAATTTCGAAGCGCCCGCCCGATTGCCCAACCGATTGCAAGGCTTCGGGCGGCAGCACGTCGGGCCCGCCCGAGACGCTGTCGACGGTCACCGTGTCGCCCGAGGCGACGGTCAGCACCGGCTTCAACGCGGCGTCGAAAAACCCCCAGTGGCAAGTCTCGGGGCTGGCCCGCAGGACGTGATGCTGCGACATCGGCAAACTCCCTCTGCTGATCGACGCCCGATCCTAAAGCCTGCCGCGAATTCCGCGCACGGCTTTCCGCACGCCCCGAGCGGCGCGGCGGCGATAGTGCTTGGGCGGCGCCGTGGCGCGCCCGGCCCGATCCCGGTATCCTGCAGCCGATGAGCGAGGAACCAAGAAGCGGCGGCGCCGCCCGCGACTATCGCCACTTGGCCGCAGACGAGAAGGCGCCGCTGGTGCGCGGCGTCTTCGACAGGGTGGCGCGGCGCTACGATTTGATGAACGATTTGATGAGCGGCGGCATCCATCGGCTATGGAAGGCCGAGATGATTGCTGTGCTGAAGCCGCGCCCGGGCCAACGCCTGATCGACGTGGCCGGCGGCACCGGCGATATCGCACTGCGCGCGCTGAAGCGCCTGGCGCCCGCGGGCGGGCTCGGCGACGCCGGCGCCGGCCGGGCGATTGTCTGCGACAGCAACCAGCGCATGCTCGAAATCGGCCGCGCCCGCGCGCTCGACCGCGGCATTCTCGGCGGCATCGAATGGCTCGGCGCCGACGCCGAGCGGCTGCCCTTCGCCGACCGCAGCTTTGATCTCTATACGATCGCCTTCGGCTTGCGCAACGTGACCCGGATCGAGGCGGCCCTGGCCGAGGCGCGCCGGGTATTAAAGCCGGGCGGTCGGTTCATCTGCCTCGAATTCGCCCCGGCGGTGACCCCGCTGCTGCAGCCGCTTTACGACTGCTACAGCTTTCTCGTGGTGCCGTTGCTCGGGCAGATCGTCGCCGGGGATCGCGAGGCCTACACCTATCTGGTCGAAAGCATCCGCGGGTTCCCGCGCCAGAGCGAACTGGCCGATATGATCGCGGCGGCCGGGCTCGGGCAGGTCAGGCACCGCAACCTGACGGGGGGGATCGCTGCGCTTCACTCGGCCTGGCGCCTCCTCTGAGGCTGTGCGATCCCGGTTCGGGCTGCTGCGCAGCCTGCGCAACCTGTGGCGGCTGGCGGCGATCGGGCTGATCCTGGCGCGCCACGATGCGGTGTTTGCGTTTGCCGGCATCCCGGTTCTCGCCTCTGGACTGCGCGTCGCCCGGCTGTTCGTGCGGCGCCGGCCGACCGCACCGGCGCGTCCGGGCCAGCGGCTCGCGGCGGCGCTCGACGAGATGGGGCCGAGCTTTGTCAAGCTCGGCCAGCTGATGGCGACCCGCGCCGATCTCTTAGGCGAGGAGATCGCGGTCGATCTGGCGAGCTTGCAGGATCGGCTGCCGCCGTTTCCCGGATCCGTGGCGCGCGCGGCGATCGAAGCCGAGTTCGGTCAGCCGCTCGAAACCCTGTTTGCCGCGTTCGACGAAACCGCGGTCGCCGCCGCCTCGATCGCCCAGGTCCACTTCGCCGAAACCATCGACGGGCAGGAGGTCGCGGTCAAAGTGCTGCGCCCGGGCGTGGCCGCGGCGTTCGCCCGCGACCTCGATCTGTTCCTATGGCTCGCCAGCCTGATGGAGCGTCTCTACCCGCCGTCGCGACGGCTCAAGCCGGTCGAAGTCGTCGAGACCCTGGCCGAGGTGGTCCGCTTCGAGATGGATCTGCGGTTCGAGGCTGCGGCCGGCTCCGAGCTGGCCGAGAACTTTGCCGGCGACCCTGGCTTTCGCGTGCCGAGGATCGATTGGCAGCGCACCGGCCACGGCGTGCTGACCTTGGCGCGGATAACCGGCATCCGCGTCGACGATCGGGCGGCTTTGCTCGCCGCTGGGCACCGCGTGGACGATCTCCTGGCCAAGGCCGCCGGGGCCTTTTTCAACCAGGTATTCCGCGACGGCTTCTTTCACGCCGATTTGCACCCCGGAAACATGTTCGTCGACGCCACGGGGGCGATCGTCGTCGTCGATTTCGGGATTATGGGGCGGCTCGACCGCACCACCCGCTATTACCTCGCCGACATGCTGATCGGGTTCTTGTCGGGCGACTATCGGCGGGTGGCCGAAATCCATTTCGCCGCCGGCTACGTGCCGTCCGACCGTTCGGTCGACGCCTTCACCCAGGCCTGCCGGGCGATCGGCGAGCCGATCCTCGGGCGCCCGTTGCAAGACATCTCGGTGGCGCGGCTGCTCGCCCAGCTGTTCCAGGTCACCGAGCAGTTCGGCATGGAGACCCAGCCGCAGCTGCTGCTGCTGCAAAAGACCATGGTGCTGATCGAGGGGGTGGGGCGACGGCTCGCTCCCGAGGTCAACGTGTGGGCCTTGTCGGCGCCGCTGATCGAGGCCTGGATGCGCAACAACCGCGGCCCGGAAGCGCGCTTGCGCCAGCATCTCGAAACCTTCGCCGACCTTGTCGAACGGCTGCCGGGCCTGGTCCGCAACCTCGATGCCCTGGTCGGCGACATGTCGCGCGAGGGGGTCGTAGTGCACGCCGAGTTGATCGCCGCGCACGCCGCCGCGCAGGCCAAGCACGCCTGGCTCGCGGTGCTGCCGCTGTACGTCGCGGCCGCGGCCCTGATCGCCATCGCCCTCACCCTCTTCTTCGCGCGGTAGCATGGTATTGTCGCCGCCGCGCCGCCCGAGGAGCGCGGGCCGATCAAGATATCGAGCCCTGATTCGCAGATCCGCCAAGACACGGCCCGGCAATAGGGAGTTGCATGATGAAGATCACCAAGGTCACGACCGGCATCGTGGCGCTGCCCAACGACGAGCCGCTCGCCGGCTTTTCCGAAAATCCTAATGCGAAAAACCCGATCGTCTGGCTGCGGCTCGGCACGGATGCTGTCGTCGAGGGGTTGGGCGTCACCTATTTCGGCGGCGCGCTGACCCGCACCTTGCGCCACGCGGTCGACGAATTGGGCGCGCTCGTGGTTGGTGAAGACCCGATGCGGGTCGAGGCGGTCGCGGCCAAATTGCGCGCAGCGGCGGTCTCGGCCGGCCCGGCCGGGATCTTCACGATGGCGTTGTCGGCGATCGACGTCGCCTTGTGGGACATCAAAGGCAAGGCATTGGGCTTGCCGTTGTGGAAATTATTGGGCGGCGGGCGCGACCAGATCGCCACCTATGCGAGCGGCGCATTGCGCCGCGGGCTCAAGCTCGACGAGGCGGTGACCGCCGCCCAAAGGCTGCGCGAAAAGGGCCATCGCCAGACCAAGATGCAACTGGGCCTGCCGGGCGTGACCTCGCCGGCCCGCGAGGTCGAGCAGGCCCGGCTGATCCGCCAGGCGGTCGGCCCCGACATGGATCTGATGTGCGACATCAACCAGCGCTGGCGGCCGGAGCAGGCGATCGATATCGGCCGCCGGGTCGAGGATGCCGGGGTCGGGCTGTACTGGCTCGAAGACGTGACGACGCATGACGACTACGCCGGGCTGGCGCGGGTGGCGGCGGCGTTGTCGACCCCGGTCGCCGGCGGCGAATACCTCTGGGGCATCGTGCCGTTCCGCCACATGGTCGAGGCCCGTTCGGTCGATATCGTGATGATCGACCAGGTGCGCTCGGGCGGCATCACCTCATGGCTCAAGATCGCCGGCATGGCCGAAGCCTTCAACCTGCCGGTGGTCAGCCACGGCGTCCCCGAGATCCACCTACACCTGGTCGGCGCCGTCCCCAACGGGCTGACGGTCGAATACATGCCGCGGCTTTTCCAGCTGTGGGAGGAAGTCCCGGCGCCGCAGGACGGCCTCCTGGCGATGCCGACCGCCCCCGGCCTCGGCCTCAATTTCAGCGAGGAAGCGATCAAGCGGTTCGCGGTGGGATGAATTTTCCGCCGGCGCCCCGCCGGCCCGGCAAATCGCCGCACGCCGCCGCGGCGCCAGCGCGACAGGCGAAGCGGCCGGTTTCTCTGGCGGCCCTCTTTGTCGCGTTCCTGACCGTCTCGATGTGCGGCTTTGGCGGCGGGCTCGTCTGGGCGCGTCTGATCGCCGTCGAGAAACGCCGCTGGCTCAGCGCGGAAGAATTCGCCGACATCGTCAGCCTTTGCCAGTTTATGCCAGGGCCGAACATCGTCGGCATCGCCGTGTGCACCGGCGCCAAGATGCGGGGTGCGGTCGGGAGCATCGCCGCGATCTGCGGCTTCCTTGTCATCCCCTGGGGGATCGGCCTCTCGCTCGGTCTGCTATACCTTAGATTCGCTCACCTGACCGTCCTGCGGAACATCCTGGGCGGCGTCGCCGCGACCGCGGCCGGGCTCCTCATCGCGACCGGGATGAGGCTGCTGATGGCGCACCGCCGCCGGCCCGCGGCCGTGATTTTTGCCGCGCTCGCCTTTCTGCTGATGGTCTTCAGCAAACTGCCGCTGCTGGTCATTCTATTTAGCCTGGCGCCGCTCAGCATCGCCGTCGCCGGCATCGAAACCGCCAGAGTACGATGACCAGCCCGTCGATCGCGCTCGGCGCGCATCTCGCCCTCTTGTCGTCGATCAGCTTTGGCGGCTTTCCGACTGTCCTGCCGGCGGTCCGCAACTTCGTCGTCGTCGGCCATCGGTGGATGACAGATCGGGAATTCGCCGACTTTTTCGCGATCGCGCAGTCGATCCCCGGGCCGAACATGATCCTGATGATGAGCCTGGTCGGGTGGAAGGTCGGTGGGCTTCCCGGCGCCGCGGCGGGCGCCTTTGCCACCTTCGCGCCGCCTTGCGCGATCTACTTCGCCGCCTACCGGCTGTGGGACCGGTTCCGCCATGCACCCTGGCAACGCATCGTGCGCCTCGGCCTGGTCCCGGTGACGATGGGGCTCGTCATCGCCAGCGGCGTGGTCATGGCGCACGCCGCCGACGCCGACTGGCGGCCTGCCGTGGTTACGATCGCGGCCGCCGCGATCATGCTGGGGACACGTCTCAATCCGCTGTGGCTGCTGGTTGCCGGCGGCGCCATCGGCGGCCTCGGCCTGCTCTGACGCGGTCCCGGCGCAACGCGAAGTTGCCGAACTGACCGCATGCTGCCGCTCATGCCGCGCGGCCGCGCTCACGCCGCCGCGGTTTTCCGCAATGCGTGGAAGCCTCCTTCGAGGTCTTCGATCAAATCCTGCGGGTCTTCGAGGCCGATATGGAGCCGCAGGGTCGGGCCTTCGGGGTTCCAGCTGGTGGCGCTGCGGATGCGCGCGGGCGTCGTCGGCTGGATCAGGCTCTCGAACCCGCCCCAGCTGGCGCCGATGCCGAACAGGTCGAGCGCGTCGATCAGCGCATAGACGGCGGCCTGGGGCGTCGGCTTCAGCACCACGCCGAACAACCCGCTGGCGCCGAGGAAATCGCGTTTCCACAAGGCATGGCCCGGATCGTCGGGCAGGGCCGGGTAGAGCACCCGCGACACCTCCGGCCGGGTCTGCAGCCAGCGCGCGACTTCAAGCGCGTTCTTCTGGTGGCGTTCGAGCCGCACGCTCAAAGTGCGCAAGCCGCGCAGCGCCAGATAAACGTCGTCCGGCCCGGCGCAATGGCCGAGATCGGCGGCCATCGTGCGCACCGGCTCGTACATCTCGTTGGTGGTGATGACCGCGCCCAGCATCACGTCGGAATGGCCGACGATGTATTTGGTCGCGGCGTGGATCGACACGTCGACGCCGCGCGCGAAAGAGGGAAACAGCCACGGCGAGGCCCAGGTGTTGTCCATCAACACCTTGGCGCCGGCGGCGTGCGCCGCCTCGGCGATCGCCGGCACGTCCTGCACCTCGAAGGTCAAGGAGCCCGGCGATTCGACATAGACGACCTTGGTGTTGGGGCGCATCAGCTTGGCGATGCCCTCGCCGATCAGCGGATCGTAGTAAGTCGTGGCGACGCCGCAGCGGGTCAGCACCTTCTCGCAGAAACTGCGCGCCGGCCCATAGACCGAATCGACCATCAGCACATGGTCGCCGCATTTGAGGCAGGCCTGCAGCGGTGCGGTGACCGCGGCCAGCCCCGAGGACATCAGCATCGCGCGATAGCCGCCCTCGATCGCCGCCACCGCCTCTTCAAGGGCAAAGGTGGTGGGCGTGCCGAGGAGCCCATAGCGGATCACCTCGAAACGCTGGCCCGGCGCGCGCTTGGCTTCCCACTCGGCCATGTTCGCCGACAGGATCGTCGAGGCGTGATAAACGGGCGGGTTGACCGCGCCATGATGCGCCTCGGGGTGGCGCCCGAGATGGGTCAGCAGAGTATCCTTGCGATAGTTCCGCGGTCGGTCGTGGCTCTTCATGAGGCTCTGCTCCAGCATTTCGGCCGCCCGGCAAACCGGCCGCGCCGGCTCACGACATTACACCGGCTCCGGCGCGGGCGCACCGGCCTCGGGCGAACGCGCCGGCTTTTCCACCGGCAGGCTTCCCGGCGGCCGCAAGCTCGCCTTGCAATCGCCGCAGTTGGCGGCCGACAATCGCGCCGAAGGGCCTCGAGCGCCGAGTTGGCGGAACGCGGCCCTTGGCGAAGCGACATCGTCCCGCCCGATCTCGATGCGCGGGGGAGCGCCGATGAGATTTGGAATCCTGGTCATCATGGCCGCGGCGCTGGCGGCCTGCTCCAGTTCGCCTCCGGCGAAGCCGGGCCCGACCGAATTGGCGGCGATGGTCCGCAAGCAATGCAACGACCCGCACTGGCGCCAGGAGAATCTCGGTCTGTGGTACTCGATCTGTCCGGCCCCGATGCGCTGGTAGGGGCCGATGCGCTGGTAGACGGCTAGGCCCGGTTCAGAATTTCTTGAAGCATTCCCGCCCGGTGCCCCGCAGCGCCTGGCAATCGGCGACCATCTCCGTCCCTTTTTTGTCGGGTGCGATCTGCACGACGTAGCTCTTGCCGTTTTTGCAGCGCACGCTCCAATAGGCGGCGCCCCTGGCCCTGCCGGTGCGGGTCACCCCCATCGGAAACGCCGATACCCCGACGCAGCCATGGTGTACGCTGTTGGCGAGCACTTGCGCCTGGCGGGCCGGCGGCAGCGCCAGCAGCCGGTCGTTCATCGGGTTGCCCGACCCCGCGGCCTGCACCGCGGCCCAGCCCGAACCGGTCGTGAGCAGCGCCGCCGCCAGCAGCAATGCCCATCCGCGCATGTCCCGCCTCGCCCGAACGCCTCCGGCCGAGATTACCGTTCCGGCGGCGCCATGGCAACGCGCCGGTGCGCGCCGATCTGTCGCCCGCGACCCCGCGGGTCCGAAGCCGGCGATCGCCCTCACCCTTGGCCGACGGCTCGGCTGCGGCTGACCGGCGCGGGGATGCGGGCGAGGCCGAGATGGTCGCGCAACGTCGCGCCTTGGTATTCGTGGCGGTAGAGGCCGCGGCGCTGCAATTCGGGCACGACCTCGTCGACGAAATCGGCCAACCCGCCCGGAAAATAGGGCGGCAGGATGTTGAACCCGTCGGCCGCTCCCCCAACAAACCATTCTTCGAGGATATCGGCGATCCTCTGCGCAGTGCCGCAGACGACCCAGTGGCCACGCGCCGCGGCGGTCAGGTTGTAGAGGTCGCGCAAGGTCATGTTGTCGTGCCGCGCGGCCTCAAACAAGACCCGCGAAAAGGTGCGGCTGTTGCCGTCGGGCGGCGGGGCCGGCACCGGCCCGTCGAGCGGATGGCCCGAGACGTCGTAGCCGATCCGGCTCGACACCAGGACCGCGGCGTTGCTCGGGGTCAGCCAGCTCTGCAGCAGCGTGAGCTTCTCCTTCGCCTCGGCGTCGGTCCGGCCGATGATCGGCATGACCCCGGGCAGCACCGCCAGCGCCTCGGGCGGGCGGCCGTATTTGGCCATGCGCCCCTTCAATTCCGCATAGGCGGCCTTGGCGCTTTCCAGCTCCTGCACCACCGAGAACACCACATCGGCGGTGCGCGCCGCGAGCTCGAGCCCCGAGGGCGAGCCGCCGGCCTGGATGATCACCGGGTGGCCCTGCGGCGAGCGCGCGATGTTAATCGGCCCGGCGACCTGGAAGAACCGCCCGTTGTGGTTCAACGGCCGGACCCGCGCCGGGTCGATGTAGATGCCCGAGCCCTTGTCGGCGACGATCGCGCCGTCGTCCCAGCAATCCCACAGCCCGCGCACGACATCGACAAATTCGTTCGCGACCTCATAGCGCAGCTCGTGCTCCATGTGCCGTTCGCGGCTGAAATTGAGCGCCGCTTTGGCGAGCGAGCTGGTGACGACGTTCCACGCCGCCCGGCCGTTCGAGAGATGATCGATCGAGGCAAAGGTGCGGGCCACGTGATAGGGCTCGGCAAAGCTGGTCGACACCGTGGCGCCGAGCCCGATATGCCGGGTCGCGGCGCTCAGCGCCGAAATCAGGGTGGTCGGCTCGAACCGGCACAGAAACGACGGATGGTCGCCCGGATCCATGACCAGCCCATCCGAGATGAAGAGGAGGTCGAATTTGCCGCGCTCGGCGATGCGCGCGATCTGCTGCGTCACCGCCAGATCGTTGTTGCTGACGGCGGCGCCCTGATAGCGCCAGCCGGCCGAATGGTTGCCGGTGCCGAGGACAAAGACGCCGAGATGCATCTGACGGACAGCGGCACACATTGGCGTGGGTCTCCTTCTCTGTCAGCGCCAGGAAGTTATCAGTGCCGCAACAAAAATCCGATAAAATCTCTCACTGACGAGCTTCGTTTGGATGCGAACGAGCAGGCGCAGCGAATGTTGGCTGCCTTTCTAAAGCCGAAGTTTAAGGTGAGCTGCCACGAAAATGGCGTCACATAAGAATCAGCATTTTGTTCCACGATGTTATCTGAAACCGTTCAGCGTTGACGGCAGCGGCGGCGCCATCAACGTGTACAACATAGATCGGCACCTTGGTATCCAGAATGCTCCGGTTAGGGGTCAATGCTCGCATAGTTATTTTTATGGGGAGGACCTCATGCTAGAAAAATTGCTCCAGCACTCTGAGGATGCGTACTCGATTACCCTCAGAAGCATCGGAAAACCTGGTTATCGACTTACTGAATTGGATCAGGCCGTCCTTAGCCATTTCTGCTATCTTCAGCATTGTCGAACAGAAGCGGCTTTGCGCCGAGCAGCGCTATCCATGTCAGAGATGATGGATGTCGTCTACGATGGTGACATTCCGGTAGATAAACGGACTGCCATGCGCGACGTTGTCCATATGGGCATGCACGCCTTCAGCAACACCATGCACATAGTTGATGATCTGAAGGTGTGTCTTGTTCGAAACACGACACCCCAACCTTTTATCACGTCCGATGACCCTGCGGTATTGGCTAAGGAACCTCTGCAAAAGCCGCCGCTAACGATATGATGGGCATCGGGATGGGTCGGTGCACAAAGGGTGGGGGCGATGCGGCAGCTAAGCTTGGCGACAGCGGGGTTTGAGCGCTACGCCCGGACGACGCGGCGGGCGGCGTTTCTGGCCGAGATGGAGCGAGTGGTGCCGTGGCCGGCGCTGTGCGCGGTGATCGAGCCCTACTATCCCAAGCCCGGCAATGGCCGTCCGCCGGTCGGGGTCGAGCGCATGCTGCGGCTTTATTTTCTGCAGCAATGGTTCAACCTGTCGGACCCGGCGGTCGAGGAGGCGGTCTACAATTCGCAGGCGATGCGCCGGTTTGTCGGGATCGATCTCGGGTGCGAGCCGGTGCCCGACGAAACCACCGTGTGCCGCTTTCGCCATCTGCTCGAAGCCCATGATCTCGGCCGCCGGCTGTTTGACGAGGTGCAGCGCCACCTCGCCAAAAACGGGCTCAAGGTGGCAACCGGCACGATCGTCGATGCGACAATCATCAATGCGCCGTCTTCGACCAAGAATGCCGCAAAGGCGCGCGACCCCGAGATGCACCAGACCAAGAAGGGCAACCAGTGGTATTTTGGCATGAAGGCGCATGTCGGCGTCGACAGCCGCACCAAGCTGATCCACGCCGCGGTCGCCACCCCGGCCAATGTCGCCGACAGCCGGGTGCTGCCCCAACTCTTGCATGGCAACGAGACCCGGGTGTGGGGCGACCAGGCCTATCGCGGCCAGCGCGCGGTGATCTGGCAACACGCCCCCAACGCCAAGGACTTCACCAACCGCCGCTATCGCCAGCGCGGCATGGTGGACCTGGTCGAGCGGCGAAAGAACCGTACCAAGTCGAAGGTAAGAGCCCGGGTCGAGCACTCGATCGGGGTCGTCAAACGGGTCTTCGGCTTTGCCAAGGTGCGCTATCGCGGGCTCAAGAAGAACGCCCATCGCCTGCTGGTGACCTGCGCGCTCGCCAATCTGTTCATTGCGCGGCGCCATCTGCTGCGCTGCCAAGCAGTGTAGGGCGCCCGCACCCCGCGCAAGACCGATACCGATCGCCGGTTCTCACCACAAACCCCACCGCGGTCGCATTTTCCATTTTCCACACCGGCCGCGTTCATCTCGATGCATCATCCGCCGCGCCAGCCCCTTATTCAGACGTTCCCTAACCGGTGGTATAGTCAGAAATCCGAGGGCGAAGGGATTAAGCGGTGGCACCGGCAGCGCAGGCGTGCTTTTTGTCCTCCCCCTCACGCCCAACCTCTTGTGTCTGGTTTACGATGGCGGCGTCTACTCCGTGCCGAACGCGCGCGGCTGGGTCACGGCCTCCAAGATCTCTGATATAGATGCATTCAACGAGCATCAATTTCTCGGCTGTTTAGCAAATATTTATTTCGCCGATTGGGCGATGCTGGCGGCCGTCGATGGCTTGTTAGAGAGGGTAATATCCCTCCGGCCAACTGTCCGGCATGAAACCGTCGTTGCCGTCCTTGAGCACGAGGACGAATGGGGAGAGAAATATCGCGTCGTTCGACGGGAGGAATTAATAAGGAAAGGTAAAGCAATAATACACGTAAGGACGATCCGACCCAAACCAAGTCGTTGGCCTTCGATAATCAGATGGCGGTCTAATCCTAAAATCTACTCTAATGGTAGCGGAACCGGTTTCCTGCGGCGATCGACAGCTCTGGAAAATTCTTATATGGGGCCGCCATATAAATTGGTCACCTAGAAGGAGAACCCAGGGTTCTCCTGCGCTACTGTCCGTTGTAGCTGCCACAGAGCGGGTTCCGCGGCATTAGTTCGTGGCCGTTTGTACTATCCGCTCGCGGTTTGGTGCGGTGCACAGGTAACATCGCTCCTCTCGCGATTCGGGGAGCGGCACCGATGACCACAGCGCGGCAATTGCATCTTGGCGCTTTCATGCGCCCGGTCGGCATCCATACCGCCTGGTGGCGCTATCCGGGCGCCGCCCCCGACGCCAACTTCAACCTCGCGCACCTGGTCCGCTTCGCCCAGACCCTGGAGCGCGGCCGGTTCGACGCCTGGTTCATGGCCGATCATCTCGCGGTGCTTGAACATGCCGATGGCGGCCTTGAAGCGCAGCGCCACGGTCACCTCCTTCGACCCGTTGACCCTGCTGCCGGCCCTGGCGATGGTCACCCGGCATCTCGGGCTGATCGCCACCGCGTCCACTACCTTCGAACCGCCCTATTTGATCGCGCGCCGCTTCGCCTCGCTCGACCATTTGAGCGGCGGACGCGCCGGGTGGAACCTCGTCACCACCTCGAACCCCGATGCGGCGCTCAATTTCGGCATGACCGAAGCACATGGAGCATGGCGAGCGCTATCGCCGCGCACGCGAGTTTTTCGATGTCGTGACTGGGCTGTGGGACAGCTGGGCCGACGACGCCTTTATCCGCGATGTCGAGAACGGCATCTATTTCGACCCCGAGCGGCTCCATATCCTCGACCACCGGGGCGAGTTCCTGTCGGTGCGCGGGCCGTTGAACATCGCCCGCCCGGTCCAGGGCTGGCCGGTCATCGTCCAGGCCGGCGCCTCCGACGCCGGGCGCCAGCTCGCCGCCGAAACTGCCGAGGTGATCTTTGCCAGCGGCGGCAATCTCGCCGACGCGCAGGCGTTTTACGCCGACGTCAAGGGGCGGATGGCGACGCTTGGGCGCGACCCCGAGCATCTGAAGATCATGCCCGGCGCGCTCGTCGTGGTCGGCGACAGCGCGGCCGAGGCGCGCGCCAAGCGCGCGCTGCTCGACAGCTTGGTGCATCCCGACAGCGGCCTCGCCTCGTTGTCGATCGCGCTTGGCCACGACGCCTCGCGCTTCGACCTCGACGGTCCGCTCCCCGACATTCCCGAATCGAACGCCAGCAAGAGCGGGCGCCAGCGCGTCATCGATCGCGCCCGGCGCGACAATCTGACGGTCCGTGAGCTGGCCCGCATCGCCGGCAGCTATGGCGGCCTGGCGCTGGTCGGTACGCCCTCAATGATCGCCGACCGGATGGAGGAATGGCTCGACGGCCGCGCCTGCGACGGGTTCAACATCATGTTCCCCTACGTCCCTGGCGGCCTCGACGATTTCGTCGATCGCGTTGTGCCGGAATTGCAGCGCCGCGGCCTCTTCCGCCGCGAATACGAAGGCCAAACCCTGCGCGAAAACCTCGGCCTCCCGCGTCCCGAAAACCGCTTCTTCGCAAAACGCCGGTTTTGACCGCCAGGCGGACCGGCAATCTTACAAGTGTAACGCCGCCGCGCGGGGCGACTCCGGCGTTCTGCACAGGCCGGGGAGCCCGCCGCCTTTCGCGGCGGGATCGCCGGTTCGCCGCCGCCGCGCCGGCGCCCGCAAACTCAATGCGTGATCTTGGAGTACGGCAATATCGGGTCGCCGGTTTTGTATTGTTCGGGCCACAGCACGGTCTCGCCCTTGCCGCCGCGGAAATCGTCGACCGTGGCGCCGGTGATGTTCTGGAACTGGACGGTCATGATCCTGGGCTTCGCCCACTCGCCGTTCTTGCCGAAGGTCACGTCACCGACCACGGTCTTGAAGGTGTGGGTGCGGATGTAATCGGCGATCTTGTCCTGGTCGAGACCCTTGCTGCCTTCGACCGCATCGCCCAGCACCTGCAGATCGGCATAGGCCCAGGGCGCCAGATAATAGCCGAGCGGGTCGACGCCCTTGCCCTTCGCCTCCTTTTGGTATTCGGCCAGGAACTCCATGACCCCGGGAAAGCGCAAAGCCGGCGATGGCAGCCACCAGTCAAAGGTGATGATGCCGTTCAGCATCGGCCCGAGCGAGGTCTTGATCGAGGTGCTCTGTGGGCCGGTCAAATTGCCGCCGAAGACCTTGGTGTCGAGGCCCAATTCGTGGACGCTCCTGATGATGCCGACGCTGTCCGGCGGATATGACGAGATGTAGACGATGTCGGGGCTCGTCGCCTGGATGGCGCGGATGATCGGGCTGAAATCGGTGGTGTCCGGCGGATAGGTGCGGTCGTAGACCACCTTGAGCCCAAGCTTTTTGAGGTTGACGCGGGCGCCGTCGGCGGCGTTGCGCGTGGCCTCGCCGTCATCGACCGCGAGTGCGATGGTCTTTAGCCCGAGCTTTTGCTGCTCGGTCTTGACGATATGGAAAAAGCCTTCCGAGATCGCCGGCCGCGGGTCCGGCCCGACCGGCAGCATCGAGAAGTATCTCGAGTACTGGAACTCCTTATTGATGTCGAGCGCGAACAGCCCGATAAAGGTCATGTTGTGGGCGATCACCACCGGCATCGCCGGGGCGGCGATATTGGTGCCGTAGCCGGACACCACCAGATCAACCTTGTCGACATCGAGCAGCTTCGTATAGATGCCGGGGACCAGCGCCGGGTTGCTTTGGTCGTCATAATAATCGAGCTTGACCGGGCGGCCCAACAGCCCACCCTTTTTGTTGATGTCGTCGGCCCAGATCTGCATCGCCAACAGGCCCGAGGTGCCGTTGACTGCGAGCCCGCCGGTCAAGGCCATGCTGAAGCCGATCGTGATCGGCTTGCCCGAGGGCGCCGCTGCGGCGGCGAGCGCCACCGCCGCACTCATCAGCAGGCCGGCCAGGCCCGCCAGCGCAGCCAGCGCCGCGCCAGTCGATCTGAGCCGGCATGTTCGCACCCTGTGCCGCGACATCGCTTCCTCCCTCGCCTTCCAGTTCTACCGACCGGCGGCGTCAGCCCGCAGCCGGATCGGCCGCCAAACGCAACGCCCCGCAGGTCGCCTTCTACCCCGAATAAGCGAAACACGCCAAGGCTACTCGATTTCAGCGCAAACAAGGCAATGCCGCCGGCGGATGCAGCGGGGCCGGCGGCTCAGCCCCGACCGCCGGGTCAGTACTGCAGATGCAACTGCAAGGCGAAAACCGATACCGGGCCGCGGTCACGGTTGTAAGCCGGATTGTTGATAAACTGGTAGTCGGCGGTGATGTGGGCGAAACCGAAGGCGGCGACCCGGTAGTATGCTTCGATGATCTGCTCGGGGCCGGCATTGGGCAATTGGCCGTCGCCGATGATCCCGCCGAGACCGCCGGCGGCGAGATAGAGCTTGCCCTGGTGCGAGATCCGGTTGACCGCGCCAGCCAATCCCACGGTATCGTCCGGCCGCCCCCAGCGCGCGCCGGCGAGCGAGAGACCCGCCGAGATCGACTGGTTGATGTCGGTGAAATCGATCTCCTCCACCTTGCCTTGCGAGACGCTGGCGCGGGCGAAGACGCCAAGATCGGCGGCGAGCTGCTGCTCGAGATTGAGGCCGACGCCGTCCTTGGTGCGAAAGCTGCGCACCGCGCCGGTCGACGGCGTCTGACCGGTCGCCTCGCCCAGCGAGATCGCGTCGAGATAGGTCCCGAGATTGCCGCGGGTGAGCCAATATAAAAGCTTGAGCTTGCCCGGCCGATCCCACAGCCGGTGCCGCTCTTCCAGCTCGGCGACGAACTGCCCCTGGGCGAAGCCGTTTGACAGCGTCGAACTGTTCGGCGCCTGCGACATGTCGAACAGGCCGGCCCGGGCGGTCCACCAGCCCTGATACCATTCGGCCGCGCCGCCATAGGTGTAGCCCCACGCATTGGCCGCGTAATCGAACGCCCCCTGATCGATGATCGACCAGTTGAGAAAGTCGTTGCGCGGGTCGTGGGCGTAGCTGTTGGTGTCGAAGATGTCGACGACCGAGTATTTGCCGATGGTGAACACCAGGCGGTTGGCGGTCTGGGCGCCGCCGAGCTGATTGAGGTCAGGATCGACCCGTTCGGTCTGGCCGCCCAGATCCACGGTCTGGCGCAGGAATCCGCGCTGAACCAGAATGTAAGGATCGGCTTGACCCAGCTTGTAGGCTTCGCCGCTGGGATATCCCGCGACGCCAAAGGTGCCGCTGAGCCCGAACCCCTGGTCGACCTCCGGATTGATCCAGATCTCGGCGCCCGGCCACGGCCGGACGCCGGCGTAGAGCGTGGCGTCGACCGTTTCGCGGCCGTTGGCGGCCGGGCTGAGGCTCTGGGGTCCCTGATACGGCGACCGGAAGGCGGGTTGCAGCTCCCAGGTGATCGTGCCCTGGCCGTGAACCGCCCAGCTTTCCGGCTGCACCGCTTCGGCCTGTTGTGGAGTGACCGGCGCGCCTTGCGGCTGCGGCGTCGGGCCGACCATTTGGGCGCCGCATATCGCTGGCCAGCACCATAAGCCGAGCGCCGCCAGCGCGCCGAGGGACCGAACTGCGCAGTTTGTTGCGAAACCGGAGCGCGCGTCGAATTGTCGGGCGGGCTGGGCGTCCATGGCTCAGACCTCAGAAAGAACGGACTGCTGATTAGGCTGTTGGCGCGCCGAATTGGTCAGCCGGGCCTTCGGTGCGCGATCAACGGGCTGAGGGTCGAGACGCTCGAAACATCCGTTCCGGGATATCCGGCCGCGGCAGCCGGGAATGCCGATCGGCACGCTCAGTCAGCGCGCCGAAGAGCAGACCGATGGCCGCCCACATGATCACTTGCGCGCCCAACGACGCCATTCTGAACTGCCAGAGCACGACCGCCGGGAACTGTCGAGGCGCCTCGTTGATGGCCGGCGCCCGCAGAGCCACGGCGATCATAACGATCAGGTAAGCGGCGCCTGCGATCAATGACGCATTCCAGGCGCCGCAGCGGGCGAGAAGCCGGCGACGCAGCGCCACCGAGCCGATCATCGCCGCGAGCGAGATCGCGATCATGCCGAAGTACAACGCCGTGCGCACGCCGATCGTGGCGGGATCGCCGACCGAGGGCGGGTTGGCTGGGTATTTGAGGTTCGGAACGACATAGACGGCGATAAGCCCCGCAGCCGCCAGCAAGGCCGATGTCGCTCGCGGTCCGACGTCGCCCACGCGGCCATCGACAAAGGCGAAAACCAGGGCGAACAGGCCGCCGAAGGCCGCACTATAGACCATGACGGCCGTGAACAGGCCGATGCCCGCCTGGACCCGGCGGCTGACCAGCTCTGGCTCCGGCGCTTCCCTTGGCGCGGCGACGCCCTGCGCCAGCAGGGCTTGCGCCCTAGCCTGGGCGTTGGCCTCGTCGAGCCGGGTTTCGAACGCGATGGCGCGATCGACCTGCGGCTCGCCGACGATCTTCAAAAAGGTGAAACAGAGGAGTCCCGCGACAATGCCGACCAGCATCCCGCGCAGCAGCAGGGTTCCCGCCATCGGGCCGGCCCCCGCTTAGTGGCAGGGGAAGCCGAGCAGATGGCGCCCGTCGTGCACGAATTCGTGCACATACATCCCGGGGACGATGGAGGTGGCGCCCTCGTCGGCGCCGACGAAATAGATCGCGAGCATCAGCAGCAGGCCGCCGAAGATCGCCCAGGGCAGCACTTCGCGGACCGGAATGGCGACTGGCCGGACGGCAGGGGCAAAGGCGGTAGGGGTCATCATTGGATCTCCTGGGATTTCGCGTCCCGTTAGAAGGTCTGCGCGATCACGAGGGGGGTCTGACTCTCAGCCCGGCGCTTTATCTTCCGAGCGGATTACAGTGGCGCGACCGTGCCGGGCTTTCACCGGCTTCCACACCCCAAATCGACGTCGGCGACCATAGAGAGCGATATTCGGCAATGTCAAGTATCCCCTTCCAGTTCAGCCGACGGCTCCGGCGGCTGCTATCGAGCGGCCCAGCTAGGGCAGCCGCGGCCGCGCCCGAGTCGGCGGCGCGTGTGATTCGCGATTTCGAGGCGCCACTAATAGATTTCTATTGCATCCAGCTACCAGCATGATACCGTATTTTGTGGGGGTGGATCGATGATCCACAGAATACGGGGGATACAATGGAAATCACCTGGACTTCGGAGCGAGTTCGAGCGGCTCAATCAGCTGTTTGCCGAGGGGTTGCCCACCGCCGAGATCGGCCGCCGCCTGGGCCTGACCAAGAACGCCGTCATCGGCCGGCTCCACCGCAACGCGATGACCCGGCGCGAGCCGGCCCCGAGGCCGCAGCTGCGCAACGTGTTCGAGTTCAGCGGGCCGAGCTGCATGTGGCCTTATGGCCATCCCAACGACCCGAGTTTCCGCTTTTGCGGCGCCCGCCCGGCGCCCGGCAAGCCTTATTGCCCCGAACATGCGGCCCTCGCCTATGTCCGGCCGAAGGACCAGAAGCCCGACGCTGCTTGAAATCGGTCGCGAGGCCCGCTGATCACCCTTTTCGGCGCAGCCGGCGCATCGCGCGGTCGACGCCGTCGAGGGTCAGCGGGCAGGGCAGCAGTTGGGATGGCGCCGTCGGGACAGCCGTGGTAAGCACCGGCGGTGCCGGAAGTGGCCCATAATATCGTTACCGCATTTTATCCGTTGCTTTGCGTCGAGTTTTCTCAGGGGTGAAATGGGTCAATGACAGAGGAGATAGAGACGCTGAAGACACTTCACCGCGCGCTCATTAACCTTAATAAGCGGGCGGAACGCTCGTCAAATGAAATCCTTGTTAGTAATTTTGTCGATTCTGAGCCACTATTTGATCTGCTTTCAACGCACAATAATCAAGTCATATATGGTCGCCGGGGGACCGGGAAAACACACGCCCTAAAATATCTGGCTGAGTTCGTAGAAAAACGCGGGGATCACGCTGTATACATCGATCTCCGATCTATCGGCTCGAATAGCTCAATCTACAGTGACACGAGCCGGTCACTTTCGGATCGTGCTGCGAACTCTCATAGTTGATGTCTTGAATTCGCTCTACGATGAGCTCTACTCCATCGCCCTCGCTGCTATAGATCGAGCACCTCACCCCGAGCAGCTCACTGCTCGCATTGACAACTTCGGGAAGGCGATTACGACGATCCGGATCTCTGGACCAGTCAACCAGCAGGACGAGACCGAATCGGCTCAAAGCATAAAAGATTCGGTTTCCGCCAGCCTTTCCCTCCCAAAAACCGCATCTGCCGCTTTTGGAATATCGCGGTCGAGTAAATCGAACGGCCGGACATCGCGGCAGACAACGCGGTCAGGCCCCGAGACGGTTCATCTCGATTTCGGTAACATTACTGCTGCAATAACGAGCTTGATTGGCGTGCTGGACTCGCCGCGGATTTGGCTTCTCATGGACGAGTGGAGTGAAATCCCGATAGATCTCCAACCCTATCTGGCTGATTTAATACGGCGAACAATCCTTCCGGTCAACAGCCTCACGGTCAAGATTGCATCGATAGAACATCGTTCTCAGTTCCTTTTTCTCCAGGATCATGGTCAATACACGGGGCTCGAACTGGGAGCAGACATTTCAGCGGACCTAAATTTAGATGATTTCCTGGTATTCGATAATGATCAAGGAAAAGCTGTTGAGTTTTTTAAGAATTTTATTTTCAAACATTATCAAAGTGAGGATACATCGGGCGAAATCACCTCGCCAGATCAATTAATCCGAGTAGCGTTCACACAGTCTCCCGCTTTCGACGAGTTTGTTCGCGCGGTTGAGGGCGTCCCCCGTGACGCATTGAACCTAATCGGAAAAGCCGTGACGAAGAGCTTCGGGCGAAAGATTGCAATGAACGATGTGCGAGCCGCGGCGCGCGACTGGTACCAGCAGGATAAAGCTAACTCGATCCGAGGAAATCAGGTTTTAAGTGACTTATTAGCGCAGATTATCGAGGACATAATCGGCAACAGGCGGGCACGAGCATTCCTATTTCCAAGTGCATCACGCGATCAAAGAATTGAACAATTATTTGACTCCAGATTGCTCCACATTTTACGAAAGAATGTGTCATCACACGACGAAGCGGGCATCCGGTATGATGTTTATAAAATTGGAGACCTCCAAAAACCTCGTAATTTTAGCGGGTTCGTGATTTGATGAGCGGGGTCTGCGCTGGGGGGCGGAGATGCGCGGTCAGGCGGGATTTTTCGACGTTGACGAGCGGCTGAAGCAGCTCTCGGCCAAAGGCGACAGCTTGGAGCGGCTGAGCGCGGTGATCGATTTCGAACTGTTTCGGGCGGATCTGGAGCGGGCGGTGCCGCGCGCGGACCGCGCGAAAGGCGGGCGGCCGCCGTTCGATCACGTGCTGATGTTCAAGGCGCTGATCCTGCAGGTCAGCCACAATTTGTCGGACGAGCGGACAGAGTATCTGATCCGCGACCGGCTGTCGTTTATGCGCTTTCTCGGCCTGGGGCTGGCCGACATCGTGCCGGACGCCAACACGATCTGGACCTTCCGCGAGGCGCTGACGCGCGCCCGGATCGCCGGGAAACCGGCGATCGAGGTTGTGTTCGAGCGCTTTGATGCGGCGCTGGCGGCGGCCGGCTTTCTGGCGATGAGCGGCCAGATCATCGACGCCTCGATCGTCGCCGCGCCGAAGCAGCGCAACACCGAGGACGAGAAGCGCGACATCAAGGAAGGCCGCATTCCGCCGCAATGGGCGGCGAAGCCGGCCAAGCTGCGCCAGAAAGACCGCGACGCGCGCTGGACGGTCAAATACGCCAAGGCCAAGCCGAGCGCAGACGGCGCACCGCGCCTCGATCTCGCGGTCCCGGCCTTCGGCTATAAGAACCATATCGGCATCGACCGCCGGCATCGCCTGATCCGCCGCTGGAGGGTCACCGATGCAGCCCGCCACGACGGGGCCTTGCTGCCCGAGTTGATCGATCCGAACAACACCGCCAGCGAGGTGTGGGCCGACACCGCCTATCGCTCTCAGGCCAACGAGAAGTTCCTCACCGGCCGGCTGCTGCGCTCGCAGATCCACCGCAAAAAGCCAAAAGGCAAGCCGATGCCGCGCCGCACCGCCCGGGCCAATGTGCAAAAATCGGAGCAAACCGGCACCGGATTTCGGTTGAAAGCGGCAGGTGATTTCGGCGGAAAGCGGCACCTGATTTCGCTCCAATCCGGCACCTGATTTCGGCGTTTTCGGCACCCTGACCGGCTTTGGCATCGCTGCTGAGCGGCAAGTAATGGCGGCTACCGTCGCCCCTTTTGGGGGACGGGGAGATGCCAAGACCGAGGGTGGCGATGCGGCGGATCAAGGAAGTGCTTCGGCTCAAGGCGCTGGGGCTGAGCGATACGGCGGTGTCGCGCAGCGTGCGGGTCGCGCGTTCGACCGTGAAGGAATATCTCGACCGCGCCGCGGCGGCGGGGCTGGGCTGGGAGATCGCGGCGGAGCTCAGCGAGGAGGAGCTCGATCGTCGCCTGTTCGCCGCCGCCGATACGCGCCATCCGGATCGTCCGGTGCCGGATTGGGAGGCGGTCGAGAAGGAGCTGCGCGGCCGCGGCGTGACGCTGCGGCTGCTGTGGCTGGAATATCTGAGCCAGCATCCGGAAGGCTACCGCTACACCCAGTTCTGCGCGCATTTCCACGCCTGGCAGCGACGCTCTCGGCCGCCGACGATGCGCCGCCAGCATCGCGCCGGCGAAGCCCTTGAAGTCGATTACGCCGGCATGACGCTGAGCGTCATCGACAAGGGCGTCGTCCGCGAGGCGCAGGTCTTCGTCGCTTGCCTGCCCTGCTCCGACCTGACCTATGCCGAAGCGAGCTGGACCCAGGGTCATGAGGACTGGCTCGGCGCTCATGTCCGCGCCTTCGCCTATATCGGCGGCTGCCCGCGCAAGGTGATCCCCGACAACCTCAAGACCGGGGTGACCGACGCCAACTACTGGGACCCGGTGCTGAACCGCAGCTACCATGCGCTCGGCCGGCATTACAATGTCGCCATTGTCCCGGCACGGGTGAGGCGGCCCCGGGATAAACCAACCGCGGAAAATGCGGTCAGACTGGTCGAGATGTGGGTGCTGGCGCCGCTGCGGCACCGGCAGTTCTTCTCGCTCGCCGAGGCCAACGCCGCGCTCGCCGAGAAGATCGAGGATGGAACAACCGACCGTTTGCGCCGCCGCGCGAGGGCAGCCGGCGCTCGCTGTTCGAGGCGATCGAGCGCGACAAGCTCAAACCGTTGCCGGCGACGCCTTTTGTCGTCGGCCAGTGGCTCGCGGCGCGCGTCAACATCGACTACCACGTCACTGTCGACGGCCACTTCTATTCCGTGCCGTACCGGCTGGTGCATCAACGGCTCGACGTCTTCCTGACCGCAACCGCGGTGGCGATCTTCCACCACGGCGAACGGGTCGCCAGTCATCCGCGCAGCGCCGCCAAGGCGCACCACACGACCGCCAGCGAGCACATGCCGCCGGCACACCAGGCGATGGCCAGGCGTACTCCCGACAAGCTGCGCGCTGAGGCCGCCGCCCTTGGGCCCGCCATCGGCACCTATGTCGACCGCCTGATCGTCGCGCGCGAGCATCCCGAGCAAGGGGTGCGCGCCTGTCTCGGCGTGCTGCGGCTGGCCGCTGCCTACGGCAAGGCCCGGCTCGAACTCGCCTGTGAACGCGCGCTGGCCGCCGGCGTCGCTTCTTCGCGCTATGTCGAGCGGCTGCTCAAGGCCGATCGGCGACAGCCTTTCCTTGATGCCCAGGCCGAGGACGGCTTGGGCGAACACGGCAATCTGCGGGGCCCGGCCTACTACAACTGAGCCGGCCACGCCGATCGACACCAATCCCTGCAGGAGGCAATGATCATGATCCATCCGACGATCGAGACGCTGCGCCGCTTGCGCCTGACCGGCATGGCCAAGGCGCTCGAGGAGCAGCAAAGCCTGCCCGATTGCGAGCGCCTCAGTTTCGACGAGCGCCTGGCCATGCTGGTCGATCGCGAGGCCGTCGAACGCGACAACGCGGCGCTCGCCCAACGCTTGCGTCAGGCCCGCCTGCGCCAGGCCGCCTGCTTCGAAGATATCGACTACCGCACGCCGCGCGGGCTCGATCGAAGCCTGATCCACACCCTTGCCAGCGGCCGCTGGCTGCGCGAGCACAACAACGTTCTGATCCTGGGCCCGACCGGCACCGGCAAGAGTTTTGTCGCCTGCGCCCTCGGCAACCAGGCGGCGCGTGATGGGTTCTCGGTGCGCTATCAGCGGCTCACCAGGCTGCTCGACGAACTCGCCCTCGCCCGCGTCGACGGCAAGGCCACCCGGCTGCTCGCCCAGTTCGCCAGGATCCAATTGCTGATAATCGACGACTGGGCCATGGCCCGGCTGACCGCCGAGCAGCGCCGCGACCTGATGGAGGTCGTCGACGATCGCCACCAGCGTGCCTCCACGATCCTGGCGACGCAAATCCCGGTGGAGCGCTGGCGTAACTCGATCGGCGACCCGACCTACGCCGACGCCATCCTCGATCGCCTCGTCCACAACGCCTACCGCATCGAGCTGCGTGGCAACTCGATGCGCCGACGCAAATCGGACCCACCCGGGGATGTAAAAGACTAAAATGAATAAATCACTTACAACACTTATCCCCATTATTCACGCAATTCACAAGCGACCACAACCATCACTAAAGACGATAATAATGACGAGAGTACTTGCTTTGACAGCTCAGAGCAAGATAGGATCTGCCCCGCAGCAGCGGTTCGCCAAAGCCGGCATCGAAACCCCGCCGCAACGGGGTGCCGCTTTGGACCGAAACGGCCTGTCGGTTTCAGCCGAAACCGCCTGCCGATTTGAACCGAAATCGCCTGTCGGAAACTCCGAAATTTGCAGGCCAATGCCCGCAAGTCGGCGGTGCGTTCGGCGGTCGAGCACGTTTTTGCCCGCCAGAAGGGCCCGATGGGCCTGTTCATCCGCACCATCGGCTTGGCTCGAGCAAGGACCAAGATCGGCCTCACCAACCTCACCTACAACATGCAGCGGATGGTTTGGCTGGCTGCCCAGACCGCACCAACCTGACCCGAAAATCCGCTACCACAGCCGGCCGCGCCCCAGCACACCGATCGCCCTAACCAAACCGGTCACGGCACAGCCAATGCCCAGCTCTTCCGTCAAGACGCGCGGTTATTGGAGGTCTCCAATCGATTACGGGTGTTATGTCGAGCTAGCCAATACCACGAAGATGCCACAGGGCTTATTCCAATCTGATGACCCTAATGAATATGTGGACGTCCCGAAAGATGATTATCGATCAATCAGGCGCGCCATTCTGCGACTTGATCCGCTATCAGTCGAGGAAGACCGTATCTAGCGCTCCGATGCCCTGAGAGGGCAGGTGGTACCAGCCCGGCTCACCCTTGCTTCGGCGCGCTTCACCCTTTGCGGCGCAACCGGCGCATCGCGCGGTCGATGCCGTCGAGGGTCAGCGGGAACATCCGATCTTCGATGATCCGGCGGATCATGCCGATGCTGGCCGTGCCGTCCCAGTATTTCTCCGGCACCGGGTTCAGCCACACCGCGTGCGGATAGGCCTCGAACAGGCGGCGCAGCCAGGTTTCGCCCGGCTCGTCGTTCCAGCGCTCGACGCTGCCGCCCTCCTTTTCGATCTCGTAGGGGCTCATGCTGGCGTCGCCGACCAAAACGATCCGGTAATTCCGGTCATAAGTGCGGATCAGCTCCATGACCGGCACCTGCTCGAGGTGGCGGCGGCGCGAGTCGCGCCACACCGCGTCATAGAGGCAGTTATGAAAGTAGAAATGGACAGGTGCTTGAACTCGGCGCGCGCCGCCGAGAACAACTCCTCGCAGACCCGGACATGGTCCTCCATCGACCCGCCGACATCGACGAACAGCAGCAGCTTGACCGTGTTGCGCCGCTGCGGCGCCAGCTTCAGGTCGAGCCAGCCGGCATTGTGCGCGGTCGATTTGACGGTGCCGTCGAGGTCGAGCTCGTCGGCCGCCCCCTCGCGCGCGAACTGGCGCAACCGCCGCAACGCCAACTTGATGTTGCGGGTGCCGAGCTCGACGGTGTCGTCGAGATTGCGGAACTCGCGCCGGTCCCACACCTTGACCGCGCTGCGGTTTTTCCCCTCCTGCTGGCCGATGCGCACGCCTTCGGGGTTGTAGCCGTGCGCGCCGTAGGGCGACGTGCCGGCGGCGCCGATCCATTTGCCGCCGCCCTGGTGCCGCGCTTTCTGCTCGGCCAGCCGCCGGCGCAGGGTTTCCATCAGCTTTTCCCAGCCGCCCAATGCCTCGACGAGCTTTTTCTCGTCGTCGCTCAAGAGCCGCTCGGCGAGTTTTTTGAGCCACTCCTCGGGGATTTCGGCCCGGGGCTCGGCCAAGGTCTCGATCCCGTTAAAACACTGTCCGAACACCCGGTCGAAGCGGTCGAGATGGCGCTCGTCCTTGACCAAGGTGGTGCGCGCGATGAAATAGAACTCCTCGATCGCAAACCCGGCGACCCGTTTCTGCATCGCTTCCATCAACGTCAGGTATTCGCGCAGCGAGACCGGGATCCTGGCCGCGCGCAGCTCAGCGAAGAACGAGAAGAACACGGGCCAGCCTTAGCAGGACGGCAGCGGTCGCGACAATTCCGAGAATTGCACGGTGTCGATATCGCCATCCCAATAGCTGATTATAGCGCTCGCGTTCAGCGCGATCCAGCCGAACACCGCGCGCTCATCATCCGCAGAAAGTCGGCCGGCAATCAGGTGCGGAACAGGTCGAACCGCCACTACTGCAGTATTGTCGATAGTCATTTGGTTGCCGTGCGTCATATTTACCTTGATGCGCACGTCGTGGCGGGCATTTCCGCGGGGGCTCACCCATACCGTCATCGGTAGACCCGTAGTACGCGGGTACAAATTCGCCATCTCGAACAACTCGTCGCTTACGTTAGCTTCCGCCGAGATTGGCTTGTCCGACTTCATTGGTAGCATCCCATAGCTGAAATACCGAGCTTATCCCCAAATCTTCAACAATCGACGGCTGTATTTTTGTTATCCACAGAGCTCGTTGCGCTTTAGCCGCGCTCGCCGCGGCGGTGCAGAAAGGCTAGGCGCTCGAACAGGTGCACGTCCTCCTCGTTTTTGAGGAGCGCGCCGTGCAGCGGCGGGATCAATTTGGCCGGGTCTCGGGTGCGCAGCGTCTCGGGCGAGATGTCCTCGACCAGCAGCAATTTGATCCAGTCGAGCAGCTCTGAGGTCGAGGGCTTCTTTTTCAATCCCGGCGCCTGGCGGATGTCGAAAAAGATCGTCAGCGCCTCGTGCACCAGCTCGTGCTTCAGATCGGGGAAATGCACGTCGACGATCTTCTCCATCGTCTCGCGCTCCGGAAAGCGGATATAATGAAAGAAGCAGCGGCGCAGAAAGGCGTCGGGCAATTCCTTTTCGTTGTTCGAGGTAATCAGCACGATCGGGCGATGCCGGGCCCGGATCGTCTGCCGGGTCTCGTAGACGTAGAATTCCATGCGGTCGAGCTCGAGCAGTAGATCGTTGGGAAACTCGATATCGGCCTTGTCGATCTCGTCGATCAGCAGCACCGGGGCTTCATCGGCCGCGAATGCATCCCACAATTTGCCCGGCACGATGTAATTGGCGATGTCGCGGACCCGCTCGTCGCCGAGCTGGCCGTCGCGCAGCCGCGCGACCGCATCGTATTCGTAGAGCCCTTGCTGCGCCTTGGTCGTCGATTTGATGTGCCAGGTGATCAGGTCCCGGCCGATGCCGCGGGCGATCTCGTGGGCGAGAATGGTCTTGCCGGTGCCGGGCTCGCCCTTGACCAGAAGCGGGCGTTCGAGCGCGATCGCGGCGTTGACCGCGACCTGCAGGTCCGGTGTGGCCACATAGCTCCGGGTGCCCTCGAAACGTTGCCCCTCGACACGTTGCATCGCGTTTGCGCCTCGCTGATCCGCCCGCTCACATAACCCGCAACCTCGGGCGACGCCAGTGCGGCCGAAATCTGGTCGGAAAAACTTGAGGCGCCGCTAATCGCGGGGCTCGAACCACAATTGGCAGCCATAGTCGATCGTGATCTCCTCGCCAGCTGCGATCTCGGCGATCGCGATCAGGTCGAGGGTCATCCGCGCAAAATTCCGGTCGACCCTGGCGCGCGGGCGAGGCGAATGGTTGCACAGGCTGACGAGACCGAGGCCGAGCGCGCCGCGCCCCTCGCCGTCAGGGTCGCCGTCCCAATGAAAGTAGTAGTTGTAGATGATCGTGCGGTCCAGGATGCGGCACTCGGCCGCCGGCAGGACGATCACCGGCGCCGCCTCGATCTCGGTCCCGGACAGGATCGGTCGGCGCGCGAACACCCCGCGTCCGCGCTCCGGCCCGGTGCGGATCTCGAAGCGGTGGGTCGGTACCGTAAGAAACCCGTCTGCCCGCGCCGCCGCCCGCATCCTGCCGCGATCCGCGGCGGTTTACACGTGGTCGTGCGGGCGGTCGGCGCCAGCTGTCGCCGGAGACACCGTACTCGCCGCCGCGACCGGCGGGGGAACTTGTGCGCTCGGCGCCGCGACGGGTTCGTCCTCGTCGCGCATTCCCGCCTTGAAGGCCTTGATCCCCTTCGCCAAATCCCCGGCGACGCGCGGCAGCTTGCCGGCGCCAAACAGGATCATGACGATGGCCAGAACCACGATCCAGTGCATCAGGCTGAACGAACCCATTATATCCATGACCCCGGAACGCCGATAAAGTTGACTCTAACGACCCCGCCCGGCTGATTGCAAGCTCGGGCTGGCGCTTGCGCCTCACGAGGTCGTGCGGATTGCCAGAAAGTCAACCCCGGCCGGGAGGCAGGGCTCATCATAGCCATCATAGCTACGGAGCGCTTAAAAAATGACCGACTTCCCGCCGCCGCACCCGGCCGACTGGCCGACCCGGGCGTCCCCCGGCGCCGCCGCCGCGGGCCGTCACGCGGCCGAGCACGAAACCCCGTGGCAGCGCGATCTCGCCCGGATGGTCACCAGCGACTTCGCCGAGCGTGCGCCGTGGAACGAGACCTTGGGCCCGGTGCGCCCGCGCGGCGGCCCAAACGGCCTCATCTTGCGCGGCGGCGAGATCGTCGCCGAGTGGGGCGACACGGCGCGCGCCGACATGACCTTCAGCGTCGCCAAGAGCTACCTCTCGATCCTGGCCGGCCTCGCCTGGGATCGCGGGCTCCTCGGCGACCCGCACGAGGCGGTGCGGCTTCGGGTGAATGACGGCGGTTTCGACCCGCCGCACAACGATCGGATCACCTGGCGTCATCTGTTGCAGCAGACCTCGGAATGGGAGGGCGAACTGTGGGGCAAGCCCGATCTCATCGACCGCAACCGGGCGGTCGGCGGCCGGCCGAGTGCCGCGCCAAAGGGGTCGCACCGCGATCTGCAGTCGCCGGGCGAGTTCTGGGAATACAACGACGTGCGGGTCAATCGGCTCGCCCTCGCCCTGCTGCGCCTGTGGCGCCGGCCGTTGCCTGAGGTGTTCCGCGAGCTGGTCATGGACCCGATCGGCGCTTCGCCCGATTGGGAGTGGCGCGGCTATCGCAATTCCTGGGTCGAGATCGACGGGCGCCGCGTGCAATCGGTCGCGGGCGGCGGCCATTGGGGCGGCGGCGTCTTCATCAGCGCGCGCGACCAGGCCCGCATCGGCCTGCTGCTGCTGAATCGAGGGCTGTGGGGCTCGCGCCGCATCCTCTCCGAGGCGTGGATCGAGCGGATGCTCGAACCCTGTGCGCTTTATCCGCAATACGGCTATCTGTGGTGGCTCAACACCGCCTGCGGCCTCTACCCGAGCGCCTCGGCGCGCGGCTACTGCGCCCGCGGCGCCGGCGGCAATCTGACCTGGATCGATCCCGAACACGATCTCGTCGCGGTGTTGCGCTGGACCGACCCGGCGGCGATGGACGGCTTTATCGCGCTGGCGACCCAGGCAATCCGCGATTGACATTCTTGCTCGGCAAGCCGCGCGGCGACGCCCGGTCTATCGGCTCGCCAACGTCTTCGTCATCAGGAAACGGGTGTGGCCGGGCGGGTCGCATTCGATTTTGCCGAGCACCTGCCAGCCCTGGCGCTGGTAGAACCCCGGCGCCTGGAACGAGAGCGTGGTCAGCACCGCCCGGCTGCACCCGCGCCGCCGCGCCTCTTCCTCGGCCGCCGCGATGATTCTGGTCCCGAGCCCCCGCTGGCGCAGGCTTTCGGGGAGAAAGAAGCGATCGACATAGAGCAGGCCGAACGAGGTGCGGCCGACGAGCCCGCCGACGACCTCGCCAGTATCAGGGTGGTTGACCAGGATCGCCAGCGGCCGGTGATCGCGATACCCGGCCTTCTCGAAATTATAGCCGCTGAGCCCGTCGCGGATCGCCGCCTCGGCCGCGACGCCCGGCGCGTCGGTCAAAATAAAGTCGGCCTGACCAGGGCCAATTTTTTGTGTCATCATGTACTCTCCCTATTAAAATGGACGATCCAAACCTTGCCGCGGCGAACGCAAACGATGATAGAGCCAAGCTTGAATTACCCACGCCGGAAGCTACACGCTCACATGGGCGACGATTTCTTAATAGATTTCGTTCCCATACCAAACCGCCCTCTCAATGCAACACAATAAAGATAAGGTAAATTACGCAGCACATGGACAACCAAGTCAGTAACGCGAACATGACGTTCGGCCGCTGATACGCATACAGCAATAGCCGTCCAAAATACAACTGTACGCGCAGCATGCCCGCTGTGCAGATCAGGAGAAATGTACAAACACTTACCCACACAGTAGTTGCAAACGCTGATGCTATAAATGTTGTGAAGGGCACTACCATTAATATCACATAAAATTGTCCCGGACTGGCGTTAGCTCGCAGACCAGCCTCCTTGAGGCTATACACGCTTGCCAACTCAATATTATACAAAAAGTACAGAGACATTTCATTATACATTTCCTCGTAAATAAGACGTATACTGGAGAAAGCGATGTCAAAGTAACTGATTGGATTGTATGCATTGAACCAAAGCGTCTGAAGGCTTATCCCTCTGCGTCCGGTGGATCAATTAGTTGTGGTGGAGCGGGCGGATCGGTGTTAGGAACAAACATCGAACATCTGCTCTCGCGAGGCCGGCATGACCGATTTTCCCCGCTCCCTGATGGAGTTCCAGCAGCGCTTCCCGGATCAGGCCGCCTGCGTCAGATACCTGTTCGCGGCACGCTGGCCCGAGGGCTTCGTCTGTCGCGCCTGCGGCAAGGCCAAGGCCTGGGAACTGCAGACCAAGCCGTGGACCTGGGAATGCGCCGCCTGCGGCAAGCAGACCTCGGTGACCGCCGGCACCATCATGCACCACTCCAAACTGTCGCTGACCATCTGGTTCTGGGCGGCCTATCTGATGGCCACCCACTCCAACGGCATCTCGGCCTGGCAACTGCAACGTCAGCTCGCCCTCGGCTCCTACAAGACGGCCTGGCTGATCTGCGCCAAGCTGCGCCGCAGCATGGTGGCGCCTGACCGCAGCCCGCTCGCCGGTCTGGTCGAGGTCGATGAGACCGAGATCGCCTGCCGCAGCAAGAACGATCCTGTGACCGGCGGCGGCGGACGCAGCCACCAGGGCAAGATGCTGGTCGTCGGCGCCGTCGAGGTCGAGGATGGCGGCGCCGGTCCGGGCCGCGTCCGGCTCGCCGAGGTGCCCGACTACTCGGCCGCCAGCCTGCATCCCTTTATCGCCGACAACCTCGCCCCGGGAACCACCGCCAGGACCGACGGATGGTCCGCCTATCCCGGCGCGCCCGGCGTCGGCCACGATCCTCACGTCATCGGCAAGATGGCCGCCCATGTCGTCCTGCCTTGGGTGCACCGCATCTTCTCCAACCTCAAGGTCTGGGCTTTGGGCGTCTATCACGGCCTGCGTCGCCGCCATCTCCAATCCTACCTCGACGAATTCGTCTTCCAATTCAACCGCCGCCAAACCCGGCACGCCGCCTTCCGTTCGCTACTCGCCATCGCCGCCGGCCACACCCCCTTCACCTACCAAATGTTGGTCTCCCGGAAATAACGGCATAAGCCTTTAATATCACATAAAATTGTCCCGGACTGGCGTTAGCTCGCAGACCAGCCTCCTTGAGGCTATACACGCTTGCCGACTCAATATTATACAAAAAGTACAGAGACATTTCATTATACATTTCCTCGTAAATAAGACGTATACTGGAGAAAGCGATGTCAAAGTAACTGATTGGATTGTATGCATTGAACCAAAGCGTCTGAAGGCTTATCCCTCTGCGTCCGGTGGATCAATTAGTTGTGGTGGAGCGGGCGGATCGGTGTTAGGAACAAACATCGAACATCTGCTCTCGCGAGGCCGGCATGACCGATTTTCCCCGCTCCCTGATGGAGTTCCAGCAGCGCTTCCCGGATCAGGCCGCCTGCGTCAGATACCTGTTCGCGGCACGCTGGCCCGAGGGCTTCGTCTGTCGCGCCTGCGGCAAGGCCAAGGCCTGGGAACTGCAGACCAAGCCGTGGACCTGGGAATGCGCCGCCTGCGGCAAGCAGACCTCGGTGACCGCCGGCACCATCATGCACCACTCCAAACTGTCGCTGACCATCTGGTTCTGGGCGGCCTATCTGATGGCCACCCACTCCAACGGCATCTCGGCCTGGCAACTGCAACGTCAGCTCGCCCTCGGCTCCTACAAGACGGCCTGGCTGATCTGCGCCAAGCTGCGCCGCAGCATGGTGGCGCCTGACCGCAGCCCGCTCGCCGGTCTGGTCGAGGTCGATGAGACCGAGATCGCCTGCCGCAGCAAGAACGATCCTGTGACCGGCGGCGGCGGACGCAGCCACCAGGGCAAGATGCTGGTCGTCGGCGCCGTCGAGGTCGAGGATGGCGGCGCCGGTCCGGGCCGCGTCCGGCTCGCCGAGGTGCCCGACTACTCGGCCGCCAGCCTGCATCCCTTTATCGCCGACAACCTCGCCCCGGGAACCACCGCCAGGACCGACGGATGGTCCGCCTATCCCGGCGCGCCCGGCGTCGGCCACGATCCTCACGTCATCGGCAAGATGGCCGCCCATGTCGTCCTGCCTTGGGTGCACCGCATCTTCTCCAACCTCAAGGTCTGGGCTTTGGGCGTCTATCACGGCCTGCGTCGCCGCCATCTCCAATCCTACCTCGACGAATTCGTCTTCCAATTCAACCGCCGCCAAACCCGGCACGCCGCCTTCCGTTCGCTACTCGCCATCGCCGCCGGCCACACCCCCTTCACCTACCAAATGTTGGTCTCCCGGAAATAACGGCATAAGCCT
>CAWFER010000001.1:0-245464 GCA_963814805.1 uncultured Alphaproteobacteria bacterium | reverse complement strand
GTCAACGCCGGTTGAAACCTGACCCACTTTGCTCGATGTCGCCGATTGAATTCTTGACCCACCCGCGTCGTTTCGGGGCTTGTCCAGGTAGTCCATAGGAGGGACCCGCGCGGAGCGCAGCGACCGCCACGAGTCCGGCGGAGCGCAGCGCGGGAGGTCCCTGTGGGCCCACCTGGGCAAGCTTTTCACTCTGCCGGTGCCGCTGCGGGCTGCGCCGGCGTCGGCGCTTTCAGCAATCCGGCGCGGCGCTTGTCCTTGAGGCGATAGCTCTCGCCCTGGATGCTGACGACGGTCGAGTGGTGCAGCAGCCGGTCGAGCATCGCCGCGGTCAGCACCGGGTCGCCGGCGAAGGCCTGGTCCCACGACCCGAAGGTCAGGTTCGACGTCAGGATCATCGCGCCCTTCTCATAGCGCTTGGCGACGACCTGGAAGAACAAGTTGGCCTGCTCGCGCCCGAGCGGCAGGTAGCCGATCTCGTCGATGATCAAGAGCTTGTAGAGGCTGACCGCGCGGTGCATCGCCTCTTTCCAGCGGCCCTGGCGCTGCGCCGTCTCGAGTGTCATCACCAGATCGGCCGCCGAGGTGAAGCGTACCTTGTGGCCGTGCTGGGTTGCCAGGTAGCCGAGGGCAATCGCCAGATGCGTCTTGCCGACGCCGCTGGGGCCGAGAAAGACGATATTCTCGGCTCGTTCGATAAAGGCCAGGCCGGCGAGCTCGTGGATTTGCGGCCGCGGCACGCCTGTCGCGAAGCCAAAGTCGAAGCCGTCGAGCGTCTTGACTGCCGGGAAGCCGGCAACACGTGCGAACATCTCGCGGGCCCGCGCCCGGCGTGCGTCACGCTCGGCCCGCAAGGTGTCCTCCAGAAAGTCGGAGAAGGAAGCCTGCTTCGCGGCGGCACTCTGGGCGATGCCGGAATACTGATCGGGAAGCGCGCTCAACCGCAGTTCCTGGCACAAATCCGCGATCCGCTGATGCTGCAAATCGCTCATCGGCCACCGCCGGCAAAGGCGTCGTAAATCGACAATGGGTGCTGCAGGCCGATGATCGGCACCGGCTTCGGGCTTTGCATCGAGCGCACGCTGCGGCCGCCGTAAGGTGTCGGCACCGGCTGCAACTGCGTTTGCTCGATCGCCAGCCGCTCGGCCGGAATGTCGCCAGTGGTGCCGTGCACCCGAGCGTTCGCCACCTCGCGCAGCCAGCGCCTGGCCGCCAAGTTTGCGGTCTCCCGATCGACGATCAGCCCTTCCTGGGCGAGGCGGCTGGCAAGCGGCACATAGAAGCTGTGCCGCAGGTAACGGATGAACCGCTCGACCTTGCCCTTGGTCTGCGCCCGATATGGCGCACACAGCCGCAGCCGGAAGCCGCAATGGCGGGCGAAGTCGAGAAAGCCGGGATGAAAGCGGTGTCGACCGCGACCATAGCCGTGCCGCTCCAGCACCACGGTGCGCATGTTGTCGTACAGCACCTCGCGCGGCGTGCCGGCGAACGCCAGAAACGCATTCTCGTGCGCCTCGATCAGCGTCTCGACCCGCTCATCGGCAACGAACTCGACGTAAGTCGCCCGGCTCCAGCCGAGCGTCGCGACGAATACCGAAAGCCGGTTATCGCCGCGTCGGATAACCGCCCAGTCCACCTGCATCTGCTGGCCGGGCTCGGTCTCAAAGCGGATCGCCGGCTCGACCGCTTCCTTCGGCTTCAGCGAGGCGAGCAACAGCTTCAGCATCGTGTAGCCGCCAGCGTAGCCGTGCTCGCGCAGCTCGGTCAGCAGCACGCTGCCAGGTATCCGTTCCGGCGCCGCCGCGCGCAGCCGTTCGACGATATAGCCCTTGAACGGGTCGAGCTTCCTCGGCCGGGCCGGCCGCGGCTTGTAGCGCGCCGCATCCTCGTCCCGCAGATAGCGCCGAACCGTGTTGCGCGAGACCCCCATCTCGCGCGCGATCTCACGAATGCTCTTGCCATGGCGATGCAACACCCGGATCTCCAATGTCGCCTCCGATCCCACCATCCGACCCCCTCCAGATCGAGGAGGCCAAACCTAGACGGTGGGTCAGATTCCAGTCGGCGACCCGGGTCAGAATTACAGCGGCGCTAACACTCGCGCCTGAGGCCGGCAACCCTGCTGATAATCGATCAGGCCTCATCCCGAACCCAGTATGCGCGTCAAGCCTGAATAATTGTCAAATCGCTTGCAACTGCGACCCCCTTTTCGCGTCCAATCGGGACCCCTCAGCGGGGGTTGGTTCAGGCTTGTCCCGGTAGCGAACAGGAGGGACCCGCGCATCGTTGCTGATTCCGGGGATGTCGCCCGGTCATTTCGAGATCATGTCGCTCGCTGTTCCGACATGATGTCGCCCGCTTGAGGCGTCCTGCTGGCGGGTGGGTTTTCGGCGAAAGGCGTACCGTTGGTCAATCCCTGAGAACTGGTCTCGGTCGGGAGCGGCGTAGGCTGTCGCCGGCGAGATCGATGCGATGGGCGTTGTGGACGAGGCGGTCGAGGATGGCGTCGGCATAGGTCGGATCGCCGATCACCTCATGCCACTTGTCGACGGGGACCTGGCTGGTGAGGAGGGTCGAGCGGCGGCCGTAGCGTTCTTCGAGGATCTCGTAAAGGTCGCTGCGGGCGCCGGCATCGAGGGGGTCGAGACCCCAATCGTCGAGAATGAGGAGCTGGGCGCCGTTGAGGCTGCGCATGATGCGGGCATAGCGGCCGTCGCCGCGGGCGAGCGCGAGATCGGCAAAGAGCTTGGGGACGCGCTGATAGAGCACCGAACGGTTGTCGCGGCAGGCTTTGTGGCCGAGAGCACAGGCAAGCCAACTTTTGCCGACGCCAGTCGGCCCGCACAGGATCAAATTGTCGTGCGCGTCGATCCACTCGCCGCCGGTGAGCTTGTGGAACAGCGCGCGATCGAGGCCGCGCGGAGCGCGGTAATCGACATCCTCGACGACGGCGTGGTGGCGCAATCGGGCATAGCGCAGCCGGGCGGCCAGGCGTTTGTCGCGGCGATGGGTGAGCTCGCGATCGACCAGCAAGCCGAGCCAATCGGCATGGGTCAGGGTTGCCCCTTCGCCGGAGGCTTCGAGTTCGGCGAAGGCCTGGGCCATGCCGGTAAACCCGAGTTTGGCGAGCTGGTCGAGCATCGGATGGGTCAGCAATGTCCATTCTCCTTAACGGGTTAATGGTAGTAGCGGGGTCCGCGGATGTTGAGGTGGAGAACCGGAGCGGTATCAGCACGCGGCCGGTCCGCGGCCTGGCGATCGAGCTTGTTGTCGAGGATCGAGCGCACCGAGCCGTAGGTCAGCGTGCCGATCTCGATGGCTCGCGTGGCCGCCGCTTCGAGACGCTCGGCACCGAACGGCCGCACCAGGCGCACGATGCCAAGACAGGAGCGGAAGCCTTGTTCGGGATGCGGCCGGCGCTCCAGGATCAGCTCGCATAAGCCTGCCGTGGCGGGGCCGATCGCAGCCGCCTCCATGCGAATGCGTTCGACGGTCCAGTCGGCATAGCGCCGGTG
This sequence comes from uncultured Alphaproteobacteria bacterium, assembly GCA_963814805.1. Classification (GTDB taxonomy): domain Bacteria; phylum Pseudomonadota; class Alphaproteobacteria; order ATCC43930; family CGMCC-115725; genus AP-15. The sequence goes on along the minus strand of CAWFER010000001.1, from coordinate 241,952 downwards.
GCTCGACGGCATGTGATCGGCGACGGTGGTGTGGCGGTGATTGCCGCTGGAGCGCAGATGCGCGGCAATCCGCTCGCCCTTGAGAAAGACCTCGACGGTGCGCGGCGTTAGCCGCACCTCGACCTCGCGCCGGGCGAAGCGGTAGGGGACGCTGTAGAAGTGCGCCTCGACCTCGACGTGGTAATCGACCCCGACCCGGCGCAGCCGCCATTCGGCAAAGGCATAGGGCTCGCTGGGCAACTCCTTGAGGTGCGGCCGGTCGAGTTCCTCGAGCAGCGCGCGGCGGGTGACGCCGAGGCGGCGGATCGGCCGCTCGTCGTTGAGCTGGCGCAGCACCTCGCTGATTGCCGCGTTGAGCTCGGCCAGGCTGTAAAAGCGGCGATGGCGCAGCCGGCCGAGCAGCCAGCGCTCGACGATCAGCACCGCGACTTCGACCTTCGCCTTGTCGCGCGGCCGGCGCGGCCGGGCCGGCAGGATCGCCGTGTCGTAATGGGCCGCCATCTCGGCGTAGGTCCGGTTGACCTGCGGCTCGTAGAGGCAGGCCTTGATGACGGCGACTTTGGTGTTGTCCGGCACCAGCAGGTTGGGCACCCCGCCGATCGCCTCGAACGCGCGGGTGTGGGCGCCGATCCAATCGCCGAGCGCCTGGGTCCAGCTCGCCTCGGCGTAGGTGAAGTTGGAAGCGCCCAGCACGGCGACAAAGATTTGCGCCGGCCGGATCTTGCCGGTCAGCCGGTCGATGATCACCGGCACCGTGTCGCCGGCGTAATCGACAAACAGCTTGTCGCCGCCGGCATGGGTCTGCCGCATCGTGACCGAGATCCGGGACGCCCATCCGCGGTACAGCTCGCAAAACCGCGAGTAGCGATACCCGTCGGGATGCCGCTCGGTGTACTCGTCCCACAGGATCTGCAGGGTGACGTGCTTGCGCTTCAGCTCGCGGTGAACCGTCGCCCAATCGGGCTCGGCGAGGCGTCGGTGGCCCTGCTTCTTGCCGGCCGCGGTAAAGAGCTGTGCTTCCAGCGCCGCGTCGGTCAACTCGGCCGGCAATGGCCAGTTCAGCCCGGCGACCGCGAGCCGCTTTAGCGTCAGCCGGACCGTCGACGCCGCCACGCCGACCCGCCGGGCGATCTCGTTGCCGGATACCCCGGCGGCCTTCAACCGAAGCACGTCGCGCACTTGGCGCATCGCGATCCTCTCTGCTGGCATCGTCCCCTCCCGTGGCAAAAACCAAAGGAGCGGACCCTAAGCGGGCCAGCAGAGACGCCCTCTAACCGGGCGACTTCATCCCGGAATGGCGGGCGAAATCATCTCGGAACACCGAGCGACATCAAATCGGAATGGTGGGCGAGATCATCCCGGAATGCCGGGCGACTTCCGTCGGAATCCGCACGCATCGTGGAGTGACCGCCCGAGTCTGACGGAGCGATGCGCGGGAGGTGCCTGTTTGCCCACCGGGGCAAGCCGGGGTGACGGTCAGGTGCGGTTTTTGAATTGCCAGCTGTCGTTGCCGGTCTCGATGATGTCGCAGTGGTGGGTCAGGCGATCGAGCATGGCGGTAGTCATCTTGGCGTCGCCGAACACCTGGGGCCAATCGGCGAAGGCGAGGTTGGTGGTGATCAGCAGCGAGGTGCTCTCGTAGAGCTTGCTGATCAGGTAGAACAGCAACTGGCCTCCGGGCTGGCTGAACGGCAGATAGCCGAGCTCGTCGATGACGATGAGATCGTAGCGCAGCAGGTTCTCGGCGAGCCGGCCACTGCGACTGGCAGCCTTCTCCTGCTCGAGTTGGTTGACGAGGTCGACCAGGTTGAAGAAGCGGCCCCTGGCGCGGGTGCGGATGACGGCCGAGGCGACGCCTATGCATAGATGAGTTTTGCCGGTGCCGGTTCCGCCGATGAAGATCGCATTGCGCTGGCGTCGAGGAAGGCGCCGGTGGCGAGTTCGCGCACCTGGCCCTCATCGACCGGCGTATCGGCGAAGACGAACTTGTCGAGGTCTTTGAGGACCGGGAACTTGGCTCCGCCGATGCGATAGCTGATCGACCGGGCCTGCCGGTGGGTGCGCTCAGCCCGGAGCAGGCTGGCGATGAGGGGGTAGAGCTCGTCGCGTCGGGCGAGCCCCTTGCCGGCGATCTCGTCGAAGCTGGCGCGCATGCCATAGAGCTTCAGTTCGGTCATGGCTTCGAGGATCTCGTGGCGTTCCATCAGGCTACCTTCCTTATGCTGTCGCAGCGCCCGCAATCGGCCATGGGTTCGATCTTCAGGCGCAGCGCGTCGGGCGTGGTGATGCTGGGCGGCGCCTCCGGCTGCCGCTGGCGCGCCAACACGGTCAGAATCACCTCGCCGCTGGCGATGCCGGCCGCGAGCGCTTCGGCGCAGGCGGCCTCGACCGCACCCAGCCCATGGTCGAGCACCGCGCCCAGCACTTTGACGAACTGACGATCGCCGTCGGCGTGGCTTTTCAGCTTGGCGCGGACCTGGGCCAAGGCCGGCGGCAGGTCCCAATCCTTGAACGGAGCGCCATTGCGCAAGGCGCCCGGCTTCTTCACCAGGACCGGCAGATAGTGCCAGGGATCGTAGATGATCTGGTCGTGCCGGAACTGGCGAGGGTGGTCGGCCACCACCTCGTCGTTGAACAGAACGACGATGCGCTCGGCGTGGGAGCGCACCAGAACCATCCGGCCGGCGGCCCGCGCGTCGATGCTGTAGCGATTGTGATCGGCCATGATCAGGCAGGTGGTCGTGGCGCGCACCGCCTTCTCGACAAAGCCGTCGAACGGCCCGCGCGGCTCCATCAGGCTCGCCCGTTCATCCTGGAATACCTCCCAGATTGTCCGCCCCTTGAACTCCGGATGCTTGGTTCGCTTGGCGTAAGCGATGCACTGATCTTCCAGCCAGCCGTTCAGCTCGGTCAGGCTCGTCACCCGTGGCTTGGGACGGAACAGCTGGTCGCGCAGATTGCCGACCTGGTTCTCAACCTGACCCTTCTCCCAGCCAGCGGCGGGCGTGCAGGCCACCGGCTCGATCAGATGGTGCGAGCACATCTGCAGAAAGCGGCGATTGTACTGGCGCGCCTTGCCAACGAAGATCGCCTCCACCGCCGTCTTCATGTTGTCGTAGATGCCGCGCCGGCAGACCCCGCCGTAGAACACGAACGCCTTGTCGTGGGCGTCGAAAACCAATTCCTGGGTCTCGCGGAAATAGGCGCGCACGAACGGCATGCGACTGTGCGACAGCTTCATGTGCGCCGCCTTGATCATCAGCGGCAGACCCTGCAGCGTGATCGTCTCGTGGCTCCAGTCGAACTGGTAGGCCTCGCCGGGCGCAAAGCTCAGCGGCACATAGGCATGCGCCGGAACCCGCGCTCGTTCCTCCCGCCACGTCTTTACGAACCGATGCACACTGTCGTGGGCGCCGTCATATCCACGGCCGCGCAACTCCTCGAACAGCCGCTGGGTCGAGCGGCGTTCACGCCGAGGCAGCCTCGCTTCCGCCTCCAGGATCTCCGTCAGGACTTCGATCCACTCGCCGAGCTTCGGCGTCGGCTGCACGCCGCGCTCGTACTTGAACTCCGTCGCCTGACCGCGGACCACCTTGCGCACCGTCGCGCGCGACACCGACAGCCTCCGTACGATCTCCTTGATCGGTCGGTGCTGATCGAAATAGGCACGCCGTATCTCGCCGATCGTGTCCACCCCAATCATCCCCCAACCCTTCCCAGCCGGCACCGGCCGAAAAGGAAGGGACGCTGACACGCCGCGTCAGAGGGTCACGATTGAATGCGAAAACCGCCCCTCAGGGGGTCACTATCGCCCGCGAATTTACAGCTTTGTCGGCGCCGAGCGTGACCAGTTGTGGACGATCGGCATGCGGGTCGATCAGCGCCAAGGCGGCCAGGCGCTCGGCATGTCCCGAGGCGCGGGTCGTCACCGCGCCGACAACCAAACCATTGCGGTTCTCCATCAGCGCATGGCCGATGAAACAGAGCCGGGCCTCCTGGCCCGGCCCCTTACGATAGAGACGGGCGTCGGGGTCGATGGTCGAGGCGTGCGTGTCATTGGTTCGATGCTCGCCGTGAAAGTCCCGCTCGCCGTTGCGTCCGGGGCCGGGCGGCTCGCCCGTGTCGTCCTTTGGGCGAAAGCTTTTGCGGCTCGCCCAGGCCTCCAACAAGGTGCCGTCGACCGAGAAATGATCACTCGATAACAGGGCTTTAACCCTGGCTTGGGACAGCATCGCGGCGAGAAATTGCCCGGCCGCCTCGCCCTCCAGCAGCCGGTCGCGGTTCTTGGTGAAGGTGGTGGCGTCCCACACCGGATCCTCGATGCCGAGCCCGACAAACCAGCGAAACAACAGGTCGTGGTCGAGCCGGTCAACCAATTGCCGCTCCGATCGGATCGCGTAAAACGCCTGCAGCAGCAAGGCCCGCAGCCGCCGCTCCGGCGGGATCGAGACCCGCCCGATCGGCGAATACAGCTTGGCGAACTCGCCAGAGAGCGCGTGCAGTGCCGCGTTGGCAATCTGCCGAATCAGTCGCAGCGGAGGGTCCGCCCGGACCCGTTTCTCAAAATCGATGTAACTGAAAAGGCTGCCGCAAATCCCATCGTCGCCGCGCATCGCTCCCCCCATCCCCACCTCAAGCAAGCACAACCCGCAAAATCAGCGACCCCTTTTTCAGCAGCCTGCTAGTGGATCGCTCCTAACGCTTGTCTCCCGCGGGTGACAGCGGCGAGGATGGCGTCAGTGGATTTGGTCCAGACGAACGGCTTGGGCGCGCCGTTGGCGTCGGCGATGAAGCGGTTGATGGCGGCCTGCAACTCGACGATCGAGGTGAAGACGCCGCGCTTGAGCCGTTGTCGGGTCAGCTTGGCAAACCACCCCTCGACCGCGTTGGCCCAGGAGCACGAGGTCGGGGTGAAGTGGAAGGTGACGCGCCGATGGCGGGCGAGCCAGGCTTTCACCCTGGGGTGCTTGTGAGTGGCATAGTTGTCGAGGACCACATGGACCGCCTTGTCGGCCGCGACCTCGCGCTCGACGGTATTGAGAAAGCCGATGAATTCCTGATGCCGGTGGCGCTGCATGCAGCGCCCGATGACCTTGCCCTCAAGGATATCGAGGGCGGCAAACAGGGTTGTGGTGCCGTTGCGCTTATAATCGTGGGTCATCGTGGCGCAGCGCCCCTTCTTCATCGGCAGCCCCGGCTGGGTGCGGTCGAGGGCTTGGATCTGGCTTTTCTCGTCGATGCTGAGGACCACGGCATGATCGGGCGGATCGATATAAAGGCCGACGACTTCCTTGAGCTTGTCGACGAATTTGGGGTCGTTGGAGAGTTTGAACGAGCGCACCCGATGCGGCTGCAATCCGTGCCGCGTCCAGATGCGGCGCACCGAGGACGGGCTGATCCCCGTCGCCTGGGCCATCGCCGAGGCGGTCCAATGGGTCGCTTCATGCGGCGGGGCTTGGTTGGTCATCGCAACGACATGATCAACGGTCGCGGCCGGCAACGGCGGGATGCGCGCGGGCCGGGTCTTGTCGCGGGCGAGCCCCGCGATCCCCGCCTGCATAAAGCGCTCCTGCCAGCGCCAAACCACGGTCTTGCCCTTGCCAACCGCGCGCATGATGGCCGTGGTGCCCTGGCCATCCGCCGTCAGCAGAACAATCCGCGCCCGCCAAACGTGCTTCTGCGGGCTGTTGCGATCCCGGATGATCGACTGCAAGCGAGCCCGATCCGCCGCCGTGACCTCAATGGCTATCCCCTTGCGCATACCGCACAATGGCACAGCCGCACTCGTCGGGAAACCACAATTAGGACTCTTCCGTCAGGTACTATCCACTAGATCCGCCAGTTGAGCTGCGGATTTTTACGGCGAGCTGGGACGTTGTGCGACTTCGGCGTGCCGATCAGGCGGGTCAGACCCGGCGCGACGGGTCAGCTGCCGGCCCTTGAGGTCCTTGACCAGGGCGTAACGGCGTAACTGAGGATGCGGCGCCATCGATCGGGGTCGGTCAAATGCTCTGCGGTTTGCCGCAGGCGAGCGAAGAAGCGGGCGCCGTGGACAAAGGCGCGGCGGGCCTGGTGATGGTCGCCGCGCGGGCTGGTGATGGTGATGGTGGTTTGGCCAGCATGCTAGGTCTGCCGGCCGATCGCCTTATAATAGCAGCGGTCGGCTGATGATCGCCTCGCGATGCCGGTCGGGACCGGCCAGGCGGACAAACGCGCCCCACCAATTGGCGGCGAGGGCGACACGAAAGCTCGGGGCAGGTCAGCTGAAGACGTTGCTGAACACCTCGTCAAGGAGCGAATTTGAGAAGAGACGCTGCATGTCCTGCAGCGTCGTGCCGCCGGCCTCGGCCACTCCGGTAAGACCCTGCTTGAACTCAGGGAAGCGATTGGCGTACCCGTTGGCGCGCAGGTAGTCGATGATCGGTGTGCCGCGAACCTTGAGCCCCTGCCACTGTTTTGCCCAGTGAGGTCGGATGTTGAGCGGGCGGCCGGGCGCGTCGGTTAGGAGCGCCCACGCATCGGTGATCGATTGCATGAACGCCATCCACTCTGCTGCGTCGGTGTTGATCGTCGTGAGCACCTCGATAGAGCAGGTGCCGAGAGTATTGCCATACTGCGGTGCCATCGACACACCGGAGCCGCCCATGATCCGCATCTCGAGCGTGAGTTCGCATAGGCGCCTTCTCCTGACGCTCGAGCCGGCATACCTCCCCGATCACTGCCCACCAGGCGTCTTGGCAGATTGACCAATCCGGCTTAGAGGGATCGTCGGCGCGCCCCGGGATTGGGATTTCCCATTCCATGTCGAGCACCCTCATGTTTTGGATGCCGCGTCGAAAGTGCAGCGCATCGATCAGTGGCGTGACGACAGTCCCGCCGTCGGGCAACAGCGCCATCGCGCCCCCACCAAGCAGTTTCGCCTGCGATGTTTCGGACAGCCACGAAAATGGACGCGACTCTACGATGAGCCCAGCGAGGTACTCCTGAGCTTCCTGGAAGGCAGTGTCGAGCTCACTCGGATAGTCTACTGAATCCGCCCGGCTGCCGTCGTTGCGCCAAGTGTTAATCCAACAATCCTTCTGCAGCGTGAACCAGAACCACTCGGCATAGTAGTCCTGTTCGCAGCGGCGGGCGAAATCTGCCCGAGCTGTGTCGAGGTCGGCGTCGGTGACCCCATCCATGTCCACGCCGCCGGGAACCTGATCACGTGACGTTGGCGGGACCGCGAGAGCCACCCGTTCCTTGCGCGGCTGAAGTTTCGCGAACGTCATCGGATCGAGCTTCAACGTGACGGCTGTCACCACACCGATGAGACCGAAAGCACCAGCTGCGGCGCGGAGCAAGCCGGGGTCGTCGACAACTTGCAGCTGACCTCGTGCATTCACGAATTCGACCGCGGCCACGAGGTCGCTGAGCGTTTCGTTCCGCCAACCCGCCCCGTGACAAATCGGTGCGTTGCTCCCACCCCACGTGATCTCGACCATGATGACGTTCAGCGGCACAGTCCACGCTAAGCCGCCACCGTGTGGATCGAGGCACCAGCGCCGGAACTGCTCATTCGTCGTCGCCCCACCAATCTTGCAGAGAGCCTTCGTCACGCCGCCTTCGTCGATCGTGCCGACGACTTCGATCCCCTGGAGTTCGTTATCAGGATCGATAGGCGGCTCCTGTGCGGGAAGGTCGGCGACGATCGCGAGCGGAAGTAGCGAAATGAGCACCTCTCCGTCGTTCGAGTAGAGATCACCCCAGGTATGACGGTACCCAGAAACCCGAACTCGTTTTCCATGGGAGGCAGCCCAGGTGACAATGCTGCCAACGCCGGCCTTGGTCCGGGGGAAGCATGTCAGCGCCGGAACGTTTCGGATTGTCCGGCCCCAATTCTCAAACGCGGCGCTCTCGGCACATCGGACCGGGGCGCCGTCACTCTCGCGGATCTCTGCGAACCCGGTTGCCGAAGCGTAGGCGACCCGGCGAAGGGCATCGAGCCAGCGAACTTCCGCGACGTCCTCAGCCGCGCTTAATGCCGGATGGCTGGCCAGCTCCTCGGCGATCTTCGGATCGCTCCGGAGTATGCGATCCAAATGGGACCCGAACAGCGATGTCGCCGTCGGCGCACGATGCCAGCTCACGAGCTCTTTGAAGTGCTTCGCCCACGTCTGATCAAGCCCCTCCGCCGCAACCTCGGCCTCGAAACGCGAGAGCCACGCCTCGAAGGCGGCGGTCGAGGTATTGTCTACCGGCATGGCCGCACCCTAAGTCGGTTTGCGACAGCTATTTATTGTATCTCCAATGCCGGACCAGACCGCCGAAATCGGCACGATCCAGGTTTTGTAAATTAATGTGTAGGTCAAGTCTCCTGTGCCCGGTTGAAACTCAAAGCCGAGTTCTACTTTGTATGTGCTTGTCTCCGTGGTCGCCGTACCTTTATCTGCGTCAGACGGAACATATTTCGTTCCATGTTGCTGCTCACTCATTGTCTTCACGCAAACGAAAAGATCTGGGGTGATACCATGGAATACCTTCATGTCGGTCACGAGCGTTTCCTCCTGGCGGTACGACAATATTCTCGACCGGTGACATTAACCTTAACATCGCTACTGTCAACGGCGGACGGAAAGTCGGCCACCGGGGCGGAGTAAAAGTCGGTCATTGGCGCTGGGGATGATCGATATGCAGCGGGGCCCGGCAGGGCCCTTCTGCATATCGGCGGCTCGGTTGGATCAGGCGTCGAGGATTTCGCCGGTGCCCGGATCGACGGCGAGACCGGCATCCTGAGCGAGCTGGCGTCGCCGTCGGGCCTTGGAATGTTTCAGGCGATAGGAGTCGCCGTTCATCTCCAGGATATGGACGTGGTGGGTGAGCCGATCGAGGAGTGCGCCGGTCAGCCGCTCGGTGTGCAACGTCAATTGTGATGCCCGGTTGGCGACAACTAGCAGGCTGTTGAAAAAGGGGTTGCTGATTTTGCGGGTTGTGCTTGCTTGAGGTGGGGATGGGGGGAGCGATGCGCGGCGACGATGGGATTTGCGGCAGCCTTTTCAGTTACATCGATCTTGAGAAACGGGTCCGGGCGGACCCTCCGCTGCGACTGATTCGGCAGATTGCCAACGCGGCACTGCACGCGCTCTCTGGCGAGTTCGCCAAGCTGTATTCGCCGATCGGGCGGGTCTCGATCCCGCCGGAGCGGCGGCTGCGGGCCTTGCTGCTGCAGGCGTTTTACGCGATCCGATCGGAGCGGCAATTGGTTGACCGGCTCGACCACGACCTGTTGTTTCGCTGGTTTGTCGGGCTCGGCATCGAGGATCCGGTGTGGGACGCCACCACCTTCACCAAGAACCGCGACCGGCTGCTGGAGGGCGAGGCGGCCGGGCAATTTCTCGCCGCGATGCTGTCCCAAGCCATCAGCGCATGGCCGATGAAACAGAGCCGGGCCTCCTTGCCCGGCCCCTTACGAGCTGCGCGACAAGGCGGTGACCCCGCATGTTGCCCAGAACCAAAACGGCCGGCGCTCGGCGATCGACGGCCGCACCACCCGGCATCCCGGCTATGCGGTCTCCCAGCGTATCCGCAAACGGATCGAAGAGGCTTTCGGCTGGGCCAAAACGGTGGCCGGCTTGCGCAAGATGCGTCATCGCGGGCTGCCCAAGGTCGATTGGCAATTCACCCTCGCCATGGCCGCCTACGATCTCGTCCGCCTGCCCAAATTGCTCGCCGAGCCCGTGTCGTGACCGGCCATCACGCTCGCCGGCCAATATCCCCGCCCCACTCGCCACTTCGATGAAGAGCGCATCAAGAACTCATCGTAATCGCTCATGTCAAGCCGTCCGCAACCAGAAAAAACCGGAAAACTCTCTCTTTTTCAGCAGCCTGCTAGGTTGGCCGTTTTTTGATCGCCGATGGCCACCGGCGATCGGCCGACGACAATTAGGGACGACGATTAGCAATGAAGGACATGCGGCTGCCTGACGGACGCGATCGCCTGGTGCGGCGCGGCCATGTTCCGGAGCGCCTGGTTCAGACCGGGATCGGCCCGGTCGAGGTGCGTCGGGTCAAGCTGCGCGACCGCGGCGTCGGCGATGGACCCGAGCGTATCCGTTTCACCTCGGCCATTCTGCCACGGTGGGCACGGCGGACGCGGAGCCTGGATGCACTGTTGCCGATCCTCTACCTGCGCGGGGTCTCGATGGGCGACTTCCAAGAGGCGCTCGGGGCAGTGCTGGGCAGGGATGCCCCGAACCTGTCGCCTGCGGTGATCGCGCGGCTGCGGGGCGAGTGGGAGGCGGACGACGCGCGCTGGCAGCGGCGCGACCTGTCGGCCCGGCGCTACGTGTATGTCTGGGCCGATGGCGTCTACTTGCAGGCACGTATGGAGCCGCAGGCCGAATGCATGCTGGTGCTGATCGGCGCGACGCCCGGAGGGGAAGAAGGAGCTGGTCGGCTTCCAGGTGGGCCTGCGGGAGAGTGCACAGAGCTGGCGGGAGCTGCTGGTCGACCTCAAGGCGCGCGGCCTCGCCATCGCGCCCGAACTGGCGACCGGCGATGGCGCGCTCGGCTTCTGGAAGGCGCTCGAGGAAGTGTCGCCGACAACCCGGCACCAGCGTTGCACGGTGCACAAGACCGCCAACGTACTCGATAAGCTGCCCAAATCCGTCCAGCCGGCGGCCAAGGCCGACCTGCGCGAGATTTGGACGGCCCCGGACCGCGCGACGGCCGAGGCGGCGGTCGCGGTATTCGCCGGGAAGTATCGGGCCAATACGAGAAGGCGGTCGCTTGCCTGGTGCAAGGACCACGATGCGCTGCTGACCTTCTACGACTTTCCGGCCGAGCACTGGGACCATCTGCGCACGTCCAACCCGATCAAGAGCGTATTTGCCACGGTGCGGCATCGGACGGTGCGTACCAAGGGCGCGCTGTCGCAGGACACCGCCCGGCTGATGGTGTTCAAGCTTGTCATGGCCGCCGCCAGGACCTGGCGTAGGCTGAAGGGCGAGAACCAGTTGCCCAAACTCGTCCAGGGAGTCAAATTCCGCAATGTCGTCGAGGTCAACAACACGCCAGCACAGAACGCCGCCTGATCACACCGTCACCCAGAGTCCAGAATAGCTCCGGTCGGTGAGAGCCACCGGTCTGTCGGAACGAAGGTTGCGATCAAGGGGGTCTACGTCGGCAGCCGGATTGGCGACCTTCTCGCCGTGCAGAATCGCGAAAGCGTAGATCTGTTTGACGATGTCACGGACGTGGATGGCCGTTGCCGGCACACCCCGCTCGACGATGACGCCGCAATGAGCCCGGAGGTCATCTGGCGTGATTTCCGTCAGAAGCCTATTCCGTCACACGGGTACTAGTTCGCGTTCGAAGATCGATCGGCGCATCGCCCGCGTGCTGTCCGCCATCGGCGCCGCGGTCAGCCATTTTTCACCGAATTCGCCGAAGCTTTTCGCTTCCAGGAGCCGGCGCTTCTCCCGCTGCTTTTCGATCGCCGGCGATCGTCCCTCGCTGATCGCCCGCTTGACGTCGATGCACAACTCTCGCGCACGCGCGAGCGACAGGCCGGCCGGGCCGTACTTGCCGAACGTGACGGTCTCGCGCCGTCCATTCATCCGGTAATCCAGCCGAAAAGAGAGGGTCCCCGACGGCTTTACGAGGACATACATGCCGTCCCGGTCCGTCACCTTATAAATTTTGACTTTGGGTTTCAGATGCTTAAGGGCCGCATCCGTCAACATTTGGGCCGCCTCCTCGAAAAAAGACCGTCAGGCCATTTTCGAGCATCCTCGCGACAAAATTTATTTTTTCCCAGTGAGTTAGGTAGAAAAAAAGACCGTCAGAGGGCGCTACACCCTGACGGTATCGGACGGAATGGGATTTCGCAATGGGGAAGCGCACCGTCAGGGAGTCCGTCAGAGGCGATCTCTGCCGGCCGATAGTCCCCGAACGTCTCTGGATAGTTTTATCTTGTTTATTAGTGAGTTATAGAGGTTTATGAGACGCTGTGGGATACTCCCGGATGGGCCGAAATCATTCCCACTCGATGGTTCCCGGCGGCTTTGAGGTTATGTCGTAGACGATGCGGTTGATGCCGCGCACCTCGTTGATGATGCGGGTGGCGGCGCGGCCCAGAAATTCATGCGGGAACGGGAAGGTGTCGGCGGTCATCCCGTCGGTCGAGGTCACCGCGCGCAAGGCGCAGGCGTAATCGTAGGTGCGCGCGTCGCCCATGACGCCGACGCTCCTGACCGGCAGCAGCACGGCAAAGGCCTGCCAGATCGCGTCGTAAAGCCCGGCGTTGCGGATCTCCTCGATAAAGACGGCGTCGGCCTTGCGCAGGATCTCAAGCTTGTCGCGGGCGACCTCGCCCGGGATGCGGATCGCCAGACCCGGCCCGGGGAACGGGTGGCGGCCCACCAGGCGCTCCGGCAGGCCGAGCTCGCGGCCCAATTCGCGAACCTCGTCCTTGAACAATTCGCGCAACGGCTCGACCAGCTTCAGCTTCATGCGCTCGGGCAGCCCGCCGACATTGTGGTGCGACTTGATCGTGACCGAGGGGCCGCCAATGGCGCTCGTCGACTCGATCACGTCAGGATACAGCGTCCCCTGCGCCAGAAACTCGACGTCGCCCAGCTTGTGCGCCTCTTCGTCGAACACATCGATAAAGGCGGCGCCGATCCGCTTGCGCTTTTCCTCGGGGTCGATGACCCCGGCGAGCCTTGCTAAAAACAGATCGCCGGCATCGCGATGGACCAGCGGGATGTTATAATGCCGGCGGAACAGGTCGACCACCTCTTCGGCTTCGCCGGCGCGCAACAGGCCGGTATCGACAAAGATGCAGGTCAGCTGGTCGCCGATCGCCTCGTGCAGCAACGCCGCGGCCACCGCGGAATCGACCCCGCCCGACAGGCCGCAGACGACATTGCCGTGGCCGACCCGTTTGCGGATGCGGTCGATTTCCTGGGCGCGGAACAAGGCCATCGTCCAGTCGCCGCGGCAGCCGGCCACCTTGTGGGTAAAGTTGCGCAGCAGTTCGGCGCCCTGCGGCGTGTGCGCCACTTCGGGATGAAACAGGAACCCGTAAAACCGGCGCTCGTCATCGGCGATCGCGGCAAAGGGGGCGGCTTCGCTCGCCGCCACCGCGCGAAAGCCGGCCGGCACCACGTCGACCTTGTCGCCGTGGCTCATCCAGACCTGGGCGCGTTGGCCCTTGGACCACAGCCCGTCGAACAGGAGGCAGTCGTCGAGAATGTCGACAAAGGCGCGGCCGAACTCCTGATGCTCGCTCAACGCCACCCGGCCGCCCAATTCGTCGCACATCGTCTGCATGCCGTAGCAGATGCCGAGCACCGGGACCCCGAGGCGGAAGGCGAGAGCCGGCGCCCGGGGCGCGGCGCCCTCGGTCACCGAAGCTGGCCCGCCCGACAGGATGATCGCGCGCGGGTCGAAGGCGCGGACTTGGTCGTCGCCGATGGTGTAAGGGTGGATCTCGCAATAAACCCCGCTCTCGCGCACCCGGCGCGCGATCAGCTGGGTGACCTGGCTGCCGAAATCGAGGATCAAAATTTTCTCTTGTGCTCCGACGGTCATAGGCGAGCTTCCCAATGGCATGGCATTCCGGGACGCCACTCTCGGGTCCACGCTCCGCGCGGGTCAAGGACGGGCTCTTCGACGAGCTCGGAATCCATGTTCGCAGCCTCGCTAGTGGATCGCTCCTAACGCTTGTCTCCCGCGGGTGACAGCGGCGAGGATGGCGTCAGTGGATTTGGTCCAGACGAACGGCTTGGGCGCGCCGTTGGCGTCGGCGATGAAGCGGTTGATGGCGGCCTGCAACTCGACGATCGAGGTGAAGACGCCGCGCTTGAGCCGTTGTCGGGTCAGCTTGGCAAACCACCCCTCGACCGCGTTGGCCCAGGAGCACGAGGTCGGGGTGAAGTGGAAGGTGACGCGCCGATGGCGGGCGAGCCAGGCTTTCACCCTGGGGTGCTTGTGAGTGGCATAGTTGTCGAGGACCACATGGACCGCCTTGTCGGCCGCGACCTCGCGCTCGACGGTATTGAGAAAGCCGATGAATTCCTGATGCCGGTGGCGCTGCATGCAGCGCCCGATGACCTTGCCCTCAAGGATATCGAGGGCGGCAAACAGGGTTGTGGTGCCGTTGCGCTTATAATCGTGGGTCATCGTGGCGCAGCGCCCCTTCTTCATCGGCAGCCCCGGCTGGGTGCGGTCGAGGGCTTGGATCTGGCTTTTCTCGTCGATGCTGAGGACCACGGCATGATCGGGCGGATCGATATAAAGGCCGACGACTTCCTTGAGCTTGTCGACGAATTTGGGGTCGTTGGAGAGTTTGAACGAGCGCACCCGATGCGGCTGCAATCCGTGCCGCGTCCAGATGCGGCGCACCGAGGACGGGCTGATCCCCGTCGCCTGGGCCATCGCCGCGGCGGTCCAATGGGTCGCCTCATGCGGCGGGGCTTGGTTGGTCAGCGCCACCACTCGATCGACGGTCTCGGTCGGCAGCGGCGGGATCCGCGAGGGCCGCGTCTTGTCGCGGGTCAGCCCGTCAACCCCCTCATGCATAAAGCGTTCCTGCCAGCGCCAAACCACGGTCTTGCCCTTGCCGACGGCGCGCATGACGGCGGTGGTGCCCTGACCATCCGCCGTCAGCAGAACAATCCGTGCGCGCCAGACGTGCTTCTGCGGGCTGTTGCGATCCCGGATGATCGACTGCAAGCGAGCCCGATCCGCCGCCGTGACCTCAATGGCTATCCCCTTGCGCATACCGCACAATGGCACAGCCGCACTCGTCGGGAAACCACAATTAGGACTCTTCCGTCAGGTACTATCCACTAGCAGGCTGCTGAAAAAGGGGTTGCTGATTTTGCGGGTTGTGCTTGCTTGAGGTGGGGATGGGGGGAGCGATGCGCGGCGACGATGGGATTTGCGGCAGCCTTTTCAGTTACATCGATTTTGAGAAACGGGTCCGGGCGGACCCTCCGCTGCGCGACTGATTCGGCAGATTGCCAACGCGGCACTGCACGCGCTCTCTGGCGAGTTCGCCAAGCTGTATTCGCCGATCGGGCGGGTCTCGATCCCGCCGGAGCGGCGGCTGCGGGCCTTGCTGCTGCAGGCGTTTTACGCGATCCGATCGGAGCGGCAATTGGTTGACCGGCTCGACCACGACCTGTTGTTTCGCTGGTTTGTCGGGCTCGGCATCGAGGATCCGGTGTGGGACGCCACCACCTTCACCAAGAACCGCGACCGGCTGCTGGAGGGCGAGGCGGCCGGGCAATTTCTCGCCGCGATGCTGTCCCAAGCCATCAGCGCATGGCCGATGAAACAGAGCCGGGCCTCCTTGCCCGGCCCCTTACGAGCTGCGCGACAAGGCGGTGACCCCGCATGTTGCCCAGAACCAAAACGGCCGGCGCTCGGCGATCGACGGCCGCACCACCCGGCATCCCGGCTATGCGGTCTCCCAGCGTATCCGCAAACGGATCGAAGAGGCTTTCGGCTGGGCCAAAACGGTGGCCGGCTTGCGCAAGATGCGTCATCGCGGGCTGCCCAAGGTCGATTGGCAATTCACCCTCGCCATGGCCGCCTACGATCTCGTCCGCCTGCCCAAATTGCTCGCCGAGCCCGTGTCGTGACCGGCCATCACGCTCGCCGGCCAATATCCCCGCCCCACTCGCCACTTCGATGAAGAGCGCATCAAGAACTCATCGTAATCGCTCATGTCAAGCCGTCCGCAACCAGAAAAAACCGGAAAACTCTCTCTTTTTCAGCAGCCTGCTAGGCTGACGAGATGGGAGACATCGACGTCGCCACCAGTGCTGTCTGAGGTATTCCGCCGCCAATCGCCGGTGACAGTGGTGCGGTTTGTCCTCGCGGCAGAACAGGCAGCCGTCGGCGACGGCCCCCTGCGTTATCCTTTCCTCAATGCGCCGCTGTTTCATCAACACAATAATATCCCCGTCCAGGCAGCGTGAGTTCGTTAATGTTCTTGGCCAGCCTCGCCTTTAGGTAGCATAACCCCAGTGGTCATGGAGGTCGGATGGCCGGGCTTTGGGGTTTACATCGCGGTTTGGGACGGACGAGCAGGGCATCGAACATTTGGCGGATCTGCGCTGGCCCGGTGGGCTTGTCTGCGCCGGGCGTGGCAAACGGGAGGGTGGGGCAGAAGGCGTGGCCGCGGGTTGACGAACGCCGCGTCCGCCGCCGGCAGGAATTGGGTGACGGCTGGGACGATGTTTCATCGCACCCGCACCGGTCTCCACAAGTGGTTTCTCGCCGCCTATCTGATGGCCCGCGACAAGCGCGGCGTCTCAGCCAGGTTTCCGCAGCGGGAGCCGGGGTGGCGTATCAGACGGCCTCGACCGTGGCGCACAAGCGGCGTCATGGGCTGAGCCAGGACCCGGCGCGCCCGCTGCACGGCTTGCTCGAAGCGGACGAGAGCTTTATTGGCGGTCGCGGCCACAGCACGAAGTACGCCGACAAGAGCCTTGTGGTCGCCGCTATCGAGAAGCCGCCGGCGCCGAAGAACAAGCAGGGACAGCACAGGCGCCCCGTCACCCGTCAGCACGGCTTCTTTGCCGGGAGGGCGTCAGGGACGAGGTTATCGAGCAGCTGTTGCGAGGCTATCGCTCGCCGCAGCATTTGCTCGGCGAGGAGGGGCTGTTCAAGGAACTCAAGAGGCGCTTACTGGAACGCGCGCTGGGCGCCGATTTGACCGCGCATCCGGGATGGGATTGACCCGGTTCGGTGGTCGAATATGGGGGAAACTCTTTTGCCGGCATCCGCCACTGGCAGCCGGTCGCCGCAATGTAGAAGATCGCCTCGACCACCGCCGGGGCGCGCCGGGGCCGGGTGGTCGATTGGCTGGGCCACCGGGCGGCCTCAAAACCGTTTGGACGCAGCTGGTGGCCGGGCCGTGACGGTTCGGGTGAAATCCTGTCTGCGAGTGAGCACCGCGCGCAACATAGGGGCTAGGGAAAACGCGGCGCAAGATCGGTGATGCCGCTCGATCGTCGACCGGCGAGGCCCCTTCGGGGTATGATCGGCAGTCAGTGGGTCGCCACAAATAGAGCGGCCGGTATTCGACCAGGGGCGGGCGGTGAAAACCGGATTGCGCAATCTCATCACCGACGTGCCGGGCATCCTCGTCGGCCAGGCCGAAGATATCGACGGCGTTACCGGCACGACGGTGGTGCTGGCGGCAGCGCCGGCGACCGCCTCGGTTGATGTGCGCGGCGGCGCGCCCGGCGCCCGCGAGACCGAGTTGCTCGGCCCAGACGCGCTGGTCGACCGGATCGACGCGGTGGTGCTGTCGGGCGGCTCGGCCTATGGTCTTGACGCAGCGGGCGGGGTCATGGAGTGGCTCGCCGCGCAGGGGCGCGGCTTTGTTGTCGGCTCGGCTGCGCGCTCGCCGGCGATCCGGGTCCCAATCGTGCCGGCCGCGATACTATTTGATCTCGGTTTTCCGGGCCGGCTGATGTGGTCGGGCGAGCCGCCCTATCGCGCGCTCGGCCGGCGCGCGGTCGCGGCCGCG
The DNA here is from genome assembly GCA_963814805.1 of uncultured Alphaproteobacteria bacterium. Taxonomy (GTDB): domain Bacteria; phylum Pseudomonadota; class Alphaproteobacteria; order ATCC43930; family CGMCC-115725; genus AP-15. Next base: position 224,422 of record CAWFER010000001.1, on the reverse strand, counting down.
GCCGCGGAGTTCGCGCAGGGCAACGCCGGGGCGGGGCGCGGCGCCACCGCCGGAGGGCTTAAGGGCGGCCTCGGCAGCGCCTCGCTGGTGCTCTCGGGGGCGCCGTCGGAGGCGCTTGGCGGCGGCGCCACGGTCGGCGCGATCGTCGCGGTCAACAGCTGGGGCTCCGCAGTGCGGCCCGATTGCGGGCGTTTCTGGGCCGCCGATCTGGCCTTGCCCGGCGAGATCGACGCGCAGCCGGCGGTCCCCAATCGTCCCGTCGACCCGCTAGATTTCTCGGCCTGCAAAGCGGTCGTCGCCGGCGCCAACACGACCATCGCCGTCGTCGCCACCGACATGGCGCTCGACAAGGGCGGGTGCCGGCGACTGGCGATCATGGCGCAGGACGGACTCGCCCGCGCGATCCGCCCGATCCATACCCCGTTCGACGGCGACAGCGTGTTCGCGCTCTCGAGCGGAGCCGGACCGCCGGCGGTCCCGGCAACGCTGCTGCGGCTAGGCGCTGCCGCGGCGGACTGCCTGGCGCGGGCGGTCATGCGCGCGCTGACCATGGCCGAGCCGTTGAACGGGGTTGCGAGCTGGCGCCAGCGCTGGGGAGAGCCCACGACGCTTGACAGCAGCCAGCCGCCTCAACCATAAGGCGCGCCAAGAACAAAAAATATGCTCTGAAATGAGGAGGCCTAGGGATGTTCCGCCGTCATTCGCCTGGCGTTGGGCTGCGCGGCCATGATGCTCGCGCCGGGCGCCGCGTGGGCTGCCGGCCCGATCAAGATCGGGTTCCCGATCCCGCTATCTGGTCCGACCGCGACCTATGGCGTGCCGATCCTCAAAGGCGCCGAGCTGGCGGCGCACGAGATCAATGCCAAGGGCGGGGTGCTCGGCCGCAAGATCGTGATCCTGCCGCGCGACAGTAAAGCGAATGCCGACGAGGCGGTGCGCCTGGCGCGCGAGCTGATCATCAAGGACAATGTCGACTTTCTGGTCGGCACCCTGACCTCGGCCGAGGCGCCGGCGGTATCGACCGTCGCCAAGGAAAACAAGATCGTCTTTCTGGCGCCGTCGGCCAAGACGATCGGCCTGACCGCGCCGGCGAATTTGCACCCCTACATCTTTCGGGTGGCTTCGAACACCAATATCGAAGGGGCGGCCGGCGCGATCATCATGGCTAAATGGCAGGGCATCAAGCGGGTGGCGACGATCGCCCCCGACTATGCCTATGGCCACGACGACATCACCGCCTTTATCGCCAAATTGAAGCAGCTGCGCCCGGACATCGAGATCGTCGATCAAGAATGGCCGAAACTCGGCGAGCCGGACTTCACCCCGTTCATCACCGCGCAGATGGGCAAGAAGCCCGACGCGGTCTATTGCGCGCTGTTTGCCGGTGACTTCATCAGCTTCGTCAAGCAGGGGGCGCCGCTCGGCTATTTCAAGGCGATCCACAATCGTCTGGCTGATGGTGGCGAGGTCGGCGCAGTCGACGAGACCCGCGCGCTCGGCGCCGATTACCCCTTTGGCATCTGGGCCGACGCCTATGACCCGGTGATCTGGAGCGGCGCCGAGCCGCCGGCGCACAAGGCGTTCATTCAGCATCTGCGGGCGTTCACCAAGTCCAAATACGGCTCGGGCTGGTCGGTGATGGGCTACATCCCGATCGAGGCGCTGGCCGCTGCGGTCAAGAAGGCCGGCAGCACCAACGAGCAGAAAGTCGCCGCTGCGATGCTCGGCTTGACCATCGATACGCCGATCGGCAAGCGCACCTTTCATGCCAAGACGCATGAGACGGAAATGGGCGAGTATTGGGGGGTGATGGTCAAGCAGGCGCCCTACCCGTTCGCCGTAATCAGCAACCCGACTTATTACGATCCCGAGCCCGAAACGGAATAGCGGCTGCGGCGGGCATCGCACGGCCACCCGGACCTTACGGATCTCGACCGCGGTGTCGGCTGCCGCTGCGAAGGCTTATCCCTCTGCGTCCGGTGGATCAATTAGTTGTGGTGGAGCGGGCGGATCGGTGTTAGGAACAAACATCGAACATCTGCTCTCGCGAGGCCGGCATGACCGATTTTCCCCGCTCCCTGATGGAGTTCCAGCAGCGCTTCCCGGATCAGGCCGCCTGCGTCAGATACCTGTTCGCGGCACGCTGGCCCGAGGGCTTCGTCTGTCGCGCCTGCGGCAAGGCCAAGGCCTGGGAACTGCAGACCAAGCCGTGGACCTGGGAATGCGCCGCCTGCGGCAAGCAGACCTCGGTGACCGCCGGCACCATCATGCACCACTCCAAACTGTCGCTGACCATCTGGTTCTGGGCGGCCTATCTGATGGCCACCCACTCCAACGGCATCTCGGCCTGGCAACTGCAACGTCAGCTCGCCCTCGGCTCCTACAAGACGGCCTGGCTGATCTGCGCCAAGCTGCGCCGCAGCATGGTGGCGCCTGACCGCAGCCCGCTCGCCGGTCTGGTCGAGGTCGATGAGACCGAGATCGCCTGCCGCAGCAAGAACGATCCTGTGACCGGCGGCGGCGGACGCAGCCACCAGGGCAAGATGCTGGTCGTCGGCGCCGTCGAGGTCGAGGATGGCGGCGCCGGTCCGGGCCGCGTCCGGCTCGCCGAGGTGCCCGACTACTCGGCCGCCAGCCTGCATCCCTTTATCGCCGACAACCTCGCCCCGGGAACCACCGCCAGGACCGACGGATGGTCCGCCTATCCCGGCGCGCCCGGCGTCGGCCACGATCCTCACGTCATCGGCAAGATGGCCGCCCATGTCGTCCTGCCTTGGGTGCACCGCATCTTCTCCAACCTCAAGGTCTGGGCTTTGGGCGTCTATCACGGCCTGCGTCGCCGCCATCTCCAATCCTACCTCGACGAATTCGTCTTCCGATTCAACCGCCGCCAAACCCGGCACGCCACCTTCCGTTCGCTACTCGCCATCGCCGCCGGCCACACCCCCTTCACCTACCAAATGTTGGTCTCCCGGAAATAACGGCATAAGCCTTCCGCTGCGTTCGACCAGTTCATGAGCGGTCTGATGACCGCGATGTTTCTGTTTCTGATCGCCTCGGGTCTGTCCTTGGTGTTTGGCGTCATGCGCGTCCTCAATTTCGCGCATGGGTCGTTCTACATGCTCGGCGCCTATCTCGCCTGGCAGGCAATGCAATGGCTCCATCCGATCGGGGAAGCGTTCTGGGCCGCGGCGATATTTGCGGCGCTCGGCATCGCCGTGCTCGGCGGCATCGTCGAGCGGCTGCTGCTGCGCCACCTCTACGGCCGCGACGAGCTTTATCAGCTTTTGCTGACCTACGCGCTGGTGCTGATCTTCAGCGACGTCGCCAAATACATCTGGGGCACAGGCCAGCTTTCGGTGCAGCGCCCGCCGCTGCTCGCCGGCAGCATCCAGATATTCGGCACCACCCAGCCCTATTACAATCTGTTCATTATGGCGCTCGGCCCGGCTATCGCCGTCGGCGGCTGGCTGGTGCTGACCCGCAGCAGCGCCGGCCGAATGGTTCGGGCGGCCTCGTACGATCGCGAGATGGTGGGCGCGCTCGGCGCCAATGTCGGCGCGATCTATACCGGCATGTTCATGGCCAGCTCGTTCCTCGCCGGGTTGAGCGGTGCGCTGATCACGCCCTTGCAGACCATCGTGCCGGGCATGGACGTGCTGATCATCGTTCAGGCATTTATCGTCGTCGTGATCGGCGGCCTCGGCTCGTTCTGGGGCACTTTCTGGGGCTCGGTCATCTACGGCCAGGTGCTGTCGTTCGGGATTTTGATCTTTCCCGGCTTTTCGCTGTTTTCGGTATTCGCGCTGATGGTGGTGATCCTGGTGATCCGCCCGTGGGGGCTGTTCGGCCGGCCGGTCCGATGACCCGGCGCCGCGCGCTGCTCGCCCGCAGCGTTCCCTGGACATTGCTGGTGTTTCTGGTCGCGTTGTGGGTCCCCTGGCTGGGCTCGCGCTACGACACCTTTCTTGGCACCCAGATCGCGATCGATGCCCTCTTTGCCGCGAGCCTCAATCTGTTGCTCGGCGCCACCGGCCTCGTCTCCTTTGGCCACGTCGCCTATTTCGGCGTCGGCGCCTATGTCTGCGGCATTCTGATGAAGACTTACGGGGTTCCGTTCAGCCTCGCATTTCCAACGGCCGGGCTCGGCGCCGCGCTGTTCGCGCTGGTTTCCGGCTATTTCTGCGTGCGGCTGACCCGGATCTATTTCGCGATGCTGACCCTGGCGTTCTCGCAGATCGTCTGGGCCGTCGCCTATAGATGGAATTCGGTAACCGGCGGCGACCAGGGGCTGCCGGAAATCCCCTACCCCGATATGCGCTGGATGGCGGCGGTCCCGGGGCTGCGCGACCTCGGCTCCGGCGACCGCTTTTACCTCTTGACCCTGGCTTTGGTGGCGGTGTCGCTGGCGATCCTGTGGCGGGTGGTGCGCTCGCCCTTCGGCCGGATGCTGACGACGATCCGCGACAACCCCGAGCGGGCCGCCGCGATCGGCCTCAATGTGCGGGCTTACGAGCTCGCCGCCTTTGTCGGCGCCGGCGCCTTTGCCGGGCTCGCCGGCGCGCTCTACGGCATCTTCAACCGCGGCGTCTTTGCCGATTATGTATTCTGGTCGAAATCGGCCGAGGTCATGATCATGACGATCCTCGGCGGCATGGGCTATTTCTGGGGCCCGCCGGTCGGAGCCTTTGCGCTGGTCTGGCTCAACCAGGAGATCACTGACTACACCCAGTACTGGCCGTTCGTGCTCGGCGTCATTCTTCTAGCGCTGCTGTTCGTCTTTCCGGGCGGCATCGTCGGCGGGCTGGTCGCCGGGTTCCGGGCGGCGCGGCGCCATCTGGCCGGGCGCGATGCTTGAGATCCACGAATTGCGCAAATCCTTCGCCGGCTTTATCGCCGTCGGCGGCGTCAGCCTCAATGTCGCGACTCGCCAGATCGCCGCGGTGATCGGACCGAACGGCGCCGGCAAGACCACCTTTTTCAACCTGATCACCGGCCATCTGCTGCCGGATGGCGGGCAGGTGCTGCTCGACGGCCGCGACATCACCGGCGCGCCGCCGCACCGCATCTGCCGCATGGGTGTGGGCCGCTCGTTTCAGCGCACCAACATCTTTCCGCAGCTCTCAGTGTTTGAAAATGTGCAGGCGGCGTTTCTCGCCCATCGCGGCCGCGGGCGCAATTTCTGGTCGCGGTCAGAGGATTTCTACCGCGACGACACCGCGGCCCTGCTCGCCTCGATCGGCCTCGGCCACGAGCCTTCCGCGGTCGCCGGCACGCTCAGCTACGGCAATCAAAAGCAGCTCGAGCTCGGTATCGCCCTGGCCAGCGACCCCCGGGTGCTGCTGCTCGATGAACCCACCGCCGGGATGTCGGCGAGCGAGACGCACGAGACGATGCGGCTGCTCGAGCGCATCGCCGCCGAGCGCGGCCTCACCCTCCTATTTACCGAGCACGACATGGAGGTGGTGTTCGGCATCGCCGAAAAGATCGCGGTGCTGCATCAGGGCCGGCTCTTGGCCGAGGGCACCCCGGCGGAAATGCGCGCCGACCCCGAGGTGCGCCGCGTCTATCTCGGCGGCCATGCATGAGCGCGCTATTGGCACTCGATGAGGTCCATACCGCTTACGGCTTGAGCCGGGTGCTGTTCGGCATCTCGCTCGAGATCGCCGCCGGCGAATGCGTGTCGCTATTGGGCCGCAACGGCGTCGGCAAGACGACGACGATGCGCACGGTGATGGGCCTCACCCCGCCGGGCAGCGGCCATATCCGTTGGCGCGGGCGCGACATCGCCGGCTGGGCGCCGCATCGGGTGGCCCGCGCCGGCATCGGCTTTGTCCCCGAGGACCGCCGCATCTTCGCCGAGCTGACGGTGCGCGAAAACCTCGAAGTCGGTGCCCGCGCCGCGCGCCGTCCCGGCCATTGGACGATCGAGACGGTCGGCGAATTGTTTCCGATCCTGCGCGAGCGGCGCGACCAGCCGGGCGGCTTTCTATCGGGCGGCGAGCAGCAGATGCTGACGATCGCCCGTACCCTGATGGGCAACCCCGCGCTGTTGCTGCTCGACGAGCCGTCGGAGGGGCTGGCCCCGCTGGTGGTTGAAATGCTGCGCGACAAGATCGGAGAATTGAAGGCGCAGGGCCTGACCATCCTGCTGGCCGAGCAAAGCGTCGATTTCGCGCTGGCGCTGGCCGATCGGGTCTATGTGCTGGAAAAGAGCGCGATCCGCTATTCGGGCGAGGCCGCCGAATTGCGCACCGACAAGTCCCGGCTCGACCGACTGATGGCGCTATAGACCGCGATTCGCGCCGGCACGTCGGCCGGAGCAGAGCCCTTGCCGGGTCACACGATGCGGGCGCGGCACTCGCCAAAGCCGATCGGGGCAAAGCCTTCGCGGCGGCAATGGGCGCGGAAGATCACCTCGTCGCCGTTCTCGACAAAGGTGCGGGTCTCGCCCGAAGCCAAGGTCGTCGCGCGGGCGCCGTCGGCGCTCAATTCCATCAGGCTTCCATAACCCTCGCGGGTCGGGCCGGAGATCGTGCCGGTGCCGAAGAGATCGCCCGGGCCGAGATTGCAGCCGCCGCTCGTATGGTGCGCTACCAATTGCGCCAAGGTCCAGTAGAGATCGGTCGTGTTGCTCCCCGACATGCGATGCGGCGGCAGCCCTTTGGCCCGCAGCCCCTCGGTCAGGAGAAAGGCTTCGAGCGCGATGTCGAAAGCGCCGGCGCGCTGGTCGCCCTCGTCCCATAGATAAGGCAACGGCCGCGGGTCGCCCGCGGGCCGAGCCGGCTGGGCCACCCGGAACGGCGCCAATGCCTCGGCGGTGACAATCCATGGCGACACGGTCGAGCCGAAATTCTTGCCGAGGAACGGCCCGAGCGGCTGCGATTCCCACTGCTGGACGTCGCGCGCCGACCAGTCGTCGACGAGGCCGAGGCCGAAGATGTGGTCGCCGGCGCGGACGATCGGGATCGGTTCGCCTTGGGCGTTGCCGGGGCCGATCCAGACCGCGAGCTCAAGCTCGTAATCGAGCTTCTGCGACGGGCCGAAGTTGGGCGCCGTCTCGTCCGGCGCCTTGCGCTGGCCGTTGGGGCGGCGGATCGGCACGCCCGACGGGCGCACCGAGGAGGCTCGGCTGTGATAGGCGACCGGCACATATTTGTAGTTGGGGCCGAGCGGGTTGTTCGGGTCGCGCCGCATGCCACCGTTGCGGGCGTGATGAATGCCGGCAAAGAAATCGGTGAACTCGCCGATCGCGGCCGGCAGATGCAGGGTGCACTGCGCCGCCGGGTGTAAGAGCCGCGCGGCTTCGGGCTCGGCCTTTCCGCGCTCGGGCCCGTCTGCGGCGAGCACGGCTGAGACCCGCCTGCGCAACGCCAGCCGCGGTCCCGGCCCCAGCGCCATCAACGGGTTGAGGGTCGGGCCCGAAGCCGCCTCGGCCGCTTTCGCGGCGTCGCCGGAAAACCGCCCCGCCTCGACGGCGGCGGCCAGATCGAAGATCATGTCGCCGATTGCGACCCCGCCGCGCGGCGCGCCGCCGCCGGGCGGGGCGAACACGCCGAGCGGCAGGTTCTGGATCGGAAACTCGCTGTGGCCATTGGCCGATGCGACCCAGCTCTGCCGCTTCGGATCATGGGTTTCGTCAATCCAGCTCATCGCCCTCACCCCTCGACTGCCGGCCATTCCGGCGCCGATCATCCTCCAATTGTGCCGCCAAAGGCGAGCCGCAAATGGCCGAGTTGTCTCGTGTGATTTTACCCGGTTGCGGCATCGCTTCGGCGCGTTGCACCCGCCCGCTGCCGTGGTTAGTCTGCAGCGCTGGCGCCGCCATGCGCGGGCGCAGGCATGGAGGGGTGGCCGAGCGGTTGAAGGCGCACGCCTGGAAAGTGTGTAGACGGTGATGAATCGTCTCGCGGGTTCGAATCCCGCCCCCTCCGCCACGGCGCGAGCGTTTCTGCGGCCTCGTCCCGGACAGACGATTGAAATCGCGGGACGAATAAATTATCCTTGGCCGTCACGGGTCGCCTGTGGTTGTCTTTAGTGGCCCTCAAAGTATGGGGCGAGGGATGGGGCGGAGCAGTTGGGCGGACACAGGATCTATCGGCTGAACGCGGGCGCGGTGGCGCGGGCGAGCGCGCCCGGCATGCTGGCCGATGGCGGCGGCCTCTACTTGCTGGTCGCCGCCGGCGGCTCGCGCTCTTGGATTTACCGATATCGCCAGGGCGGCCGGCTGCGCGACATGGGGCTGGGGCCGGTGCACACGGTCAACTTGGCCGAGGCGCGCGAGAAGGCGCGCCTTTGCCGCCTGCTGCGGCTCGACGGCGGCGATCCGCTCGACGCGCGCAGCGCGCAGCGCAGCGCGGCCCGGATCGACGCGGCCAAGGCGATGACATTCCGCCAGTGCGCCGAAGCCTACATCGCGGCGCACCGGGCCGCCTGGCGCAACCCCAAGCACGCGGCGCAGTGGCCGGCCACGCTCGCCGCTTACGTCTATCCGGTGTTCGGGTCGCTGCCGGTGGCGGCGGTCGACACCGGGCTTGTGGCGAAAGCGATCGAGCCGATCTGGGCGACCAAGCCGGAAACCGCCGGCCGGGTGCGCGGCCGGATCGAAAGCGTCCTGGATTGGGCCGCGACGCGCGGCTACCGCACCGGCGCTAACCCAGCGCGGTGGCGCGGTCATCTCGAAAACCTGCTTCCGGCGCGATCGAAAATGGCGACGATCGCGCACCATGCGGCGCTGCCCTATGCCGAGCTGCCGGCATTCATGGCCGAGTTACGGCGGCAGCAGGGCGCGGGCGCCCGCGCGCTCGAATTCGCGATCTTGACCGCGGCCCGCACCGGCGAAGTGATCGGCGCGGCCTGGCCGGAAATCGACCTGTCCGGCCGGCTTTGGACGATCCCGGCGGCGCGGATGAAAGGCGGCCGCGAGCACCGGGTTCCACTTGCCGACGCCGCGCTGGCGATCCTCGAGGAGATGCCGCCGGCGAGCCGCGGTCGAATTCGCCTTTCTCGGAGGTCGCGCCGGCCGGCCGCTTTCCAACATGGCGCTCTTGATGACCCTGCGCCGCATGGAGCGCCGCGATCTGACCGCGCACGGGTTCCGCTCGACCTTCGCCGACTGGTGCGCCGAGCAGACGAACACGCCGAGCGAGGTGCGCGAAATGGCGCTCGCCCATGTCGTCGGCGACAAGGTAGAAGCGGCCTATCGGCGCGGCGACCTTTTCGACAAGCGCCGCCAGCTGGCCGAGGCGTGGGCGCGGTACTGCTGCGCACCGCCGGCGCGCGCCAGCGCCGTTGTTTCCCTGCGCGTCGGGCGCCGCAGCCATGATCGATCGGCTGAGCCTGGCGAATGCCTTTGAAGCGGCGGGGATCGCGCGCAAGGCGGCCGAGCTCGTAGCCGGCGAGATCCTCGACGCGATTCGCGAGAACGTCGCCACCAAGGCCGATCTGGCCGAGGCCAGAGGGGATCTGAAAACCGATCTCGCCGAGGTCAGAAGCGACTTGAAGGCCGATCTTTTCGAGGTCAGAAGCGGCTTCAAAGCCGACCTTGCCGAGCTGCGCGGCGATTTGCGGCAAACGGAACTTCGCCTACAGGGGGCGATCGATGCGGTTGGCGCCAATCTCGCGCTGGTCGAGCACCGCCTGCTGACGCGCCTCGGCGCCCTGATCGTCGTGGTCGCCGGCCTCGTCTTCGCCGCGCTGCGCTGGCTGCCGCACTGATCGAGGCCGGAGCGCGACGGGGGAAGTCCAGGCGAGTAGACTGTGATTCGCAGCGGATAGGGATTGCAACCCGACAAGGCCGGTCCGCACCGGCTTTCCGCCGCGCCACCCTGCGGAGCGCCTGCGGAGGCGTGGCATTCATGCGTGACCCCGAAGATTCTGCCGCCGACGCACCATCGCCCGGGCAAGCATCGGGACTGTTAGCCGCTGCGGTCATATCGAACGCGATCTCGATTTCCGCCTGGCTGATCGATGCGCCGCACCCTTCCGCGCTAATGGAGCGCGTTCCGGCAGCGACTGGGCCCCAGCTCGACGATCTATTGGGGTGGTTTCAGGACGAACGCCAAACCGCCTCGTCGAGCGTCGATGTTGCGGTACTTTGCAAAGCCCGATGCTTGGTCGAGAGCGCCTGGATCGGCCCCGAAGAGCTGTCCACGCTTCTTGACGAATGCCTGGCGCCGCCTCTGGGCTCTCAAGAAGTAATAGCGGAGTTGGCTCTGGAATTCACGTCCATGGGCATTTCCGCGCGTGCGGCTCCAATGAGGATGATCTATTTTCAGAAGCATCAAAAGGTCTGGTCGGCCGCTCAGAGAACTCGCAGCCGAATTACAGTTGCTTATGCCGACGATAATTGAGGATCTGGATGACTTCGTTGACGCTGATAACAAACGCGCCCGAAGGTTTCGATCCCTACTTAAGACACTAAACACGATTGATTTCACGCAGCCATCCTGGCTCGTTTCTACGCAGCGTCGCCCTTGGCCGATGGATGCGGCTCGCCTGCTTACAATCTATTGGGGAGCCATCGATCCCGCAGCTGGATGGGGTAGAGATCAGCCGGCCGTCCAGTTCCTGCAAAGATTGATGGCTCGCATTTACCCAGACAGCAACATCAGTTCAGGGGCGATCGAGAACCGAGGTGCAGAGATTTCGGAAACGGCTGGCGCGTCCATCTTTTACCGCGTGAAGGGCATCTTACGCGGCGATCCTACGCAAAGTGCGTCCCGGTATTTGCGTAGAGCGATTCTGGGCAATTTCTTGTAGTGGCCATCCGCAGTCACGGAGGGCTGAATTGCCATGCGTATGCGAACCCGATCGATTGAATTGGCGCCGGTCGCCTTCACCATCGACGAGACGGCGGCGGTCTCGACCCTTGGTCTGAGCACGATCAAGGCGGCCATCGCCAAGGGCGAGCTCGTCGCCGCCAAGGTCAATTCGAGAACCGTAATTCTAGCGAGCGATCTCCAAAATTTCCTGGCGCGAAAGCGCGTGCTGCGCAACGGCGCGGCCACGGCGCCCGCACCGCCGCCAGCGCCAGCGCCGGTTGTCAAAAGGGCAGCGGCCGGATCGCGCGCACCCGCGCGCCGCCGTCGTGCATAGCGGGTGGCGCGGGGGGATGCCGGCAGCGCGTTCGCAGCGCGCCACCGGCCTGGTGTTGGGCGATCGGAGGATCGCGACCATACCACACAATCGCGCAGTGAATTAAGAGCCCACAACGCGCACCGCCTGCGGCGGCAACAGGGCGTCCGCGCGATCCTGCATCGGCCAGAGGCGGCACGGCTGATTGTCGAGCTCGTCGAGTGGCTAGTCGACGAGGGTGTGCGCGGCACGCTCACTGAGGCCCGCGCCACGGCGATGGTCGACGGCATGAGGGCCGCTCGACCCGACTGGCTGCGCGCCACCGGCGCGGATCGCCTGCCTGAGCCGCCACTCCACGCGCTTGCCGGGGGCCGGCGATGACGCCGGCCGCCGGCGCCGACCGGCCGCGGCTGCGCCTCGTCGCCTTTACGCCGCGCGTGCAAGGCGCGCTGCGCGGCTTTGCGACCGTCGAGCTGCCAATCGGCCTCAAGCTGCATGACGTGCCGATCCTCGCCGGCGAATTCGGCCCCTGGGCAGCAATGCCGAGCAAAGCGGCGCTCGATCGCGACCGACGCCAGAAGACCGTCGCCGGGAAGCCGCTGTTCACACCGGTTGCGGAGTGGCGCAGCCGCGAGCTCGCCGATCGTTTTTCCGCGGCAGTGATCGCGCTGGTCCGCGCCGCCCATCCCGACGCGCTCGACGGGGGCGCCGGATGACCACCGCGCGCGAGCTGGCCGCGGCGCTCGGCGGCAAAAAAAAGGGTTCGGCTTGGTTTTGCCGCTGCCCGGCTCACGACGACCACTCGCCGAGCCTCGAAATCACCGAAAAAGCCGGGCGCGTTCTTTTCACCTGCCGGGCCGGCTGCGATCAAGCCGCCGTGCTCGCCGCGCTGCGGCAGCGTGGTCTTTGGGGTGAGGCGCACGCGGGCACAGAGCGCGCAGACCGAATTGTCGCCACATACAGCTATCGCGACGAGACCGGAGCTTTGCGCTACCAGGTGGTGCGGCTGACGCCGACCGCAAAGGAGCCGAAGCGGTTCCGCCAGCGCCGCCCAAATGGGGCGCCGGACGCGTTCATCTGGAACGTGACCGGCGTCATGCCGCTTCCCTATGGGCTGCCCGCGCTGCTGGCGGATCCCGAGGCGACGGTGTTTATCGCCGAGGGCGAAAAGGACTGCGACAACCTCGGCGAGCGTGGCCTCGTCGCGACCACAAATCACGGCGGGGCGGGCAAGTGGCGGGACGAAATCTCGCGCTGGCTTGCTGGGCGCGACGTTGTGATCCTCCCGGACAACGACAAGCCCGGCCGCGACCATGCCGCGGAGGTGGCACGAAAGCTCACCGGGGTCGCCGGCAGCATCCGCGTCCTCGAGCTCCCGCACCTGCCGCCCAAGGGGGATGTGAGCGACTGGCTCGCCGCCGGCGGCACGGCCGATGCGTTGGAAGGGCTGGTGCGCGCGGCGCCGCTGGCTTCGGCAGAAGCGGAACCCGCCCCGGCGCTGCCGCCAGAATTCAGCGAGGACGCCCTCGCCCTGCGCTTCTCGGCCAAGCACGGCGGCGACGCTCGTTACGTCGATGACTGGGGAAAGTGGCTGTTATGGACTGGCTCACACTGGCAGCTCGACAACTCGATGAAGGCGTTTGATCTCGCGCGGCAGATTTGCCGCGCCGCCAGCGCTGAAATTACCGACCCAAAAGCGATCAGACTGGCCGCCTCCGTCGCCAGCGCCAAAACCGTCGCGGCGACCATTGGGCTCGCCCGCGCCGATCGCCAACACGCTGCGACGATCGATCAATGGAATGCCGATCCGACAACCTTGGGAGGACAAAAAATGTCCATCGAATTGCGCAGCGGGGCGATTCGACCGGCACGCCGCACTGACTACGCGACAAAGCGCACAGCCGTCGACCCCGGCGGGGATTGCCCGCGCTGGCACAAGTTTCTCGGCGAAATCACCGCCTGCGACGCCGAGTTGCAGGCCTACCTGCAGCGCGTCGCCGGCTATTGCCTGACCGGAATCACCAGCGAGCACGTACTTTTCTTCCTCTACGGCACCGGCGCCAACGGCAAATCGGTGTTTACCAATACATTGGTAGGCATCTGGGGAGATTACGCCGTGGTCGCGGCGATGGAGACGTTCCTCGCCTCGCAGAGAGATCACCACCCGACTGACGTAGCCGGATTGCACGGCGCCCGCCTTGTCGTCGCACAGGAAACCGAACGCGGTCGCCGGTGGGATGAAAGCCGGATCAAGACGCTGACCGGCGGCGACCGAATCAGAACCCGCTTTATGCGACAAGACTATTTTGAATTTACGCCCGGCTTCAAGTTGCTAATCGCCGGGAACCACAAACCCGGCCTCCGGGGCGTCGATGAGGCGATCCGGCGGCGGCTGCACTTGATCCCCTTCACGGTCACGATCCCCGAAGCCCACCGCGATCACCGGCTTTTTGAGACGCTCAAGACTGAGTGGCCAGGAATCCTCGCTTGGGCAATCGCCGGCTGCTTAGAATGGCAGCGCATCGGGCTCAACCCACCCGCCGCCGTCAGGCAAGCGACCGAAGCTTACATCACCGCCGAAGACGCGTTCGCCACGTGGCTCGACGAATGCTGCGAAAGGTCCGCGAGCGCTCAGACGGAAACCCGAGAGCTCTACGCTTCCTGGATGGCATGGTGCGACCGGACCGGCGAGCATTCAGGCACGCGCAAGGAATTTTCACAGACCATCGAAGACCGCGGCTACCGCAGACGCCGTATCGGCCATGAAAACAAACACGGGTTTCAAGGGCTGGCCGTGCGCCATGAGGAGGCGCCCGAACCATACTGGAATCGGTGATGCGAACTTTGCGAACCTTTTCTCCGGTTTAGACCGTCACACACACACGCGCGCGCGTGTGTGTGTGACGTTGATAACAGGAGAAAAGGTTCGCAAAGTTCGCAAACTCGCGTGCCGCGCAAACGAGCAGCCTCACGGCACAACCTATGGGGGTATGGGGTTTCGCGACCGCCTCCGAACGGCACGTCTACCGCGTCGACCGATCGCTCGCAAATTCGCAAATAGAAATCCGGGCAATTTCCAATGTGCATACCCGGCAAACCCGAGCAATTCCGCCAGTTTCGACCGGAAATGACTGCTAATTCGCCGCCTGCTAAGCCCTTGAAATCGTTGGGCGTCGACTCGGCGGATTTCGACCTGGCCGCGGCGGCGCTCGACCGGCTCAGCAGCGCCGAGATCGCGGAGCTGGCGCGCCGATTTTGTTCGGCGAGCGCGTTGCGACGACGCCGCCTGGCCGAGCGCGACGCCGCGTTGCGCGAGCTGGCCGCGACGGCGCAGCTCGAGCCGACCGGCAGGGCGACGGCCGCGGCGCTGGCGACGGAGCTCGGACGATACGCGGCGGCGGCGTGGCGATGGGAGCGCGCGCGCCCACCGCCGGATGATCCACGCCGCGCTCTGCTGAACCGGGCGCTCGCCCTGAATGCCGGCCGCGCGCCGAGCGGCGAAACGGTCCGGCGGGCGCTCGCGGGGCTGGCTCAAAAACAGCCGCGGTATTGAACCAGCCGGAGGGCTAGAAGCTGCGGCGGTCAAGCGAGGGCGCGGGATGGCAGTAATTTCATTAAAGCGGCGCGCGGCGCCGAGCACCGTCGACGGCGCCGAGCCGGCGGCGATCCAGGGTGAGCTCGAAGAGCTGCGGCGCGCGATCGAGGCGCACCGCGCCGAGGCGGCCAAGCTCGGCGCTGAATGGCTGAAGGCGGGCAGCCAGGCCGAGGCCGAGCGGATCGAAGCGCGCCGGCGCGAATGTCAGCGTGTCGCCGAGCGCGACGCAGCCCGGTTGCCCGAAATCGAGGCCAGGATCGCCGCAGCCAAGGCTGCGCGGGTGGCCGGGGCGCTCGCCCGGCATCGCGGCGCGTTGGAGGCTATCTATCCGCGCCTTCGGGCCGCGATCGAAGCGGCTGGCGCGATCCAGGCCGAGGCGATCGCGGCGCGCAAGGCGGCGTTCGCCGAGCTCGGCCAGAGCGTCGCCGAGCCGCACCTGCCGACCATCGTTTTTCGAGGCGTGCTGCTGCCTGACCTCATCGCGCTGTGGGCGCGCGAGACCGACAAAATCTTCGAGCAGCCTTGGCGGCCGCCGGCGGCGCCCGCCAAGGCGCCCCGCCGGTCGGCGTATCGGCCGTAGTTCCGCAGCCGCAGCGCGAGCCGCAGCGGCTCGCGCAGACTGGCGGCGCCGGGCCGCCGTCGACGAAACCGGCGCCGCCGCCGCCACCGCCGCTATGGCCACCGCCTCGCCAGTCGCGCCGCGACGGGCCGCCGGCCGCGGGCGAGCGCGCGGTTTTCATACTCCGCGGCGGCATGCACGCGCCGGACGGCAAGCAACTCGCGCCCGGCGACCAGGCAAACCTTCCCGAGCAACAAGCGCTCGCCCTTGTTCAGCGCGGCGTCGCAGAGTTCGTCGAAGCCGATGCAGCCGCGACGGCCGCGGCGCTGATCGTGCCCGCGCCGGGGGATGGCCGGTGATTTACCCGAAGCTGGTGCAGCTCGGCACGATCAGCGGCGGTGCTACCGCGATCATTTCCGATGTTTCCGGCGCTCCGACGGCGGCCGGAGATGCGCCGTTCGCGGCGCGCTATGTCACGCTCTCGACGAATTACGCGATGTCCGGCCCTGCGGACTTCCCGTCGCGGCCAAACTTCACCGGCACGGCGCAGGGTCAGCTGCAATACCCACGCACCTTGGTGAGCGGCACGCGATTCCAGACTTTTGCATGCGAGGCGGCGGCGCTCGTCGCCGCCGGCGCCGCTGCATACTCATAGGATTGCCGACGATGCTTACCCGCACCCTTGCCGCGGCGATCGAGCCGCTTGGCCCGCGCGAAATCACCGCTCGCGCCAGTGACGAAACGCCCGGCCGCGACGGGTTGATCCTGAAGACGGCCGGGATCGGGCTGGCGAACTTTCGGCGCAACCCGGTAGTGCTGGCTGGCCATGATCCGGATCGCCCGGTCGGCACGTGCACCCGGATCGCGGCGGTCGGCAATGCTCTGCTCGCGGACATCAGCTTTGCGCCAGGCGGAATTTCAGCGACGGCAGATGAGGTTTGCGCACTATGCAAGGCCGGCGTCCTGAACGGCCTCTCGATCGGCTTTGATGTGCTCGAAATGGGGCCGCCCAAGCGCGGTGAGCCGCGGACGGTGTTGCGCTCCGACCTTCTTGAAATCTCGATTGTGGCCGTGCCGGCGCTGGCCAGCGCACTGGTCCTGTCGCGGGCCTACCTTGGCCGCCGCGCCGACAGCGCGCCGGCGCGCACCACTTTTGCCGAGCGGCAAATGGACAAGGTGGAACTGCGGGCCGCGGGATTGCCGACAATGCCGGTGTGGTCGGCGGCGGGCGGCGCGGCCGGGCTGCTGGCCCGCTGGCGGGACTTCGAAGAGGCGCGCGGCTTCGCCGCCGGCCGCGGCATCCGGCTCGGTCACCACCCGTCCCGCGCCGAGCGCCAAGACGAGGCGCAGCGCCGCCGGCGCTTGCCGTAAAATCAGAATCCTGGTGCGCGCATCGCCAGGCGCCGGCCGTTGTTCGGGGGTGGCTCCATCGGGCAGCGGCCGGCCGCAGTTTGAGGGACAAAATTGATGGCCAGTCTTGGGATTTCGGTTCGGGCCGACACCGCCGAGGCGCGGGCGCAGCTGGCGCTGCTCAAAGCCGACGTGCGCAGCCTGGGGCGCGATGTCACGCGTGCCGCAAACGATGCGCGCGGCAGCGATATCGGCGGGGCAATCACCGAGCCGTTACGGCGCTCGGTGGTCCAGCTCGAAGAGGCGAAATCAGCCGCCCGGTCGCTTGAGAAAACGCTGTCTGGCGAGGTCACAAGCGGCTTTGCCGCGTTCCGCCACGGCGTCAACGATAGCCTGACCGGCCTCGCCGAGATGTCCTCGTCGCTGCGCCGCACCGCCGCCGTAGCCGGCGCGTTCTTTGTGGTCGACAAAATCGGCGAGTACATCAACAAGATGGGCGAGCTGGGCGAGAAGACGGTTAACACCGCCGCCGCCGTCGGCATGTCGGCCCATCAATATTCGCTGCTCTCTGGCGCGCTGACCCTGCTGACCGGCGATTCAGACGCGGCAGGGACAACTCTGCTGCGACTTGGCCGCAACCTTCAAATGGCGGTGAGCGAGCCATCATCTCAGGCCGCGAAGGCCGTCGCATCTCTCGGCATAAGCCAAAGCCAATTGCGGCACGCGGCCTCGGATACGGGATACGCGCTCGATTTGCTTTTCGACAAGTTTGCCGCGCTGAAGGACAGCGAGGTCAAGAGCGCGGACTACACCGCCCTGATGGGGCGCGGCTGGGCGCGCCTCGTCGGAGCGATGCGTGAGGGGCGCGCCGCGATGGACGACGCGAAAAAAGAGGCAACGCTTCTCGGCATCGTCCTCACCACGCAGCAGGCGCAGGCGCTGGACAAGACCGAGAGGAAGACGCGCGCGCTCGCGCAAACGATCAAAGGCGGCCTGGTCCAGGCGTTCTTGCAGATGGAGCCAGGGATCGACCATGCGATCGACTGGCTGAGAAATTTCGTGACGGAAGTCGGGCACGCGATGTCCGCTTTCCGCAAGTTTAACGGCCAGGTCGCCAGCTCCCAGGACCTTTACGCATCCTCCGGCGCGGCCGGATTGGGGCTGCGCCTGCCGGCGCCGGCTCCCGCCGGGAAATCGGCTCCCGCCGGCCAGGTCGCCAGCTACCAGGACCTTTACGCATCCTCCGGCGCGGCCGGATTGGGGCTGAGCCTGCCGTCGCCGGCTCCCGCCGCGAAATCGGCTCCCGCCGCGAAATCGGCTCCCGCCGCGAAATCGGCTCCCGCCGCGAAATCCGGGGAGCGCGCCGCCCCGCCGCAAGTGACATTGCCGGAGGTGAATGTCAACGCGCCGGCGATGCCGAGCGCGGCGCCGTGGCCGCCGACCGTGCGGGGCGGCCATCGCGCCGCGCACGAAGGCGGCGGCTCCGCCGCGACGCGCGACGATCACGCCGCCGAAGAGCAGGCGCGCAAGGAGGCCGAGCTATTCGCCGCCGGCGAGCGGCTGAAGCTGCAGGAGGCGCGCAACAATGGCGCGCAGATCCAAGCGGTCTACACCGAATGGCTGGCTGAGGTCGCGTCGCTCTATGGCAAGGACAGCACGCAATACCTGAACCTCGAACGCGAGAAGGTGGCGGCGGCGCAGCGCTCGGCCGATCAGCAGACCAGGATTGCCACCGAGGCCGAGCGCAAGCAGGAGGAACTCGACAAGAAGGCCGCCGAGGCCGCCAAAAAGGCGGCGGCCGATCATGCCAAAGCTTGGCAAGACGCAGCCAACAGCCTAAGCGACAGCATGGCCGGCGCGCTAGCCGACGCCCTCGACGGCACCAAGACGTGGGCAAAAGCGATGGACGGCGTGCTGAAATCCTTTGTGCAGGACACGCTCAAAAAAACGTTCAAGGGCCTATTTTCAGGCCTGACGAGCGCGCTGTTTGGCCAGAGCAGCGGCGGGTCTGGCGGCTCTGGTGGTGGTGGCGGCGGCCTCGATCTCGGGACGCTTCTCACCGGCGGCTCTGGTGGTGGTGGCGGCGGCGGGCTCAATCTCGGGACGCTTCTCACCGGCGGCGCCGGCCTGTTCAGCGCTATCGGCGGCCTCTTTGGCGGCGGCAATCAGGATTTCAGCGGCGCCAGCAGCGGCAGCGGGGGCAGCGGCATCTGGAATGACGCTGGCGCGGGCGTCGGCGGCAGCACCGGGAGCACCGGCGGCGGTGGCGGCGGGGGCATTTTCTCCGGGGTCACCGGCGTACTCGGCGGGTTGCTCAGTCTGTTTCCCCCGACCGCGCCGATCGGTCTAGGACTGACCGCACTCTCGAAATTCGAGCGCGGCGGCATCGTGCCGTCGGCGGCTGGCGGCTGGTCCGTGCCAAGCCTCGGACCTGGCGGCACGCTCGCCAATCTGCATTCAAACGAAATGGTGCTGCCGGCGGGGCTATCGAATTTCGTGCAAGGCGCCGCGGCATCGGCCGCCGGGATCGGCGGCAGCGGCGGCAGCGCCAGCCATACCTTCAACATCGGCATCAGCGCGATGGACGCGGGCAGCGTCTCCCGCCTGTTCATGCAGAACGGCAGCCAGCTCGTCGCCGCCATCAACAAGGCGACCCGCAACGGCAGCAACCTGTCTCCGGCCTGAGCCATGCGGCGCGCCGACATCGCCGCCGGCCAGCTCGCGCCGGCAATCAGCGGCCTGTTTGATGTGGTCTTCGCCTTCGCGATCGTCCTCGAGCGGCGCGGGCTGCTGTCGCGCGCCGACATCGCCGAAACACTGCGCACCGTGCAAGTGCAGATCGCCGAACAGGAGGGACCCGCGTCGGCGCGGGCGGTGATCGCCGAGCTCATGATCGCCGCATTCGACCTGCCGACTGCCGGCCCCGCGGCGCGCGCGCGGTTCACGGTCATCGACGGCAAGCCCGCCCTATAGCCGCCGGCCGCCGATTTCGGCAATAGCGAGCGCCGTCTATTGGCGTGTCGACCCGAATAGGCCCCAAAGGCGCACCCGACGGTTCTGCGCGCCACAGGGCTCGGCCGCGCGCGTGTGGCGCATCGGGCTTGCGCCAGCAGCCAGCCGGCGTCAGATAGTTCGCTACCGGGGAGTGGGCGTTGCCAAATCTGAAATCGCCGGCGACGGGCGCCTGGCTTGCCGCATGGCAGGGGGTCAACGGCTATAGCGATGGGGCGGCGGCCGATGCGCTGGGCCTCTCGGTGTCGTCGTTCCGGCGGCAGCGGACCGGCCGCTCGCGGGTGTCGGCGCAGACGGCGTTGCTCGCGGTTTATGCGCCGATCTTCCGGCGGGATTGGCTCGACATCGCCGACATCGCCACGCGGCTAGCCCGAGTGTCGCCGCGCTAGGTCGGGGCGAGGGCCAAACGCGGTTTGGGCGAGGCGTTCAGCTCGAGCGCCGCGCGCACGGTGCCCGAATACCATTGCTTGCGGCGCCTGGTCCGCAGCGCCAGCGCATTCAGCCGGCGGGCGATTTCCCGGAGACTACACCCTTGGGCGGCAAGGCCGGTTATCAGCGCCAGCAGCTCGGGCGCCGGCGGCTGCGGATGCCGCGTCGCAAGCGCGCGAGCGCGCGCCTCGGCCAAGCGCGGGTTGCCGAGCTTGACGCCGCGCGCCTTCGCTGCGGCGAGCGCCGCCTTCGTGCGCGCTGAAATCATTTCCCGCTCATGCTCGGCGACGGCCGCCAGAATGTGGATCGTCAGCCGGGTCGCATGTGGATTGTCACAGGCGACGAAGTCGACGCCCGATTCCATCAACGCCGAGATGAACGAAACGCGCCGCGCCAGCCGATCGAGCTTGGCGATGACGAGCGTCGCGTGCCGCGCCCGGCATTCGGCCAGCGCCGCGGCGAGCTGCGGCCGGTCATCTTTTTTCCCGCTTTCGATCTCTTCAAACCGGGCGACGATCCGGCCGCCGGCTGAGGCGACGTGGCGCGCCACCGCCTCGCGCTGTGCCTCCAAACCGAGCCCCGAGGCGCCTTGCTTGTCGGTCGAAACCCGGAAATATGAAACAAATCGGGGACTTACGGGAGCTGGGTGGGAGGGCATTTAGCCAAAGTTCACAGTGAACGAATCGTTAACGACCGTATAGCCAAATTCCGGCTTCTGAATGGCGCTAGCGCCCGCGCCGGAGCCCGCTGGCGCGCGCGAATTCCGCACCCTCCCGCACGTCCCTCGGCAGGCGTTCCCCGCACCCGGCGCCCGCCGCCGCGCCGGGCCGGGGCAGCGCAACCGCCGAGGCGGCTGGTCCGGGAGAGGACGCCCTCAGCCGACCGTTTTTGGTCGAGCTCGGCCGAGCCGGTGAAGTGAGCGAACCTACGCCGCGAAAAAGTATGGGGCCGGAGCAGGGGCAGCGGCGGCGTGCGGCTGACAATGCCCTGAAAGAGCGCACCCTTTCCCCTGTGTAGGGCGGACGCCCCCTCCGCCAGCACATGTTATCTCGCTTGGTCCGATGATTTGCCAAATGGCCAACCTTTCGGGCCTAGCGACCCGAATGCGAACTCGGCGCATGCCCCACTGTAATGCGGAAACCGTTTTGCGCTTCCCACTTGTCGGGCTGAGCCCCATCCAATGTCAGCATGTCACGATGCCGCTGCGGTGAGCCCGCTTTCGCCGCGGCGAAGGTCGGGGGTGTCGTTGCGGCCCGACAGGAAGGTTCTGATGTTGCGCGTCGCCTGGCGCAGGCGCTGCCGGTTCTCGACCAGTGCGATGCGGACAAAGCCCTCGCCGTATTCGCCAAATCCGATCCCCGGCGACACCGCCACATTGGCGCGCTCGAGCAAGAGCTTGGAAAACGCCAAGCTGCCGATCGCGCGATACCGGGTCGGGATCGGCGCCCAGGCGAACATCGTCGCCTCCGGCTGCGGCACCTCCCAGCCGGCCTGGCGCAACCCGTCGATCACCACGTCGCGGCGCGCTTGATAGCGCGCACGGGTTTCGCCGATGCACTCCTGCGGGCCGTTGAGCGCCGCGGTCGCCGCCACCTGGATCGGGGTGAAGGCGCCATAATCAAGATAGGATTTGACGCGCGACAGCGCCGCGATCAGGCGCTGGTTGCCGACGGCAAAGCCGATGCGCCAGCCGGCCATCGAATAAGTCTTGCTGAGCGAGGAGAATTCGACCGCGATATCGCGCGCCCCCGGCACTTCGAGGATCGAAGGCGGCGGCTTGCCGTCGAAGTAGATTTCGGCATAGGCGAGGTCGGACAGCACGACGATGTCGTGCCGGCGGCAAAACGCGACGATTTCGCCGTAAAAATCGAGATCGACGGTTTGCGCGGTGGGGTTGGCGGGGAAGTTGAGAACGATCGCCAGCGGCGCCGGGATGCTGTGCTGCACCGCTTTTTTCAGTTCGGCCAAAAAGTCGAATTCGGGGCCGATCGGCACATGGCGGATCGAGGCACCGGCCATGATGAAGCCAAAGGCGTGGATCGGATAGCACGGGTTCGGCGCCAGCACGATGTCGCCCGGTGCGGTGATCGCCTGGGCGAGGTTGGCCAGGCCCTCTTTCGAGCCGAGGGTGACGATGACCTCGCGCTCGGGATCGAGCTCGACGCCGAAGCGGCGGGCGTAATAGCCGGCGCAGGCGCGGCGCAGCCCGGTGATGCCGCGCGACACGGAATAGCCGTGGGTCTTGGGGTTCTGTACCGCCTCGATCAGCTTGGCGACGATATGCGGCGGGGTCGGGCCGTCGGGATTGCCCATGCCGAGATCGATGACGTCGCGCCCGGCGGCGCGGGCCTTGGCCTTCAGCGCGTTGACCTCGCTGAAGACATAAGGCGGAAGACGCTTGATGCGATAAAAATCCTCGGTCATGGCGGCTCGGCGGCTGTGTAGAGCTGCCTTTTAGCCGGCTCCGGCCGCTTTGGCGAGCGCCATGGCGCGAGGATGCTATATTTTACGGCCGGCTCTAACTCTTTCAGTGTCCTCAGCGGGCTTCGACCTTCAAAAGATCCCGAACGATAGCGTCTCAGCAACGAAGACGCCACTTGTGCCTTGTACCGCTCGGGCTCGCAGGCAGGGTTTAGGGCGACCGTCGCCATGGACGTCGTCACCGCGACAACTCTTCACTCCTACCTCGCGGAGTTTTAATCGTACCGCCTCGCCCTCGGGATCGACGGCTCCAGTTCACTCGGCGCTGGCGATCCAGGGGCCGAAGGAAAACGCCTCCCCTGTCGGCGGCAGCCTGAATCTGATCGAAAAATGATGCCTACGCCACTTTCGCGAGAGCGATTTTATCGGATTTCGAAGAAGCAGCATCGGCGAGAGGTTTGACTGCCTGCCAATTGCGCACGAAACAGGACATACCCTTTATGCGGGCACCCATCTGTGTCGCCGCGTGCAGAAAAGCGGCGTAGAGATCCCCCTCCAGGCCTTTCGTGTCCATCCGCCTCTCCTTTTCTATCATGCCGCTTGAATATGCAGCCAGTTGCTGCGGACGGCAAACGAAATCGAACTGTCGATGGTTGCGAGGAACGCCGCAGCCGTGGTCGCATACTCTCGATCGATCGTGTTGCCGAGATACATTTTGATCTGGCGAGCCGGCATATGCGATTTTCGACAGCTCGAAAGCGCCACTAACGATCGCAGTCATGATGCGCGCCATATCGGCGGGGCTAAGGTCGCCGGCTTGGTAGCGCGGCGCGAACAGATTCCATAATACCTTCAGCGTCGCATCTGTCGTGTTTGGAAGCTTGTGTCCGATATGGACAAAGGCTTCATAGGGCGGCCCATCTGTATCGCAGCCGTCCTCGCAATGCGCAACCGCGAAAATTCCGTACCTTGCGTCCTCGTCTCGGGTAGCAACGATTGCGTCGGCATGCGCCATCATCGGCTCGTAGACATCAATCGGCGGCGCATCTTCGCTGGCGGCCAACTCCGCATCCCACTCTGCGCGCAAGCGGGTTAAGATATTGTTGTTCTTGGTCGCGCGTAGAAGGCGCAAAACCGGCATATCAGCTACTCGCATCTTCGCGTCGGGAAACCGCAAGGGCGTCCGAGCAACTATAGGCGCTTCGTCCCATGACGCAATGCGGCAGTAAGCGCCCCGCGCGGCTTGCCCCTATCAACGCGCCCGGTGGAGGTCACGGCTTGGTTGTGGCATCGGCATCGGCAAATCGCCGTGAGGCTGACGCGATGTCATCAGAAAACGCCGGATGTCCACTCCGTGCTCGGGCGATCCTCCTCATGGGATCACGATACGGGAAACATCGATATCGCGCACCGCCGCTGCGACCGGTGATCCGCGCATGAGCCTGACCGCGACGAGCGTCGCGCTCGCCACCTCCCTGCTCCTCCTCGCTGCCGCGGTCGTGCTCGACCGCCGCCCCTACCGGCCGGGCAAGCTCAATTACATCCCGCTGATGGTCATCGCCCTCGCCGCGAGCCTAGTGCTCGCCCGGCATCTGTTGGGGCTGATGTTATAGCGACCGAACAACTCGGCGGCGGGGTAAGTCAATCGCCGCCGGTGCAGTGGCGAAGATTATATCGTTCGTCTTCGTAATCGTCCATCGCGGCCTGCAATACGCTGTTCGGCGGCAGAGCCTTGAGCGCGGCGGTGATAGCCTTGATCGTTGCTTCGTTATAGTGCACCGGCTTCGGGCATCCGCAGGCGGCCGAGCCCGTGCTGGTCGAGCCTGTGCCGGCGCAGCCGGCCACGACCGAAACCCCGGCGAGCGCCAACAGCGCCGTCCGCATCCTTGTCGCCATGCCCGATCTTCCCCCGCCCCGCGCGGCCGCACCATGGCTACGGTCGGCTCTCAGATCAAGCTGGAAGCGTCATGGCGCTTGAAGCCGGGCCGATTTTTCGGGCATCAGCACCGCGACCAGGCCGGCGACCGCGACCAGCACTTGGATCGTCCCCTGCACGACCGCTTGATCGGCATGGATCCCGGCGGCGGCGAGCAGCGCGCCCAAACCGGCATAGCTCGACGGCTCGCGCAGCCGGGCGAGGAGGAAAGGCGATCAGGAGCACGGGCATTTCCTTTCGACCGACGATTTATATGGGAACGGGCGCGTTGGCCCGGCCCGGCAATCGCTGAGGCTCGATCTCACCGGGCGGCAGCGACAATGCGCAATCCGTCCGGGCCAAAATTGAATTCCTGGCTGGCGCCGTTCGAGCTCCGCATCAGGCACAGGCCAGTTTCGACATTGGCCGACAGGATCAATCCAGGCACGTCCGCCATCGTGTCGCAGCGCACGATTTTATAGCGCCGCCGCTCGCTTTCGGGATCGACGGCTGTCAATTTGCGCGGCAGCATCGTATGTCCTCCAATGGGTCACGCATCAGCCGGGCGCAGCCAGCCATCACTTCCGGTCCTGCTTTTGCACGATCTGGGTGCGCAGATCGCCGATCGCGTCAATGATGCGGCTCAGCGCGGCGCGCATCTCGCCGCGGAAGTCCCGTTCGTCGCGGCGCCGCTGTTCGACCGCGCGCTCCAATGCCTCGATGCGCAGTTCGTGCGAGGCGATCTGCACGGTAAGATCGGCCCGCAGCTGCTCGATATCCCCGCGCAGGCTGATATAGCTGGTCACCGCGCCGCCGCCGATGGTCAGCACCAATACTCCCGCCTGCATCAGGTGCCCGAGATTGATCTCGGGCGAAAACCGCGGCGTCAAGGTCACGGCACCAACGGCGCTGCCGGGGTCGCCTTCAGCAATTCGGCCAGCACCCCGGCCCAGACCGACTGGCACGCTGTGTTTTGCAGGGCCATCTGCACCGCCCGCTTGTCCTCGACCGCAGTCAACACGCCTGCCGAATTTCCGGTGGCGGCGATCGCATTTCCCGTCGTGGCGAGCACCGGCCAGCAGGCTGCTCCGGCGCTATCGCCGACGGCCGTCGCGAGCACCGTCGCGCTCTGCGCGTCAGCGGCGGCGAATTGCCCGACCTGAGCACAGCCGCCGAGCCATAGCGCCAATATTATGGTCAGCGCCACGGCGACGGCAGCGACGACGCCATCACCCAGCCGGTTGGCGCCGCCGTCGATGTGATTCCACAGCCTTGACATCTGCATCATGCTCCAGCCCTCCGGTGAAGGTTCCAATTGCATTGACGAGCGCCGCACCGGGTGGGCCGACGGCGCAGTGGCCCGGCACATCCCCGGCCTAAAAAGATTGCGGTCGCCACTGCTAAATGTGCTGGCGACGAGGCGGCAACGAGGAGTGTTTGCACACATGCCTATGGCCGCCGCGTCGGCAGAGCCGCGGCGCAACCAGGCGAAACTCCGTCTGCCCGGGGTCGCGTCCCCTATCTGAGATTCGGTCGGCAGGATTTGCTCGCCGCGGACCGTATTGCTGCGCACTTCGACCGCCACGCCAAGCTCGCGGCTGACCGCGACGAGGAAGCTTCCGGGATCGACCTGGGCGCCCTGCGGCGTGTATTCGTAAGCCAATGTGTCGGCCAACGTCTGTTCACCGCCGGCGGTGATGTTGAACGACGGGAATTCAAAGAACAGCCGCTGCCCGACATACTGCGTCGGCAAGGTTTGCACGTAATAGTTTCCAGTCGCGAGATAGAGGAATTGAGCGCCCTCGGGCTGGTCGACGGCGTACGTCCCGTAAAGCCCGCGATTGAGCCCGGTCAGGTCGTATCGATTAGCTCCGGTCAGGGTGGCGTTGGCAAAAGTCAGCAACTCTAGCTGACTGCCCGGACCCCGCAGGGCGCAGAGCGAGAGTCCGGCGGCGGCGGCATCGGCGCCGACACTGGCGAGCGCGCCGTTGCTCTCGCTCAGATCGACCGACAATGTGCTCCCGGCTGGCGCCAGATCGGCGGTCGAAATCCCGATCGTCGAGCGCCCGGTGAACGTGCCCTGGAGACCATAGCTCGAGCCATCGAGCGAGACATAAACCTGCGCGCCGCCCCAGTTCGGGCTGTAGACGCCATCGCCGGCCCCGTCCGGCGGCCCACCCGACAGGCCGATGATGATTTGTGGCGTGGCCAGACCTTGCGCGGCGAGCAGTTCGCCGGTCGGTTCGAGGATAAAGGGCGTATTGACCGACGGCGCCGCAGCACTGTAGACCGGGGCGCTGGAATTCGGCGCGCTCGCCTGGTTCGGGCGCGGGCTCGCGGTGCTGGCGCCGCTGCCGAGGCTCGATAGCCCCGGGACAACCGGCAATGGGGTCGAGGCCGGATAGAGCACCCCGCCCGGCGTGCCGAACCAATCCTCGGCGGTGATCGCGAGCGTGCCTTCCGCGTCTTCGGCGACGGCGGTGATGCGCACCGTGATCGCCGAGGCGCCGAGCCGCGCGTCAGTGATCTGGACCAGATCCATCGGCTCCAGCAGGCAGTATTTCCAGCCGAGCTGAAACGTATAGGTGTTGCGAAAATAGAGGCTGCGCTGCAACAGCAGCTGCGCCACGATCGGCCCGGTCAGGTAGGGGTCGACGATCGCCTGCGCCTTCAATGACGCGTCCTTGCGCACACCATAAAGATCGATCGAGCTTTGGTCGAACGCGATCACCGGGTTGGGATTGTAGGAATTGCCGCGGTCGAGGCATTCGACCTCGATCCAGTTGTTGGCGTCGGCCGGGGTCGATCGGGTGATGTGGACCGGGTCGTCGGTAAACCCCCCGGTGATCGGCGAAGCGCCCATGCGCAGCGCCGGACCGCCCGGCGACACCCCGAGATCGACCCCGACATTGGATTCCTGGACGATGAAATCGTCCTCGCCAAGGCTGTAGACCGGCGTCGTGTTCGGGGCATAGCCAAAGGGCCCCTGCGCGGCGGCGACGCTGATCGACTCGCTGCCGGTGGCCGAACCGGTGATGGTCAGCGGCAAGGCGCCGGGTTGGGTCGCCGCGATCAGCACGCCATAGGGCGTCACCCCGGCAAAGATGCCGAACTGGGTAAGACCGAGCGTGTCGTTGATGACGCCGGCAAGGCCGCGCCCGAGCGAGGCGCCATACACGGTGTCAGCATTGACGTTCGGCGGCTGGGCCTGATAGCTGATCGTGATCGGGCTGCCCGGCAGGCCGGAAGAGGAAAAGGTCAGGCTCAGGATGTCGAGCTCGGCGACCGTGCCGCCGATCGCGACCTGATAATAGGTGACCGCGAGCGGCTGATCGCCATAGGGAAGAATCTTCAGCAACCCGCCCGACCATACGATCGCGCTGTTGGTGATCTTGACGATGTCGCCGAGCGATTGCTGCGCCTGCTGCTGGGTGTCGAGCAACGGTGAGAGGAACAGGGCGGCGGCCTGGCAATAGCTCGACCAGATCGTCAGGCTGTCGAGATTGGCCGCCGGAAAATTAGCGCCATAGCGCGGATTGGTCAGAAGATCGGTGACGATCGCCGCGGGGTCAGCGTCGTAGCCGTTGACCGAGCTTGCGCTCTCGATGCCGAAGACCTCGAAATTGAAGTTCGGCAGCGCCGCGGACTGGCCGAGCTGATAATTGTCGAGTGTGACGTTAGCGGTGCCGGAATAGCCGAGCGCCTTCTGCGGATGGTTGGTCACCCAGAACGGGTCAGCCGCCTGGCCGTCGGCGCCGAGATTGGTGGTCGACAGACCCGGCAAATTGAACAGCGGTGCTATGCTCTTATTCCACCAGACGGCGCCCCACCCAGCGACCGGCCCCTGACAGACGCCGAGAATCACCGAAGCGCTGTACATTTCTTGTCCGCTGCCCTTGCCAGCAAGACCGGCGCCCTTGCCCTTGGCGCCCTTGCCGGCGCTGGCGGTGAAATCGTCGTAATCGATCAAGTTCGGGGCGAGCTTGGTGGTGCCGTAGACCAGCGGGATGACGCCGCCCGCCTGGCTCGTCTGAAAATGCAGCGACGCCGCCACGCGCTGCTGCTTGGCGTTCGAGCCACCGCCGATGATGTTGCTCATTCGGGAAATCGCGGACAGGAATGGACGAACGGGTCGAAGAAGCGCACCGCGCGGCCGGCCAGCTGGCCTTGGGTGGCGTCGCCGCCGATCACGCCGGCGCTGTAATGGGCGTGGATCAGCTGCGGCCACCCGCTGACGATGACGCCATGGGCGAAACAGCGGCCCATTTTGAAGATCGCGATGTCGCCTGGCTGCGGCGGTCCCGGGATCTCTGTCGCGCGATCGAGCACGCCACCGAGGTAAAGCTCGACGCCGCGATGGAGATGCCAATCGGGCGGATAGAATGGGATCTTTACATGCCCGATGACGCCGGCCCGCTCGTACACCTCCGCCAGCAGGGTCAGGCAGTCTACCCCCACACCCTTGACCCGGCCCATGTGGTGGTAGGGCGTGCGCAGCCAACTCCTCGCTTCGGCGACGACCGCTTGCCGGGCCGCAGCGACCCTGGTCTCCATCATACGGCGTTCTCCGGGGTCGGGATGAAGGGCTGGCCGCCGAAATGGTCCGCGTTGTTGAAGATGTTGGTGCAGGTCGCGATCGTGTGATCGCAGCCGGGCAACAGCTGAAACTGGTCGCCAACCGCCGGCGCCGACAGAAACGCCAGCTTGATCGAGACGCTCGCGCCGCTCGCAAAATTGGCGATCGTGCGCGTCTGCCCGGCATTGGCCCCGGTGAGCCCGATGATGGTTCCCTGATTGAACGGCGTTGGCGAGTTCGGCGCACCCTGGATCGTGGTCGCGGTCGAACCGGCGGCAGCCGGGAAGCTGAGAGCGAGGCTCGAGCGGTCAAACTGGCACATCGCGTCGCCGAAAACGTGATTGCACGACGCCTGCCACAGCCGGCGCGGCATCTGGATGTTCAGAAGCTCGAGGTGCGAACGACATTTCATCTCGATGCAGGTGCGGCTGCAATCGATGTCGGAGA
The DNA here is from genome assembly GCA_963814805.1 of uncultured Alphaproteobacteria bacterium. Taxonomy (GTDB): domain Bacteria; phylum Pseudomonadota; class Alphaproteobacteria; order ATCC43930; family CGMCC-115725; genus AP-15. Next base: position 195,042 of record CAWFER010000001.1, on the reverse strand, counting down.
TGCGCCCGGAAAAGAGCACCACCGTGCCGGGCGTGGTGACCCCATAGATCGGCATGAACGCGCGCTCCAGCTGCAGCAGAGCCCCGTCGAACTGGCCGGTCCACGCCGCCTGCAGCCACGGGGTCGCGTTGAGCAGGTCGGTCGTCTCGGGATAGAGTTTTATATCGAGCTCGTCGACTTGCGTGCCGATCACTATCCTGGTGTTCGACCGCTCGAATTTGGGGCCGAGCGCGAAGGTAAAACCATTGGCGACAATCGCGGTCGGCGACGCCGAGTAGCGCAACACGCCGCCACCTTGCAGAGTAAAGGTGTAGAGGTCGGCCATGATGAACTGATCGCCTGAATTCAGTAGAGCGATCAGCGCCGGCGAGGCGGCCTTCATGAAAACCGCGCTCTCCATGTCGCGCGCGACGCCATCGACCAGGCCGTGAGGTCGTTGCCCTGCTGCGCCAGCCGGCGATGTAAATCGACGCCCCAGACCGCGTGCAGCGCCTGCTCCATGCCGACCACATCGCCGGCCGCGACCTGGGCATAGCTGCCGATCCACGGGATCGACGGAGAAGCGATGACCGGTAGGCCCACCGCCGCCGAATCCGCCGAGACGATGTTGAAGGTCTCGGAAAACGACGCTTGCATCGCGATATCGGTCGCCGCCGCCAAGGTCGCCAGAAACTGGGGGTGCGGCATCCAGCCGTGCTCGATCAGAAGATGCCTCGTCCCGGCCGAGGCGGCGAACAGCCCGCGCAAATTGCGCAGGATCGGCGAGGCATCCCCTTCGAGCCGTCCGCTATTGATATGAAAACGCAATTTGAGCCCGGCGAAGTTCGCGAACGAGATCGCGGCGATCGCCTGAGCCAGGTGGTTCTTCAGCGGCCGGATCGCGCCAAAGCAGCCGATATGCACTTCGCCATTGGCCACCGGCCGATGCGGCCGCACTGCGGATTGGCCTGGAATTGGATAGAAATTGGGCCCGAGGCTCACCAAGGACTCGGAATGACCGAAATCGGTCGCCATCGCCTTGATCTCGGCCTGCGCTTCGGCCGAATTGCACATGATCTCAACACCGCGCTGCAAATACCCGGCGATCCACGCGGTCGCGATGCCCTCGCCGGCCAGGAACGGCGCTTGCGAATGAGTCCGCACGATCCATTGCACGCGCGGATGCAGCCTCGACAGCACGTCGAATTTCTCGGGCACCACCCACAACGCCTCGACGATCGCATGGGTCGCAGCAAAGCTCGCGACTTCGCGATCGATCGCATTGTTGTCGGCGACCTCGACCGCTTTTGCCGCGACGCCGAGCCCGGCCAGCATGTCGACCAGGAACGAGACCGAATTGCCAAGTCCCGAGGACAGGTCGGTGGCCAGATGCTCGGCCGGTCCCCAATAAGAATGCCGGCGCTTGCGGATAAACAAAACCCGCCAGCGCCGCCGCGGCGTCCAGGGGACGCCTGCTGGCGCCGTAGTGTTTGCCAATGTCATGTCCGCACCGATATGAAAGTCAGTTTTTTGAGCTGCCACAGCCGGTACATGAAATTCTCGAAGTCGTAGCTGTCATCGACAAAGCGGCAGCGAAACCAATAGGAAAAGTCGGCGGTGACGACGAGGCCGGTGGGTGGCGGCGTCGCGAATGTCAGCAGCCCGCTATCCGGGTCGACGCTGTAGCTCGATGGGCTCTGCGTAATTCCGTCGAAATAGACCGCGCCGACCTGATTTGGGGCTTCGATCGGCTCGGCAAAGCCGCCGTCGGCCAACGCCGTCCCCATGGTGCGTTGCAGCTGAAAGACGGACAGATTCAAGTCGCCAATGCCCAGATATTGACCGGCGACTTGATGATCGCTGGGGTCTTCAAACAAAAAGGTGCCGTAGGCGCCCTGGCACGACAGGTAGAACCCCAGCAACGTGCACAATTCGTCGAACCCCGCGGCCGGACTGTCGCGCAAGAACGCAAAGACCAAGGTGAACTGCCACAAGGGATAGGGATAATCGAGCGCCCGCAACTCGCGGCCCGAGACCGCGCGCTGGATCCGGGTCTGAAAGGTCGGCGCCTTGGTGACCGACCAGCCGAGCCCGGGCAGGGCCGGAAAGATGCCCACGTCGCTCATTCCAGATCCTCCGTCGACGGAGCCAAGAAACGGCGGACGAGACCAGCATGCTCAGGCTTGGTACAATGACGAACCATTGCGTAGCGCCTTGTTCAGCGCCGAGACCAGTTGGCTGCCGTTCGCCATGAACAGGCGCGAGACGCCACCCGCATCCATCGCGCTGATGCCGATGTTGAAGGTATGGCCGCCGCCAAGCCCACCGCCCGCGATGGCGCCTTGCAGCCCTTGGCTGATATTGGCCGGCAGCACCATCTCGTTCGAATGCAGGTTGGCGAGCACGCCGCCGGGCCCCAGCTGCGGCACCGACCAGCCGCCGGCTGCCGACGGCACGATGCCGCCATGCTCGAAGCCGAGCAGCCCGAAGAGGCCGGTGAAAATGCTGCCGATGCCGGAGAACAGACCACCACCCGCTGCCGCGCCGCCGACCGCACCGGCAAAATCCTGATCGCCCGAACCGCCGAACAATCCGGCCAGCGAGCCGCCGAGCACACCGCCGGCGCCGCTTTGAAATGGGTTGCCGACGAGCGCGCCGAGGCCGCCCTTGAAGATCCCGCCAAGCAGGCTGCTGCCAACACCGGAGACCAGGCTGCCGCCCGCCGTCGACCCGCCTCCGCCGCCGCCGGCCAAGCCCCCGCCGAGCAATTTACCAAGCGAGCCAAAGACGTTTTTGACTGTCGAGTTCGACGAATTCGGCGATAATCGAGCGCGCCAGGTTCGACAGCGCCCTCTGCACCGTCGTCGTACCTAAGATGATCCCGGTAATCGAAGTGTCCAGCGCGCGCTGGACCGGCTGCAACAGGCTCGCCCATTGCTTTTCGCTGTCCTGCACCGCCTGGGCATCGAGTTTCTGCTTGTCGGTCAAATACTTCTGATAGGCGAGCTGCTCCTGCTCGGTCAGTTGCTGTCGGACGCGCACATCGTTCTCGGCCGCCGCCAGTTTCTTTTCGTAATAATCCTGGTCGAGCGCCCATTTCTGATCGAGCAAGTCGTTTAGCTGCGCGATCTCCTCGCTGCCGGATACGTCGCCGGTCCGAGACTGCTGCTGGATTGCGGCTCTTTGCCGCGCATAACCCGCGTCATCGACCCTTTGGTCGGCGTTGAGCGAGGCAAGCGAATTGCCGCTCACCTCGGTCACGGAAATACCCGCGCCGCGCTGGCCCGCAGTGGCGAGCTGAGCCACACCGCTTCCGGCCGAACCGGCGAGGTTCGCGGCCTTGGCTTGCAGCGCGCCAAGCGTCGATCCGATCTGCCCCGCGGCGGCGCCGATATGCGACTGCGCCTGCTGGGCGGCGGCGCCGAGGCCGGCGAACTGCGCCTTCATTGCCTCGGTCGCGGCTTCCACGGAACTCGCCGCCCGCTGCATCCCGGATTGCAGATCGTCGGTCTGCGCGGTAATGGCGACGCTGGTTTCGATATCGGCCACGACTGCCTCTCAAAAAAACAGCGCCCGGCGGCGCCCTAGATCGCTCGGCGCCGCACCGCGCGCGGGCGTCATTCGGTCGGTCTGCGTGTGCGCTTCAACTCGGCGAAATCGAGCACGACGGGGGCGAAACCGGCGTGGACGTCGCCGGCGGCAATGCGCGGCCCAAGTTCGGCGAGGATTGCGCCGACCTCCGACTTCGCACCGCGCACCAAAGGCCCGCGCACCAAAGGATCGTGCGCGACGATCTTGGAGCGCGCCGGACTGCCGCTGCCTTTGCCGAGGCCGAGATAGGCGGCAACCATCAGGTGCAGCGGCGGATGTTCGATCCAATACCGCGTGAGCTCCTCGACCTCGAGAAGCGTCATCGCGTCGATTACGGGATAGGTGTACCCGCAGGCGGTGGCGAGGAGTCCATAGATGCGCTGCCAACCATCATCATATTCGTCGCCGGCATTGCCGCATCTGCCCCCGGGCTCGGCTCGGGGGCCGCGGCTTCCCCCGGCGTCGGCTCGCGCGGCCGCAGACCCGAGCCGGTCAGCACCGCATGCAGCACGGCGCCGGCATTGCCGAGATCGAGCAGGTTCTCCACCGTCTCCGCCATCATCTCGGGATAATTGCGTTGCAACGCTGCAGCGACGATCTCGACCAGAACCCCGATCTGCGTCTCGTCCATTTGCGCGCCAATCTCGGTCAGCTGGCGCACCTTAGGCATCAGCCGGCGCAACTGGCCCAAGGTCAATGGCGGCATGGTCCAATCCCGCCCGCCCATTGCGACCATCACCCCGGGGATCATTCGACGGTGCTCAGATAGCCGATCGTGCCCGAGGCGTCGGCAAAGGCCATGAAGTCGAGCTCGCTGATCGTCCAGTCGTCGATCTTGGTGGGCATCGCCAATTTATTGGCGGTGCAGGCGTTGAGTCGCAACGCCAGACCCTCGCCGTTTTTGGATGTGTAGAACGTCGCCTTGAAGGTCGGCGTCGTCCCCATCAGCTGATTGGTCAAGGTCAGCTTGTTGCCGCTGGTCGTAACGTTGTAAGTATATGAGATCAGCAATGCCGCGTTGGCGTCGGCCGCCGAAAACGTATAGACCCCGGTGGCGAAATTGACCGAATATTGGCCGGCCGCAGATGGCGTCGTCACCCGGTTGAAGCGGAGCCCGGTGGCCGCATATACAACGCCGAGGTCGTCATTGTAGTTCGCCGCATTGGCGACCGTGGCGGTAAACGGCGTCGACGCCGGCACGATCGCGGCTTCGAGCTGCGACACGGCGAATTGGCCAGTCGCGGCGGTCGTGCCGAAAAACAGGTCGGAATACAAAAGGCCCAGGATCTGCGCGAACTTCGCCTTGCCGCTGATCTTGCCCTGGCCGCGCGCGATCGCCACCGCAAATTGCGACTGACCGTAAAGCTCCTTGTCGGTCCAGTCGAAATCGATCTGAATGTCCTGCAGTACGCCAAACTGGCGTGGGCCGATCCCCGAACCGGTCACGTCGGTGCGCTCGCCCCACACCGCGCCCGAGCCGAAGCTGAGTTGCATGTCACATACTCCCTTGCAAATCTTTATCTCCGGCTTTCGCCGCCGTTTTCTGCGGGGGCATGGTCCGGGCTCGCGCCAGCAGCCTCTTCAATGTCTCTTTCGCCGCGTGGGCGACGTTCCAGGCCGAGGTGTCGTGCGCGACCGCCGAGCCCGGAAAGTGATCTTCCCACCAGCGATCGATCAGCTGCTCGACCGGATCGGCAAGCTTCCCCATCGGCCCGTTGATGTCATCCATGGTGCTCTCCGCTAATGCCGCTTACGCCCAGGATAGCGTCGCCGCGCTGGCGTAAGCTCAGACGCACAGGATCTCGACCGGGACGATGGCGATCGCCTGGTCCCCCAGGACCCCCTCGTCGGTCTCGATCTTGCCGGCGATGTAGGCGTGCTGGACCATCTGCGGCAGCCCCAGATTCTGGATCCCGGTGGCCGCTGAGGGGGCCAATGCCCGTTCGAGCGCATCGAGCAGCGGATTGATGATCGTGGCCGGCGCCGCGTAGGGATCGCTCGAATGGACGTAGATGTAGAAATCGGCAAAGAGCGTCCAGACGATCGGCGCGCCTAATTTCTTGACGACCGCATGGCCGCCCTTCTCGCTCATGAAAAGCGCCGGCTGCTCGGCCGGAGCGACGTCGGCCCAATGCCGCAGCCTGCGATTGGCGCTGGCAAAGTTGCCCGCACCCGATCCGAGCGTCCACAGCGCCGCGTAAATGGCTTCGCGTATGATCATCGGGCAATCGCCTCGCGCAGCGCGTCGTTCACGCCCGCCTGGATATCGGGGGTCGCGTCATCGAGTGCCGAGCGCAGGAAGGAGCGCTCGGGCAGGTTCATCCGCCGGCTGTGCGCGCCCACGCTGATCGTCTTCGCAGCGATCGGGCGGCCGAATGCTTCCTTGATCCGGCGCAGGTCCGACCTGACACTGACCGTGCCGGAAAATCCGTATTCCTGGGCCGCGGCATAATCGAGATCGGTGGAGACCGTCGCGGTGACCGCCGCAGCGCTCCGGTCGGTCGCCACCTCGATGCTCGCCTTCAGCGCCCCGCTGCGGGTTTTGAGGACCTGGCCGCTGAGCTTATCCTGCCGAATGCTGCTTTGCAGCCCGATCCCGAGCTTGGCGACCGCGCGCGCCAGCCCCTCACCGGCCGCATCGGGCAGGGCTCGCAGGCGATCGAGCGCCGGCTTGTCGCCCCGGAAATCGGCCGAAATCACAGCGCCGCCACGAGGGTCGCCGGATCGGTGTCGGTCGCAGCCATGACAACCGAATAGCCGGCGATCGGCGCCACGACGCGGTATTGCTGCAGCAATGTCGCGATCGGCGCGCTCATATCCTTTTGCGCGTAGGTCACGGTTTCGCCGCCCCCGACCGACCGCGATACCTCACCGACCCGCGTGCGCTCCCGATAGCGCAGCGCCACAAGCTCGATGCAGGCCTGGGCAATCTCGGGAGGGGTCGCCGGATAACCTGCCGTGTAGGTGACCACGACATTCTGAGCCCGGCGGGTAAAATGATAGCCGCGGAGCGCCAGTTGGGTCGGCGAGAACACATAGCCTGCGATCAAGCCGGTGCTCGGCGTCGGCGGTGGCGCCGGTGGGACCATGAGACCGTCAATAGTCAGCGACAGTACTGCGGAAACCGGGAAGCAGGCGAATTGCAGCCGCTCTCCACCGGTGCCGTCGCGCACCTCTATATAGTCACACTGGGCGATTTGCCGGTTGAGCCAGGTTTGGATGTATTGGCTCGCCGCGGTAATCAGCCGGGTCAGCAGCGCATCGTCGCTTGGCGGAAACGCGCTCTGCCCGGTCTGCAGCCACGCCTTGACATCGCCGAGAGTTGTAAGATCGCCATAGGCCATCAGGCGCGCCCCCGCGGCTGCTCTTCAGCATCCGAGCTCAGCGCCAGCAATGGCGCCCAAGCGTGTTCGAGCCGAGCCACTTCCTCATACATTCTGCCGCAGACCGAGCGCGCCTCGTCGCCCCCGACCGCGGCGATCAGCAGCGACATCAGGATCGTGCTGACGGCATCAAGCGCTGCTGGCCAGCCATGGGTCTTGGCCGCATCGGCGACCGATGGATTTATCGCCTTGATCGCCCGGCGCACCGAGGTGGCGTAGACCGGCTCGCTGATTTCGGACATGGCTCATCCCCTCGTCGCGCGCGTCGCCGCCCGCGGTCTAGCCCGGGCCGCCGGTTTCACCATTCTGGCCGGCTCCCTCGGTGGTCCAGACCCGCACCCACTGCCGTCTTCCAGCACTGGCGCAAAGCCGTGCGCCGCGAGATCGGCCGCCGCCTCTGGCGGAACCAGCACGTTGCCGCGTTCATCGCTTGGATATTCGCCGCCGGCGTAGCTGCATCCACCGGCATCGTCGTGGTGCAGCCACACCAGTGGAGTTGGGTCAGCATTGGTGGGTTGGGCTTCGGCAATGGCAGCGGTGGTCGTGTTCGCCAAGGCAAAACCCCCGTTGCTGATCAGAAAAGAAACGGCCTCGCGCGGCACCCGCACCAGGCCGTCGCCATCGACGCGATAGCGCACCGTGCCGTGATTGGCCTCGTCCTGGCCGAACACGGCACGCAGCGCTACCAGCTCGGGCATCAAGATCAGCCGTTGGTGATGTTGGTGATGACCCCCATCGCAAACGGCGCGTAGACCGCCAGCACCTCTTCGGCATAGACCCCGGCCTGGCGCTGGCGGGTCACGATCGGCCAGTCGATCTGATAGTAATCCTGCCGGGTCTTGACCTCGGCGACGTTCGGCACCTCGTTCGACTGGTACTGGATCGGCAGGTTCTCGGCCCAGCCGAGGATTGTGCCCGGCGGAACACGCGGGTGTATTCTGATCGGGATGCGCAGCCCGCCATAGATGGCGAAGGGATTATAGTAGTATTGCACCGTCCCGGACGCGGTCAGCTGGTACTCGCCCTCGCTGCCGTCGGCGGGCGTGTCATAGCGCAGCAATGGTCCGGAGCTGTTCGACAAGACCTTGGTGGTGATGTTTTTCAATTCCTGAGAGTTGACATAGAGCACGGTCGGCGACAATTCGAAATTGTTCCACATCGTTTGGAACATCGTGTCGATCTCGACGACCGAGCCGCGGCCCGAGGGGGTCAAGGTCGTACCGGTGCCGGCGGTCCCGGTCGGCAGGATGTTGACATACGCATTCGACCCGGCTTGGAGCGCGGTCGTTAAAAGCCCATTATAAGCATAGCTCGGATTGGCCGAATTATCGGCGGTGACCGCGGTCTGCGACTGGTTGCCGGCGCTGAGCGGCGCCGAAACCGCGAGGCTGTTGATCGTCGTGATCGCCTGCAAGGTCTCGGTCCCGGTCGAAGTCGAGATGTACCAGGCGTAGGCGACCGCTCCCTGGATCGCGGTGACGCTGCAAAACAGGGTCTGGCCCAAGGTCACCGCCTGGCTCGCTTCGGCGCTGATATTCGACGAGCCGCCATTGAGGGTGAAGGTCTTGCCGTCGACGCCGGTAATCGTCTTGGTGGTCGCGACGCCGCCGCTCACGCTCGAGTTCTGGTAGCCCTCTAGGGTCAGGCCCACGACCTTGACGTAATAGGTTCCGGCCGGAAGCGTGGCCCCGGCGCCAGAAGCCGACAAGGTCGGGGTGGCCGGCGTGCCCAAGGCGAGTGAGGCGTTGCCGGCGAGGATCGCCATTTCCTCCTTCAGCATCATCTTCTGCAACAGGCGAAAGGTCATCCGCGCCTGAATGTCCTCGAACTCGCGGCCGGCGCTGATCGCTTCAAAGGTCGCGGCGTCTTCCTCGCCGATGGTGACGAAGGTCGCCGACTTGTTCGAGGTCGAATAGCTCATCTGGCCCGAGCGCTGGCCTTCCGGAACCCACCCCATCGCGTCGAAGCCCGAGCCGATGATGGCGTTGACCTGGCGCCAGTTGGTCGCCGTGCCGGTGCCGCCGCCAACCCGCGGCATGACATTGCGGATCGGCGTGACGAACGGATAGAGGTTTTTCGCCGGGGCCTGCAGATCATAGGCGACAAGGCCGGTCGCGGTCGAAATCGACTTGGCGAGCGCTTCGTCGGGGCGCCGGAGCGCGCTTTTGCAAAGCTCCAGCGTGTCCTGGGTTATCGAACTCATTAACACTTCCTCCCAAAAGGGGGGCAAAGAAAAACCCGCCAAAGGCGGGTTCGGTGACGGCCGAAGTGGCCGGATTTACTCGCCGCGCAAATCTTTCGCGGAGGCGAAGCCGCGCGGCTGGATCGGGTTGGCGTAGCTGGCCTTGATCAGGGTCAGGGTCTGCTCTTCCTTGCTCATCCGGGAAAAGGCGGCGGCAAGATCGTCGGGCGAGACCCCGCCGGTGCCGGCCCCGCTATCCTGGTGCTTTGCGATCGCGGTCACGCTCTTGCTCATGGTCAGCGGCGGCAGCGGGGTGCGGGCGATGTCCTCGACCCGCTTCGACAGCTGATCGAGCCGCGGCACGATATCGGTCAGTGTCGCCATCAGCGCCGCCTTTTCGGCCCGCTCTGCGGCCAGCATCTTAGCCAGACTGCCCGCCGCCACCTTGCCCGCCGCCATCTCGCCCGTGTCGAATTCCGTCCCCTGCCATTCCATTTCTGAGCCAAAGCCGGCCGCGTCGCATTTGGCGCCGGCGGCGACCAGGTGGTCATGGGCCTCGGCCAGCCGCTCCAAGGTTTGCTCCGAGTGACGGGCGCCGGCCTTGGCCGCCGCGCAGACGGTTCCCCCGGTCAGCTTGCCGATGCAGTCATGCGCCACATCCATCAGCGCCTGGTGACCCGATCCCCGTTTACCCAGCGCCGCAGCAATCATCTCGAAGACGCCCTCGCCGGCGGCCGCCGGCGCACGCTTCGACTTATCGACCGCAGTATTCTCGTGCGCGGCGGGTCGGGCCATCGGTGGCGGGAGCTTCGGATGCTCGGCAATGTTGAGGGGCGATCCCTCGCTCGGGGCAGCGCCCGCCGCCTTCAGCGCGTCGCGCGCCTTGATCAAATGGCTTTTTTCAGCAAACAGCAGGCCGTTCATGGCGATGCATTTGTCGACTGCACGATAGGCGAGGTCGAGCAGCGTCTGGTCGTCCTGACTGTGGCGGGACTTGGCAAGGAGCGCTGCGGCAAATTTCCGCAGCTTCGGCCCCCGGGCTTTACACAGGTCGGCGACGAGGGCGCCGCCAGCTGTGCCGGCCGCCATGATCAGAACATCCTCGACGTCCAGCCCTTCGGGCGCGCCGATCTCGGTTTCGTTCAGAATTTCGCCGGTCTCTTCGGCCACCAGCGCATTGAGAAACCCGCACAGCTCGGCGATGATCGCCCGAAGCCGCGACGGCTGGGGCGAGTAGTCGCCTTCCATCGCCGCCTCGACCGCCAGACTCTCCTCGAGCCAATCGAGATCGAGGATGATGCGGGCAACATGGCCGACATCCCACAGCGCCTTGGTCAATGCGACCTGCGCCGGATTTCGTCCGGCCTTGTTGCTTGCGCCGGCTGAAGGAGGCCCGTCCTCGTCGATCTTCTCTTTCCAGGCGGCAACGATCCTGGCCTTGATCTGGTCGAGCTGCGCCGCCGTATACCGCCGGGAATTGTGCGGACGATTTATGAAGTTCCAGGCGGCGCGGATGTGCCCTTCGGTGTCTATCGGGTAGCGTTTTCTGCCGTCCGGCTGGTTGCCCGGATCGGCATATTCGACCGCACCGTAAGGCGCGTCCACCCCGGTCTCGCCCTCGGCCTTTTCGAGCGCTCCTTCGGCCGTCGCGATCGCATTGCGCGCGGCCGCGATCAGATCCGCTCCGGATTCCTCGACCCCGTCCCTCCGCGCCGGCTCACCAAAAATCACTCTCCCCTCCTGGCATTTGACCGCTTCGGCCTTGGCCAAATGACGATGCTTAGCAACGCCGCAGGCCCAGATCTGGATTGGCGTATTGAACCGGGTGTCGGGCATGGTCAACGCTCCTGCGGCTTTCCAATAATCAAACACCGCCTCGGGGTTGGCCGGGCGGTCGACCAGCGATATCTCATTCAACACCAGCCCGATGATCGTCTTGTAATCGGCCGGATCGCGCTGGGTGATCTGGCCGCCGATCGAGTAGCCCTTATAGACGCCCTCGACGACTTTCTGCCACGCCTGGTCGTCGACGATCCTGGCGCCGACATAGAGCCCCCGGTCGTCGACTGCGGCCTCCCTGGCGACGCCAACGGCCGAGAGCTGGTGCATCTCGCGGATGTTGGCAAACCTCATGTAATCGCCGAGCGCCGCAACCAGCGCTTCGCGCTTGACCACCTCTCCCTGGTCGTCGCGCGCCTCAGTCGAGGCGTATCCCCAAACTTCTCGCTTCTCGGCATCGACCTTCGCAATCGGCAGATATATTTTCATGGTCCGATGTCTAGTCCATGGTTTGCTTCGTGGCGCAATGGCGCGCGACGGGGAGGATCGGCGTCGCTCAGATCTCGTCGCTGCTCAGCTCGCGGCTTCGGCGTCAACCGGCCGGCGGTGCGCACAGGACTGTCGAATTAAGCTTCAGAATGCGGCCGTCGCTGAGATTGGCGGTAGCCTCGAGAATGTAAGTGCCGCCAACGGCCGAGCCCGGCATCCCCCCGACCGATGCGACCGAAAAGAACCCGGTCAGCGTCTGCAGCGAACCGTCAAGGGGCGAGCGGACCTGGATTATGGTCTGCGCCGAAGCCGATAGAATCCTGGACTGAGGCGTCGGATCGGTCGCCGTCTGGAACGGCGCCAATGCACAGCTCCAATTGGTCGCAGCGATGGTCGCGGCGCCAACGTCGGCGGTGAAATCAAAGGCGAAATTGTCGATCTCGCCAACTTCGATCGGGTCAAACGCCATTGGCAGACGCATCTCAATTTCTCCGCAGCAGACGAGCCCGACCCGGCGTCACCAGCAGCCTGATCCGTCCTGGCCCGGTTTCCAGGGAGAGCACAACCGCCGGCGTCATTCCGCCCCATTCAAGTTCCACCGCCGTATCGGCGATTGTTCTGGCGCCGCTGGTCAGCCATTCGATTGGACCGCCGCTTTCTCGCGCCAGCATCGGGAGCGCTCCAATCGCAACGCCAGGCTCGATCCGCTGGCTCGCGACGTCCTCGAGCGCCATCCCGCTGTCGCTGCGCCGCTGCGACAACACCGCGATCGGCAGCATCGCGTCGCCCGTGACCGAAACGCGGATAGCCCCGAGCGCCTCGATCGGCGCGCCCCAATCGTTTCGCCGAGCGACTAGGATGTTGACCGGAAGGCCCCGATCGCAGGCAACGCTCGCCCTGGCTTCCGTCGGAATGGCGAACCCGCCGAGCCGGCGCGCCAGCGCTTCATCGAACAACGAAGCATCGAGGCGCTCCGAGGCGCCGTCTTCGATCCTTGCGACGTGCTCGCGCCGCTGCCCCACCAAAGTCTCGACAGCTTCGCCGCGGTCGGCGATCTGCCTCGCCAGTGCCGAGATCGGCGCCGGGCAATTGCCGGTGACAATTGTGCCGCCGGCGACGGGCGTCCCGACGATGAGGTGCTGCGCCGGCGCGCCGCCCCAAATCACCTTTCGTGCATCCTTCGGTCGACCGGATGTTTCCAGCCGACGGAGCATCCCATGCCGGTGGTCTGCAATCGAACCGGAAGCAACAGGTCGGGCGAGTTCAAGTCCGTGATCCTATAGAACATTCGGCGGCTCCCTCAGCGCGACCTCACGACAAAACCGGGACCGGCGCAAGCCAGGTCGGCAGCCCGCCAAACGCGTCAGCCATGATTACATCGCGGTCGATCGGTATGTCCCCATTGGCCCTGTCGGAGACCGGCGAGGGCATCAATGCCTGAGCCATGCAGTAGCCTCGATAAGGGATCTCTGGAACATTCGAGGCCGAGCGCCAATAGCGTGAGACCTTAAGCCGCCAGTAGAGCTCATCGCCGCTGAGCGGCTGGTTCGCTCCGACATAGAGGCCCGGCGCAAAGCCGGCGGCCGCCACTTCACCGGCCCAGGTGTTGACGTAGGCGATCGTGTTGGCCGGGGTCGCATAGGTCGCCACTCCTTCGAGATCGAGCCATACGCTGACGCCGATTGGCAGCCCGATCGCCGCGGCATTCAGCGCCGCTGCCTGACCGTAGCTCCCACCGAGCGTCGCCGTCGGCGCCCATCCCGCAAGCGGGCAGTGCTGGACCGCCATCAACGCCAGCCCGGCGCCAAGAATCGTCTCAGCCTCGGCGCTGCCGAGATCGCTGAGGTTCTGCGGTGTCGTGCGAGACAGATAGCGGACCGCGAATTGGAAGCCCGTCCCGAACAACTGGTCGGCGCTGGCCGCAACTAGCCCGGTGTCGGTGTCGAAGCCCTGCGCGCCTGGCGCCGCGGTCATCGCCGCCCCTGAGAGAGGCATGTCATCTGATCCCTTCTGCGACGCAGGAAATTAGCGACAACTCGATGTCGGCAGTGATCCTATGGCTTACGCCGCCAGCCCGTTGAGCACGACGCCAATGGTGTTGGTGTCGGCGATATCGCACTGAGCGCGCACCGCCAGCCGGTAGCCGGCGGCGATGTCGCACGGATAGGGGCCGTGCGTGTCAACCAGGGGCAAAGCAGCCGTAATCTGGCGGGCGATGACGATGCCGGTCGTATGTTCGCTGCCGCCCGGCCCGATGCCGATCTCGAAGGTGGCGTGCGCCGTGGTCAGCGAGCCGTTGCCCAGGCTGTCGAGCCCCAGATAGAGCCCGGCAAAGCGCACCGGCGTCGACGCCTGCACCTGCTGCCAGCCAGTCAAGGTCGTACCGGTGAGGGTTACGGTGCTGGTCGGGTCGGTATTGGTCCAATCGGTCGCCGATTTGAGCGCACGGAAGCCCTTCGTCGCCTTGGCGTCGCCTTGAAAGCCAAGGATGCTGACCGAGAGGGAGGTGGCGCCCGCTACCGATTGACAGCGCGCCTTCAAAACCGCCCCGGTCGGGACCGAAACCGGGACCAGGATGCTTCTTTGGTCGGCGCTATAAACGCCAGCTGGAGACGGGTCGAAATAGAGGTCCTCGACGATCAGCTGGTCGCTGCCGCCGGTGTTCGAGGAAATGTCGACGCGATAGCGCGTGGTGCCGCCGCCGCCGAGGCCGGTGATATAGAGGTGAAAGCCGTCATACCCGAACCCGGTGGTTCCGAGGGTGGCGAAGCTGCCCTTGGTGTTGGCGGAGCCAGCGGTGACCGTCGTGCCGACGCCGCCCGAAATGCCCTTCGTCTCGTAGCGGGTCGAGCTGACCAGCGCGCGCGCATATCCCATCGGCTCAGGTCCCGTTCAAGTTCAGCACCGACCACTGATAAGTGCGCCCAGCGCCGGCCGTCTGCTTGATCGTGAGCTTCCAACTGATCGTCGCCGGGAGCGCCGGCAAGGGCGGCATCAGGTCGGTCTGCCCGTTGGCGAAGCTCAGACAGATTTCCTCGACCAAGGACGACGAGCTGTTCGCCTGGTTGTAGACGCGGATTTCGGTCACATCGCCGTCGGCCATGTTGCTGAGATCAACCTGCGGCAGAAAAGTGCCGCCCTGGCTGAGTGCGGTTGCCGAGGCAAGGGTCGTCTCAACGCCGATGGTCAGCGCACCGGTGTTGCCGCTGGCCGGGTTCGGTGACAAAAGGGTGGTGATTACTGGTCCGGCCATTCTATTTGCTCCACTCACGGCGACGCGGTGCAGCCGTAGGCCCGCGTTGGATCGAACGCTTGCGGCCCGCGGTCGACGAAACGCCTAGACAAGACGCCGGCGACAAGCGAGCGCACGCGATCAGCATGCTTCAATCCTTGCCGCGATCGCCGCGGGTCAGTACCGCGCCATAGACGATCGCCACGCCGGCGAGCCACACCGCGCAACCGGCACCGAACAATGCAGGTCCCCAAAACAGCATGGGATCAATCCTTTGGGCAGAGGACGACGAGGAGGAGGACAAGCGCCGCGGCGATGCAGAAGACCTCCCAGACGAGCGCGTTGCCGTTCATTTCGCGGGCGCGGCCCCGAGGGCTTTCCCGGTTTGGTGCGCGGGGCTGCTCACGTCGTCGCCCCCTGCACCCGCAGATCGGCGGCACCCTTGTAGGCGGCGGTCCCGGCCGGCAGGGTCAGGCGCAGCCACACGCCTTGCGCTCCAGCGCTGTTCGGCGTCGTGCCCGAGGGCAGATTGCCGGGGCTCGGCACGCTGACGAGCGCCGGCTGAGTCACGAACGCGCCGCAGCCGGTCGGCACAAAGGACGACGCCTGTTGCCGCGGGCTGCAGGTGTTGGCGTCGTTCAATGCCGTGCACAGGCCGATGTCGAGCAATGCGCCCGAGGGCAGGGTCGGCGACTCGCTGGCGATCTCAATCTGCGCCCCGGTCAACGCGGTCGTGGCGTTGTTGTTGACCGCGAACACCTTCTCGAAAAAATAGCGGGCCGATCCGGTCGGCACGTCGGCCGCCGCGGTGGCAAAGCATCGGGTGACCTTGGTCACTGCATTGGGGCTGATCGGAAACAGCATTCCCTCATTGACATTGTACGTCGTGGTGGCATCCGGGACCGTCGTCCAGTCGCGGTTGACCGCCACGACATCGGCGCCATAGCCCGAAGTCGCGACGATCTGACGGATCTCGTACTGATCGGTGCCGCCGGTCAGGCGGATGATCATCCCGGCCGACACACTCGCCCCGTCGCCGGCCTGCAATTTGAACAAGGGCGGCGTGGTGCCGGCGGTGTTGGCCGAGCCCGCCTGCGCGGTGTGCGCGGAGATCGTCGCGGTGTGCGCGAAGCACGCCACATCGCCGATCGCCGCCGCGCCGCCCGGATTGCTCAGCGGAAAAGAGCCCGCGACGGCCCCGGTGATGATGCCGTAAAGCAGCCGCTCGAATGTCTGCGAGCCTGTCACCGGGGTCTGGCCGGTCAGGGTCACCGCGGCCGGGGTCTGGATCGCGCCGGTGGCGTCGCGGCCGGCGATCTGCGCCTTCGTCGCGGTGTCAGAGGCCGAGCTTGACACCCAATCGACGGTGCCGCTTGGCGAAATATCGTAAAAGGCGACGTTGATCGTCAAATCGACCGCGCCGCCAACGGTCACGCCGTCGGCCTCGGGCATGTTCGCCGAACCGTAGGCGACGAGGTTGTTTGGGGTGACGCTCATCTCAGAGGCGCTCCTGATAAATTCTCGTCTGCAGAGGACTTTGAAAGAGATCGGCACAAAGGCGCAGCGGCGCTGTAAGCTGCGCCGACGCACCCGGGAGTGCGGCTGACCGGCGGCAATTGGGCCGCAATGCCGACGGCGCTCTCGGCCGGAGCTCTGTAGGATCTCTAAAAGCGCGAGACGGCGCTTTTCTAGGCTTCGGCCGCCGGTTCCGGCATTAGGGCGGCACGCAGCGCCACCGGCCCTCGCGCAGTCTGAAACAATGGCTCGTTGCCGCCTTCGACTGGAGCGAGCCCGAGGATGTCGCGCGCCTCATTCAGCGTATAGATTCCGTCTTTCACATACACATCGAGGATCGAGGCCTGGTTCTTGGGATCGGTGGACTGGACATCCGACCAGATGAATTCGAGGTCAGGATGGCCCATCCGGTCCTGGATGACGCCGTCGACCAGTCGCTTGACCCAATTCGCCAACGGCGCTAGCCCCTCCTCGAGGGCCGTCTGCTGCGCCGATTGCGCCGTTGCCCGGTTGACTTGCGGGGTGAACGCGGTAGGCGGGAGGGAAAAAGCGTAACAGACGATGCGCGCCAGCCATTCGTCGAACTCGTCCTTATAGGGTGCTTCCTTGAAGGCCTGATACTTGGAGCCGGTCGGAGCCCAGATCAGCCTGGTGCGACTGCCGCTATTGCCGGCAAGGATCGAGTCGAACCACTCTTGGAACTGGCGGATCTGTTCGGCGTTCCAGCCCTCCGGCGCATTCAAAATCCCGGGCGGGACATTGCCCTCGGTGAAGTGCTGCAGTTGCATCAGCTGACGACGCAGCCCGATATTGATCGTCATGACAATCTGTTCGCACGGCCCAAAACCATAGGCCTTATGCGGCCGCTTGTTGCGCGGCGCATAGAGCAGGTGGTCCGAGGTCAGGAGCCGCCATGGACGCCCGTGAATTATTTGTTCGTAAGCCGGCGCCGGTGGCTGTGGGCGCCGGCCGGTATCGTCGATCAGCACCTTGATCGTCGCGCCGTCGACGACGTCAAGGCCAATAATCTCGCCGCCCCGATTTCGCCGCAACTCAAGGGCCGGGGCATCCAGCACGAGCAGATCCTCGAGGATCTCGCGAAGCCAGGTCGCAAAGGGCTGCTCGCCGTCGGGCTTGCGCCAGAATTCGGTCAGTTTGCAGATGCGCTGCAGCGTATCCGGCGCTGGCTTCTTCTCGTTGCGCGGTCTGATCGCCCAATCGAGCTTTTCGATCTGATCCTTGCGCGTCTCGATCGCCAGCCGGGTGATGTCGTGGTTTTCGGCCAAGGCACGCAGTTCATGAAACCCGATCGGCTCATAGGCGCGCGGCGTATAGATCGTGTTGTAACCGACCGGAAAATCCCACAGCCGCACGCGTTCGCGCTCGGGTGGCGCCAGCGGATAACCGGGTGAAAAGATCCCTTGATCGGGTTGGAAGACATCGCGGAACCGGGTGATGTCATTCTGCGAGCCGAACCCGCCCCAAGTATAGGAAGCGAGCGATGTACGTTTTCCGCCGGCTGGGGGCATCGGACTACCTCGGGAAGCCATGCGCGCCACTGCGCCGCGAGCGTGCCGCAGCGGCGGCGCCAACAATGTCGGACATCATGTCGTCATCCGGAAAGACTAGGAATCCGAACGGGTCTTGCAATAGATCAAAAACCATCGCGTCTGGGAGCGCCGTATTCCAGGCAGCCGCAAACAACATAATGCCATTGAGATAGTTGCCCTCGTTGAACTCCGGCCACGATCGAGTTCCCGAAATTGGCCTCGTCCCACTGATTGACGGCCTTCGCGGAACCCACGATCGTGCTCTTCACTTGCGCGAAAAACAGGCTCGCGGTTCCCGAGCTGTAATTCAACGTCATTGCTGCGGCAAAAGGCTGGCCGAGCACCACTGATTGGGAAAATGCGCCGGTCGTTGTCGTCGATGTCGTCCAGTCGAGAAAGAAGCTTGTGCTGTTCGCGGCAATCTGCATCGATGCTCGGCGTGGAATGGCATGCCCTTCGATCCCCATCAATGTCTGCGCAGCGCTTTGCACGGCATTTACCTGGGCGACGACGAGCATGGTTTGCTGCGCCGGGCTCCCCGACCACGGTCCCCGCCCGGCTCCAACCGTCGTCCAGATATACTGTGAGGCGCCATTGAAACCGCAACCTCGGCCGGCTGTCGTCGTTGCCGGGCTGAACACCGCGTATTGCGTACGATAGGGATAACCTCGGACCGACAGGCCCCACAGCGGGGCGCCGAATGCGCCCTGGTTGGGATCATAAGCCGACCCGTCGAACTGCCAGGCGTCGGCGAGGAACTCGGTCACCGGATCGTCGGCCAGGCGCGGTAATCCCGGCGGCCGGTAGAGGCCTCGATACGGCCGCATCGGGAGCTGGATCGCCGTCGCGCGCCGCTCCGCGGCGAGCCCTGCGCCGGCCGCAGCCAGGCCCGCGACAAAGCGGCGCCGGCTCGGCCACATCCCGGTTTGCGTCATCGCCCGGCGAAATGGATCAATACTGCACGGCCGTCGGCGCGAGCACCATTGTATTTCCCGAAGCATTCAAGGTTTGCCCGCTGTTGTTCTGGCATAAAACCTTGAAGTTAAGCGCCGGAACACGAGAGAGGCCCTGCGACAGAAACATGGTGGTTGTGGCCAGAGCTGTCGCCGGAAGCGGGAACACGACATCGGGCGCGCGCGGCGGGGCGGCGCTGCCGTTTTCAAAGGTCGCGCCGTCGAGCGACTGCAGAAACCAGCACGACAGGTTGGCCCCGGTTTGAAACGCACCGGCCGTCGAGCCAAGGGTCAGCACCAAAGGAGACCAAATTACTTGACCAGTATTGGAGTTGGTGAACACCCCGCCGGAGCCTCCGACACTGCTGAGCGCAACCGACCCCGAAGCAAGCGATGCGAGTTCGGTTGACATCAAGGTCAAGGCCGGCACGGACAGGCCGTTGTTCGCGGTGCCGGGCTGCCATAGAAACGGGGTTGCTGCCTGGGCCGGAAATGAGATGCATAGCACAATAAAGGTGGCAAGCGATCGTCTCATCATCAATTCACCCAAGAGTTGCCACTGGCGTCACAGGTCACGGCGCGCGCTTCATAAGGAGGCGTCCCCGCCGTGCTCGCGTTCATGATAAAGCTGGCGACGCCGTCGATGGTCCCGGACGACGGCCTCAACGTGATCGCATTGGTCGCGTCGTCGCCGGCGCCGTCTTTGATCAGAAACGTAAAGCCGGGGGTGCACCCATAGTTGATTGCGGTCGGCGCGGGACTCGTCTCGTCGATGACGATCATGTAATCCGTCGCTGCCGATACGCTCACCGGCCCCGCGGACGTCACCACTCGGATCGGGACATCCAGCGATCCGCTCCAGGTCGAGGTCCCCGAATAGACGTTGTTGCCCGAAAAGGTCGTATCTGCCGGAAGAATGTTCGGCAGGCGTGCCGCCGGCAAGGTGCCGGATGCGATGTTGCCGGCATTCGTTGCATCGACCGAGCACGATGGCGCCGCACCGGCTAGGTCGCTGCAGGATGGCTGCGAGGCGTGCGGCGCACCGGAATTCGAGATGCTGTCGAGCCAGTTATGAGCAGCCGGCGTCAGGCTTTCGACGCCGCCCAAACTGCCGGGGCCGGGCAGCGGCAGATCGGCGCCAACGATTGCCCGCGGCGCCAGGGCGCCACTTGACAGGCTCGGCGAGGCCAGAAACAGGTTTCCCGCCTGCGGCGCGCCGGCGACCGACAAGGTCCCGGCCGCGGTGACCGGCGATCCCGAAACCGTCAGCCATGGCGGCATCGCCAGCCCGACGCTCGATACGGTTCCGGCCGGATTGCCGCCGTCGCGTATCAGCCCGGTTCCGGCCCAGGCGGCGATATCGCCGGCGGTCACCGCGCCGGATTGGGCGACGCCGCCGCCACTGCTGGCTGGCCCGTATTGAACCGACTGCGCCCACAGCGGCGCCGCATGGAGGCAGGCCAGCACGCCGACGGCAGCACCGAGCCTCATTGCGCGCGCGCTTTGAAGAAAGCCGTCGGGCTTGCGGTCTTGGTGAAGCAACCGGTCGAGCTGAACACCGCGACGATCCCGAGCGAATAGATGTCGGGCGGCCCGTTGAAACTGATCGAGACCGTGCTGTTGGCCGGCGCCATGACACATTCGACCGGAGCGACGCCGCCATCCGCGGGCACGGCATTGGCATTGAAGGTCATCAGATAACCTGCAGTCGTCCCGGTCGTCACATAGAGCGAATAAAGGTGGCCTGGCGCGGCCTTGATCAGATGGCTGGACTCCGCGGCGGCAGAAACGACCGGCGTGATCCCCGGTTCAAAGGCCCAGGCGTGCGGCGCGCCGGCAACGCATGCGGCCAGGCATGCCAGCGCATTCAGACTTCGCATTGTCGCGCCTCAGAAAGCGGAGAGCGCTGCGCGCTTCCAGGTATTGGGGGCGGTGCAGAAGTAGAGGTAGTTTACGTCCGCCTGCAGCTGCCCAGTCGTGCACGCCGCCGTGCTCGAGGCCGGCGTTCCGGGCGAGATCAGGCCGCCAAGGTCATTGATGGTCTGCGGCGTAGCGCTGGTGATGCGGAAATTGCTGCCGTCGAAGCGCAGCTGCAGGAATTCGTAGTTCTGCCCGGCGGCGAGCGCAATCGACGCGGCCGAAATCCCGCCCTGCGCCGGCTCGAGGATGGATCCGCCAGACACCCCGTTGACCTTGACGCTCAGCGGCTTTCCGTTGTCGGTCGCAAACCCCATCGTCCAGCCAGAACCGATTGCGGTCGTCGACGGCAGGGTGACGGTCAAGCCCGCGGCGGTATTGTAGCTCGACAGCGCGTTGCCGTTGTCGCTCGGCGCCGCGGCGTAACTGGCCGCCGCCGGGAAGTTCCAGCGGTTGATGTCCGGGGTCGAGCCCGCCATCCCGATCGCGGCAGCGGTCGCTGGCGTCGCCTCGCTGACCCGAAAGTTGCTGCCGTCAAACCGCAGGACCAAGAGTTCGTAGTTGCCCGAGGCGAGGGTCGCTGTGGTCGCTGCGCTGTTCCCCGGATAGAGGATATGGCCGCCGGAGGTGCCGTTGACCTGGACCGACATCGTTTTGCCATTATCGGTCGCCAGCCCCATGCTCCAGCCCATCGGGATCGCCGTGGTCGGCGGCAGGGTCACCGCCATGTAGGACGCTGGGCTGTTGAAGCTCGAAACCACATTGCCGTTGTCGGCCACGGTCGCGGCATAGGCGCTGGTGGACGGAAAGCTCCAATGGCTCAGTGAGGCGTTCCCGATCATGCCGATTGCCTGCGCCGTGGCCGGGGTCGCCCCGACGACCCGGAAGTCGCCGCTGCCGTCATATTGCAGCACCAGGAACTCGTAGGCGCCCTGGCTGGTATTGGCCAACGCAACCGAGGTCGATGCGGTGCCAGATCCCGGCCAGACGATATGGCCGCCCGAAGTCCCATTGACCTGTATCGATAGCGGCTTTCCGTTGTCGGTCGCAAACCCGATGCTCCAGCCCGTCGGCAGACCCGTCGTCGGGGGTAGGGTCACGGCCAAGCCCGAGACCGTGTTGTAGCTCGACAGGATATTGCCATTGTCGCCCAGCGCCGCGGCATATCCGGAAGCGGCTGGATAGAGCCAATTACTCGGCCAGGGCGGTGGTTCGAAGCCCATATTGAGCCTGGTGTTCCGCGTCGACGAGACCACCCGCCAGTTGTTCCCGTCGGATTGCACCCGCAGATATTCGTAATTGCCGGCGCCGAGCGTCACCGTGGAGACGAACTTGCCGCCAAGCACGATGCTGCCGCTCGGCGCGGTGATCGTCATTCCCTTGCCGTTGTCGGTCGCAAAGCCCATCGACCAGCCGGGATTGACATTGGCGATCAACGGCAGGGTCACCGCCATCGATGCGCCAGGCGCGTTGTAGCTCGAGATCGCCATCCCGTCATCGATCGGCGCCGCCGCATAGGACGCGGTCGCCGGAAACATCCACTTCGCCCGCGACCCGGTGCCCTGCACCTCGATTCCGACCGAATTGGGCCCGTAATTGACGACGCCGCCGCCGTAATTCGGATTGATCAAAACGTTGCCGACGCTCGCCGTCGCATTGACCGCGGTCGCACAGTCGAAATAGGGCGATACGAAGGTATTTAGTCCGTTGTGATTGAACGTGATCGACAGGCAGGTCGGCGAAACCTCGAGGTCGAGACCGAGAAAGGTGTTGGAAAAATTGTAACCGTTCTCCAGAACGATGCTGCGGCCGCCGGTTGCAGCCGCAGTGCCGGCCCCCGAGATATGCGAAAACTGGGTCTGCTCAAAGGCCATTCCGGCGGCGCCGCCGGCGGAATCGCAGACCGCATAGATATCGCTGTCGAGCAGATAGTTAAATTGGCAGGCTCCAGCGCTAGGGCTGGTGCTGGCGTTATTGACAATTAGATGATCGATCTTGGCAGAGTTGTGCGCGTCGGCGAAGTTCGGCAGCCCCATGACAAAAGCATAGGCCGGCGTATCGGCGTCGACAAAAAGCGACCCCTCTTCCTTGAAGTAGAAGCAGCCGGCCGGGCTGCCAGGGGTGCCTCCGCCGCACTGAACTTGGAGCACCGGACCCGCGGCTATCGATCGGCCATCGATCGTGGCGCCCTGCGAGATCAGCCGGAAGCCGTTGCTCGCCTGGCCGGCATAATCGATTGTCAGTTGCGAGGTGATCTTGTAGGTCCCGGCCGGGATATACACCGGCCAGTTGTTGGTTATGGCGCTGTTGATCGTGGACTGGATCGCGCTGGTGTCGTCGTGGCTGTCGTCGCCCACCGCACCATCGCAGCGCACGTCGATCCACGGCCTGCCCGAGCACATCGCGACGTCGCCGCCGAGCGTGGCCGTGCCGGTCGTCGACAAGGTCGAGAAATTTCCGGGAGATTGCGCCATGCTTGGCCCCGCCCAGGCAAGGCTCAGCACGCACAGCGATATGCCGAAAAAAAGCTTCACCGGCCGACACCTCCGTTGGGGTCGATGACCGCCGCAACCGGGTGCTCGGGTCCGGCAGGCCGAACGGCGCGCACCGCATCAGCAGGCACATCAGGTTCGTGCGTCATATTCACCTCGTGGAGCAGACGGTCGGCGCCACCAGCCAGCGTGCCGTCTTTCCCGCCGGCGGTCGCTACCACCGCCTCGCCGCAAAGGCCTGTCCGGTGGCCGCGCCATAAATGCTGACCGGCCCGGCCGGCCTATAGCCCGACGGCGTGGCGAACACTCCGCCCGGTACAATCGGTATCGACGCCCCGCCCGATGTCGCAGCGCCCACATCGGAGACATAAATGTTCGCCGATGAGTTGTTGGCGACGAGCCAGCCGTCGCTCGGGGCGATGCCGCCAAACAGGGTTTGCGCGGCGCCCCCGACGGTGACCGTGCCGCTGCCGTCGACCGCGGCCGAGCCGGCGGTGTTGATGACCGGCAGTGGCGCCGTCACGCTGACCGGCGTCGCCACTCCGCCCACCATCGCGGCTGGCGCATGCAGCGGCACCAGGCTGCCGACGCTGTCGAGCCCAGTCGACAGCGCCTGTGTCGTCGTGTTCGCATCCTTGACCAGCAACGTCACCGGTGAGCTCCTTTGAAACGGCGGGGCACGGATCAGTCGCCGGGCTTCCGGCGAGGCCGCTCCGCCAATTGGCCGCTGAGCCGACGATAGGCCTCGTAAATTCCCTGTCCCGCCATCGGCTCGACCAGCAAATCGGTCAAAGCCCACACCAGCGCGTCGACCCGGTCGGGCGAGTATCCTCTGCGCACCAGGCCGGGTTCGTGTCCGGTCCGGCTCAGGCTGCACATCTGATCTTCAAGCTGCGCAAAAGCCCCGAGGTGATGGACCCGGCCCTGCTCGTACAACGCTGCAACTGGTTCGGCGCGAATGATCTTGCCGCGCGAGGCGTGCACCGCGGCGAAGGCCAGGTTCCGGTCGATCACCCGCAGGGTCGCCTCGACCATTTCGCCACCGTTGTTGACCTCGGCGACGATCCGGTCGGCGCCATGCGCGTGATAAGCGGCAATCGCCGCCTTGGCCCACTCCGCCGGGGCATATCGGCCGGACAGGTCGGCGAGCACCCAGCCATGGCCTTGCCCATCTTTGCCGGCGACGATGATGCCGGTCTCATCAGCGTTCTCGCCCGAGCTCGCCGCCGGGTCGATCGCGACCACGATCCGCACGAGTTCGGGCGCGCTGCCAACGCGGGCCGCCTCGATCACGCCCCGGCTCCACAACCCGCCCGGCGCATCGTCGAGCAGTTCGGCTTCGATCTCCTGACGCCCCAGCCTTGTCCCTTCGTATTTGCGGACGATCTGTTCGATGAAATCGGGCGCCAGGTTGGCGCGGTTCTCATAGGTGGTGCCCCCCGTCATCGCGACCGTCCGGTCGGCGGCGAGCGCGCACACCAGCTTGGTCGGCCGTGGCGTTGTGGTCACCACGACCCTCGGGTCGGCTCCCAGGCGCAGGCCCAGCATCAGCATGTCCCAGGCCTCGGGATAGCGCCAGCTGGCGAGTTCGTCACACCAGGCGGTGTCGTGTTGCGGCCCGCGCAGCCGCTCGGGCTCGTCGGCGCTGTAGAGTGTCGCGATCGCCCCGTTGGGCCAGCTCACCCGCCGCTTCGATGGTTCATAGCGTGGCCGGTTCGAGGCCGGCGAAATTGCCAGTATGCCGCTTTCGCCCTCGACCATGACGTCCCGGGCGTCGGCGGCAGTCGGCGCGACCAGCGCCACCCGGCGCGCGCTCCCCGCCGTCACCCGCGCCCGCACCAGTTCGGCCCCGGTGCGGGTTTTGCCAAATCCCCGTCCGGCGAGCAGCAGCCAAACCCGCCAATCGCCTTGCGGCGGCAGCTGGCTCGGCCGCGCCCAGAACGGCCAGTCATAAAGCAGCGCGCGCGCTTCGGCCTGGCTCAGCGAGGCGAGGAGGCTATTTCTCAACGCCTCCGGCAGCGAGGCGAGCCAACCGGCGTGCAAGCACCTCACGCGCATCCTCCGCGAGATCGGCCGGCGTGTCGCCGTCTTGTGGCTTGGGCGGCCGCACAAACATTCCGAGGTGGCGGGCAATCGCATCGAGCGCCGCCTTTTTGTCGTAGAGCTTCACCCGATAATTCCCGCTTCCTGCGCCGGCGGTGGTGATCTCCGAGATTGCCGCGGCATCGGCGTCGCTCAGCGCACCCGGGGTCTTCAGGACCAGCCCGTCCGGCCCCCCCCAATCGGCGAACCGGCGCAAATCGGCAAAGGCGATGCGCGCATATTCCTGCAATACCCGCTCAGGCGTCACACCCAGCCTAGCTGCGCGATCGGCGATCTCGTCCCGATCGGCCTGGGTCGTCACCGCGATCTCCGGCTCGCTCGCAGTCTTGGCGCGCCGCTTGCCCCCTACCGATCGCGATGCCAAATGCGGATGCTCTTGCTGTTGACTATGCGCGCTCAGGCAGGCTTGGCGATGGTGCGCTCTAATCATTTTGGGCGGCGAGCCGCCTCGACTCGGGTTCCCCGGTCTCTGGCCTTCGTGACTTTGTCCCTGGGTGGTCTCGCCGGCGCCGATCGCCTCAGCCCAGCTTCGCCAGCATAGGGAGGTTATATCAGATCGATCCGGATTTGTCAATCGCAAAATCATATTTTCGCAATGAAACACCGTTCTGGTAATGCGCTTCGAGGGCCCCAAGCGCCGCGATCAGCATGCCGGAGGCCGCCTCCTGGCTGACCCGGCGCCCGCTCCAACCCTGCTCGAGCGCCCACTCCTTTAGGGAGCGCTCCCACCCGACGACATGCCATAGGCACGATCCGCCCGGCGAGGCGGGTCCGCCGACGGCGAGAACCGCACGCCACACCGCAGTGCGCGCGCTCTCGACGCGCAGCCCCGCCTCTTCGCCCCGGATGCCTCGCGCGCCGCCGCCATCCCGCAGTCGCGCGTAATCAAGGGCGCGCAGCGGGTCGAGCTGGGCGGTCACGAATTCGTGCCCGGAAATCCTCTCCGGCCCGACGCATCGCCGCGGTGATCGAACCGCGTCGCTCCATCGTCGCCAAGGTGTCGACCGCCCGATACGGACGCGCCGAACCGCCCGCCTCGTCGGCTATCGGCCGGTCGGGGCGCTCGATCGACCCATGGTTGCCCCGCTCGGGGGTCGGCATGACGGTAGTTTCGACCGGGGTGCCGGCCGCGCGCCGACGAGCAATTTGGCTGGTCATGTGTCCCGATCCGAACGAAACAAGAACAATTTGCTCACGAAAAAATCCGCGCGGCTTGTTCCAGACGCCTCAGAAAGCGACGGGACGGCCCGCCGCCTTCAGCCGCGCGACGACCGCCGACCGCACGCGCGAGCGCTTCGACTTCGCGCAGAATTCGGGCCTCTTCGATCGTGCCGCAGGCGAGATGGCAGAGCGCATGATGCTGCGGGCAATAGGATGAACCCGGGCGCAGCCTCTCGCCGCAACAATGACGGCCTTCGCCCTCATCGAGAAGATAGGCGCAGCCGGGCGCCTCAACATGCCGACCCTCCAGCCACGGCGACCGCAACGGCCCTTCCATCGGCGCTCTCCTTGCCGGATCGGACACCCTTGTCGCGATCGCATCGATATGATATCATCATCTCGTGTGGTGTCAATATAAGAATTTGTGAATTTCGCACATGGACGCCGTTTGGTTTCAACAAGCCCTCGAGCGGGTCAGCGCGTCGCAGGCCGATCTCGCCCGCGCCCTTCAGCTCGCACCCTCCGCGGTATCCCGGATGCTTCGAGGGGAACGTCAGATGAAGCCGGTCGAACAGGCAAAAATCGTCGCGTTCCTCGGGGTAACTCCCGAAGAGGTGCTAACCCACCTCACCGAGGGGCCGGCCCGGCCCCTCTGTCCGAGACTTCTCGTCGAGGCCGGGGCCGTCCCTCTTCTGCCGCCGGATCAGGGCCCCTTCAAATTGGCGACCGGATCCCGATCCGCAGCGGCGGGCGCGGCGGCAACGACCAGGAGATGTTTTTGCAGGATGAGGTCGGCTACACCCCCCGTCCGGCCAATCTCGGGGGGGTGCGGGCGGCCTACGCGATCTACATGGTCGGCGACAGCATGCAGCCGCGCTACGAGCAGGGATGGCTGTTGCATGTCAACCCGTTCAAGCCGCCGACGCGCGGCCGCGACGTCGTCGTCTACAAGCAAGGGCAGATCGTCTTGATCAAGCAGTTCGTCGCCTGGGAGGGCGACGCCCTGGTGCTGCGCCAGTTCAACCCTCCCGACACGTTGCGCATTCCTCGCGCCGAGGTGCGCGAATGCCATCTCGTCGTCGGCGCGGATCAGGAAGGGTGAAACGCCCGAGCGCCTTCAAGGATGCGCCTTCGCCGCAGCCAGCCGGACATCAACCGATCAGGCAGCCTCCGCCCGCGCCCCCTCCTCGATGACCAGACCCCTATCGCTGGCGCTGACCCGAACCGTAGAGCCGTCGGGAATTTGCCCTTTGAGGATCAGTTCGGCCAGCGGGTTCTGTAATTCGCGCTGGATCGACCGCTTGAGCGGACGCGCGCCATAAACCGGATCGTAGCCGGCGTTGCCAAGCCACGCCATCGCCGCCGCGTCGAGGTCGAGCGTGATCTTGCGATCGGCCAAAAGCCCCTTAAGCCGCTCGATCTGGATCGCGACGATTCCCTTCATATCGTCGCGCGACAGGCGGCGGAACAGCAGGATCTCGTCGAGCCGGTTCAGAAACTCGGGGCGAAAGGCGGCGCGCACCGCCTCCATGACCGCCTCGCGCGCAACCGAGACATCGGCCCGCTCGGGCAGCCGCGCCAGCGCTTCGCTGCCGAGGTTCGAGGTCAGCACGATCAGAGTGTTGCGGAAATCGACGGTGCGGCCCTGGCCGTCGGTCAAACGCCCGTCGTCGAGCACTTGGAGCAGCACGTTGAAGACATCCGGATGCGCCTTCTCGACCTCGTCGAATAGGATCACCTGGTATGGCCGGCGCCGCACCGCTTCGGTCAGCGAGCCGCCCTCATCATAGCCCACATACCCCGGCGGGGCCCCAATCAGACGCGAGACCGAGTGCTTCTCCATGTACTCCGACATGTCGATGCGCACCATGGCGCTCTCGTCGTCGAACAGAAATTCGGCGAGCGCCTTGGTCAGCTCGGTCTTGCCGACGCCGGTCGGGCCAAGAAACAGAAACGACCCCATCGGCCGGTTCGGATCTTGCAGCCCGGCGCGGGCCCGTCGGATTGCGTTGGCGACCGCGGTCACCGCCTCGTCCTGACCGACCACCCGACGCCGCAGGGCATCCTCCATATGCAACAGCTTGTCACGCTCGCTCGACAGCATCTTGTCGACCGGAATGCCGGTCCAGCGCGAGACCACCCCGGCGATGTGCTCGGCAGTCACCGCTTCTTCGAGCATGCGCCCGGCCTCAGCCTCCTCGACGGCCTTCAGCTTGCGCTCGAGGTCGGGGACAATCCCGTAGGTCAGTTCCCCGGCGCGGCTCCAATCGCCGCGGCGCTGGGCAATTTCAAGTTCGGCGCGCGCCTGTTCGAGCTGCTCCTTGAGCTTTGCCGCACCGGCGAGCTTGTCTTTCTCCGCCCGCCACTGCGCGGTCAGCTCGGCCGAGCGCTGCTCAAGGTCCTCGAGCTCCTTGACAAGTTTTTCCAGGCGGTCGCGCGATGCCGCGTCGTTCTCCTTTTTCAGCGCCTCGCGCTCGATCTTCAGCTGGACGATGCGGCGATCGAGCTCGTCGATCGCTTCGGGCTTTGAATCGACCTCCATGCGCAGCCGCGAGGCGGCCTCGTCCATCAGGTCGATCGCCTTGTCGGGAAGAAAGCGATCGGTGATGTAGCGGTTCGACAACGTCGCCGCCGCGACGATCGCCGCATCGGTGATTCGCACCCCGTGATGCAGCTCGTATTTCTCCTTGATCCCGCGCAGGATCGAGATCGTATCCTCGACCGACGGCTCGTTGACGAAGACCGGCTGAAACCGGCGAGCCAGCGCCGCGTCCTTTTCGATGTTCTTGCGGTATTCGTCGAGGGTGGTGGCGCCGACGCAATGCAATTCGCCGCGCGCCAGCGCCGGCTTCAGCATGTTGGAGGCATCCATCGACCCTTCCGCCTTGCCGGCGCCAACCAAGGTGTGCAATTCGTCGATGAATAGGATGATTTCTCCTGCCGCCGCGGTGATTTCCGCCAGCACGGCCTTGAGCCGCTCCTCGAACTCGCCGCGGAACTTGGAGCCGGCGATCAGCGCGCCGAGATCGAGCGCCAGCAGGCGCTTGTCCTTTAACCCCTCCGGCACATCGCCATTGACGATGCGCAGCGCCAGTCCCTCTACGATCGCGGTCTTGCCGACGCCCGGCTCGCCGATCAGCACCGGGTTGTTCTTGGTCCGCCGCGAGAGCACCTGGATGGTGCGGCGGATCTCCTCGTCGCGCCCGATCACCGGATCGAGCTTGCCGTCGCGCGCCGCTTCGGTCAGATCGCGGGCGTACTTCTTCAGCGCGTCGTAACCCTCCTCGGCGGAGGCGGTGTCGGCTTTACGTCCCTTGCGCAAATCTTCGATCGCGGCATTGAGCTTCTGCGGCGACACCCCCGCAGCTTCGAGCGCCTTGCCCGCCGCCGCCTCGCGCGCCATCGACAGCGCTAATAGCAGGCGCTCGACCGTGACAAAGCTGTCCCCAGCTTTTTGCGCGATCTGCTCGGCCTGCTCGAAGACCCGCGCGGTCTCCGGTGCCATGTAAACTTGGCCCGCCCCGGAACCCTCGACACGGGGCAACTTTGCCAGCTCGGCGTCGACCGCCCTCAGCGCGACTTGCGGGTCGCCGCCCGCCGCCCGAATCAAGTTGGCGCTAAGCCCTTCCTTGTCATCGAGCAGAACCTTCAGCAGATGCTCCGGGATCAGCCGCTGATGACCGCTGCGCAGCGCCAGACCCTGCGCAGCTTGAATAAAGCCCTTGGATCTCTCGGTATATTTTTCGGATTCCATGCCTCGCCCCATTTAGCCGACCGTAGCGCTCTAGCCAGCGTCGACCGCCGTCCTTCTCGGGGCTATATGGCGTGGTGCCGATGCTAGGCAACCCTGGGCGGGGCTGAAAGCCGAACACCGACGGCAAGCCTCGGAAATCGCGGATCAGGGCGGGGCGGCAGAGGCCCCCGCCCGCGGCTCAAAACCGCGGAGGCTGGTCCTCGCTTGGCAAAGTCGGCAGCGCCGTCTGGAGCGAGTCCTCGTCGTTTTCGCCCCGTTCCTCCTCGGCTTCATCCGTATCGGCAGGGGTCATCGGCCGCGGCGCGCCTTGTTGATTGGCGTCGCCGTTCGCGTTCATGACGCGAAAGTAGTGTTCGGCATGCTGGTATAGATTTTCCGCCGCGATCCGGTCACCGCCGGTAGCCGCCTCGCGCGCCAACGCGACATATCGTTCGAAAACCTGGTAGGCGTTCCCGCGAATTTTGACATTTGGACCGTTGCTTTCGAAATTTTGGGTTCGAGGCGGCAACCGCGGGCGATTATGATGCGGATTGTTCCCATTATTGCGGCCGCGCGATCGCTTGTTTGGGCCTGGTCTCATGGCACCTGTCTGATCTCGGTGGACACTGTCGGACCTTGTCCGATCGGAGGGTTCCTACGCCCTGCTCAATTCGGGCGAAGGCGGTGTGGCAAATATTTCAGGCGCTTCCCCGCGCGGCTTGGAACTCTCCGCCGCCTACCCTAGCCGCGACCATGACACATTCCAAGATTTTTTTGACCGCGCGAGGACGCGACTGCCCGCCCGCTCTCGCCGATGCGCGCCACAACGCAGCGCTCGACCCCGGCGAGGTCGCGCTCGATCCGATCGATCAGGAGACCTGCGGCTACGAAAATTTCGGCCGCGGCGGCGGCCTGCCCGAACCCGACCTCGGCCGCAATCATGCCGTCGCCTGCCAGCAATTCGGGCATTTCCCTGGCTATCTGCCGATAGGCTGCAAGACCGTCTTCGCCGCCATCGAGCGCGGGCTGCGGGTCATAGCGGCCGACCTCGGGGGGCAATCCGGCCAGTGCCGCGCGGGCGATATAAGGCGGGTTCGCGATGATTACGTTGAACCGCCCCGACACTGCGCTGCCCCAGCTGCCGACAGCAAACCGGGCGCGACGCTCAAGACCCAGCGCCTCGGCGTTGCGGCGCGCGGTCGCCGCCGCTCCGGCGAAAAGGTCGATCCCGATGCCGCTGGCGGCCGGGAATTCCGACAGCAACGCCAGCAGTAGGCAGCCGGTTCCGGTTCCCAGATCGAGGATGGTCAAGGGCGCGGCGCGGTCGTCGATGCGGGCGAGCACCGCCTCCACGACGGTCTCGCTCTCCGGCCGCGGGTCGAGGGTATCGGGCGACAAGGCAAAGCGAAGGCCCCAGAACTCACGCCAGCCGAGAATTCTGCTCAACGGCTCGCCGCGCGCCATCCTCGCCAGCGATCCGCGCAGGCGCACGCCCTCCGCCGCCGCGATCTCGCGCTCGGGATGGCTCACGAGCTCGCCAGGCGACAGCTCCAGCAAACCGGCAACCAGTCGGCGCGCCCGACGGCGCGGCTCGTCAGCCCCCGCCCGGCTCAGCGCCGCCGCAGCCTCGGCCAGGATCGAGCCGAGCGTATCCGTTACCCGAACGCTCACTCCTCGACCGCCGCCAGCCGCGCCGCCTCGTCCTCGGCCAAAATCGCCTCGATGATCTCGTCGAGCGCCTCGCCGCTCATCACTTTGTCGATTTTGTACAAGGTCAGGTTGATGCGGTGATCGGTCACCCGGCCTTGGGGAAAATTGTAGGTGCGGATGCGCTCCGACCGGTCGCCGCTGCCGACCTGGCTCTTGCGGTCGGCCGCGCGGGCATCGTCGCGCGCCTGCCGTTCCATCTCGTATAGTCGCGAGCGCAGCACCTTCAGCGCTCTCGCCTTGTTCTTGTGCTGCGACTTCTCATCCTGCTGGATGACCACAAGCCCGGTCGGCAGATGGGTGATCCGCACCGCGCTGTCGGTGGTATTGACCGATTGGCCGCCTGGCCCGCTGGCGCGAAAGACGTCGATGCGCAGATCCTTGTCGTCGATCCTGACATCAACCTCCTCGGCCTCGGGCAGCACCGCGACGGTGGCCGCCGAGGTATGAATGCGCCCGCCCGCCTCAGTCTCGGGCACCCGCTGGACGCGATGCACCCCGGACTCGAACTTGAGCCGGGCGAATACGTCCCGCCCGGTAATCGAGGCGCTCGCCTCCTTGAACCCGCCGAGCCCGGTCTCGGACAGATCGAGCACCTCGAATTGCCAGCCGCGCAGCCCGGCATAGCGCTGATACATGCGAAAAAGCTCGGCCGCAAACAGCGCCGCTTCCTCGCCCCCGGTGCCGGCGCGCACTTCGAGGATCGCGTTGCGCGCGTCATCCGCGTCCTTGGGCAACAACGCAAGTTTGACCCGGCTCTCCAGCGTCGGCAGTCGTTGGCGCCAGGATCGCAGCTCCTCCTCGGCCAGCGCCTTCAGTTCCGCATCCTCAGTCGATTGCGCCACCTCGCTAAGCGAAACGATCTCGCCTTGCGCTTGGGCGAGCGCGTCGAGCTCGGCAACAATCGGCGTCAACTCGCTGTATTCTTTTGATAATTTTATAATCTCGGCGCCCCTGAGCCCGCTGCCGCTGAGCGCTGCACCCAGTTCGGCATGGCGGCGGCGCAGCTGTTGCAAACGCGCTTCAAGCCCGGCTTCCATTTTAGTTCCGGCCGTATAATGCCTTGAGTTCGGGATATCAATTCCGATCTGGGTACTAGCTCCTGCTCGCGGCTGTCGAGATTGAGAAGCGCCACGCTTTCCTGCGAGATCTCGTTATCACCGATGATCACCGCAGCCCGAGCCTTGAGGCGGCTCGCCCGGCCTAGGCGGCGTTGTAAATTGCCGGAATAGCCAAACTCTACTGCAAACCCCTCGTCTCGAAGTGTTTCAGCAAGCTGTGGCGAGAGGAACTCGGCCGCGCTTCCCACTGGCACAAGGGCAACCGGTCTCGGTGTTGGCGGCGGCTCCGCAATTAGCATCGCCAGTCGCTCGATCCCGGCCGCCCAACCGACCCCTGGCATCGCTGGACCGCCCATCAATTCGACTAGGCCATCATAGCGTCCCCCAGCGAGCACTGTACCTTGCGCCCCAAGATCAGTGGTGACGAACTCAAATACGGTATGCGTGTAGTAGTCCAGACCACGAACGAGATGGGGGTTAATCCTGTACTTAATACCAAGGACATCGAGGCCCTCTTTTACTTTATTATAAAAGTTATGCAACTCCAATGTCATATAGTCTGCTAGTTGGGGGGCATTCAGAATTATCCCCTTATCACCCTCATCCTTCGAATTGAGGATGCGCAACGGGTTTGTTTCAAGACGACGCCGACTGTCATCCGATAATTGCTCTCTGTGGCTAGAGAAATAGCTGACGAGACCGGTGCGATAATGCTGCCGACTCGGGAGATCGCCGAGCGTGTTGAGTTCCAGGATTACGTGCTCGCTGATCCCCAATGCGCCGAGAATGCGGTTGCCGAGCGCGATGACCTCGATATCGCCCTGCGGCTGTGCCACGCCGAGCAACTCGACCCCGATCTGGTGAAATTGACGAAATCGTCCCTTCTGCGGCCGTTCATAACGAAACATCGGGCCGCTATAGAAAAATTTCAGCGGCGTCGCCTGGGTCAGTCCGTTCGACAGCACGGCGCGCACCACGCCGGCGGTGTTCTCCGGACGCAAGGTGACCTCCTCGCCGCCGCGGTCGGTGAATGTGTACATCTCCTTGGCGACGATATCGGTGGTTTCGCCGATCGGACGGGCGAAGACTTCGGTGAACTCGAAAATCGGCGTCGCCATCTCGACAAAACCGTAGAGCTCGGAGACCGCGCGCGCGGTCTCACTGACCCGGCGGTGGCGCCGAGCCGCCTCGGGCAGAAGGTCCTGGGTGCCGCGAGCCGGCTGCAAGGTTGGCATACGCGAATTCTCCGGCCATCTCGTCCGCCGTCGGAAGGGTGGCACCCAATACATAGTAGGCGTAGCGGCGGCTGTCGACGCAACGCTCGCCCGCGGCTAGGCCTTTTACCGGCTCTCAACCATCTTCTAACCAGCGCCGGCCGGCTATCGTTGCCGAGCCGCCGTTATCGGCTGCCGCGCGAGGTACCCCTTGTTCGCCGCTTTTTTGCGAGACGCTCCGTGGCTCACACCGGATCGGCTGCGCGCCTACGCGACCATCCTGATCCTCGCCGGCGTCGCGATGATCGCCTGGACCCTCGCCGGACCCGGCATCACCGACCCGCTCGGACGACCGGTCGGCACCGACTTTCTCAGCTTTTGGACCGTATCGTGGGCGCTGCTCCATGGTCAGGCGCATGCGATCTACCATCCCGAGGCGCTCGCCGGCCTGGAGCAGGCGATGATCCACCCCGCGCGCACGGCTTTCTATGCCTGGGAATACCCGCCCAATGCGCTGTTGATCGTGTACCCGCTGGCCCTTCTTCCCTATCTGTGGTCCCTCACGCTTTGGCTGGTCCTCGGCGCTGCCCTATATCTGACCGCGCTGTGGCGAATTTTGCCCCGGCCGCTGACGCTTTGGGCGGGTCTCGCCTATCCCGCCGTGCTGGTGACCATCGGCCATGGTCAGAACGCATTATTGACCACCGGTCTGCTCGGATGGGGTGTGCTGCTGCTGCATTGGCGACCGGTCACGGCCGGGATACTGTTCGGCATACTCGCATTCAAACCGCAATTGGCATTGCTGGTGCCGGTCGCCTTGATCGCCATCGGCCAATGGCGGGCAATCGGCGCGGCGATGTTTACCCTCCTCGTTCTCGCGATTACCAGCGACATTCTGTTCGGAAGCTGCGTCTGGGCCGGATTTCGCGCCAATCTGCCGTTCGCCGGGCAAATGCTCGAATCCGGCTTGGTTCCCTATTACAAATTCGCGTCGGTCTTTGCCGCAGTCCGTCTTCTCGGCGGGACGCCTGCCGCGGCAGCGGCCATCCAGGCGCTCGCCGCCTTGGGATTGGCGGCGATCATCGTTTGGTGTTGGCGGCATTCGCCCGATACGGCAATCAGGGGCGCCTCTCTCGCAGCGGCGTTGCCGCTCGCCTCGCCGTTCTTTCTGGATTACGACCTCGTGGTCGTCGCCCTGGCCATGGTGTGGCTCGTCCAAATACAGGGACGCCGCGGCGCGCGACCTTGGGAACGGACCATATTGGCGGCAAACGCGATAGCGCCGCTCGTTTCCCGGCCAATCGGCGCCTATACGCACGTCCTGCTCGCCCCCTGCGCTGTCGCCGCCCTTCTGCTGGTGATCCTTGCGCGCACCCGACGAGGCAGCCTCGCCGCAGGCCCAGCCTCTGTATCCGCGCCGTAATCCGCGTAGGCCCGCCTACAACGCACCCACGCGCCCCGATCGGCCGACCACAAAGCTACTGCGCAGGCGCCAAAACCAGATCGGCCGTTTTGCGCTGCGCCTCGATCTCGGCCGCCTTCTTCTCGATCAGTTCGACGAGGTGATCGACGATATCCGTCCCCTTGAGGCGATGATCGGTCAGGCCGCTGATATAGACTTGATGGGTGCCGTTGCCGCCGCCGGTAAAGCCGATATCGGTCTCGCGCGCCTCGCCCGGGCCATTGACGACGCAGCCGATCACCGAAACCGTCAGCGGCGTGGTGATGTGGGCAAGGCGCTCTTCGAGCCGCTCGACCGTCTTGATCACCTCGAATTGCTGGCGCGCGCAGGACGGGCACGAGATTACCGTCACCCCGCGGCGCCGCAAATTCAGCGATTTCAGCATCTCGAACCCGGCCTTGACCTCTTCGACCGGGTCGGCCGACAGCGACACCCGGATGGTGTCGCCGATACCCGACCACATGAGCATGCCGAGCCCAATCGATGACTTGACCGTGCCGCTCCTGAGGCCGCCGGCTTCGGTGATGCCAAGATGCAGGGGGTAGTCGCAGGCCTCGGCCAACTGCTGATAAGCGGCGACGGCGAGAAACACGTCGGAAGCCTTGCACGAGATCTTGAACTCAAAGAAATCATTGTCCTCGAGGATCTTGGCATGGTTCAGCGCGCTTTCGACCATGGCCTCGGGGCAGGGCTCGCCATACTTCTCGAGCAGGTCGCGCTCGAGCGAGCCGGCGTTGACCCCGATCCGCATCGAGCAACCGTGATCCTTGGCCGCCTTGATCACCTCGCGCACCCGCTCGGACGAGCCGATATTGCCCGGATTGATGCGCAGGCAGGCCGCACCGCTACGCGCCGCCTCGATCGCCCGCCGATAATGGAAATGGATGTCGGCGACGATCGGCGCCGTTGCCTGGCGCACGATGTCCTTGAGCGCAAGCGCCGATTCCTGGTCGGGGCACGACACCCGGACGATGTCGGCGCCGGCGCGTTCGAGCGCCTGGACTTGCTCGACCGTCGCCTTGACGTCGCTCGTCACCGTGTTAGTCATCGACTGCACGGTGATCGGCGCGTCGCCGCCGACGGGCACCTTGCCGACATAGATTTTGCGGCAGGTGCGGCGATGGATGTCGCGGTAGGGCCTGACGCTCATCATCGACCTCGCTCGGGTGATTTCTCGCAACACGCATATAGATGGTTTCGGCGGCGCACAAAAGACGCCGGCAGTCGAGCGGCGCTCAATTCTGACCCGTGGTCGTCGCCGCCAGCGATTGCGGATCAAGCGCGACGTTGCGTACCGCACCGATCGGA
The DNA here is from genome assembly GCA_963814805.1 of uncultured Alphaproteobacteria bacterium. Taxonomy (GTDB): domain Bacteria; phylum Pseudomonadota; class Alphaproteobacteria; order ATCC43930; family CGMCC-115725; genus AP-15. The sequence continues at coordinate 158,231 of CAWFER010000001.1, read as the reverse complement.
CCCAGCGGCGCCGCCGGCTTGCCATCGACCGTAACATCGAGGCCGCCGGCGTTGCCGGCTCGCATCGACAAGCCGGGCTGATCGGGCACAGAGTAGCTCTGCCCGGCCTTCAGGACGCCGCTGAACAGCACCCGATGATCGGCGTCACGCACCTGCATCCAACTATCGGCGGTGGCGTGCAAGACGATCCGCACCGGCGCCTCAACGGTGCCGTAAACACTCGGCGCCGTGCTCTGAGACGCGGGCTGACCGCCGGCCGCTTCATCCTGGCTGCTGCCGGGAGCAGGCGAGGGCACAGAAGCCGCTGGCCGCGCCGCGGGCGCAGCCACCGAGCCGGCGGAGGCCGCGATCGGCGCCTTTACGATGGCCGAAACTGGGCTTGGAGCTGGGCTCGTGCTTGGGGAGGCGGATCGGGTCGGCGCGGCGGCAACCGCTGCCGCGGTTACCGGCGTGGGCGCCGGTTTTACCGAATTTGACGGCGGAGCCGAATTTGACAGCAGGAGCGTTGCCGGCACCTCGGTCACCCGCTGCGGCCGCGAGCGTTCGCCCGCCGCCAGATAATACCAGGTCGCGTATCCGCAGATCGTCAGGACCACCGCCAGCAGCAGCGTCGCCCGGCCTGGCAGGCTGCGCTCGCCCAACAGCATCGGCAACGAGAGATCGGGTTTAGCGTCGAGCCCTGCGGCCTCGAGCCTGAAACGTCGCAGGATCTCCCCGCTGTCGAGCCCCAGATGATCGCCATAAGCCCGCAGAAAACCGATTGCGTAAGCCGGGCCGGGCAGACGATCCGGACGACCCTCTTCGAGCGCGGCCAAATAGACAGGCTTGATCCGAAGCTCCCTCGCCACCTCGCCGAGATCGAGGCCGAGCGCGGCGCGCTGTTGCCGCAGGACATCGCCGGCCGAGCGCGGCCCGGCCGGAGCCGGGGCTTCGCCTTCGATCTTAGCGAGCGGGGGGTTGGTCCGGTGAAACAATGCCGTCAAGCGGGTGCCCTGCGGCGCGCAGCTTAACCAATGGACTCCCCCCTGTCCAATCGCGCGACCCAACCTTCGCCTGCTCCAGCCGCGTCGGAGCCGCCAGGTGCGCCGGCCGGGACGGTGCGACGGAGATCGACCGCAAATCGTCCCAGCCGATGCGCGCGCTCCCTGATCTCACAATGCGATTGCATGGTCTCGGGCATAGGCTTCGAGCTTTGGCCTGAGCGAATGGTCAGGTCTTTCACCAATTTCATCGACATACTCGGCAACCGCGGCGGCATCGAGGCTGCGGATCATCGTCTTGACTGGGCCGATTGCCGTCCCGGTCATCGACAATGTCCGAAATCCAATAGCGATCAGCACCATAGCCTCGATCGGGCTGCCCGCCATTTCGCCGCACATGCTCAGCGGCACCGCAGACGCGCGGGTCTGCGCCACGACCTCGCGCAACAACGCCAGCATCGGCATCGAGAGCGAATCGTAGCGATCGGCGAGCCGCGGGTTGCCGCGGTCGCAGGCAAACAAGAATTGCAACAAATCGTTGGTGCCAATCGACAGAAAGTCGATCCTTTGGCACAGGGCGGGCAGCTGCCACAGCAGCGCCGGCACTTCGAGCATGACGCCGATCTTGACCGAGGCGGGTAGCGTGCGGCCTTCGACCGCGGCGCGAGCGAGCTCCATATCGAGCAGCGCACGAGCTCGTTCGAGCTCCGGAAGTTCGGCGATCATCGGAAACTTGACGAAGAGGTCACGGCCCTCGGCGGCACGCACCAGGGCACGCAGCTGCTCGCGCAGCATCGCCGGCCGGTCGAGTCCGATGCGGATCGCCCGCCAGCCCATAGCCGGGTTGTCCTCTGCCGTATGCGGCAGGTAGGGCAAGAGTTTGTCCCCGCCGATGTCGAGCGTGCGGAACACCACCGGGCGACCGTCCGCCTGGTCGAAGACGCTGCGGTAGAATTCGGTCTGGTCGTCGACCGCCGGAAAAGAATCGCGCACCATAAATGGAATTTCGGTGCGAAACAGCCCGACGCCTTCGGCCCCGGTTGCCGCCAATTGCGACATGTCGATCAGCAATCCCGCATTCAGCAGCAGCTTGATTCCGACCCCGTCGCGGGTGATTGCCGGGGCGGTGCGCAGGGTGTCGTGGAGCGCGCGTCGGCGGGTTCGCGCCTCGACCGCCGCCGCCGCCGATTGCTGAACATCCGCGCTTGGCCTGATCAGGATTTGCGCGTGATCGCCGTCGACGATGACGATGTCGCCGTTCTCGATCCGGCTCGACGCGTTCTCGACCCGGCCGACGACCGGAATGTCGAGAGCCCGGGCGACGATCGCCACATGGGCGGTCGGCGACCCCTCTTCGAGCACCAAGCCGACGATCCGCCGGTGGGCATAATCTAGTAGTTCGGCCGGGCCCATTGCGCGGGCGACCAGAATAAACTCGGCAGGCAGATCGGCCCATGCGGCGCTCGGCGGTCGGCGCGATAAATGCTGCTGCAGGCGATTGGCGAGATCCTCGAGGTCAACGAGCCGTTCGCGCAGATAGGGGTCGCTCGCCTGCATCATGCGGGTGCTGGTCTCGTCGCGAACTTTCTGCACCGCCGCCTCGGCGGTCAAGCCGCTGCGGATCGCATCGGCGATGCGGGCAACCCAGCCGCGGTCGGCGGCAAACATCCGGTAGGTTTCCAGAATGTCGCGATGCTCGCCGTCGCCAAGCCCTTGGCTCGCCACCACCAGCCGATCGATCGAGGCGCGCATCGCCGCGAGCGCATGCCGCAGCCGTTCCAGTTCCGAGTTGACGTCTTCGGCGACGACCTGCCGGATCGCCAGACGCGGCTCGTGCAGCACCGCGGGGCCGATGGCCAGACCGGGATTGAGCCGGACGCCGCCGAGCCGGACCGGGAGCATTCCGCCGGAATGGCTTTGAGCGATCTCGTGCGGATTGACGAGTTCCCCACTGGCCACGAGTTCGGCAACGATCATCGCGATCGTCTGCAGAACCTCGATCTCGTCCTCGGTATAATGGCGCAACGTTCGGTTCTGAACGGCGAGCACGCCGAGCACCCGTCCGCCACGCAGGATCGGCACCCCCATCAGCGAGTGATAGACCTCCTCGCCGGTCTCCGGCCGATAGGCGAATTCGGGGTGGGTCTGCGCGTCGGCCAAGGCCAGCGGGCGCGCCGTCGCCGCGATCAATCCGATGAGACCCTCGCCGACCCGAAGCCGGGTTCGGTGCACCGCCTCCGGTCGCAACCCCTCTGTGGCGAACAGTTCGAGGACTTCTCCGGCCCGCATGACATAGACCGAGCAGACTTCGGCGACCATCTCTGCGGCGACGATGCGAACGATGCGATCGAGCCGCTCCTGGGCGGTCGCGGAGCCGGCCATAATGTTGCGCAAGCGGCGCAACAAGCGGCGGGTTCCGCTGACGCCGCCCGAAACCTCGCTCATTCGGCGGCGCCCCGGCTCCCCGCCGAAGTTTGCGAAGAAGTTTGCAAGGATAAAACCATTCGATGCTGGCCGCTCGGACAGCGAGCGGCGAGCGCAGCGACCGCCTGGCCGATCAACTCCTCCAGAATCTCGGCGGCGCTCTGTTCCCTGGTCACAAATCCGACGCTCTGCCCTGCCATCAGCGAACCCGTGTCGACGTCGCCCTCGATCACCGCGCGACGCAGCGCGCCGGCCCAGAAGTGCTCGATCTCCAATTGTGCGGCCTTCTGCGACAGCTCACCGCGCGCAAACCGATCGACTATCGCGCGCTGCACGATCAGAAATTTTTGGGTCGCCGGGTTCGCCAGCGCACGGACCGGGATCACCGGGAAGCGGGGATCGAGCTGGAGAGAGGTGACGGCGTCGCGCGCCGCGGCGCGGATGAATGCCTGCTTGAAGCGCGGATGGGCAATCGATTCCGCAGCGCAGACAAAGCGGGTGCCGAGCTGAACCCCGGCGGCGCCCATTTCGAGATAGGCCAGCATCGCCTCGCCGCGCCCGATGCCGCCGGCGACGAACACCGGAACCTCGTCCAGATGCGGCAGAATTTCCTGCGCCAACACCCCAGTCGAAACCGGCCCGACATGGCCGCCAGCCTCGCTGCCTTCGATGACGATCGCGTCGGCGCCCATGCGCACGAGCTTGCGCGCGAAGCCGAGCGCCGGCGCAAAACAGAAGACCCTCGCGCCGCTCCCTTTGATCCGGCTCAGCGTCGCACTGTTCGGCAGCCCGCCCGCCAGCACGACATGGCCGACGCGATGCTGGGCGCAGACGTCAATCAGTTCGATCAGCCGCGGATGCAGGGTGATCAAATTGACCCCGAAAGGCCGCTCGGTCAGCGCTCTCGTCGCAGCAATTTCAGCGGACAGCATCTCTGGCGACATCGATCCCGAGGCGATGACCCCGAAGCCGCCGGCATTTGAGATCGCCGCGACCAGGTTGCGCTCCGACACCCAGGTCATCGCGCCGCCCATAATCGCAAATTCACTGCCGAGCACTGCCCGACCGCGCACCCATAACCGGTTTAGTTTTTCGTGAAAACCCTCAGGCCCCGAAACTTGCCCGCCCGCCGCGCGCCTTCCGCCTGCTGCTGCAAATTCGGCCGCGGCGATCCCCCCGCTCATCCGACCGCGTCGAGCCCGTACGCCGTGTGCAGCGCCCGCAACGCGAGTTCAGTGTATTCGGCGGCGATCAGTACGCTTACCTTGATCTCCGAGGTCGAGATCACCTGAATGTTGATCCCCTTCTCGGAAAGTGTCTGGAACATCTGCTTGGCGACGCCCGCATGGCTGCGCATGCCAACCCCGATCACCGAAATCTTGACCACGTTGGAATCGGGTCTCAACGCGGCGAACCCAAGGAGCGCGCGTCTTTCCTCCAATACCGAGACGGCGCGCTCCAGATCGGCCCGCGCTACCGTAAAGGTGAGATCCGCGCGACCATCCTCGGCCATGTTCTGCACGATCATGTCGACATTGATCGCGTTGTCGGCGAGCGGTCCGAAGATGGCGGCCGCCACCCCCGGTCGATCGGCCACCTTCTGAACCGTGATCTTGGCCTCGTCGCGGCTATAAGCGATGCCGCTCACCACCTGATGCTCCACAATCTCGTCCTCGTCGACCACAAGGGTTCCCGGGCTGTCGACAAAGCTCGACAAAACCTGGACCCGCACCCGGTGGTTCATTGCCATCTCGACCGAGCGCGTCTGCAACACCTTGGCGCCCTGCGAGGCCATCTCCAACATTTCTTCGTAGGTTATTTTACCGAGCTTGCGCGCGTTCGCAACGATCCGCGGATCGCTGGTATATACGCCGTCGACATCGGTGAAGATATCGCAACGATCGGCTTTGAGCGCCGCCGCGAGAGCCACGGCGGAAGTGTCCGAGCCGCCCCGCCCGAGCGTGGTAATTCGCCCGCGCTGGTCGATGCCCTGGAAACCCGCAACAACCGCGACCTGCCCCCGAGCCAGGCGGCGGCTGACCTCGGCCACCTCGATTGCTTCGATGCGCGCCTTGCCGTGCACGCCGTCGGTCCGGATCGGGATCTGCCAGCCAAGCCATGAACGCGCATCGATCCCGAGGTTCTGCAGCGCGAGCGACAGCAGGCCCGCCGTCACCTGCTCGCCGGATGAGACGACGACGTCGTATTCGCGCGCATCGTGCAGCCGGCTCATCTCGCGCGTCCAGTCGACAAGCTGGTTGGTCACCCCGGCCATCGCCGAGACGACAACCGCAACCTCGTTCCCGGCCGCGACCTCGCGTCCGACCCGCCGGGCAACGTTGTTGATTCTCCCCACATCGGCGAGCGAGGTGCCACCGTATTTCTGCACGAGGCGCGCCATGTCCCTGTGAACACCGTCCGAGCCGTTGCCGGGTTACGATTTCGACCACATACTCCTTTCTGAGCTATCAAGCCATCCGGCAGAAGGCCGAAGAGGAAGGACATGCCGTGTCTGCGAGCGGCCCCACGGTCGACGACAGGGAACTCGTGCGCTTTGCCGCGCAAGCCGATGCGTGGTGGGACCCCGAGGGCAGCTTCCGCGCGTTGCACCGGCTCAATCCGATCCGACTTGGTTTCATCCGCTCTCGGCTGCTGGCGCATTTCCGCCGCGATCCCGCTCTCCTGCGGCCGTTTACCGGGCTGACCCTGCTCGACATTGGGTGCGGCGGCGGCCTCGTCGCCGAGCCGATGGCGCGCCTCGGCTTTAGGGTGACCGCCGTCGACGCGGGCGCCGAAGCGATCGAGGCGGCGCGGGCGCACGCGCAAAGCGCCGGTCTCGAAATCGACTATCGCCTCGCCGCCGCCGAAGCGATCGTCGAGGCCGGCGAGCGTTTCGATGCGGTGCTGGCGCTCGAGGTGATCGAGCACAGCGCCGATCGCGAAGCCTTTTGGCGAGCGCTCGGGTTGCTGGCGGCGCCTGGCGGGGCGGTCATCGCCGCGACCCTCAACCGCACCGCTCGATCCTTCGCCCTGGCGATCGTCGGCGCCGAATACATTCTACGCTGGCTGCCGCGCGGGACCCACGACTGGCGCAGATTCTCGCGCCCTTCCGAATTGATCCTCGGTCTGCGCCGAAACCATCTGCGAACCACCGAGGTCGCCGGGGTCAGCTACGATCCGGGCGGCGGGGAGTGGATGTTGTCACCGGATATTGGGGTCAACTATATGCTCATGGCAGTGCGGCAGTGAGCCGTCTGCCCGCTTCGTCAGTTATCACTGGGCGGGATCCACGGGATTTGTCCAAAGCTGATCCCCTCATCGGCCAACTGATGCGACTCGGCCTCGCTCGCTTCGCCGTAAATGCCGCGCGGATCGGTCTCGCCGTAATGAATGCGCCGCGCTTCCTCGGCAAACCGGCTGCCGACGTAATCGCAATGAGTTTCGACCTGCCGCCGCATCTCGATCAGCGCCTTGCGCATCTGGGCCAGCGCCACCGGCGGCGACGTCTCGCGCGAGCGGCCGAGCCGGGGCGCCATCACCGCTTTCTCGACCGAGGTGTCGCCGCAATAAGGGCAGGCGATCTCGCCCGCCGCGTGCTGCGCCTCAAACCCGTCGCCATCACGGAACCATCCCTCGAACTCGTGGTCGCGGGCGCAGCGCAAAGCGAACAAAATCATCGAGCCGACCTCCTCGCCGATCGTTTTACACCGGCATCCCAACTTCCTGCAATTCTGGGACGACAGCATTGGAAGATCCTGCTCAATCCAAAACCTCGGCAGCGCCCTCGGGCTGGGTCGCGCGGTTCTTGACGCTGGTCCGACCAGGCGGGCTGGTGCTCGACCTTGCGGCTGGCGCCGGGCGTCACGTCCGGCTGCTGCGCGACCGCGGCTTTGCCGTCCGCGCCGCCGATCGCGATGCTTCGACGCTAATCCCCTTCGCCCAACCCGGTTGTGAAATCGTCGAGCTCGACCTCGAATCCGCGCCCAGTTGGCCGCTCGGCGGCGGCTATGACGGCATCGTCGTCGCCAACTACCTCTATCGCCCGCTGCTGCCCGCGATCGGCCAGGCGCTCGCCCCTGGCGGGGTTCTGATCTATGAGACTTTCGCCGTCGGCAACGAACGCCTGGGACATCCACGCAATCCGGATTTTCTGTTGCGGCCGGCCGAGTTGCTCGCGGCCTTTTCCAGCCTCACGATCGTCGCCTTCGAGCAAGGCTTCGTCGGCGCGCCGCGGCCCGCGGCGATCCAACGCCTCGCCGCCGTGGCCGGCCCTCCGGGCCGGCTCCCGGAACAACCCCGTTGAGCAGCAGCATATAAGGAGTGCATCATGCGTTTCGGATTGTTCGGCGGCGCGCGCACCGAGATCGGCGAGCAGGCCAGCGACAGCCGGATCTACACCGATTACATCGACTATATCTGTGAAGCCGAGATGCTCGGTTTTCACAGCGTCTTTCTGGTCGAGCACCATTTTACCGGGTTCGGCCAGATCTCGGCGACCCTGAGCTTTCTGACCTATCTGGCCGCAAAAACCTCGCGCATCAGGCTCGGCACCGCCGTCCTGGTGTTGCCGTGGCACAACCCGGCCCTGCTCGCCGAGCAGGCGGCGACATTGGACCTGCTGTCCAATGGGCGTCTCGATCTCGGCATCGGCAAAGGCTATCGCTGGGGCGAGTTCCACGGCTTCTGCATGCCGATGGAGGAAGCCCAGGAGCGCTACGACGAGGCGGTCGAATTTCTGCGCAAGGCGTGGACGACGAAACGCCGCTTTTCGCATCACGGCAAGCGCTGGCATTACCAGGACGTCGTCATCGAGCCCGTCCCGGTGCAAAAGCCGCATCCGCCGCTATGGATCGGCGCCCAGAGCGCACCCTCGGTCCGCAAGGCCGCCGAGGACGGGTTCAACCTGCTGCTGGGCCAAGCCGGCAGCCCCGAGTCTCGTCGCCGAGAATATCGCGATCTACCGCAAAGCGATTGAGGCGCAGGGCCGGCAATTCGACCCGATGAGTGTCGGGTTGACCCGGGCATTGCATATCGCGATGTCCCCGGCCGAGCGCGAGGCGGCGCACGAATTGCGCATGACCTTTATGCGCAACGTGCAGCAACTGTCGCTGTCGCCGACGGGCGAATCCCCGATGATCGGCCGCCCGCGCCGCGCGATGTCGGTCGAAGACATGCGCCGGGCCACCGAGACCGACGCGCTGATCGGCACGCCCGAAGAAATCGTCGGCCGGCTCAAACGACTACAGGCGGGCGGCGTCGAATACGTGATGGTCATCGATGTCGGCGGCTCGCGCGCGTCGCTCAGAACATTTGCCCGCGAAATCATGCCGCAATTCACCCGCCCTTAGGACGGCTCGGCCATCATCGCGACGAGAGGTGTGCGATTGAATTGCGGGAGGCGCTGTTAGCGCTTGCCTGGAACAACCCGCCGCCGCAAGATCGTTCGAGTTTAACCGAACAGGTCGCGAACATGAAGCGTATCGATCCGCGCGCTGCCGGCGCCCTGGCGCTGCTAGTCTCCTTGGCCGCCTGTGTCGCCCCGCCGCCAGGACCGACGATCCCGGTCGCACCCGGACCCGGAAAATCGTTCGCCGCCTTTGCCGCCGATCAGAATTTCTGCGGTCAATACGCCGCCTCGCAAACCGCTCCTGCGGCCGCTGCCGCCAACAACCAGGCAGTCGGCACCGCGATCATCGGCACCGCGCTCGGGGCCGGCCTCGGCGCCGCGATCGGCGGCGGCCGGGGCGCTGCGATCGGCGCCGCCTCGGGCGCCGGTTTCGGCACGGTGGTGGGCGCCAACAGTTCGGCCTACGCGCAGATGTCGCTCCAGCAGCAATACGACGTCATCTACGGCGAGTGCATGCAGGCGCACGGCAATCAGGTGCCTGGCTTCGCGCCGCCGCCGGGCGCCCCGCCGTTTGCCGGACAGCCGCGCTATGCACCGCCGCAGCCTTATGGCGGTCCGCCCGGCTATCCCCCGCCGGGGTACGCAGCACCGCCCTACTGAGCATCGCCCCGCGCCGCCCGATCGGGCGGCGCCCGGCTCAGCGGCGGCTGGTCTTTCGGTTGTCGGTCAGATAGACTTGGCCGAGACTGCGGCGGCGCGCCAGCGAACGCGCCCAGACTACCGCCTCCTCGTCGGTGTCGAAGTGGCGGATCATCGGCGCCATCTTCGCCGTGCCGCCATTGTCCTCCCATTCTTCGATCAGGCTCGCGCACACGCCGGCCGGCGCCGGATCAAGGGTCAGGGTCAGCTTCATCGCAGCCGCCTTTCGCGCCATTCTTTCCGATTGTCGACCCCGCTCTTTCCGGTCACCGACACCATTCTTTCCGGTCGCCCACGATCACGATCCAGGCTACACCGTGGCGGCAGGGCTGATCTAGAGGCGGGAGGACAGGATGCTGGATTTGCGCATTCGCGGCCGTAAGGCCATCGTGTGTGCGGCGAGCAAAGGGCTGGGACGAGCCTGCGCCACGGCCCTGGCGCGCGCCGGGGTCGAATTGACGATCACCGCGCGCACCCGGGTGACCTTGGAAGAGACCGCCGAGGAGATCCGCAAGGAAACCGGCGCCAAGGTGACCGCGGTCGCCGGCGACATCTCCACCGAGGCCGGTCGCGCCGCCGCCCTTGCCGCCTGCCCTGCGCCCGACATCCTGGTCAACAATTGCGGCGGACCGCCGCATGGCGATTTCCGCGAGTGGTCGATCGAGGATTGGCAGAAGGCGGTCAACGCCAACATGCTGACCCCGATCATGCTGATCAAGGCCACGATCGACGGCATGTGCGAGCGGAAATTCGGCCGCATCGTCAACATCACCTCGGGCTCGGTCAAGTCGCCGATCGCCAATCTCGGCATGAGCAACGGCGCACGCGCCGGCCTCACCGCCTTCTGCGCCGGCATCGCGCGTCAGGTCGCCAAATACAATGTGACGATCAACGGCTTGCTTCCCGGCCCGTTTCTGACCGACCGGCTGCGTTCGGGCATTGAGTACGAAGCGCGGCGACAGAACATCACCTTCGAAGAGCTGCTCGCCAAACGCGGCGAGGCCAACCCGGCCGGCAGGGTCGGCGATCCGGCCGAGTTCGGCGACGCCTGCGCCTTTCTGTGCGGCGCTTCGTCCGGCTTCATCGTCGGCCAGAACCTGCTGCTCGATGGCGGCGCTTTCAACTCGACGATGGGATAGAACCCCGCGCCGCCAGCTCCGGCGCCGCTCGCGCGAAGCGCCGGCTCGCCCGATCCGCGGCAAGCGGGGTTCTGACCCGGTTTGGATGCCGTGATCCGGATAACGGCCAGCCGCCGCTGGTAAGGCAGCGGCGATGAATGCACCCCAGCGGTAAACTTAAGCATAGTTAAATTAATCACGAATCTTGCTTTATTAACCTTCTATTTTGTCGAAGAATTGGGTTTTCTTTCGGTAAATTCGTACGTCGCGGGCAGAGACCGCCAGCGGCGTAAGAATTTACTAAGAGGACCAACGTTATGAACATCCTGCGCAAGTCGCTGATGATCGCAGCATTGGCCATCGCCGCGGGACATGCATCCCAGGCTCGCGCAGAGATCTTTCTGTCGGCCACGGATGGCGTCAACACCGGCGCGGCCAATGATTCCGGAAGCCCCGGAACTGCGTCCTATTCCGGGACCATCGGCAATTTCACCACCAGTATCGATATCGGCGCCGGGTTCCCGGCGGTAGGAGCGGCGTCGGACCCCATCCTCGATCTGACGTCGCTCGATCTGACCACCGGCACGTCGGGCGGCATCCTGACGGTTTCGCTGACCGAGACCAATTTCACCACCGCCACCTCCGCCAAGGAATTCCTGAGCAGCATCACCGGCATCTATTCGAACAGCAGCGCGCAGATGACGACCTATTACGATACGGCGAACACCCAATTTGGCACGGGTACGCTGCTGTCCAGCGGCTTATCCGACAATCAAGCAAGCCTTGACTTGGTACCGCCGATTACCGGACCTTACTCCCTGACCGAGATCCTGACGATAACCGCGGGCCCGAACAGCCTGACGAGCATCGATGCCGCGATTGTCGACGCGCCCGAGCCCGCATCGCTCTCGCTGCTCGGCGCGGCCTTGCTCGCGCTGGGAGTGTTCGGCTGCCGGCGCACTGCGGTAGGTGACCGCCGCCAAGCCGCTCTGCTGTGAGCCCTGCCGGCGTGTAGGAATTCGCCAGTGGCCGTCGGATGGCGCTCATTCCGGTGATGACGCTGCCGCCTCCGGCCGCCGGTCGGCCTCCTCGCGCAGCCATTTGCGGAACGCCCGAATTCTTGGGCCGCTCGAGCGCGCCCGGTGCGGTGACGATGTAATAGGCGAACTGGTCGGGCAGCGCCAACGAGAACAGCCGCACCAGCCGCCCGGCGGCGAGATCGGCGGCGGCGATCGTGCTGTAGGCCAACACCACGCCATGGCCGGCGATCGCCGCATCGAGCGCCAGGTGCATGTTGTTGAAGCTGAGCCCGGCGGTCGCCTGCACATCCTTGACGCCGGCGGCCTTGAGCCACATCGGCCAGGTCGGCACCAACGGATCGCGCTCGATCGCTTGATCATGAATCAGCGCGTGGTGGCGCAGGTCCTCCGGGGTGCGCAACGGCGGCCCGGCCGCGAGCAACTGCGGGCTGCATGCCGGAAACACCTCGTTGGTAAACAGCTTCTCGACCTCGAGCCCGGGGTAATGCCCGGTCCCATAGCGGATGGCGATGTCGAAATCGCCCTTGGTCAAGTCGACGACCTCGTCGGTGGCGGAAATCCGCACATCGACCTCGGCGCATATCTGCTGAAACCGATGCAGGCGCAGCACCAGCCATTTGGCGGCGAACGAGGGCGACGCGGTCACGGTCAAGGTCCCGGTATCGTTGTGCGCCCGCAAGCGCCTGACCGACGACTGTATTCCGGAGAACGCCTCGGACAGGCCGGGCAACAGCACCCGCGCCGACGCGGTCAGCTCGACCGACCGGCTGAGGCGATGAAACAGCCTGACCCCGAGATCCTGCTCCAGGGCGTGAATCTGATGGCTGATCGCCGCGGGGGTGACGAACAGCTCTTCGGCGGCTTTGCTGAAGCTCATGTGGCGCGCCGCCGCCTCAAAGGCGCGCAGCGCCCCAAGCGGCGGCAGACGGCCATTGTCAGACATGAGTAAATCTAATTAGTTCCTGAAAAACTTTCGTTTGTGGGAGCAGTCCATACCTCCTATCTGCACGGCGGGCAAGATCTCGACCGGTATGTCGGTATAAACTCTGAGTTTAGGAGATTTCATATGACCGCGATCCCACTCGAAGCGGCGCGCGAACAGTTCGCCGGGTGCCCGAGGGCTCCGCGCGGCAACGGGCGGGCGCTGGTGCGCGACGGATATTGGCAATGTCACGCGACTGGTGCCGGCGCGCCCGTGACCGCGCCAGTCTCGGCGCCCTCAACGACAGGATGCTCGCCGATATCGGCATCAGCCGAGCCGATGCCGAGTTTCTCGCCAACAAGCCGTTCTGGAGGGAGTGATGCCTCCGGGGAGCGAAGTGACCGGCGGATGGGTGTCGGGAACGGCGGCGGCATCCGGCAAGTGGGCGATGGGCGCGCTCTCCGCCGTCCGCGACGCGATCCGCACCTTGGTTCTTCGATCGGCCCCGGTTCCCCGGCGCCGCACCTATCAAAGAGTTCCAACATTCGCCGGAATGGCGCAAATTCCTGTGCTTTTGACTCGCTCTGGCTTTTTTGACCGGTCGACCCGCAATCTGACACCCCCACGGAGGATCGAACGATGACCAATTTTGCCGCCTGCCCTATGTCGAGGGCGAACTGAACTATCTCGCGCCGATGACCGAGCGCCCGCGCTACTACGCCTATGAGACGGCGCCCGGCGAGCACCGCTCCAACATGACGCACGAGCCGCACCGAGTTCATATCCGCGACATGCGGCCGGTCGCCTCGGAAATCGAGCTCGACCGCCAGGGCTTTGCCCTGGTCGAGCAAAACACCGCGGTGCGCGACTTCTGGGATGATGACGAGGTGCGCCGGGTCTACTACCCGGAGGCCGAGCGCTTTATCGCGGAGCAGACCGGCGCCAGCCGCGTCTTCATCTTCGACCATCTGCAGCGCCGCCGCGTGCCGGGCCACACCGACCGCTCGGCCGGCGGTCCGCGCCAGCCGGCAACCCGCGTCCATGTCGACCACACCGCCCGCTCCGGCCCGCAACGGGTTCGCGACCTGATGGGCGACGAGGCCGAGGAATTGCTGAAAGGGCGGGTCCAGGTGATCAATTTGTGGCGCCCGATCCGCGGCCCGTTGCAAGACGCGCCGCTCGCGGTGTGCGATGCGCGCACAGTGGACCAGAAGGATCTGGTGCCGTCGGACCTGGTCTATCGCGACCGGGTCGGCGAGACTTATTCGTGACGTGGAACCCGGCGCATCAATGGTACTACGTGCCGCAGATGCGGCGCGACCAGGCGCTGCTGCTCAAGATCGCCGACACCAAAACCGATGGCCGCGCGCGGTTTATGCCGCACTCCTCGTTCACCGACCCGACCACCCCGCCCGACGCCTTCCCGCGCGAAAGCATCGAATTGCGCACCCTCGTCTTCCACCCGAACTGAGCCCGCTCCACCCGGCCCGGCAATGCTCTGCGGGGCCGGGGACGGGCCGGAGCCCTGTCTTCTCCGGCAAAGGCCACGCTTTCCCGCTTGGAGCCGTCGATCATCGATGGCTCACCCTTCTTGCTTCTCGGCTGCCGCTTCGACCAGCATGGCTAGACAGCCGAGAACGAGACTGCCGCCGCCGACCCGCAGCCCGACCCGCAATATCCCGACCAGGGCGGCAACCGCCGCCCGCAGGAAAGAGTAGCCAGGGTGACCCGGCATCGGCGACGAACATGCCGACGAGCTCTTGGAAAACTCTCGCCGATGATGTTCATTGAATTACCTCCGCCGCGACCGCCAGAGCATCGATGCAGCGGCAATGCCGACCAAAAGAAACAGGATGGCGAAAACCCCCAGGGCGAATCCTGGCCCGGCCAATCGATGCCGAGCCCCGCTCCGGTCCAGAACACGCCGAAGGCCGACAACATGACGCCGACGCCGAATTTCAGGGTCTTCTCGGGCACCTTCGAGCGGCTTGCGGACGGCGACGCCGATGGCGAGGATGATAAGGCACGCCGCCAGCGCCCCGACCCCGGCGGGCCACAGAAGGCCGCGCCCGGCGCCCACGGCGATCACGATCAACACGATTCGAGCCCTTCCAGCAGGACCGCCTTGAAGGCGGTTAGGCCGGCGATCCAATCAAGCGAGGTCGGCTGATGACGGGTCGACCCGCCAGTTTGCCTGCCTGGGACGCGAAATCGCCGCCTCGTCGTGGAGCGGAATGATGCCTGCCGCGCGCAGGATCGCCTTGGCAGCCATCCCGTCCCAAGGAGAAGAAGCAGACCCGATCGCGAGCTGGAGGTGATGAAGGGGGACCCGACCGAGAACGGGCCGAGCCCGGCGATCAGCACCCCCAGAACGCCAAGCGCACCGGCGGCGCCGAACGCCGCCGGCCGCCAGCCGCGCAGCGTTGCGACCGCGAGAACAATGGTGAAGGCCTCGACTGCCTCACCAGCGACGCAAGGAAGGCAGAGCCGACGGCGGGTGCCGTCACGCTCCAGGCTTTTGGGTCCATGTGCAATCCTCGAATTATGTAGTATATACGACGATGCCTTCAACATAATGGTAGCGAATGCGACGGACGTCAATATCGTGCATGTTCACAAGGAGCGGCCTGTGCCCTGGCGGTGCCAAGCTCGAGGCTAGGATTGCAGAACCGTTCGGCAAGATGGCCCGGCCGAGCAACGCGTCACCCGGTTCTTTCGGAACCATCGCGAGGAGGTCTTATCGCCTCGGCGAGGCGTTGGCGGCAAGGCGCAGACCAGCGACGCGACGGTGGTGCGCGCCGCCAAGGCGCTCGGCTTTTCGGGTCTCGCCGATCTGCGCCGCACCTTGGCAGACGAACTGCGCCACTCGCTGTCGCCGGCCGAGCGCCTCACGCGAACCTTGGGCGAGGCCGGCAGCAGCCTGTCCGCCGCCTTCGAGACACCCTGGATATCCATCTGCACTGCCTTGAAAGCCTTCGCCGTTCGATCTCTCTCGAGCAATTTGGGCAGGTCGTCGACGCCATCGCCACGGCGCCGCGAACTGTTGTCTTCGGCATCGGACCGTCGAGCGCAATCGCGACTATCTCGTGATCCAGCTCGGCCGCTTCGGTCTGGATGCCGCGAGCCTGACGACACCGGCCTCTTGTTTGCCGATGATCTCGCAAGCTCGTAAAGGCGATCTCGTCATCATGCTGGCCTATGGGCGCATCTATGCCGAGTTGGCCGCCCTCGTGGATGAATTCGAGCGGCTCGGGCTGCGCTCGTTCCTGTTCAACGACACCCTTGCCACATCTCTGCGAGACCAGTCTGATCGTCATCCCCGTGGCGCGTGGGCAGCCGAGATGCTGGGCATGCACACCGCCACCCTCGGATTCATCGACGCACTGCTCGTCGAGGTGGCGACCAAACGATTCGAGGAAACCCTCGCGAGCCTCGAAGAGCTGAACCATGCGCGCCAAAAGCTCGGGGTCGGCCGATGAAACTGCGCGCTTACCAATCGGCAATGCGCGGTAAGAAGCGCAGCCCCGATCCCAGTTCGTGATCGCCGAAAGCTGCTGGCTCCCGGTAACGCGGCGGCTGTCGCTCGCCTCAGCGTCGGCGCCGGACCGTCAGCACCGCACCGCCGGACCACCCCGCCTTCCACAGCTTGTGGATCGTTATTGCCGCCCTGCTCGCCGCCGGTGGTAGCTTGCCGCCATGGAAACGATAACGGCCTCCCGGGTCACGCCGCTGCGTGACACCGATCCCGAACTGATCCGTACCCCGCCCTACAACACCGAAGCCGAGCAGGCATTGCTGGGCGCGCTGCTGATCAACAATATGGCCTATCCGCGGGTCTCGGAGTTCCTGCAGCCCGAGCATTTCGGCAACGCCGTGCACGCCCGGATCTTCGCCGCGATCGGCAAGCTGATCGAGCGCGGGCAGATCGCCAACCCGGTCACCCTCAAAAACTTGTTCGACCAGGATGGCGCGCTGCTGGAGATCGGCGGGGCGCAATATCTCGCCCGGCCCGCCGGCACCGCAGTGACCATCATCAACGCCGAGGATTACGGGCGCACGATCCATGACCTCTACCTGCGGCGCCAGCTGATCGCGCTGGGCGAGGACGTGGTCAACGACGCCTTCCGCCACGATCTTGACGACCGCGCGGTCGAGCAGATCGAGCGGGCGGAGAAAAAGCTGTTCGATCTCGCCACCGCTGGGCAAGCCGAAGGCGGCTTTCGCGCCTTCAGCGTGCCTCTGACCAGCGCGATCAATATGGCCGAGGCGGCATTCAAGCGCAGCGGCAAGACCGTCGGCGTGGCCACCGGCTTTGTCGATCTCGACCAGAAACTCGGCGGGCTGCATCCATCCGACCTGGTAATCCTGGGCGGGCGGCCGTCGATGGGCAAATCGGCGCTGGCCACCAATATTGCCTTCAATGCGGCCAAGGCCTACCGGGCCGGGCGGGCCGCCGACGGCCGGGTCATTGCCGAGGACGGGGCCGTGGTCGGGTTCTTTTCGCTCGAAATGTCGGCCGAACAGTTGGCCACCCGCATCCTCGCCGAGGAATTAGGGATATCTTCGGACCGGATTCGTCGCGGCGATGTCAGCCATGAGGATTTCGACCGCTTCGTGCAGGCGAGCCATCACCTTCAAGCGCTGCCGCTGTTCATCGACGACACCCCGGCGCTTAGCGTCGCTGCGTTGCGCACCCGCGCGCGGCGGCTGATGCGCCAGCAGGGCCTCGGCCTGATCGTCGTCGACTATCTGCAGCTGATGCGCCCGTCGGCCCAGCTGCGCAGCCTGGACAACCGGGTGCAGGAGATTTCCGACATCACCCGAGGGCTGAAGGCGGTCGCCAAAGAGCTCGACGTTCCGGTGCTGGCGCTGGCGCAATTGTCGCGCGCGGTCGAGCAGCGCGAGGACAAGCGGCCGATGCTGGCCGATTTGCGCGAATCGGGCTCGATCGAGCAGGACGCCGACGTGGTTATGTTCATCTTCCGCGAGGAATACTATCTATCGCGAGGACAGCCGCTGCGCCGAGCCGATGAAACCGACGACAAGTACAATGACCGCTACGAGCGCTGGCAGAACCGGTTCAACGAGGTGTATGGCCTGGGCGAGGTCATCATCGCCAAGCAGCGGCACGGCCCGATCGGCGCGATCAAGCTGCATTTCGAGGCCGAGACCACCAAATTCGACAATTTCATGGGTCCCGACCATTTGCCGGCCGGCGCCTGATCGGTTCGCCGCGCCGATCGAGGCCAGCCGCCGGTGAGCGCCGGCGTTCTTTATCTCCATGCCCTGGTCCGCGGCGCCGCGGCAGCGCAGGCGGTCTTTGGGGTCCTCGATGATCTCGCCGTTGCCGCCTCGGCATTCGAGACCGCACCCGAAGAGTGGCGGCTCGAAGCCTATCCGCGCTCGGCGCTGCTGACCGCGGATCTGGCCGCGCGGCTGGCGCTCGCCGCCGCCGCCGGCGGCGGAGAACTGGTCGAGATCGGCGAGACCAAATTGCCCGAGCGCAACTGGCTCGCGGAAAACCAGCTCGCCTTTCCGCCATTGCGCATCGGCCGGTTTTTTGTCTACGGCTCGCACCACCGCGGCGGCGTGCCGCAGGGCGCGATCGGGATTGCCCTCGACGCCGCGACCGCGTTCGGCACCGGCGAGCATCCTTCGACCCGCGGCTGTCTGATGGCGCTCGAAACCCTGACGCGGCAGCGGCGGTTTCGCTATCCGCTCGATATCGGTGCCGGAACCGGGATACTGTCGATCGCCGCCGCCAAGCTGCTGCGGCGCAGGGTGTTGGCCAGCGATATCGATCGGGGCTCGGTCGCGGTTGCCCGCCATAACGTCGCGCGCAACGGCGTCAAAAGCCTGGTGCGGGTCGGCCACGCAGCCGGATACCGCGGCTCTGGGCTACGCCGGCGCCGCCACGATCTGATCCTGTCCAACATCCTGGCGCGCCCGCTGGCATTGCTCGCCGCCGATCTCGCCCGTAGCCTGATGCCGGGCGGGCGGGCGGTGCTGTCCGGATTGCTGCGCCGCCAGGAACCGATCGTGCTGGCGCCGCATCGCGGCTTGGGCATCGCGCTCGAACACCGGGTCGTCATCGACGGCTGGTCGACGCTGATTTTGCGCGCCGGGGCATCGCCCGAAATGGCGATCCGAGCCACAGCCCCTATCTATAGTTCAGGCTCGGGTGAAAGATCGCTTAGGCCGCCTTCCGCCGAGCGAAAGCCGCCTCATTCTGCGAGGGGACCAGCTGCACCGGGCCTGGGCGAAGGTCGCCGCCTTCCACCAGGGCGCGGATCTGCGAGCGGCGAACGCCAATATCGGCTAGCGAACGGTCGTCGAGCGCCATCAGCTCGGCATAGGCCCGCTGCCGCCGCCGCCACGCGGAAAAGGCTTTAGCGGTCGAAACGAAAAGGTTGAGAACCGACATGAGATACTCCGCGTCGCTTTTGCTGCACTGCAATAGGATTTGGGGTTGCGCCCAATATCCGCCAGAGCGTTGTTGCAATTCAGCTATGTCGAGGATTTGATTGCCGAACGCGGTGCGGGATCAGGAGCAGGTGCGATGGCGATGAACGGATCGGACCGGGGCGAACTGGCTAGGCTGCTGCGCCAGGCGCGGTCGGCTTATGACCCGGCAGGCGTCGAGGCGCTGATCGCCGGCGTGCTCGGCGCCCCGGAAGCGGTCGCCAACAGCTGGCACATGCTGGTCGCCAACTCGGTGACCCCGGCCCTGGCCGAGGCGCTCGAAGGGCTGCGGGCCGAGATGGCGGCCGGCTACCACGACGGTCTTGGGCAGGAGGATTTCAAACGGCTGCCGCGGTCCGAGCGTGTGGCGCGGTTGCGCCGGGAGCTTGCGGCGCGCGAACTCGACGGGTTCGTCGTGCCGCGCTCGGACGAGCACCAGGGCGAATACGTGCCGCCGCGCGGCCAGCGACTAGCCTGGCTGACCGGCTTTACCGGTTCCGCCGGGCTCGCGGTGGTGCTGCGCGAACGCGCCGCGCTATTTGTCGATGGCCGCTATACCTTGCAGGCGGCGCAGCAGGTCGACGGCAATCTGTTCGAGATCCACCACCTGATCGACGAGCCGCCGGCGCGGTGGATTGGCGCGGCGCTGCCCGCCGGCGCGGTGCTTGGCTACGACCCGTGGCTGCACACCCCGCACGAAGTCGAGCGCTTCCGCATCGCTGCCGAGAAGGCCGGGGCGGAATTGCGCGCTGTTGCCGATAACCCGCTCGACCGGGTCTGGCCCGGGCAGCCGGCCGCACCCCTGGCGCCGGTGGTGCCGCACACCGAGGCCTTTGCCGGCGAAAGCGCCCAGGCAAAGCGCACCCGGCTGGCACGCGACCTGGCCGAGGAGGGGGTGGCGGCGGCGGTGCTGACCATGCCCGAATCGATCGCCTGGCTGTTGAACATCCGCGGCGGCGACGTGCCGCACACGCCACTGCCCTTATCCTTCGCCCTTCTGCGCAACGACGCCACGGTCACCCTGTTCATCGATTCGCGCAAATTGACGCCAGGCCTCGACCGCCATCTTGGCAACGGGGTCGCCATCGCCGCGCCCGATCAGCTGGGGCCGGCGCTCGACGCGCTCGCCGCCGAAGGCGGCCTGGTCCAGGCCGATCCGGCGAGTGCGGCATCATGGATCTTCGACCGGCTCCAGGTAGCCGGCGCCAAGATCCACCGCGCCGCCGATCCGTGCGTATTGCCGAAGGCGTGCAAAAACACGGTCGAGGTCGACGGCACCCGCGCCGCCCACCGCCGCGACGGCGCCGCCCTGACCCGGTTTCTTGCCTGGCTGATGCAGGAGGCGCCAAAGGGCGGCCTCTGCGAGATCGCCGCCAGCGACCGCCTCGAAGCTTTCCGCCGCGAGGGCGAATATTTCCGCGATCTGAGTTTCCCGACGATCTCCGGCGCCGGGTCGAACGGCGCGATCGTCCATTACCGGGCGATGCCCGAGACCGAAAAGCGGCTCGAGCCGGGCACGCTCTATCTGCTCGATTCCGGCGCGCAATATCTCGACGGCACCACTGACGTCACCCGCACCGTGGCGATCGGCGAGCCCTCGGCCGAGATGCGCGACCGCTTCACCCGCGTGCTGAAGGGCCATATCGCGCTGGCCTCGGCGCGATTTCCCGACGGGCACCACCGGGTCCCAGCTCGACGGCTTCGCGCGCCGCGCCTGTGGCAGGCCGGGCTCGATTACGACCACGGCACCGGCCATGGCGTCGGCAGCTATCTCGGCGTGCATGAAGGGCCGCAGCGCATCTCCAAGGCGCCGAGCACCCAGCCGCTGCAGCCCGGCATGATCGTCTCGAACGAGCCCGGCTACTACAAGACCGGCGCCTACGGCATCCGCATCGAGAATCTGGTGCTGGTGCAGCCCTCGGACGGGCTCGGCGCGAGCGCGAGATGCTCGGCTTCGAAACCCTGACCCTGGCCCCGATCGACCGCACCCTGATCGATCCCTCACTGCTCGACGACGACGAGATCGCCTGGCTCAACCGCTACCACGCCCAGGTCCGCGAAACCTTGACGCCGCTGGTCGACCCCGCCACCGCCCACTGGCTCGCCGAGGCGACCCAACCGATCGGGTCAGCGCCTTTAAGTCCCCGCTATTCCGTCCCTCCTTCGTCCCGCGAGGCGGGAGAGGGCCCGAGCGACGGCCTTCACTCTCCTTCGGCCTTCCGCCGGGCCTGCTGTGCGGCTTCCCAATTGCGCCCGTCAAAAAAATGGCTCGGCCGCAGGGTCGCCGGATCGACGCCGTCGAGGCAGCGGGCATTGACGCTGATCTTGTCCGGGTCCGACCGCGGCACATAGAACGGGTGCATCCCGCAATGACGGCAAAAAGTGTGCTTGGCCGTGTTGGTGTTGAATTGATAGGACGCAAGTTCCTCCCCGCCCTGCACCAGCTCGAACTCCTCCGGCGGCACGATCAGATGCAGAATTCCTTTCTTGGTGCACACCGAACAATTGCATTCGAGCAAACTCGACAAATCGGCCCGCACCCGAAACCGCACCGCGCCGCAATGGCAGCTTCCCTGATAACTCTCGATCATCGCCAACGTCCTCCGCCGAGCGCAAACGCCGTTCGCGAAGTATCACGATCTGCAATCGCGGCCGACCCGAACCGCGGCCGGCACTCGCCGGCGAAGGCGCAGCGCGTGGAGTTGAGTAGCCGATGGCTGAAACGATCATGCCCGAATTTCTTGCCGCGCAGCAACGTCGCACACGCGACGAATTAGTCGGGATCCGCGTCGAATGGTCGTCATGCGCACCGCGATCGCGACGAACCGTGACGAAATCACCGTGTTGACGGCAATCGTCGTGCGCCAGGGACATACGTCAAAGCCGTGCTCGACCAATAATGTACGCTGACGCCAACGCATCGTTTCGGCACCGTTGCGCCAGCTTGAAGAAATTCCATCTTGAAGACAGGTGGCAGCCATCCGAGCGCGGCGGCGGGGTCGGCCGCCTGCGGGTTACAAACTCGACCCTCAGCCGAGGAAGACGCCATGCTCGATGAGACGCAGCACCTTGTCACCCCCAGTGTTTGCACCCCGGAGAGCGTCGCTATGGCATGTTTTAAATCATCGTCGGAGCGGAAGCGAAAAAATTCCAGCCAGGTTTCGTGGAAACCGGCGATCGAAAATGGACACGGATACCTACGCGGAATGTCTGCGGACCGTTCAGTCTCCGGGCGGGCGCTTCAGGGAGCGAACCTGAGAGGGGATCGCCGATGGCGCTCCCGATCGGGCATCCGCGAAAACAGGCGATTTTACCGCAAAACGCCGCGAAAGCTTCTGCCTTACCTTGCCTCCGGCCGCGCGTGATGGTCGGCCAGCACCTGGGCGATCACCGTCGAGACGCGCTTGCCGGTCGGGATGTGCAGGAATTCGTTCGGGCCGTGCGCGTTCGAATGCGGGCCGAGGACGCCGGTCACGACGAACTGCGCCTGCGGAAACTTCTCGCCGAGCATCGCCATGAACGGGATGCTGCCGCCTTCGCCCATATAGGCGGGCGGCGCGCCGAACGCCGCCTGCGATGCCCGCGCCAGGGATTGTTCGAGCCACGGCGCCAATGCCGGCGCGTTCCAGCCCGACGCGCTCGAGCCGAGGTCGAAGGTCGATCCGCGCGCCGTAGGGCGGGTCCTTCTCCAGCAAGCCCGCGGAGCGCTCGCCCGCCGCTTCGGCGTCCAGGGTCGGCGGCAGCCGCAGGCTCAGCCGCGCCGCGGTATAGGGCAGCAACACGTTGCCGGCGTCGCCGGGTCTCGGCAGGCCGTCGATGCCGATCACCGCCAGTTGCGGCCGCCAGGTGCGGTTCAGCACCAGTTCGGTGCGATCGTCGGCCATCGGCGCCATGCCGGGCGCGAACGGATATTTGGTGTAGACCGTGTCGCCCAGTGCCGCCGCGGCGCGGCGGGCCTGCGCCACCCGCTCGGGCGGGACCTGCGCATAGAGTTCGGACGGACGGACCGCGCCGGTCGCCTCGTCCTCGAGCCGCGACAACAGCTGGCGCATGATGCGGAAGCTCGACGGCACGACCCCCGAGGCATCACCCGAATGCACCCCCTCGTCGAGCACGCGGATCGTCAAGCGTGCCGGCGATCAGTGCCGCGCAGCGAGGTCGTCAGCCACAGCTGATCGTAATTGCCGCAGCCCGAATCGAGGCATACCACCAGGGACGGGCTGCCGAGCCGCGCCGCCAGATGATCGACGTAATAGGGCAGATCGGGGCTGCCGGATTCCTCGCAGGCCTCGATCAGGATCACGCAGCGCGCATGCGGAACGCCCTGCTCGCGCAACGCCAGCAGCGCGCTCAGCGCGCCGAACATCGCGTAGCCGTCATCGGCGCCGCCGCGGCCATAGAGCTTGTCGCCTTCGAGCACGCGGGGTCCACGGGCCGTAGCCGTCGGCCCAGCCCATCATCTCCGGCTGCTTGTCGAGATGGCCGTAGAGCAGCACGGTGTCGGCGCTCTCGCCCGGCACGTCGATGACGATGACCGGGGTTCGCCCCGGCAGCCGGACGGTTTCGAGGGTGGCCCCGGGCAAGGACGGCAGCGTCGCCCGCGCCCAGCGCTCGAACAGGGCCACCGCCTCGTCCATATAGCCGTGCGCGGCCCAATCGGGGTCGAAGGCCGGGGATTTGTTCGGGATCTTGATGTATTCGACCAGGGCCGGGACGATCCCGTCGCCCCAGCACTGGTCGATGTACTTGCTCGCCTGGCGATGTCGATCATTCGCAAATCCTCGATCAGTAGAGCCCGCCGCTGCCCGGCCCCGGGCGCTCGTCAGCGCGCCGCGGATCGCGTTATAAGGTCTCGATCGCGACGAGACAAAGGCAGCAGCAGGTGGGAGGCGGTATTTGCGGCGACGCGCGCCGGTTGACGGGCGCCGCGCGCGACGATAGCGTCGCCGCACGTATCATGCCCGCGACAGGCGGCAGGAGCAGACGGCATGGCCAGGATCGTCCTCGGGATCGCCACCTCGCACACCCCGATGCTCAACACCCCGGCCAAGGACTGGCCGAGCTTTATCGACCGCGACGGGGTCCGCGACTTCCTCGACAAGGAGGGCGACCCGGCCACCTACGCGGAGTTGTTGGGCCGCGCCGATCCGAGGGCGCTGCCGGAATTGACGCCGGAGCGCTTCGCCGCCCGCCACGACGCGGCCCAGACGGCGGTCGAAGATCTGAAACGCGCGATCCGCCGCGCCGAGCTCGACGCGCTGATCATCCTCGGCGACGACCAGAAAGAGCTGTTCCATGAGGATCACCTGCCGTCGATCCTCGTCTATTACGGCGACACGATCCGCAACGTGCCGCTCTCGTCCAATTTCAAGGGCCCGGAATGGTCGCGGCTCGCCACCGCGCGCTATTACGAGGAGAAGGAGCCGCGCGACTACCCGGTCGACGCCCGGTTGGCGCTGCACCTGATCGGCGAGTTGATCGACCGCGAGTTCGACATCGCCACGTCGAACGGGCTGCCGCCAGGGCATGGCGAAGGCCACGCTCACGCCTTTGTTCGCAAGCGGCTGATGGAAAACCCCGACCTGCCGGTCGTGCCGGTGTTCCTCAATACCTATTACCCGCCGAACCAGCCGACCCCGCGGCGCTGCTAGAAGCTCGGCCAGGCGATCCGCGCGGCGGTCGAGAGCTGGCCGGGCGACGCGCGCATCGGCATCGTCGGCTCGGGCGGGCTCAGCCATTTCGTTGTCGACGAGGAGCTCGACCGCGGCGTCATCGACGCGCTCAAGCGCAAGGACGGCGAGGCGTTGCAATCATTGCCGCGCAAAAAGCTCAATTCCGGCAGCTCGGAAATCCGCATGTGGATCGCGGTCGGCGGCGCGGTCGAGCATCTCGACATGACCTGGTCGCATTACGTGCCGGGCTACCGCACCCCGGCCGGGTCCGGCACCGGGCTCGGCTTCGCCGTCTTTTCGTGAGGTCGCGATGAGCAAGCACAAAGACCGCGAGGATCTCGTCCGCGTCGGCCCCGGCACGGCGATGGGCGAGCTGATGCGGCAGTATTGGCTGCCGGCGGCGATGTCGTCGGAACTGCGAGCGCGACGGCGCGCCGGTGCGGCTGATGCTGCTCGGCGAGCGGCTGATCGCGTTCCGCGACAGCTCGGGCCGGGTCGGCGTCATGGACCACCGCTGCCCGCATCGCTGCGCCTCGTTGTTCCTCGGCCGCAACGAGGAGAACGGCATCCGCTGCGTCTATCACGGCTGGAAATTCGACGCGGAGGGCAACTGCGTCGACATGCCGAACGCGCCGCCGCATCAGGACTACAAGGAAAAGGTCAAGGCCAAGGCCTACCAGGTCGCCGAGCGCAACGGGCTCGTCTGGGTCTATATGGGCGAGCGCGCCGAGGCCCCGCCATTGCCCGGGATCGAAGCCTCGCTGCTGCCCGAAAGCGAATTGCAGATCACCTTCGCCCAGCGCGAATGCAATTGGCTGCAGGCGCTCGAAGGCGACATCGACACCTCGCATTTCGGCTTTCTGCATGCGGGCTCGGTCGATCCGGCGAATGTGCCCGAGGACAATCTGATCCGCTGGACGGTGGCCAACCGCGCGCCCGAATATCACGTCGCCGACACCGATTGGGGCACGATGTACGCCGCCTACCGCCCGGCCACGGCGGGCCAGACCTATTGGCGCTTTGCCAATTTCCTGTTTCCGTTCTGGACGCAGACGCCGCAGGGCGCGTTCGACCGGGTCAACAGCCGCGGCTGGGTCCCGATGGACGACACCCATACGATGTTCGTCAGCCTGTCCTGGAAGGGCCTGCCGGCCGCACGCGCGGCACTCAGCAACAGCCGCGTGCTTGCCCGGCTCCAAGCTCGACCATGGATTTCGTGCCGAACACCACCGACTGGTACGGCCGCTGGCGGCTCGCCGGCGCCGAGCGCAACGACTGGCTGATCGACCGCGAGGCGCAGAAGAACGGCGGCATCTACACCGGCATCACCGGCATCCAGGCGCAGGACCAGGCGGTAACCGAAAGCATGGGGGCGATCACCGACCACGAATTCGAGCATCTGGGTCCGAGCGATCGGATGATCACCCGCACCCGCCGCCGCCTGCTGCGCGCCGCCCGCGCGCTCAAAAAGGACGGCGCGGTGCCGCCTGGGGTCGACAACCCCGACCTCTATGTCAACGTGCGCAGCGGCGATTTCCTCGCCAGGGAGGGGATCGGCTGGCGCGAGGCCTACGAAGCCCAGACGCGCGGAGCACTGCGCCCGCTCGCCCAGGCCGCGGAGTGAGCGAAACCCTACGCGCTTCTCTCCACCCCTATCGCCAGCCGCCGAGCCGGATCAGGATCAATCGACCTTGACCAGCTTTTGCAAGGCGCGCAGGCCGGGCGGGAAGCCTTCCCCGCGGTAGCGGTTGCCCCAATTCGTGAACGATACCTCGCCGACATAGATGTCGCCCCGCAAGTTGACCGCGAGGCCGTGCGGCGACATGAACTGGCCGGGTTCGAGCCCGGCCGGGCGGGTCCCGAGCCGCGCCAGCATCTCGCCCGTATGCGAATAGATGCTGACCCGCGGCCCGATATTCGGCAGATCGTAGTTGACCCCCATGCCGCCGCCGATCTCTCCGATGTAAAAGCGCGGCGTCCGCGTCCCGGTCTCCATGTAGAGGCCCGAGGGCCGGTGCATGTTGTTCCACTGCGCCTCGTACTTGCCGTTGCCGTCGAACACCTGGACGCGATGATTCTCGCGGTCGGCGACATAGACCCAGCCGTCGGGGTCGCAGCAGACGTTGTGGGCGATGTTGAACTGGCCGGGGTCGGTGCCGGGCTCGCCCCATGATTTCAGCAATTTGCCGTCGGGCGAATATTTATGGACACGCGAATTTCCGTAACCGTCGGAGACGTAGATGTCGCCCTGCGGGGATAGCGCGGTGTGGGTGCAGCGGTGAAACGGCTCGCCGCTCATATAGGACGCGGGCTTGCCAGCGACGCCGAGGGTCAACAGAACCCGGCCCTCGAGTGTGCATTTGCGCACCGTGTGGTCGCCGTCATCGGTCAGAAACACTGTGTCGTCCGCAGCCATGTGGACGCCGTGCGGCCGGAGAAAGACACCCTCGCCCCACGAGCGTAGAAAGTTGCCATTGCGGTCGAACACCATCATCGGGTGCGCGCCGCGGCTGAAGGCATAGACATTGTCGTGTCGGTCGACCCCGACCGCGGCGACGTCGGCATCCCACTTCCAGCCGTCGGGCAGCTTGGCCCAATCGTCGACGACCTCGTAGCGGTAGCCGTCCGTCCCCAGAATGACCGCCATGGCGTTCTCCTCCATCCAAGGATTTACCGTGATTATAGGGCAAGCCGGCGAGGGCTCAACGCGCGGCCGGCGCCGCCGGACGGACCGGGCTCAAATGCGCCGGAAAGCCCAGCGCGGCGACAAAGGTCAGAACCGCGAGCAGGGTTGCGATCAGATAAACTTCGTGCAAGGAGGCGGCGACCGCGTCGGTCAGCCGGGTTATCTCGGCAGCGCCGAGACTGCGGCGCAGTGCGGGCTCGAGCAGCCGATTGACCGCGTCCGCCGCATCGGGGACGCGACGGAAAACGCCGAAATTGAGGATCGCACCGCCGAGTGCCGCGCCAAAGGACTGGCCGATGATGCGCATGAACATGTTGGCGCCGGTGGCCACACCGCGCTCGCTCCAGCCCACGCTCGCCTGGATCGACACCAGAAAGGCGGTGTTGCAGGCGCCCATGCCGACGCCCATGACCAACGAGCCGGCCGCCGCCCAGACGATGCCGCTCGATGGCTGCATCTGGCTCAGCATCGCGGCGCCGATCGCCAGCGCCACGCCGCCGAGGGCTGCGGCCAGGCGGTAGGAGGTGCGGATCATCAGCCGGCCGGCGGCGAACGAGGCGAACATCCAGCTCACCGACATGCAGCCGAGCACCAGCCCGGCGATCGCTGGGCTGCGTCCCATCACCCCCTGCACATAGGTCGGCAGAAAGGCGCTGACCGCCATCATCGTCGAGCCGGTGCCGAAGATGCCGAAGTTGGACAGCGCGATGACCCGGTTGCGCCACAGCCGGAACGGCACCATCGGCTCGGGCGCGCGGGCCTCGTGCAAGAAGAGAGCGAGCAAGGTCGCCACGCCGAGCCCGATCAGCGAGGCGATGTCGCCGCCGCCGAGAGTGCGCGCCTGGACCAGGGCCAGCATTGGCGCGCCGACCCCGACGATCAGCAGGACGGCGCCGAGATAATCGATGCGATGCTGGCGCCGCTCGACCTGCTCGGGCAGATAAAGAGCGAACATTGCAATCGCGATCGCGCCGATCGGCAGGTTGATCCAGAACACCAGCGCCCAATGCATGTGCGTAACGATAAAGGCGCCGAGCGCCGGGCCGATGATCGCCGACACCCCGAACACGCTCGACAGATAGCCCTGCACCCGGGCGCGCTCGGCCGGGGTGTAGATGTCGCCGATGACGGTGCTGGCGATTGGCTGGATGGCGCCGGCGCCGATCCCCTGTATGGCGCGGAAGATTACCAGGATGACCATCGTGCGGGCAAAGCCGCACAGCGTGGTGCCGACCAGAAAGATGCCGGTGCCGACAAAAAAGATCCGCTTGCGCCCGTAGATGTCGGCGAGCCGGCCATAGATCGGCACCGACACCGCCATCGTCAGGAGATAGGCGGCGAACACCCAGCTGAACAGCCGAAACCCGCCGAGATCGCCGACGATCGTCGGCATCGCGGTGGCGATGATGGTGCTTTCGACCGCGGCCATGAAGGTCGCGATCAGCGCCGCCACCAGCACCATGCCGCGGCGCGGGACGACCACCGTGGGCCGGTGCTGCTGAGCAAGGGCTTGATCCAAACCATGCCTCCGCATTGGGCAAAGGCCCAAGTTTAGGGCGGCCGGGCGCACCAGGACAATGCACGAGGGGCTGCGCGCGTCGCGACGCTGGCTTGCACAGCGGCGCCGGGTTGGGGTTGCCAGCACCGCGCCAATGGCGGACCATGCCGCATCCGTGGAATCGAAAGGGCCGGCGATGAAATACGATCTTCTGCTTGCGGGAGGCGAGGTGCTCGATCCGGCCGCCAGGTTGCGCGGCGTCATGGATGTTGGCATCGCCGGCGGCAAGATCGTCGCGGTGGCCCCGTCTTTGCCGGCTTCCGAGGCGCGCCGTACGATCAGCGCCAAGGGCCGGCTGGTGACGCCGGGGCTGGTCGACATCCACGCCCATATTTTCGGCAACGCCCACGACATGGCCGGCGACGCCGACCGGTTCTGCCGGGCGAGCGGGGTCACCACCTTGTGCGACGCCGGCAGCACCGGGTCGGCGACCTTTGCCGGGCTGCGCCAGGTGATCGACCGCGAGGTGCGCACCCGCACCCGCGCCTTTGTCAATCTGTCGGCGATCGGCATCGTCGGCACGTCGCGCGGCGG
This sequence comes from uncultured Alphaproteobacteria bacterium, assembly GCA_963814805.1. GTDB lineage: Bacteria > Pseudomonadota > Alphaproteobacteria > ATCC43930 > CGMCC-115725 > AP-15. The sequence continues at coordinate 128,789 of CAWFER010000001.1, read as the reverse complement.
CGAGCTGGCGCATTTCCCCTATGCCGACCCCGAGGGCTGCGCCCGCACCATCAGCGAAAACCCGGACCTCGCGATCGGCGTCAAGCTGCGCTACGGGCCGGGCCTCGTCTGGGAATACTCGACCGAGCCGGTCAAGCTGGCGCGCCGGACCGCCGACATGGCCGGCGGCGTGCCAATGATGATGCACATCACCGATTCGCCTATCCCGTTGCCCGAATTGCTCGCCCACATGAAGCCCGGCGACATCGTCACCCACTGCTATCACGGCCGCGCCCACGGCATCATGGGGCAGGAGAAGCAACTGGTGCTGAAGGAAGTCGTCGAGGCGCAGCGCCACGGCATCATCTTCGACTGCGCCCACGGCCGAAACCATTTCAGCTTCCCGATGATCGAAAAGGCGCTCGATCAGGGCTTTCTGCCCGACACGATCTCGACCGACCTGACCTTCACCAGCGCCACCCAGGGGCCGGTATGGGATCTGCCGACGACGATGTCGAAATTGCTGCATTTCGGCATGTCGCTCGACGATGTCGTCGGCCGCACGACCGCGGCGCCGGCCAAGATCCTCGGCTATGAGGGCACGGTCGGGACGTTGCTTCCGGGCGCCAACGCCGACATCGCCGTCTTCGAATTGCGCGACGGCAATTTCCCGTTGCGCGACAGCGACGGCAACACTGTCGCCGCCAGGCGCCGCCTGCTCGCCCAGCTGACGATCAAGGATGGGCGCGTGTAGTTCGAGCGGCCGGGGGAATGAGGCAGATCCTCGCCGCGAAAGACGCCGGTGAACCGGCGACTGAGGTGCGGGACGCGGCGAATGCGCGTCGGCCCGGCAGCGAAAGTTGTTATCGAAGGCCGGCTCGGAAAGGCGGCGGCGAGCCGCAACCGCGACCCTGACATCGGCGATGGACGCTCGCGGTTGAGCCGACGCCCACCGGGTCGATGACCGCTTCGGGCTCCCCAACGGAAATTACCGTAGTCAGCCTAAGGCCCGCACTCCAGTGGCGGGCGGCGCTAGCTGCGGTGACCGGCAGCGTGATGGTCGGCTTCATGCCGCTGATCGCCCTGCAGCTTTACAAGGCCGGGATCAGCGCCCCCTCGATGCTGGTGTGGCGCTATGGCTTGGCGCTGGTCCCGCTGACCGCGGCGGCGGCGGCGCGGCACGGTTTCCGGGCGGCGCTGCGCGGCGGCGCATGGCGGATCAGCTTGGTCGGGGCGACGCTCGGGGCCGGACAGACCCTGTGTTTCTGGGAGAGCCTGCATACAATCGACACCAGCATCGCGATCCTCTTATTTTATACCTACCCGGCGCTGACCCTGCTGCTCGACCGGCTGATCTTCAAGCGGCCGATCCGCTTGCGGGCGGCGTTGTGCGTCGCGATGATCCTCTTAGGCGCCGGGCTCGTTGCGCTGCCGGGGCTGCACGGTGGCGGCATCGACCCGCGCGGGCTCGCCTGGATCCTGCCGTCGCCGGTGATCTACGCGCTCTATCTCGCCGCCAATTCGGTGCTGATGCGGCCGCACCCGCCGCTGATCGGCGCCGCCTTCCTTTATCTCGGGCTCGCCGCGAGCTTTGCCGGCGCGAGCCTCTATCTCGGCCTCGATATCCCGGCGGCGGCGGACACCTGGCTGCTGGTTTTGCTGATTGCCTTGGGCCCGGGGGCGCTGACCGTCACCCTCTTTTCCTTCAGCGTGCCGCGGCTTGGCGCCGCCAGCTATGCAATCATCGCCAATTGCGAGCTCGTGACCGTGATCCTGAGCGGCGTGCTCGTTTTGGGCGAGAGATTGACGGCAGGGCGGGCGATCGGCGCCGGGCTTATTCTCTCCGGTATCCTCTCGCACGCCCTTCTCAACACGCTGAAACAGCGTTGATCCGCGAAAAGGGCGCTCGCTCTCCTGAAAATCGGATTAAGCCCTCCTCCGATCGTCCCAAAATACTCGTTTTCAGGAGTATGGAAAAATTTTCACCATGATAGCGAGATTTTTGAAGACAAACCATGAACGCCCGGGTTATAACCCAGCATAGGATGAACATTCGTTAAACTGCCGCTCGGGCGCTTGCGTCGGGCGGGATCTCGCAAAAAGAGGGGACGCTCATGGGCCACCGGCAGATTGTCGCTTATGTTGTTCTTGTTTTGTTCGGAATGGTGGAATCGCCGTCGAGCGAGGCCCGCGCGGCCAGTCCGACGCCGATCAGCCCGTCTGCCTGCACCGCCGCCACAACCTGGATCGATGTACGCTGCTACGGGGCCACCGGGAACGGCAGTGCCGATGATACCGCCGCGATCGAGCGGGCGCTGGCTGCGGCGCTCGCCGCCGATCAGCCCTTGTTGCTTCCGCACGGCACCTTCAAATTGACCCGTCCGCTCGTCATCGACTACCGCACCCGCTCGGATACCGGTTTTCGTCTGATCTCGATGGGCGCGATCCTCGATGGCCGCACAATATCCTCGCAACCGGTGCTCGAAATCGTGTGTTCCGGCGGAACCCCGATTTCGCCGAAAGGCTGCTTTTATTTCAATGAGCAGGGCACACTGTTCGTCAACGCCCACACCGACGGCTATGCCGTCGTCATCGGCAGCGGTGATTTCTCGGACGCGCAGAATTCGCTGAAGATCGATCATCTGATCGTCAACAACGCCAGCACTGGCGCGCGGGCGGGCGGGTTGCAGCTGAATTACGTGCTGAATTCCGAGATCTTCGCCGTCGCCGATTCTGCCGGTGGTGCCGCCGGGATCGCGCTCGAGCAAACGCAAATTTCCCGGCTCAGCGGGGCCGGCTCGGCCGCCGGCAGAGGCGGGGCGGCGCTGCTGATCGAGAACGGCTACAGCTTTGCCAACACGATCGATGCGATGGACCTCGAAGTCGCCCCGACCTGCCTAGAGATCAATGCCCGCAACGCCGCGCACAACACATTCATCTCGCCTTATATGGCCTGCCCGACCGCGGTCGACGCAACCGCCGGCCACACCACCAGCCTCGTCAACCCGCTGTTCGCCGGAAACGTCAAAACGGAATTTGCCGCTTCGGTCGGGGTTACCGCGAGCCCTTGAGGCGTCCGTCGAGAAGCACGATTGGCAAAACCATCGTCGCCTTTGACAAAGCCGCGCCCTCGCCCAAATCTGGTCGGCGCCAGACGGCCGGACGGCCGCTCTCCGCCCTCGGCGGGGAGAGGAAAGTCCGGGCTCCACGGAGGAACGGTGCCGGGTAACCCCCGGCGGGGGCGACCCCAGGGATAGTGCCACAGAAAGGACACCGCCGAGCCCGTTCCGGCCTGCCGGGCGGGCGGCAAGGGTGAAACGGTGCGGTAAGAGCGCACCGCGCCGCCGGCGACGGCGGCGGCATGGAAAACCCCACCGGGAGCAAGACCAAGTAGGAGCGGCAGGCATCGCGGGTCGATCCCTCCGGGGAGCGATCCGGCGGCGCCGGGCGGACCTTCGCGCCGCCGCTCGGGTCGGTCGCACGAGACGTCCGGCAACGGGCGTCCCAGAGGAATGGCCGTCACCGCACCCGAAACCCGCGAGGGAGCCGGGAGCGGTACAGAACCCGGCTTACGCGCCGTCTGGCGCCGCGCTTTTTCGCCCGATCGCGCAATCGCCGCCGCCATGGCGGCGCCAGCTGCTTCGGAAGTGGGCAGTTCGGCGGACCGACCGGGGATAACAGCGCTTTCTTGGGGAAAACAATGTGGATCGCCGATTGCGCGGTTGCCGCCCGATCCGACGCGGCTAAGCTCGCAAGCGTGTGGTCATGACGCAGGTCCTCGCGGCTGCGGCCCGATGATCGGCGGCGCCTCAGCGGGCGATATTGCCGGCTCTGCGCGCCACACCCGGGGGACAGAGCGGGCGGCTTTAGGGGTCGCCCGTTTCTTTCGGGCGCCGCCCCCAGGAACACCCCGCCACCGACGTGATCGTCCGTCGGCAGCGGATCCTCGGTCCCGGCAGGTGCGAGCCATGCGCAATCCGATCGCCCTGCCCCCTCGCAAATGCGCCCGTTTCCGCGCCGGGGCAGGCGAGAGCTGGCGCGATCCGATCCGCGCTGCGGAGACAACATGGCGAGAGAGTTTCTCTGCCGAGGCGCCCATCCCGATCTGACGACTACATGCAGTGGCGAGCTAGGAGCCAAGACACTAGGTACAAAATCAGAAGTTTCATTGCAAAAACCCATTGACGCCCATAATTCCCCATGATATCCCATGCCTACCCACGAACGGGTGCAGCTGATGGGGGGAACTTCGGCGGCATTTATCGGGCGCCCCTTGCCGAGCGTCCGTGGGGAGCGTTGGGGGAAGAAGTGGCATGTTTCTGTCCACTTACGTGAACAAGGTCGACCGCAAGGGGCGAGTTTCTGTGCCGGCGACCTTTCGCGCCTCCCTGGCAGACCAGCGCTTTGCCGGCATCGTTGCGTTTCCGTCATACAGATATCGGGCGATCGACGGCAACGGCATCGACCGGATGGAGGAGCTGAGCGCGCGCCTCGAAACTCTCGAGGAATTCTCCGACGAGCACGAAAATCTGGCGGCGTTGATGTTCGCCTCTTCGCAGCGGCTGCCCTTCGACCCCGAGGGACGCATCGTCCTGCCGCCGGATCTGGCCGAACATGCGTTCATCACCGACAGCGCCGCCTTTGTCGGCCTCGGCAAGAGCTTTCAGATTTGGGAGCCCGGCCGCTTCGCCGCACATCTGGAGAACCTGCGCCAACGCGCCCGCCAGCAGGAGACCAAGATCCCGCCGCTCGGCGCCTCTCCCGGTCGGCGACGAGAATGATGCGGCGCCGCGCCCCGCCTCCACCGCCGCCGGCAGCCGGGCCAGGGCTCGCCGACAGCGCCGCCGATGGCGGCTGTGGGCACGTGCCGGTGCTGATCGCGGCCGTCCTCGACGCGTTGGCGCCGCGCGACGATGGGTTCTATGTCGACGGCACGTTTGGCGCCGGTGGTTACGCGCGGGCGCTGCTCGCCGCCGCAGATTGTCGCGTCGTCGCCATCGACCGCGACCCCGATGCGGTGCGGCGCGCCCGAGAGCTGGCCTGCGGCCAAGGCGGCCGGCTCGCCGTCGTCGAAGGAAGTTTCGGCGACATGGAACGACTGTTGACGCCGGCCGCGCTCGGGCCAATGGCGCCGGGGCCGATCGCCGGCATCGCGCTTGATCTCGGCGTCTCTTCGATCCAGCTCGACAGCGCCGCGCGCGGGTTTTCGTTTCGTTTGGACGGGCCGCTCGACATGCGCATGAGCCGAACCGGACAGAGCGCCGCCGATCTCGTCGCCGTCCTTGCCGAAGATGATCTCGCCCGGCTGATCCGCGATTTCGGCGAGGAGCGCTTTGCCCGCCGGATCGCCCGAGCCATCGTCGCGGCGCGACAGCGCCAGCCGATCGAGCGCACCCTCGAACTCGCCCGCGTCATCCGCGCCGCGGTGCCGCGAGTTGAGCCCGGACTCGACCCCGCGACGCGGACCTTTCAGGCGCTGCGGATCACCGTCAACGACGAGCTCGGCGAGCTCGACCGTGGTTTGGAGGCAGCCGAGCGGCTGCTGATGCCGGGTGGGCGGCTCGCGATCGTGTCGTTCCACTCGCTCGAGGACCGGCGGGTCAAGAACTTCCTGCGGCGACGCAGCGACACGGCGCCGCGCGCCTCGCGCCACGACCCCATTCCCGCCGCCGCGGCCGCGCCGAGCTTTTGGCTGCCACACCACCGCCCGATCAAACCCCGCCCCGAGGAAATCGCCCGCAATCCCCGGTCCCGGGCAGCGCGGCTGCGCGTTGCCGAACGCACCGCCGCCCCACCCTGGCCGCCGGATCACGGCCGACCGCAACGGAACGCCGCATGATCAGGCTCTCCACCGTGTTCTGGCTCATTCTGGTCTCGGCGACCGGCTTTGCCATGTTCGCGGTCAAGTACGAGGTTCAGGCCCTCGCCGACCAGCTCGCGCATACCACAAGGCAGGCGGACGACGCCGAGCGCGATGTTCGCGTGCTCGACGCAGACTGGGCTTACCTGAACCGGCCGGACGCGCTGGCCGCGCTGAACCAGCGTTATCTATCCTTGCTGCCGATTGCGACGAAGCAGCTGATCCCCAGCGTCGCCGACATCCCGATGCGGCCGCCACCGCCACCGCCTGTCGAGGCCGCCGCGGTCGTAGCCGAAACCATGCCGCAGCAGGGCGGATCGCCGGCCCCGAGCGGTCCTGTCCCCGCACAATCCCAAGCCTCCGCCCTGCAACGGCCGGCGATCTCTAAGCCGATCGCACAGAGCGCCGCGCCGGAAGCGGCCGTCGCGGTCCAAGCTCGGGCGCCGGCGCCAGAACCGGCGCGGCCGATCCTGATCAAAGCCGCAGCGCGCCACAATCCGGCGCCCCGGGTTCGGTCGCTCGACGCCTTGATTGCTCAGATTGCGGAGAGCCGGTGATGAGCGCGCTCCATCAGTTCAAGGACAATCCGTGCCGGCCGCGGCATTTCAAGCCGCCGCCCTGCGCCCCGGTGGTCCCCGACGGCCCGGCAAAGCGGGCGCTTGACGCCGGCCGCGGCCGGCTCGTCGTCGCCAGCACCGCATTCGTCCTTCTGTTCGCGATCATCGCCGGGCGGCTGGTTCAGGTCACCTTGTTCCCCGGCGCCGTCACCGTCCCTTACATCGCGCGCTTCCACCCGACGCCGCCGCCGCCACCCGGCCGCGCCGACATCATCGACCGTCACGGCAAGCTGTTGGCGACGACGCTCGACAGCCCCTCGCTTTATGCCGACCCGCGGCAGATCATCGACGCCGCCGATGTGACCCGCAAGCTGGTTGCCACCCTGCCAGGTCTCGATCGCGCCCAGCTCTATGCCAAGCTCCAATCGCGCAAAGGCTTTGTCTGGGTCAAGCGTCACCTGACCCCCGACCAGGAATATGCGGTCAACCAGCTCGGGATTCCGGGCTTGCAATTCGCCCACGAGGAGCGCCGGGTCTATCCCTATGGCAGCCTGCTCTCGCATGCGATCGGCTATACTGGGATCGACGACAACGGTCTGGCGGGAATTGAGCGCGGCCTCGACAACCAGCTGCGCGGCCGCGCCGAGCCCGTTCAGCTGTCGATCGACCTGCGCCTGCAATACATTCTGCACGAGGAGATGCAGCGCGTTTTCGACGACTTCACCGCCAAGGGCGCTGCCGGGTTGATCATGAACGTCAATACCGGCGAGGTCCTGGCGATGGTGTCCTTGCCGGACTTCGATCCGAACCATCCCGATATGCCGGATCCGAAACATCCGAACATTCCGATAGCCCAGCGGATGTTCAACCGGGTCACCCTCGGCGATTATGAGATCGGCTCGCTGTTCAAGATTTTTACGACTGCGATGGCGCTCGACTGCGGCGCGACGACGATGACCGGGAGGTTTGACGCGACCAACCCGATTCACATCGGCCGGTTCACGATCTCCGATTATCACGGTAAGCATCGCTGGCTCAGCGTGCCAGAAATCCTGATGTACTCGTCCAATATCGGCGAGGCCAAGATCGCGCTTGCGGTCGGCGCCGAGCGGCAGCAGGAATACCTGCGCCGGTTCGGGCTGCTGACCTCGCCGACGTTCGAGCTGAAAGAGATCGGCCGACCCCACTTTCCGGATCCGGCGCACTGGCGCGAGGTCAACGTCATGACGATCGGCTTTGGCCACGGCATCTCCGAGACCCCGCTGCAGCTCGCGAGCGCGGCCTCGGCGGTGGTCAATGGCGGGGTGCTGCGCCAGGCGACCCTGCTCAAGCTGCCGCGCGGTGACGCGCCGCAAGGCCGTCAGGTGATCTCGCCGGAAACCTCGGCGCATATGCGCAAGCTGATGCGGTTGGTCGTCCAATACGGGACCGGCATGATGGTCGACGCACCCGGCTACGTTGTCGGCGGCAAAACCGGCACCGCCAACAAGGTCATCGACGGCCGCTATTCCAGCGACAGGGTGCGATCGAGCTTTGTCGGGGTCTTCCCGATGACCGCCCCCAAATATTTGGTCCTGGTGATGGTCGACGACCCGCACGGCACCAAGGCGAGCCACGGCTATGCCACCGCGGGTTGGACCGCGGCCCCGGCGGTCGGCCGCACCATCGTGCGCATTGCGCCATTGCTCGGAGTGCAACCGGTCGACGAATCCTCGCCGGCCGTGGCCCAGGCATTGATGCCGGTAAGCCTCCAAGGTAAGCGGATTGAAGCTTATTGAGCTGATCGACGCCGCCGGCCGGCACGCGGGGCACGCGGCCGACCCGCAGACCGATCCGGAAATCGTCGGGCTTACGGCTGATTCGCGCGCGGTTCTTCCGGGCTTCCTGTTTGCCGCATTGCCCGGCGCCAAGCTCGATGGCCGGGCGTTCGCCGGCGAAGCAGCTTCCCGCGGCGCGGCCGCGATCCTGACCGACGATGCCGCAGCGCTCAACCTTGCGCCCTACCAGCGCGCCCAAGTGGCGATCGTCACCGACGCGAACCCACATCGCCGGCTGGCGCGGCTGGCGGCGCGCTTTTACCGCCGGCAGCCGCGAACCATCGCCGCCATCACCGGAACCAACGGCAAGACGTCGGTCGCCCATTTCACCCGCGAGATCTGGACCGCCGTCGGCCTTTCCGCCGCGAGCCTCGGGACCCTTGGCCTGGTGACGCCGGCGGGGCGCCGCACCGGCGCGCTGACGACGCCCGACCCGATCGCCCTCCACCGCGATCTTGCCGCCCTTTGCGACGCCGGGATCGAGCACCTCGCGGTCGAGGCGTCGAGCCACGGCCTCGCCCAATTCCGTCTCGACGGCCTGTCGGTCGCTGCCGCCGCCTTTACCAATCTGACCCGCGACCATCTCGATTATCACCACGACATGGCCGGCTACCTCGCCGCCAAGGAACGGCTGTTCACCTCGCTGTTGGGGTTCGCTCGGCCGGCGATCCTCAACCGCGACAGCGGCGAATTTGCGCATCTGGCGGCGCTCTGCGGCGACCATGGCCACCCGGTTCTCGGCTATGGCGCCGACCCGGCGGCGGAACTTCGGCTGGTGGCGGCGCGGCCATGCGAGCGCGATCAGGAACTCGTCCTCGAAATCTTCGGTCGCCGCCACGATCTGCGTCTGCCGCTGCTCGGCCAGTTCCAGGCCCTGAACGCGCTGGCGGCACTCGGTCTGGCGATCGCGACCGGGGTTCCGGTCGAGGCGGCAATCGCGGCCCTCGCCCGGCTGACCGGGGTTCCGGGCCGGCTCCAATTCGTCGCCGAAACCGCCCTCGGAGCGCCGATTGTCGTCGATTATGCGCACACCCCGGATGCGCTCGGGGCAGTGCTGGCCGCCCTTCGCCCGCACGCGGCCGGGCGGCTCGTCGTGCTGTTCGGCTGCGGCGGCGACCGTGATCCGGGCAAGCGTCCGTTGATGGGGCGCGTGGCGGCGGGTATCGCCGACCAGGTTTACGTGACTGACGACAATCCGCGCGGCGAAGACCCGGCGGCAATCCGCCATGCGACCCTCGTCGGCGCGCCGGGCGCCATTGAGATCGGCGACCGCCGCCGTGCGATCGAGGTCGCGATCGGCGGCCTCGGTGCTGGCGACCTCTTGGTGATCGCCGGCAAGGGCCACGAGACCGGACAAATCGTCGGCGGCCAGACGATCCCGTTCGACGATGCAGAAATAGCCGGCGAAATAGCCGGGTACGGCCGCAGCCTCGAATCCTGGCAGGTGGCGATATGACGCTGCTATGGACCGGGGCGGACGCCGTCCGCGCCGCCGGCGGCGCCAGCGCCGCCAATTGGGCGGCAACAGGGGTGTCGATCGACAGCCGCACGCTCGCGGCCGGCGATCTCTTCGTCGCCTTGCGCGGACCCAGCCATGACGGTCACGATTTTGTCGCCGCGGCATTCGCACGCGGCGCGGCGGCGGCGATGGTCGATCGTGAAATTCCCGGGCTGCCGGTCGCGGCGGCGTTGCTGCGGGTCGACGACACGCTCGCGGCGCTCGCGGCGCTCGGCGACTTTGCCCGGACCCGCAGCGATGCCCGTATCGTTGCGGTCACCGGCAGCGTCGGCAAGACTGGAACCAAAGAAGCGCTCCGCCTGGCGCTCGGCGCCTGCGCCCCGGCTTTCGCCTCCGCCGGCAGCCTCAACAATCACTGGGGGGTCCCGCTGTCGCTGGCCCGCATGCCGCCCGGCGTGGCATACGGCGTCTTCGAACTGGGCATGAATCACCCGGGCGAGATCGCCGCGCTTAGCCGCCTGGCGCGGCCGCACGTTGCGCTGATCACCACGGTCGAGCCGGTTCATCTCGGCTTCTTTCACTCGCTCGAGGCCCTTGCCGACGCCAAGGCTGAGATCTTTCTCGGGCTCGAACCCGGCGGCGCCGCAGTCCTCAACCGCGACAACCCGCAATACCGCCGCCTGGCCGAAGCGGCTGCGCGCGCGGGGGTAGCCCGGCTGATCGGCTTCGGCGCCGATCGAGAGGCCACAATCCGGCTCGTCGATTGCGTCCTCGGGCCACATGGCAGCACGGTCGATGCGGTCGTCGAGGGCGCAAAGCTGCGCTTTCGCCTGCCGCTTCCGGGGCGGCACTGGGTCATGAACGGGCTCGCCGTTCTGGGGACGGCGTTGGCCGCCGGCGGCGACTTGCGAGCGGCGGCCGAGGCGCTGTCTGGCCTCGAAGCGATGCCAGGGCGCGGTCGCCGCCACCAGCTCGCCTGGCGCGGCGGTAGCCTGACCCTGATCGACGAGAGCTACAATGCGAGCCCGCCGTCAATGGCCGCGGCTCTCGCGGTGCTCGCCGCCGCTGTGCCTGCCGCCGGCGGCCGCCGGGTGGCGGTGCTCGGCGACATGCTCGAACTTGGCGCTGCCGCCGGGCGCCTGCATCGCGAACTGGCCGGGGCGCTCGACGAGGCTGGAGTCGAGCGCGCGTTTCTGATCGGCAGCGAAATGGCGGCGCTCAACGAGGCGCTGCCCGAACGCCGCCGCGGCGGCTTGTGGCGCTCTGCCGATCAGGCTATCTCACCCCTCCTCGATTTCCTTCATCCCGGCGACGTCGTGATGGTCAAAGGCTCCTACGCGGTGCGCCTCGGCCGCATTGTCGAGCGGCTTATCGCCGAATTGGCCCGGCGCGAGACCTGATCCGATGCTCTACCCGCTGCTCTATCCGCTCGCCGATCGTTTCCAGGCTTTCAACCTGTTCCGCTACATCACCTTTCGCTCAGGTGGGGCGGTCGTCACCGCATTGTTGATCAGCTTTGTCTTTGGCCGGCCGATCATCGCCTGGCTGCGCTCCAAGCAGACCAACGGTCAGCCGATTCGCCTGGATGGTCCGGCCGGCCACCTGACCCGCAAAAAGGGAACGCCGACCATGGGCGGGTTCCTGATCCTGCTGGCGCTGACCGTGGCGACCCTGCTGTGGGCGGATCTGACCAATCCCTATGTCTGGATCGTGCTGCTGGTCACCGTCGGGTTCGGGCTGATCGGCTTTTTTGACGACTACAAAAAACTCACGAGCAACTCGCATCGCGGGCTGTCCGGCTGGATCAAGATCGTGCTCGAAATCGGGGTCGGCGCGGTCGCCTGCGTGGTTATCGTCCGAGTGACCCCGGCGCCGCTGGCGGACACCCTCGCCGTGCCGTTCTTCAAGAACGTGCTGATCGATCTCGACGGGTTTTTCGTGCCATTCGGCGTCGTCGTCATCATCGGCGCCTCGAACGCGGTCAACCTGACCGACGGGCTCGACGGGCTGGCCATCGTGCCGGCGATCATCGCGGCCGGCTGCTTTGCCCTGATCTCTTATCTGGTCGGCAATGCGATCTTCGCCAATTACTTGCAGATCCACCATGTGCCGGGCGCCGGCGAGCTGACGGTATTTTGCGGCGCCATGGTCGGGGCCAGCCTCGGGTTCCTGTGGTTCAACGCTCCGCCGGCGATGGTCTTTATGGGCGATACCGGTTCGCTGGCGATCGGCGGCGCGCTCGGGACCATCAGCATCGTCACCAAGCACGAGCTGGTGCTGGTGATCATCGGCGGCCTCTTCGTGCTCGAGGCGGTCTCGGTCATCGTCCAGGTCGCCAGCTTCAAGATCACCGGGCGCCGCGTCTTTCGCATGGCGCCGCTGCACCATCACTTCGAGCAGAAGGGCTGGGAGGAGCCGACGATCGTCATCCGCTTTTGGATAATCGCCTCGATCCTGGCGATTGCCGGGCTAGCCACCTTGAAGCTGCGGTAGATCAGGATGATCCGCAGTTACGTCGTACATGTAGTAGCCAGAGACTTCCAGATCCTCTATATCTGCCGGGCTGCCCTGGAGTGGCCGGTCGTGCCGGTCAGCCGACCCGACCCGAATGGCGAGGACCGACCCCGATGAGGTTCGCGCGCATCGACCAGAGCCCGGTGGCCCGATGGTGGTGGACCGTCGATCGCTGGAGCCTCACCGCCCTCATCGTGCTGATGGGCTTCGGCGTGGTCATGAGCCTGTCGGCAAGCCCGGCCGTGGCTGAGCGGATCGGCTATGACGGGCTCCATTTCGTGCGTCGCTACCTGGCCCTTCTGCCGGTGACGATCGGGCTCATGTTCGTTGTCTCCTTGCAGACGCCGCGGACCGTGCGCCGCATCGCCTTTATCGGCTTCGGCATCGGGATGGTGCTGCTGGCGCTGACCTTTGTCGTCGGCGCCGATATCAAGGGCGCGCGCCGCTGGATCAATTTTCCGCTGGTGGCGCTGCAACCCTCCGAATTCGTCAAGCCGTGCTTCGCCGTCGTTTCCGCCTGGCTGTTCTCGGAACAAAAGCTGCGCCCCGGCTTTCCCGGCAACCTGATCTGCGCGGCCCTGATGCTCTTGATCCTCGGCATGCTGATCGGGCAGCCCGACATCGGCATGGCGGCGGTGGTGGCGACGGTCTGGTTCGGGCAATTCTACATGGCCGGCTTGCGGCTCTACTGGGCGGCTCTGTTCGGCCTCAGCGGGGTCGGGGCGCTGGCCGCCGCCTATACTTGGCTGCCGCATGTCCAAATCCGCGTCGATCGTTTTCTCTATCCGACCGCCCGCGACAACTATCAGGTCACCCGCTCGCTCGAAGCCTTCGCCAATGGCGGATTGTGGGGTCGCGGACCGGGCGAGGGCACCGTCAAATATGTGCTGCCTGACGCCCATGCCGATTTCGTCTTCGCCGTTGTCGGCGAGGAATTCGGCCTGATCGTCTGCCTCGTCGTCGTCGGGGTGTTCGCCTTTATCGTGCTGCGCGGGCTGTCGCGGCTGCGCCAGGAGGGGAGCCTGTTCGTGCTGCTCTCGGCCACCGGTCTGTTGATCCAGTTCGGGCTGCAGGCGGTCATCAACATGGCCTCGACCTTGCGTATGATGCCGACCAAGGGGATGACCCTGCCGTTCCTGTCCTACGGCGGCTCCTCGATGCTGGCGCTAGGGTTGGGGATGGGGATGCTGCTGGCGCTGACCCGCCGCCGGCTCGCAGGAAGCGCCTTGTGAGCATCGCCTTCGTCCTCGCCGCGGGGGGCACCGGCGGCCATCTGTTTCCGGCCGAGGCGTTGGCTGTCGAATTGATCGCGAGCGGCGCGCGGGTGCACCTGCTGACCGATTCGCGCGCAGATGCTTTTGCCATGAGCCTGCCCGATGTCGCCATCCATGAGGTGCGCGCCGGCCGAATCGGCGGCGGCCCGGTTCGCGCCGCCTATGGCCTGGCCGAGTTGGCGGCCGGGGCCGTACAAGCGCGCCGGCTGCTGCGCCGGATAGCCCCGCAGGCGGTCATCGGCTTTGGCGGCTATCCGTCATTGCCGACAATGGTAGCCGCGGCATCGCTCGGGTTGCCGACCCTCATTCACGAGCAGAATGCGGTGCTCGGCCGCGCAAACCGGCGGCTGGCGCCGCGGGCGTGGCGGATCGCGACTGGCTTTCCCGAAACCATCGGCCTGCGTCCGCAAGATCGGATCCGTGCGGTCCATACCGGAAATCCGGTCAGGCCGGCGATCCTGGCGGCTGGCGGCTCCGGCTATCGGCCGCCGCGGCCCGGCGGGCCGGTCGAATTGCTGATCCTCGGCGGCAGTCAGGGCGCCCACATTCTAAGCACGATCGTGCCGCCTGCTCTGGCCGCGCTGCCATCCGGCCTGCGGGCGGTCCTCAGGGTGAGCCAGCAGGCGCGCCGCGAAGATCTCGCCGCCGTCGCCAAGGCCTATGCCAAGACCGGCATCGCCGCCGAGGTGGACAGTTTCTTCACCGATGTGCCGCAGCGGTTGGCGCGGGCGCATCTGGCGATCTGCCGCGCCGGCGCCTCGACCGTGGCCGAGCTCGCCGCGATCGGCCGGCCGGCCTTGCTGATCCCCTATCCGCACGCGACCGACGACCATCAGACCGCGAACGCCGAGGCCTTTGCCACTGCCGGGGGCGGCTGGGTCGCGGCCCAGCCCGATCTGCGCTCTGATACTCTCGCTGCCCGACTTAGCGACCTTCTCGGCGACGACGAAGCGCTGGCCTGCGCGGCGCAGTGCGCCTTTGGTTTTGGCCGGCGCGACGCCGCCCGGCAGTTGGCGCGGCTGGCTCTGGCGCTCGAACCCGGCGGCGCGGCGCGGGGGCGTGCGGCATGAGGGCGTTGCCGCTGACCATCGGGCCGCTGCACTTTGTCGGCATCGGCGGCATCGGCATGAGCGGCATCGCCGAGGTGCTGCACAATCTGGGCTATAGCGTGCAAGGCAGCGACGTCGCCGACAGCGCTAATGTTCGACGCCTGACCGGGCTTGGCATCCCGGTCGCGGTCGGGCACCACGCGGCCAATCTGGGGGCGGCCGAGGTCGTCGTAATCTCCTCGGCGGTCGGCCCCGACAATCCCGAAATCCTCGCCGCGCGCGCGCGGCGCCTGCCGGTGGTGCGGCGCGCCGAGATGCTGGCCGAGCTGATGCGGCTCAAATGGTCGCTGGCGATCGCCGGGACCCACGGCAAGACGACGACGACCTCGCTGATCGGCGCCCTGCTCGAAACCGCGCAGCTCGATCCGACCGTGATCAACGGCGGCATCATCAACGCCTACGGCACCAACACGAGGCTCGGCGCTGGCGACTGGATGGTGGTCGAGGCCGATGAGAGCGACGGCACTTTCACCCGGCTGCCGGCGACGGGCGCGATCGTCACCAACATCGACCCAGAACACCTCGACTTCTATGGCGGTTTCGACGAATTGCGTCAGGCGTTCGAGACCTTTATCGGCAATATCCCGTTCTATGGCTTTGCCGCCTTGTGCATCGACCACCCGGTCGTGCAAGGGATGATCCCCAAGCTTTCCGACCGCCGGATATTGACCTATGGGCTCAGCCCGCAGGCCGACATCCGCGCCGTCGATCTCAAGCTCGGGCGCGACGGGGCCCGCTTCGACGTCGTCGTATCGGACGGGTTGGCGGAGCGCGGGCGCACGATTCCCAACCTGTTTTTACCTATGTTCGGCCGACACAACGTGCAGAATTCGCTAGCCGCGGCGGCGGTCGGCGAGGCGCTCGGGCTCGGCGACGACGCGCTGCGCGCAGCCTTGCGCAACTTCAAGGGCGTAAAGCGCCGTTTCACCAAGATAGGCGAGTGGAACGGGGTGACGATAATCGACGATTACGGTCATCACCCAGTCGAGATCGCAGCGGTATTGAAGGCGACGCGGGCCATCGTTTCCGGCAAGGTCATCGCCGTGGTGCAGCCGCATCGCTATAGCCGCGTGTCCCATCTGTTCGATGGGTTCTGCACCGCGTTCAATGATGCCGACATCGTCCTCGTCGCCGATATCTACGCCGCCGGCGAGGCCCCGATCGAGGGCGTGACCCGAGACGCGATCGTCACCGGGCTGACCGAGCACGGGCATCGCAATGTCCGCGCATTGGAGGATCCGCGCGATCTGGCGCCCCTGGTGGCTGAGCTCGCCCGGCCCGGAGACATGGTGGTATGCCTCGGGGCCGGTTCGATCACCCTATGGGCCAACAATCTGCCCGGCGACCTTGCGGCGCTCGGAAGACGGAGTCACGCCAGATGATCGCGCCGCGGCCTGATCCGGCGGCAAGGCCGACGCTCGCGCTACCGGCGGTGCGCGGCCGGCTGACCGCGAACGCGGCGATCGGGCGGCGGACCTGGTTCGGCGTTGGTGGCCCGGCGGAGATGCTGTTTCGTCCTGCCGATGGCGAAGACCTCGCCGCCTTTCTCACGGCGCTGCCTTCATCCGTTGCGGTTACGGTGATCGGCGGCGGCGCGAACCTGCTGGTTCGCGATGGCGGAATTCCTCAGGTTACGATCCGTCTCGGCAGCGAATTCGCCGGCCTCGCCATTGACCAAACCGATATCGTGGCCGGCGCCGCGGCGCTTCACCTCAATGTGGCGCTGGCCGGGGCCGAGGCGGGGATCGCCGGGTTCGAATTCCTCTCCGGCATCCCCGGCACGATCGGCGGCGGGCTGCGCATGAACGCCGGCGCCTATGGCTACGAGATCAAGGATGTGCTGGTGGCGGCGACGGCGATCGACCGGCGCGGCGCTTATCACGTGATAGACGGCCCGGCGATGGGCCTGTCCTACCGTCATTGCGCCGTCGATCCCGGCTGGATCTTTATCGAGGCCCGGCTGCGCGGTGCGGGCGGCGATCATCGAGCGATCGCCCGGCGGATCGGCGAGATCAGGCAGGCGCGGGAAACCTCTCAACCGATCCGCAGCCGCACCGGCGGCTCGACCTTCCGCAACCCGCCGGGCGACACCGCCTGGCGGCTGATCGACCAGGCCTGCTGCCGCGGCCTTACCCGCGGCGGCGCGATGGTGTCGACCAAACACGCAAATTTTCTGGTCAACACCGGCGCCGCCACCGCCGCCGATCTCGAAGGTCTCGGCGAGGAGGTAAGGCGTCGGGTGCACGAGGCGTGCGGTATCGTGCTCGAATGGGAGATCGAGCGCGTCGGGTGTCCGCTCGTCGGCCTCGAGCCGATCGCCGCCGGAGCAGCGAAGCTATGAGCAAGCATGTCGCCTTGCTGATGGGGGGCTGGTCGCCCGAGCGCGAGGTGTCGCTGTCGAGCGGCCGCGAATGCGCGAAGGCGCTGGCCGATCATGGCTACCGGGTCACGGCGATCGATGTCGGCCGCGACTTGCCGGCATTGTTGCGCGCCCTCGATCCGCGCCCCGATGCGATCTTCAACGCTCTGCACGGGGTCGGCGGCGAGGACGGCGCGATCCAGGCCCTGTTCGAGATGCTAGCAATCCCCTACACCCATTCGGGGGTTCTCGCTTCGGCCCTGGCCATGCAAAAGCCAACGGCAAAAATGCTGTTTCGCGCCACCGGCCTTCCGGTCGCCGAGGATGTGGTCGTCACTGCCGAGCAGCTGGCCCGGTGCGACCCGTTGCCGGCGCCTTTTGTCGTCAAGCCAGTCAACCAGGGTTCCAGCGTCGGCGTGCGCATCGTCCGGGCCGGCGACAATTCCTGGCGCGAAGAGGTGCTGGGCTGGTGCTTCGGCCGCCAGATTATGGTCGAGCGTTTCATTCCCGGGCGCGAGCTGACCGTGGCGGTGATGGGCGAGCGCGCGCTCGGCGTTTGCGAAATCGTCCCGCGCGGCAGCTTTTACGACTACACGGCGAAATATGCCGAGGGCGGCTCCGCCCATTTGGTGCCGGCGCCGATCCCGCCGCGCGTCTATGCAGAGGCGCTAGATATCGCCCTGCGCGCGCATCGCTGCCTCGGTTGCCGCGGCGTCAGCCGGGCCGATCTGCGCTATGACGACACGCCCGAGGGCGGCGGCCGGCTCTGTCTGCTGGAAGTAAACACCCAGCCCGGCATGACCCCGACCTCGCTGGTGCCCGATATCGCCCGGCATGCTGGCATCGGCTTTGACGAATTGGTGGTGTGGATCGTGGAGAATGCGGCATGCGAGGGGTAGGCCCCGCGGCCCCGGCGCGCCGCCACGCCAGCCGGCGGCAGCGGCATTGGCGCCTCGTCCGATGGGCTTGCGTTCCGGCGCTTTTGGCCGTCGCGGTTTTCGGGACCGCGCAATTCAGCTCGGCGCCGTTCGGCCAATCCCTGCTGCACAGCGCTTCGCGCCGTTTGCTCGACGCCACTGCGGCGCTCGGTTTGCGGGTCGCCGACATCCGGGTCGAGGGACGTCGCACGACCGATCGCGAAACCATTTTCGATGCGCTCGGCGCCAGGCTCGGCACCCCAATCCTGGCGATCGATCCGGTTCGCGCCCAAGAAAAGCTCGAACGCCTGCCTTGGGTGCGCTCCGCGCTGATCGAGCGCCGACTTCCCGACACGCTCTATGTGCGCCTCGTCGAGCGCGAACCGTTGGCGCTGTGGCAGCACGACGACAAGATCGAACTGATCGACCGCACCGGCGCGGTGATCCCGGTCGCCCGTCTCGATCGTTTCGCCAAATTGCCGTTGGTGGTCGGCGCGGATGCTGCACGCCACGCCGCCCAGTTGTTGAAAATGCTGGCGAGCGAGCCCGACCTCGCCGCGCGCGTCACCGCGGCGGTGCGGGTCGGCGGGCGGCGTTGGAACCTGCGCATCGATAAGTCGATCGACGTGCTTCTGCCAGCCGACGACCCCGCCGCCGCGTGGGCCGATCTCGCCCGCCTGCAACGTTCGAGCGCCATTCTCCAGCGCGATGTTCAAGCCATCGACCTGCGCCTGCCCGACCGGCTCGTCGTGCGGGTCGCGCCGGAGCCGGCGAAGGAAGCGCCGACAACCAAGAAAGGACGCCCGCCGGCGAAAAACACATGAGCGCGATCGACGACGAGGTGCGGACCCGCGCGACGGATCCAAGACAGTCTGCGTTACCCGTGACGCGCGCAAACGGCAAGCCGCGCCGGGCGCCGCGCCCGCCCAGACCACGGCGCCGGCCGCATGGAAGCCTGGTCGCGGCGCTCGATGTCGGCACCACTAAGGTGTGCTGCTTTATCGCCCGGGTCGAGCCGGATCGGCCGCAGGTCATCGGCATCGGCCACCAGATTTCGCGCGGGCTGCGCAACGGGGCGATCGTCGATCTCGAAGCCGCCGGCGCCTCGATCGCCAACGCGGTGCACGCCGCCGAGGAAATGGCGAAGGAAACCATCGAACAGGTGGTGGCCAATCTGTCGGGCGGGTTCTCTGCTTCGCGCATCATCAAGGCCGAGATCGGCATCGCCGGGCATGAGGTCGGCGAGGCTGAACTGCAGCGCGTGCTCGACCAAGGCTATCTGCTGCGCGAGCCGGGCGACCGCCAGATCGTCCACTCGGTGCCGGTCGGGTTCTCGATCGACGACAGCCGCGGCATCCGCGATCCGCGCGGCATGTATGGCGAGCGGCTCGGCGTCAACATGAATGTGGTGACCGCCGCCGCCGCCGGGGTGCGCAATCACACCGCGGCGATCGGGCGCTCGCATCTCGAGGTCGAAGCGCTGGCCGTCAGCCCCTACGCCGCCGGCCTCTCCTGCCTCGTCGAGGACGAGATCGGCCTCGGCGTGACGGTGATCGACATGGGCGGCGGAACCACGACGATCGCGGTGTTTTTCGACGGCAATCTGATCTTTGCCGATTCGGTGCCGGTCGGCGGCTGTCACGTCACCAACGACATCGCGCGCGGGCTGTCGACCCCGGTTGCCCATGCCGAGCGGATGAAGACGTTGTTCGGCACCGCCATTTCGGCCAGCACCGACGAACGCGAGATGATCGCGGTGCCGCAAATCGGCGAGGAAGAAGATGGGCAGGTCAATCACGTGCCGAAATCATTGCTGGTCGGAATCATCGCTCCGCGCATTGAGGAGACGTTCGAGATGGTGCGCAACCGTCTCGAGGCGAGCGGATTCGACAAGGTCGCGGGGCGGCGCGTGGTGCTGACCGGCGGCGCCTGTCAGCTGCACGGAACGCGCGAATTTGCCGGCCTCATTCTCGACAAGCAGGTTCGCATCGGCCGCCCGCTGCGGGTCGCCGGCCTCGCCGAGGCGACCGCCGGCCCGGCCTTTTCGGCCGCCGTCGGCCTGCTCCATTTCGCTATGTCGGAGCACGCCGAGACGCCGCCCGCCAAGCGCACCGCAGTCGGCTCGCCAAGCGGCATCTTTGGCCGCTTCGGCCATTGGCTGCGGGAGAACATCTGAGAGGATTTATCGTCTTGATGCGGGCGCGGCTACCGGCAGCGAAGATAGCCGGGTAGGCCGATGTCGGCCAAAAGAGGGGGAAGCCCGGACGCTCCGGGCATGATCGAGCCGCGCAGTGGAGGAAATATGATCAATCTGAGCATTCCCAGGGACGAGCAGGAGATGAAGCCCCGAATCACCGTGGTCGGGGTGGGCGGCGCCGGGGGAAACGCCGTCAACAACATGATCCGCTCCAATTTGGTCGGGTGCGAATTCGTCGTCTGCAATACCGATGCGCAGGCGATGCAGCAATCGAGCGCTCATCGTAAGATCCAGCTCGGGATCGGGGTGACGCGCGGGCTCGGCGCCGGGTCGCGGCCCGATGTCGGGCGGGCCGCCGCCGAGGAGGCGCTGGACGAGATCCTCGAGGCGATGGGGGGCTCAAATATGGTGTTCATCACCGCCGGAATGGGCGGCGGCACCGGCACCGGCGGCGCGCCGGTGATCGCCCGCATCGCCCGAGAATCGGGCATTTTGACGATTGGCGTCGTGACCAAGCCCTTTCATTTCGAGGGCAGTCATCGAATGAAAATCGCCGAGGCGGGGATCGAGGAATTGCAGAAATTCGTCGACACCCTGATCATCATCCCGAACCAGAATCTGTTCCGCGTCGCCAATGAGCGCACGACCTTCGCCGACGCCTTCAAGATGGCCGACGACGTGCTGCATTCGGGGGTGCGCGGCGTCACCGACCTGATGGTGATGCCCGGGCTGATCAACCTCGATTTCGCCGACATCCGCACGGTGATGAGCGAGATGGGCAAGGCGATGATGGGCACCGGCGAGGCCGAAGGCGATCGCCGGTCGATCGATGCCGCCGAAGCGGCAATTTCGAATCCGCTGCTCGAAGATGTGTCGATGAAGGGCGCCAAGGGCGTCCTGATCAATATTACCGGTGGCCCGGACATGACCTTGTTCGAGGTCGACGAGGCGGCCAACCGCATCCGGGAGGAGGTCGATCCCGAAGCCAACATCATCTTCGGTTCGACCTTTGACGAAACCCTGTCGGGCAAGATGCGGATCTCCGTCGTCGCCACCGGCATCGACGCGGAGGCCCTGGCTCAGGCGCGGCCGGCAATCAGCCTGGTCAGCAGCCGCGAGCCCGCCGCGGCGCTGGCGCTGCGCGAGGCGAGCACCGGCGGCTACACCCAGCCGGTGTTGACTCAGAATGCGGCGCCGCCGCTCGACGGGCGGCACAACGAAGCCCGCGCCGAGCTCGACGGCGAGTCGCTGCCGCGGGAGGCGGCTGCGGCCGAAAATGTCGCGATGCGCGACGGCGCCTTCATCGCGCCAAAACCCGTCGACCCAGGGCTGGCCCGCCCGGTGCCGTTGACCCACCCGGCAGTGCCGGTGGCGCCGCCGCCGCGCGATGCCGCACCGAAACCTAAGGGCCGCGTGCCGAGTTTGATCGAACGCGTTACCGGGGTCGGTCGCGCCCGCTCGGCGTCGCTCGAGGCGGAGCCGACCTTGCGCCAGCCAATCCCGCCCGCGATCAAACCGGCGCAACCGCGGCTCGCTCCGCTAGAGCTGGAAGATCGCCCGGGCTCGAAAGAAGACGATCTGCTCGACATTCCGGCCTTTCTGCGGCGTCAGGCGAACTAAAGCCCCCGAGGCTGCCCCGATCTCGCCTTTGGTGCGGCGGCTTTACGGCTGCCGCGCCGCTGCAATGATCATGACTGAGCGACTGATCTTGGCGAGGTTCTTCGCACCACAGTGTAACAATCTGCAACAAAGAGTGATTTGAGCCAATCCGTTCGCGCCGATAGGTTTTCATCGGGTGGGGGGCAACTTTGAGAAGTCAGTCGCATGTTGGGGGAAATCGAGGCGGCGCCGCAGCAAACCTTAAAAAACCCGATCGGCTGCCGGGGGGTCGGTCTTCATTCTGGCCGACGAGTGGCAATGGGTTTGTTGCCGGCGCCGCCCGGGGCCGGGATTGTCTTCCGTCGCACCGACGCCGCCGTTGAGATTCGCGCGAACTGGATGAATGCAGTCGACTCGTCGCGCTGCACGATGCTGTCCGATGGTATCGGAACGAATGTCAGCACGGTCGAGCATCTGATGGCGGCGCTAGCCGGAGCCGAGATCGACAATGCGATTGTCGAGATCGACGGGCCCGAGGTGCCGATCATGGACGGCAGCGCCGACCCGTTTATGTTTTTGATCGAATGCGCTGGAATTGCTGCGCAAGGAGCGCCGCGGCGTGCGGTCAAAGTGCTGAAGCAGGTCAGCGTCGTGGCCGACGGCGCGATGGCGGTGCTGTCGCCGGGTTGCGGCTTTTCGATGAGCTTCGAGATCGATTTCGAAAGCGCACTGATTCGGCGACAGGACATGAGCGTTCTGCTCGACCGCGAAACCTTCAAATCCCAGCTCAGCCGCGCCCGCACCTTTGGCCTGCTCGACGAAGTCTCTCGCCTGCGCGAGGCCGGGTTGGCGCGTGGCGGCTCGCTCGACAACGTCATTGTGGTCAATGGCGATCGCGTGCTGAACAGCGGCGGCTTGCGCTATGAGGACGAATTCGTCCGGCACAAGCTGCTCGATGCGGTTGGCGACCTCTATCTGGCCGGCGCACCGCTTGTCGGCCATTTCCGCGGGGTGCGTTCTGGCCACGCACATACCAGGCGGCTGCTGACGGCGCTGTTCTCCGATCCCGAGGCCTGGGCCTGGACCGCCCCGGCGGCGGCATGCCGGTCGCTGACCATCGATCACGAGGGTGAGAGGCAGCGCGCTCGCGCATGATCGACGCGATGGATGTGCCGGCCTTGCGCATCGCCGGCGCCGCGCACATAAATCGGCCGCAGACGTGAAGCGTTGGATCAAGTCGGATTTGCCGATGCGCTCGCCATCCCTGTCCCGACCGCTTGTTCTGTCCCGTCCGCTTGCCGTGGCCGCGATGGCGGCTTGGCTCACGGCCTGCGCGGGCGCCCAAAAAGACGCCTACATCGAAAAACCGGTTGACGATCTCTACAATCAGGCCATGGATCAGATGGTCGAGGAGCGCTACGATCAAGCAGCCAAGACCTTTGATCAAGTCGAAAGCCAGCACCCGTATTCAATCTGGGCGACAAAGAGCCAACTGATGGCGGCCTACGCCCTCTACGAGGCGGGCAGCTATAACGAAGCGATCATTGCGGCCGACCGCTTCATCACCCTCCACCCAGGAAATCGGGACGTCGATTATGCCTACTATCTGAAGGCGATCTCCTATTATGTTCAGATCGTCGATGTCGGCCGCGACCAGAGGACGACCGAGCTTGCCTTGAAGGCGCTCGACGACGTGATCCGCCGCTTTCCCGACACCAGGTACGCCCGCGACGCCAAGCTCAAACGCGACTTCACGCTTGACCATCTGGCCGGCAAAGAGATGGAGATTGGCCGCTACTACCTCACTCGCGACCAGTACCTGGCGGCAATGAATCGCTTCAAACGTGTCATCGAGAAATATCAGACCACAACCCATGTCCCCGAGGCGCTCGAACGTCTCGTCGAATGCGACCTGGCGCTGGGTCTGACCGCCGAGGCCAAGCGCAATGCCGCGGTCCTCGGCTACAACTATCCGGGGAGCGAGTGGTACGGCGACGCTTACGCCCTCTTAAAGGGAAGCCAAGAACCCGACGCCCAGACGCAAAGCTGGTTCGGCCGCACCGTCGGCAGCCTGTTCTAAACCTGGAGCCGGTCCCGATCGGGCACGCCGGCAAGATTAAAAATTGTTCATTTCGCCGCGGCTGCGGGCTGACGTATCTGAGCGCGCCGGCAAGCCGTCCGGCTGCGCTCGGTGCGCCCCCTTGACCCTTGCGGCCAGGGGTGCCCCGAAAAGGCTTGGAGTGTTCGGGAATGCGGCGGGGGCTGCTCGTAGTCTTATCTGCAGGGTTGGCGATAGGTCTGGCGGGCTTCGGCGCCCTGGCCGCCACCAAGCCGGCGGCCATCCCCGCCGAGATCACCGGAATTTATCTGACCACCAAATATCCCGCCCTTACGGTCCGCGCCGACGAAACCCAGACCATCGATCTGACTTTGGAGAATTTCCGTCTGCCGCCACAGCAGCTGACCCTTTCAGTGCCGCAGGTCGCGAAGGGTTGGAAGTCCACAATCCTCGGGGGCGGTCAGCCGGTCGGCAGCGCGATCGTCGGCCCCAACAGCAAGGACAAACTTCAGTTGCGCCTCAAGCCGCCGGCCGGCGCCGGCCCCGGCGACTATCGATTTCTGGTGTCCGCGCGCGGCGACAGAGGCGAGATCGAGTTGCCGATCACCCTGACAATCGGGCGCGAACTGCCGGCCAAGCTCAAGCTTTCGACCAGTTTCCCGGCGTTGCGCGGCACTTCGTCAACCGCATTCAAATACACCGTCAAGGTCGCCAACGACAGCGGGCGCGATGCGACGATCAACTTCACCGCCGACGCGCCAAAGAGTTTCCAAGTCACCTTTACCGAGGCCTATGGCAGCCAACAGATCACCAGCATCCCGATCGAGGCTGGGCGATCGAAGGACATCGACATGTCGGTCTCGGCGCCGCGCGACACGCCGGCCGGGGAGTATAAGCTGGCGATGCACGCCAAAAGCGAAGCTGCCGCGGCGACCCTGCCCCTCGCCGTTACGATCTTCGGCCGCCCTCGGTTGTCGCTGTCCGGCGAGGGCGGCCGTCTCAGCGGCGAAGCCCTT
The DNA here is from genome assembly GCA_963814805.1 of uncultured Alphaproteobacteria bacterium. Lineage (GTDB taxonomy): Bacteria > Pseudomonadota > Alphaproteobacteria > ATCC43930 > CGMCC-115725 > AP-15. The sequence goes on along the minus strand of CAWFER010000001.1, from coordinate 104,073 downwards.
GCCGGCAAGGCCAGCCCCCTGACGGTCGTCGTCCGCAATGACGGCAGCGAGGCGGCGCAGGCTATCGAGTTGAGCGCCACCGCACCTGACGGCTGGAAGACTAGCTTCGACCCCAGGGAATTGCCGGAGCTCGCCGCCGGCAAGTCGCAATCGGTCCAAGTCGTCTTTACCCCTTCCGCCCGCGCCATCGCCGGCGATTATCAGACGACAGTCACCGCCAGCGCCGCCGGCGGCCAGTCGCGATCGGCCGATTTCCGCATCACCGTCCTGACCTCGACCCTGTGGGGCATGGTCGGGATCGGGATTATCGTTATCGCCTTGCTCGTCGTCGTCTTCGCCGTCGCGCGCTACGGCCGGCGCTAGCGAGCCCGCCCGAACGAGCCAGAACCGGCGAGAACAGGATGCCCGGCGACATCGTCATTCACACCGAGGGGCTGACCAAGCGCTATGGTGATACGATCGCGGTCGACCATATCGACCTTGAAGTCGCGGCCGGCGAGATCGTAGGCCTGCTCGGGCCCAACGGCTCGGGCAAGACGACGACGATCTTGATGCTGCTGGGCCTGACCGAACCCAGCGCCGGCCGGGCGGAGGTCGCCGGCTTCGATCCGTTGCGCCAGCCGCTCGAGGTCAAGCGCCGGGTCGGCTACCTGCCCGATTCGATCGGCTTTTATGACGCGCTTTCGGCCCGCGACAACCTCGCCTATACCGGACGGCTCGCCGGGCTTTCGCGCGGCGAGATCGACCATCGTTTCGAGCTGGCAATGATCCGGGTCGGGCTGCCCGACGCCGGCCGCCAGCGGGTCGCGACATTTTCGCGCGGCATGCGCCAGCGGCTCGGTCTCGCCGAGCTGCTGATGAAAAATCCGCAGATCGCCATCCTCGACGAGCCGACCGCGACGCTTGACCCGCATTCGACACAGGAATTTCTCGAAATGATCCGGGGGCTTAGATCTGACGGCGCCACCGTGCTGCTGTCGTCGCATCATCTCGATCAGGTGCAGAGCGTGTGTGACCGCGTGGCTTTGTTCAATCGCGGGCGGATCGCCCTGGCGGGCAGGGTGACCGACCTAGCCCAGCAGGTCCTGGGCGGCGGGCATGTCATCGACATCGAGGCGCGCGGGCCGGCAATCCGCGACCGGCTCGCCGGCATGAGCGGGGTGGTGCGGGTGCAGACCATCGGCCCCGATCTCTTTCGCCTCGATTGTGCGCGCGACCTGCGGCCCGAGGTCGCCCGCGCGCTGGCCCCCGATTGCGCGCTCTACGGCATCCGCTTTGCCGCGCCCAGCCTCAACGAGGTCTACACCCGCTACTTCGACGAGGCCCGCGATGCTGCGTAAAGTGCGTCAAGGGCGTTCGGGCTCGCCGTGGTCCGGGGCGGGCGTCGTCCTCGCCAAAGAGGCGGCCGATTATCTTTCGGGCGCCCGCATGTGGCTGCTCGAGGCGCTGATCTTCCTGACGGCGATCGGTGCGGCCTATGCCGCGATCCTGTCGATTCGCGCAACCATCGGCGAGAGCCCGTTTCTGTTTCTGCGCCTGTTCACGATGGCCCAGGATCCGCTGCCTTCGTTTATCGCGCTCTTGGGCTTTCTGATTCCGCTCGTGGCGATCGCGATCGGCTTCGATGCGATCAACGGCGAGTTCAACCGGCGCACCTTAAGCCGGGTGCTGGCCCAGCCGATCTATCGCGACGCGCTGCTGCTGGGAAAGTTTCTCGCCGGACTGCTCGCGCTGGCGATCGGCCTCGTCTCGTTGTGGCTGCTGGTGATCGGCCTCGGCCTCCTGATGCTCGGTCTGCCGCCGAGCACCGAAGAGACGATCCGCATGCTCGGGTTCTTCATCTCCACTCTCGCCTATGGCGGGGTATGGCTGGCGGTGGCGATGCTGTTCTCGATCATCTTCCGCGCGCCGGCCACCGCCGCGCTTGCGGCGCTCGGGGCGTGGCTGTTGTTCGCGCTTGTTCTGGCCGGTGGTGACGCCGCTCGCTGGCGACGATGATCGCCGGTCCGTCCGGCACGATTTTCGGCCCGAACCTCGCCTATCTGCACACCTCGCAACTGATCGCCCGGATCTCGCCGAACACGCTCTACGCCGAGATTGCGCTGGCCCTGCTGCAGCCCGCGACCCGCGCCCTCGGCCCGGTGCTGTACAGCCAGATCCAGGGCGCCCTCCTCGGCACGCCATTGCCGGCAACGCAGAGCTTCCTGCTGATCTGGCCGCAATTGACCGGGCTCGATCGCGACGATGATCGTGATCTTCGCGATCGCCTACATCCTCTTCCAGCGCCAGGAAATCCGCGCTTAGCCGCCCGCCATATGGGCCGCTACGTCCCGACCGCGGCGGGCTCTCTATCTTGCGCCGCGCAGCACCGGCCGGCGCTCCTGGTTTGGCCCCCACGCTGCCTATATCATCGGGGGAATGCTGCTCGGCCTGACCATACGCGAAATTGTCTTGATCGATCGGCTCGATTTGGCCTTTCGCGCGGGGCTGTGCGTGCTGACCGGCGAGACCGGGGCGGGGAAGTCGATCCTGCTGGATGCGCTGGGGCTGGCCTTGGGCCGGCGGGCCGAGGCCGGGCTGGTGCGCGAAGGCGCCGGCGAGGCGGCGGTCACCGCCGAATTCGCGGTCGGACGCAACCACCCGGCCCATGCGATCCTGCGCGAAGCCGGTCTCGACGGCGATAGCGAGACAATCGTGCTGCGCCGGCTGCTGCGCGCCGACGGCCGCAGCCGCGCCTTTGTCAATGACGAGCCAGCCGAGCATCGGCCTGCTGCGCCAGCTCGGCGACAGCCTGGTCGAGATCCAGGGCCAGTTCGAGCAGCGCGGCCTGCTCGATCCGGCCAACCATCGCATGATCCTCGACGCCTTCGCCGAGCAGAATTCGGCCGGGCGCGGCATTGGCGCAGGCCTGGCAGAATTGGCGCGCGGCGCGTCTGCGCGAAGAGGAGGCAGCCCGCCTCGCCGCCGCCGGCCGCGAGGAGGAGGATCTGCTGCGCCACCATCTGGCCGAACTCGATGCGCTCGCGCCCGAGGCCGGCGAAGAGGACCGCCTCGCCGCCCGCCGAACCCTGTTGCAAAATGCCGAGCGCCTGGCCGAAACCTTGAACGAAGCCGTTGGCGAACTCGGCGGCGAGGCCGGCGCGCAGGCGGCGCTGGCGCGGGCGACACGGCGGCTGGAGCGGGCTCGCGAGCGCGCCCAGGGCCTGCTCGACGAGGCCTTGGCCGCGGCCGAGCGCGCCGCCAACGAGACCGCCGAGGCGCTGGCCGTGCTCGAAGCCGCCGCCCGCAGCCTCGAACTCGACCCGCGCGAGCTGGAAACTGTCGAGGAGCGCCTCTTCGCGCTGCGCGCCGCCGCCCGCAAGCATCAGGTCGCGGTCGCCGCTCTGCCGGCATTGCGCGATGCGCTAAGCCGCCCGGATCGCAGCGATCGAGGCCGGGGCCGAGGATGCCGCAGACTCTCGCCCGGGCGACTGACGCCGCTCGCGGCGAATACGTCGCCGCGGCACAAAGGGTTTCGCGGGCGCGCATCGAGGCCGCCCAGCGGCTGGATGCCGGGGTCGCGGCCGAGCTGAAGCCGTTGCGGCTCGACAAGGCGCGGTTTCGCACGGTGCTGACCGCCGCTTGCCGAGCCCGATTGGGGCGAGCATGGCTGCGAGCGGGTGCATTTCGAGATCGCCACCATTCCCGGCGCGCCGTTCGGGCCGCTCGCGCGGATCGCTTCGGGCGGCGAGCTGTCGCGCTTCATGCTGGCTTTGAAGCTGGTGCTGGCCGGCACATCCTCGGCGCCGACATTGATCTTCGACGAGGTCGACAGCGGCATCGGCGGCGCGGTCGCAGCCGCGGTCGGCGAACGTTTGCAGCGACTCGGCACCAGCCTGCAGGTCCTCGTCGTGACCCACTCGCCGCAGGTCGCCGCCCGCGGCGCTCATCACTGGCGCGTCGCCAAGCGGCTCTCGGAGCGCCAGACCGTGACCCTGGTCGAGGAGCTCGATCCGGATACGCGACAGGAGGAGATCGCCCGCATGCTGTCCGGCCGCATCGTGACCGCCGAGGCGCGAGCCGCCGCGGCGAGCCTGATCGCCGGAGGCCGGGCATGAGCGCCTCGCGCCGCCGCGCCGAACCCGATGCGAGCCCGGCCGGGGAGCTGACCGAGGCCGAGGCGCGGGCCGAGCTGGCGGCATTGGCCGAGGAGATCCGGCGGCACGACCGGCTCTATTACGCCGACGCCGCCCCGGAAATCTCCGACGCCGATTACGACGCATTGCGCCGGCGCAACGCCGCGATCGAAGCCCGCTTTCCAGCACTGGTGCGCGGCGACAGCCCGCAGCACCGGGTCGGCGCCGCGCCCGCCGCCGGGTTTGCCAAGGTCACCCATACACGGCCGATGCTGTCGCTCGAAAACGCGTTCGAGGAAGCCGATGTGCGCGATTTTTTCGCCGGCATCCGCAATTTCTTCAGCCGTCCGGCCGACAGTGCCCTCGTCGCCGAGGATACGATCGAGATCATGGCCGAACCCAAGATCGATGGACTTTCGCTCGGGCTTGCGCTACGAAAATGGCCGCCTGGTGCAGGGCGCCACTCGCGGCGACGGCGTCACCGGGGAGGATGTGACCGCGAACATCCGTACCTTGCCCAGCGTGCCGGCGACGCTGGCCGGGGCCGGGTGGCCCGAGAGTGATCGAGATTCGCGGCGAAGTTTATATGGAGCGCACCGGCTTTTTCGCACTGAACGAGGAGCGCGCCGCCGCCGGCGAGCCCGCTTTCGCCAACCCGCGCAACGCCGCCGCCGGCTCCTTGCGCCAGCTCGACCCGTCGATCACCGCACGCCGGCCGCTCAAATTCTTCGCCTATGCCTGGGGCGAGGCGAGCGCCCCCTTCGCCCGCACCCACGCCGAGGCTCTGGCGCAATTCCGCAAATGGGGGCTGACCGTCAACGATCGCTCGCGCCTATGCCGCGGCGTCGACCAGGTGCTGGCCTACTACCGCGACATCGCCGCCGATCGCGCGGCTTTGCCCTACGACATCGACGGCGTCGTCTACAAGGTCGACGATCTCGGCCTTGCAGGAGCGGCTCGGCATGGTCAGCCGCGCGCCGCGCTGGGCGCTCGCCCACAAATTCCCGGCCCAGCAGGCGCAGACGGTGCTGCGCGACATCCTGATCTCGGTCGGGCGGCAGGGTGCGCTTGACCCCGGTCGCGGCGCTCGAGCCGATCACCGTCGGCGGCGTCGTGGTGCAGCGCGCCACCCTGCACAACGAGGACGAGATCGCCCGCAAGGACGTGCGCATCGGCGATACCGTCATCGTCCAGCGCGCCGGCGACGTGATCCCGCAGATCGTCGCGGTGGTCGCCGAGCGTCGGCCGCCGCAGGCGCAGCCCTACCATTTTCCCGAGCATTGCCCGGTCTGCGGCAGCCTCGCGGTGCGCGAGCCGGGCATGGTGGCGCGGCGCTGCACTGGCGGGCTGATCTGCGCGGCGCAGGCGGTCGAGCGGCTCAAGCATTTCGTCGCCCGCGACGGTTTCGACATCGAGGGGCTCGGCGCCAAGCACATTCAGGCGTTCTGGGAGGACGGCCTGATCCGCCGGCCCGGCGACATCTTCCGGCTCGATCCGGTAATCATCGCCGAACGCGAAGGCTGGGGCGCGGTCAGCGCCAGAAAGCTCGTCGCCGCGATCGATGAGCGCCGCCAGATCGCGCTCGACCGCTTCATCAACGCGCTCGGCATCCCGCAGGTCGGCCAGGCGACGGCGCGGCTGCTCGCCCGGCATTACCGTTCGCTGGCACGTTGGCGCGCCGAGATGGAGGCGGCGCAAGACCCGGCGGGCGAGGCGCGGGCCGGCCTCGTCGATATCCACGGCATCGGCCCGGACATGGCCGCCGACATCATCGGCTTTTTCGCCGAGCCGCATAATCGCGCCGTGCTCGACGACCTCGAAAACGAGGTCACGGTCGCCGATTACGCGGCGCGGGCCGGGTCGACGCGACCGGGCGCGGCCTCGCCGCTCGCCGGCAAGACCATCGTTTTCACCGGCGCGCTCGAAACCATGAGCCGGTCCGAGGCCAAGGCCCGCGCCGAGGCGCTCGGCGCCAATGTGACAAGCTCGGTGTCGGCCAAGACCGATTACGTCGTCGCCGGCGCCGACCCTGGCTCCAAGGCGACCAAGGCCGCGGCCCTCGGCGTCGCCGTGCTCGACGAGGCCGCGTGGCTGGCGCTCGCCAGCGAGGCCGGCGCGGCAGGGTGACGACGGGCGGTGTTCCGCATCGACGCCCCGATCGAACCCCGCACCGAGCCCGGTTTCGCGCCCTCGTCCGGGGCGCCTGGTTGGCGGCCGCTTCTATCCTGGTCGCCGATCCCGCTCGCTGCCGATCTGCTGGTCGAGGGTCGCCGTGAGCCGGCAATTCCGCTGGCCGCCGTCACGCCAGCCGGATCGCCGCCGCTTCCCGAACGCGAGCCGCCGGTCCGAGTCGCAGTCGCGCGCGGCGCCCGTTCGGGCCGATCGGTTCGCTGCTGCTGCATCTGCTGCCCCTGCTGCTGCTGCTCGATTGGCCGATGCACCGGCCGGCCGAGATTACGCCGATCCCGGTGCAGCTGGTGTTTCAGCCGCCGCCGCCAATGCCGTCGACCGAGAGCCGGTGCCCAAGCCGCGGCTGAAGCCGGAGAGGCGGCGGCCGCCGGGCGCATCGCCTCGGAGAATATGGGCAGCCCGGGGAGCAAGGGACGCGATCAGAGGCAGAGCAAAACGCCGGTCGCGAACAAGCAGCCCGCGTCGAGCGCCGAACTCTGCGCTCGAAGCGACCGCAACAGACCGCTTTCTTTCCGCCGCCGCCGCCGCTGCCAACGCCGCCTGAATTGGCGCTGCCGAAACCTCCAGAACCCGACCAGTCGCTCGTCCCCAAATCGCCGCCGAAATCTTCCCAACCGCGTCCGGCGAGCGCAGCGGTCCCACTTCAACCCGCGGCCGGGTCGGTTTCCGGGACCCGCCGCCACGCGCGACGAGTATCTGGCCTACCTCGCCTATCTTGCGCGCCAGCATATCGGGCTACTGTCCCGCTCGCTGGTTGATGGGCGGCGCGGTGAGACGATTATCAACGTGCTGGTGCTTGACAACGGCACGGTGGCGATGCTCAACGTCGGACTGAGTTCGGGCTATCCTGACATCGATCAGCGGGTCGAGCAGATGATCCGCGCTGTCGGTCGCTTCCCGCCTTTGCCGCAATGGTTTCAGGGGCCGAGCATGATGCTGCAATTCCGGCTCGAATTCCCCGAGGCGCTCGACGATTGACCGAAACCCCGTCGGAGACCGATCCGACCGTCTATTGCAATCCACAAGACGCCCGACCGCTCGCCGGGCGAATCGCGCGTCATTGGATGCCGCGCCGGCCGCGTCTCCACGGGATCTGGGCGTTTCTCGGCCCCGGGCTGATCACCGGCGCCTCCGACGACGATCCCAGCGGCATCGCCACCTATTCGCAGGTCGGCGCGCAGTTCGGCTACAGCATGGCCTGGGTCATGCTGTTCACCTGGCCGCTGATGGCGGCGATCCAGGAGATCAGCGCCCGCATCGGCCGCGTCACCGGCGAGGGCATCGCCGGCAACATCCGCGAGCATTATCCGCGCTGGCTGCTGCTGCGTCATCGTCGGCCTTGCTGCTCGTCGCCAACATCCTCAACCTCGGCGCCGATCTCGGCGCGATGGGCGCCGCGCTGCAGCTGCTGCTGGCACGGCTCGGCGCATCTTTACGTCGTCGGCTTTGCCGTCGGTCTGCGCGCTTGCTCGAAGTGTTCTGCGCGGTATGAAAACTATGTCGCGCATCCTGAAATGGACGGCAGTGTCGCTGTTCGCCTATGTCGCGACGGCGCTGGCGGTCGACGTGCCGTGGGGCAAGGTCGTCTATAACACCTTGGTGCCGAATCTGAGCTGGAGCACGGACTATCTCGTCGCGATCGTCGCGGTCCTCGGCACGACGATCACGCCCTACTGCTTCTTCTGGCAATCCTCGGAGGAGGCGGAGGACGAGCGAATCGATCCCGCGGCGCATCCCGCTGCGCGAGGCGCCCGGGGAAGCCCGCGCCCAGATCAGCCGAATTCGCGTCGACACCTATGTCGGCATGGGATTTTCCAACCTGATCAGCCTGTTCATCATCATCACCACGGCCGCGACCCTGAACGCGCACGGCATCACCGACATCCAGACCTCGGCGCAGGCGGCCGAGGCGCTGCGCCCGATCGCCGGCGAATTCACCTTTGCCGTGTTCGCCGCCGGCATCATCGGGATCGGCTTGCTTGCGGTGCCGGTGCTGGCCGGCTCGGCCGCCTATGCGCTGGGCGAGGCGTTGGGCTGGCCGACCGGGCTCAGTCGGCTGCCGAAAGACGCGAAGGCGTTTTACGGCACGATCGCGGTCGCGACCCTGATCGGCATCTTTTTCAACTTTGTCCGTCTCGATCCGATCAAGGCACTGTTCTGGGTTGCCGTGATCAACGGCGTCGTGGCGGTGCCGCTGATGGTCGTGATCATGGTCATGGCCCGGCAACGCCGGGTCATGGGAGCGTTCGTGGTGCCGCGCCCGTTATGGGCGATGGGCTGGCTGTCGACCGGGGCGATGGCGGCGGCGGTAGCCGCAATGTTTGCCACCTGGTGAGGATCGAGGCTCGAGGGCTTCCGGCTGAGCTCCGCCTGGCTGCTGTGGCTAACCGGGAAAGCGGACAGTCAGCGCGGTGACGAGGACGATCGCGCCGCTGGCGGCGGCGGCGAGAAAAGCCGCGGCGGGATAAGCGGTCGCGTCCCACAGAGCGCCGCCCAGCAGCGGAACCATGCAGGAGAGCGAATAGCCGATCGTGAAGGTTCCGGCCGACAGCCGGGGAACGTCACCGGCGGATACGATCTGCGGCGGCAAGGCCAGGGTCACGATCAGGGTGAAGGCGCAGCAGAAGCCGATTACCCCTGCGCCGAGGATACTTAGCGCAGATTGCGCGGCGACGAAGCCGGCAATCCCGAGTAGGCCCAGAACCTGCGTCAGCACGACTGTCGTCTTGCTGCCGCCAAGACGCCGCGCCCATAGGAGCAGCGCCAGCGAGGCCGGCAATTGACCGAGGTTTAGCGCGGCCAGGCAGGCAGTGACCAGATCGGCGCGGCCGACGGCATGGAGGTATTCGGGGATGAACGCGTTCGAGGCGAAATAGAGCCCTCCGGTGCCGCCCTGCATCAGACCCAGCTGCCAAATTTCGCGGCTGCGCCAATCGGGCTGCCAGCGGGCTGGCGCCGACGTCTGCGGTCGCGGTGCGTCGCTTCGGCAAAGCGCCATCAGCAGCGCCGTCGCCGCGACCGGGACCGACCAGAAGACGAAGCTCGCCGGCCAGCCGCCGCCGAGCAGCGGCAAAACCAGCGGGATCGTCAGCGCCGCGGGCAACGCCTCGCCGATCAGCAAGCCATTGGCATAGACCGCGGTGGCGAATCCGGGCCGATCGGCAAACCATTCGGCGACCAGCGCCGGCAAGGCCGGCTGCACCACCGCGACCCCCGCCGCCATCAGAAAGGTCATCGCGAACAGCAGCGGCGCCGACGGCCCGATGCCGCGCGCCGCCGAGGCCGCCGCGACCAGCAGCAGCCCGGCGATCGCCGCACCGCGGGCGCCGAGGCGCGCGATCAGCAGCGAGCCTGGGATTGCGGCGAGCCCGAACAGCAGCACCGGCAGGCCAGAGAGCGCGCCCACGGCCCGCTCGCTCAGCGCGAATTGCCGATGGATCAATGGCAGAACCGGCGGCACGGCCAGCACTGTCAGGCGCAGATCGGCTCCCGCCAACCACAGCGCCGGGAGACGCAGAAAAGACCTTCGGGCCCGCGGCCGGGAATCTGGCGAGGCCGATGGTTGCGCGCGTGGCGTCGCTCGCCGCCGCATCGATCAACCTTGCCAGATCGACAGGATCACCGGCGGTGGCACTGAAAATAAGCCATGTCTTCCTGTATCTCCAACAGGCGCGCCACCCGCTCATAGCGGGCGCAGTGATCGTTTGCCACGGCGGTGGCAGCCGCGAGATTGCCGCCGGCAAAGCCGACCGTGGCAGAATTGGCGTCACCGCTCGACAGAAAGGGCTTTGTTGTGCAACCGGCCGCAACTCCGCCGGCCACAATCAGACAGAAGAAGCGCGCCGCGCTGCCCGCCCGGGTTCGCCGCGGCGACTGGAAGCTCATCCGGATCCCTTTGAATCATCGACCGGGCGCCCGACCTTGGCGGCGAAGTCGCGGCCGCGCTCAGCGAAATCGCGGTAGTAGCCATAGCTCGGTGCTGCCGGCGACAGCAATACCACCCCGCCGGCTGGCGTCACCCGCCTGGCGCGAGCGACCGCATCTTCCATCGATTGCGCCTGGTAGGCGGCGGGGGCGCTCGCGCCCAATCCTTTCGTCGCCTCCCGCAAGCCGCCATAGATCCGCTCGCCGCTGGCGCCGAGGCAGATGACGGCCCGGGCAGCACCCTGCGCCAGCGCGGCGATGAGCTTGCCGTAGTCGATGCCGCGGTCATAGCCGCCGACGATCACCGTGATGGCGCGCCCGGCATAGACCGAAAGCGCCGCCAACGTTGATTCGGGTGCGGTCGAAATGCTGTCGTCAACATAGAGAACGCCGTCGTAGGCGCCGAGCTCCTGCTCGCGGTGCGGCAGCGCCTCGAAATCGAGGGTGCTGACGAGGGCGGCGGTGAGATCTATGTCCAGCACCCTGGCAACGGTCAGCGCCGCGCACACATTCGAAATATTGTGCGCTCTGGCAAGGTAGCGGTTACGTATTTCACCTATCCGCTCGGCACCCTCGAAAATCTCCGCGCCGCGCCCGTGGACACCGTCTTCGCGATTGAAGAAGAGTTGGCCGAAGGCGGCCGCTCCGGCGATGGCCGCCGCATCTCGGTTGACGATCGCCCGCCGGCTGTGGCGCAGCAGGTTGAGCTTATCGCGGTAATAGGCATCGAGCGTGCGGTGCCAATCGAGGTGCTCCGGAAACAGCGAGGTCAGCACCGCCACGTCGCATACCCCGTCGAAATCCGCGGCCTGATAGCTCGACACCTCGATGACCGCGTAATCGGCCGTCGCCGGCTCGATCGCGGTGATCGGGACCCCGATATTGCCGACCAGCGCCACCCTGCGGCCGAGCTTGCGGAGCATATGGGCGATCAACGACGCCGTCGTGCTTTTCCCTTTGGTGCCGGTCACGCAGATCGTGGTGATGTCGACGCGTTCGGCAAACCACAGGTTCAGCAGCGAGGTGATCCCGACGCCATTGCCGCGGGCGTTCTCGATCTCAGGGCGATAGAGGCTGACGCCGGGCGATTTGATGATCACGTCGATGTCGCCGAGGGCGCTGACGATCTGCTCGGCCCCAAAGGCGCACGCGATGCCATCGAGCCCGGAGGGCGCTCGCGCATCATCGGCATCATCGAGCAGCAACAGCGGCAGCTCTGGGCGCCGCACGCGCAGGAACTGGATCGCCGCCTGCCCTTCGCGGCCCAGCCCCCAGATCGCGACCCGCGCCGCGCCGAGCTCAGCCGCACGCATCAAGCATGGCCAGAAACCTGCTCGGCGCCCGATGCGGGTGCCGAGCCGTGAAGAGGGCGCGATAAGCGGCCGGATCCTGGGTGCACAGCGCCGGGTAAATCGCATGTAGCCGGCGCATCACGGCGTCGTGGCGCCAATCGGCATGGCCGCCAAGATAAGCCATCACTGCTGCGCTCTCGGCGATTTCGCCAACGCATTCGAATGGTTTGTGCTCGTGCAATCCGCACAGCGCGGCGAACCCGTCCGATTGGCTTTCGTCATCGAGCAGGTTGCGGCCGAAGATCCCGACCAGCTCGGGCTTGGCGACAAACGGCGCCAAAGCCAGGAACACGAACCGGCATTTCGGGCAATCGCCGCACCACTGCCGACCGCGCTCGGCCGGCGATTGCCGGAACGCGGTGTTGCAGCTGCGGAAATGCGCGTAATATTGCCGGTAGCGAGCAAAACGCCGGGCGATCTCGATCTCCGACAACGGCCGCAGCAGCGAGAAATAGGCGATGCTCGGCGAGATGTGGCTTGCGATGTAGCCGGCGAACGCGCGTTCGAATTCGAGCGATTTACTGAACTGATGGTTGATCGCAATGCCGTCGATCGTCAAGTTCGGCGCGCTCGCCGAATGCTCGTTCGACATCGCGATCGCATCAAAGCCGGCGAGCACGGCGCAGGCCAGCACGATCGCGCTCAAGATCCCGGTAATCGGCACATGGCCGTTGAGCGCGCCGCCTTCGTTGAGCTTCAAGAGGCTGGGGTCGAGGCGGCGGCGAACCCGGATGTACGGCAGCTCGGCCGCGGCGATGCAGGCGGCGATCGGCTGGGCGTCGCCCAATGAGAACAGTACGAGGTCCTCGCCGGCCGCCTTGAGGCATTCGAGAGTGACGACCGAATCCTTGCCGCCGCCCACCGGAACGCAGCTGCGCCGCGGCAGCTCGAGCGCTATCGGCGCGGACGGCGCTATCGGCTCGGCCTGGAAGCGGCAATGGCCGTGCAGCGAGACCCGATTTTTCCAGGCAAACTCGGCGAGCCCGTTCTCATAAAAGCTCTGCAGAAATTCAGCGGTCTCGCGGTCGAGCGGGAACGCTTGGCAGAGCAGGCGCGGCGGCACATATGCCTTGTAATAGCTGACCCCCGCGAGCAGGAATATCAGCTGGCAGATCCGGTCGAGCGCCGCCTTGTCGGCCGGCGACAGCGGTCGCGGCGGCAATTCGAAGATCAGCGCTTCTTCAAATCGCGGCCCTTGGGCAAAGCGGTAGCGCAAGGTCAGCGCGGAATTGGCCGGATCGTAGTGATAGCTTTCGAAAATAAACGCGCTATAGCGCATGCCCGCCCTCGGCGAGCGCGCGGATCATCCGCAATTTCTGATGATGGGTGGCGAGGTCGAAATTGTCGATGGTCGGCGTCTGCCGCAGCGAAACGCCGTCGACCGCCGGCCCCTCCGCCACCATGGCTTCGAGCACCCGCCGCTCGAGCTTCCCGTCGAGGCTCAGCAGCAGCGGCCCCCGCCAATCCGGGCGCAGACAGCCGAGCGCCCCGAGCAACGCGCATGCTCCCCAATGCGATACACCGGCCACGATCAAATGCTGCGCCGGGGTGACGCAGGCGATCGTTTCGCCATGCGCGACATGTTGCGCGATCAGGCCGCGGGGCAGGGCGCCCATGCCGATCTCGTTGCCGCCATCGCCGACCGCGATCGACTGCCACGGCCCGGCCGCGAACAGATCGTCGAGCGGCGCGGTATAGGAGCCGATGTCGAGCCCGCGCATGTTGCGCGGCGAACCGTCGGCGCTGCGCCCACAGCGCTCGATCGAGAGCGCATGGGTGATGCCGGCGGTGCGCCACGCCTCGATCAGCGGGCGCAACGGGTGCGCCAACCGCACAGCAATCGACCGGCGCCGCAACGGCGCCCGCCGCAGCCAGCGCCACCTCGCAGGCGTGTCGGCACGGCTCGTCGGTAGCGAGGCGGCAGGGAATGCCGGCCATCATCAGGCCCCGGGCCAACAGGGCGGCGCCGACCGGCCCATCGGTTTCCGCCGCCGGCGGCATGCCCTGCGGCACGTAGAAGCCGGTGATCAGCCCGACCCGGCAAGGCTGCGCCGCTGCCAGCGAGGAAGCCGCGCCCCACAACCCGCCGCGTGCGGCATCGCATAATGGGCCGATGTTGCGGCCGACATCGCTCTGGATCAGTCGTTCGATCCGGTCGATAACCGTGCGTGCGCCGATCCCCTGTCCCATGCCGGACAAGCCGCTACAGGCTCGCCAGTCTGGTATTGAGCAGATCGGTGATCAGCATCGATCCAGGCGCGTGGGTGATGCAGAAATCGGGCTTGGCCTCGGCGATCACGGCTTGCGGGGTTACGCCGCAGGCCCAGAACACCGGCAGTTCGCCGCTCCGCACCGGGACGCTGTCGCCGTAATCGGGCTTAGCCAAATCCTTGATGCCGATCGCCTCGGGCAACCCGATATGCACCGGCGCGCCATGCACCGAGGGAAATCGCGAGGTGATCTGGACCGCCCGGATCGCGTCGGCCGGCGCCAGCGGCCGCATTGAGACGACGAGCGGACCGGCAAACCGGCCGGCCGGGGCGCAGCGGACATCGGTGCGGTACATCGGCACGTTCGAACCGCAAGTCATATGGCGCAACTCGATCCCGTCCTCGATCAGGGCCTGCTCGAACGAAAACGAGCAGCCGAGTGCGAAGATGACCAGATCCTCGCGCCAGACATGAGATATTTGGCGCGGCTCTTCGACCAGTTCGCCGTGCCGCCACACCCGGTATTTCGGCAGGTCGGTTCGGATGTCGAGATCCTCGCCGAGTCGCGGCAGCCGCGGATCGCCGGGCTCGGAGACTGCCAGCACCGGGCAAGGCTTTGGGTTCGCCTGGGCAAAGCGCAGAAAATCGTCGGCCATCGCCTTGGGCAGGATGACCAAATTGGCCTGGACATTGCCGGCGGCCACACCTGCCGTCGGTCCGGCAAAGTCTCCGGCGCGGATGCGCGAACGGGCGCGGACGCCGGCTTCGACACCTCGGTCACTTGCTGCGCTCATCAAACGATCCCGTCGAAAGCCTGGCCGATTCTACCGCCGCCCGCGTGCAGCCGCCAAGCGGCCCGATGGGCGCAGCCCGGCCAATCCCGCCGACAGCATTTAGTAACGAGCGAAATACCCTCCGCCGTGGAGCAGCCAAACGATCAGAACGACAAGGATGATCAGCCCGAGCACGCCGCCGACGCCATAACCGCCGCCGCGGCTGTAGTAACCGCCACGGTAATACCCAAAGCCGCCGCCGAACAGAATCAGCAACAGAATAATTATCAGGATGAGACCCATAGCCACCGCTCCTCAGCAGCGCCGGAAAGAATCTCCGACGGTCATCGAACCAACGCGCTCAACGGCAATCCGCTGCGCGCCGGCTAAAATATAGGCAAATCACCGCGATAGTGGAATTTATCCGAGCAGCGCTCTCATGCTAAACGCGCCGCGCGGCGCAGCGCCGGGCGCGGCGGGTCCCCGACCGGGGCCGGCGGCGGCTCGACCGGCGGCGCCGGCGTCGGCCTCGGCGGTTCCTCGATCGGCGGCGGGCGATCAGGATCGGGCGGCGGCTGTGGCGGCGTACCGGGGGGCGGGTGCGGCGTCGGGCTTTGCGCCAGGCCCTCGGCGCTGCTCTCCATGTCGGGCGAACTCATTGCCGCGCTCTCCCTACTCGGCCAGCAGGGCGGCGCAGCCGAGAAAAGCCGGCAGCGGATGGGTCACGACAAAGGTCGGGATCGCCGCGAGATAGGGTTCGAATCGGCCCTTCGCCTGAAAGCGGGCGCGAAACGGCGAATCGGCAAAAAACCGGCCGAGCCGCGGCACGATTCCCCCGCCAATATATACCCCGCCGCGCGCACCCAGGGTCAGCGCCAGATTGCCGGCCATCGTGCCGAGCATGGCGCAGAACATCGTCGTGCTCTCGGCGCATAGCGGGTCTTCGCCGCGGGTCCCGAGATCGGTGATCTGCGCCGCCGTGTAACCCCGCGACAGAACCCCGTCGATCTCCGCCAACGTATTATAGAGGTTGACGAGCCCTGGGCCCGACAGCACCCGCTCGGCCGAGACATGATCGAAATGCCGGCGCATATGGTCGAGCACCGCGCTTTCGCGATCGGTTGCCGGCGCCATCGTCGTATGACCGCCCTCTGCGGTTAGCGCCACCCATCCCCGGCCGCAGGCAACCAGCCCGGATACGCCGAGCCCCGACCCCGGACCCAGCACCGCCAGCGGCGCCCGGGCGCCGGGCCGCCGTCGCCGATCATTATCCGATCATCCGGACCCAGATAGGGCAACGCCAGCGCCAGCGCGGTGAAGTCATTGATCACCTCGAGCCGGTCAAAGCCGCACTGCGCCTTGAGCGCCGCGATCGAGAAGCTCCACGGGTGATTGGTCATCGACACGCGATCGCCGGTAATTGGCGAGGCAATGGCGATCGCCGCCTGGCGCGGCATGGGCAGGTCGCCGCGGCTGCCGAGATACTCGGCCAGGGCATCGCCGATTTTCGGGTAATTCTCTACCGCATAGCTGCGCCACTGCAAAATCTTGTGATCGGGAGATACCAGGCCGAAACGGGCGTTGGTGCCGCCGATGTCGCCGACGAGCCAGGTTACCGGCGCTGCAGGACCGGCGCCGGCCGCCCCCGTGGGGCTCGCGTCCCCGTTGCTCAAGCCCCCGTTGCTCAAGATCGCGCGCCGCTCGCCGCGAGCGCCCCGACAAAGCTCTTGCGCCAGGCAGTGATGTCGTTGCGCTCGATCGTCGCCATCATCGCGGTCCACCGCTCCTTGCGTTCGCCGAGAGGCATCGCCAGCCCTTGCCGGATGGCCTCGGCGGTCCCCTCGACATCATGGGGATTGACCAATACCGCCTCGCCGAGCTCCTGCGCCGCTCCGGCAAAGCACGACAGCACCAGCACTCCCGGATCCTCGGCCGGCTGCGCGGCGACATATTCCTTGGCGACCAGGTTCATCCCATCGCGCAATGGCGTGACCAACCCGATCCGGCTCGCCCGAAAAAATCCGGCCAGCACCTTGTGATTAAAGCTCTTGTTTATATACTGCAGCGGCGTCCAGTCGAATTCCCCGTAGCGGCCGTTGATATGGCCGGCCGAGGTGGCCAGGGTGCGGCGGATCTCCTGATATTCCGGAACCTCAGAGCGCGATGGCGGCGCGATCTGCATGAAGACGATCCGCCCGCGCGTCTCGGGATAGGTTTCGAGTAGCTGGCCAAAGGCCTGGAACCGCGCCGGCAGTCCCTTCGAATAGTCGAGCCGATCGACCCCGATCATCAAGGTCCGCTCGCCTAGGCTCTGCCCCAGCCGGCGCATTTGGCGGGTGCTGTCGGCGGCGGCCGCCTCAGCGGCGACGGCGGCGGTGTCGATGCCGATCGGGAACACCTGCGCTCGCACGGTTCTACCAAAGACCCGCACCGTCCCGTGTCCCAGATCCTCGCCACCGGCCCAGCGCAACAAATAATCGCGAAAGCCATGCAGATCCGACTCGGTCTGAAAGCCCACCAGATCATAGGCGCACAACGCTTCAACCAGATCGCGGTGGTTCGGCAGCACGCGCAACAATTCGGCGGGCGGAAACGGCGTATGCAGGAAAAAGCCGATCGGCTGGCCGCAGTCCAGACGGCGCAATTCGCGGCCGAGCGGGATCAGGTGGTAGTCGTGGACCCAGACCAGGTCCTCGCCGGTCAGCATCGGCGCCAAGGTCCTGGCAAAGCCGCGATTTACCCGCAGGTAGCCGGCAAAATCACGCCGCGAATACTCGACCAGCGAGCCGCGGAAGTGAAACAGCGGCCACAGCACGCGATTGGCAAAGCCAAGGTAGTATTCCTCGAAATCGCGCCGCGATAAATCGACGGTGGCGTAGGTGAGCGGGCCGCGCGCGACCAGTTCGGGTTCGCTGCCGGCTTCCTCCTTGACCTCGCCGCTCCAGCCGAACCAGATGCCGCCGCTGCTTTCGAGTGCGGCACGGATCGCCACGGCAAGGCCACCCGAATCAGGCTTTGCGCTTTCGACCGCGACCCGATTCGAGACCACGACGAGTCGGCGATTTGCCCTTGCGCCAAGCCGTGCCGCCGCCCGCGCCCCCCGGGGTTCCAAGCCAGCCTCCGGCGCCCCGACTGAAACGATTTCGCCTTCGGCCATTTCATTCCCCGCTTTCTGTTTCTTCATCGAACGCCACCAACCCCTGATGGTTCCCGCGGTCGTTGATTCCTAATCGAGCTGCCGGCTCCGCGCGAGCCACGCGAGCACCGATGCAACCGAAGGCAGGCCGTATCCGGCGCGGGTGTCGGCGGGCGGTCCGACCCGGACCGCAATCCCGCGGCGCCGCACGATTTCGGCAAATCCATCCTCATCGGTCGAATTGTCGCCGACGAACACCGCAGAGCGGCCAAGGAATGGCGCCTCGGCCATGAAGGCGGCAATGGCCGCACCCTTGTCGGCGCCGTGCGGCTGGAACTCGACGACCATCTTGCCGCAGATCAGGCGCAGCGCCGATCCGGCCTCCCGCTGTAGGGCGCCCGCAACAGCCAGAATTTCGTCCCCGAGTTCGGGCGCGGCGCGGTAATGCAGCGCCAAGCTGCGCTGCTTGTCTTCGAACACCAGACCGCTCCCGGCGCGCGCCAAAGCGGCGAGCCTCGGCCTGATCAGGTCGAGCGCCGCAGCCGCACCAGGGTCGGCGCGATGAGCGAGGCTGTCGTCAGCGCGCCGGCGCTCGCTGCCGTGGATCCCGGCGGCCGCCCCGCGCCAGGGCCGAAACAGACGATCAAGCTCGGCGAGTGGCCGGCCGCTGATCAGCGCCAACGCGCCGCCACGCTGTTCGGACAACTCGCCGAGCAGCCTCGGCAGTCCGGGCGGCACCTGGACCAGATCGGAACGAGGGGCAATTTCGAGCAGCGTGCCGTCGACGTCGAGGAACAGAGCCTCCCGATCCGTTATCGGCGGCTCGGGCAGGCAAGGGATGGCTCGGAAAGCCGGCATCGTCAAAATCCTGTCCTTGTGCGATGCACATTATTTTGCCGCAGGGTGTGGTCTAACTGCCTGATCTGCCCGCGAATCCTCAACAATGCCAAACCCTTCGAAAAAGCCGCTTGACATCGCGCCCAGACACATTACATGGTGCAGTGCGGTAACGATCGCCGGTTGTGGTCTTACCGTACGTCTTCTAGGCGTTTCCTCCCTAAACTTGGGCCGGGCTCACGCCACGGCCCATTTTTTTGCCCGCACCGTTGCTGGCGCGCCGATGAGGGCAGGCGCAAACCGCCGATCGCCGTCGAGCACGGTATTGGGCTCGATATCCGGCAAGGCCGCGATCTCGCGGTAGATCGGGGTGAAATCGGGGCGGGTCGCGGCGAACAGCTGAGCGAAATCGTCTATGACGAAATAGCTCTCCTGAAAGCGGTCGATCCGGTAGCGGGTGCGCATGACCCGGCGCAGATCGAAACCCAGCCGATGCGGCCGCGGGTCGTCGAGGCAATACCGCGACTTGCCCGCCGAGGACAAAACTCCCGAACCGTAAATGCGCAACCCCGCTCCGGTCGCGATCAGCCCGAATTCGACGGTATACCAATATAGCCGCGCGAGGCGCTGCAGATGGCCGAGCCCCTGCGCCTTTAGCCCGCCCTCGCCATAGGCCTGCATGTAGTCGCCGAAGACCGGGTTCATCAGCAGCGGCACATGGCCGCAGATATCGTGAAAAATGTCCGGCTCCTGCAGATAGTCGAGCTGATCGCGGCGGCGAATAAAGCAGGTGGACGGAAAGCGCCGCCGGGCGAGATGGGCGAAGAACACCGCATCGGGGACGAGACCCGGCACCGCCACGATCCGCCACCCGGTGAAGCGCTCGAGCACGTCGCTCAGCCGGTGGAAATCCGGGATGCCGCCGGCCGCAACGCCCAGCGCGCCGAGGCCGTTGAGATATTCGTCGCAGGCCCGCCCGACCAGCAGCTTTTGCTGGCGCTCGAACAGCAGCCGCCAGATCGCGTGCTGCTCGTCGTTATAACCGCGCCAGTCCTGCTCGATTGTAAAATCCGCGGCCGTATCCGGCCCGCTCCTGCTCATCGACCTCTCCATGCCAGCCGGCGCCGTGACCGGCCCGGACTATGACCGCCCTTGTGGGACCCAGTCCTGGCTATCAGGTGAGAATGCGGGCGCCGCGGGTCAATCGACCAGTTGGCGCGGGGTCGCCGGGGCGTTCACCCGCAGGCCTCCGAGAGGCATTCCCGCGCGGCCAGGCTCAAGTGACCGATCAGTTCCGCCATCTGCGCGGCGAGCTTCACGAAGCGCGGCTTTCGCCGGTAGTTGCGCTCTTCCATATAGAGCGCGCGGTTGATCTC
The DNA here is from genome assembly GCA_963814805.1 of uncultured Alphaproteobacteria bacterium. Classification (GTDB taxonomy): domain Bacteria; phylum Pseudomonadota; class Alphaproteobacteria; order ATCC43930; family CGMCC-115725; genus AP-15. The sequence goes on along the minus strand of CAWFER010000001.1, from coordinate 84,160 downwards.
GATCTGCAAGGCATGGCGACGGCGGCGCGGATCGCCGTAATGGTCGGTGGTGAACCCGCCGGCATAAGGTGCGTTGATCGCGACGGAAAAGCCGCGCGCGGCGAGGAAATGGCGGGCGGCTTCGAGGATCGAAGGCGCGCAGGCCGCGCCATGGCAGTCGCCCAACACGATATCGGCTCCGTCGCGCCCGCAGCTAGCACCCGCGGCGGACGGCATCGAATGGCAGTCAATCAGCAAACAGCCGCCGAAATCCGCCTCGACCTCCTCGATCAGCTGAAGCAAGGCCCGATGATACGGATAATAGAGGCCGTCGATACGCCGCTGCGCCTCGGCAAAGGCGAGCTTGTCGGCATAGATCTCCTCGCCGCTGGCGACGATGCGGGCAATGGTGCCAAGCCCCATGCGCACACGCGGCGAGCCGGCGTTGACGAATTCCGGCAGGGCGTCGCAGAACATTGCCGGATCGAGCTCGTAGGCCTCGCGGTTGACGTTGAGATAGGCGCGCGGGAAGCGCGCTGCCAGCAGCGGCGCGCCGAGGCTCGGAGCGGCCGCGAACAGCTCGTCGACAAAGCTGTCCTCCGAGCGCCGCAGCGACAACGGGTCGAGCCGCGAGGCGGCGACGAATTCGGCCGGATAGTCGCAGCCGCTGTGCGGCGAGGCCAGGATCAGCGGCAGCCGCTCCGCCAGCGGCCGCCGCACTTCGATAGAGCCGCAAGACAGCTCGCCATCCATGCGATCGAGCTTAGTGTGACGGTGACGGGCTGTCATCAGCATGCTGCCGCCGGTCTGGCCGAAATTCGCCGCAGCGCGGAGCCCCACGCGCTAAAGTGAGGGTACCCTTACTGGCGGTTCCGGGATGGCCGTCACGCACAGCGAACGAGGAACCAGAATGCAGCGCCGCAAGCTTGGTGAATTGGAGGTCTCGGCGATCGGTCTCGGCTGCGCGACGATGACGCCGTTTTATAGCGAGCCCGATCCGGCGGAGGCGGTTGCCGCGATCCGGCGAGCGGCCGAGCTGGGGATCGATCTGCTCGACACCTCGGATGCCTATGGCAACGGCCGCAACGAGGAGCTGGTCAGCCGCGCGATCGCCGGCGCGCGCGACCGCTATGTGATCGCCAGCAAGTTTGGCAATCTGCGGCGCCCGGACGGGACCCCGCGCGCCGACGGCAGGCCGCAATACGTCAAGGCCGCATGCGAGCGCAGCCTCGAGCGGCTGCGCACCGATGTGATCGATCTGTATTACATCCACCGCATCGACCGCACCGTGCCGATCGAAGACACGGTGGGAGCGATGAGCGACCTCGTCGCCGCCGGTAAGGTGCGCTTCCTCGGCATTTCGGAAGCCGGCGCGCGGACCATCCGGCGCGCCCACGCGGTCCATCCGATGAGTGCGGTACAAATCGAATATTCGCTATGGACCCGCGATGTCGAGGGCGAGGTGCTCGGCCTCTGCCGCGAACTCGGCATCGGCTTTGTCGCCTACAGCCCGCTAGGGCGCGGCTTTCTGACCGGCGCCGTCACCGACCGGGATGCTCTGGGCGTGGCTGACGCGCGCCGGCGGATGCCGCGCTTCCAGGCGGAAAACCTGCCGCACAATCTCGAGCTCGTCGCCGAATTGCGGCGGCTCGCGGCCGCCGAAGGCTGCACCGCGGCGCAGCTGGCCTTGGCCTGGCTGCTGTCGCGCGATCCCGCGATCGTGCCGATCGCCGGCACCAGCCACCGGCGCTGGCTCGACGAGAACGCCGCCGCTGCCGAATTGACGATCTCCGCCGCGACGCTCGACGCGCTCGATCGAGTCTTCGCTCCCGGCGCCGCCGCCGGCGCGCGCTATTCCGAGCTGGTCAGCCGCTCCGTCGGATTGTGAGGGTGCTCCGCCTACCCGCAGCGGCCGCCGATGCACCAGTCGGCAGCGCGTTTCGCACCCGCGGCAACGCAACGATGTAGAACGGTTCTGCTGGGCTGAACCGATCCGGTCGCCTATGATGACGCGAGGGTGCGCCGATCGCGCACCACCTGCTGCACGGGAGGAAGCGATGGCGATATTTACTCATGTCGCGGTCGGCACCAACGACTTAGCCAAGGCGCGCGCGTTCTATGACAGCGTGCTCGGCCCGCTCGGCTACAAGCGCCTGAAGGACCTCGGAGACCGCGGTTCGTGCTGGGGCCAGTCGAGCGAGGAGTTCATCGTGCTGACCCCGGCCGACGGCAAGCCGGCGACCGCCGCCAATGGCGGCACGGTCAGCTTCGAAGCGCCGAGCCGCGCCGCGGTCGCAGCGTTTCACCGGGCGGCCCTTGCCGCCGGCGGCAAGGACGAAGGCGCGGTCGGACCACGCGGCTTCTGGCCGGACGCCTATGCCGGCTACGTCCGCGATCTCGACGGCAACAAGCTCGCCGCCTACTGCCGCAAACCCGAGTAGCCCCGCGAGTAATCCGGGGGCTGATCGAGCACCCATCGTGCGGGCGCTGTCGTCTCTCTAGGACTGGGGACTTGATTGGAGAAACCGATGGCGTCGGTTAGCGCCGCGGCAGCCGCGCGGGACCATGCCGCGCTGATCCGCGATCAGTTCACCCGTCAGGCGACGCCGTTCAGCAGTGCCGGCGCGATCACCGACGCCGCCGCGCTAAAGCTGGTCGTCGACGCCGCAGCCCCGCAACCCGACGACACTCTGCTCGACGTCGCCGGCGGCGGTGGTATCGTCGTCTGTGCGTTTGCTCCCCATCTGCGCCACGCGACCGGCATCGACATGACCCCGGCGATGCTCGACCGCGCCCGCGGGCTCGCAGCCGAGCGCGGCCTCGCCAATGTCGCCTGGCGCGAAGGCGACGTCGCCAGCCTGCCGTGGCCCGACGCCTCGTTCACGATCGTCACGAGCCGCTTTGCCGTGCACCATTTCCCCGATCCGGCCGCGGTAATGCGCGAGATGGTGCGGGTGTGCGCGCCGGGCGGACGGGTCGTGCTGGTCGACACCTGCGCTTCGCCCGATCCGGCCAAGGCCGCCGAATTCAACCGGCTTGAAAAGCTGCGCGACCCCTCGCATGTGCGCGCCCTGCCGCTGGCCGAATTGCAAAGTCTGTTCCGCAACGCCGGACTGCCCGCGCCGCAAACCAGCTTCTACGAGTTGCGCGACACGGTCCAAAACCTGCTGGCCCGCTCCTTTCCCAATCCGGGCGACGACGAGAAGATCACCCGGATGTTCGCGTCATCGATTGCCGATGACCGGCTCGGCATTCCGGTGCGCCGTGCTGGCGACCGGCTCGAATACGCCTATCCGGTGGCGATCCTTGCCGCACAGCACACCTAGCCGCCCGCCCTGGCCTTCTCCGCCGCGGCAGTCTATCTTCCGCCGCCAAGTCCCCGTAGCTCAGCCGGATAGAGCAACAGTTTCCTAAACTGTGGGTCGCGTGTTCGAGTCACGCCGGGGACGCCATAGTTACGGTATTCGGTCGCAAATGGGACCAGGATGTTCAGCGCCTAGCCTTACGTCTTTCTCCAGTCCATGTTACGATGAAAATTATCATCGCCATCGAAAAACATAGTACTGAAAACACCATAAGCCGAAATCCAAGAAGCGCCACATCCCTATTATAGAAGGGTGAAACTCTAGAGCTTTGTAGGATCGCCTGTCAAACGGCTATACCTGCCAACGGGAGCGCCGCCACCCCCATCTTGTTTTTGACAAGCCTGTCAAACCACTTCGCAAATAGTCCATCATTGGTGCGCGGTGACATCTTGGCCTCGGAGGATAGCCAATGCCACCGCAACCGCGCCAACAGCTGAGAACACTCCTCCCGCTATATCCCCCCCCCTTCATTTTGAGGAAGGGCGTGACGACCAATAGGATTATCCCTAATACCCCAAACACGCATCCCCACATAAACATATTAATTAACCATTTTGGATACTCGTACAATAATGATGATTTATTGTTGGATGGTTCTGAGGCTGAACGGTCGGTCTCGATACCTACCGAGATAACGGCGGCCTCCAAGATGATTTCATGCGCAGGCCGCAGCTTCGCAATTGCAGATGATGGGCCAACTCCTTTTTCTTCAATCCATGTAAGCCGTTCCCATGACGATCGCAAATCTCCATCATATCTGGCGTAGTCGTAAGGGAAAGCATCGCTCATTGTGCGCCACGCTCTCCAGGAAGAACTACTTCCAGTGAATTATTCTCCATTAGTTTTCGGGCTGCCTCCGCTTTTTGTAAGGCGTCTTCGCAGCATTTTTTCAACTGCTCAACGTCAGGCATATCAAGCGCGATGCTGATCGTGCCGTTCTCTGACTCGGGGGAGAAATATTCCAGGCGAAGGGTTTGTATAATGTCGGCACCGATGATCGTATTTCGCATATCGTCGTACACCGGGCGAATATCGGTAAGTATGCGCGCTCGGCCATATAACCGTTCAAAGTCAAAAGCTAACTCACGGGCTTTGGCGTATAGCGAAACCACTGCGGTTGATAGCATTCTTTCGACAATCGGACTACACTCATGCCACCGCATTTCGGTCTCCTTTGAGAGACCGCGATCCATCAAAAGCCCGGATTGTACGCTCTCTAGCAGATCCCGCGGCGTGATATTAAATCGGCGAATCGCCGTTGCGAGCCCAGGTAGGGCTCGAACAGTGGCTTCCAAGGCAGGCCCCGAGCCTCCTGCTTCCGAAATCACGCGCCTTAGTTCAGATCGCCGTATAGTCGGCCTTGTCCGTTCAAGGGCATCGGCTATACGATTTAGGCCCGGCGCGCCAAGGCCGCACATCGCTACCAAATCGTCGATCTGTGATTTGGAGAGCCTCACGGAGACGGACGGCATATCGCATATCCCAATTAGGTTGACGTTGAGGCAACCCGCCAGGGACAGTCTATAGAAGGGGGCAAGACGTAGGAAGGGGCTTACCGGCTTGTCAAGGGGCGTCATCAACGAACTAAGCTACCTCATTATCCAGATCTGGTTCATGCGCTAGAAAGCTTCCACCGTACGCCGCGCCCCTGACCAATCTTCTCGACCGTGCCGGCTTTGCGGAGGTCATGTAGGGAAACAAGGATGCGCCGGGTGAAGTCCGCGCGTTGTTTCCGATCCGCCTCAGGATCGAGCCCCTTCTCCCGCATGGCGCGCACGGTCACGTCATCGGCGATGATCGCGGCCTTCTCGCGGAGCCTGGAGATAACGAAGGTGTCGCCCATTCGCATATGGTAGAATGGCTACCGCCCGCCGGCTATTTCGTTGTAGTGGCGCTTGCTACACGATACCGCGCATCAGCTTCTATTGTCTGCGGCGCTTGCTTTGTCGAGCCAGGCGTAGCGGTAGAAGATCGCCGAGCCCGCCCAGGCGAGCACAAATATGCCGATTATGACAAACCCCAACCCATTGAAATTAGCGTTCAGTCCGCCGACGCCATCCCAAAACCGGCCGCTGAGGCCGAGTTGCCCGCCGATCAGGCCGAGCCCTTCGATGCTGCCGATCAGCAGCGCGACCACCACGGAGACCGCGGTGATCACCAGATTGTAATAGAGCTTGCGGATCGGATTGATGAACGCCCAGTTGTAAGCGCCGAGCATCAGCACCCCGTCCGTGGTGTCGATCAGCGACATGCCGGCCGCGAACAGCGCCGGGAACACCATGATCGACCAGATCGACGTGCCGTGCGCAGCCTGGGTGGCGGCGATGCCGAGCAGGGCCGCTTCTGTCGCGGTGTCGAAGCCGAGCCCGAACAGGAAACCCACCGGGAACATGTGCCAGCTGCGCGTGACCAGGCGGAACAGCGGCCGGAACAGCCGGGCCAGCAGTCCTCGGCTGTTGAGCAGCAGGTCGAAATCCTGGTCGACGAAGATCCCGCCGTTGCGGACGTGTCGGAAGGTCCGCCAGATCCCGATCAGGATGACGATGTTCATCGCCGCGATTGCCAGCAGGAATAGGGTCGAGACCAACGTTCCGATGATGCCGCCCAAATGGTTGAAGGCAGCGAAGCGCGAGCCGAGCGCGATCGCCGTTGCGGCGATCCCGCCCACGGCCAGGAGCAGCACCGTCGCGTGACCGAGCGCGAAGAAGAAGCCGACGCCGACCGGGCGCTTCCCGGACTGCATCAGCTTGCGCGTGACGTTGTCGATCGCGGCGATGTGGTCGGCGTCGACGGCGTGCCGCAGGCCAAAGCCATAGGCCAAGAATGCCGTGCCGAGCAGCACGGGTTTCTGGTGGAAAAGGTAGAGTGCCCAACCCCAGACGCCGAGATTGGCGAGGATCAACAGCGAATACATTGCGATGAGCCGTCCGCGCAGCTCAGCGGAGCGCTCATCGAAGCTTCGAGTCAGTGCCTTGAACATAAAGGCCCCGCAGTTGGCCGTCATCTGTCGCTGCGAGCCTGGAACGCCCTGGAGGCCGGGCCGAACCCATCGAGCACCCCGCTCGATGCGGTCGCATTGACGTGAGCGATGGCAGGTCTCCTGGCTCGCGGGTCTGTGCCGGCCGCCGCCTTCCCAGGTCGCCCCATTGGCAGTTGACGACCGGCTCGCCGCTTACAGTTGCGGGGGCAGCCACGGCCTTGAACCGTGTTCCCTTTTCATCCCTTTCGGGGAACCATCCGCCCGGATGATAGGAGCCCGATATGTTTCGGGTCAATTCTCATTGCGGCATGTTTCGGCATGCGCGTCCGGCTGCACCTCCAACAATGCTACCGCTCACCGCGGGCGGAATTCGGCGCCACGGCGGCTCGCCCAGAGGCAGGCCGGCGAGACCCGGGCGGCCCGGCAATCGAAACGCGACCGCCTGGCGCTCAGGTCAGGTAGGAGTGGATGATTTCGATCAGCTCCTCGGCGGCGTCGGCCTGACGCCGATCGGCATTGCCGTCAGCCGGCGCCAGATACTCCCGCACGTGTTCTTCGAGCACCTCCGCCATCAGCCCATTGATCGCGCCGCGCGCCGCGGTGATGCGCTGCAGCAGATCGGAGCAGCTGGCCTGCCCGGCAAGCCCGCGCTCGATCGCATCCACCTGTCCGCGCAGCCGGCGCACCCGATTGACCAGACCCCGCTTGTCGCGCAGTGGATTTGGAATGGAACCCTCGTCGTTCGCGCCGTTCATGATCATTCTCCGAGATCCGGCGATTTTGATCATTGACACCGCCGCACCCGAGGCATACCTCGCGGGGTATATTCGGGCTGATCCTCGAATATGCGCGTGCAACGGCATGGGAACAATGGGACCTCGATCTAGCAAAGCTCCCGCGGAGCCTCCCAGTCGCCCTGTTGCGACCGGCTCCTCGGGCCACCCGCCCCGGGTGATCGAACGGGGTCCCCTCGGCCGGGCCGTTCTCGCGATTGCGGTGACCGTCCGCCGCTAGGGACAGCCCCTTCTCCACCCGGGTCGGTTCATCACACCGCCTGGGAATGGAGGAATGGGACATGGCTGCCCTGGTAAGGCGCGATGCAACGGCGGCGAGGCCGCCTGATGTTGACGCCGCTATCGCTTTCGACGCCGCCGACGCCGGCGAAATCGCGCGGCTCTACGACGCCCTCGATCGGGTGAGCGACCGCCACAATCCGCGCACCGCGCGGCTGCTCGCCAGCGGCTGCCCTAAGATGGCGCAGAAATTGATGGAGGAGGCCGGCGAAGTCGCGCTCGAAGCGGTGCGACGCCGCACCCGAGCCGTGATCCGCGAAAGCGCTGATCTCGTCTATCACCTGGTCGTGCTGTGGCGCGAATGCGGAATTGCCCCCGACGAGGTATGGACCGAGATGCGGCGCCGCGCCGAGATGCTCGGCATCGCCGAGAAATTACCCAAGCCATCCGCGCGCACCGGCGAATGAGCGAGCCATCGATGACCCCCTCCAGCGAGTTCGCCGCTCCGCCGGGCGCTTCGGCCGTCCTCGACGAGGCGCATCTCGGCGATATAAAAGGGGCGCTCGGCACGATCCTCTGCGCCGATCTCGCGCCGCGCACGAACTGGGCGGCGCGGTTGCGCACCTTGTTGGCGATCGTCGGGCCGGGGCTGATCGTCATGGTCGGCGACAACGACGCCGGGGCTTTCAGCACCTATACCCAGGCCGGCCAGAATTACGGCACGACACTGTTGTGGACCCTGCTGCTGCTAATCCCGGTGCTTTACGTCAATCAGGAGATGGTGCTTCGCCTGGGCGCAGTGACCGGCGTCGGCCATGCCCGGCTGATCCTTGAACGCTTCGGCAAATTCTGGGGCGCTTTCAGCGTGATCGACCTGTTTGTGCTGAATGCGCTGACGATCGTGACCGAATTCATCGGCCTCGCCCTGGCGTTCGACTATCTCGGCGTGTCCAAACTCTGGGGCGTCCCGGCCGCGGCGATCCTTATGATGGCCGCCGCCGGCACCGGCAGTTTCCGGCGCTTTGAACGCTTTTCGCTGTTCCTGGTCGCCGGCAGTCTGCTGCTCGTTCCGGTGTTCCTGATGGTCCATCCGCCAATCGAGCAAATCGCGCATGGGTTTTTCGTGCCGCAACTGCCGGCCACAGGAAAGTTGAGCGACGTGATGCTGCTGATTATCGCCATCGTTGGCACCACGGTTGCGCCCTGGCAGCTTTTCTTCCAGCAGAGCTATGTCGTCGATAAGCGCATCACCCCGCGTTTCATGTCCTATGAGCGCTTGGATCTGTGGATCGGCATCGGGCTGGTGATCATCGGCGGCGTCGCAATGATGGCCTTCTCGGCCGCGACCTTTGCTGGCCAGCCCGAGTTCGGCAAATTTGCCGATGCCGGGGCCGTCGCCGCCGGTCTGGGAAAATATGTCGGGCATGCCGCAGGGATCATCTTTGCGCTGGCGCTGATCGACGCCTGCATCATCGGCGCGTCTGCAGTCTCGCTGGCCACGGCCTATGCAATCGGCGACGTGCTCTCTCTGCGCCATTCGCTGCACCGCAAGCCGACCGAAGCAAAGGCATTCTATGCAGTCTATTGCGGCCTGATCGCGCTGTCGGCGGCATTGGTGCTGACCCCGGGCGCCCCGCTCGGCCTGCTGACCAACGCGGTCCAGACCCTGGCCGGCGTATTGCTTCCGAGCGCCACCGTGTTCCTGCTGCTGTTGTGCAACGACGCGGCGGTGTTGGGCCCGTGGGTCAACGGTCGTGCGCTTAACTTGTTCACCGGCGCAGTCATCGCGGTCCTGGTCATGCTGTCGGTCATCCTGACGGCCTCGATTCTCTACCCTGAGATGAGCGCCGGCGCGATCGTCGGCAGCCTCGCCGGCGGCAGCCTCGCAGCCACCGCAATTTGGTTTTGCGCCGGCGCCTTTCGCCGACGCGACGAACCGAGGGCGCGGTACGATCCCGGGTTGCGCAACCGCTGGCGGATGCCGCCATTGGCTAGCCTGGCGCCAAGGCGGCTCGGCGCGCGCGCGCGCATCTGGTTGGTGGTGCTGCGGGCCTACCTGTTTGTCGCCGCCGGGCTGGTGCTGGTGCGGATCGTCACCCTCCTCACCGGCGCCAGCGGCGGATGAAGCGACCGTCGGACATAGCGTGACCTTCCGATAAGGCAAGGACAACCCGGTTCCGGAGAGGTGTCGTCGAAACACATCGCGCCCAACGATTTCTCACTCGATCGGTCGATCGCGGGCGGCGAGGCGGCGCGGCAACAGCAGGTAATACCGGCCGCGCGCGTCCATTGCGCCGGCCCGGTCCCCGGCGGCGCTGCCGGCGCCCCAATAAAGGTCGCCGCGCACCGGGCCTTTGATCGCACCGCCGGTATCCTGGGCGACGACCAGCCGACGCAGGCGCTGGTCCGGCGCGAACTGCTCCTCGGCTTCGAGCCAAATCGGGGCGCCGAGCGGTATGTAGCGGCGATCGACGGCGAGGCTGCGTTCGGGGGTCAGCACCACGCGCTCGGCCCCGACCGGCCCGGGGCCCTTGATCTCGCGGAAGAACACATAGGACGGGTCTTCGCGGCGCAAGGCGGCCCCGGCCTTCGGGTGCGCCCGCATCCATTCCCGGATCGAGGCCATCGTCAGCTGGTCGCGCGGGATCTGTCCGCGCTCGATCAAGAGCCGCCCGACCGGCACATAAGGCAGCCCGTTCTGACCGTCATAGCCGAGCCGGATGGTTCGGCCATCGTCCAGCCGGACCTGGCCGGAGCCCTGGATCTGCAGAAAGAACGCATCGATCGGATCGTCGACCCACACAAGCGCCAGACCGCGCCCGGAGAGCGCGCCGTCTTCGATCTGCGCTCGGGTATAGCGCGGGCCGGTGGCGAGATCGGGCGGCGGCCGGTAGATCGGCGTCTGGTAGCGCCCGTGACGGTGTAAGGAGCCCTGAAGTCCGATTTCGAAATAGCCGGTGAACAACCCCGTGACGACGCCATAATCGGCGACCGCCACCGGGCTGAATTCGCTCGTGAAAAACTGCCGGGCCGCTGCCTCGTCGCCGGGCCGAACCGCCGCTGCGCCGCGGCAAGGCTGTCGCCAATCGCCGACCCGCCCATAATCGACGCCGACCTCGATCGGACCGAACGGCGCTGCGGCAGATTCGTTCGAAAACCGCGCGCAGGATTTGACAAAGGCCGCAAGCGCCGCGGCGACATCGTCCTGCCCCCACCCGTCCAGCCGGTCGAAACCAACGGGCGTCAAGGTCAAGCGGGTCGGGCCGGCATCACGCGCCAAGCCTATCGCCAACGCCACGATCGCACCGGCGGCCGCCGCGCGGCGGCGCCGGTGGCGGCGCGCGTCAGCCGCTGCTAGTGGCGACGAGTATCCAGTTCGGATCGGGGGATCGGGTATCGCGGGCAAAAGTCCAGTGATCGGTCTTTTCGACCGGGTGCTCGGGATCGCCGTCGACGATGCTGCCGTCCATCGCGCGGGTCACGTTGATCTGATGCGACACCAGCTTGACCGTCACCCGCGCCGTTCTCCCCGAAACATCGGCGGCGACGATCTCGGCATCGTCGAGCCGCAAATCGCGGGTCTCGAATGTTTCCTTGGCGGCGGCGCGTTCATCGATCGTCGCGGCAAAGGGCCGGTAGACTTCGTCGCTCAACAGCGGGCGCAACCCCGCCTTGTCGCCTTTCGCATAGGCGGCGACGATCATCTCAAACGCGGAACGCGCCCCTTCTAAAAACTGCGAGGGGTCGAAGCCGGGATCGGCGCGGCGGATGCGGCTCAGCCCCTCGGCCACCGTGTCGGCGGGCTTGGCGGCCGGGGTCGGAAGCGCCACGACCTTGTCCGGGTCGGCGGGCGTCGCCACCTTTTCGGGGCCGGGCTTATCGGCGCCAGGCTTTTCGGCAAGCGGCGCCGACCGTCGCACGAACAACTCGCGCCGCCGCTCGTTCCCGGTGCGCCGGCCGAGAACGCTGCGCAGCCGCAGGATCAGGAAGGCGGCGATCATCGCGAACAGGATGATGTATTGATAGTTGTCCATCGACTGGAGCGCCTCGCCACCCTGCGGCAAAGGCCGGGGAATGGCCCTCGCATGCTGTTCGGTTCAGATGGGGGGCGGCGGCGGCCGCGACAAGCATGCCGGGTGCGCCGCGGGTGAAACGACGGCTGCGGCTGGCCGTCTTGGCGTACCTGTTGATCGAGGGCTACGCGACCCTGGCGGTCGCCGAGTGGCTCGGGCCCGGGCCAACCCTGTTGCTCCTCCTCGTCGGCATCGCGGCCGGTGGCGCGGTCCTGCGCACGGCGCAATTCGCGCTGCTGTCGCAGCTGCGACAGGGTCTTGCCTCCGGCGAGCCAGTGTTGCCGGCGCTGCTCGGTGGCGCGCTTCGCGTAGCAGCCGGCATTTTGCTGATAATTCCCGGCTTTATCAGCGATCTGATCGGGGCGGGGCTGCTGATCCCGCCGCTGCGCCGTCGGTTGATCCACCGGCTATCGGCCGGATCGGACGATGGCGCCGGGAGGGTGGTAATCGAGGGCGATTATCGCCGTGTTGAGGATGCCGCTCTGCCGCCGCCGAGGCAGGAGCCGAAGTGATCCTGATCCGGCACGGCGAGACCAAATTCAACCGGATCTTTTCTGCGAGCCGGCGCGATCCCGGAATCCGCGATCCGGTCTTGACCGAGCTTGGGCGGCGCCAGGCCGCAGCCGCGGCGCGAGCGCTGGGCGGGCTCAATCTGCGCCGGGTGATCGCCAGCCCCTATTTGCGCGCGCTCGAAACCGCCGAGATCATCGCCGCCGAGCGCGGTCTGCCGATCATCGTCGACCCACTGGTCGCCGAGCGCTTTTGCTTTGCCTGCGACATCGGTTCGCCGGTCGGCGAACTGCGCGCCCGCTGGCCGGCCATCGTGTTTGACCATCTGCCCGATCCCTGGTGGCCCGGCGAAGAGGAACCCGACCAAGCACTGCTCGGCCGGGCGCAGCGCTTTCGCCGACTGATGGCGCGGGCAGATTCGTCCCAGGTCGCCATCGTCAGCCATTGGGGTTTTATTCGCGCCCTGACCGGGCTGAAGGCGCCCAACGGCGCGGTTCTGCGCGTCCATCCGGACCGCCCCGACCAAGCCGAACTGCTGCTGATGCCCACTGCGCGCTGAGGGACGGCGGCGAAGATTGCTGGATCTTCCCGATCCATGCTAGCCAGCCGGCTCGACCAAGGTCGCGCGGGAGGGGATCATGGCGGAAGAGACCAGAGGTAACGGCGAAGCCGGCGCATTACCGGCAGCCTCGGACGGGCCGCAATTTTTCATCAACTTTCAATACGTCAAGGATTTGTCGTTCGAAAATCCCCGGGCGCCGCAAAGCCTGCTCCAGCAACCCGCCCAGCCGGACGTGGCGATCAACGTCGACGTCAAGGCGCAAAACCTCAATCCCGAAACCTATGAAGTCGTGCTGACAATCAATGCGACGGCGAATGCACAGGAACAGCCGGTATTTCTGGTCGAACTCGCCTATGCAGCGGTAGTGACGGTCAGGAATGCCCCCGAACCGCTGCTGTCGAGCCTGATCCTGGTGGAGACGCCGCGAATCATCTTCCCGTTTGCCCGCGCGGTGATCGCCAACGCCACCCGCGACGGGGGCTTTCCGCCGCTGATGATCAATCCGATCGACTTTGCCGAGCTGCTGCGCCAGCACCAGTCGCCGGAGCAGACCATCACCGACGACGACAGCACCACGGTTTGAGCCTCAGCCCTCGGCAAGCCACAGCGGCGCGGTGAGCAGCGCCAGCATCGCCTGGTGCGCCGCTAGCTCCTCGGGCGAAGCGGCGTGCGGACGCGCCGCGCGAGCGATCCTAATGGCCGCGACGCCGGCAGCAGCAGGCACGGCAAAATCGAGGCCGGGCTGGCGTCCGCCGATCAGTTCCAAGTAGACGGCGGCGAGCAGGCTGCAATCGATCTTCGCCCCATGATGGTCGCGACCCGAGGAATCGATCGCGAAGCGACGACACAACGCGTCGAGGCTTGCCGGCGCGCCAGGAAATCGCTGCCTGGCGAGCGCCAAGGTGTCGACATGCGGGAAAACCGCCGGCGCGCGATCAAGACGCGCCATTTCCATATTGAGGAACCCCAGGTCGAATTCAGCGTTGTGGATCACCAACGGATCCGACCCGATAAACGCGAGCAAATCATCGACAACCGCGGCGAAGGACGGGTGCGGGGCGAGAAACTCCGCGCTCAGCCCGTGCACCGACAGCGCATCGGCCGGCATGTCCCGCCCCGGGTTGACATAGCGGTGGAAATCACGACCGGTCGGGATGTGATGCGCCAGCTCGATGCAGGCGATCTCGACGATCCGATGGCCGGCCTGCGGATCGAGGCCGGTGGTTTCGGTATCCAGTACGATCTCCCGCATCACCCCCGCCGCCGCTCTTTCCTCGCCACCCGCCGGTCCCGGCCGGCGAGCCGCGGCTTGCCGCGCCGCAAAAGTCTGACGATCGCCCCCAGCCGCTGCAAGCTCAGCTTTCGGTCGAGCCCGGTGGGCACCACGAAATCGGCGCGACGCCGCTTTTCGGCATCGGGCATCTGCTGTTTGAGGATCGCCGCAAATCGGGCCTCGGTCATTCCCGGTCGGCGCAGCACGCGCTGGCGCTGGACCAAGGCCGGCGCCGAGACAACGACGACATAATCGCAGCGCCCGGCGCCCCGGCTCTCAAACAGCAGCGGCACATCGAGCACGGCGATCGGCTCGCGGCGGCCGCGCGCCCCGGCGAGAAACCGCTTTTCGCGATCGGCTACCATCGGATGGAGAATACGCTCGAGCTGGGCCAGCGCCGCGGGATCGCCAAACACCCGCCGCCCGAGAACCCTGCGGTCGATGCCGCCCGCCGCCGTACCCACACCGGGAAACGCTGTCGCCACCGCCGCCACCGCGGCCCCGCCCGGCGCCAGCAGGCGGTGCACCACCCAGTCGGCGTCGAACAGCGGCACCCGCATCCGCCGCAACAGCGCCGCAGCGGTGCTCTTGCCCATGCCGATCGAGCCGGTCAGGCCGACGACGATCACCGCGACGCCGCCAAGCTTGCGACAATGGCGCCCCGCAGTTCGCGGCTGACCCGCACCTTGGCGCCGAACCAGGCCTCGAAGCCCGGCCGGCCTTGGTGCAGCAGCATGCCGAGGCCATCCACCACCGGATGCCCGCGCCGCCGCGCCGTCGCGAGCAGGCCGGTTTCGAGCGGCACGTAAACGATATCGACCACCGGCGCCGAACGCGGCAGCAACGCCAAGTCCAGCTCGAGCGGCGGCTCGCCGGCCATGCCGAGGCTGGTCGTGTTAACCAGCAGCCCGGCGCCCTCCAGAACCGCGTTCGCCTCGCCCCATGAATGGGTCGAAATCCGCAGCCCGCCTTCGGACAGCGCGTCGGCGACCGCCTCAGCCCGATTGCGGGTGCGGTTGACGAGACGCACCTCGCCGACCCCGGCTGCGGCGAGCGCCGCCAAAACCGCCCGCGCCGAGCCGCCCGCGCCGAGCACGACCGCAGCGCCCACCGAGGCATTCCAATCAGGCGCCTGCTCACGCAGGTTTTCGCGAAACCCGAAGACATCAGTGTTGCTGGCTTCAAGACTGCCGTCGGCGGCGACGATTACCGTGTTGGCGGCCCCGATCCGGCGCGCGAGCAGGTCGACCCTGTCTGCCACCCGCAGCGCCGCTTGCTTGTGCGGGATGGTCAGATTGCAGCCGCGAAAGCCGAGCGCTGGCAGCGCCCGCAACGCCTGCTCAAGGTTTTCAGGCCGCACCGGCAACGGCAGGTAGGCGCCGTCGACCCCGGTCTCGTCGAGCCAGAAACCATGCAGCAGGGGCGAGCGCGAATGGGCCACCGGCCATCCCATGATGCCGGCGACCCGAGTTGAACCGGTGATCTTCATGGCTCGATCTCTACTACTGCGCTGGTCTGCCAGCCATCGTCGCCGCTCCGCTGACGCTCCGAGGGATGGTATAGGGGTCGGGTCAGGTTTGGCCAGGATCGTGGCGCGAGATTTCGCACACAGCAAACGGGCGGCGCAGGCATTGTGGAAGCCAACGCCCGCGCCCTGACTCCGGGCAATAGTTTTCCCGTTCAGAACATCGGCGAATCGGCCGAAACGAAACTCGCGACTGGCCCTACATCTCAATCCTGCGACTGCGCACTAGCCCGAGCCCGGCGAGCGCGGTCCCGAAGAGTACGAGCGAGGCAGGTTCGGGAACCGGAGCGGCGCCGGGTTCAAAATCAAAGGTCGTGTCGACGCCATTAACTCCGATTGTAAAGGCGTCAACATAACCATTGAATTGGTCCGTGGGGCCCGCAAAACCTACAGCGAATTGAACCCCGCCCACTCCATCGAGAACTCCGGGTGTTCCAACACTGTTGACGATCGTGGGGTTTACAAAAGTGCTGGTGCATGCCGCAAGCGACTCGACACCAGTTCCTGGACTGCACAAACCGTTATTGTCCCACCAGCCACCGGTGAGGGCGTTCCAACTCTGCCATGTATTCAGCGCAGTGGCGCCCTGATTGGGGAGGCTCGGATTGCCGGTTGTCGGTGTCTGATAGGGCGGCTCGAAGAAGAACTGATCGTATGGAGTACTTACCAATCCGGTAGCAATCTCTAGTCCAAGATATGGGAATTGCTGACCGTTGTTCAGCGTATCGTATGTCGAATAGCTCAGGGACGTCAGCGAGCTGAGCAGAGTGCCGGCATAGCCGGTATCGCTCAGAATCTCCGCGCCGTCACCGCCGACCGTGCCGTTTCCGGTCGCGAGGTTGGCGCTCCCAACTCCGAGCGGAGGCGTGGCCGGCCCGGTCACCATCGAGCCGCTGCCGGTCGGATTATTGCCCACCGTTCCATTCGCGTCCGAATTAGCGAACGCCCAATTCCCCATACTGTTTGGCGTAATTTTGACGACATTCGCGAGAACGCTGGTAGCTGGAAGCGCGAACACCGCCGTCAGCCCGACTGTGAGCCCAGCAGACCGAATCAAACGCGCGAATCCTTGCATTGGTTCACCCCTTGTGTGCACCGGCATTTCCCAGACGGCTGCCGAATACCGCACAGAATTAGCGCAAGAATCGCGCCAAAATTGCACGGCCTTGGATATCAATCGTTTAGAGACAATATCCAGGTGGGACTATAAAGCGGCCGACGCTTTGCCAAAATGCGTATCACGGGCGATCAAAGGTAGGAAAACCAACCAGTTCCACTAACCTGAAGGAGGTATTGCCGAGCCAGGTCACCAGTGTCTCACGCGTCTCTTTGGACAAGTGTCTTACGCGAACGGCGAGCGGTGATCTTCATTTATGACCGTTCG
Source organism: uncultured Alphaproteobacteria bacterium (assembly GCA_963814805.1). Taxonomy (GTDB): domain Bacteria; phylum Pseudomonadota; class Alphaproteobacteria; order ATCC43930; family CGMCC-115725; genus AP-15. The sequence continues at coordinate 67,496 of CAWFER010000001.1, read as the reverse complement.
ATCATCAAGCAGGAACTACGCAATCGGGGCAATCCCATCCTCGGCGCGAAAGGCGCATTTGATTGCGGCTTCATCGATCTCGGCCAACTCGACCGGAATGCGATCCCGGCCGCCGCCAGCAGCCGGGCGCGAACACAACCGGCCGAAGCCAGAATCACCGGCTCATTCAGCGAGGCCATGGCGCCGCGCCAACAGTTTGAGGATCGCCGCCGCAGTTTCTTCGATCGAGCGCCGGGTTACGTCGATCACCGGCCAGTGCCGCTCGGCGAAGATCCGCCGCGCCTCGCGCACTTCGGCCCGCACCGCCTCGTTGTCGGTATAGTCTGTCGTCTCGTCATGATGCAGCATGCTAAGTCGGTTGCGGCGCAGCTGGATCAGCCGCTCGGGATCATTGGTCAGGCCGACGATCAGCGGACGCCGGGCCTCGATCAACTCGGGCGGCAGCGGAACCCCTGGCACGAACGGCACGTTTGCAGCCTTGACCCCGCGATTAGCGAGGTAGAGGCAGGTCGGCGTCTTCGAGGTCCGCGACACCCCGACAAGACAGACATCGGCGTCATCGAGCCCCCAGCTCGACTGCCCGTCATCATGATTGAGGGCAAAGGTCATCGCATCGATGCGGGCAAAATACTCGCTGTCGAGCAGATGCTGCTTACCCGGCACGCCGCGGCTTTCGCGATGCAGATAGGAGGCGAGCGCCCCGATCACCGGATCGAGCACCGGAATGGCCGGAACCTGGAGGCGGCGGCAGCCCTGCTGCAACAATTGGCGAAGCTGGTCGCTAACCAGGGTGAACAGCACAACCCCGAGATTGGCCTCAACCCCGGCGACGACCCGGTCGACTTGACTGCGGGTCCGCACCATGCTCCAGACGTGCTCCACCGGCTGCACCTCGTCGAATTGCACGAGGCAGGCGCGGGCGACCGAATGCACGGTTTCGCCGGTCGAATCCGATACCAGATGAAGATGAAACCGGGTCACGCCGATCCGTCCCGCCCTGGCCCGGTCATCCTCACGGGGCTGTGCATCATTCCAACACCATCCACAGATCGCTCCTGCCAAGCGGCAGAGCCGAAACTTGTCCGCATTTCGCTCAAATCATCAACCGGCTTTCACCACCGTGGGCCGAATTTATCTACGGCGACGAACAGCGGGGATCATCGAAATCCGCCGGCAAAACATCCCCATTTTTCGGCTGCTCCCCAGCCCAGGCTTATCTCGCTGAGCAGCGGAACCATCTGCTTTGATCACCGATCATCTCCGACATTTCCCCATCGAGCCGCGTTGTGCACGGTCTCGGGATCGATCGGCGCTCCCCGCTACTCACCGGATCATCAACCTTCTACCATCTAGATCACTTATATGAATGAAGAGGAGAAAGATCTTAATGCCGGGCGCCAAAACCAAGTCGCTGCTTCGCGTGCTTGCCGGTGAGACGTTATCGCCGCCGCCATGGTGGCTGATGCGCCAGGCCGGGCGCTACCTGCCCGAGTATCGCGCTGTGCGCGCACGCGCGTCCGATTTTGTCGAGCTGTGCCTCACTCCCGACCTGGCCGCTGAGCTGACCATGCAGCCGGTGCGGCGGTATGGCATGGACGCGGCGATCCTGTTCTCCGACATACTGATGCTGCCTCATGCGCTGGGGCAGAGACTGACGTTTCGCGATGGCGAAGGCCCGGTGCTCGAACCGATTGCCGGCAACGCCGGGTTGGGCCTGCTCGACGGCGCGCATGCCGTCTCGCGCCTTGAACCGGTGCTGGAGGCGGTGTGCCAAGTGCGTGCGTCGCTCGGGCCGCAGACCGCGCTGATCGGTTTTGCCGGCGCACCCTGGACGGTCGCGACCTATATGGTCGAGGGCGGCGTCAGCCGCGATTTTCGTCAAGTCAAGGCCTGGGCGTATGGCGATCCACACGGATTTGCCGCGCTGATCGAGGTGTTGACTGAAGCCACGATCGAGCTGCTCGCGGCCGAGATCGCGGCCGGCGCCGAAATTGTGCAGTTGTTCGACAGCTGGGCCGGCATCTTGCCCGAGGCGGCGTTCGCGTGCTGGGTGATCGCCCCGACAGCGCGCATTGTCGCGGCACTGAAGTCACGATATCCTGATTGTCCGGTCATCGGCTTTCCGCGCGGCGCCGGCTCGCATTATGAGCGCTATGTCGCTGAGACCGGCATCGATGCGGTGGCGCTCGATACCGCGGTTCCGGTTGGATTCGCCACTGCCCGGCTGCGCTCGCGCGTGACGGTTCAGGGCAATCTCGATCCGGTCCTGCTGATGACCGGCGGCGTCGCCCTCAAAAGCGCCGTCCGGGACATGCGCCAAGGCTATTCCGGTGGGCCTTGGGTGTTCAATCTTGGTCATGGGGTATTGCCGCAGACGCCGCCCGAGAATGTCGCCCTGCTCGCCGCCCTGCTCGCCGAGCCGTTGGTCGCCGGCTGACATGAAGCGCACCGCGATCGTGCTGATGAACCTTGGTGGGCCTGATTCGCTCGCCGCGGTGGCGCCGTTCCTGTTCAACCTGTTCAAGGACCCGGCGATCATTCGGCTGCCGGCGCCGCTGCGCTTGCCGTTGGCGTGGCTCATCGCGCGCGGACGCGCCAGGACCGCGCGCGAGATCTACGCCCGGCTCGGCGGCGGGTCGCCGCTGCTGGCCAATACCGAGGCGCAGGCGAGAGCGCTGGAAAACGCCCTCGGAGATCGGCACCGCTGCTTTGTCGCGATGCGCTATTGGCATCCGACCAGCGCCGAGGCGGCGCGCGCGGTCGCTGAATGGGCGCCGGACGAGATCGTCTGCCTGCCGCTTTATCCGCAATTCTCGACGACCACCACGGCTTCTTCGCTCGCCGATTGGCGGCGCGCCGCAGCCCGGCACGCTCTCGTCCAGCCGACCCGCAACATATGCTGCTACCCGGTCAAGAGCGGGTTCATCGACGCGGTCGCCGGATTGATCCGGCCGGTCCTCGACGCGGCTGCCGGCATAGGCAGGACGCCGCGCCTGCTGCTGAGCGCGCATGGCCTGCCGCAACGGATCGTGCAGGCGGGCGATCCCTATCCCGCGCAGGTCGAAATGACCGCGCTGGCGATCGCCGCCGCGCTCGCCCGGCCGGATCTCGATTGGCGCGTGTGCTATCAGAGCCGGGTCGGCCCGCTCGAGTGGATTGGTCCCGCTACTGACGCCGAGATTAGACGCGCCGGCGCCGATGGCGTGCCGCTGGTGGTGGCGCCGATTTCGTTTGTCTCGGAGCATTCGGAGACCCTGGTCGAGCTCGACCTCGACTATCGCCAGATTGCTCAAAAGAGCGGTGTGCCGGCCTATCACCGAGTGCCTACGGTCGGCGCCGATCCCCGGTTTATCGCGGCGCTCGCGGCGCTCGTTCGCGATGCAGGTCCCGCCTCGCGCTCGACAGGCTGCCCGGTCGGATCCGGCAACTGCGCATTAGTCGGAGCTCGGGCTTGAGCGTCTGGCTCGCCGCCCTCTATCCGTGGATCAAATCGGCTCACATTGTCGCGGTCGTGGCCTGGATGGCCGGGCTGCTCTACCTGCCGCGGCTGTTCGTCTATCACGCGATGGCGCCGGTCGGCTCGGCTCGGTCGCGGACCTTCATGATCATGGAGCGGCGTTTGTTGCACGGGATCATGACCCCGGCGATGCTGGCGACGTTGGGCTTCGGCGTGCTGCTGGCCGCCACCCCCGGCGTCGTCGACTGGCATCGCGGGTGGATCTGGGCAAAGCTCGGGCTGGTCGCGGCGCTGCTCGTCTACCAGGCTGCGCTCGCCCGTTGGCGCCGGGCGTTTGCTGCGGAGCGAAACCGGCATTCGCCGCGGTTCTTTCGCATGGTCAACGAGCTGCCGACCCTGGCGCTGATCGCGATTGTCGTGCTCGTCGTAGTTAAGCCGTTTTGAGATGTTGTCGGTTTTTTCATGACTTCGGGGGATCTTGATATTGCATTTGACACGCCTATGTCCTCTGGCTAAGGGGAATGGCCTACGGGTCGCCTAGCTTTTCCTGTCAATCCCCGCCATCCCTCGCCTGACCTTTGAACCTGCTGGATTCTGTCCGCAGGAGCCCCCGGACGGGCGAACCCTGCCCCACCGCCACGCGAACCTCAATGAATCTCCAGGAACTCAAACGAAAAACCCCCGCCGAGCTGCTGGCATTCGCCGAAGAGCTCGAAATCGAGAACGCATCCTCGCTGCGCAAGCAGGACATGCTGTTCGCTATTCTGAAACAACTTGCCGAGAACGACGTGCCGATTTCTGGCGACGGCGTGCTCGAAGTGTTATCCGACGGCTTTGGTTTTTTGCGCTCGCCGGAAGCCAATTATCTCGCCGGTCCTGATGACATCTATGTCAGTCCCAGCCAGGTGCGGCGCTTTGGCCTGCGCACCGGCGACACCGTCGAGGGCGAGATCCGTTCGCCGCGCGACGGGGAGCGCTATTTCGCTCTGCTCAAAGTCAGCGAGATCAATTTCGACGAGCCCGATCGCCTGCGCCAGCGGATCAATTTCGACAATCTGACCCCGCTCTATCCCGAAGAGAAGCTGGCGCTCGAATTTGAGGATTCGGCGCGCCGCGATCTGACCACCCGGGTCATCGACCTGATCACCCCGCTCGGCAAGGGTCAGCGCGCGCTGATCGTGTCGCCGCCGCGCACCGGCAAGACGGTGATGCTGCAAAATATCGCCCATGCGATCGCAGCCAACCATCCGGAGGTCTATCTGATCGTGCTGCTGATCGATGAACGCCCCGAGGAGGTCACCGACATGGCCCGCTCGGTGCGCGGCGAGGTCATCAGCTCGACCTTTGACGAGCCGGCGCAGCGCCACGTCCAGATCGCCGAAATGGTGATCGAGAAAGCCAAGCGACTGGTCGAGCACAAGCGCGACGTCGTGATCCTGCTCGATTCGATCACCCGCCTCGCCCGCGCCTACAATACTGTCGTACCGTCGTCAGGCAAGGTGTTGACCGGCGGCGTCGACGCCAACGCCTTGCAGCGGCCGAAGCGCTTCTTCGGCGCGGCGCGCAACATCGAGGAAGGCGGCTCCCTGACCATCATCGCCACCGCCTTGATCGATACCGGCTCGCGCATGGACGAAGTGATCTTCGAAGAATTCAAGGGCACCGGCAATTCGGAAATCGTGCTCGACCGCAAGGTTGCCGACAAGCGCACCTTCCCGTCGATCGACATCACCAAATCGGGCACCCGCAAGGAAGAGTTGTTGGTCGATCGCGGCGTCCTGTCGAAGATGTGGGTGTTGCGCCGGGTGCTGACCCCGATGGGTACCGTCGATGGGCTCGAATTCCTGATCAACAAGCTCAAGGAATCGAAAAGCAACACCGAGTTCTTCGACGCGATGAACACCTAGCCGGTTGAACGGCTCCGCCGCCGTGTCGCCCCGGCCTGCGCGCCGTCAGGTCGGGATGACAAAGAGCGAGGATAGCCGGTCGTTTCCAACAGATGCGCGCTTGCGGCGTGAGTGGGCCTCACAGCTTCTCGCCGCGGACAAGGCGGGGGAGGTCGCCGGTGATGCCCATCGCGTCGCGCATCAGGAAGCGCTTTACCGCCGGCAGCCTGTTGACCGCGGCGAGACCGAGTTCACGGGCGAGGCGGACGGGTGCGATCTGGTTCGAGAACAGTCGGTTGAGGCCGTCGGTCACGGCGGCGAGCAATAACGTGTCGAAGCGGCGCCACTGCTGGTAGCGGCGCAACAGGGCGTCGTCGCCGATGTCGAGCCCGAGCCGGCGCCGGTCGACGACGATCTCGGCCAATGCGGCCACGTCGCGGATGCCGAGATTGAGCCCTTGGCCGGCGATCGGGTGGATTACATGGGCTGCCTCGCCGATCAGCGCTAGCCGCCGGTCGACGTAGCGCTCGGCCAGCATCAGCCCGACCGGGTAGGACCAGCGCGGGCCGACCGGCTCCACGGCCCCGAGAAAATCGCCGAACCGCGCCGCCAACTCGACCGCGAAGTCGTGATCGGAAAGCGCCAGCAGCCGCGGGACGAGCTCCTCGCGTTCGGTCCACACGATCGACGAGCGCGCTGTCGACGCAAGCGGGGCTTGCGCCGGCGCCGAATCATCGGTCATCGGCAGGATCGCGAATGGCCCGGCCGGCAGAAAATGCTCGACCGCGATGCCAGCATGCGGGCGGGCGTGCCGCACCGTGGTGACGATCGCGGTCTGCGGATAGCGCCACTCGACGGTGCGGATGCCGGCGGCATGGCGCAACGGCGATGCGGCGCCGTCGGCGGCGGCAACCAGGCGCGCGGTCAACCGTCGCCCATCGGAGAGGGCAGCCTCGGCTGCGGCGGGGGAAGCCAGCAGCCCATCGACCGCGAGCGGCGCGAGGAAGACCAGGGTCGGCAGTGATCGCGCCTGCTCGATCAGGACGCGGCGCAGGACCCGGTTCTCGATTATCCAGCCGAGCGGCGCGCCATCCTGGGCCGAGGCCGGGGCCAATTCGCGATGATCGTAATGCAAAAATAGCTTCGCATTATCGTCGGCGACGCGGATCTCGCGGATCGGTTCGGCCTCGGCGGCGATCAGCGGCCACAGCCCGAGCGCCGCCAGCACCTGCTGCGACCCGTAGGCGATCGCCGAGCTGCGCCCGTCGAAGCCCTGGTCGAGCATCCCCCTCGGGTCTACGCGATCGACCAGCGCCACGGCGAGCCCGGCGCCGGCGCAGGCAATGCCGAGCAGCAAGCCGTTGAGCCCGGCGCCGGCGATCAGCAACTCGGCATCGTCGCTCATTCTGCAAACATGACGGCGACGCCGACGGGCTGTCCAGACTTCCGATCGCGCGCACTTTCCCGCGCGGCGATCATGGCGTAATCTCGCAGGCGACGCCGTGCTGGGGGAGAGCCGCACGGTTTTGGGGCGCGCCGGCATCGGGGGAAGCATGGCCAGATCGGTCGGATTTGCAGCGGGCGCCTACGCTCGCCGCCTGCGCGTCTGGACGGAGCTGTTGGCGGCGCTGAAGCGCCGGGTCATCGAGACCTTGGGCTTTGGCCTGCTGCTGACCGCGCTGCTGCTGGCGGCGGCGTTGTTTTCGTATCAGCCCGCAGGACCCTTCGCTCGACACGGCGAGCGCCGCCGCGGTGCGCAATCTGCTCGGCCATGACGGCGCGGTGCTCGCCGACATCCTGCGCCAGGGCCTGGGGCTCGCCGCCTTCGTCATCCCACTTGTCCTGTGCGGCTGGTCATTGCGCCTGATGCTCGACCGACCGCTGCGATCGCTCTGGCGCTCAAGCTTGGCCTGCTTCCGGCGGCGCTGGTGCTGGCTGCGCTGGCGCTGTCGGTTCTCGACCAGGCGAGCGCTTTCCGGCGCGCTCACCTGCGGCGGCGCCGTCGGCTGGGAACTGCAGCGACTGCTGACGCTGGCCGGGCTCGGCCAGCTGGCCCTGCCGATCTCGATGATGGCCGCCGCCGGCCTCGGCCTGCTGCTGCTCGCCATCCTCGGGCTCTCCTGGCGCGACTGGCGCGATCTCGGCGCCGGCGCGGGCAGCGGCGCCGGTCGCCTAGCGCTGCTTTCGGGACGAGGGGCAATCGCCGCCGTCGGCCTCGGCGGCCGCTCGCTGGCGCCGCTGGCGGCAGGCTGCGGCCGGCGATGCCGAGATCGCCGGCGCCGCGGCCGAGGCGCGCCTTCGCGGGAGGTCGTCACCCGGCTGCCGGAACGGCGCGAGCCGCGGCTCGACCGCGACACCTCGCCATCTGTCGGCCCTCGCCCCGCTGCCAGCGCCAGGAACGCGGCCGCGAGCGGCCTCGTGCGCCTGGTCGCCGCCGACGCCGAAGCAGCCGATGCCGGGCCGGCGCGGCGAGGAGGAGCGCCAGCCCAGGCTCGCCCTCGTCCCCGACGAGGAGCCGGTGCTGCCCTCGCTCGAACTGCTCGAGAAGCCGCCGCCGGCCAAGGCCGCCGCAATCGACGAGGAGGCGCTCGAAAAGAACGCTCGCATGCTCGAAACCGTGCTCGAGGATTACGGCGTGCGCGGCCAGATCGTGCAGGTCCGTCCCGGCCCGGTGGTGACCCTCTACGAGTTCGAGCCGGCGCCCGGGATCAAGGCGTCGCGGATCATCGGCCTCGCCGACGACATCGCCCGCTCGATGAGCGCGATCTCGGTGCGGGTCGCGGTCGTGCCCGGGCGCACGGTGATCGGCATCGAATTGCCGAACCGCAGGGCCGAGACCGTATTTCTTGCGCGAGCTGCTCGATTCGCCGGTCTATGAAAAGCATCCGGGCCGTCTCGCCCTGATCCTCGGCAAGGATATATCCGGCGAGCCGGTGCTGGCCGATCTCGCCCGCATGCCGCATCTGCTGATCGCCGGCACCACCGGATCGGGCAAATCGGTCGGCATCAACACGATGATCCTGTCGATCCTCTACCGGATGCCGCCCGACCGCTGCAAATTCATCATGGTCGACCCGAAAATGCTGGAATTGTCGGTCTATGACGGCATCCCGCACCTGCTCGCCCCGGTGGTGACCGATCCGCGCAAGGCGGTTCTGGCGCTGAAATGGACGGTGCGCGAGATGGAGAACCGCTATCGCAAGATGTCGAAGCTCGGCGTGCGCAACATCGACGGTTTCAACGCGAGGCTGGCCGAGGCGGCAGCCAAGGGCGATAGCCTGATCCGCAAGGTGCAGACCGGCTTCGACGCCGAGACCGGCCAGCCGATCTTCGAGCCGCAGCCCTTCGACCCCAGCGAATTGCCGCTGATCATCGTCGTCGTCGACGAGATGGCCGATCTGATGCTGGTCGCCGGCAAGGACATCGAGGCGGCGATCCAGCGCCTGGCGCAGATGGCCCGCGCCGCCGGCATCCACATCATCATGGCCACCCAGCGGCCCTCGGTCGACGTGATCACCGGCACGATCAAGGCGAACTTCCCGACCCGGATCAGCTTTCAGGTCACCTCCAAGATCGACAGCCGCACGATCCTCGGCGAAGGCGGCGCCGAGCAGCTCTTGGGCCGCGGCGACATGCTCTATATGGCCGGCGGCGGCCGGGTCACCCGGGTCCATGGCCCGTTTGTCTCCGACGAGGAGGTCGAGCGCGTGGTCTCGTTTCTGAAGGCGCGCGGCGAGCCCGATTACATCGACGAGATCACCGAGGATGACGACGCGCCGTTCGACCCGCTGGCCGGCGACGACGAGTGAATTCGGGCGACACGCTCTATCGCCAGGCGGTGGCCGTGGTCTGCCGCGAGCGCAAGGCCTCGACCAGTTTTGTCCAGCGCCATCTGCAGATCGGCTACAACCGCGCCGCACGAATTATCGAACGGATGGAAACCGAAGGGGTCGTCAGCGCCGCCAATCATGTCGGCAAGCGCGAGGTCCTGGCGCGCGGCGGCGATTGAGCGCAATTGACCCGGCCGGCCGTCGATCTCATTTCCCTCAGAGCCGCTCCATTTTTTGCAGGAGCCGGTGGCGCGGCTTTGCAGCCGGGAAAGGGCGATATGGCCAGGATCGGGATCAACCGGGGGCGAGGGGGAGTTTCACGCCTAGGTCGAGGCCTCGGCCGGAATGCGCTCGCCGCCGCTGGCTTGGCCTTGGCGATGCTGCTGGCGCCGGCGCGCCGGGCGAGCCGATGCGCCGCCGCCACCCGCGCCGTTGACCGCGCAGGACCAGTCGGATCTGCAACGGATCGCGATCTACTTGAACAGCATCGGCACGATGACCGCCCGGTTCCACCAATATTCCGACAATGGCCGCACCGCCAAGGGCTGGCTGTGGATGGAGCGGCCGGGCCGAATGCGTTTCCAATACGATCCGCCGACCCCGATCGTGCTGATCGCCGATCGGTTCTACGTCTATTACGTCGATACCCAGCTGGCCGAAATGTCGAAGATCGGATTGAAATTTACGCCCGCCTGGTTTCTGCTGCGGGTGCCGATCAGCTTTAATGATCTGGTCGTCACCCGGTTCGAGCGCGGCGCCAATTCGCTGCAGATTACGGTGGTCGATCCCAAGGCGCCGGCCAATGGCAGCCTGACCATGGATTTCAGCGATCAGCCGCTGGCGCTGCGACAATGGACCATCGTCGACCAGCAGCGCCACACTACGACGGTGTCGCTGTCGCAGCAGCAATTCGGTATGGCGCTCGACCCTAATCTGTTTGTATATCAGAACCCGTACGCCGCGGCCCGCCGCTACAACGATAATTGAGCTAAATTCCGATGCCAGTCCGTATCATGCCGCCAGACCACGTCACCCCGATCGTCGGCATTCCCGCCTGCGTGCGCACGATCAACGAGCGGGTCTTTCATACCGTCACCGACAAATACCCGAACGCGCTGATCGCGGCCGCCGGATGCCTGCCGGTGCTGATCCCGGCGACCGGATCGAAGGTCGACATGTGCGGCGTGCTCGACGCGCTCGACGGCTTGCTGCTGACCGGCAGCCCGTCCAATGTCCATCCGAGCGAGTACGGCGGCGAACCGCTCGACGCGGAAATCCTGCATGATCGCGAGCGCGATGCGACGACCTTGCCGCTGATCCGCGAGGCGGTGCGGCGCGGCCTGCCGGTGCTGGCGATTTGCCGCGGCATCCAGGAATTGAACGTGGCGCTGGGCGGCACACTGCATCAGCGGGTGAATGAAGTCCCGGGCCGGCTCAACCATCGCTGGCGAAAAGAATCGCCGGATGGGGCGTACGGACCGGCGCACCCGGTTGTTCTGACCCCCGGCGGCCTGTTGGCCGGGCTCGCCGACAGCCTGGAGATGATGGTTAATTCGCTGCATTCGCAAGGGATCGATCGTCCTGCTCCGGGACTGCGAGTCGAGGCGGTGGCGCCCGACGGGCAAATCGAGGGGGTCAGCCTGCCCGACGCGCGGTTCGTCGTCGGCGTGCAATGGCACCCCGAGTACAAGGTGATGGAAAACCCGTTCTCGGCCGCGCTGTTTTCGGCCTTTGCCCGAGCCTGTCATGCAGCCGCAACGGGTCTAAACCGGGCCTCGCCGCGCGGCCTGAGCGAACCCGAAAAGGTTCCCGCGCACTGCATGCGTTTTTTTTGTTTCGGTCATGCACGAATTGGGGTTTGTTTTCCCCCGTGCCGATCCTATCTGCTATATCCAGAAGCGGGGAGAGCATGAAGCTCTCTCAAAAACGGTTCCCGTATCCCCTGCGGGGCCGATTTCCCCCAAACGCTTCTGACATGCAGGCGCCCGGTCTCCCCCCGACCGGGCGCCACTGCGTCTGGCGCAACACGCGCGAAGCTTTTTGCCACGTTCTCCTCGCCGAGCTTGCCGATGAGCTTGCGGCTGGCGACCTGGAACATCAATTCGGTGCGGCTGCGCATCGATAATGTCTGTCGGCTGATCGCCGAATGGGCTCCCGATGTGCTGTGCCTACAGGAGACCAAGACGCCCGACCCGCTATTCCCGTGCGAGGCGGTCGAGGCGCTCGGCTATCGCCACCGGCTGGTGCACGGGATGAAGGGCTACAACGGCGTCGCCATCCTGTCGCGTCTGCCGTTCCAAATGTCGGAAACCCGCAGCTGGTGCGCCCGAACCGATTGCCGCCATGCCAGCGCGGTGCTGCCGGGCGGCATCGAGCTGCATAACATCTATGTCCCGGCCGGCGGCGACATCCCGGACCCGGATGCGAACCCCAAATTCGCCCATAAACTTCAGTTTCTTGACGAACTGACCGCGTGGTTCGCCACCGAGCGCGGCGACGGCCGGCCGATGGTCGCGGTCGGCGATCTCAACATCGCCCCGCTCGGGGCCGATGTGTGGTCGCATAAGCAACTGCAGGGCGTCGTCAGCCATACTCCGGTCGAGGTCGAGCGTCTCGCCCGCTTGCAACAGGCCGGCGGGTTTGTCGATGCGGTGCGACATTTCGCGCCGCCGCCGGAACGGCTCTATACTTGGTGGAGCTATCGCGCCCGCGACTGGGCGGCCTCGGACCGCGGCCGCCGCCTCGATCACGTCTGGGTCACGCCAACCCTGATCGGCGCCGTTTCGGAGACCCGGATCTATCGCGATAGCCGGGGCTGGGACAAAGCCTCCGACCATGTCCCGGTCATGGTGTCGATCGGGACTTGACGCGGCGGTAGAGATGGTAGCGCCCGGCGGCCACACCCTCGGGCGGCGCCAGCGGCGCGAGCGCGGCCGCACTCAGCTCGGGCTCGCTGACCAGCACCGCGTCCGGGCGCAGCAACGGGACGACCAGGGCCGCCAGTTCCTGGGCAAGCGCTAGGCTCGCCGCGATCTCGCCGCTGGCGGCGTCGAGATGGGCCAGCGCGACCCGGCCCTCGAGCCTTTCGCGCGCCGCCTGCAAAGTGGCCCGCATATCGCCGATAAGCAGCAGCTCGGCCGGCGGTATGCAGTCGGGATGGGCTGCGACCTGCCGCTCGCATACATAAATCCGCCGATCGGGACAGAGCTCACGCAGATGATCGTAGGTCCGGCCGTTGCCGAGGCCCAAGTTCGAGCACCGGCCCGTCGAGCCCATCGACCAGGGCGGCTGCCAGGTTGAGACACGCGCGCTGGGCCTCGAGCCGGCGGATAAAGCTGTCGAGCCGGCTCACTTCCGGGAACTTGAAAAATTTGGTCTGGAAGCGGAAAAATTTGGCGCCGAGTCAGGCGGCGATGCCAGCTCGCTCGCGCAGGCGGTTGATCTCGGTGTGCGCCGCTCGCAGCTGGTTATTGGTCGCTTCCAGCCGATGCGCCAGCTCCTGCATGATCGAGATCGAAATATTCGGGAATTCCCGCACCATCCGCATAAACGATTCCTTAGAGATCCGCAGGGCAATAAGGCGGTCCTCGGCGCGGACCGTAGCATTGCGCGGCATATTGCACAATATCCCCATCTCGCCCACAATCTCGTTGGCGCCGAGCGTCGCCAGAATGACCGGTCCGGCGGGGGTTTCGGCGACCACCTCGGCATGCCCGTCGATGATCAGATATGCAGCGTCCGCCGGATCGCCCTGGCGGACGACAATCTTGCCCGGGTCGTACCCGACCCGCTCGCTCATGAACGCCAGGAGCTTCAGCCGCGACGGCTCGATTTCGGCAAAGATCGGCACCCGGCGGAGCAGCTCGAATTCCTGTTTGAGGCTCATCATTCCTCCCTTCCTTTATCCGCGGCCGCGGCGGGCTGCGGTATTGGCGAGCCGGCCGTGCAGCCGTTCCGGCCGGGTCCTGCCGCCGCAGCCTGCCATTGGTGATCATCAAAATATGGTCGAAATTGTGGGCGAGGTCGCCGTGTCGCTGTCGGCGCTCGTGACCCGGGCCGCCGTTCGGCCGCGCCTCCTCGCCGGCGACGAGGCGTGCGACAGCAGCTTTCCACGGCGCGGGCTTCATAAAAAGATCATTCCGCCGTCGGCGTCACTATGCAATAGTGAAACCGCAGGCATGCGCGGGGGGACGTGAGTGGCCGGTCGGCGTCGTCACAAACGTGTGCTCATCTATAGCCACGACAGCTTTGGCCTCGGCCATCTGCGTCGCTGTCGGGCGATCGCGCATTCTCTGGTCGACGCCGATCCGGCGCTGTCGATCCTGATCCTGTCGGGCTCGCCGATCATCGGCAGTTTCGATTTCCGCTCCCGCGTTGATTTCGTGCGGGTGCCCGGCGTGATCAAGCTGCGCAACGGCGAGTATGTTTCGCTCGGTCTCCATATCGACATCGAGGAGACCTTGGCGATCCGCTCGTCAATTATCCGCCATACCGCCGACATTTTCGACCCCGACCTGTTGATCGTCGACAAGGAGCCGCTGGGGCTGCGCGGCGAGGTGCGCGACACCTTGCAGCTGATGCAGCGGCGCCGGGCGACGGTGATCCTCGGATTGCGCGACGTGATGGACGATCCCGAAGCGCTCGAAAGCGAGTGGGAACGCAAGAACGCGGTGCCGGCGCTGTCCGAATATTACGACGAGCTCTGGGTCTATGGGCTGCCGCAGATCTGCGACCCGCTGGCCGGTCTGCCGGTGCCGGCGAGCGTGCGCCGGCGCATGGTCTATACCGGCTATCTGCGGCGCAACGCGACCGACCTCGCGGTGACGCCCGATCTTCAGGACTTCGTCGAAAACGATTTCCTGCTGGTCACCCCGGGCGGCGGCGGCGACGGCGATGCGCTCGTCGATCTGGTGCTGTCGGCCTATGAGCATGATCGCGACCTGCCCTTGCCGGCCCTGATCGTCTTCGGCCCGTTCATGTTGCCCGAGCAGCGGACCGCGTTCGCCGCGCGCGCCGCGCGCCTGCCCAAGATCCGCGCCATCACCTTCAACGCCAGGCTCGAGGCGCTGATGGCGCGCGCCGCGGGGGTGGTGGCGATGGGGGGCTACAATACTTTTTGCGAGATCCTGTCGTTCGACAAGCCGGCCCTGATCATGCCGCGCACCGCCCCGCGACTGGAACAGTTGATCCGCGCTGAGCGCGCCGCCGAACTCGGCCTCGTCGCCATGCTGTCCGAGGAGCAGGGCCGCGACCCGCGGCTGATGGCGACGGCATTGCGCCGCCTGCCGACCCAGCCGCCGCCTTCGACCGCGGTCATCCCCGGCCTGCTCGACGGCATGCCCAACGTCGATCGGCTGGCCAGGAAATGGCTCGATCGGGGCCGGTCCGGTCGGGTCGCGGTGCGGGCGCGCCTCGGGACCTGATGGCGCCGTCGCCAGCGGCAGCCTCGCGCAGCCGGGTCGCCTTTGTGCTGAAGGGCTATCCGCGGCTGTCGGAGACCTTCATCGCGCAGGAGATCCTGGCGCTCGAACGGCGCGGGCTCGGCATCCTGATCGTCTCGTTGCGCCAGCCGACCGATGGCGCGATCCATCCGGTGCACGCGGCGATCCGCGCCGAGCGGCTCTATTTGCCGGAATATTTATATCGAGAGCCGGCCCGCGTATGGCGTGGCTGGCTGCGCGCCCGTCGGCAACCCGGTTATCGCCGGGCCAGGCGCGCCTGGCTCGCCGATCTGCTCCGCGACCCGACCCCGAACCGGGTGCGCCGGTTTGGCCAGGCGCTGGTGCTCGCGGCCGAGCGGCCGGGCGATGTCGTGCATTTCCACGCCCATTTTCTACACACGCCAGCGTCGGTCGCGCGCTATGCGGCAATGATCGCCGGCATCGATTGGACGGTGTCGGCGCATGCCAAGGACATCTGGACGACCCCCGACTGGGAAAAGCGGGAAAAGCTCGGCGAGGCCCGCTGGGCGGTGACCTGCACGGCCGCCGGCCGCGCCCATCTAGCGAGCCTCGCGCCGCGGCCCGAGAGGGTCGCGTTGTGCTATCACGGGCTCGATCTTGAGCGATTTTGTCCGCCGGCGTCGCGACCACGAGGCGGCGACGGCAGCGACCCGCAATGCCCGGTGGTGCTGCTTTCGGTCGGCCGTGCGGTGCCGAAGAAGGGCTATGACGACCTGCTCGCCGCATTGACGCTGTTGCCGGCGGATCTCGCCTGGCGCTTTGTGCACATCGGCGGCGGCGGGCTCGCCGCGGGTTTGCGCAGCCGGGCCGAGAGCCTCGGCCTGGCGTCGCGGATCGAGTGGCGCGGCGCCGAGGCCCAGCCGGCGGTGCTCGCCGCCTATCGCCGGGCCGATCTCTTCGTGCTCGCCGCCAAGGTGACCGGGGACGGCGACCGCGACGGCCTGCCCAACGTGCTGATGGAGGCGCAGAGCCAGCGCCTCGCCTGTATCGCGACCCGGGTGTCGGGCATCCCCGAGCTGATCGAGGATGGCGCCACCGGGCTGCTCGTCGCGCCGGGCGACCCGCCGGCGCTGGCCCGCGCGCTCGCCCGGCTGATCCGCGATCCCGAACGCCGCGCAGCCCTCGGCGCCGCCGGCGAGGAGCGGGTCCGCGGCGCCTTTGCGATGAATGCCGGGATCGATCTGCTCGCGCGCCGTTTTGGCCTCGAATCTGCGGGCGACCCGTCCGACGCCGGGCGCGTGCGCGCTCGGACGGCAGAACCCGCCGCAGCGCAATAGCCGGGCAGAGCCGATGCGCATCGCCTTTTATGCGCCGCTCAAACCGCCCGATCATCGGGTCCCGTCGGGGGATCGACGGATGGCGCAATTGTTTCTCGCGGCATTGCGCGGGGCCGGGCACGAGCCGGTGCTCGCGTGCCGCTTTCGCAGCTTTGAGGGGCAGGGCGATCCGTCGCGCCAGGCGCGGCTTGCCGCAGCCGGGCGAAAGCTCGCCGCGCGTTTTGTGCGACGTTGCCGAACGCTGCCCGAAACCATGCCGGATCTGTGGTTCACCTATCATCTCTATCACAAGGCCCCCGATTGGCTCGGGCCGCGGGTCGCCGCAGCGCTCGGCATCCCCTATGTGGTCGCCGAAGCCTCGTTTGCGCCAAAGCGCGCAGGCGGCCGGTGGGACGCCGGACACCGCGCCGCCGAGCAGGCGATCCGGCAGGCCGACGCGGTGATCGGGCTCAACCCGGCCGATCGCGACTGCGTGCTGCCGCTGCTGGCCGAGCCCCGGCGCTGGGCGGCGTTGAAGCCGTTTCTCGACGCCGCCGCTTATCACCCGGCGCCGCGCGAGGGCGGCGGGCCGCCGCGGCTGATCGCGGTGGCGATGATGCGGCCCGGCGACAAGCTTGCCTCGTACTGCATCCTCGGCGCCGCGCTGGCGCGGCTCGGCGATCTCGATTGGTTGCTGGAGGTGGTCGGCGACGGCGCCGCCCGGCCCGCGGTCGAGCGCGCGCTCGCCCCGCTGGGGCAGCGGGTCGTCTGGGCCGGGGCGCTCGACCCGCCGGCGCTCGCCCGCCGGCTCGGCGCCGCCGATCTGTGCGTATGGCCGGCGGTCAACGAGGCCTTCGGCATGGCGTTGCTCGAAGCGCAGGCAAGCGGACTGCCGGTCGTCGCCGGGGCCGGCGGCGGGGTCGGCCAGATTGTCGAGGCCCGGGTGAGCGGGCTGCTCGTTCCGCAGCGGGATATCGCCGGCTTTGCCGCGGCGGTGCGGCGGCTGATCGTCGATCGCGGCCGGCGCGCGCAATTCGCCGCGGCGGCGCGGCGGCGCGTCCTTGCCGAGCACGATCTGCCGGTCGCCTCGCGCCGTCTGGCGGCGCTGCTCGCGGCGCTGCGGCCGGCATATGCCGGCTAGCTGGAACCCGCCCGCCGCGCGCGGCATGCCGTGACTGGTTCGGTCCTGTTCTATGTCCAGCACCTGCTCGGGATCGGGCATCTGCGGCGCGCGCTCCGCCTGGTCGAGGCAATGGCGCGAGAGGACCTCCGGGTGACCTTGGTGTCTGGCGGCGAGAGCCTGCCCGAACTGGCCGGCGCCGCGGCCGAGCGGGTGGTTCAGCTGGCCCCGATCCGAGCGCGCGACGCGAGCTTCAAGGAGTTCGTCGATCAGCAAGGGCGGCCGGTCGACGATGCTCTGCGCGCGGCGCGGCGCGCGGCGCTGCTCGCCGCCTTCGCCGCGGCCGAGCCCGACGCCGTCGCGGTCGAGGCGTTTCCGTTCGGCCGACGCGCCTTTCGCTTCGAACTCGATCCGCTGATCGCCGCCGCCCGATCACGCCGACCCCGCGCCCTGGTGGTGTGCTCATTGCGCGACATCGTCGTTGCTCCCGAGGATGGACGACGCCGGCGCGATATCGTCGCCCTGGTGCGGGCCGATTTCGACGCCGTGCTGGTCCACGGCGACCCGAGGCTCGTCCCGCTCGAGGCGAGCTTCCCCGAAGCGCCCGAAATCGCCGACAGGCTCGTCTATACCGGTTATGTCGGGGCGACCGCCGAGCCGCCCGATGTGCCGCCCGATCTCGGTCTTGGGACGGGGAGCGGCGAAGTCCTGGTCTCGGCCGGCGGCGGCGCGGTCGGCGGCCTCTTGCTGGCGACGGCGCTCGAAGCGCGCCGGCGCGGCTGCCTCTCCGATTACTTCTGGCGGCTGTTGGCCGGACCCAACTTGCCTGCGGCCGAGTTCGCGGCGCTGGCGGCGAACCTTCCCCAAGAGGTTGCACTCGAGCGCTACCGCTCCGATTTTCCGCAGATGCTGCGGCGCTGCCGGGTGTCGGTCAGCCAAGCCGGCTACAATACCGTTCTCGACATCCTCGCGTCCGGCGCCGCCGCCGTGCTGGTCCCGTTCGCCGATCTGCGCGAGACCGAGCAGAATTTGCGCGCGCAGCGGCTGGCCGCCGCGGGCCGGGTCGAGATGGTGCCGCCAGGCGAGCTGTCGGCGGATGCGATTGCCGCGGCGATCGGGCGGGCGGTGGGCGGCCGGCCCGCTACCCTCGCTGTCGATACCGGCGGCGCGCGGCGCAGCGCCCAATTGATCGCCAGGATGATCCGTGCGCCGAGGGGTGCAGATCCGGTCGGCCTTCAGAATTTCACAATCCAGTCGGGTGACTGTACGCTCGGCAAATGGTAACTGTCTATGAAGCCTCCCCGGTGGCAACGGCGCGATGGGCCGATCTGGCGCGCGAGCTCGATTGCTGGGGAGCAGAAGGGAGGACCGCCGGCTTGTGGTGGCGTGACGACGACGCGGCGGCGCCGTGCGAGCGCCTTGACCGTCTATTGGCCATCGCTGGGACGGCGCCAGTGGCGCTCGCGGTCATTCCCGGGCTCGTAGCGCCGGGGTTCGCGGCATGGCTCGACGCCTGCGCCGTGCGATCGCGCAGGTCCGCGCCCGTTGCGGTGCTTCAACATGGTTGGCGCCACCTCAACCATGCGTCACGGGCAGCGACGAGCCGGCTTCTCGCCAAGAAAAGCGAGTTTCCGGCGGAGCGCCCCAGCCTATCGGTGGCGGCCGATCTGGTGGCCGGACGCGAGCGGCTGCGGGCGTCGTTCGGGGGCCGCGCGCTGGCCGTGCTGGCCCCACCGTGGAACCGTTTCGACGACAGCTTTCTGCCGCTGCTCGCCGGCTGCGGCATCGGCGCGATCTCGCGGGTCAAGCCGCGCTCAGCGGCATGGCCGACGCCGGGCGTGTTCGCGGCCAATGTCCATGTCGATCTAGTCGCCTGGAGAGAGGATCGCGGGTTTATCGGCGAAGCTGCGGCGCTGGGCGGGCTCGTCGGGCATTTGCGGGCGCGCCGCGGCGGCGGGGCCGACCGCGACGAACCGACCGGGATCTTGACCCATCACCTCGTTCAGGACCAGGCGACCGACGAATTTCTGTTGCAGCTGGCGGCCCTGACCCTCGCCCATCCGGCGGCGCGCTGGCTCGATGCCGGCGAGGTCTTCGCCCCAGGTATCGGCATCTCGGGCGCTGCGTCGGGGATCGCGTCATGAGCCGTCACGTCTATCCGACCTCGGCGATGATCAGCGACTATCTGCGCGCCGCGGCGGGGTTCATGCCGACCGCCGCACTCCTGGCGCTGGCCCCGGTCGGCGTCGTCGCCGGCGTGATCCTGGGCGGCCTCGCGGCGATGTTTGCGGTGTTCGGCATCCGCACCGCGCTGCGCCACGCCAGCCCGATCGAGATGAGCGAAGCGGGGGTGTCCGCCTCGGGGCCGCTCGGTACGGCGATCCGCTGGGATCGGCTCGATGCCATCAAGCTCGGCTATTACTCGACCCGGCGCGACCGCCGCGACGGCTGGATGCAGCTCGAATTGCGCGCGGGGACGTCGCGCATCCGCCTCGACAGCCGGATCGACGGGTTCGCCCAGCTGGTCGGGCGGGCGGCGCGGGCGGGCGCGGCGCGCGAGATCGAGCTGAGCCCGCCGACGGCGGCAAATCTGCAGGCGCTTGGGATCGGATCATTCGGGCTTCCCATTGCGGCCGGCGGCGACAACCTCGTGCAAGCGATCGGACGCGGGGCGTGAGCGATCTGCTGGCGATCCGTGATCTGCATGTGCGTTTCACCGCTCCGGGCGGCTTTATCCGCGCGGTCGACGGGGTGTCATTCCGCGTCCGTCCGCGCTCGACCGTGGCGCTCGTCGGCGAGTTGGGTTCGGGCAAGTCGGTCGTCAGCCAGTCGATTATGCGGATTCTGCCGCGCAACGGCGAGATCACCCGCGGCGAGATCCTGTTCGCCGATCCCCGCGGCGACGGGGCGGCGATCGACCTCGCCCGGCTGCCGAAGGATGGCGCGGCGATGCGGGCGATCCGCGGCGGGCGCATCTCGATCATCTTTCAGGAGCCGATGACCTCGCTCTCGCCGCTCCACACGGTGGGCAACCAGGTCGGCGAGGCGCTGCGGCTGCATCGGCGGGTCGGCGGCGCCGAAGCCGCCGAGCTGACCCGCGACACCCTGCGCCTCGTCGGCTTTCCCGACCCGCAGCGCGCCTTGCGCAGTTATCCGTTCGAGCTGTCGGGGGGATTGCGGCAGCGGGCGATGATTGCGATGGCGCTGGTCTGCCGCCCGGCGCTGCTGATCGCCGACGAGCCGACGACCGCGCTCGACGTCACCATTCAGGCGCAGATCCTCAAGCTCGTGCTCGAATTGCAGCAGGAGCTCGGCATGGCGGTGCTGCTGATCACTCATGATTTGGGGGTGGTCGCCAACGTCGCCGAGGAAATCGTTGTGATGTACCGCGGCGAGGTGGTGGAGAGCGGCGCCCTCGACGATATCTTCCGCCGGCCGGAACACCCCTATCTTCGCGCCTTGCTGCGCGCGGTGCCGCGTTTCGATATGAAGCCCGGCGAACGACTGGTGCCGATCCGTGAGGTGGCGGCGGGCGACGCGCCGCACCTGATGGCGCAAAAAGTGCCATGGCCGCCGGGCCCGTCGGGGCCGCTGCTCGAATGCATCGGTTTGCGCAAGGGCTATTCGATCCGCAAGGGCGGCTGGTTCGGCGGCGGCAGGGCGGCGCAAGTGATCGCGGTCGACGAGGTCAGCCTGAAGATCGAGCGCGGCGAGTGCCTGGGGCTGGTCGGCGAAAGCGGCTGCGGCAAGACCACCCTCGCCAAGGTGCTGCTGCGCGCGGTGACCCCGGATGCCGGGTCGATCGCCTTCAACGATCACGGCCGCCTGATCAACGTGCTGGCGCTCGAGGGCGAGCAGCTGAAGCGGTTTCGCCGCCAGGTGCAGTTCATCTTTCAGGACCCGTTCGGCTCGCTCGACCCGCGCATGACGGTCTACGACATCATCGAGGAGCCGCTGGCGATCCACGGCATCGGCAATGCCGGCGCGCGGCGCGAAATGGTCGACGAGCTGGTCGCCCTGGTCGGGCTCGACCGGCGTCATTTGCGGCGCTATCCGCACAGCTTTTCGGGCGGCCAGCGCCAGCGCATCGGCATCGCTCGCGCGCTCGCCTTGCGCCCCGATCTGGTGATCTGCGACGAGCCGACCTCGGCGCTCGACGTTTCGATCCAGGCGCAGGTCCTGAACCTGCTGATGGACCTCAAGAAAAAGCTGGGCCTGACGTATTTGTTCATTTCCCACAATCTGGCGGTGGTCGATTATATTGCCGATCGGATCGCGGTGATGTGCGCCGGGCGGATCGTCGAGATCGCCGACCGCGCGACCTTGTTCCGCACCCCGGTGCACCCCTATACGCAGGCGCTGCTGGCGGCGGTGCCGGCGCCCGATCTGGCGCATCGGCTCGATTTCGGCCGGCTAATGGAGGATCGGGCCTCCGACCCGGCGGCCTGGCCCGAACCGTTCCGTCGCGAGCCGGCCAACCCGCCGCGGCTGATCGAGATCGCTCCCGGACACGCGGTCGAGGCGCGGGCGCTGCCGGCATTGCCGGCTCTGGCGGGCGGTTTGGTCCGGGCGTGACGGGGCGAGAACCCGCATGGGTCGACCGATCACCGCATCGCCTGGAGGCAGGAAGGTGAGATGGCTCGGCATCGCCCTGCAGCTCGCGCTGGCGGCGCTGCTATGGGCTATGCCCGGCGCGGCGCGGGCGGCGCAGCCGGCGTTACAGGAGACGCCGTTTTTCCAGAAGGCGGTGGCCAGCGGAGCCCTGCCCAAGGTCGCAGACCGGGTGCCGAGCGACCCGTCCGTGGTCGACGCGAGCGGGGTCCCGGGAGGCCAGTTGCGCATCCTGATGGCCAGCCCCAAGGACACCCGGATGATGGTGGTCTATGGTTACGCCCGGCTGGTCGGCGATACCCCGTCGCTCGAAATCGAACCGGACATCCTCAAAGCGCTCGATGTCGTCGATGGCCGCGTCTTTACCCTGCATTTGCGCAGGGGGATGAAGTGGTCCGACGGGCAACCGTTCACCACCGAGGATTTTCGCTATTGGTTCGAGGACGTGGCGGAGAACCCGAAACTCTCCCCGTCGGGGCTTCCGGTCGAGTTGCTGCCCGAGGGCCAGCCGCCGCGCTTTGAGGTGCTGGACGCCACGACGGTGCGCTATAGCTGGCCGATCCCCAACCCGTTGTTTCTGCCGGCGCTCGCCCGCGCCGACCCGTTGTTTATCTATTGCCCGGCCCATTACCTGAAGCAGTTCAATAAGAAATATGCCAACAAGGCCACTTTGGCCGCTCTCGTAAAAAAAATGCGGGTGCACAATTGGGCGGCCTTGCATAATCGAATGAACGCCATGTATCGGGACAATAATCCTGATCTGCCAACCCTAGATCCGTGGGTATTGCACACGAAGCCGCCGGCGGAACGCTTTGTTTTTGTAAGAAACCCCTATTATTATCGCGTCGATACGGCAGGGCATCAGCTGCCGTATATCAACCGGGTGATCATGTCGCTTGCCGACAGCCGCCTCATTCCGGCCAAGACCGCTGCCGGGGAGAGCGATTTGCAGGCGCGCTATCTGAGCTTCGACGATTACACGTTTCTGCGTCGCAACGAGGAACGCAAGCACTTCAAGGTGCGGCTGTGGCGCAGCGGCCCGGGCAGCCAACTCGCCCTTTATCCCAATCTCAACGTCAACGACCCGGTGTGGCGCCGGCTGCTGCGCGACGTGCGCTTTCGCCGCGCGCTGTCGCTCGCGATCAATCGCCACGAAATAAACGAGGTGCTTTATTTCGGGCTGGCGATCGAAGGCCAGAACACGCTTCTGCCGAAGAGCCCGCTCTATAACCCCGCCTATCGCAGCGCCTGGGCGCAGTACGATCTGAAAGAAGCCAATCATCTGCTCGACCAGATCGGGCTGAAGCGGCGCGACGGCGACGCCGATGGGGTGCGGCTGCTTCCCGACGGCCGGCCGATGGAGATCGTCGTCGAGGATTTGGGTGAATGGCCGGGCAGCGCGGACGTGCTCGAGCTGATCCACGATTCCTGGCGCCACATCGGCGTCAGGCTGTTCACCAAGCCGCTGCAGTTGACCCTGTTCCGCCAGCGGGTGTTTTCCGGGGAGACCCTGATGTCGATCGACAAGGGCATCGAAAACGGCTTGGCCAACGCCTCCTCGTCGCCCTGGGAATTTGCGCCCACCAGCCAGCAGCAGCTTGAATGGCCCAAATGGGGCCAGTACTACGAGAGCAAGCACAAGGCCGGCGAGCCCCCGGATCTGCCCGCCGCCGTCGATCTGAAAAATCTTTACAACGCCTGGCTGGGCACCGTGTCGCGCGAACAGAAGACCGCGGTCTGGCGCCAAATCCTGCATATTTGGGCCGACCAGGTATTTTCGATGGGCACAGTGGCCGGCGTGCTGCAGCCGGTCGTGGTCAGCGACAATCTGCGCAACGTTCCCGAAAAGGGCATCTGGAATTGGGATCCGGGGGCCTTTTTCGGCATCTACAAGCCGGACCAATTCTGGTTCGTCGCGCCGCCGCCGGCGGCGAGATCGGCCTCCGCCGCCTCGGTCTATCGGTGAGGCGCCTCCGGTTCAGCGCTCGTCCGGCGCCCCGGGATCGCGCTGGCCGCCGAGTTGGACTGGCGAGAAAATAGGCAATGATGCAATCTGTTCGCCTGCGGCATCGATGGGACGACCCCAATGTTTAGCTACATCATCCATCGTTTGCTGATCATGATCCCGACCTTGATTGCGATCAGCATCGTCGTCTTCACCATCATCAATCTGCCGCCGGGCAATTACTTTACTACCTACGTCGCCGAACTGCAGGGTTCGGGCGAGACGACGGACATGGCCAAGGTCAAGTTCCTCGAGGCCGAGTATGGCTTCGATCGGCCCCTGTGGCAGCAATACCTGCATTGGGCAGGGGGTCTGCTGCACGGCGATATGGGCTATTCCTTTTCCTATGACTTGCCGGTCAACAAAGTGGTCGGAGACCGCATGCTGCTGACCGCTATCGTCTCAATTACCACGATCATCTTCACTTACGTGGTCGCCTTCCCGATCGGGGTTTACTCCGCCACGCACCAATATAGCTGGAGCGATCATTTTCTAACGCTGCTCGGCTTTCTTGGACTGGCGACGCCCAGTTTCTTGCTGGCGCTGGTGCTGCTCTATCTGGCCAACGTCTATCTTGGAATTTCGATCGGCGGTTTGATGGATCCGCGATACATCGACAAGCCGTGGACCTGGGCGAAAGTGTTGTCGCTGTTCGCCCATATCTGGATCCCGGTCATCGTCATCGGTTCCGCCGGGACCGCGAGTATGATCCGCCGGCTGCGCGCCAACCTGCTCGACGAATTGCAGAAGCAATATGTCGTCACCGCCCGCGCCAAGGGTCTGCACCCGCTCAAGGTGCTGTTCAAATATCCGCTGCGCATGGCCCTGAACCCGTTCATTTCCGACATCGGCTCGCTGCTGCCGCAGGTGATCTCGGGGGCGGCGATCGTTTCGGTGGTGATGTCGTTGCCGACCACCGGGCCGATGCTGCTCGATGCGCTGCGCAGCCAGGACATGTATCTGGCCGGGTCGTTTCTGATGTTCATGTCGCTGCTGACTGTGATCGGCGTGTTTGTTTCCGATATGGCGCTGGCCCTGTTCGATCCGCGGATCCGATTGCAGGGGGGGCGGCGGCGATGAGCGATCTGAGGATTTCCTCGGGCGCGGCGCATCCCCCGGCCGTCGGCGAGGCGGACCCGCCGGCGCTGTCGCATTTCGTGTCGACCGCGCCTTACGATCCCTACGCCGTCGAGCGGATGACGCCGGCGCAAGAGCGCTTCTACATGGCTTCGCAATGGCGGATGATGTGGTGGAAGCTGCGCCGCCACCGCGTCGCCGTGGTATCGGGGACCGTCCTGCTGGCGATGTATCTGGGCATCCTTATCTGCGAGTTTCTCGCGCCCTACGGCGTCGATTCGCGCAACACCGACTTCATCTATGCGCCGCCGCAGGTCGTGCATATCTTCGACCACGGCCGGCTGGTCGCCCCGTACGTCGATGGCTACGACTACCGGCTCGACATGCGTCGGCTCGAACGGATCTACACGCCCGACCCGAAAAAGCGGCAGACCCTGCGCTTTTTCTGCCATGGCGATCATTATCGGTTCTGGAACCTGATTCCGGGAGACCTGCATCTGGTCTGCCCGGCGCGCGGCGGGCAGATGTTCCTCTTGGGAACCGACCGACTCGGCCGCGATCTGATGTCGCGGATGATCTATGGCGCGCGCATCTCGCTGACCGTTGGGCTGGTCGGCGTCGCCGTCAGCATGACCCTCGGTATCGTCATCGGCGGCGTCGCCGGCTACTACGGCGGCTGGACCGACATCATGATCCAGCGCGCCATGGAGGTCGTCCAATCCTTCCCGCATCTGCCATTGTGGATGGCGCTGTCGGCCATATTGCCGGTCAGCTGGAGCCCGGTTTTGGTTTATTTCGGGATCACCCTGATCCTCGGGATGATCGATTGGACCCATCTCGCCCGCGCCGTGCGATCAAAGCTCTTGGCTTTGCGCGAGGAGGATTTCTGCACGGCGGCAGTGCTGATGGGCGCGCGCCCGGTCCGCATCATCGGCCGCCATCTGCTGCCGAGCTTCAGCAGCCACCTGATCGCCTCGGCGACGTTGATGATCCCCGGGATGATCCTCGGCGAGACCGCGCTGTCCTTTCTCGGCCTGGGGATCCGCCCGCCGATGACGAGCTGGGGCGTGTTGCTGGGCGAGGCCCAGGATATAAACGTCGTCGTACTCTATCCCTGGTTGATGACGCCGGTGATCGCAGTAATCGTGACGGTGCTTGCCTTCAATTTTTTCGGCGACGGGCTGCGCGACGCCGCCGATCCTTATCACTGAACGGCTCAGCGAGCAGCGCGACTGCGGGCTAGGCTGTCCAGCCGGCTGCGGTCGGGCTCAGGTCACGGCCGCAGCACCAGCCCTTCCTGGGCGACGATGGTCCCGGGCCGGGCGCTGGCCGCGTCGGCGGCGACCTGGTCCATGAACGCGTCGTCGTGACCGGGGTCGTGGTGGAAGATCACCAGGGTGCGCACATTGGCGGCATTGGCCAGGCGCACGCCCTCTTCCCAGGTCGAATGGCCCCAATCCTTATGTTTGGGAAATTCGGCATCGGTATACGTGGCATCGTAGATCATCACGTCGGCGCGATCGACCAGCCCCAGAATGTTGCCGTCGAGCTTGCCCGGCCGATGCTCGGTGTCGGTAATGTAGGCCACCGCGCGCCCGGCATATTCGATGCGATAGCCGGTGGCGCCGTTAGGATGGTTGAGCGGCGCCGTCGCCAGGCGGATCCCGCGATGCGGCGTCAGCTTTTCGCCCGCGCGGAAATCGACAAACTCGAGCTTGGCGGTAAAGATCCCCATCGGGATCGGAAACAGCGGCGCGATCATCATGTTGTTGAGCACGCCTTCGATGCCGATGCCGTTCAAATGCCCGGCCCAGATGCGGAGGCGGCTGCGCTGGTCGTAGCACGGCGCAAAAAACGGCAGCCCGCAGATATGGTCGAAATGGGTGTGGCTGTAGAATAGATCCAGCTCGACCGGCCGCCCGGCTCGCATCAATTCGTTGCCGAGCAGGCGCAGCCCGGTGCCGCCGTCGAACACCATCAGCCGGTCGCCGCATCTGACCTCGACGCAGGACGTGTTGCCGCCATAGCGCACGGTATCGGGTCCCGGGCAGGCGATGCTGCCGCGCACACCCCAAAATCGCACAGTGTAATCCGGCTGCACCAACACCTGGGTCCTAACCCATTCGTCCCCCTCCTTCCATTATATCGATGGAATCGGCAAAAAAAGCTATATGGCCGGGCGGGGCCATGCGTGGTTCGATGGTTTTTTTTGGATCTTCCGCTAAATCTTTCGTTAACCAGATAGGTTTATCACGGGCGCTACCCCCCAACCAGATGGAGCGTCGGTCATGTCGCAGACCGATTACGAAACCGCTCTCGCCCTATTTCTGCGCACCAGGAGCGTTACCCGCTGCCCGACGATCTGCGCCGTGCCGACCCAGGCGATCGTCGCCGCCGCCGACCGCGCCGCCTATCGCGACTATGTCGCAGCAAAGGAAGCGGCCCGGCTCGAACGGGCAAAATCGCTGCGTCATCCGGTTCCGAGCTGGTCGCCGGCGCCCATGTAAAAAGGGTCGAGTCGGCCGAACCTGTCGAGCGGGGAAGAGCAGATGACGGACAGCGAGGTTAGGGTCCGCTGCTGCATCGCCGGGGGCGGTCCGGCCGGCATGATGCTCGGCCTGTTGCTGGCTCGCGCCGGAGTCGGGGTCATGGTCCTCGAAAAGCATCCCGACTTTCTGCGCGATTTCCGCGGCGACACGATTTATCCCTCGACCCTCGAAATCATGCGTGAGCTCGGGCTGCTGGAGGATTTCTTGCGCCTGCCGCACCAGGAGGTGCGCACCCTCGGGGCGCAGATCGGCGAGGATTTTGTCGAGCTTGCCGATTTCACCCATCTGCCAACCCGCTGCCGGTTCATCGCGCTGATGCCGCAATGGGATTTCCTCGATTTTATCGCCGAGCAGGCGCGGCGCTACCCGGCGTTTCGGCTCGAGGCCCGCGCCGAGGTAACCGGCCTGATCGAGGAAGGCGGGCGGGTCGCCGGGGTGCGGGCCGAAACCGCCGGGGGCGGCCTGACGGTTCGCGCCGATCTGGTGGTCGGCGCCGATGGCCGCCATTCGACCGTGCGCGAAAAAGCCGGTTTCGAGGTCGACGATCTCGGTGCGCCGATGGACGTGTTGTGGATGCGGCTGTCGCGCCATCCCGACGATCCGGGGCAGACCTTGGGCCGGATCGATGCCGGGCGGCTCCTGGTGATGTTGAACCGCGAAAATTATTGGCAATGCGCCTTTGTCATCGCCAAGGGCGGGTTCGACGCGATCCGGGGCCGCGGCCTGCCGGCCTTTCGTGAGGAGATCGCCCGGCTCGTCCCTTACCTGCGCGAGCGCACCGGCGAGCTTGCCGACTGGTCGGACATCAAGCTGTTGAGCGTCACGGTCGATCGGCTGCGGGTATGGCACCGGCCCGGCCTCATTTGCATCGGCGACGCCGCCCACGCGATGTCGCCGATCGGCGGGGTCGGGATCAACCTGGCGATCCAGGACGCGGTCGCCGCCGCCAACATCCTGGCGCAGCCGCTGCTGATGCGGACGCTCTGCGACGACGATCTGCGCGCCGTCCAGCGTCGGCGCGAATTCCCGACCCGGGCGACGCAACGGCTGCAGGTGGTGGTGCAAAACCGGGTGATCGGTCGCGTCCTCCAGAGCGCCGGAAGAATGGCGCCGCCGCTCGTTGTGCGGCTCTTCGGCAAATGGTCCCTCCTGCGGCGGATTCCGGCCCGGGTGCTCGGCCTCGGGTTCCGCCCCGAACACGTCAAGACGCCGGTCCAGGCTTGAGACAGGGTGCGAGTTTGCCCGCCAATCGCACCCCGACAGCGGCCGCGAAGCAGCCGGCGAGCGTGGTTCAGCGCCGGCCGACAATCCCGGCTACGTGGTCGATTGCAGCGTAATAGACCGGCGAGGGGCCGAGCGCGTTCCGGCCGAGGCAGGCTTCGGTGAATTTGATGACATGCTCGTCGCCGTTGGCGATCGCCCGATCGACCCGTTCGTCCTCGGCGATTTCAAGAGGCTCGACATCTTCGGCCAGCGCCGGCGCGCCGCCGTAGCAGGCATAGAGCCCGCATCCCGTCTGCCAGGCGTAGCGCAGTGCGATGCGCGCGGTCCCATCGTTCAGCTGCAGCGCGATGTTGCCGAGAGCCGCGTGGCTGGTGACGCCATGGATGAAGGCGATCGCTGTCGGGATGCTTCGCGCATTCGCCAAATAAACTCGCGCGAACACCTCGGTCAGCTCGGCGACGAGCGGGCCGATCTCGCCGCTGATGTCGAGCAGCCCAATCGCCGGTGCGAAATCGGAGAAGTCGGCAAGCGCGCCCAGCGCGGTCACGATGTTCCCGGCGAGCCGACGTTCGGCCGGTAGGAGCGGGACCTTGCCGATTGCCTGGCGTGGCGGGAGCGCGCAGGCTGCGGAGAAAGCCGTCCCTGGCAATTCCTGCCAGGTCGCTGCCCAACTCGCGAGGGCATCGGCGAGTTCGTGTCGCCGCGGCGCCGTCTCGCGCTCCGCAACCCCGCGCACCGCGTGCCCGACGCGGATCACGCCATGCGTCGCCGCGGCGCAAGAGCCGGGCGCAAGCCGGCCGACCCAGTGGTCGAGCACCTCGCGCCACGGCGCTTCCTTCAGCTCGTCGCCAAAGAAAAGGCTCCAATCGGAAAAGCGCTCGCGCCGGCCGAGCGCGCCGCGCCAGTCGGTGTTGCGGATGCGGTCGACCGGCGGCGGTCGCGGCGACATCCGGTCGCGATAGCGGTCGATCCACGGCATCACCGCCTCTGGACGCCCCATCGCGCACAGCGCTTCGGCGACCATCGGCGCGTGGTTGCTGTTGCCGTTCTTCAACTCGATTCCGTAAACGCAGATCGCGTCGAGGGCCTCATCCAGCGAGGCATGGAGCGGACGCATTTCAGGCTCCGGAGCCATTTCACAGATTAGGATCAATCTAATTCAGCGTCCCGGAGCCCTACAAGAATAATAATCAATCTAAATTAACATCTCACCAGGAATCGGATCTGATATTCATCGAAGCCACCGACGACGAAGGCTTTTTCCGATAAATTCATCTCGTCGGCGATGGCGAGCAACAGGGCGTCGTCGGACCAGGCAGCGAGCCGGCAATCCGCGGCCCGGGTTTCCGATAAACGGCCGTTCAACAAAGGCGTCGACGATGAAGATCAGCAGCCTGACCGCTTCACCGGCCGCTTTCGGCGGTGGCTAGGCGCGGCCCGACTTCCTGCGGCCGAGCTCGAGCGCGGCAAACGAATAGACCGGGGCCGGCATCAGATAGCGGAAGCCCTTTTCGAGCAGGGTCTCGATATTCTTGGCGTCGACATGCGGATGGCCGCAGGGCACGTTGTGCGCCTTGCAAATCGCCAGGATCTCGTCGATCGCCCCGGCCACGGTCGGGTGATCGTATTGCCGCGGATACCCAAGATCCTGCGACAGATCGCCCTCGCCGATGATGACGACGCCGATGCCGGGGACCTCTTCCAGCATCTTCGGTAGGTTGCGGATCGCGCGGATCTCCTCGCACATGATCGCGACCAGGATTTCGCCCTTCGGGTTGAGCGGCCACACATCGGCGCGCTCGTAATAGTCCTGCTGCGACAATCCCCAATAGCGCGCCGCAGCGG
Organism: uncultured Alphaproteobacteria bacterium; assembly: GCA_963814805.1. Classification (GTDB taxonomy): domain Bacteria; phylum Pseudomonadota; class Alphaproteobacteria; order ATCC43930; family CGMCC-115725; genus AP-15. Next base: position 37,174 of record CAWFER010000001.1, on the reverse strand, counting down.
CGGGGGCGTCGCCGCGCTGGCCGGCGGGCGCATAATGGGCGGCGGTGCGCGGCCGCGGATAGCGGCAGGCGGTGACCGCGTTCAACGCCTCCTCGACGGTGCTGACATGAGGCCACACGATGCCGTAGACGCCGTGGTCGAGCACCTGCTTGGCGACCCATTGGCTGGTTTCGCCGCCATTCGGCGGGATCCGCACGAACGGCGTCACCGCCGGCGCCAGGCTGGCGCTATTCGCGATCTGGCGGCGGTCGAGCATGTATTGCAGGCAGTCGCGCAGCGCGCGGATGTCGTAGGCGCGGTGCTCCATCTCGAACACCACGCCGTCGTAGGGGGCGGCACCCACCGCCTGGGCCACGCCGATCTCCGCCGCGGCAAAGGTGACAAAGGCCGGTTTGCCCTGTTCGAGCGCTCGGATCACGCCGTTGAGGCGCGGGGTTTCGGCCATCTCGAAATTCTCCTTCAAGTGCCGGCCGGATCGTAGGACCGCAATCCGCCGACCGTCAACCAGAGGCGGACGGGCGCCGAACCGTCACCGGCCATTGTTACAAGCCCCCAACGGATACGATGACGCAGATACGGTGACGGTTTACTAAATCTTTGCGACTGCCGGGGCGGCGGTTTACGGTCCCACGGCAGGGTCGCGCGGTTTGGGGCCCGGCTTGCGGCGCGCCAGGGGCCGGCCGAGCCGCGCTTCGAGGCCGGCGATCCACGCCGGCGCCCCCAGCGGCCGGCCGATCGTCGCGCCTCGTTCGAGCCGGGCCGTGATCGCTTCGTCCTCGGGGACGGCGATCAGGCCGGCGAAATCGGCGACCCGCTCCAGCAGCGGCGCGACCACCGCCAGTTCGTCGTCGCGGCCGGCGAGATGCGCCGGAACGCTCGACCAGGGCCAGTCTTCGGCCCGCGCGACCAGGCCTGCGGCGACCGGGTTGAGTGCGATGTACCGCGCCGCGGCCACCAGATGCGCCTCGTCCATCACGACTGCGCCAAAGCGGCCCTGGAACAGGTGCCCGGTCCAGCGGAACCGCGCGTTGATCGTCGCCGTATAGCGCCGGTGCGCCTCGGCAAAGGTGGCGCGCAGGCCGTCTGCGTCGGCGGGCGCGACGATCAGGTGGACATGGTTCGGGAGCAGGCAATAGGCCCAGATCTCGGCCCCGGCGCGCCGCGCCGCCTGGCCGACCAGACGGCGGTAGAGCCGATAATCCTCGGCGCCAAAGAACACCGGCTGGCGCCGATTGCCCCGCTGGGTGACGTGGTGCGGCAGGCCCGGCACCACCACCCGAGCGATCCGCGCCATGGCAATCCCTCCCGCTCAGCCCCGCGCCCTCGCAACCACCATGAACCGGTCGCCGAATAAAGTAAACTGTCACCGTAACCATGCGGGTCGCGGCCCAGCACCTGCTGCACCTGCAACGCCAGCCCGTTCATGCCTTTCCTCATGTCGGTCCGGCCGACCGCCAGCCATACCCGCACGCCGGAGGGAACCGGGATCATCGCCGCGCCAGCACGTCCAGCACCCGCTCCAGCGCCGCGGCGTCAACATCGCGGTCAACGCGAACCCGGTGCCCATCCGCCAGCTCGATCTCGATCAGCCCCGCTTTCTTGCGCCGCCGGCGACGGGGCGCGTCATCGACCACGGCCGGCTTGTTGGCTGGGACCACGGCCGGTAACGACGGGGCATCCTTGGTGATCTCGACCGCCACGAACGACGGCAGTTCGGAGGCGCCCGGCACGCCGATAACCCCGAGCTCGGCCAAGCGGCGCCATTTGTACACCTGGGCAGCGACCAGCCCGTGCCGGCGCGCGACCTCCGACATATTGGCTCCCGGCGCCGTCGCCTCCGACAGCACCGCAAGCTTCTGCTCGACACTGAAACGGCGCCGCCGTTCCACGCGCCCCAACAACTCGGCGATCGGATAAGACATCGATCTTGCGCTATTGCTAGCTCCAGTTCCAAGCCAGCATCCCGCATCCTCAACCCGCCCACCGCAAGGCGGCCCTCACCGCAGGGAAACGTCATAAGTGAGATTGCCGTTGCCGTCATAGGTCGGGGTGACCGAGCCCACTGCGCTGTACTGGTTCAGGCTGTTGGCGGCATAGCCGACCCGTGCCCGGCGTGGCCGGGTAGGAACACCAGCTCTTGTCGGTGGCATTCTGGCTAATGCCGTGATCGGAGTTTTAATCCAACTCCCCGCCGCAATTCCGACATCGCTTTCCCGGCAAGGGTAACCACATGTGCGTATTAAGACCAAATATTATTATCTCATTTTTGATTATCGGTTCATCGCACTTTGGACACTTGATAGATATAAGATAGGCCCCGAAGACAAACACGCCTCCGAAAAATGTTATGAGAAAATACTTGGATACGAGCTCAGTAAGCTGGACCGAAACAAACGTATTCACTATTAGCAACACCAGGGTGGTATAGGCCCTCATCCGGGGGCGCATTTTCTTGTAGTAGAGGAAGTTCATTTCGACGGTACGGAAACGGCCGGAGTTGCTCCAACGCTAGTTCCGGAAAGGCCTAGGAAATTTTGTGCTGCTGTGATGGCGTTGGTAACAGCAGGCAGAAGAGTTTGCCTAATGCTATAGGTCGAGGTTATATCGATGCCCGCAGAGGCGGCGAGTGGGACACGAGTTGGGGTTCCAATCGGCGAAAAGCTGGTCCCGACGACGTTTCCTGTGTTGGGGTCGATATATGCACTAGCGCTGACAGGACCAACTCCTCCGCTGAGGCTGTATCCGGTCCCATTTAGCGCATTTAGGTTTCCAGGATATCTTTGGACGCCAAGCGCAGCGCCAACGTTTACACCGGCAGAATATCCTCCTGAAATCTGAATCCCAAGATCCAGTCTCTCACCGGGAGTGATTCCAGGGTTAAAGACGATGGAAACACTCCCTTCGACCCCCGTTATGCCGGTCAAGGAAGCGCTCAGGATTAATCCATAGGTATCGAGTCCCGCTCGGGTCTGTATTGTTAAGCGGATCATTTCCGACATAGGCGTACAGATTCGCGCCGCCGGCGTATCCGATCGGGTCGGGCTGCAGGAAGCGGCCCCAGGAGGGCGAGTAGGTGCGGGCGCGGTAGTAATAGAGCCCGACTCGGCTGCGACGTGCTGCCAGCCGTCTCCCCATCAAATCGTCGGCCGGTATAGCGGTAGGTGCCGGTGATGATGGAGGGGTTCTCGCCGAAGGGCTGGTAGCCGCTCTTGGATAAACGCGCCGGTGCCCGAATCGAGGGTGCCGATGATCGAGCCCTCGATGTCGGGGATCATCGTCTCGCGGGTCCCGGCGGCCACGTTCATCTGCCCCAGCACCGCGTCCGGGCCTTGGCCGAAGGCGTACCAGCGCTCGAGCGCGCCGCGGGCGCCGTCATATTCGAGGACCTCGCGGTTGTCGGCGTCGGTGACATAATCGGTCGTCGTGCTCCGACGGTCTTGCTCTTGCGCCGGCCCTGCGCGTCATAGGCATAGCTCGCAACGGCGGTGCTCCCCTGCTTGACCGAAATCAGCCGGCTCTCGGCATCATAGAGGTAGGTGAAGGTACCGTCATAAGTGAGGTTGCCGTTGCCATCGTAGGTCGGCGTGACCGTGCCGACCTGCGTGCTGTACTGGTTCAGGCTGTTGGCGGTATAGCCGACCGTGCCCGCCATGGCCGGGTAGGACCACCAGCTGTTGTCGGTGGCGCTCTGGCTGGTCCGCCGGTCGAGTCCGCACATAGGCGTAGAGGGCGGCATGGCCCGCGGCATCCGTGGCGCGCCATCATCACGCTCCACCGCACCTGGCCCGCGCTGGCGAGCGGCGGCAATCGTGCGCGGCTCCGGAAATGCTGGTGCTGCCGGAAAGGATTGAACTTTCGACCTCCCCCTTACCAAGGGGGTGCTCTACCACTGAGCTACGGCAGCGGGCCGCGCCAAACACGTTCCGCGCGAGGCCCAATCAATACACGACCTGCCGTCGATTGGCAAGGCAACCGGCAACAAAGCCAAAGGGGAACTGTGTCTGGAGGCGGGGCGTTCCTTGACTGGCGCACCCTTTGTTCGCCATTGCGAGGGCTGCGATTGCCGACGAGGGACGCGATGCCATGGATGGTCGCTCACCGCGCGCCGACCCGATCTTGAAGGCCACGTCCGCCGCCGTGCTGCGGGCGTTTGTGGCGGCGCGCAACGAAGGCCAGCCCTCGGTCGAGTGCTATCGCGCCGCGGTCGCGGCATGGCGCGTCGCCCATCCCGAGCAATCCCCGGAATATGCGGCCAAGCGCGCGGTCGCCGTGATTCTCGCGGCCCGCGGGAATTTGCGCGCCGACGCCCAAGGGCGCTCTTGACAGCGCGCCCGTAGTCCCGTTGCCTCGGCGAATGAGCGAGAATGCCGCCATCGTCACCCGCAAACAGGCCGAGCGCGACGACCGCGACCAGCGATCGGCCGTCGCATTGCGCGACAATCTGCGCCGGCGCAAGGAGCAGGCTCGGGCTCGAGCCCAGGCCGAACCGCCGGTCGCTTCGGCCCCCAGCGCTCCAGCAGCAACCGCGCCGGCCGCCGCCGCTTCAGGCGACGACCGCGCCGACTTGAGCCCGACAACGCTCTCCAGTAAAAACAACCGCCACGGCGGGACGACCGTCGATTGATGGCAAGCCGCCGCTCCCAGGACCGCCTCGCGGCCGCCCTCGGGCCGGTCGCCGGCGCGGAGAGCCGAGGCGATGGATAGAATCCGGATCAGGGGCGGCGTGCCGCTCGAGGGCGTGATCGCGATCGGCGGCGCCAAGAACGCGGCCTTGCCACTGATGGCGGCGAGCCTGCTGACCGCGGACACCCTGACCCTCGAAAATGTCCCCGACCTCGCCGACATCGCCTCGATGGCCAACCTCCTGGTTCAGCACGGCGCCGGGATCGCGATGGCCGGGGAGGGCGGGTCCAACGGGCGCCGGCTCGAGCTTTCGGCGGCTCACATCACCTCGATCGAAGCACCCTATGATCTCGTGCGCAAGATGCGCGCCTCGGTCCTGGTGCTGGGCCCGCTGCTGGCGCGCTGCGGGCGGGCACGGGTATCCCTGCCCGGCGGCTGCGCGATCGGCACCCGGCCGATCGATCTGCACATCAAGGGTTTGCGGCGGCTCGGCGCCCGGATCGACTTGCACGAAGGCTATGTCGACGCGCGCGCGCCCAAAGGGCTGCACGGCGCGGAAATCGTGTTTCCGTTCGTCTCGGTCGGGGCGACCGAGAACCTGCTGATGGCGGCGGCGCTGGCCGAGGGCGAGACGATGCTGGTCAATGCCGCGCGCGAGCCCGAGATCGGCGACCTCGCCGCCTGCCTTGTGGCGATGGGCGCCCGGATCGACGGGATCGGCAGCGACTGCCTGCGGATCACCGGGGTCGGTCGGCTGCACGGCGCCCGCCATCGCATCTTGCCCGATCGGATCGAAACTGGGACCTATATGATGGCGGCGGCGGCGACGGCGGGAGCGGTGCGGCTGACCGGGACGCGGCTCGACCTGGTGACGGCGGTGGCCGAGATCCTCGATCGCGCCGGCGTCGAAATTGTCGGAACGGCGGACGGGCTGACCGTGCGAAGGCGCGATAGCCATGTCGAGGGCGTCGAGATTGCGACGGCGCCCTATCCCGGGTTCCCGACCGATCTGCAAGCCCAAATCATGGCGCTGATGGCGACCGCCGTGGGGGTTTCGACGATCACCGAGACGATCTTCGAAAATCGATTTATGCATGTCCCGGAACTGGTGCGCATGGGCGCCGACATTTTGGTGCAGGGCGCCGCCGCCAAGATCCGCGGCATGCCGCAGCTGACCGGGGCGCCGGTGATGGCGACGGATCTGCGCGCCTCGGTTTCGCTGGTGGTGGCCGGGTTGGCGGCGCAGGGCGAGACGGTGATCAATCGCGTCTATCATCTCGACCGTGGCTATGAGCGGCTTGAGGCAAAGCTCGCCGCCTGCGGCGCCCGGATCGAGAGGCTCTCCGATGGCCCCTGACGAGGGCGGCGCGCTGAAGCTGCGCGCCGAGGACAGCGACGATCTGGCGGTGCTGTCGGCCTGTCTGCAAGACGCGATCGTCCCGGTCCGCGATCTCGCCTATGTTCGCGACCAGCACATGTTCGTCTTTATCGCCAACCGTTTTCGCTGGGAGAGCGGGCTGCGCCCGGCGCCGGGGGATTTCCGCCGTCAGCGCATTTTGTGCGCGGTCACCTTCGAGGCGGTCGAGGGCGCATCCTATCGCGGGTTCAGCCGGAGCGACGAAGACCGCATCCTGGCGCTGCTGGCGATCCGCCCCGAGCCCGCGCCGGGCGGCGGGGCGGCAATCCATCTCGAATTCTCGGGCCGCGCCGCGATTCGGCTCGAGGTCGCCCGCATCCAGTGCCGCGCCAAGGATCTGGGCGAGCCGTGGCCGACCCCGTGGCGCCCGCGTCATGATGCCGAGGGGTCATAAGCTGGGCGCCGAACCTGAAGACCGCCTGATCCTGGCGCTGCCCAATGGCCGGATCCTGGCCGAAATGATGCCGCTGCTGCGGCGAATGGGGATCGAGCCCGAGCCCGCCTTCGAGGACCCGGCCTCGCGCCGGCTTCGCTTTGCGACGAGCGACCCCGGTCTCGATCTGATCCGCGTGCGCAGCTTCGACGCCGCCACCTTTGTCGCCTTTGGCGCGGCCCAGCTCGGCGTCGCCGGCAATGACGTATTGATGGAATTCGACTATTCCGAGATCTATGCCCCGCTCGATCTCGCTCTGGGGCATTGCCGGATCGCGGTGGCCGCCACCGCCGATTGGGTCGCGCGCGAGGATGGCCGGCGACCGAGCCATGTCCGGGTCGCGACCAAGTATCCCGAGATCACCCGGCGTCATTTCGCCGCGCGCGGGGTTCAGGCCGAATGCATCAAGCTCAACGGCGCGATCGAGCTGGCGCCGTCCCTGGGTCTGTGCCGGCATATCGTCGATCTGGTGCAGACCGGGGCCACCTTGGCGGCGAACGGCCTCGTCGAAATCGAGCGCATCGCCGAAATCAGCTCGCGTCTGATCGTCAGCCGCCCGGCGCTGAAGACCCGGCCCGAGGCGGTCGGCGGCTGGATCGAGCGCTTCCGCGCTGCGGTCGGCGGAGCCGGTTATGCCGGCTAGGCTGTCGACCGGCGAGCCCGGTTTTGCCGCGGACTTTGCCCAGCTCGTCGCGGCAAAGCGCGAGGTTGCCGCCGACGTCGATGCCGCGGTCGCGGCGATCATCGAGGATGTCGCGCGCCGTGGCGACGCCGCCCTCCTCGACTACACCCGCCGCTTCGATCGGATCGAGCTCGCCGCCGACGGACTGCGACTGTCGCCGGGCGAGATCGCTGAGGGTGCGGCCGCGGCCCCGGCCGAGACGGTTGCGGCATTGCAGCTCGCCGCCGAGCGGATCGAGAGCTTTCACCGCCGCCAATGGCCGGCCTCGATAAATTATGTCGATGCGCTGGGGGTGCGCCTTGCCGCCCGCTGGGGCCCGGTCGCCGCCGCTGGACTCTATGTGCCGGGTGGCACCGCGGCCTATCCCTCCTCGGTGCTGATGAATGCGATCCCGGCCAAGGTGGCCGGCGTCGAGCGGCTGGCGATGACGGCGCCGGCGCCGGGGGGCGTGTTGAACCCGCTGGTCCTCGCCGCGGCGCAGCTGCTCGGAATCGACGAAATCTACCGGGTCGGAGGGGCCCAGGCGATCGCCGCCCTGGCCTATGGCACGGCGACGATCCGGCCGGTCGACAAGATCGTCGGGCCGGGCAACGCTTATGTCGCGGCGGCCAAGCGGCGCGTCTTCGGCCGGGTCGGGATCGACATGATCGCCGGCCCGTCCGAGATCCTGGTCGTCGCCGACAACAGGAACGACCCTGGCTGGATCGCCGCCGATCTGTTGTCGCAGGCCGAGCACGACAGCGCCGCGCAGGCGATCCTCATCACCAACGACAGCAGGTTCGCCGCCGCCGTCGATGCCGCGCTCGAGCGCCACCTGGCGCTGTTGCCGCGAGCCGAAATCGCCCGGGCGAGCTGGCAGGCGAATGGCGCCATCGTGACTGTCGGCGACTGGCGCGAGGCGCCGGCGCTGATCGACCAGATCGCGCCCGAGCATCTCGAACTGGCGCTCGACGAAGCTGATTGGTTGGCCGAGGAGGTGCGTCACGCCGGCGCAATCTTCCTCGGCCGATGGACGCCCGAGGCGATCGGCGACTATATCGCCGGACCCAATCATGTGCTCCCGACCGCCCGCAGCGCGCGGTTTGCCTCGGGGCTGGGCGTGCTCGACTTTCTCAAACGCACCTCGATCGTCCGCTGCGACGCGGCGAGCTTCGCCGCCCTGGCGCCCGCCGCGATCCGTCTCGCCCGAGCCGAGGGGCTCGACGCGCACGCCCTCTCATTGTCGATCCGCCGCAACCAGCGGCGCGACGCATAGGCGTCGGCCATGGGCAATCCGAAGGACAGCGACAGTGGCGACCAGCGGATTGCCGACATCGCGCTCGACGAACATACCGTCGTGCGCCGCAGCGCCGATATCGAGCACGAGCGGGCGACGGCCATCGCCGACCTGCTCGAAGAAAATTTTTTCGCCCCGACCTCCGGACGCGACGGTCCGTTCGACCTGCATCTGGCGATCGAAGAGAACCGGCTGAACCTCGATATCCGCTCGCGGGCAGATGGGTCGAGCGAGACGGTGACCCTGCCGCTCGCTCCGTTTCGCGGCATCGTCAGAGATTATTTCATGGTCTGCGAGAGCTATTACCAGGCGGTGCGCTCGAACCTGGCGCAGGTCGAGGCGATCGACATGGGACGGCGATCCTTGCACGACGAGGGCTCGGCATTATTGATGGAGCGGCTCGCCGACAAGGCCGCGATCGATCATGCCACCGCCCGGCGGCTGTTCACTTTGATCTGCGTGCTGCATCTGCGCGGGTGAGCCGGCGGTGACGGCGCTGCTGCTGGTTTTGGCCTCGGCTTCGCCGCGCCGGCTCGAATTGTTGCGCCAGATCGGCATCGTACCCGACCGGGTGGACCCTGCCGAAATCGACGAGACGCCGCGTCGCGACGAAGAACCGGCGGCGCGTGCGCTGCGTCTCGCCGAGGAAAAGCTGCGGGCGGTGATGCCGCGCCACCCGGGCGCCTTCATCCTCGCCGCCGACACCGTCGTTGCCTGCGGCCGGCGCGCCCTGCCCAAACCCTTGGACGAGACGAGCGCGCGAAGCTGCCTCGAATTGTTGTCCGGGCGGCGTCACCGGGTCCATTCCGGGATGGCGCTGGCGAGCCCCGACGGCCGGGTGGCATTGCGCCGGGTCGACAGCCACGTCGGCTTCAAGCGATTGAGCCTGGAGGAGATCGCGGCCTATTTGGCGAGCGGCGAATGGCGGGGCAAGGCCGGCGGCTACGCGATCCAGGGCCGGGCCGCGGCGCTGATCCGGTTTATCTCCGGCTCCTACTCGAATGTCGTCGGGTTGCCGTTGTTCGAGACCGCGCAGCTGCTCGCCGGCCGTGGCTATCGCCCGTGATGCGCCGCGAGCTGGTGATCGCCGCCGGGCCAGGCGAATGGCGCGCGGCGCTGCTCGAAGACGGCGTTGCCGCCGAGCTCAGGGTCGAGCGTGGCGAAGGCAGCGAGGCCGGCAGCATCCATCTCGGCCGGGTGCGCCGGCTGCTGCCCGCGCTCGGCGCCGCGCTGGTCGATATCGGCGGCGACCGGCCGGCCTTTCTGCCGCGGAGCGAGATCCTGCCGCGCGGCCGAAGGCTCGACGAGGGCGAACGGGTGCTCGTGCAGATTCGCCGCGAGGCCCAGGGCGGCAAAACCGCACGGCTGACGACCGCGCTATTCGGCGCCACGCGATGGCTCTGTCGAGCTGAACGTCGGACGCGCCGCACGCCTCGATCCGCCGGTGCGGCTCGACCCGCCCGCGACCTTTGCTGCCGCGCTTGCCGGCGCGCTGCCCGTCGTAGATCGGATTGTCGTCGACGATCCGGCTGCAATCCCGGACATCCGCGCCGCCTTTGCCGAAGCCGCCGTGGTTCACGAGCCGGAGAGCCGCTGGCCGGTCGATCTCGATGCGCTGTTCGACCAAGCATTGTCGCCGACCGTGGCGCTCGCCGGCGGCGGCTCGATCCATATCGACGCGGTGCGGGCGGCGGTGCTGATCGACGTCGACAGCGGCACACCCGAAACCGGCTCGCCCGAGCGAACCGCACTCGCGGTCAATCTCGCCGCAGCGGCGGTCATCGGCCGCCAGCTGCGCCTGCGCAGTCTCGGGGGCGCGATCGTCATCGATTTTGTCGGGGTCGACGACCGCGCCGGGCGCGAGCGGGTGCGCGCGACCCTATCGGGGACGCTGGCCGCCGATCCAATGCGGCCTCAGCTCCTCGGCTGGACCAGGCTCGGCCATCTCGAGCTGGTGCGCCCGCGCCGGCTTCGGCCGCTCGCCGAGGCGTTGCTGGAATTCGTCGCCGACAGCAGCCCGGCGAAAACCGCGCTGACCGTCGCCTTCGAAGCCCTGCGCGCGCTGCGCCGCGAGGAACGGGCCCAGCCGGGGCGGCGCTGGCGGCTGATCGTCGCCGCCGATGTCGCCACGGCGCTGGCCGGTGATGCGGCGCTGGCGGTGCGCGCGCTCGAACACCGCTTTGGGCGCGGCATCGCGGTCGCGGAGGATCGGGGCTTTGAGCGAAGCCGCTTTGAAATCGCCCCGCTGTGACTATATCGGCGAGGCAATGAGCACCGATTCCCCGCCCCCCGATTCGCCGCTCCCGCTATCGCGCCGCTGTCCGATCTGCGGCAAGCCGGCGACCCTGCGGCACCGCCCGTTCTGCTCGGCGCGCTGCGCCCAGATCGATCTCGGCCGGTGGCTCAAAGGCAATTACGCGATCCCGACAGATGAAGGCCCCGACGAGGCCGATGACGAACGCTGAGCGCCGCCAGCATCAGGGTTGACCCGGCCCCCGGTCACCGCGAGCATCAGCTGCGCGCCAGTGCTCTCGGGGGGCCAATGACCGCTTTGCCTCGGCCCAAGCATTACCGGGTGATCTATGCCGACCCGCCCTGGACCTTTTCGACCTATTCGCGCAAGGGCAAGGGGCGCAGCGCCGAGGCTTATTACGATTGCATGACCCTGCCCGAGATCAAGGCGTTGCCGGTGGCCGAGTGGGCGGCCGATGATTGCGTGCTGCTGCTGTGGACGACGGACCCGCTGCTCCCCGCCGCGTTCGAGGTCATCCGCGCCTGGGGATTTACTTACAAGACCGTCGGTTTTTACTGGGCCAAGCTGAACAAATCGGCCGACCCGACACTCTACCACGAGGCGAGCTTTTTTGCCGGCCTCGGCTTTTGGACCCGGGCCAACCCCGAACCTTGCCTGCTGGCGACCCGCGGCCATCCGCACCGCCGCCAGGCCGACGTCAAGAAGTTGATCGTTTCCCCGCGCCGCGAGCACAGCCGCAAGCCGGACGAAGCCTACCAGCGGATCGAAGCCTTGTGCGAGGGGCCGTATCTGGAAATGTTTGCGCGCGTCTCGCGGCCGGGATGGGACCAGTGGGGCGTCGAAGCCGATTTGCCCCGGATCGGCAAACGGCGCTGGCGCGCCGACGGCTATCCCGATGCCCCACCGGCCGCCGATTAGCCGGACACGCCGCCCGCCCGGCTTCACCAGCGGTTAAGCCTTCTCACGCATCATTCAGGTCGGCACGGCGGGTGTTTTCGGGGCGGCGGCATGGTGGGTTGGGCGCTGCGGTGGATGTTGCTGTGGTGCGGCCTCGCCGTCGCTTGCGTCGCCGTCATCAGGCACGACGGGTGGCTGCCGTCAAACAGCGCCACGAACCCCGATTTCGTCCTGAGCAAAGCGACTCCGGCCGAGCCGCGCGCCGACCCGGCGTTCAACACCCTGGTCTATCCGGCCAACCGGGCCGGCCACGTCATCATCGACGCCGTCGTCAATGGCGCATCGATGCGCATGCTGGTCGACACCGGCGCGAGCTTCGTGACCCTGACCCCGGCCGACGCCCGCGCCGCCGGCATCGCCCCAGGCGATCTTGTCTTCGACCGGCGCGCCAGCACCGCCAACGGCGTCGTGCGGATGGCGCTCGTCACCCTGCGCGAGGTGCGGCTCGGCCAGCTGTCGCTCGACAATGTGCGCGCCGCGGTGATCGAACACCTCAACGTCTCGTTATTGGGCATGAGCTTTCTCGACCGGCTGCAAAGCTACCAAATGCGCGACGGCAAGCTGACGATTACATGGTAGCACGGGTATGTGGCAGCACGGCTACATAGCAGCACATGGCAGCCCGGGCTTTCGGCAAGCGCGACCCGCAACGCGAACGGCTGATCCGACAGGCGTTCCGGCTGGAGTGGCTGACCATCGGCTGGATGGCGGTCGAGGCGGTGGTCGCGGTCTGGTCGGGGGTGGCGGCGCGCAGCCTTACCCTGACCGCGTTTGGCGTCGACAGCGTAATCGAGCTCGCCTCCGCCGGAGTTCTGATCCGGCGGCTGTCGAGCGAGCTGCGAGATGGCCGAGAGAGGTCCGAAGCGGCCGAGCGCAGCGCTCGCCGGATCGGCGGCGGCCTGCTCCTCGTCCTCGCCGTCTATGTCATCGCGGCGTCCGGCTGGAGCCTGTGGCGCGGACGCGGCCAGGCCTTCTCGGCGCCGGGGCTGGCGGTGGCGCTGCTGGCGATCCCGATCATGCTCTTTCTGGCCCGGCGCAAGCGGGCCTTGGCCGGCGCGCTCGGCAGCCGGGCGTTGCGGGCGGACGCCGCCGAAGGAGTCGCCTGCCTGTGGCTGTCCTTGGTGGTGGTCGCGAGCCTCGTCGCCCAGCTCGCGCTCGGATGGTGGTGGATCGACGCCGCTGCCTCGCTCGCGATCGTCTGGTTTCTCGTCAGGGAAGGGCGCGAGGCGCTCTCCGAGCATACTGACGATGATGACTGACCGGCCGCATTCGCTCGTCGGTGACGCTGCGCGGATTAGATCGCGTACAAATTTTCCGGCGCGGCCGGCCGCTTTCCGTGCTCGACCTCCTTGACGGCGGCGATCAGCTTGAGGTGGGTCGGGGCGGGGCGGCCAACCTCGGCGCCCTTCTCGGCGATCAGCCCGTTGATGAAATCGATCTCGGTGCGCCGGCCCTTGAGCATGTCCTGGCCCATCGAGGGGCGCTGCAGGTCGCTGCGGGTGTTCGAGCCGGCCTCGGCCAGAATTGCCGACTTCGACCTCGTCGAGCGCCCTGGGATCGCCCTCGCCGGCGCGCGCCAGTGTTTCGGGATCGTGCATGCGGATATGTTCGAGCTGGTAGCCGAGCGCCTGGCCGACGCGCACCGCCTCGCCGCCGAGACGGATGCTGAGCCGGCGGATCCGGTCGTGCCGGTCCATGCCGTTGCCGGAGAGGCCGGTCGAGGCGCCGATGCCGTTCCGCATGCCGTTGACGCAGCAGCTTCGACCAGCGCTCGCCCCACAGATTGCGGGTCGGCTTGACCGTGTCGATGGTGGCGATCATCGCCGCCAGTTCCTCGAGCCGCCGGGTGATGCGGCCGTGCACCTCGCCGACCCGATAGACCTCGTAGTGCGAGGCGCCCTTGGCCACGGTGCGGCGCACCCGGCCCGGCGCGTAGAGCTCGGCCGCGAGCAGGGCCGGGATGGCGCCGACCGTCCGCTCCCAGCCGACGATCCCGGCGATGCGCTCCTCGTTCATGCAGTTCTGCAACGAGACGACATAGCCGTCGGGCGCCAGATACTGCCCGATCAAGGCCGCCGCCCATTGCGTGTCGTAGGATTTGACCGCGACCATCGCGATGTCGATCGGCTTTTGCTTGGTCAGCTGCTGCACCTCGGTCAGATGCATGGTCTTTGGCCGGGCGAGGACGAATTCCTCTTCCGTCACCCCTTCGATCGCCAGCCCGTCCCGGCGGATCGCCTCGATATGCTCGGGCCAGGGATCGATCAGGGTCACGTCGAACCCGTTATGCGCGAGCTGGCCGCCGGTGTAGCCGCCGATCGCCCCGGCGCCGATCACCGCGATGCGCTTCTCCATGATTTGATCCTTCTATGACCTGCGCGGCGGCATGATAAGCTGATCGGCGAGAAACCATTCGATAAACCTTCCCGTCCGACAAACCTTCAAGGACGCTGACATCATGAACTGGACCGAACGGCGCGAGCGCTTTCGCGCGCTCCTTTCCGGACATCGCTGCGTGCATCCGGGATCGGTGTATGACGCGATCTCGGCGCGCATCGCCGAGGATCTCGGTTTCGAAGTCGGGATGTTTTCCGGCTCGATCGGATCGATGGCGGTGCTCGGCGCCCCGGACCTTGTGGTCCTGACCCTGACCGAGTTCGCCGCGCAGGCCAACCGGATCTGCCGCGCCGGCAATCTGGCGTTGCTGGTCGACGCCGACCACGGCTACGGCAACGCGCTCAACGTGCGCCGCACCGTCGAGGAATTGGAAACGGCCGGCATCTGCGCGATGTCGATCGAGGATACGGTGCTGCCGCGGCCCTATGGACCCGACGGCAAGCCGCGCCTGAGCTCGGTCGAGGAGGGTGTCGGCAAGATGAAGGCGGCGTTGTCGGCGCGCCAGGACAAGAACCTGGTCATCGCCGGGCGCACCAGCGCGCTCGCAATTGCCAACATCGACGAGGCGGTCAAGCGGGCCAAGGCCTATGAGGCGGCCGGGGTCGACGCGGTGTTCCTGGCCGGCGGAGTCACCGTCGAGGCGGTTGAGGTGGTGTCGTCGGCGATCAGGATCCCGCTGATCCTCGGCGGCGGCGGCGGCCAGCTCGGCGAGCTCGAATGGCTGGGCGCGCATCGGGTGCGGGTGGCATTGCAGACGCACGCGCCGTTCTCGGCCGCGGTGCAGGCGGTCTACGAAACCTTGAAGGCGCTGCGCGACGGCGCCAAGCCCGGCGACCTGACGGCATCGCCTCGCCCGAGCTGATGCGGCGGGTCACCCGCGCCGAGGATTATCAACGCTGGACCCGGGATTATCTCGGCGGGGCGTGAGCCCAGGAAACCGCCCTCCATCCGCACCGCGCGGCGCACCGGCGCTGTCCGGTGGGCGATCGTGCTGATCTGCGATCCCATCGTCTGAGAAAGCAAAGCCGTGCGCTCGACAGTCCTGGCGATTGTGCTCATTAGTGCCGCCGCGTGCGCGCCGCAGCCGCCGCCCGGCCCCGGGACCTTGCGGCTGAGCAATCCGCATTTCGGGCCGACCAATGTCGAGGCGGTGATCACCGCCAATCCGGATTGCGCCGCGCGCGGTCCGGGCTATGCCTCGACCTTGGAATTCGTGCTGCCGAACAACGCGACCAAATTCATCGACGTGCCGCCGGGGACCGAAATCTGCTGGCGGCGCGATCTCGACCCCGCGCAGCCCGTCGCCGGGCAATGGTCGGGGTGGGACCGCGCCTATGTCGCGCCCGGAAAGATGATCGACGCGAATTTGTAGCGCCTGGCGCGGGGCGGATGGCGCGATAACGCCTCAGCCGCCGAGGCTGAACCGGATCGCCACCGAGACCGTGATGCTCGGCTCGTCCATGCCGGCAGGGAACGGCGGCAGCATCGCGCCGCGCATCATCTTTTCGAGGGCGGCGTCGAGATCGGGGTGGCCGGTGCTCTCGACCACCGCGAAATCGGCGACCCGGCCATCGCGCTCGACGACGAAGCGCAACACCGCACGCCCCTCCTCGCCGTTTTCGCGGGCGCTCGCCGGGTAGCGCTTGTGGCGTTCGAGCCATTCGCTCAGCAGCGCCCGGTAGCTCGGGCTGATCGCCGCTGAGGGCGCGGGCGGCGGAACCGGCGCCGACGGCGCGAAAGCCGTCTGCGGCGCAGCGGGTGGCATGCGGGCGACGGCCGGGGTTTGCGGGATCAGCGGATAAGCGGGCCGCGGCTGTGGCGCCGCGGGCCTCGGCGCCGGCCTCGGAAGAGGCGGGACCGCTGGCTTGGGTGGTGGCGGCGGCGGCAGCGGTTCGGCGACCGCGGCAGGTTCCGGCGGAGCCGGCGGTGGCGCCGGCAGCGGTGGCGGCAGTGGTGGCGGCGCGGCGGCGACGGCGTGGCGCGGCCTTGACCGGCGGCGGGGTCGGGGGTTTCGCGGGTGGCGGCAATGCCGGCGCGAAAGCGACCTCGATACCCTTGGCGGGGGGCGAGGACTGCATCGGCGGCGGCGGGCTCGGCAGCAGCAACAGCAATCCCAGCAAAACGGCGTGCGCCGCCAAAGACAACGCCAGGGAAAGCCGAAAGCTCGTCACTTAGCGCCGGCCGCGGCGGCGACCAAGGTGACCTTTACAAAGCCGGCGCGATTAACCTGGCTCAACAGGTCCATCAGCTGCGCATAGCTGATCGTCCGATCGCCGCGGACATAGACGATCCGCGAGGGGTCCGCGGCGGCGAGCGCCCTCAGCCGCGTGTCGAGATCGCCCGGTGCGACCGCGGCGTCGCCGATGAAGGTCTTGCCCGCGCTATCGAGGCTGAGGATCAGCGGCTTTTTTGGCGTGACGATCGCCGCGGCTGTGGTCTTGGGCAGGTTGAGCGGCACGCCGACCATCAAGAGCGGGGCGGTGACCATGAAGATCACCAGCAGCACCAGCATGACGTCGACCATCGGGGTTACGTTGATTTCGGCCATCGGCGCATAGCGGCCCTCGCTGGCCTCGTCTCCGGTTTCGCCGCTGGGGGGCCGCATCGCCATCTTCAAAGCTCCGACGGGCGGCGCGCGAGCAAATAGCCGGAGCGGGCGATCAGCCCTTGCATGCGCCCGGCGAAACGCCCCAGATCGACGGCGAACTTGTTGTAGGCGACGACCGCCGGGATCGCCGCGGCGAGCCCCATCGCGGTCGCGAACAGCGCCTCGGCGATCCCCGGCGCCACCACCGCGAGGCTCGTATTGTTGGCTGCGGCGATGCCGGCAAAGCTGCGCATGATCCCCCACACCGTGCCGAACAGCCCGATGAACGGGGCCGCCGAGCCGAGGGTCGCCAGAAACGGCAGGCGCGCTTCGAGGCGGCGCAATTCCGCGTTCAGCACCAGCCGCATCGCCCGCTCGATCCGCTCGCGCCGTTCGCCCGCGGTTTCCGGCTGCGGCCGACGGCGCCTCGGTGCTCTCGGCCCAGCCGGCCGCGAGCACCAGCGCCGCCGGGTCGCCCGCCTCGGGCCGGCCCGAGGGGGCCATCGATCTCGGCCGCCGAATGCGCGGCGGCGACCCGCCCCTCCTGCGCCTGGACCGAGCGCCGCGCGGCCGCCAGCCGCCACAATTTGTCGATGATCACCGCCCAGCTCCACACCGAGGCCGCGAGCAGCAGCAGCAGCACGCCCTTGACGACGATGTCGGCGTGGTGGAACAGGCTGATGACCGAGAGGGATGCGACGGGATCATTCACGAGGGAGCCTCTGCGGGTTTGTCCGACTGGCAAGATGCCGTAAATTGTACGGCTGGAAGCGCACGCCCAGCCCCGGCGAATATCACTCCACATGGGCCGAATTGCGGCGCGCCGGCGCCCTGCCGCTGTGGGGACGCACGGCAAAGCTCAGAACGCCTTTGTGAGGCCGAGATACACCGAGCGACGCGGTCCGTACTGGTTGGAAAACTCGCCGACCCCGGTCATGCTGCGCAGCAGATAGATGCGGTCGAGCAGGTTTATCAGCGCGAGCCGCACCGTGATCGGGCCGCCGGGCGCCCGCGCAAAGACGTGCGATATGCCCAGATTCACCTGCTGATAGGACGGAACCGTCTCGCCGTTGAATTCGAGATCGTTGGCCGGCTGGGTGCGCAGGCCCGAGCCGGCAACGAGATCGACGCTAAAGCGCGTGTCGCGCCACAAATACGCCGCCCCGGCGGATTCGGTTTTCAGCTGGCTGTGGTCAGTATTGACAAACATGCTGTCGGCGGATGCGAGCTGCGCCGGGGTGAAGTTGAACTGCGCCGAATTGATGCCTTTGGCCAACTGGTTGGCGAACGCCAGGTTGCCATAGAAGGTAAAGTGACCGACGCTATATTCGGTCGTCAGCTCCACACCCTTATTGATGCCTTTGTCATAGTTAAACGGAGTCAGAATGATCGGCGCCCCGAATTGGCTTTCGTCGATCAGGTCGTGTGCGTATTTGTAGTAGAGGTCGAGCCCGACGGTCAGGCCGGGAAGCACATGCTGCTTCACTCCGCCGTCGAAATAATGGGCGCTCTCGTTCTTGATCGGCGAATTTTGCGTGCTCGCCGGTGCGCCGGTGGTGTTGGCGTAGAGGGCGACATTTTCGGTCGAGACCAGCTCCTGTGGCGGCGGCGTGAAATAGCGGGCATAGCCGACATGAAAAATCGTCGTCGGCGTCGCGTGCCACACTGCGTTGAGGCGCGGGCTGAGCTGGCTGCCCTTGGTATAGCCGTTGACGACGTCGAAGCGGGCGCCGTAGTTCACCGTGACGGTCGGCAGGGCTTGCCATTCATCCTGAAGATAGGCGCTGTAGGAAAAGCTGGTCTGTTGACTGTTCGCCGCAATGTTGGTCGTCGCGGTCGCGAAGATCGGGTTTCCGAAACTATCGGTGGCGATCTGGTCGAGCACATCGGAATTGATCCGCGCGGTCACATGTTCGCCGCTGATTAGAATGCCGCTGCGCAGTGTGTGGAAGGGGTTTAGCCGGTAGCTGCCTTCGGCCTGAAGGTCGTTTGCCCAGCTGGTGCGCGCCGCATCCTCGCTGATGCCGTTGAAGGCAAGGTCGCCCAACCCCGTATCGGGAAAATATTGCAGGAAGCTGTATTTTGATACCGCCGAGACTTGGAAATCCAGATCGCCCTCCGAGTGGAGAAATGAGACGGCCCCAAACTGGCTGCCCTCCGTCTGCAGCTCGTTGAGGTTGGCCGAGTTGAACGCGGAAATCGGCGTGCCGTTGATCGCGGTGATCCCGGGGAACGTTGCCTGGCCCGGGTTATTCGGTATCTGGAACAGCCCGTTGAACTCGCCGACCATTACGCTGACTCTATTGTTCAGGTCGATGATTTTATCTATGTAGGCAAAGTCGTGTGTTTGCTGCGTATAGTCGTGTATCTGGTTGTATTTTGCTGTGACATCGTTGATGCCATTGTTGCTTTGCAGGTAGCTGCCGGTCACGAAATAGTTGTAGCCATCGATCGCCCCGCCCGCTTCCATGCTCGGATTGAGGGTGGCATAGCTGCCGCCATACATTTCGACCGAGCCGCCCGGGTTGAAGAGGCCGCTCTTGCTTTGGATATCGATGACGCCGGCGGTCCGCAAACCGTACTCCGCCGGTAGAGCCCCGGTGATCAAGGTCATCGAATTGACGAAGCGAAGACTTAAATCCTGCCCGAAGAAACTCACCCCATCCGGAATGATGACGCCATCGATGCGGTACTGCACGTTCAGGTGCTCATTGCGGACATGCAGTCCGCCATTGGCCAGATTGTCCTGGTCGACGCCGGGCATTTCCAGAATGGCATTGTCAATCGGCGTGTTCTGGCCGCCGGGCAAGTTCTGAATCGCGGTAGGCGTCAAGGTGTAGGTCGAGGCGCCGATCCGCGGCTCGATGCTGATGCGCGCCTCATTGAGCTGCTTGGCGATCACATTGAGATTGAGCGAAAGCCCGGTTTGTAGGTCTGGGCTCGCTTGCGGATTGGCGTTTGCAGCAGGACTCTGAGCCGGCGTCTGCCCGGCTGCCGACGCAGGGGCTGGTTGCGTTGCCGAAGTCGGGATCTGCGCGGGTGAGTTCGCCGGAAGATCCTGTGCCGCGCCGGAGACGGCGACGGGCGGCAGGCCGCTCGCCGGGACCGGGCCGTCCTGGGCCTCGGCGGCGCCGGCAACGAGGCTACTGATAATCGCGAGGACAAGTGCGGGGAACGCGGACGCACGCCGTGCTGCCGCAAAGAAGCAGTTCATCGCCGGGAGCCTTGCTGCGATCGGCGCGGAGCAGCGCTCCGGCGACCAGGTATGCTATGTTATAACATACCATATCTGCACAGGATCGCAACTGCCGATGAACCGGTTGCGGGAGAAGCCGAACCTTTTGTGCGAGCCTCTTCCGCGCTGTCGGGACCGGCCCTATCCTGAACGGCCTCGAACCGGGAGAAATCGCGATGAGGCTTGCGCTCGGCTCCGTCGCCGCCTTCCTTGTGCTGCTGCCGATCGGGACGGCGCGCGCCGCCGGCGTCGATCTCGAAATCGTTCTCGCCGCCGATGTTTCACGCAGCATCGACGACGGCGAATTCGAATTGCAGCGCAAGGGCTATGCCGCGGCGCTGACCGACCCGCGCGTGCTGCAGGCCATTCGCGCGACCAGGAACGGGGCGATCGGCGTGTGCTTTGTCGAATGGTCGGGCGAGGACGATCAGCAGGTCGTGCTCGAGTGGACAAAGATCCGCGACGGGAAGGATGGCGCCGCCGCCGCGGCGGCGATCCTCAAGGCGCCGCGCTCCTTTACCGGCCGCACCTCGATCAGCGCCGCGATCGATTTTGCCAAGGCCCATTTTGCCAAGGCCGATTTCGGCAGTGCGAAATGGCCGGTGGCGCGCCGCATCATCGACATCTCGGGCGACGGCACCAGCAATTCCGGGCCCCTGCTGACCGATGCGCGCGATCAGGCGGTCGCCGCCGGCATCACCATCAATGGCCTGGCGATCATCAACGAAGAGCCGAATTCCGGCTATTCGGCCCACACCCACCCGCCCGGCGGACTGCCAACGCCAAAACGTCATCGGCGGGCCGAGCGCGTTTCTGGTTGTGGTCAAAAATTTCAACTCGTTTGCCGATGCGATGGCCGACAAGCTGAAAAAAGAGATCGACGCCGGCGGCGCGGCGGGCGGGCAAGCATCCGCGCGGCGCTGACGTCTTCGTCCTCGGTGGCGGTGCGGGACAAGGGCGCGCCGCGACCCGTGCCGCCTGGCGATGCGCTTTTCCAGGCTATGTGAACCGCGCCGAGCAACTTACACTCGGCGCGATGACCAACCGCCGCGATCTCTATCCGCCGATCGAACCCTACCGAACCGGGAAGCTGGCGCTCGACGCTCGCCACACGATGTACTGGGAGCAGTCGGGTAACCCGCGCGGCGCGCCGGCCTTGTTCCTGCACGGCGGCCCCGGCGCCGGCGCCACGGCCGTGCATCGCCGGTTCTTCGATCCCGATCACTGGCGCATCGTGATCTATGACCAGCGCGGCGCCGGACGATCGACGCCGCTCGGCGAGATTCGCGACAATTCGCCGGCCCATCTCGTCGCCGACATCGAGCGGCTGCGCGTCGAGCTCGGCATCGAGAAATGGCTGGTCTTCGGTGGCTCCTGGGGCTCGACACTGGCGCTCGATTATGCCGAAACCCATCCAGGGTGTTGCGCCGGGCTGGTGCTGCGCGGGATCTTCCTGTGCCGGCCGGCGGAAATCGACTGGTTTCTCTATGGCGTGCGCCGGGTTTTTCCCGAGGCGTGGCGCGCCTTTGCCGGGTTCCTTCCGGACGCCGAACGCGCCGACATCCTCGCCGCCTATCATCGCCGCCTGCTCGATCCCGACCCAGCCATCCATATGCCGGCGGCGCGCGCCTGGAGCAGCTATGAAGGCGCCTGCTCGACCCTGCTGCCCAACCCCGAGACCGTGGCCGCCTTTGGCGACGAGCGGCTGGCGTTGGGGCTGGCGCGGATCGAAGCCCATTTCTTCCGCGGCCATCTGTTCGCCGGAGCGCGTGATCTGATCGCCCGGATCGGGCAAATCCGGCAACTGCCGGGGACCATCGTGCAGGGCCGCTATGACATGGTGTGCCCGATCGGCAGCGCCGACGAGCTCGCCCGCGCCTGGCCGGCGGCCGAATATGTCATCGTTCCCGACGCCGGGCATTCGGCGATGGAGCCCGGCATCCGCGAGCAGCTGGTGCTGGCGACCGAGCGGATGAAGCGCGGTTGAGCCGCGATCGATCGGCCGGCGGCAAAACTTGATCTGCGGCGCCGAGGTGAGTTAGCGGCGGATTTACTTGCCGTGCGCGTTAGCGCGATGCGATGGTGCGGTAATTCTTGTGTAACCGGCAGGGGTCGAATTTGGCGTTCAGCAGAGCCGCGAACCGGATGGTTATGGGCCTCTTCACCGCGCTCGCGATCGCCGCGGCGCGGCCAGCCGCGGCTCAGGTCACCTTTGGCTCACCCGGCGATCCGCCGCGCATCGCCCTCGGCGGCGGCGTGTTCGATGTCTTGCCCGACCACAAAAAGCAGCATGCCGAGGCGGTTGGCATGTTCGACAGTGAATACCGGTTTGGCGACGAATTGTGGATCTTCTCGCCGTTTGTCGGGGTGATGGGCACTGGCCAGGGCGCCTTCTACGGCTATTTCGGGTTCGGCTTCGACATCAATTTTCCCGACCACCTGGTCCTGACCCCAAGCGCCGCCGCCGGTTACTTTTTTCCCGGCCAGGGGCTCAATCTCGGCTATTGGTGGGAGTTCCGCACCGGCGCTGAACTCGACTATCGCTTTGCCGATCAGCGCCGGCTCGGCGTCGGCTTTTATCACATGTCGAACGCCGGCCTGGGCGCCAAGAACCCGGGTCAGGAAATGGTCAACGTAGCCTTCACCGTGCCGCTGCACTACTAAGCCCCGGGGCCGGACATTTTGGCGCTGCCCGCGCTCACCCGCGCGGGTCAGGGCAGCGGCGGGCGGCGGTCGCGTTCCGGGGCCAGCTCGTCGATCGCGCGGGCGAGCGCGATGTCGCGTTCGCTCAGCCCCTCGACGTCATGGGTCGACAGCACGATTTCGACCCGGTTGTAGACATTGAACAGCTCGGGGTGATGATCCATCTTCTCGGCTGCCAGCGCGATGCGCGCGATGAAGCCCCACGCCTCCGAGAAGCTGCCGAAATGATAGCTCTTGCGGATCGCATCGCGGTCCTCGACCTCGACCCAGCCATGCAGCTCGTGAAGCGCCGCGTGCCGCGCCGCGCCGACCAGCTTCTCGACCATGCCGCTCTCCCATCCTCGTCGCTATTCAGGGAAGTGCGCGATCGGCCGCCCGAGGTCAAGCGCGCGCTGCGGCGATGAATTCCTTCGCGGCGGCGTCCCTGGCCGATATCGAGGAATTGGCGAACCGCGCGCTTGGCGCGATCCCGCAACAATTCAGGCGCCACCTCGGCGCGGTGGTGATCCGGGTCGAGGATTTCCCGGACCAGGCGACCGAGCAGGCGATGGGCCTCGACAGCCCATTCGATATTCTCGGCCTCTATCGCGGCGTCGCCGTGCCGCACAAGAGCGTCAGCGACCCGCTGCCCCATGTCGACATGATCTATCTCTACCGCAGGCCGATCCTCGCCTATCGGCAGCGCACCGGCGAGGACCTCGCCCGGTTGGTGCGCCATGTGCTGATCCACGAGATCGGCCATCATTTCGGCTTTAGCGACGCCGACATGGCCCGGATCGAGGCCTCCCCCTGAGCGCCTCGCGGCAGCCTTTACCCGCGTCGCGAGCGAAGGCTGGTGGCCCTACCCGGACTTCGAACCGGGACGCCTTGCGGGCTCGCGATTTTCGTACCACTTCGGCTTTCGCCGCCCCCTCAGGGTTCGTGGTCTGGACTGTCCCTTCGCCATCGCGGCCAAAGGCCGCCTTAGGCGCCGCCCGTCCAGTCTCTACACCTTCCCGATTTTTCGGGCTTGGCTCGGGATCAGCAGCAAAGCCTTCCCCGACTTTGGGCGGTTCTACGCGCGGCGTTTCCGCCGCGGCACTCAATTCTCCTCAAGTCGCGTGCGTCTACCAATTCCGCCATAGGGCCCGGCTCCCTCGCCGACTTCCTCGATAGCATGCGCCCGCAGCAAACGCCAATCCCGGTCGCGAACCGTCACGTCGGCCATCGGCGCCGGCCCGAGCCTCTTCCGCTCAGAGCAGCCGGGCCTGGGTGTCGGCTTTCTCGCGGGCGGCGGTACGGAAGGTCGCCGCGGCGTCGATCCGCGGAATCCGCGGGCGCTTGCCCTGGAAGAGTTCGGCGAGGGTGATGATCTGGAGCTTCGGCACCTGCTCGAATGGCCCCTCGAAAAAGCCGGCGGCGATCGCCTCGCGCTCCATGGCCCGGGTCGGCAGCGCCAGCGAGATCAGGACGCCGACCGCCGCCTTTTCGCGCTCGACCACCGCGATAAGGTCGCGGACCATGCCAACGCCAACGTTTTCGCCGCCCTTGACCGAGATCAGCGCCTTCTCGGTCTTGTCCTTGTCGCTGCGGAAAAAGAGGATGCCGTCGATCCCGCCATCGGCACCCTTCTTCTTGCCGCCATAGGGCCGGGCATCGACCAAGGACACCGCCCACCACTGAAACTGATACTTGTCGCGCCGCGCCAGGTCGATCGCACTGTCGAGATCCTTCGGCGTGCCGTGCACCTCAAACGCGACGCCCGGAAACGCGTCCTTCAGCCGCCGCTCGATCAGCGAGATCGCCAGATGAGTGACATCGATGCCGATCCACGCGCGCGCCCAGCTTCTGCGCCGCGTGGATTGTCGTGCCGCACCCGCAGAACGGATCGAGCACGAGGTCGCCCGCGTGGCTAGATGCATCTATGATCCGTTCGAGAAGCGGGAGCGGTTTTTGGGTGGGGTATCCCAACCGCTCTCGTGCTTGAGCAGATATGGGCGGGATATCTGTCCAGATATCCGGAATTGCTGTTCCGTTCAGGTCGGTCAAATACCATTTCAGGCGCGGAGTTCCGTCATCGGCTTTTGGCCAATAGATACGGCCCGCCTGATCGAGTGCATCCAGCCTTTCTTGCACCGTTCCCCCTGCAATTCCGAGTGCGACAAGTATTGAGCCGGGGAGCGCCCAATGGCGACCCACCTCGGTCGGGTTGATCCCTCTCCACGGGAGCCCGCTTTCGCCATGTCGAACACCGGAGCCTGTTAGGGTGATCGGCGAAAAGTGACCACCCGTAGCCTCGTCGACAAAATTAAAGTGCTTCGAAACGTAAGCTTGATCGTGCGGTATGCGTGGGTTACTCCAAACAAACTGACCGGTCTTGCCATAAAATAAAATCATATCATGCAACGGACCATATCGTTTGGACGATCCATGCGCATGTGTTCGTTTCCATATTATTTCATTTAGAAAATTTTCCTTCCCGAAGATCGCATCGAGCAAGATTTTCAAGTAATGACTCGCGGTGGGGTCGCAGTGCAGGTAGAGCGAGCCGGACGGCTTTAGCACCCGGTGCAGTTCGATGAGCCGCACCGCCATCATCGCCAGATAGGCCATCAAATCGTTCTCGCCGAGAAACGAGCGCATCGCGCGCAACAATTCGGCCGCCTGCGTCGCCGGCGAGGCCAGCACCTCGGCAAAGGCGCGCTCGGCTTCCTCGCCCCAATGCCAGGTATCCTCGAACGCTTCGATCTGCGCGTCGGCCCCCTTGCCCGACGGGCCCTTGAACAGGACGTTGTAGTTGGCCTGGCTGTTGAATGGCGGGTCGAGATAGACGAGGTCGACCGTGTCGGCGGCGATCTCCCGGCGCAGCACGTCGAGATTGTCGCCGTAATAAAGTGCGTTCGCCATGTCTTCCCTTGCGCCCGCGTTTGCGGCAGGGATTATTGACCGCACGAATTGGCGCAGCAAGGATGCCCGAATAAAGCTGATCGTCAGCCCGGCCGCATTGAAGGCGCTTGCCGCGATGCAGAGGCGAGACCGCGCAGCGCTGCTCGACCGGGTGGAGGAGTTCGCTGCGGCCCCGTTCGGGCGACACCCGGCAGCGACACGGCTGCGCGGGCGCTTGGATGTGGTCCGGTTGCGGCATGGCGATTGGCGCGCCATCTGCCGGATCGATCGCACCGATGACATCGTCATCCTGGAGGCGGTGGCTCACCGTCGGGAGGCTTATCGATGAGCAACAATGTCGAGACGGTAACCTTGACCCGCGCTGAGTACGAGGCGCTGATCGAACGCGCCGAGGAGGCCGAAGACCTCGCCGCAATTGCCGCCGCGGAGGCGCGCGAGGCAGCACTCGGCAAACTCTCGGCCCGCACCGACTACCTCCCGATTGAGCTGGTGCGGCGGCTTGCCGCCGGCGACCACCCGATAGGCATCTGGCGCACGCATCGGGGCCTCAGCCGCGATCGGCTCGCCGCCGCCGCCGGTATTGCCCCGAGCCAGCTCGGCGCGATCGAGGCGCGACGAAGGCCCGGCAGCTTTGCGGCGCTCACCAAGCTCGCCAAGGCATTAGACGTTTCGCTCGACGAGCTCGCCGCCTGGGTCGAACCGCAGCGGGAATAGTCGCTCGATCAGCCCAGCACTTCGCGGTTGACGACGTTGTCGCGATTGGGCTTGCCGTCGAGCACGCTCAAGAGGTTCTGCACGGTGGTCACCGCCATGCGGTCGACCGCCTCGCGGGTGACCCCGGCGACATGCGGGGCGGCGACGAAGTTTTTCAGGGTTAAGAGCGGGTTGTCCTTCGGCGTCGGCTCCTCGACAAAAACATCGAGGGCGGCGCCGGCGATGCGGTTCGCTTTCAGCGCGTCGTAGAGCGCCTTCTCGTCGATGATGCCGCCGCGCGCGGTGTTGACGATAAACGCGGAGGGCTTCATCCGCGCCAGCCGGGCGGCGTCGAACAGGCCCACCGTCTCCGGCGTCTTCGGGCAATGGATGGTGATGAAATCGGCCCGCGCCACCGCCGCGTCGAGGTCGCCGACCGGCTCGTAGCCCATGCCGCGGATTGTCTCCGAATACATGTAGGGGTCGTAGACCAGCACGTTCATCTCCATGGCGCCGAGCCGCTTGGCCGAGCGGGTGCCGATCTTGCCAAAGCCGACGATCAGCACGGTCTTGCCGTAGAGATCGACCGGCATCTCCTGGTAGCGGTCGTGCCAGCGGCCCTCCTTGACCAGCGCATCCATCGCGGCGCCGCGCCGCGCCAAATTCATCAAGAGGTAGACGCCGGCTTCGGCGACGCTGACCGAATTGGCGGTGCCGGCGATCATCAGCGGGATGTTGCGGCGGGTCAGGGCCGGCACGTCGACCGCGTCATAGCCCACACCGATGCGCGCGACGACTTCGAGATTGGGGCCGGCGTCGAGCTCCGGATCGCTGAACGGGGTCACCGACAAGGCGACCCCGGCGACGTCCTCGAGCAGCCGGTGCAGTTCGGCCTTGGGCCCGGTTGTCTGATAGGGCACGCCCTCGACATCCTCGCGCGCCTCGACGATCGCCCAGCCGGCCTTGGCCAAAGTCGTCGGCAACAGCAGCTTTTTCCGGTTGGTGGCCCCCGTCGTCCCTCGGTCGGTCGTGTTCACCCGCTCTCTCCCCAGCGAAATTCGCGTGCGCCAAGCCTACAATGCCGAGCGCAGTCCGTGCCAGCCTGGCTAGCCAACCATGCCCAAGGGAGGATATCCCCGATGCCGACGCAATTCCTGATGCTGCCGCCGCAGAATGCGAAGACCCGCGAATGGGGCGCGCGGCTCGCCGCCGCACTGCCCGAGATCGAAGTGATCGTCGCCGAAGACCGGGCGCGGGCCGAGCAGGCGATCGGCGCGGCCGAAGCCGCCTTTGGCGCGATCCCGCCCGAATTGCTGCGCCAGGCCCGGCGTCTCAAATGGCTGCAGGCGCCGCAGGCGGCGCCGCCGGCCGGCTATTACTATCCCGAGCTGGTGGCGCATCCGGTCCAGATCACCAATTTTCGCGAGATCTACAACGACCATATCGGCGCGCACGTGATGGCCTTTGTGCTGGCCTTTGCCCGCGGCCTGCAGCGCTACATCCCGCAGCAGCTGCGCCGCGAATGGCGAAAGCCGGCGCAGAACGAGGGCGTCGTGCATCTGCCCGAGGCGACCGCGTTGATCGTCGGGGTCGGCGGCATCGGCAGCGAGATCGCGCGGCTGTGCGCGGCCTTCGGCATGCGGGTATTGGGCGTCGACGAGCGCCGCCGCGACAAGCCGCCGGGCGTCGCCGAGCTGCACCGCGCCGACGAATTGGATGCGCTGTTGCCGCAGGCCGATTTCGTGATCCTGACCGTGCCGCACACCCCCGAAACCGAAGGCTTTATGAACCGGGCGCGGTTCCAGCAGATGAAAAAGACCGCGTTCTTCATCAATATCGGGCGCGGCCTGACGACCCGGCTCGACGACCTCGCCGCGGCGATCGAGGCCGGCGAGATCGCCGGCGCCGGGCTCGACGTGTTCGAGGAGGAGCCATTGCCCGCCGGCCACAAATTGTGGACCCTGCCGGGCGTATTGCTGACCCCGCACACCGCCGGCTACGGCCCCTATCTCGACGAGCGCCGCTACGCGATCATCCTCGATAATTGCCGCCGGTTTCTGGCGGGCGAGCCGCTGCGCAACCGCGTCGACAAGGCGCACTGGTTCTGAGCGCGCGGGCGGAGGCTATAGCGCGCGGCGCGCCTTGAGCGCGGCGGTCAGGGTGCCGTCGTCGAGATAGTCGAGTTCGCCGCCGATCGGCACGCCCTGGGCGAGGCGGGTCAGCTTGACCTCGCTTCCGGCGACGCGGTCGGCGAGGTAATGCGCGGTGGTCTGGCCTTCGACCGTCGCGTTCAGCGCCAAGATCAGTTCCTGCCCGGGTTCGAGGCGGGCGATCAGCCGGTCGATCGACAGATCCTCGGGGCCGACCCCATCGAGCGCCGAGAGCGTTCCGCCCAGGACGTGATAGCGGCCGCGGAAGGCGCCGGTGCGTTCGAGCGCCCAGAGGTCGGCGAGGTCCTCGACGACGCAGATGACGCCGTCGTCGCGTTCGGGATCGCGGCAGATCGCGCACGGCTCGACGGTGTCGAGGTTGCCGCAGACCGGGCATGGGCGGATCGCCGCGCCCGCCCGCGCCAGCGCCGCCGCCAGCGGGTCGAGCAGGCTTTCGCGCCGCTTGATCAGGTGCAACGCCGCGCGCCGCGCCGAGCGGGGCCCGAGCCCCGGCAGCTTGGCGAGCAGCCGGATCAGCGCGTCGAACTCGGCGGACAATTGGTCAGAACGGCAGCTTCATGCCCCCCGGCAGCGACAGGCCGCCGGTCAGCTTCTGCATCTCCTCCTCGGAATAGGCGGAGACCTTGCGCCTGGCGTCGCTAAAGGCGGCGACGATCAGATCTTCCAGCACCTCGACCTCAGCCGGATCGAGCAGGGATTTGTCGATCTTGACGCTTTTGACGTCGCTCTTGCCATTCAGGATCAAGCTGACCATGCCGCCGCCAGCGACCCCGGTCATCTCGACGGCTTCGAGCTGGGCCTGCATCTCGGCCATCTTTTCCTGCATGGCCTGCGCCTGCTTCATCAACTGGCCGATGTTCTTCATGATCTGTCCTCTTCCGGGTTGGCCTCTTCCGGGTTGGCCTCGTCGGCGTCCGCATCCAGCGTCTCGTCCGGCCCGGCGGCGGCAAAGCGCTCGCGCACCGCGGCGATGGTAGCACCGGGAAAGGCTTCCAGCACCGCCTGGACCAACGGGTGGCGGGCGACCTCGTTCCGCAGTTCGCGATCGTGCGAGGCTTCCTGTTGGCGCAGGGTCGGCTCGCCCTCCGCCTCGGATATTGCGATCAGCCAGCGCATCCCGGTCCACGCGCTCAAGAGCTGGCCGAGCCGGTTGGCGAGGTCGCGCGGGGCGCCGGCGGCCGGGCGCAGCTCGATCCGCCCCGGCTCGAAATGAACGAGATGACAGTGCGATGCGAGATGCGAGCGGAGCACTGCCTCGCGCCGCTCTTCGAACAGCGCGAGGACTTCGGCAAAGCTCTGCGGCGCCGGGTCGCGCGCCGGAACCGGCATCGCCGCCGGCGCGCTCTGCGCTGCCTCGGCCGGGGGCTCGGCATGTTCGATCGGCGCCCGCAATGCGCTGCGGCCGGATAGCGGTGAGGCGATCGCAATCGGCGCGTCGCTCCGTTGGCGGGGCAGCGCCGTCGCGCGCGCGCTGTCGCTCGCCGGCCCGGCGCCGCCGCCCTGCTCCGCTGCAGCGCTGCCCCTGCCGCCGGCAAGGGCGCGCACCAGCTCTGCCGGCGCCGGCAGATCGGCGACATAGGCGAGGCGCACCAGCACCATCTCGGCCGCCTGGATCGGCGAGGGCGCCGCCTGCACCTCGGCGAGGCCCTTCAGCAGCATCTGCCAGACGCGGGCAAGCGCCGGCATCGACAGCCTCTCGGCCAGCGGCCGGGCGCGCTCGCGCTCGCCTTCGAGGATCGGGTCGCCAAGGCCGGCATCGGGTGCGAGCTTGAGCCGGGTCAGAAAATGGCCAAGATCGAGCAGATCCTGCATGACCAGCAGCGGATCGGCGCCCTCCTGGTAGAGGCGGTCGAACCGATCGAGCGCCGCCGCCGCCTCGCCCTTCAGCACGCTTTCGAGCAGATCGAAAATCTGGCCGCGATCGGCGATCCCGAGCATGTCGCGCACCGCCGCCTCGGTGACCCGGCCGCCGGCGAGGGCGATCGCCTGGTCGAGCAGCGAGAGGCCGTCGCGCACCGAGCCGTCGGCGGCGCGCGCGATCAGCGCCAGGGCCTCGGGCTCGGCCTCGACCTTTTCGGCCGTGGCGACCCGGCGGTAGTGCTCGACCAGAAGCTCGACCGGGACCCGGCGCAGCGCGAAACGCTGGCAGCGCGACAGCACGGTCACCGGCACCTTGTGGATCTCGGTCGTGGCCAGCACGAAGACCGTGGCCGGCGGCGGCTCTTCGAGCGTCTTCAACAATGCGTCGAAGGCCTGCTTCGAGAGCATGTGCACTTCGTCGATGATGTAGACCTTGGCGCGCGCCGAGACCGGCCGGTAGCGCACTCCGTCGGTCAGATCGCGGATCTCGCCGACCCCGGCGTGCGAGGCCGCGTCCATCTCGATCACGTCGACGTGGCGGTCCTCGGCGATGGCGCGGCAATGCACGCATTGCCCGCACGGCTCGATCGTCGGTTCGCCCGCGCCGTCCGGCCCGACGCAGTTGAGCGCGCGGGCGATGATCCGCGCGGTCGTGGTCTTGCCGACCCCGCGCACCCCGGTCAGGATGAAGGCATGGGCCACCCGCCCGCTGGCGATCGCGTTCGAGAGAGTGCGCACCATCGCCTCCTGCCCGATCAGCTCGGCGAAGGTCTGCGGCCGGTATTTGCGGGCGAGGACGCGATAGGCGCTGGCCGGATCGCTCATGTTCGAAACCAGGGGCGAGGGTGGGAGACCGGGTGAACGACCCAGGCCGGCACTCGTTACGGCTGCTTCCTTCCGGACCTGACCGGGTTGGCGAGAGGCCTGTCCGCCTCCGGGCTCCCGCCCCACTATATCAGCTTACCGCGACGCCAGGGCAAGCCTCGCCGCCGACCGGCTGTTGGCAAGTGCGCGTCGATTGGACGAAATATCGCTCGTCGTCAGGATCGTCGTGGCAGGCTTGCACCGTCAGCGGGGACCGCGCGTCGGACGTCTGCTTCAGTTTCGGCTAGGGGTGGAATGCGGTTATTCGCTCCGCTGTGTCACCATGACCCAATTCCGGCCGCTCAGCTCGACGTGTGAGCCGGCGGCGAGGTCCGACGCTCTACCGTTCCTTGGCGTTAGCCGGGTGCTCCGGCTGTTCCCGGTAAATAGGAAGCTTCGGAAATTCCGATCAGCACCCGGCATTGAAATTACCGTCGACCACTATCGGCTTACTCTTTGGGGCTTTTGAATTTTTTCGGAAATCGCGCCTGAACATCGTTCAGAATCGCATGAAATCCCTTTGCACGCATGGGGAAGCGAGGTCGGTTGAGCGGCGACTCAGCCGCCTTGGCGCCCGGCCAGGCGATCGCGATCGTGGTTTTGACGGTCTCCTGAATTTTTGGCTCTAGTTGCTCGAATCCCTGAAACCAAAAGGCCGCAAGCTGACGAAAGTTTTCGGTGATAATTTCTCCGCGGTCGCGCAACGCTGCAACCGCTAACGCCGCTGCAACCGGGTTCATGCCGTCGGGGACGGCTGGGCATTGCAGCGAGACAAAATCGTCAAACCCGTCTCGCGACGGCCGGCGATTGCTCGCGGCCATCAAACTGCCCAGGGCTTCGATCGCAAAAACTACTGGCAGACGCAAGTTGAACAGCGCCCCTTTTAGATCGCCCATCTGGTTATCGTCGGCGGGGTTAGCCTTCGCAACCAGATAGCGGAACGTGTCAATCACCCGCCGTTGCAGACTCGTTGGCACAGTCGCCTGATCGAACGCCGCTCGAAATGCGCCTAGCGCGGTGTCGAAGTGCTCGCTCTCGACCGCTTGGGCGACGGCCTCGACCTCAAATTCCGTCGCCATCCGCGGATTGATCTCTCCGCCAGAGAATAGTGCCTCAATGCCGCGCTGAGCCTGGATCTTTATCGTCCGGTCACAGAGTTCCTTTAGGCATCGCTCAAACGCTTCGGCGTTCGTCGCGGCGGCCGGACATAGCTGGCGTGGATTGATGACCCGGACGCCATAGGACCGGTATAGGTCGTCCATTGACGGGTCGTAATCGAAGGCCAGCAAATAAGAGGGCGGGAGTTGCCCGGCAACCGCGCGTTGGACGTTCGACAACAGCTTATTGACGTTCTCGTCTTGCAGGCTGTATCCGACGAACAGTAGCTGCTTACCCAGTAAATCTGCCCGAAGCTTGATGTCGAGCGGGTGATCCTCTGCCTCCATCCGCCGCTGGTACGACCGGCTTCCGAAGACCAGCGACGAAGGAACGTCCAGATCGCCGTGAAATTTGATAAGCAGCGGTTCGCCCGGAACGGCGTCGCTCAAATCACCGAGCGTTACGACATGGCGATATCGACGACCATAATGGTCTGCGACCAGCTCAAAGAGATTGTCCTGAAAGGCTTATCCCTCTGCGTCCGGTGGATCAATTAGTTGTGGTGGAGCGGGCGGATCGGTGTTAGGAACAAACATCGAACATCTGCTCTCGCGAGGCCGGCATGACCGATTTTCCCCGCTCCCTGATGGAGTTCCAGCAGCGCTTCCCGGATCAGGCCGCCTGCGTCAGATACCTGTTCGCGGCACGCTGGCCCGAGGGCTTCGTCTGTCGCGCCTGCGGCAAGGCCAAGGCCTGGGAACTGCAGACCAAGCCGTGGACCTGGGAATGCGCCGCCTGCGGCAAGCAGACCTCGGTGACCGCCGGCACCATCATGCACCACTCCAAACTGTCGCTGACCATCTGGTTCTGGGCGGCCTATCTGATGGCCACCCACTCCAACGGCATCTCGGCCTGGCAACTGCAACGTCAGCTCGCCCTCGGCTCCTACAAGACGGCCTGGCTGATCTGCGCCAAGCTGCGCCGCAGCATGGTGGCGCCTGACCGCAGCCCGCTCGCCGGTCTGGTCGAGGTCGATGAGACCGAGATCGCCTGCCGCAGCAAGAACGATCCTGTGACCGGCGGCGGCGGACGCAGCCACCAGGGCAAGATGCTGGTCGTCGGCGCCGTCGAGGTCGAGGATGGCGGCGCCGGTCCGGGCCGCGTCCGGCTCGCCGAGGTGCCCGACTACTCGGCCGCCAGCCTGCATCCCTTTATCGCCGACAACCTCGCCCCGGGAACCACCGCCAGGACCGACGGATGGTCCGCCTATCCCGGCGCGCCCGGCGTCGGCCACGATCCTCACGTCATCGGCAAGATGGCCGCCCATGTCGTCCTGCCTTGGGTGCACCGCATCTTCTCCAACCTCAAGGTCTGGGCTTTGGGCGTCTATCACGGCCTGCGTCGCCGCCATCTCCAATCCTACCTCGACGAATTCGTCTTCCGATTCAACCGCCGCCAAACCCGGCACGCCGCCTTCCGTTCGCTACTCGCCATCGCCGCCGGCCACACCCCCTTCACCTACCAAATGTTGGTCTCCCGGAAATAACGGCATAAGCCTTTGTCCTGATTGGTTGTATAGAGAAGGTTGGGCGAAAAACTGAGCAAAAGCCGGTGTGTCGAAACCTTTGTGTCGTCCAGCTTGAGAGCCACCAGCTTAGATTTTAGAAACTCTATCAATACGGCGTCGCCGAATTGATCAGCGAAGTCGTCCGCCAATTCCGACAGGAGGGTTTCGGGCGGCTTGCGGACCAGGGGCGCTATTTCCCGCGCCAGCTCGGCAGCAGCGAACCCCAAATGTTGCCGCGATATGCCCGCGCCGAAAAATGGCACCAGTTTGTGCTTGGCCAGAAGATCGGCGATCTCATCGAGAATGGCGTTTTCTGCTTCGCGAATGGACGGATCGCCTGATGGCAGATACCCCGAACGGGCTGGGGTTTCTGAGGCTGCCTCTTCATTGTCCATACGATCCCTCGGACACGCTGAGGATGTGACGCAAATGCCGGACATGCTTTGGCGGTTATATAGATCGGGAAAGCCCCTTCTCCACCCCGAGCTTGCCGTTGCTCGGTCCCGGCGGCAAATGGCAGCCTTGGGGCATCAGCGCCCGAGTTGTCGGGCGGGATGAGCGACGGCTTCGGGGTCGGGAGGGTAGATTTTGACTGAGATGCGGCCAGGTGGCCGGCTCGGCTTGCCGGAGCGCGCCGCGATGTGCCAGTCTCGGCGGCATGAGAGCGCACAATTATTATGCGGCGCCGGGTTTCGAGCGGGCCGGGCAGCGCCGCCGCGACGGCGGCTGGATCGGCGAGCGCCTCGGCGACCCGACGAGCCTGTTTGTCCCGGTCTGGCGCAACCAGAATCTGGTCGCCGAGAGCGATGGCGGCGAGCCGCGCGCGGTGGTGCTGAGCGGCGGCGCGCTCGGCCCGCTGATCGGCGAGGCCGGCGCCGCCGAGGCGCGTCTTGTGCGCGGCGAAGTGGTGTTTATCGGCGTGGTCGAGGAGCGCGCGCATTTCGCGCTCGATCTGTCGGCGGCCGAGGCGCCGCTCGACATGCTGCGTTCGCCGGCCCTGGCGGCGAGCGGCGTTGCGGCGGGCCGGAGCGGGGGTGCGGACCTGCGCTTTGCCGATTTGCGCCAGTTGGGCGGCCGGCTCGACCCGCGCGAGGCGGCGCTGCTGGCCTTGGCCCGGGCGATCCTGTTCTGGCATGCGCGGCACCGCTTTTGCGGGCTGTGCGGCAGCCCGACCCGGAGCGAGGAGGCGGGGCATGTGCGGCGCTGCGCCGACCCCGCCTGCAACACGATGCATTTCCCGCGCACCGACCCGGCGGTGATCATGCTGGTGACCCGGGGCGAGCAGGCGCTGATGGGCCGCTCGCGGCACTTCCCGCCGGGCATGTATTCGACCCTCGCGGGGTTTGTCGAGCCGGGCGAGAGCCTCGAAGAGGCGGTGGCGCGCGAGGTGCGCGAGGAGAGCGGCATCGAGGTCGGCGCGGTTGATTACCACTCCTCGCAGCCCTGGCCGTTCCCGGCCAACATCATGCTGGGCTTTCACGCCGAGGCGCTGACCACCGAGATCACCGTCGATTTGGGCGAATTGGAAGACGCGCGCTGGGTCGAGCGCGGCTGGCTCATTACCCATGTCGACGGCGACGATTTCCGCCTGCCGCGCCGCGATTTGATCGCCCGCCGGCTGATCGAGGACTGGCTCTACCGGCGCTGACCCGCCGGTTTGCGGGCCTCAGTGACCGCCGCTCACCGCGCTGCGCGGCCGGCGCAGCAGCAGGGTCAGCGGCAGGCCGACCAGAAACGCCCCGCCCATCACCATCAAAACGTCGTTGAAGCTCATCACCAGGGCCTGGCGCTCGACCATCTGGGCCAGCAATTCGAGTGCGGCCCGGTTGGGATCGCCGGGGACCATCGCGCCCAGCCGGCTCGACTGCGCATCGAGGAAGTGCTGCACCGCCGGGCGGGCCGGGTTGACGTCCTCGATCAGCCGGTTCCAGTGGAACCACAGCCGGTTGTTGAGGATCGTGCCGATCGCGGCGATGGCGATGGCGCCGCCGAGATTGCGCATCAGATTGTAGAGCCCGGCCGCGTTCTTCAGCTTGTCCGGCGGCAGGGTCCCGAGTGCAATCAGATTGGCCGGCAGAAAGCAGAACATCAGGGCGATACCGCGCACCGCCTGCGGCACGAACAGCTCGGCAAAACCCTCCTGGTCGGTCATGAACGCGTTCAGATAGACGGCCACCACGAACAGCGCCATGCCGATCGCCAGCATGATGCGCAGATCGAGCTTGCGCGCCAGGATGTTGGTGAGCGGCGACACCAGCAGTTGGACGGCGCCGGCGACGACCACGGTCTCGCCGATCTGGAGGCTGCTGTAGCCGCGCACCTCGGCCAGAAATAGCGGGATGACGTAGGTCGCGCCATAAAGCCCGGTGCCGATCACAAACGTATAGAGTGAGCCCAACGCGAAATTGCGATTGGCGAAGGCGCGCAGATCGACGATCGGCTGGCGATAGCGGAACACCCGCCAGAAGAACAGCACGGCCGCGGTCGCCGAGGCCACCGAGGCGGCAAGGATCGTGTTGTCGGCAAACCAGTCCCAGCGCGGCCCCTCTTCGAGCGCGTATTCGAAGCAGCCGAGAAAGATCGCCATCAGCGCCAAGCCAACAACGTCGAAATAGCGCAGCAGGGAGCGGTCGGGCTTGTCGATGTCGATCAGCAGCCACACAGCGACGGCGACGGCGCTGCCGGGCACGATGTTTACCAGGAACAGCCAGTGCCACGAATAGGTGTCGGTCAGATAGCCGCCGATGGTCGGCCCCAGGGTCGAAGACAGGTTCAAGATAAGCGAGATGATAACCATCAGCGGCGCCAGCTGGCGCGGCGGAAACAAGGTGTAGACCACCGGAAACACGGTCGGCACCATGGCCCCGCCGATAAAGCCTTGCGCCGCCCGGTAGACGATCATCTGGCCGAGGCTGGTGGCGGTCGCGCACATCGCGCTCATGACGGTGAAGCCGACCGCCGAGATCACGAACAGCACCCGCGTCGACAGCAGCCGCGACAATGTCCCCGACAGCGGGATCATCACCACCTCGGCGATCAGGTAGGAGGTCTGCACCCAGCCGATCTCGTCCGATGTGGCCGACAGCCCGCCCTGGATCTGGGCCAACGAACTGGTCACGATCTGGATGTCCATGATCGCCAGGAACATGCCGAAGACCATGGCGAGCACGCCGGCCCAGTCACGCAGGCTCGCATGGCGCTCGGAACCGGCGCCGGCGCCGTGGCGGGTGCAGCGTTCTGCGGCTTGGCCGTCGTCTCGGGAGGCGCGCCGCCGGCCGCGGGCGGCGCCGCCCGCCCGACGCAATGCCGGCGCCCAGCTCATCGCGCGCCGACCTGGTTTGCCGGGGCCGGGTTTGCCGGGGCCGGGCTAGTGGCTCGGTGCTCGGGGCGATAGGTCTGGCCTCGGCCGCGCCGACGATGCCGCCAGCCGCAGCAGCCTCGCCCTTGTCGCGGGTGTCGACACTGACCGTG